>NZ_JBEPEI010000001.1:0-1203550 GCF_040300765.1 Streptosporangium sp. NPDC000239 | reverse complement strand
CGCTGACCTCCGTCGAACTGCGCAACCGCCTCAGCACCGCCACCGGACTCCGCCTACCGGCGACCCTCACCTTCGACCACCCCACCCCCCAGGCCGTCGCCGACCTGCTCGACCGTGAGCTGGGGGACACGGCCCGGGAGGTACGGCCAGGCCGTACCGGGGTGAGCGGGGCGGGCGGCGGGCTGGCCGCGATCCACCGGCGGATGCACGAGACGGGCAAACACCTGCAGGCGGCCGAGTTGCTGCTCGCGGTCTCGCACGTGCGCGGCCAGTTCGGCGCCGCCGAGCGCGACCGGTACGCGCGACCCCCGATCAGGTTGGCCACCGGCCCTGGGCGGGTGTCCCTGGTGTGTTTCCCCGCGCTCAGCGCGATCTCCGGACCGCACGAGTACTCGCGGTTCGGCCAGGTCTTCAGGGGGGAGCGGAACGTCCACGTCGTACCGTCTCCCGGATTCACCGGCGGGGAGGCCGAGGCGCTGCCCGACTCGCTGGAGACACTGGTCCAGATGAACGTGGAGGGTCTGCGTGCCTGCGTCGGCGAGGACGAGCCCTTCGTGATCGTCGGCCGTTCGATGGGGGGCTGTGTCGCGCACGCGGTCGCCGTCGCGCTTGAGGACCAGGGGCTGAGGCCCGCCGGGCTCGCGCTGATCGACAGCTATCCGATCGACGCGGCGGGCCAGGAGGGCATGGAGTGGTGGCTGGGCGGCATGATCGGCGGGATGCTCGACCGGATCGACCGGTTCGACATGACGTTGCACGACGACAGGCTGACCACGATGGGTCTCTACAACCGGCTCTTCGTCGGCTGGCAGCCGAAGCCGGTCCAGACGCCGATCCTGCTGCTGCGGGCGACAGAGCCGTTGCGCGGCACGACGGTCGATCCCGAGGGCCGGCTGGACTGGCGGGCGTACTGGCCGGTGGCGCACGAGTCGACCGACATCCCCGGCGACCACTTCACCACTCTTGAGGAGCGTTCGGACACCACCGCCCAGGCGATCAGGTCGTGGGTCGACGGGCTGGTGTGACGGCCGCATGACACCGCCGCCCGCTCCGGACTCCCGGAGCGGGCGGCGGGCGGGCGCTCAGACGAGCTGCTGCACGATGCCGAGACGGTCGGGCAGGACCTCGTACTCGATGATCTGGCCGTCACGGAACCTGATGGTGCTGATGCTCTGGCCGACGAAACGGCGTCCGCTCGGCGGGGCGCCGAACACCTCGCCGCGCTGCACCCCTTCGATGGTCCAGTAGACGACGACCCTGTCGTTCTCGGCGACGGTGTCGGTCACCGTGGCCGTCACGCCCTCGACCGCCTGGCGCAGCCAGGTGATGTGCTGGACGAAACCGGCGCGCCCGCCGCCGCCCAGCGCGGGTCCCGCGGCGTCGGTGCCGTCCTCGGCGACGATCTCGTCGAGGACCTCCAGGCGGCCCTTGGACACGACCTCCTCGTAGAAGCGTCGCGCCACCGCGCGGTTGGTCTCCGTGGTGCTCATCGTTGACTCCTTTTCCGTTGAGGTGTGGGGAACGGGGTCACCGGACGCCGGGCAGCGGGAGGACTCCCAGGCTCGCGTCGAGGCCGCCGTCGGCGACCAGCGTCGTCCCGGTGACGTAGGAGGCGGCCGGGGAGGTCAGGAACCAGACGACCTCGGCCTGTTCGCGGGGTTCTCCGAAGCGCTGCAGCGGGATGCGCCTCTCGATCTCCGCCGCGAAGGCCGGGTTCTGCCGTACCCCCTCGTTGATCCGGGTCCAGGTGAGGCCGGGGGCCAGGGCGTTGACCCGGATGCCCTGGACGGCGTAGTCGATGGCGGCGGCCCGTACCAGGTTGATGACGGCGCCCTTCGAGGCGTTGTAGGCCCAGTTGCCCGGGTCTGCGCGCAGGCCGGCGACGGAGGCGGTCACCACGATGGAGCCGCCGCCTCCCTCGCGCAGCACGGGTGCCGCTGCCCGGATGCCCAGGACGGGGCCGCGCAGGTTGACGGAGAGGATGCGTTCGGCGGCCTCTACCGCGCCGGGCGCCTCGAAGGGACGGGTACCGCCGATCCCGGCGTTGAGCACGACGGCGTCGAGCCCGCCGAACTCCTCGACGGCCAGCGCGACCGCCTTCCGGTTGGCGGCCTCCGTGGACACGTCGCCGACGAGGGGGACGACCCGGTCGAGGCGGGCGATCTCCTTGAGGCTCCACTCGTCGTGGTCGACGGCGACGACGCCGACTCCCCGTTCGGCGAACAGTTCCACGGTCGCCCGGCCGATGCCCGAGGCGGCGCCCGTCACGACGACGGATCGCGGCGCCGGGGTCCAGCCCGGGTAGAGGCCCTCAGGACGTGGTTCAGGGGTGGTTGGGGTCATGTCGGCCTTTCAGGTCCGTGACGGGGACGGGTCTCCCGGCCGCGGGTCGCGCGGTTCCGGGTTCTGGGAAACGCGGGTGTGCCGTACGGGGCCGGGGCCGATCCGTGGCACGGCGGCGAGCAACGCCCGGGTGTAGGCGGCCTGTGGAGCACGGAAGACGGCCTCGACCTGTCCGGTTTCGACCACCTTGCCGTCCTTCATGACCGCCACCCGGTCGCACACCTGGCGGATGACGCCCAGGTCGTGCGAGATGAACAGCAGTGAGACCCCGGCCTCGTGTCTGAGCCGGGTGAGCAGCGTCAGGATCTGCGCCTGTACGGTGACGTCGAGCGCGGAGACCGGCTCGTCGCAGACGAGCACGTCGGGGGCGGGGGCGAGCGCCCTCGCGATGGCCACGCGCTGCCGCTGACCGCCGGACAACCGGCCGGGCCGGCTGCGGAGGACGGCGGGGTCGAGCCCGACCTGCCCGAGCAGCTCGGCGACGCGTTCACGTACGACGCCTTTCCGAGCGCGGGGCAGCGCCTCCGCGACGATCTCCTCAACGGTGTGGCGGGGGTCGAAGGAGCTCAGCGGGTCCTGGTCGACGAGCTGGATGCGGGAGCGCCGGGCGCGGCGGTCCCGTTCCCTCAGGCCGCTCCAGGGCCGGCCGTGCAGCAGCACCGATCCGGCGTCGGGTTCGAACTCGGCCATGACGATCCTGGCGGTCGTGCTCTTGCCCGAACCCGACTCCCCCACGATTCCCAGCGCCTCCCCCGCGGCCAGGTCGAACGACACGTCGTCGACCGCGGTGCGGTGGGAGCCGCCGGGTGAACGGAAGCGTTTGACGACCCCCCGGACGGTGAGGACCGTCTCGGCCCGCGTCGGCGCGGCGGGGCCCGCGGCGCGCTTCCTGGACGCGGTCGCGGGCACGGCCCCCGGATACCAGCAGCGCACCACCCGGTCCGTCCCGTACGGCAGCGCCTCGGGCGGCCGTTCACGGCAGCGGTCGTCGGCCAGCGGGCAGCGGGGCGCGTAGGGGCAGCCCTCCTGGGCGGCGGGTGCGGAGCGGAGCCCGGACAGGTCGGGCACCGGGCCGTCGACGGAGGGCACCGCGGCGAGCAGGTCGGCCGTGTAGGGGTGGGCGGGCGCCGTGAGCAGGCCGGCCGCGGGCCCCTGTTCGACGACCGTTCCCGCGTAGAGGACGGCGACGTGGCCGGCGAGCCTGGCGACGACCGCCAGGTCGTGGCTGATCAGCAGCAGTGCCGTACCCGCGTCCCTCCTGGCGGCCAGCACGTCGAGGACCTGGGCCTGGACGGTGACGTCGAGGGCGGTCGTCGGCTCGTCGGCGATCAGCAGCCGGGGGCGGGCCGCGACGGCGGAGGCGATCAGGGCGCGCTGCCGCAGGCCGCCGGACAGTTCGTGGGGGTACTGCAGGAGGCGGACCTCGGGGTCGGGGACGCCCACCTCGGACAGCAGCGCGACGACCTGGTCGTCGAGGTCGTCACGGGTGGCCAGGCCGTGTACCTCAAGGGGTTCGGCGACCTCGTAGCCGACCCTGCGCAGCGGGTCGAGGGAGGTCAGCGCGTCCTGCAGGACGTAGCCGATCCGCCGTCCGCGCAGCCGCCGCCACTGCCGTCCGCCCAGCCCGAGCAGGTCGTGTCCCGCGAAGGACAGGGTGCGCGCGCGAACGTCGGCGCCCTGCCCGGCCAGGCCGAGCAGCGCGCGGGCGGTGACGCTCTTGCCGGAGCCCGACTCGCCGACCACGGCCAGGCACTCGCCCGCGCGCAGCGTCAGGCCGACGTCCCGTACGGCGCGCACGACGCCGTGCCGGGTGGTGAAGTCGACGGAGAGCCCGTCCACGACGACCAGCGGTTCCTCCCGCGTCACGGCTCCCGCCTCTCGTAGCGGGCCTGCAGGGCGCGCCCCACGGCCGTGGCGGACATGACGGTCAGGGTGATGGCGGCGCCGGGGAAGAGGGCGAGGGTCCAGGAGACGTCGAGGTAGTTACGGGCCTGGGCGAGCATGGAGCCCCATTCGGGGGCCGGTGGCCGTGGGCCGAGGCCCAGGAAGCTGAGGGAGGCTCCGGCGATGACGGCGGTGCCGACGTTCAGCGTCGCCAGGACCAGCAGCGGCGCCAGCGTGTTCGGCACGATGTGCCTGCGCAGAACGCGGCGGGGTCGCAGCCCCAGGTTGGTCGCGGCCCTGACGTAGGCGGAGTTCCGCACGAGGAGGGCCTGGACCCTGACGACGCGGGCGAAGCCGGGGGCCAGGGCGACGGTGATGGCCAGGGTGGCGTTGCGGGTGCCGGGGCCGAGGACGGCGACCACGAGCAGTGCCGTGAGGACGCCGGGGAAGGCCAGCAGGATGTCGGCCAGGCGCATGGCCATCTCACCGGCGACCCGTCCGCCGAGCGCGGCCAGCAGTCCCCACGCCGAGCCTGCGGCTCCGGCGAGCAGTGTGGAGCCCAGACCGACGAACAACGAGGCGCGGGCGCCGTACACGACACGGGCGAACACGTCGCGGCCGAGCTGGTCGGTGCCGAACGGGTGCCCGGCGCCGGGGCCTCGCAGGGCGGCGGTCGCGTCCACCTGGTCGGGTGCCCCGGCGAACAGCGCGGGGAACAACGCGGCGCAGCAGACGAGGGCGAGGAACGCGCAGGCCGCCCACAGTCCTGGCCGCGGGCGCGTTCCCCGGTACGGCACGAGCGTGGGGGCGGTCACGGGGTGGCCTGCCGTACACGGGGGTCGACCACCCGGTAGAGCAGGTCGAGGCCGGTGTTGATCACTGAGAAGATGAGGGCCGCGAGCACGACGACGCCGGTCACCACGGGGAAGTCCCTGCCGTTGACCGCCGAGACGATGGCCTGGCCGAGTCCCTGGCGGGCGAAGACCGTCTCGACGACCACGACTCCGGCGAGGAGTTCGCCGAGGGCCCAGCCCGACAGGGTGAGGACGGGCAGTGCGGCGTGCCGCAGCGCGTGCCGCAGCCGGATGCGGTTCTCCGTGGCGCCCCTTGACCTGGCGGTCAGGGCGAAGGGCTGTCCGAGGGCGCGTTCGACGCCCTCCCTGGTGATCTGCGCGAGCACGCCCGCGATGGGCAGCGCGAGGGTGATCCACGGCAGCACGAGCGCGCGGGGACCGTCCTCGCCGAGTACGGGGAACCAGTGGAGGGTGAAGGAGAAGGCGCCGAGCAGCAGGATGCCGATCCAGAAGTTGGGGGTCGAGACGGCGCAGAACTCCAGGACGCGGGAGACGGCCCCGGCTCTGGGGCGTCCCGCGGTGAACAGGGCCAGGGTCACCGCCAGGGTGAAGCCGAGGACCGCGGCGCCGGTGGCCAGGGCGACGGTCGCGCCGAGCTGTTCCAGGATCACCGCGCTCACCGGCTGGTTGAGCTGGTAGGACTCGCCCAGGTCGGCGCGGGCCAGCCTGCCGATGAAGATCGCGTACTGGACGGGCAGGGGATCGTGCAGGCCGTACCGGGCGCGGATCGTCTCCAGCACCTCGGGGGTGGCGTTCGCCTGGACCCCGCCCGCGATGACGTGGGCGGGGTCTCCGGGCACGAGCCGCATGCCGATGAAGGCCAGTGTCGCCGTCCCCCACAGCACGAACAGGGTCAGCGCGAGCCTGCGTGCCAGCCGGCGTGCCAGCGGCGGCATGGGGATCAGGCCCCCAGCCAGGCGCCGTGGAAGACGGGGTAGGTCTGCGCGTCGAAGGCGACGCCGCGCACCCGCCCCGACAGGCCGACGAGTTGCACCGGCGTGTAGAGGGGCAGCACGTAGGCCTGCCTGAGGACCTCCTTCTGCACGGCCGCGTAGTCGCGCCTGGCCGTCTCCGGGTCCGAGGTCTCGGCCGCCTCCTCGACCCGTTCGTCGATCTCGGGTGAGTCGACGAGAGCGACGTTGCCGCCCGCCTTGGCGTAGGTGTTGCCCGAGGCGAAGGCGAATCTCAGCACGTCGGGGGTCGGCCTGGCGAAGCTGACGTCGATCAGGTCGTAGCCGCCGCCGATGAGGTACTCGCTCACGTAGGCGCCGGTGTCGACGGGGGGCCGCCGGATCTCGATGCCGGCGAGTTTGGCCTGTGCCTGGACGCCCTCGGCCAGGACGTCGCGCTGGTCCTTGTTCCCCTCGGCCCAGAAGGGCCACACGAGGGTGAGCCGTTCGCCGTCCTTGACGCGGTAGCCGTCCTTGTCGGTCTCCTTCCAGCCCGCCTCGTCCAGGAGCCTGGCCGCCTCCTTGGGGTCGTAGGAGGCCAGTTCGCTCTCGGCGCCCGCGTCGTAGGCGGCGGTCACCGCGCTGAGCGGGTTGCGCGCCGCCCTGTAGTGACCGAAGTAGACACTCCTGACCAGCTGGTCGACGTTGACCGAGGCGGACAGGGCGCGGCGGACCCGCACGTCGCGCAGCGGCCCCCGGGTCTGGTTGAGGTAGAGGTTGTAGTTGAGGCCGGGTGTCTCCTGGGCGTTCAGCGTGAACCCGGGCAGCGTCTTCAGCCTGTCGGCGTTGACGGGCGGCACACCCGCCATGGCCTGTGCCTGGCCGCTGGTCAGCGCGCCGTACCGCGTGGCGTCCTCGGAGACGAACTCGAAGACCAGGCCGTCGAGGTAGGCGGCTCCCTGGTGGGAGGCTCCCGCGGGGGTCGCGGTGTAGCCGGGGTTGCGCCTGAGGGTGACGCGCCTGTCCTTCTCCCAGGAGACGTAGGAGAAGGGGCCGGTGCCGACCGGCCGGTACTCGGAGACCGGCTCGGCGAGCGCGGCCGGGCTCTGGATGCCCAGGTAGGGCACGGAGAGCGCCTGCAGGAAGGGGGTGAAGGGCCGGGAGAGCGTCACCTCGACGACCAGGTCGCTCACCACGCGCGCCCTCCGGTACGGGGCGATCAGCGAGGCCGCGTAGGCCGACTTCGTCCCGGGGTCGACCACGTGGTCGAGGGAGGCCTTGACCGCCGCCGCGGTGAGCGGGGTGCCGTCGTGGAAGGTGACGCCCTCGCGGAGGGTGAAGGTGTAGACCTTGCCGTCCTTGGAGACCGTCCACTCCTTGGCCAGCCAGGGACCGAAGCTGTCCGGGCCGGTCTGCGCCACCAGGGAGTCGAAGACGTTGCGGTCGATGAGACCGGTCACCGCGGTGGCCGCGACGGCCGGGTCCAGCGATACCTGGGTGCCCGCGATCGCGTAGGTGAGGGTGCCGCCCGCGACGGGCGCGCCCGAGGGGCCCGCGACGGCCCGCGCCACCGGCCGGTCAGCGCCTCCTGTCATCACGGAGACGACGACGGCGCCTGCGACGACGGCCGTGGCCAGACAGGCGATCAGGACGACGGGGCGCCGGGAGCGCAGGGCGCCCCGCCTGCGGCCGGGGATCGGGGTGGCTCTGGTGGCCGGGTCATCGCTCGGTGTCATCGGCGTGGCCTTCTTCTGGGGCGTGGAACGCGTGCGCGAGAAGGGGCGGACATGCCATCGGCGGGTGAGCCGAATGGCCGGAAAACGCACCCTCCGTGGAAAGAAATCATTTTCCCCGGCCCCGGGCAAACGTCAGGGCCGCACAGCGATCACACCATGTCAGGCGATTTACGTCAATGACATCCGAGCATTTCAGGCCACCTTTCACGAATATTCGCCAAGCAATTCACCCTGCCAATCGATGTCAATTTGAATTGCTTATCGGATGGCTGGTCTTGTATTGGTCGCGACGCTGCCGATCTCCACCGGGAAGGCCGGTGAGAAACGGCCGGGAGGGCGGGACCTCGGCGAAGAAGGCGCGCAGGGTGTCGCCCGCGTACGCCTCGATCGCCGGGTCGAGTCCCTGCCTGCTGAGCAGGCGCAGCCCGAGTGTGCCCTGCGGGGGCAGCTGACGGACCTCCTCAAGTCCCGGCGGGACGCCGCACGCGGTCGGCATCAGGGCGACGCCGAGCCGCGCCCTGACCGCGGTGAGGACGCCCTCCAGATTGGCCGCCTCGGTGGTGATCCGCACGATCCAGCCGAGTCTCTCCAGCGCGCCCACGGCCTGCTGGCGCAGCCCGCAGGGCTCCTGGAAGGCGACGAGCGGCAGCGGCGCGCCGGGCGCGGGCGGAACCCAGTCCGGCGCGGCCAGCCAACGCAGCGGCAGGGAGCCGACCTCCGTCCCTCCCACGTTGGCGACCGCGCCGAGGATCAGCGCCATGTCCACCGTCCCGCGCAGCGTCGCCTCGGCGAGGACCGTGCTGCGGTCCAGCCGGAACACCACGTCGCGTCCCGGCAGGGCGGACATCAGGACGGTGAGCAGGTCGGGCAGGACCGGGGAGGCCGCGTGCTCGACGGCCCCGACGGTCAGCGTCGGAACCGGCTCCGCCCCGAGCCTGCACATCGCCTCGTCGTGCGCGGCGAGGAGTCGCCGCGCCTCGGCCAGCAGCGCCTCGCCGGCCGCGGTGAACCTGGTCAGCCTGCCGGCCCGTTCGACCAGCGGACGTCCGACGACACGTTCCAGAGACCGCACGTGCTGGCTCACCGTGGGCTGGCTCGTCCGCAGCGCGGACGCCGCCCGGCCGAAGCCGCCACACTCCGCGATGGCAACAAAAGTACGCAGTTGCACAAGATCGAGCAATGCTCCCATGTTCCCATGATAAACCGAAAACCCACTTTATCTACCTAGAATGTTGGTTGTTGGGTCCGGAACCCGCCTGAACGGCCGAAACGCGGGCGCACGAGCCGCGCGGAGGCGGCCTTGAAAGAGAGGAAATCCGTCAGCTACGCTGACGATCAACTAAGCTGATGGATTGGAGCCCGCCACATGTCCTCGACACCACCCGGCGAGATCGCGGCCCGCGCCGCCCTCGCGGTGACGGGCCTGGTCACCACGCTCCCCGTGTTCGCCCTGGTCAACCCGTCCATGCTGGGGTCGACCTACGGCGTGACCGACCCCGATCCCATGGTGCTGGCGCTGCTGCAGCACCGCGGCGTGCTCCAGCTCCTGCTGGGCGCCGCCCTGCTGTGGGCCGTCCTGTCCCCGCCCGTCCGGCTGGCCGCGTGCCTGGCCGCGATCCTCGCCAAGGCCGCCTTCCTCGGGCTCACCTTCCTCAATCCGGCGGCCCGGCCCGGCCTGTCGACGGTGAGCATCGTCTTCGACCTGGGCAGCATCGCCCTGCTGGCGTTCGTCGCCGTACGTGAGACGACCGCCCGGCGCGCGCAACCCGCCGGGACGGCCGCCTGAGAGCTCACCCGGCCAGTTCGCGCACGCCCTTCAGCAGCCGGTCGACGTCCTGCTCGTCGGTGTAGGGGGCGATCCCGGCGCGCACCGCGCCCGTGTCCCCCAGGCCGAGCCTGCGGGAGCACTCCAGCGCGTAGAAGGAGCTGGCGGGCGCGTTGACCCCGCGTTCGCCCAGCAGCCGGTAGGTGTCGGCGGGCGTGACCCCGCCGACGGTGAACAACGTGGTCGGGGTGCGCTCGCGCCCCGGCGCGCCGTACGTCCGCACCCCGCCGATCTCGGCCAGGCCCGCCTCAAGCCGGTCGAGCATGGCCCGTTCGTGCCCTTCGAGCGCGGCCATCGAGCGGGCGAGCCGCGCGCGCCTGTCCCCCTCGCCCGGCACGAGGTCCGCCAGGAAGCCGACCGCCGCCGTCGTGCCCGCCAGCAGCTCGTACGGCAGTGTGCCCAGCTCGAACCGCTCGGGCACGGCGTCACTGGCGGGCAGCAGCTTGTCGGGGTTGACCGTCTCAAGCAGCGCCGGGTCCGCGGCGAGCACGCCCAGGTGCGGGCCGAGGAACTTGTACGGCGAGCAGGCGTAGAAGTCGGCGCCGAGCGCCCCCACGTCGATCAGACTGTGCGGCGTCAGGTGCACCCCGTCCACGTAGACCAGCGCCCCGGCCTCGTGCGCCCGCGCGGCGATCGCCGCGACGTCCGGACGGGTGCCCAGCAGGTTCGACGCGGCCGTGACGGCGACGAGCCTGGTGCGCTCGGTGAGCAGGTCCGCGACCGCGGCGACGGGCAGTTCCCCGCTGTCCGGGTCGAAGTCGGCGCGGCGAACCGTGACGCCGCGCGCCAGGGCGGCCTGCTCCCAGGGCCGGATGTTGGCGTCGTGGTCGAGTGTGGTGACCACGACCTCGTCGCCGGGACGCCACTCCTTGGCCAGCGCGCGGGCCATGTCATAGGTCAGCTGCGTCATGCTGCGGCCGAAGACGACGCCCTCCGGCGTGGCCGCGAGCAGGTCGGCCATCGCCCGGCGGGCGCCGGTCACGATCGCGTCGGCGCGGCGTTCGGCCGCGGTCATGACTCCCCGGTTGGCGACGGCGGAGCGCAGCGTCCCGGCCACCGCCTCGGCGACCACACCGGGGGTCTGCGAACCGCCCGGCCCGTCGAAGTGCGCCGCCCCCTCCGCCAGCGCGGGGAAGTGCGCCCGTACCGCCGTCACGTCGTATGCCACAGGGCCTCCAGGCTCGTTCCTCGGACAGCCGGCCGCCGTGTGGACCGGCCCCCGGACAGACTTCCCCGGACGGCCGTCTCCGACTCCTCACCTGGGGCCCCGGGTCAGGGATGCTCGTGCCGTACGTGTGCCTCCTCGGGCCGGTCGCGCCGCAGCCTGTCGTGGAAGCGGCGGATCAGCCTGGCGGCTCCCGCCGGGTCTCCGGTCGTGTGGTACCTCCACCGGTCGCGTTCCCCGACCCACCGGAACCACTCAGGCCCGGCCCACACGATCAGCCCCGGGGCGAGGCTGAGCATCGGATCGCCGGAGCTCGTCGCGAACACGTCGTGCTCCTCGGTCTCGACCCCGGCCGCGCGCAGCTCCCGCCGCAGGTCGGCCAGTGCCCGCTCGGCCCTCACCGCGCCGCCCGCGCCGGTGCCTGACTCGGTGGCCTGTCCCTCGGCTCCCCATGGAAAGGGATGTGCTCCGCGTGGCGCCCGCCGTACGGCGCCTCGGGTCCGGGAGAGGCGGCCCGCGCGGCGAGGTACTCCATGTGCCTGACCGTGCTCTCCAGCTCCTGCGGGGTCGAGGCCTCGACGTGGGGTGTGGCGGCCAGGTGTCCCGCCGTCGGCATCGCCCAGAAGCTGTGGGTGTGCAGGCCGTACCAGATCGTCCAGTTCGGCAGCCGCAGGGCCAGCTCCCGCGCCGCCGCCACGTTGCCCGCCGTTCGCTCGTCCGTCGTTCGTCCGTTCACCGCGCGCTCCCACCTCCGCCGAAGAAACCACCGACTTCCTCAGAGAGGTCGCGCGACCGTCCGTGCCGGGTGGCAGCCGGGGCGTGGGGCGGACGGTCCCGTCCGCCCCACGCCCCCGGACCAGGCACTGTTCGCGAACGGGTGACATGTTTGTCCACTCCCGGTCACCGTCCCGGTCACCCTCACCGTCGCCGGGGCGGGGTACGGCGGGCCTCAGGAACGCAGTTCGGGGAACTGGTCGTCGCGCCACTCGCCGGAGGAGCCGCCCTCGGCCGCGTCCCGTTCCGCGCGTCCCCTCAGCTCCACACGGCGGATCTTGCCGGAGACCGTCTTCGGCAGCCCGGAGAACTCCAGGCGCCGTACCCGCTGGTACGGCGCCAGCCGCTCGCGGGCGTGACGCAGGATGGCCAGCGCGGTCTCCCTGTCCGGCTCCCACCCGGCCGCCAGCGTGACGTAGGCCTTCGGCACGGCCAGGCGCAGCTCGTCGGGCGCGGGCACCACGGCGGCCTCGGCGACGGCCGGATGCTCGATGAGCACGCTCTCCAGCTCGAAGGGGGAGATCTTGTAGTCGGAGGCCTTGAACACGTCGTCGGTGCGGCCGACGTAGAAGATGTAGCCGTCCGCGTCGCGGGAGGCGACGTCTCCGGTGTGGTAGTAGCCGCCCGCCATGGCCTCGGCGTTGCGCGTCTCGTCGCCCCGGTAACCGGCCATCAGCGAGACGGGCCGCTCACCCAGGTCGACGCAGATCTCCCCCTCCTGGGCGCGCTCGCCGGTGACGGGATCGACCAGAACCACCGGGACCCCGGGCATGGGCAGCCCCATCGAGCCGGGCTTGACCGGTTCGCCGGGCACGTTGCCGACCGAGAGCGTGGTCTCGGTCTGCCCGAAACCGTCGCGGATCGTCAGCCCCCAGTGGCCGCGGACCTGCTCGATCACCTCGGGGTTCAGCGGTTCCCCCGCGGAGACCACCTCTCGCAGCCGCCCCGGCCCGCCCGACAAATCAGCTTTTATCAGCATCCGCCAGACGGTCGGCGGTGCGCAGAACGTCGTCACCTCCGCCCTGCGGATCTGCGCGAGCAGCGCGCCCGCGTCGAACCTGCCGTAGTTGTGCACGAAGATCGTCGCCTCGGCGATCCAGGGCGCGAAGAAGCAGCTCCAGGCGTGCTTGGCCCACCCGGGGGAGCTGATGTTCAGGTGCACGTCCCCCGGCCGCACGCCGATCCAGTAGGCCGTCGTCAGGTGGCCGACCGGATAGGAGACCTGGGTGTGCTCGACCAGCTTCGGCCTGCTCGTGGTACCTGAGGTGAAGTACAGCAACAGCGGGTCGTCCGGCATGGTGCCCGGATGCGCCGCCGGGGGCGCGTCGAGGGTGTGGGCGTCACGGTAGGCGACCCAGCCCGCCGGGGCGCCGTCGGCGCAGATCCTGACGTAGGTCCCCTCGATCCCGTCGAACTTGGCGGTGTCGGCGGCGTTGGCGATCACGTACCGGGCCCCGCCCCTGCCGATGCGGTCGGGCAGGTCGCCCGGGCCGAGCGCGGTGGTCGCGGGCAGGATCACCGCGCCCAGCTTCATCACCGCCAGCATCGACTCCCACAGCTCGATCTGGTTGTCGAGCATGAGCATGACGCGCTCCCCCCGGCGAACCCCCTGGGCCGCCAGGAACGCCGCGACCCGGTCGGAACGCCGGGCCATCTCGTCGAAGGTGTAGCGGGCCTCGGAACCGTCCTCCTCGACGATCCACAACGCCGTACGGCCGTTGCCGCGCGCGATCGCGTCGAACCAGTCGACCGCCCAGTTGAAGGGGCCCTCGAACCGGGGCCAGGTGAAGCGCCGCACCGCCTCCGCGTGCTCCCCGCCGCATCCCAGCAGCAGGTCACGCGCCTGACGATAGATCTCCGTGTTACCGCTTTTCCCCATCGCACGACTCCTCTCTGCGGCACCTTACTCCGGGCGGCGCTCGGCACCGTTTCCGAAACAAAGGGCTTTTTCGTGAACCGGCCGGCGGGCGCCGGCGTCATCGTGCGGGAGGCCACAGCGGGCTCCCGCACGAGTGAGGAGTCATGATGCGTGGGTCGAAGGCCACCGCCGTACTGACCGCCGCGGGAGCGCTGGCGCTCTGCGCGCCGGCACAGGTCCAGGCGGAGACCGCGACGACGGCGGGGCACACCGCCGTGGCGAAGCCGTCCGAGGTGGCGGGCAGATTGTTCCGGGCCTGGCTGGGGAGGGACCGCCGCGCGGCCTCCGCCGTGGCGACGCCCGCCGCGGTGAACGCGGTCTTCGGGTACCCGTACCGGGCGCCGGACCGCTTCGCCGGTTGCGCCGGCAACGCCTGCCGGTTCGTCCACACGAGCGTCCGCGTCCCCGGCGGGCTCAACGGAATTCTGATGATCGTGTCGGGACCGAGGGTGACCAGGGTCTACACCTCACGCCACGTCGCCACCCCCGGCGGGGCCGCCACCCGCCTCTTCGGCGCATGGCGGGCCGGAGACAGGAACCGCGGTCTTGAGGTCGCCTCGGCCGGGGCGGTGAAGACCCTGTTCAGGACCAGGTACGGCGGCGTCGGCCACATCTTCCAGGGATGCGAGTCCGAGCGTGGCGGGCAGCGGTGCGCCTACTCCTACGAGGGCGGCGCCATGTTCATGCACGCGCGCAGGCTGTCGGCGGGGTCGGGGTACTGGATCGACTCGATCGACTACGTCGCGGACTGATTTTCGGACATCGCCGTCCCGGCACCGCGACTGTCGGGACGGCCTCATCCATGAGACCTCCGGTTGCCGGTTCACCGTCCCGCGCACACCCTGGCAGTGATCCATGAAGGATCCGTGAGGCCTCCGCCGTCCGCCATCGGGGCCTTTTCGTTCCACGCCCTCCCACGAACAGGAAGGACCCCCCAACGATGCGCCGCGTGCTCCTCGCCACCGCATTCGCCGCTCCCCTCCTCGCCCTTCTCCCCGCCGCCCCGGCCCAGGCCATGCCCTGTGGGATGGGGCGCAGCTGCAGCACCACCTACTACTCCGACGACTCGCTCACCACCGCGGTCGGCGGCGAGTGGACCGACTGCTACGGCTACACCGCGAGCTGGGGGGTCTGGAGCGGTCACAGCACCTACCACGAGAGCGACTGCTGACAGTCCGCGGGGCCGTACGTCCGGGAAACGGGGGTGCGGCCCCGCGCGTTCCGCGTCGTGGAAGGAAACGAATACGCCGGTGTGACGTGCGCCACACTGCACTAATGTCCTTATTTTTCAGTACTTATTCGTGATAGTTATTTGGGCCAACGGGGATCTTGCTTCATCGCAGAAACGGGGAACCATGCTCGCACCCACGACGGGACACCCTCACCAAGGGTGATCACACCGGTTCGCTCGGCGAACCGGCCGCCTTCCTCCCTCTTCACACCGACGCCACGGGGCAAGAAACGGCGCCGGTGAATCCCATGCCGGAGGAATCCGTAACCGCCCGCCGTTTCCAGGGGAAATGACGGACGCTCGAACTCCACGCGACCCGTCACGGTCGGTGTGAACGCGTTTTCCGTGCGAAAAGGCATTCCCGTCGAATGTTCGCTCACGACATAGGACGCACATGCGCATTTCTCTTGGGGGTTCCCTGGGCCGGCTGGCCCTGGGCGTGACGACGGTGGCCGCTCTCACCGGCGGGACGGCCGTCCAGGCCCTGGCCGCGCCGGGCGCAGGGCAGCCGCAGACCGTGGCCGACGACGACGCTCGGGACGCCGTCGAGCAGGCCGCCGCGGAGCAGGCCGCCTCGCTGGGGCGGGCCGTCCCCGTGCCGGGTCTGACCGACGAGACCAGCACCACCGTGGCCAACCCCGACGGCAGCTTCACCTCCACGATCACCTCCGGCCCCTCGCAGGTCAGGCGGAACGGCCAGTGGGTGGCCGTCGACACCGACCTGGTCGAGGAGGGCGGGGCGCTCAGGCCGCGCGCGGCGCGGGCGGACGTCAGGATCTCCGGCGGCGGCGACGGGCCGCTGGCGACGCTGACGGACGACGCGGGACGCGTGTTCTCCCTGCAGTGGCCCAAGCCGCTGCCCAAGCCCGTCGTCAAGGGGAACGTCGCGACGTTCACCGACGCCGCCGGACCCGCCGCCGACCTCGTCGTGACCGCGCTGCCCACCGGTTTCCGGCACGACGTGGTGCTGCGGGAGCGGCCCTCTGGCCCGCTCGAACTGCGCATCCCCGTCCAGACCACCGGGGTCGCGCTGTCGGAGTCCCCGGCGGGACGGCTGCTGCTGACCGACACCGAGGGCACGGACAACGGCGAGGTCGTCGCCTCGGCGTCGCAGCCGCTGATGTGGGACTCGCGCGGGCACGGCAAGCCCCGCGGTAAGGCGGTCTCGGTGATCGACACGAGGGTCGAGACGGAGAACGGCTCGACGACCCTGGTCCTCAAGCCGGACCAGGCGTTCCTGTCCAACCCCGCGACCGTCTACCCGGTGACCGTCGACCCAACGACCACCCTGCCCATCGAGGCGGACACCGACGTCGCGACCTCCTGGAACTCCCACCCGGGCGACGTCCTGATCATCGCCGGGACGATGCTGAAGGAGGACCAGAGCGGAAGCGACGTCATGCGCTCCCTGCTGAGGTTCGACACCCACGCGCTGAACAGGAAGAAGGTCCTGTCGGCCCGGCTCGGGCTGTGGAACGTCGAGACCAGCGCCTGCGGCAGGCGGGTCGGCTCGGGCCTGACCGTGGAGCGCCTCACCGGCGCCTGGAACGAGCACAACCTGACCTGGGCGAACAAGCCCCCGGCGACCTCGGTGGGCGCCACGACCAACCGTGAGGGTCGCGGCCGTACCTGGACCGCTCCCTGCCGCCGCGGGGCGGGCTACCTGCGCTGGGAGGTGACCTCCATCGCCCGTGCCTGGGCCGCCGGCGCCCCCAACCACGGCGTCCAGCTGCGCAGCGCCAACGAGGCCGAGGCCGACAACTGGCGTGCGTTCGCCGCCTCGGAGAACAAGGAGGAGGGCGTCGGGCAGCCGACGCTCACCGTCACCTACCGGCGGCACTGACCCCTCGCCGACCCCTTTCACCGACCCAGGACCGGCCCCGGCGGGCGGGCGCGACGCGCTCACCCGGCGGGGCCGGTCCGCGTACACGGTCGTGCGGACGGCCCGGGCTCAGTACGGTCTAAACAGAGGGCGTCGCCACGGGGGCGGCGAACCGTACAGCGAAAGGGCGCGCATGACCACCGAAGCGATCCACGGCGGCGGCGACGAGCTTCCCTCCGGCGGGGAGAGCGATTCGGCCTGGGTGGTCGAGGAGGCCTCCCTGGTCCTGGTCGAGGTGACGCTCAACGCGGTGGCCGAGATGAGCGACCTGTCGCTCACCCAGCTTCGGGTGCTGCTGGCGGTCGACCGGCACGGCCCGCTCAACCTCAGCACGCTCGCCGCCCACCTCAGCATGTCGATCTCGGCCACGGGCCGGATGGTCGACCGGCTCGACGGCGCCGGGCTGCTGACCCGTTTCCCCGCCCCGCACAGTCGCCGTGAGATCCGCATCGAGACCGCCGAGCGGGGCCGGGAGACGCTGCGGCGGCTGCGCTCGGCCCGTCGCAGGCGCATCGGCGCGGCGCTGGAGCGGCTGACGCCCGGGACGCGGCAGGCCCTCGCCCGGGGGCTGCAGGAGTTCACCGCGGTCGCGCAGGACGAGGACGATACCGACCTTCTCTCCTGAAGCTCCGTTTTCCCCATGACAACCCCACACATCCAGCCATAAAGGCCCGTTCGCGACGGCCCACATCAATGGCTCATTTTCCTTCCTCATATCCACCTGACGTGCAGAAAACCCCGCAGACGGCCCTTCTGGCGACCCTTTCCGTCGTTCCGGAGGGCCGTCTCGCGCGTTTCGGGCCCGAAAGAATCGACATGCCGAGCAGACGGATTCCCCCGTTAACCATCGCATGATAGAAACACTTTCCTTGACGAAAGTGTTGCCCGGCTGCTGACTCCGGTTGTTTCCATGCGGCAATGAGGCCGCCACCGACAGCGGGCAGCTCCACACAGTGAACATCAGGAGCGGCGCGGGCGTGATGACGCATGCCCGCCGAGGGGGTTCCATGGTTCCTCGGACAGCGCGTGACAGAACCGACCGGGCGGCGGCAGCCGCAACGGAGATGCTCCTCCAGGCGGGCAGGTTACTGCACCGCTCGGAGACAACCCCCGACCTGCGGGCCGTCTTCCGCGGCGACCAGGCAGTCAACGACGCCCCCTACCGGGAGCGATGGGCGCACGACAAGGTGGTGCGCTCGACCCACGGGGTGAACTGCACCGGGTCGTGCTCCTGGAAGGTGTACGTGAAGGACGGGCTGATCACCTGGGAGACCCAGCAGACCGACTACCCCTCCGTGGGTCCCGACCGGCCGGAGTACGAGCCGAGGGGGTGCCCGCGCGGGGCCTCCTTCTCCTGGTACACCTACTCTCCGACCAGGGTCCGCCACCCGCACGCCCGTGGCGTCCTGGTACGGATGTACCGGGAGGCCAGAACCAGGCTCGGCGACCCCGTCGCGGCCTGGGCGGAGATCACCTCGGACCCGGAGAGACGACGGCGCTACCAGTCGGCGCGCGGCCAGGGCGGGCTGGTGCGGATCGGGTGGGAGGAGGCGCTGGAGATCGCCGCCGCCGCGCACGTCCACACCATCATGAAGTACGGCCCCGACCGCGTCGCGGGCTTCTCCCCCATCCCCGCCATGTCGATGGCCTCGCACGCGATCGGCGCGCGTTTCATGTCGCTCATCGGCGCCCCCATGCTGTCCTTCTACGACTGGTACGCCGACCTGCCGGTGGCCTCGCCCCAGGTCTTCGGGGACCAGACCGACGTGCCCGAGTCGGCCGACTGGTGGGACGCGGCCTACCTGATGCTGTGGGGGTCGAACGTTCCGGTCACCCGCACCCCGGACGCGCACTGGATGGCCGAGGCCCGCTACCGGGGCCAGAAGGTCGTCGTGGTCTCGCCCGACTACTCGGACGCGACGAAGTTCGCCGACGAGTGGCTGCACCCGCACCCGGGCACGGACGGCGCGGTCGCCATGGCGATGGGACACGTGATCCTGAACGAGTTCTTCGTCGAGCGCACCGTGCCGTACTTCACCGACTACGTCAGACGCTTCACCGACCTGCCGTTCCTGGTCGCGCTGGAGGAGCACGAGACGGGCGGATACGTGCCCGGCAAGTTCGTCACCGCCGCCGACCTGGCACCGGACGGCGCCCCAGAGGGCAGCGCCCCAGGGGACGGGGCCGCGGTGAACGGGGCCGACCGGTGGCGGCCGGTGCTCCTCGACGCGGTCACCGGTGAGCCGGTCGCGCCCAACGGCACCCTCGGCGAACGCTGGAGCGAGGCGGGCGCAGGCCGGTGGAACCTGGACCTGGGCGCGGTCGAGCCGCTGCTCAGCCTCCACCCGCCGCAGGGCGGCGAGACCGCCGAGATCCTGCTGCCCCGCTTCGACTCCGGCCTCGGTGAAGGCGACGGGGAGACGGGCGCGGTACGGCGCGGGGTGCCGGTGCGGCGGATCGGCGGACGCCTGGTGACCACCGTCTTCGACCTGCTCCTCGCCCAGTACGGCGTGCGCCGCCCCGGCCTTCCCGGACGGTGGCCGGACGGCTACGACGACGCCGACTCCCCCTGCACCCCGGCCTGGCAGGAGCGGATCACCTCGGTCCCCGCCGAACGGATCACCCGGATCGCCAGGGAGTTCGCCACGACCGCGGAGAAGACCCGGGGCCGGGCGATGATCGTGATGGGCGCGGGCACCAACCACTGGTTCCACTCCGACACGATCTACCGCTCGTTCCTCTCACTGCTGCTGCTGACCGGCTGCCAGGGCGTCAACGGCGGCGGGTGGGCGCACTACGTGGGCCAGGAGAAGGTACGGCCGCTGGCCGGATGGCAGCAGCTGTCCACGGCCGCCGACTGGGTGCGTCCCTCACGGCAGATGGCGGGCACACCGTACTGGTACGTGCACACCGACCAGTGGCGCTACGAGCGTTTCTCCGCCGACGCGCTGTCCAGCGCGACCGGGCGGCGGCTGTTCGCGGGACGGCACACCGCCGACCTCGTCGCGCAGTCGGCCAGGCTCGGCTGGATGCCGTCGTATCCGACCTTCTCCGCCAACCCCCTGGAGCTCGGGGCCAGGGCGCGGGCCAGTGGGAAGGACCCGGCGCTGTGGGCGGCCGAGGAGATCGCGGCGGGCAGGGTCGGCTTCGCCTGCGAGGACCCGGACGCGCCGGAGAACTGGCCAAGGGTGCTGACGGTGTGGCGGGCCAACCTCATCGGCTCCTCCGCCAAGGGCAACGAGTACTTCCTGCGGCACCTGCTCGGCGCTCCCGACAACGCCACCGCCCAGGAGGCGCCCCCTGGCGACAGGCCCCGCGAGGTGGAGTGGCGCGACGAGGCACCGCGCGGCAAACTCGACCTGCTGCTCTCGCTGGACTTCCGGATGACCTCGACCACATTGTTCTCCGACCTGGTGTTGCCCGCCGCGACCTGGTACGAGAAGCACGACCTGTCCAGCACCGACATGCACCCGTACGTGCACGCCTTCTCCCCCGCCATCAGCCCGCCCTGGCAGGCCCGCACCGACTTCGAGATCTTCCACGGTCTGGCGCGCAGGTTCTCCGAGCTGGCCGCGGGGCGGCTGGACGTCGCCCACGACCTGGTCGCCACCGCGCTGCAGCACGACACGCCCGGTGAGACGGCCCAGCCCGGCGGCCGCGTCCCCGACTGGCGCGGCGGCGACGTCCCTGCGCGGCCGGGCCACAACCTGCCCGCGCTGGCCCTCGTCGAACGTGACTACACCGCCGTCGCCGCCAAGCTCGCCTCCCTCGGCCCGCTGCCGGAACAGGTGGGCCTGACGGTCAAGGGCGTCACCGTCGGCACCGCGCCCGAGGCGCGCTGGCTGACCGCGCGCTGCGGGCAGGCCGGGGACGGCCCGGCGGCGGGCAGGCCGCTGCTGGACAGCGACGTCAAGCTGTGCGAGGCGATCCTGGCCCTGTCCGGCACCACGAACGGGCGGGTCGCCGCCGAGGGCTTCACCAGGCTCGGCGAACGCTGCGGCCCCGGCTCCGGCATGGCCGAACTGGCCGCCTCCGTCGCCGAGCGCAGGGTGGTCTTCTCCGACACCCAGGACCGTCCCGTGCAGGTCGGGGCGAGTTTCGAGTGGTCGGGCAAGGAGGCCCCCGACCGCCGCTACGCGCCGTTCACCGTCAACGTCGAGCACGCCAAACCGTGGCACACCCTCACCGGGCGCCAGCACTTCTACCTCGACCACGACTGGATGGCCGAGCTGGGCGAGCAGCTCCCGGTCTACCGGCCGCCGCTGGACACGGCGGCCCTCGGCGAGTACGGCGGGACCCACGAGGGGGATCTCGCGGTGACCGTCCGCTACGTCACCCCGCACTCCAAGTGGTCCATCCACTCCGAGTACCAGGAGAACCTGCTGATGCAGACCCTGGCCAGGGGCGGCCCCGTCATCTGGGTCAGCGTCGAGGACGCCCGGGCCGCCGGGATCGCGGACAACGACTGGATCGAGGCGGTCAACGCCAACGGCGTCGTCGTCGCCCGCGCCGTGGTCTCCCACCGGATGCCGCAGGGCACCGTCTTCATGTACCACGTGCAGGAACGCCTGGTGAACGTGCCGAAGTCGCAGGCCACGGGGCGCCGGGGCGGCGTGCACAACGCCCTCACCAAACTGCTGATCAAACCGACCCACCTCATCGGCGGGTACGGCCAGCTGTCCTTCGCGCCCAACTACTACGGGCCGACCGGCAACCAGCGTGACGCGGTGACCGTCATCCGCCGCCGTTCCCAGGAGGTGCAGTACTGATGCGCGTGATGGCTCAGATCGCCATGGTGATGAACCTGGACAAGTGCATCGGCTGCCACACCTGCTCCGTCACCTGCAAGCAGACATGGACCAACCGGGCGGGCACCGAGTACGTCTGGTTCAACAACGTCGAGACCCGTCCCGGGCAGGGTTACCCCAGGGGCTACGAGGACCAGGACAGGTGGAAGGGCGGCTGGCGGCTGCGCAACGGCAGGCTGGTGCCGCGCTCCGGCGGCCGGGTCAGGCGCCTGAGCCGGCTGTTCGCCAACCCCGAACTGCCGCTGCTCGACGACTACTACCAGCCGTGGACCTACGACTACGAGAACCTCATCAACGCCCCGCTGGGCGACGACGTGCCCACGGCCGCGCCCCGTTCGCTCATCGACGGCTCCCCGACGGCCGTCACCTGGGGGCCCAACTGGGACGACGACCTGGGCGGTGGCCCTGAGCACCTGGCGGGCGACCCGGTGCTGCGCAGGGTCAGCCAGGAGGTGCGGCTGGAGTACGAGCGCTCCTTCATGTTCTACCTGCCGCGCATCTGCGAGCACTGCCTCAACCCGTCCTGCGTGGCCGTCTGCCCCTCCGGCGCGATGTACAAGCGGCTTGAGGACGGCATCGTCCTGGTCGACCAGGACAGGTGCCGGGGCTGGCGGATGTGCGTCAGCGGCTGTCCGTACAAGAAGGTGTACTTCAACCACGACAGCGGCAAGGCGGAGAAGTGCACGCTGTGCTACCCGCGGATCGAGGCCGGGGCGCCGACCGTCTGCTCCGAGACGTGCGTCGGCAGGCTGCGCTACCTCGGGGTGATGCTCTACGACGCCGACCGGGTCGGTGAGGCCGCCGCGACGCCCAGGGAGGAGGACCTCTACCCGGCCCAGCTCGACTGCTTCCTCTCGCCCGACGACCCCGAGGTGGTCGCCGCCGCGGAGGCGGCGGGCATCCCGCACGACTGGATCCTGGCCGCCAGGCGCTCCCCGGTGAACGCGCTCATCACCCGTTACCGGGTCGCGCTGCCGCTGCACCCGGAGTACCGGACCATGCCGATGGTCTGGTACGTGCCGCCGCTGTCCCCGGTGGTGGACGCGCTGGCCGGGACCGGCAACGACGGGGAGGACGCGGACAACCTCTTCGGCGCGATCGACGCGCTGCGCATCCCGCTGGAGTACCTGGCGGGGCTGTTCACCGCGGGCGACACCGCCCCGGTCGAGGCGGCGCTGCGCAGGCTCGCGGCGATGCGCTCGCACATGCGGGCGCTCAACCTCGGCGAGGAGCCGGACCCCACGGTCGCGGAGGACGTCGGGATGCGGCCCGGGGAGATCGAGGAGATGTACCGCCTGCTCGCCCTGGCCAAGTACGACGAGCGGTACGTCATCCCCACCGCCTACGCCGCGGGCGCGGGGCGGGCCGACGCGGCGGCGGGGTGCAGCCTGGACGGACCGGGCGGCCCCGGCATGACGGAGGACATGTTCGCGGGGATGAGGGCGGGAGTGGACACCGCCGCCTTCCACGCGTCACCGATCCCGGACGGCGGCGACGAGCGGCGCGGGCGGTTCAACCTGTTCGGCTGGGACGGCAGGGGCCGGCCCGACGGCCTGTTCCCACCCCGCAGAGGAGAGGCCGGATGAACCACGCCGTCGTCCACCAGGCCGCCTCCCTGCTGCTCGCCTATCCTGGTCCCGACTGGCCCGGCCACCTCGACCTGGTAGGGCGGGCCCTGGCCGTCGTCCCGACACCGCCCGCCCGCCTCCTGCTGCGCTTCCGCGACCACGTGCGGGAACAGGACACCCTCGACCTCGCCGCCCGGTACGTCACGACCTTCGACCGCAGCGGCCGCCGTACCCTGCACCTGACCTACTACACCGACGGCGACACCAGACGGCGGGGCGCCTCCCTCGCCGAGATCAAGGCGCTCTACCGCGCCAGCGGCTGGCGGCCGGAGGAGGCGGAACTACCCGACTTCCTGCCGCTGATGCTGGAGTTCGCGGCCCGCTGCCCCGAACGGGGCGGGCCACTGCTGCGCGGGCACCGGGCGGCGCTCGACCTGCTGTCCGCCGCCCTGCACAAGTACCGCAGTCCCTACGCCGACGTGCTCGACGCCGTACGCGCGACCCTGCCTCAGGCGAGCGCGCGGGAACGCCGGGCGGTGGGCGAGATCACGCAGGCGGGGCCGCCCTCCGAGAGCGTCGGCCTCGACCTCACTCCCTATCCAACGGTCACTCAGCACTCCAGCCAGGGAGCCCGCCGGTGAGACATCTGCAGATCGCGTTGTGGGGCGTACTGCCCTACCTCGTCCTCGTCCTGTTCGTCGCGGGCAGCGTCTGGCGCTACCGCTACGACCGCTTCGGGATGACCACCCGATCAAGCCAGCTGCACGAGAGCCGCCTGCTGCGCGTGGCGGGGCCGCTCTTCCACTACGGCCTGCTGTTCGTCATCGCGGGCCACCTCGTCGGGCTGCTCGTCCCCGAACGGCTGACCGAGGACATGCACATCACCGAGTCCCTCTACCGCGCGAACGCGCTGTTCGTCGGCGGCCTGGCCGGGGTCGCCGCCGTCTGCGGGCTCGCCCTCCTGATGTGGCGAAGGCTGCGGGTCAGTGCCGTCAGGCAGGCCGGCGTCCGTGGTGACCGCCTGGTCTATCCGGTGCTGGCCACCGTCCTGCTCGCCGGGGTCGCGGCCACCCTGATCGGCGCGAGGACGGGCTCCTACGACTACCGGCTCGGGGTCTCGGTGTGGTTCAGGAGCCTGTTCGAGCTGGAGCCCGACGTGCCCGCCATGGCGAACGCCCCGCTGCTCTTCCAGGTGCACACCCTGCTCGGCATGGCCCTGTTCGCGCTGTGGCCGTTCAGCAGGCTGGTGCACGCCTTCGGCGTCCCGCTGGGTTATCTGGTGCGCCCCTATGTCGTCTATCGGTCGCGGGCCACGCTCGCGGGCCGGGGCGGGAAGCGCTGATCCCATGACCACTTCACCCCTCCCCGCCCCGGTCGCGCTGGTCTCGGTCAGGATGCCCATGACCGTCACCCCCCACCTGCTGACCCGGACCCCCCACCCGCCGAGTGGACCGACCACCTTTCTCGTCACGTTGGGCCTGCTGCGCACCCACTGGCAGCTCCTCGCCCTCATGCTCGCCGTAGCCATCGCCACGGCCGTGCTCCTCACCGTCAACCGCCAGGCCAGGCGCCCCCGCCTCCTGACCCCCACCGCCGAACTGCTCACCTTCCTGCCCGCGGAACCGTCCTCGGCCTCGTCGCCGCTCCCGTCGGCCCTGGCGGCCCCGGCACCGAGGACGGTGCGAAAGAAAAAGGACAACAGCCTGCCTCCGGTCAAGGAGACCGCGGCACGGCGGGCCGCGGAGATCCTGGTGGCGACGATGCCCACCCCGCTGTGGCCGATGGCCAGGGCCAGGGCCGTACGGCTGCTCGCCCGGGGGGACTCCGCCCGTGAGGCGGAGGTCCGCCGCCGCCTGAACCTGTCGCGGACGGCCCTCACGGAGGCCGCCCCCGCCGAGACGGAGACCGTCCACCGCGCCGTCGTCGAACAGTGGAGCCTGGCGTTCACCGTCACCCGGGAGAAGGACTCCCACGCCTGCGCCCTGCTGCACGCCTTCAGCGACACCTTCGCCCATCTGCTCGTCACCGCCGTCCCCAGACGGGACCCCGACCCCCGCTGAGAGCACTTCCGGCACCCGCGCCCACCCGGTCGTGGGTGCCGGGAAGTGGATCGCGACGGCCGTACCCGGCGGTGGACAGGGTGAGCGCGGGGTGCGTTCCAGTGGCGCGGAAAGCCAAGGAAGGCGCCGTGTTCCCGCGTCACACGGAATACGCGGAGCGTGAGCAAGGATCAGGTCGGCCGATCTTTCCGATTGATTAGGGAAGATCCCCGGAATTGCATCACACCAGGCCGGAACCGTTGATCACGTTTTCCCCGAATTAACGACCTGCTCGGCGCAGCGAATTCGGGCTCTATAACAAAACGTCATCGGCGAAACAAAGCCATTGCAGTGCACAATGCCGAATGATTCCCTCGTTGGCGTACCTGGATAGCTGATTCTTCCGCTGCCGGTCCCTCCACGGGGGAGGTTTTGGGCAATGCCCGCCATCGGTCGACTTCGTCATGCCCGAATTCTGATTCCACTTGTCGTCTCGACGCTCGTCGCGTCATTTCTCACGGTACCGGACGTGCCTCCCGCGGTTGCCGCGCCGCCACCGGTTCCGCAGGCCAGGCCCGGTCCCGGCCCCGTCGAACGCCCCCTGCCCAGGGGGATACGCCCGGACAGGGCGTTCAAAGCGGGTGAACGGCCTCCGGTCGTACCCCTGGGTGCGAAGGCCGCGGGCCAGCCGGTCAGGGTCAGCGGGGAACGCTGGACGTCCCTCACCGGAAGAACCGCGAGAAAGGCCGTGGACGACGGGTTCACCGATCTGTCGCTGCGTCCGGGTTACGTGCTGGGCGACACCTCGCTGGTGACCTACTTCAACGTCGGCCAGGCCGGTCCCTCGTGGACGGCGGCGCGGGTGCGGTTGTACGACGCCCAGTCGCAGACCGAGCAGACCTCCACTCTGGTTCAGCGCCCCGACCTGCAACGGTCCTACTGCGGCGGCGCGGGCGACCTCTGCCGTTCCTTCGGCGCCGCCGACGGCTGGACGCTGGAGACCGGCAGGGAGTACTTCGTCACCGTCGCCGCGGTCTACGACGACGGCCGCGAGGTGGTCTCCGCCCCGTCGGACCGCTCGGTCCCGCGCGAGACCGTGGACCCGCCGCCGGTCCCGAACGAGCAGGCCTCCGGCTGTGGGTGCGGCAACGCGCTGGCGCTGACCGCCGCGGGCCAGGCCTCCAGGGCGCTGGGCGTCAACACCGGCACGGGTGCCTTCGTGCGGACCGAGCGCGACCTGGCGATGGCCTCCTACGGCCCGCAGTTCGTCTCGGCGCGCACCTACTCCTCGATGAACCGGGGGGCGAGCCCTCTCGGTCCCGGCTGGGCCTGGTCCTACGACATGCGGGTGAGCGTGGGCGAGGACGGCGTGGCCGTGGTACGTGCCGAGGACGGCGCCCAGGCCCGCTACACCCCCGCCGCAGGCGGCGCCTACAAGCGCCCGCCCGGCGTGCGCTCCACCCTGCGCGGAACGGCGGACGGCTGGGAGCTGACCACACCACGGCAGGTGCGCTACGGCTTCGACGGTCAGGGACGCCTCGTCTCGATCCGCAACGCGCGTGGCGTCGGGGTACGGCTGGCCTACGAGGGGCTCGGGGTCAACATCACCGACGCCTCGGGCCGGGTGGTCTCGGTGCGGATCGAGGGCGGCCTGATCCGGGAGATCAAACTGCCCGACGGCCGCAACGTGAACTACTTCTACACCGACGGATTCCTGACCTCGGTGATCGACGCCCGCGGGTTCACCTGGAGGTACCGCTACCACGCCACCACCCTGCTGTCGCAGGTGGTCGACCCGCACAACGTGGCGATCATCTCCAACGACTACGGCACCGACGGCCGGGTGACCGCGCAGCGCGACGGCCTGGGCAAGCAGACCACCTTCGCCTGGGACGCCGCCAAACAGGAGGCCACCACCACCGACCCCGACGGGGTGGTGCTCTGGGACGGCTACCGGGGCAACACGCTGGTGTACTCCCAGCGCGGCACCGGCGACTCCGACAACCACCGCTACGACCGGGAGCTCAACCGCGACCTGGTGGTCAACGGCAAGCAGCACCAGCACGAGGCGACCTTCGACGCCAACGGCAACCGCCTGCAGACCAAGGCGCCCCAGCCGCTCGGCTTCTCCGAGAAGACCCGGTTCGACGAGCGCAACAACCCCACCACCCACACCGACGCCAACGGCCAGGTGTGGAAGGACACCTACAACGAGTTCAACGAGCTGGTGCGCAGCGAGGACCCCGAGGGCCACGCCGTCACGCACACCTACGACTCCCGCGGGTTGCGGACCTCGACGACCGACCAGCGCGGCAAGGTGAGCCACTACGAGTACCTGCCGCAGGGCGACCCGAACGCCGGACTGCTCAAGGCGGCGATCTCCCCCGCCGGGCGGCGCGGCGAGATCGTCTACGACGCCACCGGGCGTCAGACCGCCACGGTCGACCCGCGCGGTACCGTACCCGGTGGCAACCGGGCGGCCTACACCACCCGTTACGCCTACGACGCCCAGGACCGGGTGACCAGCACCCTTGAGCCGGGCAAGAACGGCGCCTGGCGCAGCGGGTTCGACGAGACCGGCCGCCTGGTGCGCAGGCAGACCCCGACCGAGGCCACAACCGACTACTTCTACTTCGCCAACGGCCTGCTCAAGACGGTCGACGACTCCCGGCGCACCACCACCTACACCTACACCGACGCCGGACGGCGGGCCTCGACGCAGGCGCTCCTGCGTACCAGGGCCCCCATCACGACCACCTACGGCTACGACGGCAAGGGCCTGCTCAAGACCGTCACCTCGCCGCGCGGCAACGAGCCGGGCGCCAACCCGGCCGACTTCACCACCACCTACTTCTACGACGCCGACGACAACCCGATCCGGGTACGGCACCCCTATCCCGGCGGCGGGTTCACCGAGCGCGACATCAAGGTCGACGCTCTGGACCGGACCACGAACAGGACCGACGAGCTGGGCAAGCAGTCGGCGTTCGGACGCGACAACAACGGCCAGGTCACCTCCACCACCGACGCGCTCGGCCGCAGGACCACCATGGGTTACGACCGCAGCGGCCGGCAGACCGAGATCAAGGACCCGGCGGGCAAGACCACCCGCACCGAGTACGACGCGGCGGGCAACCGGATCAAGGAGACCAACGCCGAGGGCGGCGTGACCACCTGGAGATACGACGACGACGGCCTGCTGACCGGCGTCACCGAACCGCGGGGCAACGTCGAGGGCGCCGACCCCGCCCGCTTCACCACCCGCTACGAGTACGACCAGGCGGGCAACCAGGTCAAGTCCGTCGACCCGCTCGGCAACACCACGGCCGCCGTCTACGACGCGAGCAACCGGGTCACCTCGGTCACCGACGCCAAGGGACGCACCACCTACCGGACCTACCGGGAGGACGACCTCCCGGCCACGGTCCACACCCCGGAGACGCCCTACAACCCGAACGACCCGACGGCCCGCTCCACCGTCTACACCTACAGCACCGACGGGCTGCTGGAGTCGGTGCGCGACCCGCTGGGCCGCTACACCCGGATGTCCTACGACGACGCCGGACGCCTGATCACCAAGGCCGATCCGCTGTCGCGGCGGGTCGAGGTCACCTACGACGCCGAGAGCAACCCGCTGACTGCGATCACCGTCAACGGTCCCGAGTGGGTCAGCCCCGAGGAGCGCCTCAAGCGGACCGTCGTCAACACCTACGACATCCTGAGCCGCCGTACCAGGACGGCGCTGGGCTCGCAGGGGCCGGCCTACACCTTCGGTTACGACGCCAAGGACCGCACCACCTCCTACGGTGACCCCACCGGGGTGCGGGAGGTCGGCTACGACGACGAGGACCAGATCCTCAAGGTGACCCGCAAGACCGCCGGCCAGGCCGACGAGACCTTCTCCTACGGCTACGACGAGCGCGGCAACATCACCTCCCGTACCTATCCCGACGGCACCGCGGTCACCTTCGCCTACGACGGTGACGGCAGGCAGACCGAGCAGAAGGTGACCGGCGGCACCGCGGGCGCGGGCGCCGAGTGGCGCTTCGGCTACGACGTGGCAGGGCGGCGCACCAGCACCACCCTGCCCGGCGGCACGGGCCTGACCGAGAGGCGGGCCTACGACGACGCCGGACGGTTGACCCGCATCGCCACCGCGAACGGCGACTCCGATCCGGTCTCGGCCTTCGACCTCACCCTGGACCAGGTCGGCAACCCCACCAAGGTCGTCACCACGCGCGGCACCGCGGGCGAGTCGGTTTCCTACGCCTACGACACGGTCGACCGGGTCACCTCTGCCTGCTACTCGGCCACGAGCTGCGCCACCGGCTCGCAGATGGCCGGGCGGATCGACTACACCTACGACCTGGTCGGCAACCGCCTCAGCCAGAAACGCACCGGTACGGCGGGCAACGACACCACCGTCTACGCCTACGACGAGGCCGACCAGCTGACCCGCGAGACCGTGACCCGGCCCGGCTCCAGCGTCGCCCGCGACTTCGCCTACGACGTCAACGGCAACCAGATCCGCGCGGGCGCCGACCGGTTCGAGTACAACCTCGACAACAGCCTCGCCAAGGCCACCGTCAACGGCAACTCCACCACCTTCGCCTACGACGCCACCGGCCTGCGCCTGTCGGCGACCAGCGCTGGAGCCGGTGGCACCGTCTCGGCGATCCAGCGCTGGAGCTGGGACGTCAACGGCACCCTGCCGCAGATCGCGCTGGACACCACCGTCAACGCGGGCGGCGCCGTCGTCGAGAGGCAGGGCTTCACCTACGGCCCCGAGGACGAGCCGCTGGCCCTGCTGACCGGCGGCGCGCACTCCTACACCCACGACTGGCTCGGCGGCGTCGCCAACATGGTCTCGCCGGCCGGCCAGATCGAGGCGGGCTACGACTACGACCCGTTCGGCAACCCCCGCACGGGCACCACCCTGACCGCCGCAGCCACCGGGCGGGCGACCCCGCCACCGGGAGGGGCCGGAGCCGCCGGGCAGAGCGGGGCCGGCGCGCCCGAACGGAGCGTCGCGGCGGGCCCGGACAACCCGCTGCGGTTCACCGGCGCCTACCAGGACGGCACGACCGGCGACGGCAACTACTACCTGCGCGCCCGCAACTACAACCCCGGCACGGGCCGGTTCAGCAGCGTCGATCCCATGCCCACGGGTGCCGGCGCCACCTCCGCCTACACCTACGCCTCCAACAACCCCCTCGTCTACACCGACCCCACCGGCATGGTGAACGCGGCTGCGGACGGCGGCGGCAGCGGTACCGCCCCCGGCCAGGAGGCCGAGTCCGGGCCCAGCCCCGAGGACGTCGCCAAGGCCCAGCAGTTGCAGAACAAGAGCGTGCTGGACGTCATCCTGGAGGCGGGCGGCCAGATCCTCATGGAGATCATGGGGATCAACGACATCGTCAACTGCCTCAACGGCGACATCGGCTCCTGTGTGATGGCCGTGATCGGGGCGCTGCCCTGGGGCAAGATCTTCAAGGCCAAGAAGATCGCCGAGGCGATCTGGCGGGCGGGCAAGGCCGTCTTCGCCTTCTTCGAGGAACTCAAGTGGGCCAAGGCCATCCTGCGCGGCGCGGAAAAGGCGGCCGAGGCGGCCAAGGCCGCGGCCGCGAGGGCGGCCAGAGCGGCGGCGGAGAAGGCCGCGGCGGCCAAGGCGGCGGCCGAGGCCTACGCCAAGAAGGTCGCCGCCGAAGCAGCCGAGAGATCCAAAGCCCTCGCCGCCAAGGCCAAGGCCAAGACGAAACCCAAGGCCGCGTCGGAGAGGCCTCGTCTCGACAGGCCGAACTGCAAACCCGGCAACAGCTTCGTCGCCGGCACGCCGGTGCTCATGGCCGACGGCACCGTCAAACCCATCGAAAAAGTCGACCTCGGCGAACAGGTCGTCGCCACCGACCCGGAGACCGGCCAGACCACGGCCAAACCGGTCGTACGACTGATCGTCGGCGAGGGCGAAAAGAACCTGGTCCGCGTCACCGTCGACACCGACGGCGACAGGGGATCGGCCACCGGCCAGATCGCGGCGACCGACGGCCACCCGTTCTGGGTCGAGAGCGCACACAAGTGGCTCAAGGCCGGCGAACTCCAGCCCGGCATGTGGCTGCGCACCAGCGCGGGCACCCACGTCCAGGTCACCGCGCTCAAGAAGTGGACCGCCCACGAACGCGTCCACAACTTCACCATCGCCGACATCCACACCTACCACGTGGTCACCGGCGGCACCTCGCTCCTTGTCCACAACGACGGCTGCGACTTCATCGGCCCCAAGGACCATGTGGCGCTCGGAAGACGTGACTTCAAACTGAACGAGTTCTCGGAGAAGGTCAGCGCGCGCAATCTCCTCGGAGCGCCAAGCGCGACGTGGCGGGACGAGGTCCAGTCGGCGATCGCCAGGGCCGGACGCGGCGAGGGCGAGATCTCGTTCATGCTGGACGGTCTCCCCGGCGCCAACCGTGGGCCCGCGAAGGCACTGGAGATCGCCAAGAACACCAACTCTCGTGACCTGCTGCACACCCAGTGGGAGCTGTTGCAGGTGGACGCTGCGGGCATCATGGACCAAGTCAACTTCTTCCGCTGGAACCGTAGGCTCAACGACTGGGCTGGTGTGGGATGAACGTGTCGATCGAGAACGGACGGCTCCCGCTCGTCCTGCCGGGGCGGTTCAAGCCCTGGGCGATCGAGGTGGGGCACGGCAAGGTGCTCCTGCGAGGCTTCGACGGCGACCCCGAGGGCGAGGAGAGACCGAGAGTGTTCGACGTCCTGTTCCAGGACGTCTCACGGATCTCCCTGCCCGCCCTCCACTCAGGTTTGCGCCTCACCGTCGCCGATCCCGAGGTGACACGCTCGGAGGAGCGCCGGGTCGGAGAGAACTGGGGAAAGGCGAGGATGTTCCTCCTGGACCCGGACAGAAACTCCGACTACGTGGTCGCGGGGTTCGTGTTCTGGGCGGAGGTGCTCGTCGGTGGCGGCTCGCCGAGCCCCCTCCTGGCCGAGGAACCGGCTGAGGGGTCGATCAGGGGAGCCGTCCACCGTCTCTGAGAGGTCGCGGTCCGCGAGATCCTCCTCTCGCGGACCGCGGTCCGTCAGCCCATCACAGCGGCCCCTGTCCGGCAAAAGTATGAACCGGAAACATTTTCCTCAGAAAGCATGATCGCTACGCTGGTCGTCCATGACTTTCACGCATTCCACGCGATGGCTGGCGGCGGCGACACTCGTCGCCGGGCTGTCCGTGGCCGCACCGGCACACGCCCACGAGGCGGCCGTACCCCCGTCGAGCACCGTCCTGCGCGGCCTGGACCTGGACCGCGCGACCGTCCTGGACATGCAGCGCGCCATGAACCAGAAGCGCTTCGACTCGGTGGCGCTCACCCGCTTCTACCTCGACCGGATCCGTACGGTCGACCCGTTGCTGCACGCGGTCATCTCGACCAACCCCGCGGCGCTGCGGGAGGCCAAGCAGAGCGACCTGCGGCGGCGCCAGGGCGCGCGCGGCCCCCTTGAGGGCATCCCCGTCCTGCTCAAGGACAACATCGCCGCCACCGGACGCGCGAGCGCCGGTTCGCTGGCGCTGCTCGGCTCCCGCCCGGCCCGTGACGCCTTCCTGGTCCAGCGGCTGCGCGCGGCGGGCGCGGTGATCCTCGGCAAGACCAACCTGTCCGAATGGGCCAACTTCCGTTCCAGCGCCTCCTCAAGCGGGTGGAGCGCGGTCGGCGGCCAGACCAACAACCCCTACGTCCTGGACCGCAACCCCTGCGGGTCGAGCAGCGGTTCCGGGGTCGCCGCCGCCGCGAGCCTGGCCGCGGTCACCATCGGCACCGAGACCGACGGCTCGATCGTCTGCCCGGCCGGCATCAACGGCGTCGTCGGGGTCAAACCGACGGTCGGCCTGGTCAGCCGCGCCGGAGTGGTGCCGCTCTCCCTGGCCCAGGACACCGCGGGCCCGCTCACCAGGAACGTCACCGACGCGGCCGCCGTGCTCTCCGTCATCCAGGGGGTTGACCCGCGCGATCCGGCCACCGTGCCGGGCGGCAACCGTGACTACCTCAAGGCGCTGCGGCCGGACGCGCTCGCCGGTAAGCGCATCGGCGTCTGGCGTTCGGCCGCGGGGAACAAGCGGGAGGTGGTCGCCGCCCTGGACGCCACCATCGCCACGCTCAGGGCACGCGGCGCGACCGTGGTCGACAACCTCGAACTGACGGGGACGGACGAGGCGGCCGAGCAGGAGTTCCCGGCTCTGACGAACGAGTTCAAGCACGACGTCAACGCCTATCTGGCCGAGGCCCCCGGGAAGCACCCGGCGGACCTGGCCGGGCTGATCGAGTTCAACAAGAAGCACGCCTCGACCGAACTCCGCTACTTCGGGCAGGAGCTGTTCGAGCAGGCGCAGGCGACCAGCGGCGACCTGAACGACTTCGAGTACCGCGCCGCGAGGGAGAAGGCGACCTCGCTCTCCCGTGACGCGATCAACTCCGTGATCTCCACCAACCGGCTCGACGCGGTGCTCGCCCCGACCAACAACGGGGCCTGGGTGACCAATCTGACCAAGGGTGACGACTTCACCGACTTCGTCGCCACCTCCTCGCCCTCGGCCATGGCGGGCTACCCGGCGGTCACGGTCCCCGGTGGATACGCCAAGGACGTGCTGCCGCTCGGCGTGACGTTCTTCGGCGGCCGTTTCTCCGAGCCGACGCTGATCGCCATCAGCTACGCGTTCGAGCAGGCGAGCCAGGTGCGCAAGCCGCCGACCTACCTGCGGACGCTGCCCTGACCGGGGCCCTTTCCGGCTGACGGCCGCACCCCGCGGACGGGTCTCCGCCCGTGGGGTGCCCTCCGGAAATCCCGACTCTGAGACTAGGATTTTCGATCCTAGGGAAAACACTCCGCTTCTCGTCCGTCTCGGGCGATGAGACCGTTTCGGCCGTGTCCCGGTGCGCGGGCGCACCGCCCGCGCACCCCGATCAAGGCTCAAGGAGTGTCATGTCCTCTTCGTCCTTCCCCACCGTCGGCAGGGCCGTCGTCGTCTCCTCCTACGGAGGCGCCGAGGAACTGCGGCTCGCCGAGGTGCCCGTCCCCTCCCCCGGTCCCGGCCAGGTGCTGCTGCGGGTACGCGCCGCCGGGGTCAACCCGGTCGACTGGAAGATCCGGGCCGGACTGCTCAAGGAGTTCCTGCCGGTCGACCTGCCGTACACGCCGGGAGGCGAGGCGGCCGGTGAGGTGGTGGCGGTCGGCGAGGGCGTGAGCGCCTGGGCGGCCGGGGACGAGGTCCTCGGCCCGGTCGCGGGCGGGTACGCCGAGTACGCCCTCGCCGACGCCGCCCAGCTCTCCGCCAAACCGGCCGGCCTGTCCTGGGAGGCCGCCTCCGGGCTGTACACCTCGGCGGAGACGGCCAACCGGGTGCTGGACCTCCTCAAGGTCGATGCGGGGGAGACCCTGCTGGTCCACGGGGCCGCCGGCGGCGTCGGCGGCCTGGTGGTGCAGTTCGCGGTAGCGTCCGGCGCCCGTGTCGTCGGTACGGCCGGCGCGGCGAACCACGATTACCTGCGTGAGCTCGGCGCGGTTCCTGTCTCCTATGGAGAGGGGGTGTTCGACCGGGTTCGTGAGGTGGCGCCCCAGGGGGTGGACGCCGTGCTGGACGCGGCCGGGGGCGCGCTGGCCGGTTCGGTCGGCCTCCTCGGTGGCCCCGAGCGGATCGTCGGCATCGTGAGCGTGCCGGAGGCCGTCGAGACCGGGACGCGCTTCACCGGGGGCGGCGAGGGGGAGAGCCACGGTGTCCAGGCCGTGGCACGGGCCCTGGCCCTGCACGCGGCAGGGACCCTCGCCCTGCCGGTCCGCGCCGTCCTCCCGCTGGCCGACGCCGCGGGGGCGCACCGGCTCAGCGAGGAGGGGCACGGACGCGGCAAGATCGTCCTGGTGCCCTGACTCCCGTGAGAAGTCACCCGGGTGGCTCTTGATCAACACGTGTGGGATTCGGTTGACTTGACCCCGGAAGAGCAAGGTCAAGAAAACAGGGTGTCAAACGACAGAGGGGACCTGTCAGAAATGCACGTGCTTTTCGTACCTGCTCCGGGAATCGGGCATGTGTTTCCCATGGTGCCGCTCGCGTGGGCGTTCCGCCTCGCCGGCCACGAGGTCACCTTCGCCGCCGCCGGGGACGCCCTCGCGGTCCGCGACGCCGGGTTCCTCACACTGGACGCCGTACCCGGCCTCACCACGGCGCGGATGATCGCCGACTTCCAGGAGGGCCCCGCGGCCGAGCGTCTCCAGCAGCCCCGGGAGGGCATCAGTCCCGAGGAGCTGGAGCAGATCAAGCCGCTCGTCGTCGCGATGTGGGACGGCTACGTGGACGGGCACGTCAGGCTCGCCGAGCGCCTGCGCCCTGACCTGATCGTCTACGACCCGATCTTCACCGCGGGGCCGGTGGCCGCCGCCAAGCTGGGCGTGCCGTGTGTCGCGCACAACTACGGGGTCGGCGGGTTCGAGCCCGAGGTCTTCGATCGGGCGCCCGCGAACGAGGCGTTCCTGCGCCACGGCGTCACGGTGCCCAAGGGCGTCGAGACGATCGGCGTCGTCCCGTCCTCCCTGGTGATCGGACCCCGGCCCCGGTGGTCGATGCGTTACACGCCCTACAACGGCGGCGGGCTGCTGCCCGAGTGGCTGCTCGACGAGGGCGACCGGCCCCGGGTCGCGGTCACCCTGGGCACGGTGGTTCCCGAGACCCACGGGCTCGGCGAGTTCGCCCCGATCATCGAGGCGGCCGAGGCGGTGGACGCGGAGTTCGTGATCGCCACGGGCTCCGGCGAGACCTCGTGGTCCACGCCCCTGCCGCCGAACGTCCGGGTGACCGGCTGGGTGCCGCTCGGGGCTCTGCTGCGCGGCAGCGCGGCGGCCATCCACCACGGCGGCGCGGGCACCACGCTGACCTGCTCCGCGCTGGGCGTTCCGCAGCTCATCCTGCCCAACGGGGCCGACCGGCACATCAACGCCGAGACGCTGGCCGCCAGGGGCAGCGCGCTCACCACACTGATCGGTGACCTGCAGGTGCCGCTGATCGAGCGCCTGCTGACCGACGAGGCGCTGCGCGCGACGGCGCACGAGGTCAGGGCCGAGATCGAGGCGCTGCCCACACCGGCCGAGATCGCCGCCGAACTGGCGGCGCTGTACACCCCGGACGCGCTCAGGCCCGCCGTGGTGTGACGCCGCGGGCCGGCCCGGCCCTACCCCGGACCTCATGTCACGGGTACGGCCGGGCCGGTCAGGGCAGCTGCCACAGGTGGGTGCGCTGCCCCTCGTGGTCGAGGACGCACAGGATCTCCGCCGGGCCGTCCTCGGCCCCGAAGGCGTGCGGGATCATGGTGGAGAACTCGGCCGCCTGCCCGGCCTCGACCCTGATGGTCCGCTCCCCCAGCAGCAGCGTGAGGGTTCCGGACAGGACGGTGAACCAGTCTCTGCCGGGGTGGACCTTCAGCTCGTCAACGCCGCGCCGTACGGGCTTGGTGACGCGCATCTTCGCGACGGTCACCCCGTGTGGCCCGTCGCGCCCGCCCAGCATCCAGGTGGTCAGCCCCCGCGCCTCGTCGTGCCTCGGCCTGATCACCACGTCCTCGTCGCCCACGGGCTCGACGAGCTGGTCGATGGTGGTGCCCAGGGCCCGGGCGATCGCGCTGAGCTGGTCGAGGCTGATGCGCCGGTGGCCGGTCTCGATACGGCTCAGGGTCGAGGGGCTCAGGTAGCAGCGGCCCGCCAGGTCGTCAAGCGACCAGCCCCTGGCCACGCGCAACCCTCTGATCCGCCCGCGCACCACGCTGTCGAGATCACCGTCTTGCTTCATACGCAAGATGGTATGTCATCGACGCAAACTCCTCGTAGGGTTCCCTCATGGGAAACCCTCACCACCACCATCATCACCACGCCACCGCCGACCACGACGGCTCGGGCATGGCCGAGCTGCTCGATCTGGACGCGGAGGTCCTGCACGCCCACCTGGCCGAGGTGACGGACCTGATCGCCGGACTGGCCGCGGACTCGCCGCCCCGTACGATCCTCGACCTGGGCAGTGGTACGGGAACCGGCGTCCTGACGCTGCTCGCGCGGTTCGGGGAGGCCGAGGGGATCGCCCTCGACCAGGACGAGCACATGCTGCGCCGCCTCACGGACCGGGCCCGCGCCCTCGGCCTCGACCGGCGGGTCCGCACCGTCCAGGCGGACCTGGACACCGCCTGGCCGTCCGTCGGCGCCGTCGACCTGGTCTGGGCCTCGGCCTCCATGCACCACATGGCGGACCCCGGCCGCGTCCTGGCCGACGTCCACGCGGCCCTCAGACCCGGAGGGCTGCTGGCCGTACTCGAAATGGACTCCCTGCCGATGCCGCGTTTCCTGCCCGACGACCAGGGCGTCGGCCGTCCCGGGCTTGAGGCGCGCTGTCACGCCCGCCTGGCGGAGATGCGCGCCGAGCACATGCCGCTCCTGGGATCCGACTGGGGAGCGCCGCTGGCCGAGGCCGGGTTCATCGTCGAGACCGAGCGGAACTTCGCCATCGACCTGCGGCCGCCGCTGCCCGCCGCGACGGGCCGCTACGCCCTGGCGACCCTGCGGCGCGTCCGCTCCGGCGTCGAGAACCTGCTGGACGCCGACGACCTGGCCGCGCTCGACGTTCTCCTCGACGGCGACGGCCCGGAGTGCGTGCTGCGGCGGACGGACCTCACCGTCCGTACCACGAGGACCGTGTGGCTGGCCAGAAGGCCGTGACCGGCGGGCCGGACGACCGCCCGGACGGCTGTGTGGTCGCGCCGGACCGGATCAGGCGGGCAACCGGTCGACCGGCCCGTCGAGGTGATCAGGGGTGATCGGGCCCGCATCGCACGGGACGCGCATGTAGCTCGGCACCAGGAGACGGTCCGGCACTCCCAGGGCGTCGGACGGGTCCTGCCCGCCGGACCGCCGCGGGCGAGGGGTTCGTGCGGGCACCGGCGCGCCGGAGCTGGAGGACTGCCACGGACGACAACACCAGCGCGCCGCCGGCGAGCTGCACCGGGGTCAGGGACTCGCCGAGGAAGACAGCGGCCAGCGCGGCGGTGACGACGGGCTCGAAGGTGGACATGATGGCGGCGGTCGACGGGCCGGTGCGCCTGAGCCCGGCGAAGAAGGTCAGCATCGCCACGACGGTGGAGACCACGGCGATGCAGGCCAGCCAGAGCCATCCCGGCGCCCCGAAACGGAGATCGACGCCGCCGGTGAGCAGGGCGCGGGCGCCGAGGGTGCCGGCCGCACCGGTCATCACCAGCGCGGACAGCGCCACCGGTGCCAGTCGGTGCACGACGGTGTCGGCGACGAGGATGTAGACGGTGTAGGTGATCGCGGAGGTGAAGGCCAGCAGCGCCCCGAGCGGGTGGAAGCTCACGCCGCCGGCGCCGAGCAGGACCAGAAGCGTTCCGCCCGAGGCGGCCGCCAGCGCCGCTCCGCGTGCGGGGGTGAGCCGGTCACGGCCGAGCAGCACCGCCACCACGGTGACCATGACCGGGTAGGTGTAGAGGATCAGAGCCAGCAGGGACGCGTCCATCAGCCGCAGCGCGGAGAAGAACAGGCTCGCCTGCGTGGCGTACCCGACGGCACCCAGGCCGACGGCGACGGCCGTCACCCTGCCGCGCGTCATCGCCGGCCGACCGGCCGCCTCACCCCGGGGGGAACCGGAGGCGGCGCGGCGCAGCCCCGGCCGTACCAGCAGGACGATCCCGAGCAGGACGGCGGCCAGGGCGAAGCGCACCAGCAGCAGCGCCCCGGGGGAGACACCGGCGTCGTAGGCGAGCTTGCCGAAGATCGCCATGGCGCCGAAGCAGGCCGCGGACAAAAGACACAGTGCTGCACCCATGCGCCCAAGGATTGGGCACCTGACCCATCGGGTCCAGCGATGTTTCCCGGAGGTGACCCGTTAGGGTTTCCGAATGATCGAGCTGGACCTTCGACGGCTGCGCTTTCTGCGGGAGTTCGAGGAACGAGGCACCCTGGCCGCGGTCGCCGCGGCCCTTGGCTACAGCCCCTCCACGGTCTCCCAGCAGCTCGCCCTGCTGGAGAGGGAAACCGGCGCCCGGCTGCTCGACAAGGCCGGGCGCGGTGTGCGGCTCACCGACGCCGGACGCCTGCTCGCTCAGCACGCGCGGGTGTTGCTTTCGGCCGCCGAGGCTGCGGAAGCCGACCTTGCCACCCTCAGCGGCGTCATCCGGGGCACTGTCCGCGCCGGCGGCCTGCAATCGGCGGCCCGCCGCCTCCTCATCCCGGCGGTGGCCCGCATGAAGGCGGACCACCCGCAGGTTCGCGTGGAGATCTTCGAACTGGAGCTCGAACGGTCCCTGCCGGGTCTACGCCTGGGCGCGGTCGATCTCGTCATCGGCGACGAGTACGACAGCCACCCCCGCCCTCGCCCGGCCGGGCTCCGCTTCACGCTTCTGCTCGAAGAACACCTGAAGATCGTGCTACCGGCCGCGCATCGGCTCGCCCGGCCCGGGAGACCCGTGGCGCTCACCGACCTGCGATCCGACATCTGGGCCGCCTCGGCCGAGGGCACCGGTCACCACGCCATGGTCGTCGGGACCTGCCGCGCCCTCGGCGGCTACGAGCCCGACATCCGGCACCGCTCCAGCGACGCCGACGTCCAACTCGAACTCGTCCGCGCCGCGACCGCCGTCGCCCTCATGCCGACCCTGAGCCTGCCCGGCGACGACCCCGCCCTGGCGATCCGGGACATCGCAGAAACCACCCTCAGACGCCGCCTGGTCGCCGTCGCCCGGGACACCCCGCCCACTCCCGCGCTGACCGCCCTCCTGACAGCCGTGACGGACCAGGTGCGCAAACTCGGCCTGTAGAAGCCCGTCGGGTCAACCGTCCGGCGTTGTTCCCGGACCGGAAACCGTGGGCGGTCCACAGCGGAAGAGGTCAGGGCAGAGCGATTCGATCCAGGACGTGAGGTCCACGGCCTCGACCTCGAAGTCCTCGGGGCCCAGGTCGCCCAGGTCTGACGAGAACACGGCGGAGCACGGATCACCGGCACGCAGGAGAAACCCGCGGCCACCGCTGTCGTCGCCGATGAGGACGAAACCCGGTGCGCACCGCGTGACGTCGTAGGTGGCGTTGCGTTCACCGATGCACCCAGCCGGGTACACGGTCACACCGGCATCGGTCGCCAGGCCGTCCTTCACCTTCCACAGGGCCACCAGCGGAGCCGGAAGGCCCGGCCCGATTTCGGCCCGGGCGCGCGCCACATCGGCCGGCGTGGCCGCCGCCTGCCCGGGAACCGGCTCCGCCATGTCGACCTCGTCCCTCCGTCCTGCCGGGTTCGCGGCTCCGGGAATCCGAAGCGACCCCGGCGCCACGACAAGCATGGGAACGAACACTGTCACCAGGCCCGTCCGCGGGCAAACCACCGCCCTGCCCGATCGCACTCCACGGCTGGAGTACCGGACCTTCACCTCCACCCCGCTGAACATCCTGGAGAACGGACTCTGTGTCGACCGGCGACGGGTTCACCGGGCTTCCGGCCTGCCGCATGGCCGTCCGGATCGCCGCGATCGTACCGGTGGCCGGGCCTTCTGCCCCGGTACCGGCGACGACCGCGGTCCCGCTCGTGCCATCTCGGTCATCGACGTCCACGGAACGAACGACGGGACCATCCCCTGTGGGGGAAGCGTCACGCGGGGCCCTCCCGACATCCGGAAACGGATCTTCACGTGGGTGGTACGCAACGACCGCGCCAGGCGTGCCTCCCCCGGCATCGCGATCTCCCTGCGGGGGAACCGCGCCGAGGACGCGGAAGTCGAGCACGTCGCGACGGCGGCCCGGGGAACTCCAGGAGGGACGCGGTGAACGGCCCCACGTTCCGACAAAGGAAATGACAGAGCATGTTTTCCCGGTGTTCCACACCCGGCAGCCGTGAGGCGACACGGCCTTTCTGGGCATCCGGAACACGCGTTCTCCGGCGAATGAGCTCATCCGTAAAGCGAAGACCCATATCCCGGGAAATCCAGCGAAGACCGGCCACGCCCCGAGAGAAAACGCCGGGCGGCCTGGCCACATCCCCGAGCACACACCTCGGGGGCCCACGACCACAGGCGTCCAGACCGTCCCGGATAACACAATCCAAACGACACATAGTGAAATTTCACTTCAATCGAATGGGAATCGTATAACCCTACGCCGCCCAAACCGGGGGACTTGACGAAGATGATCTTATCGATCAAGATTTCCCTCCGATTGTGTGCTCATTCCGTGACACCCCCTACTCGGCCGAGCGCACCAACTGGAGGAATCTCGCATGAGAAGTTCTCTCAACGGCAGAGGGAGCGGCCGCGTCGTGGCCGCGTTCGTCCTGCCCGTCGTCCTGGCGCTCGGCGCCACCCCGGTGCTCGCCAGCCCCCCTCCCCCGGCCCTGTCCGGCGGTGAGGTGGTCCCCGACCGGCAGCCGAGCACCACGCAGGACGGGGTCGCCCTGCTGCGGGTCGTCGTCCCCGACCAGGCGGCCGTCGACCGCCTCAACGCCCTGGGCGTCGACCTCGCGGAGTACCGCAAGGCCGTCGACGACGGGATCGAGGTGCACGCCGTACTCAGCCCCCAAGAGGCGCGGGAGCTGCGCGGGCAGGGCTTCGACGTCCGTGACGCCGTGCCCGGCCAGGCCGCCTTCGCGGCGAACCAGGCGGAACGGCGGACCGCGATGTCGGCCGCGGTCACCGCCGCGCAGCAGAACGACACCCTGACCCCGCTGCGCGCGGAGTGGTTCACCAGCACCGACGACCGGCGGTTCCTCTCGGTCGAGGTCAAGTCGAGCGCGACCGACGCCGAGACCGTGCTCACGGCCACCTGGGACTCGGGGCGGGGCACTCCCCCCGACTCGGGCGGAACGGCCACGCTGTCACGCCTCACCGACGCCGGACAGTACATGTACCACCGCTTCGACTACCCGCTGCCGGTGACGCAGGCCCCCTCGCGGGTGACGATCAAGAGCAGCCGCGGCGGCTCGGTCACGGTCCCGGTCACCAGGTGGCTCGGCGAACGGCGCACACCGCCCGGCGGGCACTACGTCTCCGACTTCGTCGACCACTACATGGACCCGACCGAGGTCACCGGCCGGATCACCGCCCTGGCCGCCGAGTTCCCCAGGATCACCCAGATCATCGACCTGCCGTACAAGACGAACGGCTACCGCAGGGCCGCGCAGGCGCAGTTCGGCACGGGCGCGGCGAGCACGTTCTACGTGACCTCGACCGCGTACGGCTCGCAGGGCGGCAACGACGTCAGCCTCGCCCTGACCCGCCCCGAGGCCGCCTCCTCCCCGCTGAGCGTCACGGTCACCGGCAAGGACGTCGTGGTCGGCCTGGCCACCGACGCCTCCGGCGCGATCTCCAGCACCGCCCGTCAGGTGGTCGACGCGCTCAACGCGAACACCGCGGCCTCGGCGCTGCTGACCGCCGCCACCTACCGGGGCGACCAGGGCGGCGGTCTGGTCGCCGTGGCCCCCGCGACCCGGCTGACCGACGGCCTGAAGGCGCCGCAGAGTGTCTCACGTGAGCCGTTCCAGATGAAGGCGCTGCGCGTCGGCACCAAACGGGGCGGTCCGAAGGTCGGCGTCTTCCTCTACTGCCAGGAGCACGCCCGTGAGTGGGTGACCCCGCTGGTCTGCGTGGAGACGGCGGAACGGCTGCTGCGCAACTACGCGCACGACCCGCGGACCAGGAGGATCGTCGACGACCTCGACATCTTCATCCTGCCGACGTCCAACCCGGACGGCGGGCACTACAGCTTCTACGACTACAACATGCAGCGCAAGAACATGACCAACCACTGCCCGGCCAAGGCCGCCGACCCGGCCTCGCGCAACTCGTGGGGCGTCGACCTGAACCGCAACTTCTCCGTCGGCTCCATGTTCGACGGCTACCTCGGGGCCTCCTCCGACTGCACCAGCGGCGTGTTCGCGGGCCCGTCCGAGCTGTCGGAGCCCGAGGACCGCAACCAGGTCTGGCTCACCAGGAAGTACCCCAACATCAAGTTCGCGATGAACACCCACTCCTACGGCGGCTACTTCATGTGGCCCCCCGGCGCCTACAAGGAGGCCGGTCGCGAGACGCTGCCGCGGACCGATCTCGGCACGGAGAACTACTTCTGGGAGTCCTCCCGGCACATCCTGTCCGCGGTGCAGGAGAGGCGTGGCACCGCGATCTGGCCCGGCCGTACCGGGCCGGTGCCCGACGTGCTGTACTCGGCGGCGGGCAACAGCGCCGACGAGCACTGGTACAACCGCGGCATCATCGGCTGGGACTTCGAGGTCGGCGCCGACCTCTACGACCCGGCGACCAAGCGCTTCCAGCCGGTGGGCTTCCAGCCTCCGTTCGCCGAGGGGCACGAGGAGGCGATGGAGTTCTCCAGCGGCCAGATCGCCATCCTGGAGGTCGCCAGGGCCTACTCGGGCGACCGGCGGCGTCCCGGCTCCGAGCTGAAGGTGACCGGCAGGACCGGCGCCTCGGCCACGTTCACCTTCACCACCGACGAGCCCGCGAACGTCTACTACACGCTGGACGGCAGCAGGCCGACGCTGAACTCTCCCAAGCTCGTCGCCGCCGGGACGCGTGAGGGGGCGCAGCGGATCACGGTCGACCGTACGACCGAGGTGCACTGGTTCTCCGTGGACATCGCGGGCAACGTGGAGCGCGGCTACCGCCCGGGCGGGCCGGGCGCGAACTACCGCAGGCAGCGGGTCGAGGTACGCGGCGACCGATGACCGTTGACCCGGTACGGCCGCCGGCCCAGGCCGGCGGCCGTACCGGGCATGACCGGCCCTTTGCGGATTGATGACACACAGTTACAGTCAATAACTGTGTGTACCATTCCCCGGCTTCCTGTTCCCCGGTCCGACATCCACCCTCGTGTCCTCCGGTAACCCGGCCGCCGTCAGGCTCGCGCGCGGGACGCTGGTGCTCGCCGCGCTGGCCGTCGTGACGCTCGGCCGGGGCGGTGAGCGGACCGCCTCCCTCCCCCCGGTGCCGGCCGGGTGTCCGGCGCCCGCCGTCGTCTCCCACCGCGGGTACGGCCCGCCGGGCACGGAGAACACCCTCAGGGCCTTCCGCGACGCCCTGGCGGCGGGGTCCGGACAGGTCGAGCTGGACGTCCACTTCACCAGGGACCACCAGCCGGTGCTGATGCACGACGCCACGGTCGACCGGACGACCACGGGCACGGGACGGGTCTCCGGCATGACCCTGTCCCGTTTCCGCGCGCTGCGCACCCTGGGCGGCGAGCGGCCCGCGACGCTGGACGAGGCGCTGCGGCTCCTGCGCGCGGCAGGCGGCCGGACGCTGCTCGACCTCAAGGAGGTCCCGGACGCGGCGGACCTGCGTTCCCTCTCCGGCGAGTACCACCGGCTGAACGCCTACCGGTGGGCGAGCCTGATGTCGTTCTCCCCGGACACGCTGCGGGCGGTGCGCTCCATCCACGCGCGCCGGGGCCTGCTGGCCAGGACGGCCCCTCCTGTCTCGCTGGCCAGGAGGTTCGCCTTCGTCGGAATCCGTCACGACAGGCTCACCGGAAAGCTGGCCCGCGCGTACGCGCGGGCCGGGGTCGCCGTCTACGCCTGGACCCCCAACGACCCCGCCGCGTGGCGGCGCCTGGCGGGCTACGGCGTCGAACACGTCGTCACCGACGAGACACCCGCCTACCTGGCGTGGGCCGTGCGGCGGTGCGGGACCGGCCCGGTACGGCGTCAGCGCTTGGCGGCCCGCAGGACGACGAACTTCGGGTCGCTCGCGACGACCTCGCAGTTGCCGAAGAGCCTGCGCAGCTTCACGTGGTAGCCGAGGTGCCGGTTTCCCACGACCCACAGCTCACCTCCGCGGCGCAGTGCGGCGCGGGCGCCGGTGAACATCCGCCAGGCGGTCTCGTCGGTCGTCGCCCGGTGGCTGTGGAAGGGCGGGTTGTTCAGCACCAGGTCGACCGATCCGGCGGGCGTCCCGGACAGGCAGTCGCCGACGAGGAACTCCGCCCTGTCCGGGGCGGGGACGTCGTTGGCCAGGAACGTGGCCCGCGCCGAGGCGACCGCCTGGTGGGACTCGTCGACGAAGGTCACCCGCGCCTCCTCGTCGGCCAGCGCCACGGCCAGGCCGACGACTCCGTTGCCGCAACCCAGGTCGACCACGTGCTCCGGCCCCTTGCGGCCGGGAAGGTTCCTCAGGAAGAACCTGGTGCCGATGTCGAGGCGGTCGGCGCAGAAGACGCCCGCGTGGTTGACGACGGTCAGGCCGGAGACCGCTCCGACGTCGCCGGGCAGCGTGTAGCTCAGCGGCCAGGGGTTGACGGCCGGGGCCGGGCGCGGCTCCGGCGTGCAGAAGATCAGCCGTGCCTTCCTGACCGCCAGCGACGTCCTGGTCGGCCCGAGGACGCGCTCGAACAGCCGCAGCGTCGAGGTGTGGATCTCGGTGACCATCCCGGCGCCGACGACGACGGTGCCCGGGTGCACGGCCGGGGCCAGACGGCACAGCTGGTCCTCCAGGAGTGCCAGGCTCTTGGGCACCCTGACCAGCAGCACGTCGATCCGCTCCGGGGGCGTGTCCCCGGTCGACAGGAGCCGGACGGCGTCCTGATCGATCCCGTTGCGGGCGAGGTTCGCCCGGGTCGCCTCCTGGGTGAGGAAGGAGTCGGTGATCTGCACGGGCGCGGGCCGGTGGGCGGCCAGCGCGGTGGCCAGGGCTCCCCACCGGTCACCGGACACGACCACCGTGCCGGACAGGGCGACCGGCTCGCCGTCCGCCCCTTCGAGGTGCCGCAGGAGATACTCGTCGGCGGCGTCCCAGGCGCGTAGCTCCTGCCGGGAGTGCTCGGGGAAACGGGCGAGTTCGAACTCGCCCCTTGAGGTCGTCAAACGGTTCATCGCGCCTCAGGCTAGCCCAGCGGCGACGTCCCCCGGTCTTCTCGGGGCCTGACCCGGCTGACAGGATGACGGTCATGGCCCCAGTGGCGTCAGCGCTCCGTCTGCCGCGGGCACTCGTCTTCGCGACGTTGTGCCTCGTGGTCTCCGGCGGTGGCCACGCCCTGGCCGGGGGCAGGGCGGTGCCGCCGTACACAGCCGTCCTCGGGGGGATCGTCGCCCTCTGCCTCGGCTACGCCCTCAACGGGCACGAGCGCGGCCCGCAGGTCGTGCTTCCCGCGAGCGTGGGCGTACAGGTCCTGCTGCACGAGCTGTTCAGCCGGGCCGCGCCCGTGCCGTACCCGGTGATCCCGCTGGCCCACGGGCACGCCCGGCCCGGCATGACGGCGGTCCACCTCGCGGCGGCGCTGCTGACCGGCTGGTGGCTGTGGCGCGGCGAGAGCGCCCTGTGGCTCATGATCCGCGTGTACGGCGCGCGGCTCCCGATCCTTCCGGTGCTCGCCGCCACCTGGACGCCCGCGGCCGTTCCCGTTCTCGTGCCGTTCGTCGAGGCCGTGCCCCTCCCGAGCGGGTGGGCCTGCCCGGTTCCGCGCAGGCGCGGGCCGCCCGCGCTTCCGCGCGCCGGCTGAGGGAGACCCTGGCGGGTCCGGTGGCCGGCGCGCCCCGTGATCGGGTGCCCCTGCCGGGGGTGCCTTCCGCCTTGCCCGGCCGCGCCGATCGCGCGTCCGGAAGTCTCCATGGAGTCCGTTATGGCATATCTGCCGCAGTTCATACGCAGAATGGTCCTGGCGGTCGCGGGCTGCGGGGTCCTCCTCGTCCTGACCGCGCCCGCGGCGCTCGCCCACGACCAGCTGCGCAGCAGTTCCCCGGCGAAGAACGCCGAGGTGTCCTCCCCCGAGCGGATCGAGCTGGTCTTCAGCTCCCGGGTCCACTTCCCCGCCGTCGTCCTGCGCCGGACGGACAACACACAGGCGCCCCTGGGCACGCCGCGCACCGAGGGACCGAAGGTGACCGCCGACGTGACACAGCCGCTGGCCCCGGGTGGATACGTGATCGCCTGGCGGGTCGTCTCCTCGGACGGCCACCCCATCGAGGGCGAGATCCCCTTCACCGTGACCGGTTCCGGAGAGCCGTCAGCACCGGGTGAATCCGTCGCGCCCACCGCCTCCGCGGTCCAGGTCTCGGCCTCACCGGCACCCGCCGCGGCGGGTGAGGAGGCTCCGAGCGGCATCCCCTGGTGGATCTGGGCCGCTCTGGCGGCACTCGCGGCGATCGGCGCGGTCGTCTGGTACAGAACGCCCCGTCACGACCGCCCCACGCCGGAGGAATGAGCCCGCGGGCGAACCGCAGGGCGCCGGGATACGTGATGAGGACATGATTAACAGGGTCGTCACCGTCCTCCTCCTGCTGGCCGCCGCCATCGTGGCCTTTCCCGGCACCGCGTGCGCCTGCAGTTGCGCCCCGCTCCAACCCACGGAACAGGTGGGGAACGCGAGTGTCGTCTTCACCGGGACGGTGCTCGCCTCCCGCCCGGCCAAGACCGACGCGTCCGTGCCGGCGCCGGTCGTCTACACCTTCAGGGCCGACCAGGTCTACAAGGGGCAGGCACTGACCGAGTACCAGGTGACGACCAACGCCGACAGCGCGGCCTGCGGCTACAACTTCGAGCAGGGGGCCCGGTACCTGGTGTTCGCGTCCTCCAGGAAGAGCGGCATGATCCCGACCGAGCCGGGGCTGCCGCTGCACACGGCGCTGTGCGACGGCGACCACCGGGTGCGCGCCGGGACGGGGGCGCTGGTCGCGGACGACGGGATCGAGGGGCAGCCGCTGCCCGCGGCCCTGTTGTCCGCGCTCGGCACGCCCACCCGTCCCACTGTCACCACCACCCCCGTGACCCCCGCCCCCGCCGCCTCCTCGGGCGGGGGCTCCTCGCCGTCTCCGTGGGTCTACGTGGCCGGGGCGCTGGTCCTGGCCGCACTGGCGCTGGCCGGGTGGCGGCTGGCCAACCGGCGCGGCGCGTAACCCCGCCGCCCGCGCGGGCCGGTCACTTCGCCGGGCGCCGTCCCTCGACGGTGGCCATCGGGGGCCGCTCGGCCACGGCCACGTCGCGCACGGTCACCTGGTGGCCGTGCGCCCCCCTGCGGAACTGGGCCAGCCGGGGCGAGGGCGTGTGCAGCGAGACCATCTTGTTGTGCCGTTCCAGGCGGGACCAGGCGGTCTGCAGGATCTGCGCGGCCATCCCGCCGAGCGCCTCGGTCGACTGGTGGGAGTGGACACGCCTGCCCAGGTCCACCTGGGCGAGGGCGTCGAGGCCGACGAGTTCGAGCAGGTCGACCAGCAGCGCCAGCTCGACTCCGTAGCCGGTGACGAAGGGGACCCGCTCAAGCACGCAGCGCCGCCCGGCGTACTCACCCGCCAGGGGCTGCACGAATCCGGCCAGCAGCGGCCAGTGCAGGTTGAGCAGCGGCCTGGCGACCAGCTCGGTGACCCGCCCGCCCCCGCTCTGCACATTCTGCAGCGGCCGGTCGTAGCAGCCCTTGACGTAGACCACACCGGGATCGTCGAGCAGCGGGCCGAGCAGCCCGGTCACGAACGACGTGCGGAACTCACGCAGGTCGGCGTCGACGAAGACCAGCAGGTCGCCCGAGGTCACCGCGAGGGACTTCCACAGGGCCTCCCCCTTGCCGTCCAGCGGTTTCAGGTCCGGCAGGATCTCGTCCTGGGCGACCACCCTGGCCCCGGCCTGCGCGGCGCGCGCCGCGGTCTCGTCCACGGAGCGTGAGTCGATGACCACGATCTCGTCGACGAGCGGGGTCCTCTCGACCAGGTCGCGCCGGATCGCCGTGACGATCTCACCGACCGTCTCGGCCTCGTCACGCGCGGGAAGCACGACACTGATCGTGCTGTTCCCCTTGGCCTTGAGCAACCAGGGCAGGGACCAGTCATCCGACGACGAGGTGCGCCTGCCCAGCCATGCCTCCACCTCAGGCAGCACAGCCCTTCCTTCCCAGCACCTCGAAATCCACGGGTATCACCCTATGCGGCTCCTATTCTCGGCGGGTACGGGCTCCCGTACCCGCCGCGCAGTGGGAAGATCGGCTCAGAGCGGAGCGAGGAGGGACGGTATGGACCCGGTGGCCGTGATGAGGGCGGCGCGCACCGTCCGTGACGAACTCGGCGGCATGCCGGGTGAGCCTCCGGCAGAGCTCGGCGCCCGGCTCGATCCGCTGCTCGCCGGGGAGGGCGGGCAGCCGCCAGGACCGCTCGCCGAGGCCGTGGTCGCCCTCATCTCCCAGTACGGCCCCGCGTGGGAACGCTTCTGCCTGCTGCTCGGCCAGGACGCGCCCCCGCAGGAGGAGCCTCCGGCCGCGAGCACCGGCCCGCTCGGCCGCGTCCCGTCCGGCGCCTCCCCCGGGCCCGCGCGCTCGGTGATCGGCAGACTGACCGGCGCCTTCCGCCGTCGCCGCAGGCAGGGCGAGTCGTCCGCCGCCGGGCAGGCACCCCCGCTTCCCCTCATCGAGGCGCCCGCCGAGGTCGTCGCGGGCTGGGGAGCCGAGGTCGAGGTCGGCCTGGTGGCCGAGGAGGCACCCGGTGGGCGGGCGGCGCCGTACGGCGGGCTCGGACCTGCCGATCTTGACATCCAGATCGTCGCGGAGGGGTTCGAGGCGCCCGGCGGCTGGCGGGTACGGCTGCGCGCAGACGAGGCCTCGCCGTACCCCAGGGCGAAGGTCGGCCTGGTCGCCGCGGCGCAGGAGCAGCCGGTCACCGCCAGGCAGATCCAGGTGGTGCACGCGGTGCGCGGCCAGGTGGTCGGTTTCGGTGTGCGGGCGCTGGCGGTCCTCGACTCCCCCGGCCTGCTCGGCAGGGACAACGCCCCGCATCCGGTGGCCGGAACCCGGGTTCGGCTCGCCGAGACCGGGCAGGCGCCGGACGTCACGGCGGTCGTCGTCCACGGTGACCGGCCGGGACGGCTGTGGTGGACCTACCAGTCGCCGCACTTCGTCACCCCCGACCAGGCGGAGGTCTGCGAGCTGGGCATGCGGGCCTCGGAGTTCGGGCGGGGCCTGGCCGAGCAGTCCCTGCCCCTGGAGGAGGTGGGGGCGCGGGTCGCGGCGCACGTCCCGCCGGGGTTCTGGGAGCTGCTCAACGCGGTGGCCGGGCGGGTGTCGCCCCGGCGGCCGAGTGTGCTCTTCCTGTCCCAGGAGCCACACGTCCCGTGGGATCTGGCCGTGCTCCAGCATCCGTTCGACCGGTCCCTGCCCGGTTTCCTGAACTGCCAGGCGGTGACGGGGCGCTGGCCGCTCGGCGGGAACCGCCCTGAGCTGCCGCCTCCGGCGCGGGCGGGCGGGCGGGGCATGGCGGTCGTGCACGGCGGGCCGCACCCGCACCCGCTGGTCTCCGCCTTCGGCGCCAGGCAGGTCGGCACCTCGCTGGGCGAGGTGCTCGCGCTGCTGGGCGACCCGCCGGACGTGGTGCACTTCGCCACGGGCGGCCCGGCCCCCGAGTCCCTCGGCCGGGGCATGGGCGGTGGCGCGTTCGTCTTCCTCGACGAGCCCGGTGACTGCCAGCCGTTCCTGCTGGCGGGGGCGTGCGCCGCCGTCGCGCCGTTCAGGCCCGTCGGGGACGGCCTGGTCGAGGAGTTCCACCGGCGCGCCCTGGCCGGGGAGCCTCCGGCCGAGGTGCTGCGCTCGCTGCGCTGCGTCGCCCCGGCGACGGCGCCCGCCTACCAGTTCTTCGGCAACCCCTGGCTCGTGCTGGAGCGCGATCAGCCCGCGGCGTGACGTTCGAGGAAGGCGTAGACGTCGGCCTCGTCGACGCCGGGGAACGACCCCGGCGGCAGCGCGGCCAGGACGTGGGAGTTGCCGCGCGCCGAGGGCCAGGCGTAGCCGTCCCAGCGCTGGGCCAGCTCGACGGGCGGGCGGCGGCAGCAGTCACCGGTCGGGCAGTTCGACCTGGTGCGGTTGGTCGTCTCCCTGCCGCGGAACCAGCGTGACTCCCGGTACGGCACGCCCAGGGTGATCGCGAAGTCCCGCTCCCGCGAGGGGTCGACGTGGGCGATGCAGAAGTAGGTGCCGGTCGGCGAGTCGGAGTACTGGTAGAAGACCGAGAACCTGTCCGGGGAGCGGAAGACCTGGCGTCCCGACCACTGCAGGCACATCCGCTGACCCTCGATCGCCCCCTGCTCGTCGGCGGGGAAGACGATGCCGTCGTTCTCGTAGGCCTTGAAGATGATCCCGCCCGCGTCGTTGCGGACGAAGTGACAGGTCAGGTCGAGGAAGTGGGTGGCGAGGTTGGTGAAGCGGTGCGCGGCCATCTCGTAGGAGACGGCGAACACGTCCCTGAGGTCCTCGACGCTGAGCGCCCTGTCCTGTTTCGCCTCCCTGAGGAAGGGCACGGCGGTCGCCTCGGGCACCAGCACCGCGGCGGCGAAGTAGTTGGCCTCGGTCCGCTGGCGCAGGAAGTCGGCGAAGTCGCGGGGCCTGTGGTGGCCCAGGGCGAGGTGGCCGAGTGTCTGCAGCAGGATCGTGCGCGGGGTGTGCATGCCGAGTTGCTCGTGCTTGACGTAGATGCGCCGGTTGCGCAGGTCGGTGATGGAGCGCACCGTGCGGGGCAGGTCCTGGACGGTCTGCACGGTGTAGCCGAAGTGGGTGACCAGGGCCTGGACCGTGCCCTGCGACAGCGCCCCGGTACGGTAGCCGACCGCGGACAGCGCCTCGGCCGCGGCCTTCTCGATTTCCTCGAAGTGGTTTCCCCGTTCGCGCTGCATGCGCCGCAGTTCGGCGTTGGCGACCCGCGCCTCCTCCGGGGTCGCGGTGCCTCTGGCCTGACGTGAGCGCAGCTCGCCGTACAGGCCGAGGATGTGTTCGAGCACGTCGTTGGGGACGCGGGCGGAGACCTTCAGCCTGGCCAGGCCGAGTCCGGCGTACAGCGGGTCGCGCTGGGCCTCCTCAAGCTCCATCTCCAGCTGGGCCCTGCGGTTGGGCGCCTGGCGGCGCAGCAGTTCCTCGACGGGCACGCCGAGCGCGACGGAAAGGGACTTCAGCAGCGACAGCTTGGGTTCGCGCTTGCCGTTCTCCAGCAGCGACAGCTGACTCGGCGCGCGGCCGACGCGTTCACCGAGGTCGGAGAGGGTGAGGCCGCGCTGCTTGCGCAGGTGTCTCAGCCGCTGCCCGAACGCGATGAGGTCGAGCTCCTGCGTCAAGGACAGCGGTTCTTCTCCGACGAGCGATGCCATACCACGATGCTAAACGAAATTTCGAGAGATATTTCAAGCACCCACGCACCCAACCCGGGATTGGTCTAGTCCATATCGAAAACTATGAATTTCTTCTGCACCCAAGACGGCCAATCCTTGCCAGAACAGCAATAAAGTTGATTCTTTCGCGATCGGTGACCTGTTCGTCCCTTTCGATGGGGAACACACTCGGTGCAAGGCACCCAGGGGACGACAAGGAGTGACGATGAACGATCGCCTCAAGGGAGCCGCAGACGAGCTGCGGCGAGAGTGGCAGACCGACCCTCGTTGGGCGGGTACCGAGCGGACCTTCACGGCCGAGGACGTGGTTCGACTCCGGGGCTCCGTCCAGGAGGAGCACACTCTCGCCCGGCTCGGTTCCGAGCGGCTTTGGAAACTGCTCCACACCGAGGACTACGTGCACGCCCTCGGCGCGCTGACCGGCAACCAGGCCGTTCAGCAGGTCAAGGCCGGGCTGAAGGCCATATACCTGTCAGGCTGGCAGGTGGCCGCCGACGCCAACCTGGGCGGGCAGACCTACCCCGACCAGAGCCTCTACCCCGCCAACTCGGTTCCGGCCGTGGTGCGCCGCATCAACAACGCGCTGCTGCGCGCCGACCAGATCACCTGGTCGGAGGAGGAGCGCGACGCCCCCCACTGGCTGGCCCCGATCGTGGCCGACGCCGAGGCGGGTTTCGGCGGAGTGCTCAACGCCTTCGAGCTGATGAAGGGCATGATCGCCGCGGGTGCGGCGGGCGTGCACTGGGAGGACCAGCTCGCCTCGGAGAAGAAGTGCGGCCACCTGGGCGGAAAGGTGCTCATCCCCACCGGCCAGCACGTCAAGACGCTCAACGCGGCCCGTCTCGCGGCCGACGTCGCGGGCGTCCCCTCGGTGATCATCGCGCGGACCGACGCCCAGGCCGCGACGCTCCTGACCACCGACGTCGACCCCCGTGACCAGGCCTTCACCACCGGCGAGCGCACCGCGGAGGGGTTCTACCGCGTCCGCAACGGCGTCGCCGCCTGCATCGCACGGGGCCTGGCCTACGCCCCCTACGCCGACCTGCTGTGGATGGAGACCTCGACTCCGGACCTGGACGTCGCCCGCCGGTTCGCCGAGGCCGTCAAGACCGTCTACCCCGACCAGATGCTCGCCTACAACTGCTCGCCCTCGTTCAACTGGAAGAAGCACCTCGACGACTCCACGATCTCCAAGTTCCAGCGCGAGCTGGGGCACATGGGATACAAGTTCCAGTTCATCACGCTGGCGGGCTTCCACTCGCTCAACTACTCGATGTTCGACCTGGCCAGGAGGTACGCCGAGGAGGGCATGACCGCCTATGTCGGCCTCCAGGAGGCCGAGTTCGCCGCGGAGCGACGCGGCTACACCGCCACCCGCCACCAGCGCGAGGTCGGCACCGGATACTTCGACCTGGTCAGCACGGCCGTGGCGCCGGACTCCTCGACCACGGCCCTCAGGGGCTCGACCGAGGAGGAGCAGTTCGAGACGGCTCACTGACCCCTCGGACAAGGGCCCGCCCGGGCGCCTCCAGGGCATGGGATCGCTCCCCGGGCGGGCCCGGCCACCAGGTCGTCGCGTGAGGCCCCGCCGTACGGATCTCCCGAGTCCGTACGGCGGGGCCTTCGCCGTGTTCCGCCTCAGGGCGTCGTTCAGCTCGTCGTCCCGCTCACCAGGGCCCTGATCAGCCTGCGCCGCTGCTGCGCTCCCAGGCCGCCGAGACGGCGGGTCTCGTCGACCTCGGCCCGCTGCATGAGCTGGGCCGCCTTGATGCTGCCGATCCCCGGCAGGGCGCGCAGCGCCTGCGAGACCTTGATGCGCCTGGCGATCTCGTCGTTCCTGGAGAGCAGCTGCTCAAGACTGATCGATCCCGCCTTGACCTCGGCCAGAAGCCTGGCCCTGGCGACACGGGTCTCGGCGGCCTTGGCGAGAGCCGCCTGACGCTGTTCGGGGGTTAGCTTGGGCAGAACCATGTTGATTTCTCCCTGATTACTTGGATTAAGACCGTCTGTTACCCAGAGCACAACGGCTAATCACCGACGGAAGCGGTCAAACCACATGGCTTACGGGACCTATCACGATATGCCCGGTTGGTTACCCCGGCCTTACCTGACTGTTCGTAGCCTCGACTCCATGGGGATCTGGCGAGGGCCGGACGGCATCGAGGTCGAGGCGGTCGTGCTCAACGATCGACCGTGCCTGCGTGTCACCCGGCGGGTCGGCGAACGGCGGGTTCTGCTGGCGTACTGCCTGGACGTGCGCGAGGTCGGCGAGCACGTCGATCTCGCCGAGCTCGTCGCGACATAGGACGACACGGGAGTGGTGGAGGCCGCTCACACGCCCGGCGCGGTTTCACAGATCACGGTCACGTCCGATCCGGTACCCGTGTGAACTTTCACGGCCCGTGAGACGTCCGAGTAGTGGGAGGCCCGAATGGAAGTTCTGGACGGCCTCGTCGACGAAGACCTCCGCCTGGAGCTCATCCTCGTCGAGGCCTTGTACGGGGAAGCGGAACGGCTGGCCGCCCAGTCGGACCGCTGAAGGCCCCAGGTGCCTGCCGTCCCCCCATGGGACGGCAGGCACCTCCCCGACGATGAGGGGAATGGCGTTAACTGTCCCCATGAACAAGCGCGAGCTGATCGAGAAGGCCGCGGCCGAGGCGGGACTCACCAGGAGGCAGACCGCGGCGGCCCTCGAAGCGATCCTGGGAACCATCCAGACAGCCGTCGCGGCCGAGGAGAAGGTCGCGATCCCAGGCTTCGGTTCCTTCGAGATCGTCCACAAACCCGCACGGACCGGCCGTAACCCACAGACCGGGGAACCCCTGGAGATCGCCGAGACCTGGACCGCGAGGTTCAAGCCGAGCCCGGGGTTCATGGGCCTCATCCGCCAGCGCAAGAAGGACTGACCCCACCGGGCGCGGAACCGGCAGGTCCCGCGTCAGCTCCGTACGGCCACAGCCGACCAGCGTCCTTCGTGCCGGCCGACCCGCAGCGGCCTGCCGAAGCAGCCGGACAGGTTCTCCTCCGTCAGCACCCGCTCGACCGGCCCCGCCGCGCAGATCCGCGACTCGCGCATCAGCAGAGCGTGGGTCGTGGTCGCGGGCACCTCCTCAAGGTGGTGGGTGACCGTGACCGTGGTCAGCGCGGGCCGGGTCATGGCGAGGCCCTCCACCGCGGTGATCAGGTCCTCCCGGGCCGGAAGGTCGAGCCCGGCGAACGGCTCGTCGAGCAGCAGGAGAACCGGATCGGCCATCAACGCCCTGGCGACGCGGATCCTGGCCCGTTCTCCCTGCGAGCAGACCCGGAAGAGCCGCTCAGCCAGCTCCCCGCAGCCCATCTCGCCCAGCATCCGGTGGGCGCGTTCGTGCTCCTCGGGCCGGTAACGGTCCCACAGCGGGGCGCTCGTGCCGGTGTGACCGGTCAGCACGACCGTGTGGGCGCTCGCGCCCTCCTCCTCAAGCAGTTCCTCGTCGACGAGCCGCTGGCTCGCGGCGACCAGGCCGATGTGGCGGCGCAGTTCCCGCAGGTCCATCCGGCCAAGCCGCTGGCCGAGCACGGTCACCGTGCCCTCCGTCGGATGCCGTACGGCCGCCGCCAGCGACAGCAGAGTCGTCTTGCCCGCGCCGTTCGGCCCGAGCACCACCCAGTGCTCGCCGTACCCGACCCGCCAGTCGACCCCGTCCAGCAACGTCCCACCGACCACCCGGACACCGACGCCGCTCAACTCGACCGCACCCGGCGCGAGTCCGCCCACAGGCCTCCCCCTCCGACTCGACACGCGCCGATCACCCTAACGGACGCCCCGGCGGGATCACTCCCCGGACTTGAGGGCGGGCGCCGCGCTCGACGAGGGGAGGGACGGCGGCACCGCCGTGGAGCCTCCCGTGACGGGGGCGACGCTCTCGCTCCCCCCCACCTGCGGGACCGGGGTGAGGAACGACTTGGACTCACCCGGGCTCGCCGGGCACTCCACGCCCTTGTCCAGGGTGCCCGCGCAGCCGACCGGCTCCTCCGCCTCGGCGGTTTCCCTGGTCCACCGCGGGAGCCGCGACCACCGCGGAAGCCTCGGATAACGCCTCGGATAGTGCTGTGGTCTGGCGAACCCCGGCTCCTCGAAGGCGGGCGGAAGAGCAGGGGGCTCCGTGACGCCGGCCGTGGGTGTGGCGACCGGAGCGGCCGGAACCGCCGAGACGACCGGGACCGCCGACGCCCCCGGGGCCACCGGGGTCGGCGGCGGCGGCCCCTTCGGCGTGGCGGGCCGCCCCGTCTCCCTCCGGGCACGCTCCGCCGGGCTCCCGTGGACCGGTGCGATCACCGCGGGAAGCTCCCCCACCTCGGGATCGGCGTACGGCCTGGCCCCTCCCCTGGCCGCCGCCAAGACCGTGACGGCCGCCATGACGAGGGTGGCCAGCGCCGCGAAACCCGCCTGTGTCCGGTGCGGCCGTCGCTGCGGCACCGTCTTCGCCACCCGGTGGGAGGCGGAACCCGCCCCGACCGAGGGGCGCTCCCCGCCCGCCCCGCTTTCCGCCCTCACCGGGAACGACCCCTGCCCCGCCCCGCCCCGGGGCCACGGCACCGGGGTCCAGATCCACCCGAGCACCTCGGCGACCGCCACGCGGAGATTCCCCGGGGCGCCGACCCCTCCCGCGGCGAGCAACGCGCCGAGCAGGTCGGCGGCGCCCGGCCGCCGCGCGGGATCCTTGGCGAGCGCGGCCTCGACCACCGGGCGCAGCCTCTCGGGAAGACCGGTCAGCTCCGGCGGATCGGCCAGCACGCGGCGGGCCAGCGCCTCGGCGTCCCCCGCGCCGAAGGGATGGGAGCCGGTGGCGGCGTAGGCGACCAGGCATCCCCAGGCGAAGACGTCGGAGGCGGGCAGCGCGGGCCCACCGGTGAGCCGCTCCGGCGCGACCCAGCCGGGACTGCCCATGACCTGCCCCGCCTCGGTGTGCGCGACGAGGGTGTCGACGCCCCTGGCGATGCCGAAGTCGATCAGCCTCGGCCCCTCCTCCGAAAGCAGCACGTTGCCCGGCTTGAGGTCGCGGTGGACCAGGCCCGCCTCGTGCACCGCGACCAGCGCGGCCGCCACCCCCAGGGCGACGCCGTAGGCGAGGTCGGCGGACAGCGGCCCCACCCGGGCCATCACCTCCGACAGCGCGGGACCGGGGATGTACTCGCAGACGAGGTACTGGCGGTCGCCGTCCACACCGTCCTCGTAGACCCGCGCGGTGCAGAAGGGCACCACCCGCCGGGAGTTGACGATCTCCTCGGCGAAACGCGCGCGCAGGGTGACGTCGCCGAGGTGGGCCGGGTGCGGGGTCTTGAGCGCGACCACGTCCCCGTTCGGACGCTCGGCCAGGTAGACCACGCCCATGCCCCCGGCCCCCAGCCGTCCGAGCAGCCGGTGGCCGCCGACCGCGATCGGATCTCCTGACGTGAGGGGCCGCACGCCGGGCGGCATGCCGTACCTGGGACCAGTTCCGCCACGTGCCATCCTGGTTGAACCTCTCGTGTACGCGATGCGGCACACACACTGTGACGAACCCGGGAGCCCGCCGCCCGCGCCCCAGACCTAAGGGATGCGAAAGGTAAGGGGAATCATCCCTAACGGTAATCAACCTGTGACGCCATGTGACCGAGGAGACGGAAAAACCCGTTGCCCCGATCAAGATCGGCGACAACGATAGGACGGTTGTCCCGACGCTTCCCGGGGAGGCCGCCTTCCTTCTCTACCTTCACATCGCCTGGTACGGCTTCCGCCGCCACTTCGCCTACCGGTCCGCCGCCCTCGCCGGGGCCTTCACCAACACCGTCTTCGGCATCCTGCGCGCCTACGTGCTGATCGCCCTGTGGACCGCCCGGCCCGGCCTGGCGGGCTACGACCTCGCCGACGCCGTGACCTTCTGCTTCCTCAGCCAGGCCTTCATCGGGCCGATGCAGGTCTTCGGCGGAGGTCTGCAGCTGGCCGAACGCGTGCGCAACGGAGACGTGGCCGTCGACCTCGTCCGTCCGGCCTCGCTACAGCTGTGGAGTCTCTCCGACGACGTGGGCAGGGCCGCCCACCTGTTCCTGCTGCGCAGCCTGCCGCCGACGGTCGTCGGCGCGGTGCTCTTCGAACTGGTCCTGCCCCCCGGCCCCGCCGCCTGGCTCTCCTTCGCCGCGGGCTTCGCACTCGGGGTCGTCGTCAGTTTCGCCTGGCGCTACCTCATCGCGCTCTCCGCCTGCTGGCTCGTCGACGACAGGGGCGCGCAGTCGTTGTCACTGGTCCTGACGTTCTTCTTCAGCGGCATGGTTCTGCCGCTGAACCTGTTCCCCGGCTGGCTCGGCGACCTCGCCCGCGTGCTGCCCTGGTCGGCGATGGTCCAGGTCCCCGCCGACCTCTATCTCGGCAAGCGCGACATCCTCGACGCCCTGGGCTTCCAGGCCGCCTGGGCGGTCGCCCTGCTCGCCCTCGGCGCCCTGGCGACCTCCGCCGCCCGCCGCAAGGTCGTGATCCAGGGTGGTTGACATGGTCAGGACCTATCTCCTGCTCGCCTGGACCTGGCTGCGGGCCTCCGCCCAGTATCCGGGGCCGCTGATCACGATGGCCGTGAGCTCGTTCGCCATCAACATGCTCGACGTCCTGGCGATCTGGGTGATCTTCGAACACACCCCCTCGCTCGCCGGATTCGGCCTGTCCGAGGTCATGTTCCTGTACGGCACGTCGAGCCTGGCCTTCGGGGTGAGCGACATGCTCTTCGGCAACCTGGACCGGCTCAGCCAGCACATCAGGACGGGCGGGTTCGACACCATGCTCATCCGTCCGGCGAGCGCCTTCGTCCAGATGGCCGTCGACCGCTTCAGTGTGCACCGCTTCGGCAGGGTCACCCAGGCCGCGGTCGTGCTCGCCATCGCCCTGCCGGGACTCGGCCTGCCCTGGAACAGGGCCTGGGCGATCCCGCCGATGATCCTGTGCGGAATCGTCATCTTCTCCTCTCTCTTCGCCCTGGCCGGCGCGGCGCAGTTCCTGCTGACCGACGCGCCCGAGGTGGCCAACGCCTTCACCTACGGCGGCAACGCGCTCACCCAGTACCCGCTGAACGTCTACAGCCGCGACCTCGTCAGAGGAGTCACCTTCGTCGTGCCACTGGCCTTCGTGAACTGGCAGCCCACACTGTTCGTGCTGGACCGGCCCGACCCGCTCGGCCTGCCGTACTGGCTGCGTTTCGCCTCCCCGCTCGCCGCGCTGACGCTGGCCGCCGTCGCCGCGTTCGCCTGGCGGGCGGGCGTCCGCCGCTACCGCTCGACAGGGAGCTGACACGACATGATCGAGGTTCAGGGAGTCGGCCGCTCGTTCACCGTCGGCCGCCGCAGCGCGCGTAAGACGGTGCACGCCGTACGGGACCTGTCGTTCACGGTCGGGGCCGGGGAGTTCGTCGGCTATCTCGGGCCGAACGGCGCGGGCAAGTCGACCACCATCAAGATGCTCACCGGCATTCTCGCGCCGACCGCGGGCCGCATCGAGGTGGCCGGGTTCGACCCGGCCCGGCGTCGTACGGCTCTCGCGCGCAGGATCGGCGTGGTCTTCGGCCAGCGGACCACCCTGTGGTGGGACCTGCCGCTGCGGGACAGCTTCGAACTGATCCGGCACCTTTACAAAGTAGATCGCGTTGCCTTCCGGGAGAGGCTTGAGGAGTTGTCCTGCCTGCTCGGCCTGGAGTCCTTCATGACCACCCCGGTCCGCCAGCTCAGCCTGGGGCAGCGCATGCGCGGTGACGTCACCGCGGCCCTGCTGCACGACCCCGCCGTGCTCGTGCTCGACGAGCCGACCATCGGCCTGGACGTGGTCAGCAAGGCCGCCATGCGGGATTTCCTGAGCCGCCGCAACGCCGAGCACGGCACCACCGTCCTGCTCACCACCCACGACCTGGGCGACATCGAGCGGCTCTGCCGCCGGGTGATGCTCATCGACCACGGCCGCCTGACGTTCGACGGCACCCTCGACGACCTGCGCGCGACCGTTCCCGAGGAGAAGTCCATCGAGGACGTGGTCGCCCGTCTCTACACCGGCGGAACCGCGCCGGCCGCGGAACCGTCCGGCTGAGCGTCGTCGCGGGGACGGTGACCGGCCCGCTCTGGGAACGGGCCGGTCACCGGCCCGCGGCTGGACGCCGCCGGGGAGCGGGACGCCGGGGCGCAGGCACCGGCGCGGAGCCGGGGACGTCCGTCACCGCGGGCGACGCCCGACGCGCGCGCCCCAGCGGTCAGGGGGATGGGAGCGCACGCCGGGCTGGAGGGGTGGGTCCGGGGTCAGGCCGTGAGATTGACGTAGTAGCTGGAGTAACCGTTCAGATCGACCAGGCGGGCGCCGACCCGCCGCGCGGCGGTGCTGCCGACGTTCAGGCAGGAGTCGAAGGCGTCCCGGTAGACGTAGAACGGGCCGTGGGAGCCGGTCCACACCGCGCCGTCGGCGGCCTCGGCGTAGAAGGCGGCATAGCGGTTGCCCGTGTTGAGGACGTAGGCCTCACCTCCCGGGTCGACGGCCCACCAGCCCCGGGTGCCCCACTGTCCCTGGTCGCGGCAGTCGTCCGGGCTGTAGAACATGATCGCGATCCATGCCCTGGCGGTGTAGCGGTTGCGGAAGTGCAGCTCCATGACCTATCCCTCCGGCTCCGCGAAGCGCTGGGTCAGCGGCCTGCCGTCCGGCCGCTCCTCGGCCAGCGGGGGCAGGTGGCCACCGGCGCCCGTCGTGGCGGTGACGCCCTCGGCGGCGCCCGGGCGCGCGTCGGTCTCACCGACGCGCGATCCCGTCTCTCCGGCGAACGCCACCCGGGGGTCGGGGCGACGCTCGGTGCCGTTGTCGGGCATGCCTCACCTCTGTCTCGCGAGCACGTAGGGTGATCGGTAAACAACGTACAGTTACGCAACGGGTGTGTAAAGAGGAGTTCCGGCGCATCCGACGCCCACGGCGCCATATTCCGGGCAGAGTCCGGAAAGATCTTCCCCGGGCCGTCCGCGCCCCGGCTTTCGCGTCCGTGCCCGGCCGTGAGCCCGGAACGGCGGGGGAGGCCGGAGCGTGAGAGCATATGGGCGTCATGCATGCCCGCCTCCCGTTACGCCTCATGCGCACGGCCGCCTTCTCGGCCGTCTGCGTGACGCTCGCCGTGCTCGGCCATCTGGCCGCGGGCGGCTCGGGGCCCGAGTCGTGGGCGGTCGCGGCCGGTGGCGCCACGGTCATGGCGTTGACGGCGGCGCTGGCCGGTCGTGAACGGTCGGCGACGACGATCGGCGTGACCCTGTCCGGCATGCAACTGTTCCTACACGAACTGTTCGCCTTCGACGACCCCTCGGGGATCTCGCTGGCCGTACACGGCCACGGCGGCAGGCTGGGCGAGGGCCTCGGCATGATCATCGCGCACCTCACCGCGACGCTGATCACCGGCTGGTGGCTGTCACGCGGCGAGGCCGCCCTGTGGGCGCTGCTGCGCGCCGCCGGACGGCGGCTCGGCGCGGCCCTGCGCCTGCTCCCGCTGCCCTCGATCCCCGCTCCTGCGCGCACGGTGCCCGCCACCGTCGCCCCCGTCCCCGCCGGGCGGCTGCTCCGCCATACCGTCAGCAGACGCGGTCCTCCACTTCCCGCCGTCTGAGATCACCTGACACCTGTGTCACCTGTCACCGCCGGAACAGAACACGAAGTATCGAAGTGGAGTCTCCAAGCATGTCCCTTTCCTCAGTGTGCCGCCGTGCCGCCGCCGTGACCGCCGGCGCCGTCGCGCTCACCATCGGCCTGGCGCTGCCCGCCCTCGCGCACGTGAGCATCAACCCGGGAACCGCGGAACAGGGCGGGTTCACCAAGGTCGCCTTCCGGGTGCCGAACGAGCGTGACAACGCCTCAACCGAGAAGGTGGAGGTGGAGTTCCCCACCGACCACCCGCTGCCGTTCGTCTCGGTCAAGCCGGTACCCGGCTGGGACGTCAAGGTGGTAACCGGCAAGCTTCCCAAGCCGGTGACGACCGAGTACGGCGAGATCACCGAGGCCGTCACGAAGGTCACCTGGTCGGGCGGGAAGATCGGCCCCAGCCAGTTCCAGGAGTTCGAGGTCTCCATGGGGATGCTCCCCAAGGACACCGACCAGCTCACCTTCCCCACCACCCAGACCTACACCGGTGGTGAGGTCGTCAAGTGGGCCGACCCGCCCAAGGCCGACGGCTCCGAGGCCGACCGCCCGGTCCCGACCCTGAGGCTCACCCCCTCGACCGGGGGTGACGAGCACGGCGCCGGAGCGGCCAGCCCGTCCGCCACGGCCACCGTGGCCGCCCACGAGTCCGAGGCCGCCAAGCCCGCCGCGCAGGCGTCCTCCTCGGACGGCACCGCACGGCTGCTGGGCGGGGCCGGCCTGCTGGCCGGAGTCGTGGGCGTCGTGGTCGGCGTGCTCGGCCTGCGCCGTGGAGGACGCGCCTCCTGACCCGCCGGTGAGGCGCTCCGGCGGGAGGCTCGTGGAGAGGCTTCCGCGGAGAGGCCTCGGCGGAGACGAGAACAGACGGCGGGGGCCCGCGGATCGATTCCGCGGGCCCCCGCCTCCGTCTCCCCAGACCGGGTCAGCCGCTGATGTCCTTGCCGCTGAACCTGGCCCACGCGATCGAACCGAAGATCACGATGTAGGCGCCGAACACCAGCAGCCCCTGTCCCATCTCCCCGGTGGCGACCGGGTCTCGCAACACCCCGTCGAAACCGCTCCACCAGCTCGACAGCAGGTACGGCCGCAGCCCGGACAACTGCGGGATGACCCCGAGCACCTGGGCGACGATGACCAGCACCACGGTCGCGGCGATGGCGCCGATGGCGATCTCCGTCAGCGTCGAGAACGCCAGCGAGATCGCCGCCAGCGCCGCCATTCCCGCCGCGACGTACAGCACGACGAGCCCGATCCTCAGCAGCCCCTCGGCCATGGGGATCGTCCCGCCGGACAGCAGGGTGATCGGCCCCGCCGGGAACAACAGCAGCCCGGTGAGCAGCGCCGACGACGCGACCGCCGCCACGGCCGCCAGGCAGAAGATCACCGCGTTGGCGTACTTGACCACCAGCAGCCTGGTGCGGCCCACCGGAACCGCCAGCAGGTAGCGCAGCGTGCCGATGCCCGCCTCCCCCGCGATCGAGTCCCCGGCGACCACCGCGACCGAGACCGGCAGCAGCAACTGCACCAGCAGGGAGAGCGCGGCGAAGGTGAGGAACAGCCCGTTGCCGGTGATCTGGGTGAAGACGCCGGGAGCGCCGTCACCGGGCTCGGGTCCGCCGAACGCCCTGAGCGCGACGCCGAGCAGCACCGGCACCAGGACGAGCACCCCCAGCATGGCGAGGTTCCTCGGCCTGCGGAAGGTCAGCCCGACCTCGGAGAAGAGGAAGCGCATGAGACCGCGCCTCTTTGCGACGCCTTCGGCGTCGCGGGCTTGGGCGCTTTCGGGTCGGCGCTTTCCCTCGTCGTTCGTCCGCTGCGCTCCCTCACTCCTCAGTCCAAGCGCCGACGCGCCCAAGCCGGAGTCCTTCGCGCTGTCTTCCTTGGTGCGGGTCAGGCCGGGGGTGGGGCCTTCTAAGGCGTCGGTTTCGGAGGGCGGGGTGTCCTTCTCTCGGGTGTTCTGGGGGGCGGTCATTGTCTGGTTCGGGGAACCCTTCTCAGCCGGCGACATCGAAACCCTCTCCGGTCAGGCCGACGAACACGTCCTCAAGACTTGGGCGGCGTACGGCCAGGCCGCGCACCGCGACACCGGCGGTGACCAGTTCGGCGCAGATCCGCTCGGCGGCCTTCTCACCCAGTTCCGCGCTCACCTCGTCCTCGCGGTCCTCGCCGAGCCGTACTCCCGCCAGGCCCAGGTCCGCCAGCACGGCCGCCGCGGCCGCGACGTCCGGTGTCTCGACGCTGATCCTGACCGCCTCCGCGGCTCTGAGGGTGGCCAGAGGACCCTGGGCGGCCAGCCGTCCGGCCCGCATCACGGCCACGTGGGAGCACATCTGCTCGATCTCGGCCAGCAGGTGGGAGGAGACGAACACGGTCGTGCCCTCCGCCGCGATCTCCTTGACCAGGCCGCGCACCTCCCTGGTGCCCTGCGGGTCGAGGCCGTTGGTCGGCTCGTCGAGGATCAGCAGTTCCCTGGGCCGCAGCAACGCGGCGGCGATCGCCAGGCGCTGACGCATGCCGAGGGAGTAGGCGCGGTAACGCTTGCGGGCGGCGGCCGTGAGCCCGACCCTTTCGAGGGCCTCACCGATCCTGGCCGAGGCGGTACGGGGATCGACCGTGAGGTCGGCCGCGTCGTAGCGGCGCAGGTTGGCCTCACCGGACAGGTAGGGATAGAAGGACGGCCCCTCCACCAGCGCGCCCACCTTCGGCAGCGCCGTCCGCAGGCCGTCCGGCATGGCGGTGCCGAGCAGTTCCCAGCCGCCCTCCGAGGGGGCGACCAGGCCGAGGAGCATACGGATCGTCGTGGTCTTTCCCGAGCCGTTGGGGCCGAGGAACCCGAAGACGCTTCCCTTCGGCACGGCAAGGTCCAGGTGGTCGACGGCCACCTGTCCGCCCCTGAAGCGTTTGGTCAGTCCGCGGGTGACGATCGAGTAGTCCTCCGTGCGGGCCTCGGGAGGCACAGCGGAGGAAGCGGAGGAGGATCTGTCCTCCTGGACGGTCAGCATGGCTCTCCCATCGTCGCCTGTGTCGTCTCCGCCTTCGAGCGCGACGGCCCTCCGCTCGCGGCGTCGTTCCTGGGGCGTGGCCCGGCGGGCCGGAGGGCGGGTACGGCCCCGCTCCGCCCCGCCGGAGTCCCGGTCCCGGCCCCGGGAGACGTGGGCGCGTCCCCCGGGGCCGGCCGCCGGGAGTCATGACCCTCCCGGCGTCCCGTTCGTCAGCTCGCCGCCGCTTCCTGCAGCCTCTCCGGGGTGACCGCGCCGACCAGCAGGCGGCCGTCGTCGGTCAGCAGCGCCGAGAGCAGCTTGCTCTGGATGACCCTGCCGCTGCCCCACGGCCCGCTGACCTGCTTGGCCGACCTCAGCAGGGCGTCCGCGAGGGCGTTCGCGTTCCCCGCCGGGCCGTCCGCGTCCTGGGACCGGTTCGCGCCGAGGTCCTTGACGGAGAAGGGGAGCACCGCGACCGAGGTCCAGCCCTGCCCGACGACCTTGGCCCTGCCCTTCAGCGCCCGTTCCCGTTCCTGCCTGGCCCGGTCCTGCTCGCTGAACTCGTCGGCGGCCCGCTCGGTCACCTTCGCCCCCGCGGGCGGGGTGAAGGTGAAGTTCTCCGCGGCGGGCGGGGTGAACGTGACCGAGGTGAAACCGACCTCGAAGGCCGGTTCGGCGGCGCTCTTGGCGTAGACCTGCACCCGCAGGGGGACGAAGGTCTCCCCGTCGAGCGCCAGCTTGACCTCCTTGACCAGGGACGCGCCGTCCTTGGGAGCCAGGACGAGCTGGTAGGCGGGGCGGTCGGCGACCCGCTCGGTGTTGCTCACGCTCACCACGGTGTCCGTGGCCGCCCTGCTCAGCACCTGCTGCGCGGCCTGCTGCGGAGTGGTCGCGGAGGGAAGCGCGGTGGCGTGCTTGTCCTGCGCCTCGGGGTCCACCCCGTTGATCCGGGTGGCCTCGTTGTCCTCGCTGCGCCACAGCCAGACCTGGTCGCCGTTGACGATCAGGTCGGTCTCGCTCATCTTGCCCGGAAGAGCCAGCCTGAGCCGGTCCGCGCCGCCGTACCAGACCTTGAGCTCGTGTGAGCCCGCCAGCAGGGCGGCGGGTGAGGAGCCGCCCATGCCCGAGATCTCCGGCAGGCCGGGAAGTCCCAGGGAGGCTGTCTGAATGACGGTGCCCGACATGGGCTTCATGCCGGACCGGGAGGCCGTGGCGGCGTCGGCGAGCAGCTGCTGCGCCGTACGCGCGGGGAGTGTGGGCTCCCCCTGGACGGCTGCGATGACCGGGCCCGCTCCGATGGCCGCGGCTACCACCGCGATCGCAGCGACCGGCACACCCCATCTCGTCACGCGGCTTCGCCTTGTTCGTTCAGACATGTCACTCCTTTACGGTAGTGCGTCGATCGTTTCTGAAGGCAGCTTGCGTGACCGTTCCTGTGCCGGAGCTGAGACAGACTGAGAGGTCTCACAGGTTCTCAGCGGTCTCTCAGTGCCGCTGGCCGAAGATGGGGGCGAAGGCGGAGGTGGTGGGGGATGCGGGTTCTCGTCGTTGAGGACGAGCGGCGGATGGCCGCGGCGCTCCAGCGCGGGCTGCAGGCCGAGGGGTTCGCGGTCGACCTCGCGCATGACGGCGAGGAGGGACTGCACCTGGCCAGGGTCGGCGACTACGACGTGGTCGTGCTGGACATCATGCTGCCGAGGATCTCCGGCTACAACGTCTGCAAGCAGTTGCGGGCCGAGGAGAACTGGGTGCCGATCCTGATGCTGTCGGCGAAGGACGGCGAGTACGACATGGCCGACGGCCTCGATCTGGGCGCCGACGACTACCTGACCAAGCCGTTCTCCTACGTCGTGCTGGTCGCCAGGCTCAGGGCGCTGCTGCGCCGGGGCGCGAACCGGCGCCCCGCCGTGCTGCGGGCCGGTGACCTGACCCTGGACCCCGCGCGGCGCCGTGTCTCCAGGGGGCAGCAGCCGATCGAGCTGACGCCCAGGGAGTTCGCCCTCCTGGAGTACCTCATGCGCCACCACGACGAGGTGGTCTCCAAGTCCGAGATCCTGGAACATGTGTGGGACACCTTCGACACCGACCCCAACGTGGTCGAGGTCTACGTGGGCTACCTGCGCCGCAAGGTCGACGCGCCGTTCTCCAGGAACGCGCTGCAGACCGTCAGGGGGGCCGGGTACCGGCTCGCGGGCGATGGCGGCTGACCCGCGCACGCGGGGCGGGCGCCGTACGGCCGGTTGGTGGCGGCGCAAGAGCCTGCGTTTCCGGCTGACCGCGGTCGCCTCCGCCGTGCTCGCGCTCGCGCTGGTCGTCTCGGCGTACGTGATGGTCGGCGTGCTGGGCCAGGCGCTGATCACCACCATCGACGACGCGATCTACCAGCGGGCGCGAGACACGGTCTCGCTTGCCGACGCCGGGCGGCTGCCGGACGAGCTGACCACCTCGGACGGCACGCTGCTGCAGGTGATCGACGGCCGGGGGCGGATCACCCACGCGACCACCGGCACCGACCGGCTGGTGCCGCTGCTGAGCGCGTCCGAGCGGGCCGCCGCGATCACCAAGGGAAGGGCGCGGTTCGTCAACGGCGAGCCGTACGGCATCCCGCATCTGCTTCGGGTACGGGTGCTCAGCGCGGACCGGGGGCAGAGTGTGATCTCGGCGCGCTCGTTCCGTGAGGTGGAGACCAGCCTCAGTACGGCCGGTCACGTGCTGGTCGTCGGCACGCCGCTGCTGCTCGTGCTGCTCGCCGGCGCCAGCTGGGTGATCATCGGCAGGACGCTGCGTCCCATCGCCGCGCTGCGCAGGGGCGCGGACGAGATCACCGACACCGCGCGTTCCAGGCGGCTGCCGGTGCCCGAGGCCAGGGACGAGGTGCACAGCCTCGCCACCACCCTCAACGACATGCTGACCAGGCTCGAACAGGCCGACGCGCGGCAGCGGTCCCTGGTCTCCGACGCGGCGCACGAGCTGCGCAGCCCGCTGGCCAGTATCCGTCTCCAGCTTGAGGTCGCGCTCGGCCATCCCGAGGGGCAGGACTGGCGGGAGACGGCCGAGGGCGTGCTTGAGGACACCATGCGCCTGTCCAGGCTGGCCGAGGACCTGCTCGCCCTGGCCAGGCTCGACGAGCGGGGCGGCCCCGCCCGCAGGGAGCCCGTCGAACTGGAGCAGCTCATCCAGCAGACCGTCGAGCGCTATGGCGAGGCCGTCACGGTACGGCTGCCCGCCCCGGCGGGCGACTTCCCCACGGGGGCGGCCGTGGTGACGGGCGACGCTCTCGACCTGGGGCGGGTGCTGGTCAACCTCGTGGACAACGCGCTGCGGTACACCTCGGCCCCGGTGGTGGTCGAGTTGCGCGTCGAGGGCGCGGACGCGGTGCTGACCGTCACCGACGACGGCCCCGGCGTCCCCGAACCGGACAGGGAACGGGTCTTCGACCGTTTCACCCGGCTGGACAGCGCGCGCAGCCGTGACGAGGGCGGTTCCGGGCTCGGCCTGGCGATCGTCAGGGAGACGGTCAACGCCCACGGCGGCGCGGTGCACCTGGAGGATGCCTCGCCTGGTTTACGGGCAGTTGTACGACTTCCGCTATCTTGACCGACGCTTGTCCATCATGTGCTTGGCCGGGAAGGGCCCGGAGACCTAGCGTCACTTTCATGACTTCCGCTGACGGCGGCGAGCGGGAGCTGATCCTGCGGGTCGCGACGCGGCTCTTCGCCGCCCTTGGCTACGACGGAACCTCGACCAGCCAGATCACCGAGGCCGCCGGGGTCGACGTCGCCACGCTCAACGAGCACTTCGGCGGCAAGCGGGAGCTGTACCTCGCGGTCATGGAGCGCGCCCACCTGACCGAGCTCGCCGATCTTGAGGGGACGATCGCGCAGATCGCCGCCGCGCCTCCGGGAGACCCCCTCGGGGAGCCCTCGGGGGCCGTGCACCGCCTGCTCGACAGCTACATCGACTTCTGCGTCAGGAACCCCGACATCGCCGCGTTGTGGATGCACCGCTGGCTGTCCGACGCCAGCGACGTCACCGAGCCGGAACGGCAGTACGTCCAGCCGGTGGTCCGGCGCATCAGCGAGACCCTGCGGTCCCTGGCCTCGCCGTCCGCCGACGTGATGTTCGCGGTCTGGACGGTGACGTGGTCGGCGCACGCCTTCTCCCGTGGCGGGGTCCTCGACGAGGAGGGCAACCACTGGAGCCCCGGCGACCCGGAGATCCTGCGCCGCTTCCGCGCCTACATGCACGACGTGGTGCACCACGCCCTCGGCCTGCCGGGTGACCCGCCTCGGTCGTGAGTCAGGGCCGTGACCTTCGGTTCCCTCCGGCGGACGGTACGCGACGGACCAGATAACAAATCGATTTACCCCGGTCAGGATATTGCGGTAAACCCGTCGCGGGTTCACGATGGGGACGCTCACTTGTGCCTCTTCCGGGGCGCCGGGGCACCCCGGCGGGCGAGACCGTCAGCACGAGCCAGGCATGTGTTCCCAGGCCTGCGGGACGGACCGTCTGCCGCCGTCGCGGGACCGCCCGCGGACAGGACCCATCGAAAGGCGAGGTGCGCCCCCGCCTCGCGATCGGGCCACCCGTTCCCCCCACGGGTGGCCCGATCCCATTCCGGTCCTCTCAGAGACCCGATCCGCGCAGTCCGGAGACGACGGCGAGGGCGTCACGGGCGGAGGCGGCGTCGTGGACCCGGAAGACCCGGGCGCCCTGCCAGGCGGAGACCGCGAGGGTGGCGATGGTCCCGGCGTGCCGCTCGTCGACAGGCAGCCCGCCGAGGGTCTCGCCGACGAAGTCCTTGTTGGAGACCGCGACGAGCACCGGCCAGCCGGTGCCGACCATCTCGCCGAGGCGACGGCTGATCTCCAGGGAGTGCCGGGTGTTCTTGCCGAAGTCGTGCGCCGGGTCGATGAGGATCGACTCTCTGGCGACCCCGGCGGCGGCCGCCCGCTCGGCGAGGCCGACGGTGTGATCGACGACGTCGGCGACCACGTCGTCGTAGGCGATGCGGTGCGGGCGGGTGCGCGGGGTCACGCCCCCCGCGTGCGCGCACACCAGCCCGATGCCGTGCCTGGCCGCGACGTCGGCCAGGCCGGGATCGACTCCACCCCAGGTGTCGTTGAGCAGGTCGGCGCCGGCCTCGGCGACGACCTCGCCGACCTCGGCGCGCCAGGTGTCGACGCTGATGACCAGATCGGGGTGACGGTCCCTGACCGCCGCGACCAGGCCGGCCACCCGGCGGATCTCCTCCGCGGGGTCCACCTCGTCGCCCGGTCCCGCCTTGACACCGCCGATGTCCACGATGTCCGCGCCGCCCTCGACGGCCCCGTCGACGGCCTTGAGCGCGGCCTCGAAGCCGTAGGTCCTGCCCCTGTCGTAGAAGGAGTCGGGGGTGCGGTTGACCACCGCCATGATCGCGAATTCGCCGGGCCGGAACTCACGGCCTCGCAGGCGCAAGATAGTCATCGATACCGAGCCTATCGGGCCGGTACCGGAGAGGCGGGCGCTCCCACCTGCGCCGCCTCCGGGGGTTGGGGAAACCGTGCCTCACGTGGAGGTCAGGCGGCCGACCCACCCTCGGCCACCGTGACGAAGTCCTGGGCGACGGAGGGCAGCCGCCGCCGCGCGTGGACGAGGGCGATCACCCTGCGGACCGAGGGGTCGAGGGAGCGGACCACCAGCCCGGCCCTGGCCGCCTGCTCGGCCATGCCCCGGTACCACAGCAGGGAGGCCGCTCCCGAGCGGACCGTGTTGAGCCAGTTGCCGCGCTCGTCGAGCTGTACGGCGGGCACGGGAGCGATGCCGTACTTGGTGAACAGGGCGTCGAACTCCCTGCGCCGGGCACTGCCGGGGACGGGCATGACCAGCCGCATGCCGTTGAGCCTGTTCATCGGGACCGGGTCGGGCAGGTCCAGGCCGGACGGGGAGATCAGCACGATCTCCTGGCGTTCCAGCGGATGGCTGACCAGGTCGGCAGGGACGGGCAGGTCCGTCAGGCCGAGATCGGCCCGCTGGTCCCTGATGGCGTTGACCACGCCGTCCCGGCCGTCGCAACGGACGATGTGCACGCGCACCCCTGGATGCTCGGCGGCGTAGGCGGGAAGGAGTCGCCCGGCCAGCCCCGGTTCGAGGCTGGGGGTCGAGGCGATGCGCAGTTCCGCGTCGGCCTGGTGGCCGTGGGCGGACAGTGCCTCGATCTCCCTGACTGCGTCGAGCGCCTCCCGGGCCAGCTTGACCACCCGGCGCCCCTGCGCCGTGACGACCACGCCGCGCCCGGAACGGGCGAACAACGTCATTCCCAACTCTCGCTCAAGGTCTCTGATCGCGCGGGAAAGCGCGGGCTGCGCGATGTACAGCGACCTGGCCGCATCTGTCATGGTGCGGTGCTCCGCCGTCGCGACCACGTAGCGGAGCTGCTGCAGATTCATGGCTTCGACGCTAGGACACGGGCCCGGGGTCGGTCCCGGACATTGCAGAGATCACCTTTGACGATTTCAGAATGTAACCGTATATAGCGACATCCGTGACGGATGATAAATCAGTATGCTTACGCCCCAAATTCGATAAAAGTCCGGTCATTCGTGGACGGCCGGACACTCGGGTTAACGGGGAGACAGCGTGACAGGCAACGGGCACAACCCTCCACAACCACCGTGGCCCCAAGGGCCTCAGGGGCCCCAGGGGCACCCCCGTCCCGCACCGCCTCCTCCCGCCTGGCCCGCCGCGCCGCCTCAGGGACCACCACAGGGGCCGCCTCAGGGACCGCCTCCCGGTCCGCCGCCGCAGGGGGTGCCCGGACAGCCGTACCCGTCCGCGCCGCAGCCTCCTCCCGGGCAGGGTTTTCCTCCGGGTTACGGCTATCCGCCGCCCGGTCAGGCGGGCCCAAGACCCGGCCCCAACCAGGGATACGGTCACCCGCCCGCCCCGCCACCCGCCCCGCCGCAGGGTTATCCGCCTCAGAACCCGGGACCGCAGGGCTACCCGCCCGCGGGCCAGGGGTACCCGCCGCCGCCCGCGCAGGGCTACCCGCGGCCCGGGCCCCAGGGGCAGCCGCCCTACCCCGGGGCGCCCCAGGGGCAGCCGCCCTACCCCGGGGCGCCCCAGGGGCAGCCGCCGTACGGCGCGCCGATCCCGCCACCGCCTCCCGTCCCGCCCGCTCCGTGGCAGCCGCCGCAGCGGCGCTCGGGAGGCGCCGGAGTGATCGTGGTGAGCGTCTTCGGTGTGATCGCGCTGCTCTTCATCGGGCTCGTGGTCGCCGGGTCGGTCATCAAGAACCGTTACCGGGACTCGGCCCCGCACTTCGCCGTGCCCACCTACACGCCCTCCCCCTTGGAGACCTCGCGGCCGGCCACCGAGGACACGCCCACACCCACACCGACGGAGACGCCACAGGAGACGAAGCCGACGGACGTGCCCAGCCCCTCGAAGGAGGTCGTCCGCAACACCACCCTGGAGGGCAACACCCTCTACCGGACCGGTGGCCTGCCCACGGTGAGCTGTTCCGCGGGCTCGCCGAGCATCTACAGCCACAGCCAGCTCAAGGGGCTGATCCTGAAGACCTCCAAGTGCCTGGACAAGGGGTGGTCGCGGATCCTCGGCGAGCAGGGCATCGACTGGAGCCCGCCCGGCTACGCCATCGTCTCGGGCCGGGGACGCGGGGCGTGCGGGGACTTCCCCCAGATCGGCAGCATCGTGCCGTACTACTGCCCGCGCAACCACACCATCTACGCCTCGACCGGCGCCATGGCCAAGGGATCGGGCAACAGCCTCGGATACGGTCAGATCGTCGGCTGGCACGGCGCGATCATCAGCATGATGGCCCATGAGTACGGCCACCACGTGCAGCAGCTGACCGGCCTGTCCGACAGCTGGTGGCAGAAGACGCAACGCTCGTCGAGCAGGAGCGGCAGGCTCGCGCTGAGCCGCAGGTTCGAGCTCCAGGCCACCTGCTTCGGCGGGATGTTCATGCGTTCGGTCGCGAGCACCTACCCGGTCACCCCGGCCAGGCGCAACACGCTCTACTACTTCTACTCGCGGGTCGGGGACTGGCCCGGTTACCCCCGGGACCACGGGACCCCGGCGAACAACAACCGCTGGTTCCGCCAGGGCTACGAGAAGAACAAGACCTTCCAGTGCAACACCTGGCTGGCCTCCTCCTCCTCGACGTCATAGCTTAAATACTCATTAACCGAAGTTTGGTTGTCTGTCTGCCATGTCCATGTATGGGGCTAGAATCCTGCCAATTCCATGTAATCGGGGGACCTCGGCTGTTTTGCCAGGTGGACCGGGGTAGGACGCAGTAGGAAGCGGTGTGATCATGCGCCATGGGCAGGGCCCGGGGGACTCTTCCGGCGATGACGGGAAACGGCACGCCCCTGAGCAGGACCCGGGGGTCACCCCCGGCGCCCCCGCCGACGTTCCCGGCGCTCCGGGAACCCCCGACGCCCCCGGTGTTCTCGGCGCCCCCGGTCCTCCCTCCGCCGGGGCCGGCGAGGGGGCCGGGGAGACCGCCCGGCCCCCGGGAGAGGACGCCCGGATCCCACAGGGCCCGGGAGACCTCGCACAGGGCCCGCCTCCCGTGGCGCGACCGGCAGGGAAACGGCCCAGGTTCGCCAAGCCGCTGACGACCGCCTCGCTCGTCGGCTGGACCGGGCTCTCGGTGGTCCTGCCCGGCGCGGCCCACCTGCGCGCGGGACACCGCCGTACCGGCTACGCGCTGCTGGGCGTCTTCGCCGCGCTCCTGGTCGCCGCGGCGGTCGTCGCGTTCGTCGTCCTTCCCGGCAACGTGGGCTTCCTGACCAGGGACAGCACGCTGACGAGCGCGGTGGCCCTGGCCGGCGCCGGAGCCCTCGCCTGGTTCCTGATCGTGCTCTCCTCCTACATCTCCCTGCGTCCGAGAAGGCTCAGCGGCAGGGGACAGATCGTCTCCGGCGTCGCGATCGGCCTGCTGTGCGTCGGGGTGATGTCGCCGTTCGCCCTGGTGGCGAACACCGTGCTGACCGCCAAGAACACGGCCAACGCCATCTTCCAGAGCTCGACCGACAACCCGGCCGTGGTCCCCGTCAAGCACGAGGATCCGTGGAACGGACGCGACCGGGTGAACTTCCTGCTCGTCGGCGGCGACGGCGCGGGCAACAGGGACGGCATCAGGACCGACAGCATGACCGTGGCCAGCGTGCAGGTCTCGACCGGCAACACGGTCATGTTCAGCCTGCCCCGCAACCTGCAGCACGTCCGCTTCCCGCCGGACGGCACGCTCGGCAGGCAGTTCCCCAACGGCTTCATGCGCGAACTGCCCAACGGCGGCCTGCTCAACGAGGTGTGGCAGTACGGCGAGGAGCACCCCGAGGTCGTCCAGGGCAAGGACGGTCAGCGCGGGCCCAGGGCTCTCATGGAGGCGATCGGCTACACCCTCAACCTGAGGATCGACTACTACGCGCTGATCAACATGTTCGGCTTCGCCCACCTGGTCGACGCCATCGGCGGTCTGAAGATCCGGGTGGACAGGGACGTCCCGTGGGGCGGCCTCTACGGCACCGCCGGCACGATCAGGGCCGGCTACCGGACGCTGTCGGGTGAGGAGGCCCTCTGGTACGGCCGCTCCCGTGTCGGCAGCGACGACTTCTCCCGGATGAGCCGCCAGCGCTGCGTCATCGGCGCCTTCGCCCAGCAGGCGACCCCCTCGGTCGTGCTCACCAACTTCGTCAAGATCGCGAACGTCGCCAAGAAGATGGCCAAGACCGACATCCCCCGTGAGCTGCTCGACCCGCTGACCGAGCTGGCCCTCAAGGTCAAGAACGCCAGGATCACCAGCCTGCAGTTCGTGCCGCCGGAGTTCTACTCCGGCTCCCCCGACTGGCGGAAGATCCGTGCCGCGACCGTCAGGGCGCTGCGCCAGTCCGAGCGGCCCGCCCGCCGGGCCCAGGCCGCCGGGGTGACGGCCTCGCCGGGCGTGAGCGGGGCAACGGCCTCCCCCACGGGCGGCGACGGCACGCCCGCGGCGACCCCCTCGACCACGCGGCCCACGCCGCACCGGACGGCGCCGCAGACACCGCGCGAGACGCCCACCCAGAACGGCGCCACCGCCAAGTCGCTGAGCGAGATCTGCGGCTTCTGACCCACTCGTCCTGGGCGGGCGGGCCCCGGTTCTGCGCCCGCCCGCCCAGGGGTCCGGTGGCAGGCCGGAGCGGTCCCCGGTGCCGCGATCATGTCCGCCGGGACAGTGATCGGCGACCTTCCGGGGAAGGAAATCAACCCTGGCGTTTTGCTGGGATTGGTGACATAAGGCCTGGTCAGAGGCATTTTTCACGGCTGGACGGGGCCGCCGGAAATGCAGGAACGTGGGGAGAGTTCGATCCCCTCGAATCCGGTGGTGCGCCATGCGAGTCCTGATCCAGCTCCGCCCAACCCCCGACATCGTCGCGGCCGTGGCCGACCCGGGTGTCGCCACGACCACGGCCGACGTGTCCGACGGCCTGCCCGGGGTCGTCCTCGACCACTCCTTCGTCCCGGTCGCGGTGCCCCGCCCGGTACCGGCGGCCGGGGGCGACCCGCTGTCCCTGAACCAGGCACTGACCTTCTCCTTCGCCGCCGAGCACGCCTCGGTCCTGGTCCGCGGCGAGATCTCCGACGACGAACTCTCCACCAGGGTCACGCTGCTGCCCAACACCCGCTCCGACGTCATCGGGGTGCACGCCGACCCGGTGATCGGGTCGAGCATCGTCTGCGGCGGCGACGCCCCCGTCGGCGACTGGCACGACGTGGAGCGGCTGCTGCGCGTCGCCGAGCTCAGGTCGGAGGGGCTGGACGGCTCCGGCGTCCCCCTGGCCATCGTGGACACCGGCATCAACGCCGCACACGTCGCCCAGCGCATCGGGCACGCCCCGATCATCGACTCCGCCCACAGCTGGAACCCCTCCGGCGTCTCCGGGACCGCGGGCCGGTTCGAGGTCGACCACGGCACGATGTGCGCCTTCGACGCGCTGATCAGCGCCTCGAAGGCGTCGTTGATCGACATTCCCGTGCTGCTCTCCCGGCGTCCCGGCGGCTCGGAGATCGACGGCCTGCTCTCCGACGCCGTCGCCGCCTTCGCCCACCTGCGCACCGTGCTCGACTCCCTGCCCGCCGCGACCCGGTCGCTGGTCGTCAGCAACAGCTGGGGCTCCTTCTCCCCCGAGTGGGACTTCCCCGTCGGCCACCCCGGCAACTACTCCGACAACGCGGCCCACCCGTTCAACCTGATCGTCTCCAGCCTTGAGCAGGCGGGCGCCGACGTGCTGTTCGCCGCGGGCAACTGCGGGCGCGACTGCAGGGACCGCCGGTGCGCCTACCCCGACCGCCCGATCGGCGGCGCCAACTCGCACCCGAGCGTGCTGTCCGTCGCCGGTGCGGACACCGAGGGCGAGCGGGTCGGCTACTCCTCCCAGGGGCCCGGCCGTCTCGCCCAGCGCAAGCCCGACATCTGCTCCTACACCCACTTCTCCGGCTCCGGGGCCTTCGGCGAGGGCTCGCCCGACTCGGGCACCTCCGCGGCCTGCCCCGTCGCCGCCGGTCTGGTCGCGGCCATCCGCACCCGCTGGCCCGCCGCCGCGCTGTCCCCCTCGCAGCTGCGCACCCTGCTGCACCGCACCGCGGACGACCGGGGCGGTGTCGGCTACGACTACGACTACGGCTACGGCCTGCTGGACGTCGCGGGGGTTCTCGCCGCGCTGCGGCGCAGAGACCGGCGTGCGGCGTAGCGGCGGCACGGTCATGGTCCTCATCACCGTACGGCTGCCGCCGCAGGCCACGCTCGAACAGGCCACGCACCGCCTCGGCCTCAGGGACGAGGAGGTCGACCTGGGCTACGACCTGGTGCTCATCGATCCCCGCAGGGGCCTGTACGGCCTGCGCGTGACCGAGGCCGCCGCCGACCGGATCTCCCCGGTCGCCTTCGGAGGCACGGGCCCCCACTCCGACCCCCGCATCGAGCCGTACGGCCCGCCGCGCTAGGCCGAGCGCCGGCGGGGAAACACGAAAAGGCCCGGCCGAAAAAAGAAGAACAACCGGAAAACCGTATCTCCTTTTCTGTCACGTAGCCTTCCGGAGGCATTTCCGGAACAGGTGGCGGCCGTTTTCCCGCCTTTTCCGCTCCCTGATCCTCGTGCACCCTTGGTCCGTGGAACCCGGCGTCGGCCCCCTTATCCCGGCGCCGGGGAAATCATTCACCGTGACCATGGAGGGGAAATGCCCGAGAGGAAGAGCGATTACGGCCCGGCACGATTACCGGGGGCGGTTCGCACGGCCGCCGTACTCGTCGGGGCCCTGTCCGCCGTCCTGGCCACGGCCGGACCCGGAGTGGCCCTGCCCGTCCCAGCCCCCGCTCCCGCTCCCGCTCCCGCCACGGCCGCGGCCGCGCAGTGCGGTGACGTGGTGACGGCGAACCTCGTCCTGACCGCCGACCTGGTGTGCCAGGGCACCGGGCTGACCATCGGCGCGGACAACGTCACCGTCGACCTCGCGGGCCACACCGTCAGCGGGGCGCCCGCCGTCCAGATCCCCGACCGCAGGGGCACGACGCTGGTCAACGGCACGCTCACCGGCTCCCAGTCGCTCACCGCCGCCGGTTCCCAGCTGATCTCGCCGATCCCGCTGACGGTCTCGGGAATCCGGCTCGGGGCGCAGACGAAGCTGACCAACGCCTCCGCCGTCCTCGGTCAGGGTTCCGGCGGCTGCACGGTCAACGGGATCAGGGCCCAGGACTCCTGGGTGACGCTCGACGGCTGCGAGGCGCGCGACCAGCTGTATCTGCGCCAGTCGACGGGCACCGTGCGCGCGAGCAAACTGACCTCCGGCTCCCTGCGGCTTGAGCAGTCCAGCAGGGGGCGCTACGAGAACAACGTCTTCGACGACTTCACCGTGCTCCTCTACGACATGTCCCGCGAGAACGTGTTCACCGGCAACGTCCTGAAGAACGCGGAAAGCGCCTTCTACACGGCCATGCCGCAGTCGCCGAACGTCACCAACACGATCCAGGACAACGACATCAGGAACAACGACATCGGCTTCGAGGCCGATGACGTCACCGGTTTCACCATCAAGGGCAACCGGTTCACCTCCAACCGCACCGCGGGCGTCCTCGTCGACAACGACATCAGGCGCGCGAACTCGGAGTGGATCTCCGGCAACGTGTTCACCGGCAACGGCCTGCGGCCCAGCGGGGTCAAGGATCGTGACGGCAACCCGGTCGCGGGCGGCGTCCACGTCCGCACCGTCCCCGAGTCCCGGATCAACCTGTCCGGCAACGTCGGCAGGTTCAACGGCGGCTACCTCATCTGGGCTCCCGCGGGTCAGGTCGTCGACGGCGGCGGCAACAAGGGCCCCTGCGGGCCGGTGCCCAACCCCGACCTGACCTGCCTCTGACCACGCGTTCCCGCGTTCCGTTCCATCCGCCGTCCTCTCGGTCCGCCGACCTCCGTGCGCGCCGAGTCCACACTGTCGGATTTATCACCAAATTTCAGGAAAAGCGGTGTGGGCAGGTTCGGTGGAACCCGATCGCCGAAGACGGCACGCGTGACCGTCGCCGCCGCGCCCGCGGCGACCGTGCTCGGGGCGGCCCGCGCCGCCCCGGCCTCGGCGCGCGTCCCGGATGCGGGAGCGGGCGAACGACCCCCCTGCGGCAGGGCGGGCCGGTCCCTGGCCTGAGGAGGCCGACTTCCGGGCGGGGCGGATGATCCCCGAGCGATATGATCTTCCCTCAGTTCACCCGGCCAACGACCCACGGGGAGTCATTCGTGCCGCTGCGCGAGCGTGCCCGCGCCGTCCTGGAGGCTCCGCGCTTCCAGCAGGCCGTCATCGCGATCATTCTGGTCAACGCCGCGACCCTGGGACTGGAGACCTCCGAGGTGGCGGTCGAGCGGTACGGCACGGCCCTGACCGTCATCGACCACGCCGCGCTCTACGTCTTCGTCGCCGAGTTGCTTGCCAAGGTCTACGTCTACCGGGGCCGGTTCTTCGCCGACCCGTGGAACCTGTTCGACACCTCGATCGTGACGATCTCCCTGTTGCCCGTCGCCAGTGGCCTTTCGGTGCTGCGGGCGTTGCGCATCCTGCGGGCGCTGCGCCTGATCTCGGTCGTGCCGAGTCTGCGCAGGGTGGTGACGGCGCTGCTCAACGCGGTGCCCGGGATGACGTCGATCGTGCTGTTGCTCGGCCTGGTGCTCTACGTGGCGGCGGTGATGGGCGCCAAGCTCTATCACGACACCGCGCCGGACTACTTCGGGGACCTGCCGACCTCGCTGTTCACCCTGTTCCAGATGATGACCGGGGACGGATGGTCGGACATCACCCGGGAGGTCATGGACGAGCACCCGGCGGCCTGGATCTTCTTCGTGGCCTTCATGCTGGTGTGCACCTTCGTGGTGCTGAACCTCTTCATCGCCGTCGTGGTCAGGGCCATGGAGGACGAGCACGCCGAGCAGTCGGCCGAGGCCGCGGCCCAGGAGGCCCTGACGGTCAGGGAGACGAACGAGGCGGTGCTCGCGGAGCTGACCGCGCTCAGGGCGGAGATCCGCGAGTTGCGGGACCGGGTCCCGGTGACGCCCGCCGGCCGCTGACCGGTGGGCGGGCGCCAGCGGTGAGCCCTCAGCGGGAGTAGAACTCCACGACGAGCTGCTCGTCGACCGGGATCACGATCTGCTCGCGCAGCGGGCGGCCGACGAGGGTGAACCTCAGGTCGGTGTGGCTGACGTCGAGGTAGGCGGCGATCCGGTCGTCGGCGTAGACGCCCTCCGCAGCCGCGACGAACGGCTGCATCGTCCTGGACCTCTGACGGACCGCGATGACCTGGCCGGGCTTGACCAGGTAGCTGGGGATGTCGACCTTGCGGCCGTCCACGGTGATGTGGCCGTGGGAGATGTACTGACGGGCCGCGTAGATCGACGGGGCGAGACCCGCCCGCAGGACCAGGGAGGCCAGACGGCTCTCCAGCAGCACGACCAGCTCGGCTCCCGAACGGCCGGTGCCACGCAGCGCCATGTCCCAGTAGCGGCGCATCTGCCGCTCGGAGACGTCGTAGTACCAGCGCAGCTTCTGCTTCTCCATCAGCCGCAGGCCGTAGTCACCGGTCTGCCGCCTGTTCGTCTTGCGCCCGTGCTCGCCCGGAGGGTACGGCCGCTCCTCGAAGTAGCGCACGGCCTTGCGGGTCAGCGGGACGCCCGCCCTGCGGGACAGCCGCACCTTGGGCCCGGTGTAGCGCACGGTCACTCCTCTGTGATTAGGTTTGCCTTAGTGAGGTAAGCCTTACCTTAGGTCAAGGATCCCCCGATCTCAAGGAGAGCCTGTTCATGCAGCCCGTCACCGCTCCCCCGATCCCCGAACGGGTCCGCACCCTCGCCGCCACGGCCGTCCCGACCCACGTGTCCCTGACCGGGACCCGCCTACCCGCCTCGCCCGCCAGGGGAGGCGTCGACGACCGGGGCCGCCCGGTGCTGCTGGTCATGCCGGGAGATCCGCTCCACGACGCGCTCGACGAACCCGTGGTGACCGTCGACCTGACGGCCAGCCGCAGTCTCGGAGCCGTCCAGGCCTCGCGCGGCCTGCTCAAGGTGCAGGGGTGGGCGCAGGCCGTACCCGATGGGGAGGCGCGGCAGGCCGCGATCGCGATCGCCGAACGCTGCCCCGACGAGGCGCTGTTCGAGGCTCTTGAGGGCCGTGGCCCCCGGCTGCTGCGGATCGACGTCGGCCAGGTGATCTATCTCACCGGCCCGGAGTCGGGGGTGCTCGACGGTGAGGAGTATCTCGGCGCCCGCCCCGACCCCCTGATGGACGTCGCCGAACGCCTGCTCGGCCATGTCAACGGCACGCACCGCGACCAGCTTGAGACGGCGCTGGCCTGCCTGCTCGACGGGCCCGTCCCCGACGTATGGCTCTGGGAGCTCGACAGGTTCGGCGCGACCGTCCGCTCAGGCGTCGACGAGCCGACGCTGATCCGTCTGCCCTGGCCCGTCCCCGTCTCCGACGCCGGGTCCCTTGAGCGCGCCCTGCGCTGCCTGCTCTGTCACCGCTGACGAGCCCGGCCTGCTCCCGTTCTCCCCGGCCGCGCCCCTGTCCGTTCACGGGACGCGCGGGGAGAGGGGTTGTCTCAGCTCTCGGGGACGACCTCCCTGGTGGTACGGATGACCTCGTCGACGAGCCCGTAGTCCCTGGCCTCGGTCGCGGTGAACCAGCGGTCGCGGTCCCAGTCCTCCTCGATCTGTTCCAGCGTCTGGCCGGTGTGGAAGGCGATCCGCTCACGCATGAGCTGCTTGGTGTACAGCATCTGCTCGGCCTGAATGGCGATGTCGGTTGCGGTGCCGCCCAGGCCTCCCGAGGGCTGGTGCATGATGATCCTGGCGTGCGGCAGCACGTAGCGCTTGCCCGGCGCCCCCGCGCACAGCAGGAACTGCCCCATGGAGCCCGCGATGCCCATCGCGACCGTGGCGACGTCGTTGGGGATGTACTGCATGACGTCGTAGATGGCCATGCCCGCCGAGACCGAGCCGCCCGGCGAGTTGATGTAGAGCCAGATGTCACGCCGGTCGTCGTCCGCGGACAGCAGGAGCAGCTCGGCGCAGATCCTGTTGGCCACCTCGTCGTTCACCTCCGTGCCGAGGACGACGATCCGTTTACGCAAAAGCCGCTGGTAGAGCTGATCCTCGGCGACGGGCCGCGAATTGGTCATCTCTTTCACCCACCCCGGAGCTGAATTTACGAATGACGATTCATCGCGACCATAACGCTCCCGGGCCGGTGTTCCCGCGCCGTTCGCTGTGAGCGCTTTCCGCTCACAGCGCACCTGGGAGCGGCTCCCATGGGTGACAGACAAACCTCCACCCCTGCCTCATCAAAGGATCAAGGCATCGTTCAAGATATGGGGATGCGACCGATCTCACCCGAACGCCGGGGCGGGCGAACCCGCCCGGAGCGCGACCGTCGGAGCGTGTCATGAACTCCCCCATCCGTGTCCTGGACGCCCACACCACGAACCGCTGGGCGGACGTCGGAGCGTTGATCTTCGAGTACATGGGAGCGACCCAGGCGGAGCTCGGTCTCCCCGTCCCGGTCTCCCTCGACGAGCTGCCCGCCCGCATGCAGAACGAATGCCGCGACCCCGGGTCCGTCTACCGCGACCCCGGCGTGTTCCTCGTCGCCTGCCACGACGACAGGCCGATCGGCGGCGTGGGTCTCAAGCCCCTCCCCGGGACGGACGCCGTCCAGGTGAGCCGTCTCTACGCGCGTCCCGGCCACCGTGGCGGGACGGGCAAACTGCTGATGGAGCACGCGCACAGACATGCCGAGCAGCGGGGTTTCGCCCGGCTGGTCCTCGACGTCATGCCCCAGCGCCACCAGGTCATCGGCCTCTACCGCCGTCTCGGCTACACCGAGGTCGAGCGCGAGGACCACCGCTCCTTCCGCATGCTCTCCATGGAACGGCTCATCACCCCCGCGTAGCCCCTTTCCCGCAGGCCCATGTTTATCTCCCTCGTCCTCGGACACTGGATATCCCTGTGCGGGGAAACTCCACATAGAGGATGTAAGGGGATGAATCACTCGTGGGTGCGGAAGACAAGGTCTCCAACAAGGCCGAGGAGCTCGGGGGCAAGGTCAAGGAGGGCGCCGGGCGCCTCACCGACGACGAACGGCTTGAGGCCGAAGGTCGCGCCGACCAGAGCAAGAGCCACCTCAAGCAGGCGGGCGAGAAGCTGAAGGACGGCGCCGAGAAGGTCAAGGACGCCTTCAAGGACTGATTCCACCGGTCTCGCCGTGCCGTACGAGGCCCGGCGAGACCCGAGGTCCGCGAGGAAGGGGGACCGGCATGACGGTGACGCGGTTCCATGACCTGCCGCTGGCCGACTCCAGGCGACGCTGGAACAAGGAGGCCGCCGAGAGACGCGTACGCGCCTGGGCGGGGGCACAGCACAGGCCGAACGCCAAGTACCGCGAGGCCCACCTCTGGTACGACGGCGGCGAGCCCGACGAGTTCGGAAGCTACAAACTGCCCTTCGCCGACGTGGTCGACGGTGAGCTCAAGGCCGTCCCGCGCGCGCTGCACGCCGCCGCGGGCGTCGTCGAAGGGGCCAGAGGCGGGGTCGACGTCCCCGGTGGCGACGTCGGGCCGATCAAGTCCCATCTGGCCAGGTACTACTCCAAGATGCACGAGACACCGCCCTGGGAGGACTGAGCGCGGGGCCACACCCGCCGGAGAACCCCGCCCGAAGGAGGAGACGATGACACCCGAGGAACAGCCGGAGCGGATGTCCGCGGACGGCAAGCCCATGGTCGGCGCGACACCCCGCGACGTGGTCCACATCAGGCTCGGCTCGTTCGCGTTGATCGCGGCCGTCGGCATCGGTGTGCTCGGCTTCGTGGCGGGTCTGACCTGGCTGACCGTGGTGATGGCACTGGCGGTCGTCGTCGCGGTCGTCGACATCGCCCTGGCGGTCCGCCGCCAGTCGCACGCCAGGAAGGGCACGACGACCGAGGCGGGCTGAGCGCCCTTCCTGGAGGACCGCCGCCCGCAGGCACGGCCCTCGGGAGTAAAGGCTCCCCGTGGGCGCGGCCGGGCACCGGCCCTCAGGAGGGGGCGTCCACGGCCTCGGGCGACAGGATGTGGTCCAGGACCATGTGCGCGCAGCCGACGATGCCCGCGCCGGGGCCGAGTCTGCTCCGCTCGATCCGCAGGTTACGGGTCGACAGGGCCGTCGAGCGCCGGTGGACGACCTCGCGCACCCCGGCGAGCAGCGGCTGGAAGGTCTCGGCCACGTCCCCGCCCAGCACGACCACGGCGGGGTTGAGCAGGTTGACGGCGGTGGCGACGACCTCGCCGAGCATCCTGGCCGCGTTGCGGACGACGGTCATGGTCTCGGCGTCGCCCGCCCGCACCAGGCTCACCACGTCCGCAAGGGTTCTCACCTCGTGGCCCCTGGCGCGCAGGTCACGCAGGATCGCGGTGCCGCTGGCGACGGAGTCGACGCAGTCGACGTTGCCGCACCGGCAGAGCACCCCGCCGCCGTCGCGGACCGGGATGTGCCCGATCTCCCCGGCGGCGCCGAGCGCGCCGCGCAGGATCTCGCCGCCCGCGATGATGCCGGAGCCGATCCGGGTCGAGACCTTGATGAACAGCAGGTCGTCGGCCTGCCCGGCGTAGACGGCCCGGTGCTCGCCGATCGCGATGACGTTGACGTCGTTGTCGAGGAAGACCGGGGCGGGGAAACGGTCCGCGATGATCGGCGGGATCGTGACACCGGTCCAGCTCGCCATGATGCGGGCGCTCTCGGTACGGCCCGCCGCGAACTCGACCGTCGCGGGCACCCCGAGGCCGACCCCGCGCACCTGGGAGACGGGCCGGTCGCCGAGCAGTTCGCCCCAGGTCCGCATGACCAGGGGGAGGACGACGTCCGGCCCCTCCTCGACGTCGATGGCGAGGTCGGCGCGGGCCAGCTCTCCGCCCGCGAGGTCGCACACGGCGATCTGTGTCTTGCTCGCCCCGAGGGAGCCGACCAGCACGACGCCGCCCGAGGCGTTGAAGACCAGGCGGGTCGGCGGGCGGCCTCCGGTGGAGGGGCCGTCGCTGTCCTCGATGACGAGGCGGCGGTCCAGCAGCTCGGTGACCCGAAGCGAGACGGCGGGCCGGGACAGGCCGGTGACCCGGCCGATGTCCGCGCGCGTGATCGCCTCACCGGTGCGAATGAGGCGCAGAACCTCACCGCTGGTGGCGAGCGCGGCAGCGGGACGACGAGGCATCCGCTAAGTGAACCACACCCGCTTAGGAAATGAAAAGTTCAAACTTTCTCATCTAAGATGACAAAACTCCGCTTGTGTAGAGCGCAAGATCCGGATAGTGTCCGATCTATCCCTAATTCCGGTAGATCACCACGGAGTACTCCCCATGTCCGAGCTCCCGCAGTCCGCCGACCTGATCGTCTTCGGCGGTACAGGCGACCTCTCCATGCGGAAACTTCTCCCCGCGCTGTACCACTGCGACCGTGACGGCCGTCTCTCCCCCGAGACCCGCATCATCGCGATGTCCCGGGGCGGACTCGACGACGCCGACTTCCGCGGCAAGGTGGACGCCCAGGTCCGCGGCGCGGTACCGATCGACGACCTGAACGTCTGGGAACGCTTCCTCGGCAGGCTGCACCACGTCTCGGTCGACATCGGCGGCGAGGACACGGCCGGCTGGGAGCGGCTCGGCGCCATGCTCGCCGGGCACGAGCAGCGGACCCGGGTGTTCTACCTGGCCAGCCCGCCCATGACGTTCGGCCCCTTCTGCAGGCAGCTCGAACGTGTGGGGCTGGTCACCCCCGCCTCCCGGGTGGTGCTCGAAAAGCCGCTCGGCCGCGACCTGGCCAGCGCGCGGCGCATCAACGACGAGGTCGGCGCCATCTTCGACGAGCGCCAGATCCACCGCATCGACCACTACCTGGGCAAGGAGACCGTGCAGAACCTGCTCGTGCTCCGCTTCGCCAACGCCTTCCTTGAGCCGATCTGGAACTCCCTGTGGATCGACCACGTCCAGATCACCGCCTCGGAGACCGTCGGCACCCCCGGCAGGCGCGGCTACTACGACCACGCGGGCGCGCTGCGTGACATGGTACAGAACCATCTGCTCCAGCTCCTGTGCCTGGTCGCGATGGAGCCCCCCTCGCGCAACGACCGCGAGGCCATCCGCGACGAGAAGGTCAAGGTCCTGCAGGCGCTGCGGCCCATCGTCGGCGGCGAGGTCGACCGGTTCACCGTCCGCGGCCAGTACACCGCGGGCGAGTCCGGCGGCGAGCAGGTCCCCGGATACCTCGACGAGCCGGACGGCACCGCGCCGACCGAGACCTCGCGCCGGGTGGAGACCTTCGCCGCGATCCGCGCCGAGGTGAAGAACTGGCGCTGGGCGGGCGTCCCCTTCTACCTGCGCACGGGCAAGCGCATGCCCCACCGGTACTCGGAGATCGTGGTGCAGTTCAAGGACGTGCCCCACTCGATCTTCCCCGGCAGCGCGCCCAACCGGCTGGTGCTGCGGCTGCAGCCCAGCGAGGGCATCCAGCTGCACATCATGGCCAAGGAGCCGGGCGCCGGCGAGGTCGCCCTCAAGCCGGTTCCGCTCAGCCTGAGCTTCGCCGAGACCTTCACCACCCGGGTGCCCGAGGCCTACGAGCGGCTGCTCATGGACGTCCTGACCGGCAACCCCACCCTGTTCATGCGGCGTGACGAGGTCGAGGCCGCCTGGCGGTGGATCGACCCGATCCTCGGCGAGTGGGAGGCGCACGGCACCCTGCCCGAGCCGTACCCCGCGGGCACCTCGGGTCCCGCGGGGGCCCACGAGCTCCTCGGCCGCAGCGGCCGTACCTGGCACGAGGAGGCCTCGGAGTGAACGAGCCCGCAGACCACGACGACCGACGAGGAGGCCGGATGAACCCCGCCATCCAGGAGATCACCGACCGCCTGGCCGAGCGCAGCCGCGCCAGCCGTGGCGCCTACCTCGCCCGGCTCGACGCCGAGGCGAGGACGGCCCGCGAGCGCGGGCCCGCGCGCGGACATCTCGGCTGCGCCAACCTGGCCCACGGCTTCGCCGCCGCCGGCAGGGACAAGCCGGACCTGATGGCCAACGTCAAGCCCGGCGTCGCGATCGTGTCGAGCTACAACGACATGCTGTCGGCGCACCAGCCGTACGAGACCTATCCGCCGATCCTCAAGGCGGCCGTGCGCGCGGCGGGCGGCGTCGCGCAGTTCGCCGGCGGCGTGCCCGCCATGTGCGACGGCATCACCCAGGGCCGCGCGGGAATGGAGCTGTCGCTCTACAGCCGCGAGGTCATCGCGATGTCCACCGCGATCGCGCTCTCGCACGACATGTTCGACGCCGGTCTCATGCTGGGCGTCTGCGACAAGATCGTGCCGGGCCTGCTGATCGGCGCGCTGCACTTCGGCCACCTGCCCGCGGTGTTCGTGCCCGCGGGCCCGATGACCTCGGGCCTGCCCAACAAGGTCAAGGCACGCACCCGGCAGCTCTTCGCCGAGGGCAAGGTCGGCAGGGAGGAACTGCTCGACGCCGAGTCGCGCTCCTACCACTCGCCCGGCACCTGCACCTTCTACGGCACCGCCAACTCCAACCAGGTCATGATCGAGGTCATGGGCCTGCACCTGCCGGGCTCGACGTTCGTCAACCCGCGCACCGAGCTGCGTGAGGCCCTGACGAAGGCCGCGGGCAGGCGGGCGGTCGAGATCACCGTGCACGGCGAGGAGTACACCCCCGTGGGGCGGGTCGTCGACGAGAAGGCGATCGTCAACGCCTGTGTGGCACTGCTGGCCACCGGCGGCTCGACCAACCACACGATGCACCTGGTGGCCATCGCCGCCGCAGCGGGCATCGAGCTGCTCTGGGACGACCTGGCCGCGTTGTCGAAGGTGGTGCCGCTGCTGACCCGCATGTACCCCAACGGCCAGGCCGACGTGAACCACTTCCAGGCCGCGGGCGGCATGCAGGTGCTCATCGGCGACCTGCTCGACGCCGGGCTGCTCCACGCCGACGTGCTGACCGTCGCCGGACACGGCCTCGACCACTACCGCTCGGCCCCCGTCCTCAAGGACGGCGCGGACGGCGAGCTGCTGTGGGAGGAGCGCACCGAGGGCAGCACCGACCCCGACGTGCTGCGTCCCGTCTCCGAGGCCTTCTCCCCCGACGGCGGCATCCACATGCTCGACGGCAACCTGGGCCGCGCGGTCAGCAAGGTCTCCGCGGTCAAGCCGGAGCACCTGGTCGTCGAGGCCCCGGCGAAGGTCTTCGACGACCAGCTCGAACTGCTGCGCGCCTTCGAGGCGGGCGAGCTCGACGGCCAGGACTTCGTCGCCGTCATCCGCTACCAGGGACCCAGCGCCAACGGCATGCCCGAACTGCACAAGCTCACCCCGCCGCTGGCGGTGCTGCTCGACCGGGGGCAGCGGGTGGCCATCGTCACCGACGGCCGCATGTCCGGGGCCTCCGGCAAGGTTCCCGCGGCCATCCACCTGTCGCCCGAGGCCGCGCACGGCGGGCCGATCGCACTGGTCAGGGACGGCGACCCGATCCGTCTCGACTCGACGGCAGGCACCCTTGAGCTGCTCGTCCCGGCCGAGGAGCTGGCGGCCCGCACCCCGCAGGGCGCCCCGCTCACCGACGCCCGGTGGGTCGGCACGGGACGTGAGCTGTTCGCCGCCTTCCGCCGTACGGCGGGCCCCGCCGAACGCGGCGCCGGGATCTTCGCCCTGAACGGCCACGCGGAGAGCCTTGAGGCCGGGGCATGAGGAACGCGCGATGGTGAGCCTGCCCTGGCTCCCCTGGCTTGTCGCCGACGTCGGGGGAACCAACGCCCGTTTCGGCCTGGTCACCGAGCCGGGCGGCGCCCCCGAGGCGGTGGCCGTGCTGGCCGGCGCCGATCACGAAGGGCTTCCCGAAGCCGTAGCCGCCTATCTCGCGGAACACGCGGGCGGAGTTCAGCCGGGAGCGGCCTGTATCGCGATCGCGGGTCCCGTCGAGGGAGACCGTTACCGGCTCACGAACGCGGGCTGGTCGGGCTCCGTGCACGCCCTCGGCATCCCCAACGCCGAACTGCTCAACGACTTCGAGGCCCTGGCCGCCTCCCTGCCCCACCTGGGCGGGGAGGATCTGGTCTCGCTCGGCGGCCCCGCGCCCTCGCACGGCATCAAGGCCGTGCTCGGGCCGGGAACGGGCCTCGGCGTCGGGGGTCTGGCGCCCGCGGCCGAGGGCTGGGTGCCGATCCCCAGCGAGGGCGGCCACGTCACCGTGCCGATCCTCGACGAGCGCGACCACGAGATCGTCCGCGCGCTGCGCTCCGAGGGGCTCGAACACGTGATCGCCGAGCACCTGCTGTCCGGCCCCGGCCTGACCCGGCTGCACCGTGCCCTGGCACTGGTGCGCGGGACCGACGCGCCGCGCCTGACCGCCGCCGACATCGTGGCCAGGATGGACGACTCGCTGTGCGCGGAGACCGTCGAGGTGTTCTGCTGCATGCTCGGCACCTTCGCCGGGAACGTGGCGCTCACCCTGGGCGCCAGGGGCGGCGTCTATCTCGGCGGCGGCGTGCTGCCCCGTATGGTGGGACGGGTTCTCTCCAGCGGCTTCCGCCGCCGGTTCGAGAGCACCCCCATGCTGAACGACTACCTTTCCGGCATCGCCACGAACCTGATCGTGGCGCCCCAGCCCGCGCTCGTCGGCGCGGCGGCGTGGCTGAGCCAGCGCCTGTCCAACATGGAGTATCGATGAGTCTGCTCGACATCGCCCCGGTGATCCCGGTCGTCGTGATCGACGACCCGGAGACCGCGGTCCCCATGGCCCGTGCCCTGGTCCGGGGCGGCCTGCCCGTGATCGAGGTCACCCTCCGCACCGAGGGCGCGCTGGAGGCCGTCGAGCGGATCGCCGCCGAGGTGCCCGAGGCCGTCATCGGCGCGGGGACCGTCCGTACCGGAGCGGACGTGGACGCCGCCGTCAAGGCCGGTGCCCGGTTCCTGGTCAGCCCCGGTTCCACGCCCTCGCTGCTGGACGCCATGCGGGACAGCGGCGTGCCGTTCCTGCCGGGTGTCGCGACCGCCTCCGAGGTTCTGGCGCTGGCCGAGCGCGGCCTGACCGAGATGAAGTTCTTCCCCGCCGAGGCCGCGGGCGGGCTGCCGTACCTGAAGGCGCTGGCCGGACCGCTGGCGGAGGTGCGGTTCTGCCCGACGGGCGGCATCAAGCCCGCGACGGCCGCGACCTACCTCGCGCTGCCCAACGTCGGGTGTGTCGGCGGCAGCTGGCTCACCCCGGCGGACGCGCTGGCCTCCGGTGACTACTCCCGCATCGAGCGACTGGCCGCGGAGGCCGCCGCTCTCCGCTGAGCGGCGTTCACGGGGTGGAGCCGGGAGCACCGTTCCTTTACCCTGTAGGGGCGAGGGGAGTACTTCCCAAGAGCCGACCCGGTCAGTACGGACGTCCCACGGCGTCCCCGGGCGGCCGCCCGCACGGCGCGGGTGAAGGAGACCTCGGATGACCGCGTCATTCGAGGAGTCGCCATGCCCACCCTCCCCTCCCCCACCGGCGACACGCCCTCCTTTCCTCTCGGGGGAGGGGCCGCGACGGTCCTGACCTATCCGCCGGGTTCCCTGGTCCTGCTCGCGGGTCTCCCCGGCGCGGGCAAGAGCACTCTGCTCGACCGGCTGTACGGCCTCAGCGGCGACGAACGGGAGCCGGTCGCCGCCGGTGGTACCCGGGTGATCGACTCACGGCAGTCACGCAACTGGTGGGCCCGCTATCTCGGGCCGGTCCCACATCGGGCCCGCACTCCGCTCGTGCATGCCACACATGTGTGGCGGATCGCACGGGCGGTGCTCGGCGGGCACGACGTGGTCGCGCACACCCGGGGCACCTGGCCGCACATTCTGCACGGCTTCGCCTGGCTGGCCCGCAGGGCAGGCGGCGAGGTCCACCTCGTCCTGCTCGACGTCGACCCGGAGACGGCGCGGGCCGGGCAGCGCGCTCGGGGGCGCACGGTCACCGCGACGACCTTCGCCAGGCACCGCCGCCGCTGGCGGGACCTGGTCGGCCGGGCCCGGCGCGGCCCCCTGCCGCCCGCCGCGGGTGTGACCCTGCTGGACAGGCCGGCGGCGGACCGGGTCGGCGCGATCCGCTTCACCGGCCCGCGCCGGCCTCCCTCCCGGAGGGGAAACGCAGGTCGGCCAGGATCGGCCGGTGGTCGCTGACCGACCTGGGCAGCACCCGGCTGTCGAGCACCTCCAACCCCCGGGTGAGCACGTGGTCGAGGCGCACCAGGGGCAGCGTGGCCGGCCAGGTGAACTGCAGGCCGGAGCCCGCCCGCTCGGCCGCGGGTGAGAGCGTCTCGGTGAGCGCGCGCAGCTCCCGGTCGGTCGAGGCGGTGTTGAGGTCGCCGACGACGATGATCCGGGGGCTCGGATCGGCCCTGATCGCCGCGGCCAGCGCCTCGACCTGGGCGTTGCGCTCGGCGATGACCCACCGCTCCCCCGGGCGGAAGGACGCCAGGTGCACGGCGTAGAGGTTGACCCGGCCGTGCGGGGTACGGATGGTCGCCCACCGGGAGCGCGGCACCCCGGGCACCGACTTGGGCCTGCCCACGAAGGGATATCTGCTCCACACCGCGATGCCGGGGTTGTCGGGGAACCGGTAGGGCAGGCCGGGGTCGATCTCCGCGGCGAAGGCGGGATCGACCGTCCCGTTCATCAGGACCGGGTCGTCGTAGAGCTCGGCCGCCACCAGGATGTCGGGGCGCGCCGCGCGAAGAGCCCTCGCGGTCCCGGCGAGGTCGGGGTTGGCCATGTTGACGTTCTGGTGGACCACGCGCAGGTCCGGCTGCCCGGCCCGGACGACCGGCACGAACGCGGGCCCGAACATCACCCCCCACGTCACGGCCGGAACCAGCGCCCCCGCGGTGGCGAGCCGTGACCTCCTGGCGAGAGCGGCCACGGCCAGCAGCGGGACCACGAGACCGAACCACGGCAGGGCGCTGTCGAGCGTGTTGCCCCATCCCCGCCAGTTCGGCACCAGCTGGTGCCCGGCGAGGACGAGGGCGGTCAGTGTGCCCGCGGCCGCGACGAGCCCGCCCCGAAACCGCTGCGCCATGACGTTCCAGAGATCCCTTCGACGGCCGGGCCCGCGCGTACGGCCCCGCCGTGGGATCCGGGGCCGCGCGGAACGGTCCACGCCCCGGGTCCGCCGTACTCGGTGGCCGGGCGGACGACTCTACCGCCGTCCGCCCCTTTCCGCCCCGCCCGGCAGGACCAGGCGGAAAGGGGCGTCTCTTTCTGGCCTACCGGACGGGTACCGGGCGTGGACGGCTCCCGTCCGTCACGCCCGGCGCGACCCCGGCCGCGAGCATGACCCCGGACACGGCCGGCGGCCGCGACAGGGCGGGGGAAGGCGGCTCCTCAGGACGGTCCCCCGTGACCGGCCCTCGCAACGCCCTGCCCGGCGGCGGCACCGTCCTGTCCGGCGGAGGCGCGAAGGAGGGGCGGCGTTCCCCCGGCCGCCCTGCCTGCCCGTCGCCGTGCTCGCCGCTGTGATCGCCTCCGCGCTCGCCTCCGTACCCGCCGCCGTACTCACCGTCCTGTCCGCCGTCCAGCTCGACGTAACGCAGCATCACCCCACGCGCGACGGTCGCGGGGTTGTCCACCCCGTAGACGGCGTAGAGCCGCCGTCCCGTCCGCCGCGACAGGTGTCCGGCCCACCAGCGGTAGACCGTTCCGTCCGTCCAGACCACCAGGTCTCCGTGCACGGAGACCAGCGCCAGACCGTAACCCCCGTGGACGTCACCCTTGACTCCCCGACTGGCCAGCTCGTCATTGAGCAGACCTGCGGCACGCACGGCGGGCGTCCAGGCGGATGTGCCGTGGACGATCGTCACCACCGTCCACCTCCTCTCGGTAATCGATGCAAGCGATTCTTCGTTTCCACTTCCCAGAGTGAACAGGAGTGATTACTTTCTGTAGATGTTCGACTACGAAGAGGTACATGCACCTCGGTTCGGGTCGGCTGTAGGTTCCACCCCGACCCCTGTAGGACCCAGAAAGACGGGAGCCCCCCATGCCCGCCCCCAAAGAGCTGGACCCCAGCACGAGCGTCAGCGCTTACTGGGGTTCCGAGCTGCGCAGGTTGCGCGAGGCGATGGGCTGGAGCCAGCAGGAGCTGGCCAGACGGACCTCGTACTCCACCTCACTGGTCGGCTTGATCGAGACCGCCGCACGTGCTCCCACCAGGAAGTTCGCACAGAGATGCGATGAGGTCCTGGAGACCGGCGGCACCCTCGTCAAGCTCTGGCCGCTGATCGGCAGGGAGTCCTCCCCCGCGTGGGTGCGCTCGCTGTTCGAGCTGGAGTGGGAGGCAAGGACGCTGCGTAACTATCAGCTGTCGGTGGTTCCCGGGTTGCTACAGACCGAGGACTACGCACGGGCGCTGACCCGGGCGGGAAGGCCGTTCGACACCGAGAAGGAGGTTGAGGAGATGATTACTGTGCGTATGCAACGCCAGCGACTGCTCGACCGGCCGGACCCGCCGATCCTCTTCGTCCTGCTGGACGAAGCCGTGCTGACCCGCCCCATCGGTGGCGGCGCGGTCATGCGCGCGCAGTTGCAACACCTTCTGGATGCCACGATGCGACCGCGGATCACCATCCAGGTGATCCCCTTCGACGTGGGCGCCTATGCCGGGCTCGCAGGGCCCATCTTGGTCCTGTCCTTCAAAGGCGCCCCCGACATCGTGTACATGGAGAACGCGGAAGCCGCACAGCTTCTGATCGATCCAGCGCGGGTCGACCCTCTATCGGCCCAGTTCGACGCCCTGCGCTCATATGCCCTACCCCAGGCCGCATCGGCGGCCTTCATCGAGAAAAGGATGCATTCATGGACCTGACCGGCGCACAGTGGCGCAAGAGCAGCCGTAGCAACGGAAACGGCGGCGAGTGCGTGGAGGTGGCCGACAACCTCCCCGGCGTCATCGCGGTTCGCGACAGCAAGAACCCCGATGGCCCGGCTCTGCTGTTCAGCCCCCAGGTTTGGGCCGACTTCCTGACGCGTGTCAAGACCGGCGTGGTCTGACACAGGTCCGTGAGGCCCCCGCTCCGGCGGGGGCCTCGTGCTTTTTCGCTCCCGTTTTTGGGGTTTCTTGACCGGCTGCTCCCCGAGGGGCTCGTGCCCGCGGTGCTAGCTTTCTCATGATCGAGAACCTGAACGGGGGCTTTTCGAAAAGGACGCCGAACGTGGGTTTCACGCAGTACTCGACCCGGTTTCGCCGCGTTTCCCGAGAGATCATTTCCGGAAAAATCCGGATAATGTGCCGCCGGCCGGTTCCCGTTCCCCACCGTTCCACGCGGAACGACGGGCCGCCGTGGCCCGGCCACCTCTGAGAGCGCGGAGGCGAGACGCGTGCGCAGATTCCTGCCGTTGCTCGGCTGCCTGACGGCGGGCGGCGTCCTGCTGGCCCTGTTCGGCCCCGGTGATCCGGCACCCGGTCCCGGAACACCGCCCGGAGCCTCGACCGGACCTGACGGGTCCTCCGCCGGAGGCTCACGGACCTCCCGGACGCGGACCGACCCCGTCGCGGACGCGCGCGCCCGCCTGCGTGAGCATCCCGCCGACGCGCGGGCCTGGACGGCGCTCGGCGACGCCCATCTCGACGCGGCGGGGCGCACCGGCGACCCGGCCCACTACGCCCTGGCGCGCTCGGCCTTCAGGTACTCGCTGAGCCTGTCCCCCGAGGCCGACGCGATGATCGGCATGGGGGTGATCGCCAACGTCAGGCACGACCACGGCGCCGCCCGTGCTTGGGGAACACGGGCCCGCAGGACCGCGCCGCGCCGCTGGCCGCTGTACACGGTGCTGGCCGACGCCTACACCGGGCTCGGCCGGTACGACAGGGCGGACCTCGCCCTGAGGCGGATGCTCGGCGGCACCCCGGACGTGGCCTCGCTCACCCGGGCCGCCGACCTGCTGCGGCTGCGCGGTGAGAGCGGGCGGGCCAGGGCCGTGCTCCGCAGGGCCGGGTTCGCGGCCTCCTCCCCCGCGGAGCTGGCGTGCCAGGCCCACGGGCTCGGCGAGCTCGAATGGAGTCTGGGACGGCCGCGGCGGGCCGTACGCGCCTACGGGAGGGCGCTCGCCGCCGACCCCGAGCACGCCCCCTCGTACGCGGGACGGGCCAGGGCGGAGGCGGCGCTCGGCTGGACCGGCGCGGCGATCCGCGACTACGGCGCCGCGGCGGCCCGCGACCCCGGCTACACGGCCGACCTCGGCGAGCTGTACGAGTACCTCGGGCGGCCGGAGCGGGCCGCGCGGCAGTACGCCCTGTTCACCTCCCACGGCCTGGCGAGGGTGGACGCGCTGAGGGCGGGACGGTTCGAGGCCGACCACGGCGACCCCGCCTCCGCCGTACGGCGCCTGCGGGCCGAGTGGAACGGGCACGGCGGCGCGGACGTCGCCGACGCCCTGGCGTGGGCGCTGCACCGGGCCGGCCACGACGCCGAGGCGGCCGGGTACGCCGCCCGTGCCGAACCCCCCGGCTCCCGGAACGCGCAGGCCGCCTACCACCGGGGCGAGATCGCGCGTGCCCTCGGCGACACGGCCGCCGCCCGCGCCCACCTGGCCAGGGCGTTGCGGATCAACCCCTACTTCTCCCTCGACGGCGCGCCCCGGGCCAGGCAGGCGCTGATCGACCTGCCCAGGACGCCGCCCCCTCCCCCGCCCGCGCCCTCTCCCAGGCCGTCGTCCAAGCCGTCGTCCAAGCCGTCGCCCTCCGGGGCTCCCGCCCCGTCCGCCGCGCCGCGGAGGTCACAGCGGTAGGACGCCACCGGGTTTGAGGGCCTTCATGGCGATCTGGGAGGTCAGCTTGTCGAGGCCGGGCAGTTTGCCGAGCCGTTCGAGGCACAGCTGGCTGTAGGCCTCCATGTCGGGCACCGCGATCCGCAGCACGTAGTCGGGGCGGCCGAACATGCGCAGGCACTCGACCACGTCCTCGATCTCCAGGACCGCGGCCTCGAAGGCGGTGACGGTCTCCGCGTCCTGGCCCTCAAGCTCCACGTACGCCAGAACCTGGAAGCCGCGCCCGACGGCCGCCGGGTCGATGACGGCCCGGTAACCGCTGATCACCCCCGACTCCTCAAGGTTGCGGACCCGGCGCAGACAGGGCGAGGGAGTGAGCCTCACCCGCTCGGCGAGTTCGAGGTTGCTGAGCCTGCCCTCCACCTGGAGAAGGCCGATGATTGCGCGATCTGTGGCATCCATGGCATCGGATGCTATCCACTCAGCAGTGGACAATAAATATTGACATCATATTTCGGACAGCCTGACATAACCTTGCGGCAACCAAAGTGCACCACGGCAAGACGGGACCACCGATCATGACGATCTCCGCCGAAACCCGCGCAACGGCTCCCGACGACCGATACGCCCTCGAAGAGGGCCAGGTGTTCATGACCGGCACGCAGGCCCTGGTCCGCGTGATCCTCGACCAGATGCGCGCCGACCGCGCGGCCGGTCTCGAAACCGGCGCCATGGTCTCCGGCTACCCCGGTTCCCCCCTCGGGGGCTTCGACCTCGAACTCTCCCGCTCGCGGCGGCACGCCGAGCCCCTGGACGTCGTGCACCGTCCCGGCCAGAACGAGGAGCTCGGCGCCACGGCCGTCTGGGGCAGCCAGCTCGTCCCCGGCCTGCCCCGGCCGCGCAAGGCCGGCGTCCTCGGCGTCTGGTACGGCAAGGCCCCCGGTGTCGACCGCGCCGCCGACGCGCTGCGGCACGGCAACTTCGTCGGCGCCCACCCCGACGGCGGCCTGATCGCCCTGTGCGGGGACGACCCGATCTGCAAGTCCTCCACGCTCCCCTCGGCGACGGAGAGCACGCTGGCCTCCTTCGGCATGCCGATCGTCCATCCGGGAAGCGTCCAGGAGTTGCTCGACCTCGGCCGCCACGCCATCGCCGCCTCCCGGGCCAGCGGCCTGTGGGTTGCCGTCAAGACGGTGACCGACGTCGTCGACGCCAGCGGCACGGTCGAGGTGGGACCCGGCCGTGTGGTCCCGGTCACGCCCGTCGTCGAGTACCAGGGCAGGCCGTACCGGCACACGCCCGACGCGACCCTGCTCACGCCGTGGTCACTGGAGATGGAGCGGACCCTCACCGGCCCGCGCCTCGACCTGGCCCGTGCCTACGCCAGGGAGAACGGCCTCAACCGCGTCACCGTCGACCCCCGGGACGCCTGGCTCGGCGTCGTCGCCTCCGGCACCGCCTACTACGACGTGTGCGAGGCCTTCCGCAGGCTGGGCGTCGACCCGGCGGAGCTCGGCGTCCGCGTCCTCAAGATAGGCATGATCTGGCCGCTCGAACCGGAGATCGTCAGGACCTTCGCCAGGGGGCTCAAGGAGATCCTCGTCGTCGAGGAGAAGGACCCGCTGCTTGAGGGCCTGGTCAAGGACGTCCTGTACGGCACCGCCGACGCCCCCCGCGTGCTGGGCAAGCTCGACGAGAACGGCGCCCCGCTGATCCCGAGGAGCGGCGGCGTCGACGCCGACCTGGCGGCGAAGGCGCTGGCCTTCCGGCTGCGCAGGGCCGGACTCGACCCGGCGGCCGGCGACCGGGTCGACAGGGGGCTGGCGGTGATCTCCCGTCCGGCGCCGCTGAAGCTGCTCGGCCCGCAGCGCACCCCCTTCTTCTGTTCCGGCTGCCCGCACAACCGCTCGACCGCGGTGCCCGACGGCGCCCCCGTCGGCGCGGGGATCGGCTGCCACACGATGATCGTGATCAACCGCGAGGGCAAGGGCACGCTGACCGGCCTGACCCAGATGGGCGGCGAGGGGGCGCAGTGGATCGGGCAGGCGCCCTTCACCGACACCCCGCACATCTTCCAGAACCTGGGAGACGGCACCTTCCACCACTCGGGCTCGCTGGCCGTACGGGCGGCCGTCGGCGCGGGGGTCAACATCACCTACAAGCTGCTCTACAACAGCGCGGTCGCGATGACCGGCGGGCAGACGATCACCCCGTCGCTCGCGGTGGCCGACCTGACCCGCTGGCTGGAGACCGAGGGCGTGCGCAGGGTGATCGTCACGACCGACGAGCCCGAGCGTTACCGGGGGGTCAGGCTCTCCCGGATCGCCGAGGTCCGCGACCGGAGCGCGCTCGAACAGGCGCAGCGGGAGCTGGCCTCGATCCCCGGCGTGACCGTGCTGGTCCACGACCAGCAGTGCGCGGCGGAGAAGCGGCGGCTGCGCAAACGGGGCGAGCTGCCCGACCCGGTCAGGCGGGTGGCCATCAACCAGCGGGTGTGCGAGGGCTGCGGCGACTGCGGGCAGAAGTCGGAGTGCCTGTCCGTGCTCCCGGTCGAGACGGAGTTCGGCCGCAAGACCGAGATCCACCAGTCCTCGTGCAACAAGGACTACTCGTGCGTCGAGGGCGACTGCCCGTCCTTCGTGACCGTCGTGCCCGGCAAGGACACCCGGCGGCGCCGGGCCGTACCCGTGCCGCCCGCGCTGCCCGCGCCCGAGCCGCGCGCCGGGGAGACGACGATCAGGCTGGTCGGCATCGGCGGGACCGGAGTGGTCTCCGTGGCGCAGATGCTCGGCACCGCGGCGATGCTGGACGGCAAGCGCTCACGCGGGCTCGACCAGACCGGCCTGGCCCAGAAGGGCGGCACCGTCGTCTCCGACGTCCGGATCTTCGAGGACGGCGAGGACCGCTCCGCGCGGGCGGGCACCGGCGCGGTCGACGCCTACCTGGCGCTCGACCTGCTCGGCGCAACCGACCCCAAGCACCTGAGCGCCGCCGACCCCGGGCGGACCGTCGCGGTGGTCTCGACCAGCCTGGTCCCCACCGGTTCCATGGTCGTCGACCCGTCCAGGCACGTCACCGAACTCGGCTCACCGATCGGCGCGCTCGAGTCGCGCACCAGGAGCGAACTGAACGTCTACCTCGACGCCGAGGACCTGGCCCAGGCGCTGTTCGGCGACCACATGCCGGCCAACACGATCGTGGTCGGCGCGGCCTGGCAGCGCGGGCTCATCCCGCTGAGCCTGGAGTCGATCGAGCGGGCCGTACGGCAGAGCGGGGGCAAGACCGCCGACCTGACGCTCGCCGCCTTCCACTGGGGCAGGGCCGTCGTCGCCGCCCCCGAGGCCGTCGCCGAGGCGGCCCGCCCGCCCGCGCCGCCCGCCTCCCGTCCCGACCCGGAGCTCGCCCGGCTCGTCGGCTCGATCGCCGAGCCCGGCACCGAACTGCACCGCCTTCTGACGGTCAGGGTGCCCGACCTGGCCGCCTACCAGAACCCGCGCTACGCGGCCGGTTACGCCGAGGCGGTGCGCGCGGTCAAGGCCGAGGAGGAGAAGGCCTCCAGGGGGACCTCCGGGGACTCGCTGCCGATCACCGAGGCCTACGCACGTCACCTGCACCGGCTCATGGCCTACAAGGACGAGTACGAGGTCGCCAGACTGCACCTCGACCCGGCCGAGCGGGCCAGGATCGCCGCCGAGTTCGGGCCGGGTGCGAAGATCTCCTACAACCTGCACCCGCCGGTGCTGCGTGCCATGGGCATGAACCGCAAGATCCGCCTCGGCACCTGGTTCGACCCCGCCTTCCGCCTGCTGTACGGCATGCGCGGGCTGCGCGGCACCCGGCTGGACCCGTTCGGCATGGCCGGGGTGCGCAGGACCGAGCGGGCGCTGGTCGTGGAGTACACCCGCGACGTGCGGCGGGCCCTGTCCCACCTGACCCCCGAGACCGCGGCGACGGTTCTGGAACTGGCCGAACTGCCGGACGTCGTGCGCGGTTACGAGCACGTCAAGATGCGCAACGTGGCCGCCTACCGGGCCTCCGCCGCCTCCCTTCTCGGCCGCCTTTCCGGCGGCCGCAGGCCCGGCTCCCCCGAACGGGGCTGAGCCGGGGCCGCGAGACCCTCCGCACCGGTCAACGGCGCCCGGTGCGGAGAGGCGGCCCGCATCCGGCGGGTCTAACGGTTCACCAGCGGGCCGGAGCCGGTCGAGCGGCGTACGACCAGCTCGGGCTGGAAGACCAGTTCGACGTTCCTGCCCCGGGTGCCGCTGATCTCCTCGATGAGGGCCGCGACGGCGGCCGCGGCCATCGCGGCGACGGGCTTGCGGACGGTGGTCAGCGGCGGGTCGGTGAAGGCGATCAGCGGCGAGTCGTCGAAGCCGACCACCGAGACGTCCTCGGGCACGGACAGCCCCCGTTCCCGGCAGGCCCTGATCACGCCGAGCGCCATCAGGTCGGAGGCGCAGACGATCCCGGTGCAACCCTGTTCGAGCAGCCGGACCGCGGCGGCCTGGCCGCCCTCGACGGAGAACAGCGAGTGCGAGATCAGCTCGTCGGTCTCGTCCGCGCCGAGCAGGTGCGCCATCGCCTGGCGGTAACCCTCGATCTTGCGGATCACCGGCACGTACCGGCGCGGCCCGAGGGCCATGCCGATCCGCTCGTGCCCGAGGTCCACCAGGTGCTGCACGGCCAGCCACGCCGCCGCCCTGTCGTCGGGGGAGATGAAGGGGGCCTCGATCCGGTCGCTGTAGCCGTCCAGCAGCACGATCGGCAGGCCCCGGCCGACCAGTCGGGTGTAGCGCTCGACGTCGGCGGTGGTGTCGGCGTGCAGCCCGGAGACGAAGACGATGCCGCTGGCCCCCCGCTCCGTCAGCATCTCGGTGAACTCGTCCTCGGGGGCGCCGCCGGGAAGCTGGGTGCACAGCACCGGGGTGTAGCCGTGCTGGGTCAGCTCTCTTCCGAGAGCCTGGGCGAACGCGGGGAAGATCGGGTTGTCCAGCTCGGGGATCACCAGGCCGACCACCCCGTTGCTGCTCCCGCGCGGGCGCTGCGGGCGCTCGTAGCCGAGCACGTCCAGCGCGGCCAGCACCGCCTGCCTGGTCGTGACCGCCACACCCGGCCTGCCGTTGAGCACCCGGCTGACCGTGGCCTCGCTCACTCCCGCCCGCGCCGCGATGTCGGCCAGTCTGACGCCCGCGCCGTCGAGGCGGGGCCGGGGGACCCGCGGGAGTTCGCCGTCCATCACAAGCACCCCACCATGCGGCCGAGCGGGGCGCAAGCCAGACGGCATCCGGCCCCCGTGAAAGGGTTCGCACAACTTTTCGCAAACTGTAACATTCAGCGACCGTCATCACGATCAGCACCTGAACCCTTGTCGTCGCGACATCGGCCACCCGGAGCCGGGCTCCGGAAGTGGCCCGAAGGCAAGCGATTTCTAACCACATCTATGGACACACAGGTGAATGTCGCGATGTACTACCTCATCAATCACACGGCTGGATCCGGGCAGCGGAGTCCGGGAGGAACGAGCGCGCATGAGTACCGTCGTCCTCGACAATGTGACCAAGGTCTACCCCGGCGGGTACCTCGCGGTTGACCGCATCAACCTGCGCGCCGAGAACGGGGAGTTCCTTGTCCTGCTGGGGCCCTCGGGATGCGGTAAGTCCACGCTGCTACGGATGATCGCCGGGCTTGAGGAGGTCACCTCGGGCGACCTGTGGCTCGGCGGCACCCTCGCCAACGACCTGCCGCCGCGTGAGCGTGACGTCGCCATGGTCTTCCAGAACGGCGCGCTCTACCCGCACCGCACCGTGCGGGGCAACATGGCCTTCCCCCTGGAGATCGCCAAGGCCGACCCCGCCCTGGTGCGCGAGCGGGTGACCGAGCTGTCGAAGGCGCTGCACATCGACGAGACCCTCGACCGCCGTCCTGGAACGCTCTCCGGTGGCCAGCGCCAGCGTGTCGCGATGGGCAGGGCGATCGTCCGCCAGCCCTCGCTGTTCCTGATGGACGAGCCGCTGTCCAACCTCGACGCGGGCATGCGCACCGAGATGCGCATGGAGATCTCCTCGCTGGTCCGTTCCCTCGGCGTGACCACCATCTACGTCACCCACGACCAGGTCGAGGCCCTGACCCTGGCCGACCGCATCGCCATCATGAACCGCGGCGTGCTCCAGGACCTGGGCACCCCGGGACAGGTCTACAACGACCCGGCGACCGCCTTCACCGCGGCCTTCCTCAGCTCCCAGCAGCTCAACCTGCTGTCGGCCGTGGTCAAGACCCCGCAGAACCAGTTCATCATGCTGGACTTCGGGCCACACCAGATCACCATTCCTTGGACCGATCCCAGGGCGTACGTGATCTCCCAGCACGTCGGCCGTCAGATCATCGTCGGCCTGCGTCCCGACTGCCTCGCCCCGGTGCCGGAGACGTTCGAGGGCCCGGTCTTCTTCGGCCGGGTCAGGGCGCTTGAGTACCACGGCCACGAGTGGCTCGCCTACGTCGAGAGCGGCATCCAGTCCGTCGCCGTCCCCGAGCCGCCCGACCCGCGCCACAACGCCCACGCGATGGCCGCCTCCGGTGGCCGTGCGATGGCGGCCATCCGCAGGCTGCTGCCCGGCCGGTCCGCACAGGCCGAGACCGAGTACGGAAACGAGCAGGCGAGCGGGACCCATCGCAGGGCCGACCTCATCGTCCGGCTCGGCGCTCGTCCCGTCTGGCGGGCGGGGGAGCCCGCCAGGGTCGGCGTGGACGCCAGCCGGTTGATGCTCTTCACCGTGGACGGCTCGCGCATCGACCCGCCCCGTCGCTGAGCGGGACCGGACGCGCCCTGGGCGGACCCGGGGGCCCCGGATCACGGCAAGGCCCGGATGAACGGCCTCAGACGCCCTGAGGGGTCTGCGGCGCGGTGCTGCGGCCGATGATGGAGACGATCTCCACGACACGGACCGCGCGGTCCAGCTCGGCGCGGTGGAACGGAGGTCCCTCCGTACGTGCGAGGACCAGATGGAGTCCCGCGCCGGGGACGGGCACGCTCATGAAGCGGTGACGTCCCCCGGTGAGCGCGCAGGGGCGCAGGGCGGTGAGGTCGGCCGATCCGATCCCGGACAGGCCTCCCCGTTCGTCGAGGGACTCCGGCGCCTGCCAGCTTCGGTGGACGAGTTCGCCGCTCTCGGAGGAGACGACGACCGCCCACTCGGCGCTCACCAGGTCCGGGATGGCGTCGACCAGGGTGGCGAAGGCCCGCCCCGGCTCCGCGACGACGTGCCTGAGCAGGTCGTAGTCGGGGGACGTCCCGGGGATCTCCCTGGTCCGCCAGACGGCCTCGACACGGATGCCCGGCACGGCGGAGAGCCGGTCCCTGACACCCTCCGGGCCGAACGGTCCCGGCCAGGAGACGGTGAAGTCGTCGACGACCCGCCCCGCCTCACGTTCCAGCACCGTCACCTGGAGGATGTCGGCGCCCAGCGTGCCGAGCACCCGGGCCACCTGGCCCAGGGCCCCCGGCCTGTCGGGAAAGGACACCCGCAGTCGCAACATCATCGTCGATCCCCCCTCTCCGAACACAGGGTGTCCTAGACAGGTTTCACGGATGTTCCGGGGAGATGTCCAAGATAAGACCTTAAATCCGAAAAATTCGGAAAGCTTAGTGCTGGTAGGCGCCCGCGTCGGGAACCACCGAAGGGGCCTTCCCCGCCAGGTCACGGGCCTGGGAGGCGCCGCCGTACCAGGCAGGGTTGAGTTTGAGGCCCCGGCCGAGGGCCGGGGAGCCCGGCTTCAGGCGCAGGTCGTTCCCACCCCTGAAGCGCGGATCGGCGACGACGGACCGCGAGCCGAGCTTGAACCCGCGGGACCTGCCCCGGTAGACGCTGCCGCCCTCGTCGGCCCCCGCACCGTCCTCGTAGCCCATCTGGCCGCCGACCACGATGACGTTGTTGCGCAGTTTGAGGATGGCCGGGGAGCAGCCGTCGTGACACGACCAGCCGATGGTGTCGCGGGCGGGGAGGTACACCGAGTTCTGCACCGCCACCGTGCCGAGCACCGGCCCGACCACATGACCGGCGCCCCGGGTGATCAGGAAGGAGCCGCGTTTGCGTGAGGAGGTCACCACGTTGAAGGCGAACACGTTCCCGGTCGCGGTCCTGCCCTTGCGCGCGCCCAGCTCCGCGAAGGTCTCGTTGTCGCGGGCGATGTTCCTGACCACCCGGTTGCGGTCGCCGTTGAACACCTCGACCGCGGCGCCGTCGGTGCCGTAGTCCTGGCTGGCGGCGTAGCTGCCGGTGATGACGTTGTCGGAGACCAGGTTGTCGTCGCCGTTGAGCAGCACACCGAAGGCGCCGGAGTCGTTGTCACCGCCGTTGTCGTTGACGCTCATGCGGTCGTTGCGGGTCAGCACGCTGTTCCTCAGGACGTTGCGCGCTCCGACGAGGTTGACGCCGCTGGCGTTGCGGTCGGCCAGGACGCCGTCGAGCTCGTTGTCGTCTCCGGTCACCTCGAAGCCCGCCCACTGGCAGCCGCTCGCGCGCACCCCGGTCACCCGCAGGTGGGAGCCGCCGAGCACCACGCAGCTCTCCGTGCCCTCGCCGCCGACCTTCGGCGCCGAGCCCGTGCCGTACGGCTCGACCACGACGGGCCGCGCCGCGGTGCCCTTCGCGCGAAGCCGCAGCGGTCCCTGCCACACTCCGCCGCGACTGAGCCGCACCACGTCGCCGGGGCGCAACCTGGCGTCGTTGACCCTGCCCAGGGAACGCCACGCCTTCTCCGGCGAGGTGCCCGCGGCCGCGTCGTCGCCCTTCTCGGAGTCGACGTAGTAGACGCCGCCCGCCCGCGCCTGGGCGGGGCCGGGGACCGCGACGAGGAGACCGCTCACGGTGAACACCGCGAGAGCGGGAACGGTCCACCGCGGAATGATCGACTCCATGTAGGCACGTCCCATCGCTGAGTGACGGTCAGCGGAGATCCTGGCACAGGGAGCCCCCGCCGGACCATCGGGGGCGGCAGGCACCCAGCGAACCGTTACAACTCTTTCACCGGCGTTGAGGTGGGCATTGCCCGGCGAACGGCGCTCTCACGCGCCTTCGCGCTCCCACCAGACAGCGGAGTCGGGGGCGAGCCGCGCCAGGCCGCCCTCGATTACCGGCTCCTCGCTGGCCAGCAGGACACGTCCCGGCGCGGGCAGTTCGACCGGCTCACCGGTCAGGTTGACCGTGCAGGCGAACCCCTCGCCACGGGCGAAGGCCAGCGTCCCCTCCGGGGAGGGCAGCCACGCCAGAGCGTCCTCACCGAAGGAGCCCCGGGCGCGCCTGACCTCCAGGGCCCGCCGGTACAGGTTGAGCGTGGAGGAGGGGTCGGCCAGCTGCGACTCGACGCTGAGCGGCCCCCACGAAGCGGGTATCGGCAGCCAGGGGTCCTCGCCGCCCGGCAGGCCGAAGCCGAGGTGCGGCTCGGCCTCGTTCCACGGCAGGGGCACCCGGCAGCCGTCCCTGCCCGCCTCCGGGTCGCGCAGCCGCTGCGGGTCGTGCAGGAACTCCTCCGGCAGGTCGAGGACCTCGGGCAGGCCGAGCTCCTCCCCCTGGTAGACGTAGGCCGATCCGGGCAGGCCGAGCGTCAGCAGCGCCGCGGCGCGGGCCCTGCGCAGGCCCGTCCCGCCGCCGCCGTAGCGGGTGACGTGCCGTTTGACGTCGTGGTTGGACAGCACCCAGGTGGTCGGGGCGCCAACCGACCCGGCGGTGTCCAGAGACTCCTGGATCACCGCGCGGAAGGCCGCCGCCTCCCACGGGGTGCCCAGGAAGTGGAAGTTGAAGGCCTGGTGCAGCTCGTCGGGGCGGACGTAACGGGCCAGCCGTCCCGGGGAGGGCGCCCACGCCTCGGCGACGCCGATCCGCTCGCCGGGGTAGGAGTCCAGGAGCCTGCGCCAGGCCCGGTGGATGTCGTGGACGCCGTCCTGGTCGAAGAACGGCACCACGTCGGTGCCGATCATCCGGATCTGGTCGGGATGGCCGACGTCGGGCAGCCCCGGCGCCTTGACCATGCCGTGCGCCACGTCCACCCGGAAGCCGTCGACGCCCAGGTCGAGCCAGAAGCGCAGGACCGACTCGAACTCGGCGTGGACCTCGGGATTCTCCCAGTTCAGGTCGGGCTGCTCGGGGGCGAACAGGTGGAGGTACCACTCGCCGTCCGGCAGCCGGGTCCAGGCGCGCCCCCCGAAGATCGACTCCCAGTCGTTCGGCGGCAGCTCCCCGTTCTCGCCTCTGCCCTCGCGGAAGACGTAGCGCTCCCGCTCCGGGCTGCCCGGTCCCGCCTCAAGCGCCTCCCGGAACCAGGCGTGCCGGTCGGAGGTGTGGTTGGGCACGACGTCCACGATCACCCTCAGCCCGTACCGATGCGCCTCCTCGACGAGCGCGGCGGCGTCGGCCAGCGTCCCGAAGATCGGATCGACGTCCCGGTAGTCCGCCACGTCGTAGCCGAAGTCGGCCATCGGCGAGGTGTAGAACGGGGTCAGCCAGAGGGCGTCGACACCCAGGTCCGCGAGGTACGGCAGGCGCCCGCGCACCCCGAGCAGGTCACCGATCCCGTCCCCGTTGCCGTCGGCGAAGCTGCGCACGTAGACCTGGTAGATCACCGCGTCGCGCCACCAGCGGGTGGCCGTCCCGTCTGCTCCGCCGGGGCGGTGGGATTGGGCGAGTTCGGTCATGGGGGTCCCCCGATCAGACGACTGTCAGACCGTGACGCCCGGCGGGCCCACGGTATGGCGGTCCCCGCCGCGGCCGGGGACGGACCACCGGGCCGGGCAGGATACGCCGGACGTTACGCGGCGGTAAGCCGAAGCGAAAGAATTTGCCGCAACTTTCTGCAAACTTGTTACAGGAAGATGTCAAGACAGGGCCCGGAGCGCCCACCAGAAAAGTCACCATATATCCGTCTAGCTGCATGTTTCTCACTCCGGAGGCACCGAGGACTTCCGATGAAACCCCCGTAACCGCTTGCGTCACGGTCGCCTCGCGGGGAACGAGGAGGTCAGGAAAGCGTGCCCGTGAGGCGAGGAGACCGCGAACGTGAGCCAGGCAACGGAGCACGACGGCGCAGGGGGTGACATCGATCCCGGCCGGGCGTGGGCGCACTGGATCGACGGCGGGACGGTCGTCTGGGACCTGGACGGGGACCCGGCCGGGTTCGGCCACAGCCTGCTCCTGTCCGGCGAGGGCGGCATCGCCCGCACGGGCGGGGACCTGACCGGCGCCCTCGGGGTCATCCGCCTGTCCCCCGGCTCGCTCACCGCCGCGCAGCTGGCCGTACGGCCTCACCTGGCCGGGCGGACGGCCTTCACGGTCGATCCGCGTGACGCGGGCCTGGTCCCCTCGGCACTGCGCGGCCAGGTGGTCGCCGTGCGGCGGGACCCGGCGGGGGCGCCGCTGGCCGCGACCGGGGTGCAGATCGCCGGGGTGCTCGACGACCTCTACCGGGCGGCGGCCGACGCCGAGCTGGGCCCGGTCTGGGAGGACGGCGTCCCCAGGGTCTCGGTCTGGGCCCCGACCGCCGGGAGGGTACGGCTGGCGCTGTACGACACCCCCTCCGGGGCGGGCCGTACCGTGCGTCCGATGCGGCGCGACGACGGGACGGGCGTCTGGTCGGTCACCGGCGACCCGTCGTGGAGGGGGCGCTACTACACCTTCCTGGTCACGGTTTACGCCCCGGCCGCGGGAAAGGTCGTCGTCAACGAGGTCACCGACCCCTACGGCCTGTCGCTGTCGGCCGGCTCCACGCGCAGCCAGTTCGCCGACCTCGCCGACCCCGCCCTGGCCCCGGAGGGCTGGGCCGAACTGCGCAAGCCCCCCGTCACCCGGCACCGGCCGGTGATCCACGAACTGCACGTGCGCGACTTCTCCGCCGGCGACCCGTCGGTCCCCGAGGAGGAGCGGGGCACCTACGCCGCCTTCGCCCGGGACTCGGCGGGGACGGCGGAGCTGCGCTCCCTGGCCCGGGACGGCCTGACCCACGTGCACCTGCTGCCGGTCTTCGACTTCGCCACCGTCCCGGACCGCCGGTCCGAGCGGACCGAGCCGGACGGCGACCTGGCCTCGATGCCGCCGGACTCCGAGCTGCAGCAGGAACATGTGGCCCTGACCGCGGCGCGGGACTCCTACAACTGGGGCTACGACCCGCTGCACCACACGGTGCCCGAGGGTTCCTACGCCTCCGACCCCGACGGGACGGCACGGATCGTGGAGTTGCGGCGGATGGTCGCCGAACTGAACCGGATGGGGCTGCGGGTGGTCATGGACGTGGTCTACAACCACGCCTACGCCTGCGGTCAGCACCCCTCGGCCGTGCTCGACCGGCTCGTGCCCGGCTACTACCACCGGCTGCTCGACGACGGCACGGTCGCCACCTCGACCTGCTGCGCGAACACCGCCCCCGAGCACCTCATGATGGGCAGACTCGTCGTCGACTCCGTCGTCACCTGGGCCCGCGAGTACAAGGTGGACGGCTTCAGGTTCGACCTGATGGGCCATCACCCGAAGGCGAACCTCCTGGCGGTTCGCGAGGCCCTCGACCGGCTCACCCCCGGCGCCGACGGCGTGGACGGCGCCTCGGTCCTGCTGTACGGCGAGGGCTGGGACTTCGGCGAGGTCGCGGGCGGCGCCCGTTTCGAGCAGGCGACCCAGACCGCCATGGCGGGTACCGGGATCGCCACCTTCAGCGACCGGCTGCGGGACGCGGTGCGCGGCGGCGGCCCCTTCGACGCCGACCCGAGGGTGCGGGGCTTCGGTTCCGGCCTGGCGGGACCGCCCGACGACTCACCCGTGAACGGCACGCCCGAGCAGCGGCGGGGGCGGCTGCTGTACTACCAGGACCTGATCAAGGCGGGGCTCGCGGGCAACCTGCGCGACTACGCCTTCACCGCCTCGGACGGCAGGTGGACGCGGGCCTCGGAGATCGGCTACAACGGCTCCCCCGCCGGGTACACCGCCTCACCCGGCGAGGTCGTCACCTATGTGGACGCCCACGACAACGAGACGCTGTTCGACGCGCTGGCCTACAAGCTGCCCAGGTCGACGACGATGGCCGACCGGGTGCGGATGCAGACGCTCTCGCTGGCCACCGTACTGCTCGGGCAGGGCCTCGCGTTCGTGCACGCGGGCAGCGAACGGCTCCGCTCGAAGTCCTTCGACCGCAACTCCTACGACTCGGGCGACTGGTTCAACCGGCTGCTGTGGGACCCCGCGCTGGGCAACGGGTTCGGCGCGGGCCTCCCCCCGAGGGCGGGCAACGAGGCCAGGTGGGAGTACGCCAGGCCACTGCTGGCCGACCCCGCCCTCAGGCCGGGCCGCGCGGCGATCCGCTCGGCCAGGGCGAGGTACGGCGAGTTGCTGAGGATCCGCGCCTCGTCCCCCGCCTTCGCGCTCGGCTCCCTCGACGAGGTGCAGGCGCGCCTGTCCTTCCCCGCCGCCGGGCCGCGGGAGATCCCCGGCGTGGTGACCATGCATCTGGACTCCGACGGCCTCGACCCGCACCGGACGTCGCTGACGGTCGTCTTCAACGCGACACCGGGGACCGTGACGCAGGCCGTCGCGGCGCTGGCGGGCGCCCGGGTGGAACTGCACCCCGTCCAGGCAGGCGGCGGCGACCCCGTCGTCCGGAGGTCCGGCTTCGACCCCGCGACCGGCACGCTGAGCGTCCCCGCCCGCACGGTCGCCGTCTTCGTACGGCCCGCGCCCTGAGAGGGGTCACCAGGCCGGGGAGGCGTCCCCGCTCATCAGCCTGGCCAGCCCCGGGTAGTCGGCGACGACGCCGTCCCCGTCGAGGGTGAGGTCGGCGCCGAAGCCCTCTCCCTCGAAGCGCACCCGGCCCTGTGCCAGGTGGACGTAGCGCTGCGGGTGACGGGTCACGTGCAGGTGGGGCACCCCGACCCAGGCGGTGACGAGGTCGATCCGCCCGTCGTTGGCGTCGAGGCCGTGGCGCAGGATCGGCATGGTGTTGGTCAGCGGAGACAGCGCGAGGTCGCAGTCGAGCGCGTCGCCCAGGGCGTTCACGTCGCCGCCCGGGGACGGCCCGCCCAGGTTCCCCTCCTCCTTGGTCTCGCAGGACCAGGCTCCGTGCACGGAGCGGCGCAGGTCGAGCGCCCGGTGCCAGCCCGCTCCGTGGACCCGCACCGACAGCAGTTCGGTGACGTATCCGGTCAAGGTGCGCAGGGTGTACTCAAGGCGGTAGGGCACGGGGTCGGTGCCGATCGCCACCCCGACCGCCGTCAGCTCCGCCCCGAGGTCCACCTCGGCGTACTCGGCGCCCCCGTCCTTCATCCACACCAGCCCGCGCATCCGCCGTCCCCTCTCCCCCGGATGTCCCCGACCCCTGCGGAACGGCCGTACCCCGGCAGGCCATGACGAACCATTACGTCACGGCGCGCCGCCGCCCGGCACTTCCGGTGATCGCGAAGTTTCGCCAGGATTGGTCCCGTGAACCGCACAGCCGCACGCCTCGGAGTCCTCCTGCTCGCCGGAGCGGCCGTGGCGGCCGTGCTCCTGGCGCTGCTGACCCCCTTCTCCTCCGGCGGGACACCGCGTGGCCCGGAGATGTCCCCGCTCGGCTCCGGGCCGGGAAGCGTCCACGTCAACCGGCTGAGCGAGCGCGACCACGAGCTCACGATCCGCTCGGCCGCGCTGGGACGCGAGGGCATGGTCCGGGTGCTGCTGCCCGGCGGGTGGCGCCCCGGATCGGGGCCGTGGCCGGTGCTGTACCTGCTCAACGGGTGCTGCCAGTCCGAGTACGACGCGTGGACGACCCAGGGGGAGGCGGCCAGGCTCACCTCGGCCTATCCGGTGATCGTGGTCATCCCCGAGGGGGGCCAGGTGGGCTTCTACTCGGACTGGCGGGAGGGCCCCGCCTGGGAGACCTTCCACCTCACCGAGGTCCGCCGCGTCCTGGAGCGCGACTACGGCGCCGGGGACCGCAGGGCGGTGGCGGGGCTGTCCATGGGCGGGCTCGGCGCGATGTCCTACGCGGCCCGTCACCCGGGGATGTTCCGGGCGGCGGCCTCCTTCTCCGGTGTGCTGAACACCCTCGACGGCAACAACGGCGTCGACTGGCTGCTCAACGAGTACGGCGAGGACTCCGCCGACCTGTGGGGCGGCCACCGCGACCCCGCCTGGGCCGCGCACAACCCGGCCGACCTGACCGCCGGGCTGCGCGGGGTGCGGCTCTTCGTCTCCTGCGGAGACGGCACACCCGGGTCTCTCGACCCGCTGGGCACCGCCCCCGACCGCGGGGAGGCCACTCTGCTGCGTCAGGCGCAGACCTTCGTCAACCGGGCCCAGGCGAACGGCGCGCGGGTCGTGACCGACTTCTACGGCCCCGGAACCCACAGCTGGCCGTACTGGCGGCAGAGCCTGGAACGGGCGCTGCCCATGCTCATGGACTCCATCGGCGCGAGCGCCTGACCGCGCACGGCGACACATCCGGTATGCCCCACACTGCCCTCCGTGTTGGAGCCCCCGGCTCTCCGGAAAGTTAAGACGACCGACTCTGGGCGTTCAGCTCAGTCACCCCTGTCCGGTCACCCCCGTGACTAGCGTTCCTAAAACGCCCCAGCTCAGGGGCATTTGCCGCATGTCACGAGGAGCAACCTTGCGAGTCCTGGCCGTTGTCCCCGCCCGTGGAGGATCAGCGGGCGTCCCGCTGAAGAACCTGGCCGCGGTCGGCGGCACTCCCCTGGTCGCCCGCGCGGTCAAGGCCTGCCTGCGGGCCGAACTGATCGACGAGGTGGTGGTCAGCACCGACCACAGGGGGATCGCCGAGGCGGCCCGTGAGGCGGGGGCGACCGTGATCGAACGCCCCGAGGAGCTGAGCGGCGCGACCGCCTCAAGCGAGTCGGCCGTCCTGCACGTCCTCGACCACCTGTCCGACGTGCCGGACGTGGTCGTCCTGGTGCAGTGCACCAGCGCGTTCATCGACCCGGCCGACCTGGACGGCGCGATCGTCAAGGTCCTCGACGGCACCGCGGACGTGGTGTTCTCCGGGCTGGAGACGCACGAGTTCCTGTGGAGCTCGGCGGGCGCGGGCATCAACCACGACCCCGCGCACCGGCCGCGCCGCCAGGACCGCGAGCCCGACTACCGCGAGACCGGCGCCTTCTACGTGATGCGCACCGAGGGCCTGCGCGAGCACGGTCACCGCTTCTTCGGCGCCGTCTCCGTGCAGCCCGTCCCCGCCAGGCACGCCCTGGAGATCGACTCTCCCGAGGACCTGGAGATCGTCAGGGCCCTCGCGCCGTTCGTCGACCTGCCCGAGCCCATCGACGTGGACGCGGTGATCACCGACTTCGACGGCGTGCACACCGACGACCGCGCCTACGTGGACCAGGACGGCCACGAGACGGTCGCGGTCAGCCGCTCCGACGGCATGGGCATCTCCCTGCTGCGCAGGGCGGGCGTCAAGCTGATGATCATGTCGACCGAGCAGAACCCGGTGGTCACCGCCCGTGCCCGCAAGCTCGGCGTGCCCGTCCTGCAGGGGCTGACCGACAAGCGGACCGTGCTGCGCGACTGGCTGGCCATCGAGGGCATCGACCCCTCCCGCGTCGCCTACGTCGGCAACGACGTCAACGACCTCGGCCCGATGGGCGACGTCGGCTGGCCCGTCGCGGTCCCCGACGCCCACCCCAAGGTCCGCGCCGCGGCCAGGACCGTGCTGACCAGGCCCGGCGGGGCCGGAGCCGTACGGGAACTGTGCGACCGCGTCCTGGCCGCGCGCCCCGCGACGGAGACGGCCGTGACCCCCGCCCCCAGGACCGAGCTGCGGCTCTCCCCGGTCGCCAAGCCGGTCCAGATCGGCGACGCGCTGGTCGGCTCGGGCCAGCCGGTCTACGTGATCGGCGAGATCGGCATCAACCACAACGGCGACATCGACATCGCGCGCAGGCTCATCGACGTGGCCGCCGAGGCGGGCTGCCAGGCGGTCAAGTTCCAGAAGCGCACCCCGGAGATCTGCGTGCCGCTTGAGCAGCGCGACCAGATCCGGCAGACGCCGTGGGGCGAGATGACCTACATGGAGTACAAGGTCAGGACCGAGTTCGGTCTCGACGAGTACACCGAGATCGCCAGGTACTGCCAGGAGCGCGGCCTGCACTGGTTCGCCTCGCCGTGGGACGTGCCCTCGGTCGAGTTCCTCGAGGCCATGGACGTCGTCACGCACAAGGTCGCCTCGGCCAGCGTCACCGACGTGGAGCTGCTGCAGGCCCTGGCCGCGACCGGCAAGCCGATCATCCTCTCGACCGGCATGTCCACCCTTGAGGAGATCGACAGGGCGGTGGAGATCCTCGGCACCTCCAAGCTGGTGCTGATGCACGCGACCTCCACCTACCCCCTGCCGCCCGAGGAGGCCAACCTCCGCACGATCGTCACCCTCCAGGAGCGCTACGGCGTGCCCGTCGGCTACTCCGGCCACGAGCGCGGCCTGCAGATCTCCCTGGCCGCGGTGACGCTGGGCGCGGTGACCGTCGAGCGGCACATCACGCTGGACCGCACCATGTGGGGCTCCGACCACGCCGCCTCGCTCGAACCCTCGGGCCTGGAGCACCTGGTCCGTGACATCCGCATCATCGAGACCGCCCTCGGCGACGGCGTCAAGCGCGTCTTCCCCGGCGAGGAGGCCCCGAAGGCCCGGCTGCGGAGGGTGCGGGTCTGAACTGTGTTCCTTTGCTCCGCCTGGCGGCGTCGCGGGCTTGGGCGCCCCGAGTCGGTGCTTTCCCTCGTCACTCCGTCGCTGCGCTCCTGCGTTCCTCAGTCCAAGCACCGACGCGCCCAAGCCGAAACTCCTCACGCTTGGGGCCGGTAAAGCACAAGATCAAAAACCTCACGTGTAGGGCTTGGGAAGTCCCCGCGTGGGGGTCGAATCACCAGAGAAAACAGAAAAGGGAAAACTTGATCACGTTGTCCGTCGTCGTCCCGGTCAAGGACGCCGAGCTCTACATCTCCGACGCGTTGACCTCCCTGGTCAGGAACGCGCGCAGGGACTTCGAGTTCATCGTGGTCGACGACGGATCGACGGACGCCACCGGGCAGATCATCGAGGACTTCCGCGACGAGCTGCCCGGCCTGGTCGTAGTGCACAACGACAGGCCGGTCGGGCTCGCCGACGCCCGCAACCTCGGGACCTCGCTGGCCTCCGGGCGCTACCTGACCTTCATGGACGGCGACGACTGGCTGGCGCCCGGCTACCTCGCCGAACTGACCGGGGCGATCGAACGGCTCGGATGTGACTTCGTCCGGGTGGACCACGTCCAGGCCGAGGGGCGCAAACGGGTGATCCACCGGGCGCCGCTCGCCGTACGGGAGACGGTGCTGAAGCCCCGCGACCACATCCTGCCCACCGGGGTGAAGACGATGGTCGACTACCCCTACGCGTGGGCCGGGATCTACCGTCGCGACCTGGGTGAGCTGCTGACCTTCCCCGGGCACCTGCACACCGCCGAGGACCGGCCGTGGATCTGGCGCCTGCACCGGCAGGCGGGCTCGTTCGCGGTGGTCTCGCTCGCGGGCCTGTTCTACCGCAGGATGGTCGCCGGCTCGCTGACCCAGGTGGGCGACGCCAGGCAGCTGCACTTCTTCGACGCCTTCGACCTGGTCCTCTCCGACCTGGAGGAGGAGTTCGCCCCGAAGGCGGTGCGGACCTTCTGCGCCCTCCTCGCCCACCATCTGGAGCTGGCCGACCGCTTCTCCCCCGACCTGCGCGCCCGCTTCGAAAAGCGCGGCGCCGACGCCCTCAGGCGGTTGCCCTCCGACCTGCTCGCCGCGGGCCGGCTGGAGCCGGAGCGCGACCAGATCCTGCAGACACTGCTGGAGACCCGATGACACAGCTGTTCTACGCCTCGACGCTGTTCGGCGCGATGACGCTCGGGGCGGCGATCGACGAGGGGCTCTTCGGCCCGCACCCGGGCCGCAGGATCCTGCTGGTCTCGAACAACGCGGCCATCCCGGAGATCACCCCCTCCCTCGACCAGGCCCCCGGCTTCGCCGCGCTGCGTCCCCGGTTCGACGAGGTGTGGTCGTGGAACGACATCGTGGCGCCGCTGCACCCCTCCGACTGGAAGGCCCGCATCATCGAGGTCCCGATGCTGGGCCGTCTCCTGCGTTCCCACCTCTCCCTTGAGGAGGGGCCCCGGGAACTGATCCTGGAGTCCATCGCGGTGCCGCCCGCCAGGACGATCGCCGGCCTGGTCAAGGACTGCCCGATCACGGTCTACTCCGACGGCCTGATGAGCTACGGCCCGACCCGTGACCCCCTGCCGCAGGAGATCTCGGGGCGGATCACCCGCCTGCTCCACCTGGACCTCGTTCCCGGCCTGTCGCCGCTGCTGCTCTCCGAGTACGGCGTGCCCGCGGTCGCCCTGCCCGACCGGGCCTTCCTCGACGTCCTCGCCCAGGCGGAACGGCTCACGCACGGCACACGGGGCCTTTCCCGCGGTCAGGCGATGATCCTCGGCCAGTACCTGTCGGCGCTCGACATCGTCACCCAGGACGAGGAGGCCGGGCTGCACGCGGACATGCTGCGCGGTCTGGCCGCGAGGGGGTTTCGCTCGGTGCTGTTCAAGCCGCACCCGGCGGGCGGGCGGCGACACGCCCAGCGGCTCCGCGAGACGGCCGCGGAGCTGGGGGTTGAACTGACGGTCGTCGGGGAGAGCGTCCCCGCCGAGTCGTGTTTCGCCACGCTTGAACCCGAGCTGGTCGTCGGCTGCTTCTCCACCGCCCTGGTGACCGCGAGCAGGCAGTTCGGGCTGCCGGTCGCGACGCTCGGAGGCGACCTGGTGCTCGAACGGCTGGCGCCGTACGAGAACAGCAACCGCGTCCCGGTCACGATCACCGACGCCCTGCTCCCCCGCCTGTCCCCCGACGGGTCGCTGGAGGAGCCGCCCCCGGTCGATCTTCCCGCGCTGGTGGGTGCCGTCGGCTACTGCATGCAGAGCACCGTCCACCCCGGACTGCGTGAACGGGCCGTCGCGTATCTGGAGGACAACGGCCCCGCCCGCTACTTCAAGCGTCAGCGCCTGACGGCCCTGGACCTGCTCCCCACCACACCCGCCCCGGAGCCGGGCCCCCTGGGCAAAATCCGCCGCCGCCTCTCCAAGGCCCTCTCCTGACCCGCCGGCACCCCGCTTCTTGCACCCTCACGAGGGGGGCTCCCCGCCCCAAGCGTGAGGGTTTTGGTCTTGTGCCTTACCGGCGCCAAGCGTGAGGAGTTTCGGCTTGGGCGCGTCGGTGCTTGGACTGAGGAACGCAGGAGCGAAGCGACGAAGAGACGAGGGAAAGCACCGACCTGAAGCGCCCAAGCCCGCGACGCCGCCAGGCGGAGCAAAGAGACACGGCTTGGGCGCGTCGGTGCTTGGACTGAGGAGCGAAGGAGCGAAGCGACGGAGTGACGAGGGAAAGCGCCGACTCGGGGCGACCAAGCCTCGCGACGCCGCCAGGCGGCGCAAAGAGACAGGGCTTGGGCGCGTCGGTGCTTGGACTGAGGAACGAAGGAGCGAAGCGACGGAGTGACGAGGGAAAGCACCGACCCGAAGCGCCCAAGCCCGCGACGCCGAAGGCTGCGCAAAGAGACACAACCCGCGACGCCGCCAGGCGGCGCAAAAGTCACAGTTTCAGGTAGCGGCGCATGCGGCGTTTGGCGCGGTAGCCGACTCGGAGGACGTTGGGCGGCACCTCCACGCGCAGGCGAGCGCGCCTGCGGGCTGCGGCGTACTGCGGGCCGTCCAGCAGGGAGGTCGCGGGGACGAGGCGTCCCGAGCGGGACTGGCCGACGAGGGCGACCATCTGCGACACCCAGTCGCTCTCCCCGTTGGGGTGGAAGTAGTTCGCCCTGCACCAGGCCTCGTCCGGGGTGTGGAAACGGCCCTGAGCCAGGTCGTCCATGGTGCCGAGCAGACCGCTTCCCTCGAAGACCAGGTTGATCATCTCGGCGCTGACGCCGAAGTCGGACAGCACCAGCAGCGGCACGTCCTGGGCGATGGCCTCCAGTGCGGCGGTCGAGCTGACGGTGACGAACCCGGCGGCGTGCGCCAGGTGCTCGTGCATGGCTCCGGCGGCGAACCGCACCGCGCCGGGGCGGACCCGCCCCTCGGTCTCCAGGGCCTGCCACAGACGCTGGTAGTTGTGGCGTTCGTTGTGCGTCTGGCGTTCGTTGTCCAGGGCGCGCAGTTTGACGACCACGTCCAGGTCGGGGCGCCGTCCGGCCAGGTCGGCCAGCGCGAGCAGGATCCGTTCCCTGTCCTCCCTGCGCTTGGGCACCTTGGCCTGGGTGGCGAACACGACGCGGTCGCGGGGCCCCGCCGCGGGGACCTGCCCGCTGTCGCGCAGGAACGGCAGCCGGGTGAGGCCGATCTGTCCTCCGCCGCCGAGTTCCTTGCCGATGGTGGAGAACTCCTCGACCTCCCGCCCGCTGTGCAGGACGAACAGGTCGCATCCGCTGCGGAAGATCCATGCCTTCTCGGTCGCCGGGATGGAGATGCCCGGCAGGCCGGAGACGAAGACGGGCCGGGGCGTGAGACCGGAGAGGACCTCGCTGACCAGCACGTCCACCACGGGCCCTGTGCAGGCGACCAGCACCACGTCGGGCCTGAACCGCTCGGCGGCCCTGCGCAGGGCTCTGGCGGACAGCACCGGCGGGTCACCGGCCGCGCCGGCCACGGCCGCGTGGATCTGGGCCGGTGAGGGCGTGATGGGGGTACGGACCACCGTCAGCTCCGCCGTACAGCCCGAGGGCAGGCCCTCAAGCAGGTAGGCGGCCCACTTCAGGTAGGAATCCGAGTCGGCCACGGCCAGGACCTTCAACCTGTGACTCCAGTGTCGTGATGGGCGAACATCGATAGGTGCGTTCTGAGGGAGGGCGCCGCCTGGGCGGTCCACCACTCGTCGGGGACGTCCACGGTCTCCACGACGACGCCGCGGGCCGACAGCAGGACGCGCAGGGAGGTGACCGCGGTCGAGGGCAGGCTCAGGACCCGCTGCTCGGCCTCCAGTCCGCGCAGCGTCATCTCCGCGGGGGCGCCGCCGTCGTAGACGGTGATCCCGGGCTGCCTGCCGACCCTGGCGAGGTCGCCGGGGTCCTCTCTGCGGTGCGGGAAGTAGGCGACGGGCCCGGTCGAGCCGAGTCCGGCCAGCCAGCCGAAGTAGTGGTCGCGGTGGATGAGGCCGTTGCGGACCAGGGAGGTGCCCAGGACGACGGTGCGTTCCCTCGGCCCCGGTCTGCGCATGGGCTGGGACCTGAGCCAGGCGAAGTCGTGGGTGACCAGTTCGGCCCCCCGTGCGCGTACGGCCCGCGCCAGGTCGTCGGGGACGGGCAGCGCCGTGAAGATCGACAGGCGGCCTGCCCGGGCGGCCGCCCGCAGCCGCATGCCCGCGGCCGAGCCGAGCACCTTCCTGAGCGGTCCCGGGGTGGCTCTGGCCCGGAGCAGGGGCGTCCAGAACCGCCCGGTGAGCAGTTCCAGGAGCCTGATCGTGGCGAGCCCGTCGTCGACGATCACCATCCGGCCGGGCAGGGCGGTGAGCCAGGCCGCCTGGACCTTGCCGGAGAAGGCGTCGCCGACCGCCCAGCTCGTCCCCCTGCGGGGCCTGGGCATCTCGGGCGAGGGCTCGTCGAGTTCGAGCCCGGCCGGTGGGCCGAGTTTGGCGATCTCACGGCGGGTGACGGCCAGCGGGCGCAGCCCGGCCCTGGGCACCACTCGTGCGTGGGCGCCGAGCAGCCCCGCGTGGTGGGCCTCCACGGCGCAGAGCATCTGCAGCGGGGACTCCACCCAGGCAACGGCCGAACCCTGCTCCCGCGCGTGGTCTCGACCGTCCTCCACGCCGGGCGATGACCCGTTCACGACCGCCTCACCGTAACCCGGACGTCTTACGGCGCCGGGAACTACGGGTGAACACACGAATATGCCCTCTTGCGGGTCGTACTCGTGACGATCTACCGTAGTGTACGAAACCGTTTCGTACAGCTGGCCCCGGAGACGCCGATCATGTGGACCGCTGATGACATTCCCGACCTGTCCGGCAGTACGGCACTGGTCACGGGTGCCAGCAGCGGGATAGGGCTGGCGACCGCCCTGCACCTCGCCCGGCGAGGCGCCGAGGTGATCATGACCGCGCGCGACCGGGCCAGGGGGCGGGTGGCGCTGGAGAGGGTCAGAGCGGCGGCCCCGGAGGGACGGGTCGAGCTCAGAGGCCTTGACCTGGCCGATCTCGCCTCGGTGCGGGCGTTCACGGACGACCTTGACCGGCCGATCGACCTCCTCGTCAACAACGCGGGCGTCGCCATGATTCCACGGCGGACGACGGCCGACGGCTTCGAGGCCCAGTTCGGCGTCAACCATCTCGGGCACTTCGCCCTGACCGGGTCGCTACTGCCCCGGCTACTGGCCGGACAGGGGGCCAGGGTCGTCACGGTCTCCAGTGGCGCGCACGCGATGGGGCGGATCGACTTCGACGACCTGGGGCTGGAGAACGGCTACCGCCGCTTCGGCGCCTACTGCAGGTCCAAGCTGGCCAACCTGCTGTTCGCCCTCGAACTACAGCGCCTGGCCGGAGGCAAACTGCTCAGCCTGGCCGTCCATCCCGGGCCGACGGCCACCTCGATCATGCGGCCGGGCGTGTTCACCCGGCCGGTCACCGCCTTCATGCGGCTGGCGCTCAAGGCTCCGGAGAAAGGGGCCCTCCCCTCCCTGTACGCCGCGACCCACCCCGGCGTGACCGGCGGCACGTACGTCGGCCCGGGCCCCAGGGCGCTGACGCCTTCGCCCAGGGCTCTCGACGAAGACCTGGCGCGGCGGCTGTGGATCGTCTCCGAGGAGCTCACGGGCGTACGGTTCGCCGCGCTCACGTCACGCCCCTGACCGGCCCTGGGGCCGGGGGCGACCCCGCCGGGACGGGTAAAGAGACCCCCTCTTGACCCGGTGGAGGAGGGGTCGGCCAAAAGATCTACGTTCACCTGGCACGCGAAGTCCTTGCCCTTGCCCTTTACCGTGCCCGTCGTGTCGCGATCCCCTCTCCCACCGGGGATCGCGTCACCGAAAGGGAGATCGTCCCGGGTGGACGAGGCCCCAGTCTTCCCCCTCGAACGGGGCCCATTCCCAAGCCAAGGCAATGTGTCGGACTTGTAATCGTCTGTCCGGTTCACGTACGTTCAACGAATTCGCGGCGAACGCCCAGACCTTCGCAGGTCAGCGCATTGCCACGACATTGCCCGACCGTGCTCCACCAGGTGGACATCCGCCTGATGGACACGGCCGCCGAATCCGCGAGTCTCGCGGAACCGGGGACCCAGGTCCTTTGGGGTGAATCAGCGCATACGCGCTGTAGGACACTTTCCAGTCCGAACCCGTCAGCTAACCCGGTAGGCGGCATGGAAGCGACGCAAGGAGCAGTACCCCATGGCCAAGCACCGCCTTACCTCCACCCCCAAGACGCACTACCTGGCCCGTGTCATCCTCGGCACCGCCATCGCCCTCAGCGGCGGAGTCGTCGCCGGTGGACCCGCCCTGGCGGACACCCCCGAGCAGACGTCCGCCACCGTCCGGAACGCGAGCGCGGACACCGCCAAGACCAGCCTCCAGACCACGGCCGAGCGCCTGCCCAAGGTGACCGCCCAGCAGGTTCTGAACATCGCCTCCCAGCAGATCGGCGTCAGTGAGAACGCCCAGGGCGGCGGCACCAAGTTCCACTCCTGGTACATGTCCAGTGAGCGCGCCAAGGAGACCACCGCCCGTGACGGCGGCCGCATCCAGGACTACGCCAACGCCCCCTGGTGCGCGATGTTCGTCTCCTGGGTCGGCGAGCAGGCCGGCATCCGCCCCACCATGGGCTGGGACGCCTACACCGTCACCCACGCCAAGTGGTTCAGGGAAAACGGCCACTGGGGCACCACTCCCAAGCCCGGCGCCGTCGTCTACTTCGACTGGAAGGGCGGCAAGGACCTCGACGGGATCGACCACGTCGGCTTCGTGAAGCAGGACAACGGCAACGGCACGATCACCACGATCGAGGGCAACACCGGCAACGGCAAGGTCGAGCAGCGCATCCGTCCGACCTCCCAGGTCGTCGGCTACGGCTACCCGGTCTACAGCGGCTGACCCCATCCCCTCCCTCCGTACGGCCCCCGCCGTACGAGACCCCCATCCGCGGCGGACTCCCCGCCCGCCGCGGCGGTGATCCCCCGAATCCGGAAAGGGCCGTGGCTCCCCGAGCCACGGCCCTTTCGGCGTCCCGTCCCTCCGTCGATATGGGAGCGCTCCCAAAAAGAAGCACATCCATTTTGCGGTCGTTTGAGCCCATAAGTCGCAATGGAAACGGAGGAGGGTAACGGTTGCGTCTCGTCGTATTGACGTCGGCCCACCCGTCGGCCACGCTTCGTGGGAGCGCTCCCAACACGTTGAGGAACCGCCTCGTCGCAGAGCCGCGTCTGTCGGGGACCGGCCCGTGACGACACCTCCCACCGATTCGGGCGAACGACCTGAGAGGGGTCCGGAATGTTGAACCACAGGCGGCGCGGCAGGCTCGCCGCGGTCACGACGGTCACGGCCGCGGCGCTGGCCTTGACCTCGTGCGGTTCCGGCGGGACGGACGGGCCCGCGTCCACGGCGGCCGAACCGGTCGTCGTCACCGTGCACACCTTCGGCGGCGGCGAGAACTTCGGCTACGACAAGGCCGCCCAGGCCTGGAACGCCGCCCACCCCGGCATCCAGATCAGATACCAGAACCTGACCGACCGCTTCGAGGACGTCTACCTGCCCCAGTTGCTCCAGCGGTTGCAGGCGGGCAGCGGCGCGGCCGACGTGGTCGCCCTGGACGAGGGCGCGATGGGCCTGATGAAGGCCCGCCCGCAGTTCTTCACCGACCTCGGGCAGTACGGCCTCGGAGACCGCAAGGCCGACTTCCCCCCTGCCAAGTGGGACAACGGCGTCAACGCCGAGGGCAAGCTGTTCGCTCTCGGCACCGACATCGGCGGCATGACCATGTGTTACCGCACCGACCTGTTCGAGAAGGCGGGCCTGCCCACGGACCGCGAGGAGGTCGGCAGGCTCTGGCCCGACTGGAAGTCCTTCATGGACGTCGGCAGGAGGTTCCAGGCCGCCAATCCCGGAAAGGACGCGCCGCGCTTCCTGGACGGCCCGAACACCCTCTACAACGTGATCCTCGCCCAGGAGGCGCAGAGGAACGGCGACATCACCTACATCGACACGTCCAACAAGCTCGTCATCGACACCAACCCCGCCGTGAAGACCGCCTTCGACACGGTCAGGAGCTTCAGCGAGGCCGGGCTCACCGCCAAGCTGGCTTCCTTCACCCCGCCCTGGAACGCCGCCATCAAGAAGGGCGGCTTCGCCACGATGGGCTGCCCCGCCTGGATGCTCGGCGTGGTCTCCGGCGCCGCGGGCGAGCCGGGCAAGGGGAAGTGGGACGTCGCGACGGTGCCGGGAGGCGCGGGCAACTGGGGCGGCTCCTACCTGGCCGTGCCCAGGCAGAGCAAGCACCCGAAGGAGGCCGCCGAGGTGGTGAACTACCTCACCGGCAAGGACGGCCAGATCATGGCCTTCCAGGAGGCCGCCGCCTTCCCCAGTTCCCTGCCCGCCCAGCGGGACCCGGCGGTCGGCGACCTGAGGAACCCGTTCTTCAACGACGCGCCGACCGGCCGGATCTTCGGCGCGTCGGTCGAGAACCTGCAGCCGGTCTTCCTGGGTGAGAAGCACGCCCAGGTGAAGACCGCGGTCGAGAAGATCCTTGAGGGCATGGACCAGGGCTCGGTCCCCTACGACCAGGCCTGGCAGAGGTTCCTCGACGCCGGGGTCAAGGCGGCCGGCTGATCCGCTTCCCCCACCGGTCCCGTCGCCCCGGGACCGGTGGGGCCCACAGAGAAACCAGCCAGGAAAGCCCCCCGAAAGGCCGATCGATGACCCCGCACGCCGCAGCCCCGGCCCAGGCCGGGCCCGGTGAGCGCCCGCCCGCCGTACGGAGACGGGACGGCGCGCTGTTCGCCAGGTTCGACCTGTTGGTCACCCCCTATCTCTTTGTCTCGCCGTACTTCGTGTTGTTCGTCCTCTTCGGGGTCTTCCCGCTCGGCTACACCCTGTGGGTCTCGCTGCACGACTGGGAGCTCGCCGGGGACAGGATCTTCGTGGGGGCGGGCAACTACCTGTCCCTGGTCGCCGACGAGGCCTTCTGGAACGCGGTGGTCAACACGCTCGGGATGTTCGTCATCTCGACGGTCCCGCAGCTCGTGCTGGCGCTGCTGCTGGCCAACGCCCTCAACAAGCGCATCCGGGGCAGGCTCGCCCTCCGCATGGGCGTACTGCTGCCGCTGGTGACCTCCGTCGTCGCGGTCGCCGTCGTCTTCACCCAGCTCTACGGGCGCGACTACGGCATGGTCAACTGGTTCCTCGGCCTCTTCGGAGTCGACGCGGTCAGCTGGCAGAACGAGAAGTGGTCCGCGTGGATCGCGATCTCCACGATGGTCGACTGGCGCTGGACCGGTTACAACGCGATCATCCTGCTGGCCGCCATGCAGACCATCCCCGGAGACCTGTACGAGGCGGCCTCCCTCGACGGCGCGAGCGCCAGACGGCAGTTCTGGCGGATCACCGTCCCGATGCTGCGCCCGACGATCGTCTTCACCGTGTTCGTCTCGACCATCGGCGGCCTGACGCTGTTCACCGAGCCCGTCATGTTCGACGGCAACCCGACGATGAGCGGCGGGGCGACCGGCCAGTACCAGACGGTGGCGATGTTCGTCGTCAAGGAGGCCTTCCGTGACTTCGACCTCGGGTACGCCTCCGCCGCCGCCTGGCTGCTGTTCGTGCTGATCCTGCTCGGCACGCTCGTCAACCACCTGCTCACCCGCCGCATCGGAGGCGCCGGATGAGCCGCCCAGGGGACGCTGGACCGCTGACGAGGGCCACGCTCGCCCTCGCCGTCGTGATCTCCGCCTTTCCCGTCTACTACATGTTCGTCATGGCCACCCGGACCAACGAGGAGGCGATCGACGTTCCCCCGCCGCTGCTGCCCGGCGGCCACCTGGGGGAGAACGTCGCCCGGCTGCTCGCGGTCGAGGACGCCCACTTCCTCACCGGCCTGGTCAACTCGGCCGTCGTCTCGGTCACCGTGACCGTCTCGGTCGTGTTCATCTCCACGCTGGCCGGGTTCGCCTTCGCCAAGCTGCGTTTCCGGGGCGGGCGGGCGCTGCTCGGGCTGATCCTGGTGACGATGATGGTCCCGCTCCAGCAGATGGGCGTGGTCCCGCTGTACGAGCTCATGGTGACCCTCGGCTGGACCGGCCGGCTCAAGGCGGTGATCCTGCCCTTCCTCGTCAACGGGTTCGGGGTCTTCATGATGACCCAGTACGCCTCCCAGGCGGTGCCGGACGAACTGGTCGAGGCCGCCCGCGTCGACGGCGCCTCGACGGCGGGCGTCTACGCCCGGGTGATCCTGCCCGCGCTCAGGCCGGGCATGGCCGTACTGGCGCTGCTTGTCTTCATGCAGACCTGGAACGAGTTCATGTGGCCGTTGATCGTGCTGGACCCGGACAACCCCGTGGTGCAGACCTCGATCGCCGCGCTCAACCAGGCCCACGGCACCGACTACGTCATGTTGTTCACCGGCACGGCGGTCTCGGTCCTGCCTCTTTTCATTGTTTTCGTCGTGTTCGGCCGTCAGATCGTCGGCGGTCTCATGGAAGGTGCGGTCAAGGCATGACGACGCAGCAGACACAGGATCAGCAACTGAGGTTCCCGGAGGGCTTCGCCTGGGGGGCGGCGACCTCCGCCTACCAGATCGAGGGCGCGGTCTCCGAGGACGGGCGCGGCAGGTCCATCTGGGACACCTTCGCCCGCCTGCCGGGGCGGGTGGTGAACGGTGAGAACGCCGACGTCGCCGTCGACCACTACCACCGCTACCGCGACGACGTCCGGCTGATGGCCCGGCTCGGCCTGGGCGCCTACCGCTTCTCCGTCTCCTGGCCGCGCGTTCAGCCGGACGGCGCGGGGGCGGTCAACCAGCGGGGGCTCGACTTCTACCGCAGGCTGGTCGACGAACTGCTCGGCCAGGGGATCGACCCGTGGGTGACGCTCTACCACTGGGACCTGCCCCAGGCCCTTGAGGACGCGGGAGGCTGGCCCGCGCGGGACACCGCCCTGCGGTTCGCCGACTACGCGGCGGCCGTACACGACGCGCTCGGCGACCGGGTGCGCAACTGGAGCACGGTCAACGAGCCGTGGTGCGCGGCCTTCCTCGGCTACGCCTCCGGGGAGCACGCCCCAGGGCGGCGGGAACCCGCGCGGGCGGTCCTGGCCGCCCACCACCTGCTGCTCGGCCACGGGCTGGCCATGGCGGCCATGCGCGCCCAGCGGGCCGGCAGCCGGATCGGCGGCTGCGTGAACCTCTACGCCGTCTCGCCGCTGACACGCTCGGCCGCCGACCTGGACGCCGCCCGCCGCATCGACGGCCTGCAGAACCGTCTCTTCCTGGACGCGCTGCTCAGGGGGGAGTATCCGGCGGACGTCCTGGCGGACCTCGGGGAGGCCGCCGAGGGGCTCGCTGAGGGACTCGCCGAGACGGGGGACATGGGGGTCATCTCCGCCCCGATGGACATGCTGCTGATCAACTACTACAGCCGGTTCACCGTCTCCGGGGCCCCGGGGGGCGCGGTCTCGGCCGCGGCGGCGCCGACGGACACCGGCTCTCCCTGGGTGGGCAGCGAGCACGTCTCGTTCGCCGGGAGCGGGCGTCCGGTGACCGGCATGGGCTGGGAGATCGACCACGACGGGCTACGGGAGGTCCTGCTGCGGGTCGCCGGGGACTACCCCCGGATCCCCCTGGTGGTCTCCGAGAACGGCGCGGCCTTCGACGACGTCGCCGACGCCGGCGGCTTCGTGCGGGACCCGGAGCGCAGGGACTACATCGAGGCCCATCTGCGCGCCTGCCACTCCGCGATCGGGCAGGGGGCGCCGCTCGTCGGCTACTTCGCCTGGTCGCTGCTGGACAACTTCGAGTGGGCCTGGGGGTACGGCAAGCGCTTCGGGCTGGTGCGCGTCGACTACCCGACGCAGCGCAGAGTTCCCAAGGAGAGCGCCCTTTGGTATGCCGAGACAATCAGGCGTGGAGGCCTGACCGGTCCTGCACAATGAAGTCCGGAGAATCTTTCATGGGGGCGAGAAACATGAACGGCGACCGTCGTCCGACCCTTGAGGCGGTCGCGGCCCTGGCCGGAGTCGGGCGCGGCACGGTCTCCCGGGTGATCAACGGTTCGCCGAAGGTGAGCGAGAGGGCTCGCGACGCGGTGCAGCAGGCGATCAGGGAGCTGGGCTACGTCCCGAACCGGGCCGCCCGCACCCTGGTCACCCGGCGCACGGACACCGTCGCGCTGGTCGTCTCCGAGTCGGAACTGCGGGTCTTCGACGAGCCCTACTTCGCCGGGACCATCCGCGGCATCGGCTCGGCGCTCTCGGAGACGGGCCTGCAGCTGATCCTGGCGATGGCCCAGTCCAGGCAGGACCACGACCGTCTTGAGCACTACCTGACGGGCCAGCACGTCGACGGGGTGCTGCTGATCTCGCTGCACGGGGCCGACCCGCTGCCCGGCAGGCTGGAGGAGATGGGCGTGCCGACCGTCATCGGCGGCAAGCCCGTCGGGCTCGACCCCTACTGTTACGTCGACGTGGACAACAGGGCCGGGGCCAGGCAGGCGGTGAAGTACCTCCTGGGCAGGGGCCGCAGGCGGATCGCCACCATCGCGGGCCCGCAGGACATGGGGGTCGGCGTCGACCGGCTCGCGGGCTACCGCGACGCGCTGATCGCCACGGGCGTGCCGGAGATCGTGGCCTACGGCGACTTCAGCGAGGACAGCGGCGCGCGGGCCATGTGCGGGCTCCTGGCCGAGCACCCGGACCTGGACGCGGTCTTCACCGCCTCCGACCCGATGGCGCTGGGCGCGCTGCGGGTGCTGCGGCACGAGGGCAGGGACGTCCCCGGCGACGTGGCGGTGATCGGGTTCGACGACTCCCCCGCCGGGGCCCACTCCTCTCCCCCGCTGACCAGCGTGCACCAGCCGACCGAGGCGATGGGCCGTCAGATGGCCCACCTCCTGGTCGCCCGCATCAACGGTGAGCACCTGGAGCAGCCGGTCGTGATCCTCGACACGCATCTGGTCGAGCGGGCCTCCGCCTGAAAGGACAGTCGTGCCCAGGCAGTTCATCCTTCGTGACGGCGACATGTACGCCGAGATCAGTCAGTTCGCGGCGGCCGTGCGCGTGCTCAGGCACGACGGGCGCGACCTGGTGGCGGACTGGCCGCCGGAGGGGCCCGTCCCCTTCTACAGCGGCACCCTGCTGGCCCCGTGGCCCAACCGGGTCGGCGGGGCGCGCTACACCTTCGGCGGCGTGACCCACCGCCTCACCGCGAACGAGGAGTCCCGGGGCAACGCCCTGCACGGGCTGGTCGCCGACGTCAGGTGGTCACCGGTCGAGATCGGCCCCGCCCACGTACGGCTGGCGCACACCGTGACCCCGGTGCCCGGTTACCCGTTCACCCTGGCCCTGCGGGTGCTCCACCATCTGACCTCCGGCGGCCTGACCACCACGCTGACCGCGGAGAACACCGGTGAGCACGCCGCGCCGTACGGCTGCGCGCCGCATCCCTGGCTGCTGGCGGGCGAGGACGCCGGGGAGTACGAGCTGCTGGTGCCCGCGGACAGGGTGCTGCTGCCCGACGAGCGGATGCTGCCCGCCTCCCTTGAGGACGTCTCCGGCACGCCGTACGACTTCAGGGAGCCCAGACGGCTCGGCGGCACGGTCGTCGACCACACCTTCACCGGTCTGAGGCCCGGGGCGGACGGCCTGACCAGGGTGCGGGTACGCGGCCCGGAGGGCGGGGTCGAGGTGAGCTGGCGGGCCTCGGTCCTGCCGTGGGCGCAGGTGTGCGGCGGCACCGGGTCCGGCTATCGGGGGCTGGCGGTCGAGCCGATGACCTGCCCGCCGGACGCCTTCAACTCGGGCACCGACCTGATCGTGCTCCAGCCGGGCGAGACGACCGAGACCTCCTGGACGATCTCCCCGCTCTGAGGCCTCTTCCCCACCCTTGATCTGACGCGTGCCGTACCGGACTCCGGGGGACGGTTTCCTTGGCGACCCCGTTGTGCGACAATTTCATTGGGTGATGAATTATGACTCGGAACACGTGTGTGATCGCGGGGGGCGGTCCCGCCGGGGCCGTACTCGCGCTGTTGCTGGCCAGAGCCGGCGTCCAGGTGACGCTGCTGGAGAAGCACTCCGACTTCCTGCGTGACTTCAGGGGCGACACCATCCACCCCTCGACCCTGCAGGTCCTGCACGAGATCGGCCTGGCCGAGGAGTTCCTGCGGCTGCCGCACCACAAGGCGTACGGCATGGCCGTGCACACCGACGAGGGGACGGTTCCGGTCGCCGACCTGTCCAAACTGGGAGGCGAGTATGGCTACATCGCCTTCGTCCCGCAGTGGGACTTCCTCAACCTGGTGACCACCGCCGCCGCGCGTTACCCCACCTTCCGTCTCCTCATGAACGCCGAGGTGCACGGCGTGATCCGGGAGGGGAACGCGGTGCGCGGGGTCCGCTACCGCGACCCCGACGGCGAGCACGAGCTTAGAGCCACACTGACCGTGGCCGCCGACGGACGCCACTCCGACGTACGGCGTGCCGCCGGGCTCGTCCCGATCGAACACGGCGCGCCGATGGACGTGGTGTGGTTCCGGCTGCCGCGCGAGGAGAGCGACCCGGACGAGACGTTCCTGCGCCTGTCCTCGGGCCGGATCATGGTGGTGATCGACCGGGGAACCTACTGGCAGCTGGCCTACGCCATCCCCAAGGGCGGCTTCGAGGAGTTGCGGGCGGCCGGGATCGAGACGCTGCGGGAGCAGGTGGCGAACCTGCTGCCGTTCCTGGCGGGCCGTACCGGGCTGCTGACCGGCTTCGACGACGTCAGCGTGCTCTCGGTCGCGCTCAACCGGCTGCGCCGCTGGCACCGGCCAGGCCTGCTCGTCATCGGGGACGCCGCGCATGCCATGTCGCCGGTCTTCGGCGTCGGCATCAACCTGGCCGTGCAGGACGCCGTCGCCACGGCCAACCTGCTGGCCGGGCCGCTGGCCTCCGGCGCGGAGATCCCCGAGTCGCTGCTGGCCAGGATCCAGCGCCGCCGTACGGTGCCGACCGTGGTGACCCAGTTCGCCCAGCGGGTGGTGCAGGACCGGCTGATCCGGCCGGCCCTGGACGGGCGGGACGCCCCGGAGCTGCTGCCACGCGACCTGTCCCACCTTCCGGTGGTCGGCGCCCTGACCCGCCGGTTCATCGGCCTCGGTGTCCTTCCCGAACACGTCAAGAGCCCCTCGTGAGCCCGCAACGGATCTCCGCCGAGCCCACGGCCCCCTACCGACAGGCACCGCGACGTCTTCCACAGTGACAAAGAGGTTCTCAATCTGTGGACGTTGAGGTGGGTTCGCCCACGAGGTTGCAATAGCCTGGTATGTCGTGAGCAACTACCTCGATTCCTGGCGGGAGCTTCCCGCGGCGCAGCAGCCCGAGTGGCCCGACCGCGGCGAGCTGGACAAGGTCGTCGCCGAACTCTCCGCACTTCCCCCGCTCGTCTTCGCGGGGGAGTGCGACAACCTCAAGGCCGAACTCGCGGCGGTGACGCGAGGCGAGGCCTTCGTGCTGCAGGGCGGTGACTGCGCCGAGACCTTCGCCGGCGCCACCGCCGACACCGTCCGCAACAAGCTGAAGACGCTGCTGCAGATGGCGATCGTGCTCACCTACGCGGGGAGGGTCCCCGTGGTGAAGATCGGCCGGATAGCGGGGCAGTTCGCCAAGCCCCGTTCGAAGGGAACCGAGGTGCGCGGCGGCGTCGAGCTGCCCGCCTACCGGGGCGACATGGTCAACGGTCTCGACTTCACCCCTGAGTCGCGTCTGCCGGACCCGGGACGGCTGCTGCGCGCCTACCACTCCTCCGCGGTGACGCTGAACCTGATCCGCGCCTTCACCAAGGGCGGCTACGCCGACCTGCGGCAGGTGCACGCCTGGAACCAGGATTTCGTCAGCGAGTCCCCCGCGGGCAAGCGCTACGAGCGGCTGGCCGGGGAGATCGACCAGGCGCTGGCGTTCATGCACGCCTGCGGTGCCGACCCGGCGGAGTTCCACGGCGTGGAGTTCTACTCCTCGCACGAGGCGCTCATCCTCGACTACGACAGGGCGCTGACCAGGATCGACTCCAGGACCGGCCAGCCGTACGACGTGTCGGCGCACATGGTCTGGATCGGCGAGCGCACCCGCCAGCTCGACAGCGCTCACGTGGAGTTCTTCTCCCGCATCCGCAACCCGATCGGCGTGAAGCTGGGCCCGACCACGACGGCCGAGGAGGCCCTGGCGCTGGTCGAGAAGCTGAACCCCGACAACGAGCCCGGCCGCCTGACCTTCATCACCAGGATGGGCGCCTCCAAGATCCGCGAGCACCTGCCCGCGCTGGTGGAGAAGGTCACCGCGAACGGCGCCCAGGTCGCCTGGATCTGTGACCCGATGCACGGCAACACCTTCGAGGCCCCCAGCGGTCACAAGACCCGGAGCCTGGACGACGTGCTGAACGAGGTCGCGGGCTTCTTCGAGGTGCACCGGGACCTCGGCACCCACCCGGGCGGCATCCACATCGAGTTCACCGGCGACGACGTCACCGAGTGCGTGGGCGGCGCCGACGAGGTCGCGGAGGGCGACCTGGCGCTGCGCTACGAGACGGCCTGCGACCCCCGCCTCAACCGGAGCCAGTCGCTCGACATGGCCTTCCGGGTCGCGGAGCTCTACCGCTCCTCCTGAGCCCTGAGCTGCGGTTCGCCGCGAGACACACGAGGGTCCCACGCCTGTGGTGCGGGACCCTTCGTCGTTTCGGGGTCAGTCCTTCTGCGCGCGGAGCTCGTTGGCCAGCTCGGCGCGGATCGCGTCCATGTCGAGCGCCCGGACCTGACCGATGAGGTCCTCAAGGGCGGGCGCGGGCAGCACCCCGGGCTGAGCGAAGACGACAATGCCGTCCCGGATGGCCATGACCGTGGGGATCGAGGTGATCTCGAAGCCCTGCGCGAGCCCCTGCTCGGCCTCGGTGTCGATCTTCCCGAACTTGATGTCGCCGTGCTTCTCCGAGGACTTCTCGAAAATCGGCCCGAACGTGCGGCACGGCGCGCACCAGGACGCCCAGAAGTCCAGCAGGACGATCCCCTCGTCGGCGATTTCGTTGAAGTTCTTCTCGGTTACCTCAATGGTCGCCACCTGTGGCTCCTCTTGTCGTCACGTCTTGTATGGCTCGCATAACCACTTCCCTCCCCCGGACATTCCATCCCGACGCCCACCCCGGCGACGCCCGGACCACCCCCGTTCAAGGGTGCCGATCCGAACGCCGCCGTACCGGATACGAGGGATCCCCCGCCTCAGGTGTGAAGGGTTTTGATCTTGGGTTTTCCGGTGCCGTGTGTGAGGGGTTTCGGCTTGGGCGCGTCGGTGTCTGGACTGAGGAGTGAGGGAGCGGAGCGGACGAACGACGAGGGAAGACATCGACTCGGAGCGCCCAAGCCCCGCGACGCCGCCAGGCGGCGCAAGGAGACACAGCCAGGCGGCGCAAAGAATCACAACATCAGCCCGACCACCAAAGGATCATGGTCCGAGGACCGGAACGCGTCAGGCCGGTAGAGCCGAGGCGGGTTGTACTCGGTGTTGTAGTCGAGGATGCGGCTCTCGTCGGCGTTGACGTGCCAGATGGTCGTGCCGGTCACCTTCCTGAGCAGGCCCCGGCCCGCCAGGGCGTGGTCGAGTTCTCCGCTGCGACCCTCGAAGAGGTAGCTGTAGCGCAGCGGCGCGGGGACGAACCGCTTGCTGAGGCTGGTCAGCCCGCCCGCCTCCAGCGTGTCGATCGGGTCCTCCTCGCCGTAGGCGTTGAGGTCGCCGAGCACCAGCGCGTTGGGCAGCCTGAAGCTCTCGACGAGGGCCAGTGTCGCCTTGGCCTGGCGGACGCGTTCGCCGTTGTAGCAGCCCTGGCCGTCGCCCAGGTCGGCGTCGGGACCGGTGGCGGCCGCGTCGCAGCCCTTCGACTTGAAGTGGTTGACGACCATCGTGAACGGCTGGCCGCCCCGGACCCGGCGGAAGGTCTGGATCAGCGGAGGCCGCCTGAAGACGGGGTCGGCCGAGGAGCGGGCCGGGCCGACGGGCTTGAGCGTGGCGGGCTTGTAGATCACCGCGACGTGGATCAGGTCGGTGCCCGGGTTGGGGTGGGTCAGCGCGGCGTAGGTGCCCGCGCCCACTTCGGCGTTGAGCGCGTCGACCAGTGCCTGGACGGCGGTCTGGCCGTTGTTCTGGACCTCCATGAGGCCGACCGCGTCGGCGTTCAGGCCCTTGAGCGTGGCGACCAGCTTGGTCAGCTGCCGCTGCTGTTCCTCGGTGGTGTCCGCACCGCGTGAACCCAGGGTGGTGAACCAGTTGAGGGTGTTGAGACTGGCCACCCTGACGTTGCCGAACACCGGCGGCGGCGCGGGCAGGCGGGGGTTGGTCCGCAGGAAGGTGACCGGTTTGGTCGGCTGGAGGCGGTAGACGCCGAAGCCGTACCCCAGGACGCCGGTGGCGCCGAGCGTGGTGTCGCCGAGGCGGACGACGCGCGGGTCGGTGTAGGGGATGGTCTGCGGGTTCTCCCTGGTCGAGCCGTCGTCGAGGAGCAGGCTGCGGCGCCGGTCGGCGGCCTCGTCCACGCCGGTCCTGTCGGTGGCCTGGAACAGGCGTCCTCCCGAGGAGAGGGTGAGTTCGCCGAAACGGCCCAGGTTGTAGTGGTCGGTGACGGTCAGCGGCCCGGTGACGGTGACGAGCATGCTCTCGACGGGTTCGAGGGTCGAGCCCTCGGCGCGCGGCAGGCTCAGCCTGGCCGGGGTGACGGTGCCGGTTCCGCAGACGTCGACGGCGGTGACCGGTGAGAGCTCGGTCCAGCCGTTGTACTCCACGACCTTGCCGGTGACCAGCACCCGGTCGCCGGCCTTGACGTCCTTGAACGTGTCACGGGCGTAGGCGAACAGGCCTTCCGAGGTGGCGGGGTCGGCGTCGGGGGTGGGGTCCTGCAGGAAGAACCCGCCGAGCTGGTCGGCCCGCTGGAAGTCGCCGGTCACCACGCCCTGGACGCGTACGGTCCGGCCCGCCAGCGGGCTGGTGTCCCCGCTGCCCTGTACCTGGGCGATCGGGTGGGTCGCGGGCGTCTGGCACGGCTCCCCGGTCGGCGTGACCGTGGGACTGGCTGTGGGACTGGCCGTGGGGGTGGGAGTCGGCGTGGGGGTGGGGGTGGGCTCCGGGGTGCCGCACGGCGCGGCGGCCGTGGTCCCGTTGCGCGGCGCGGGGGACGCGCTCACCAGGTCGGTGCCGTTGACGTCGGTGTCGGCGCAGCCGTGGCCGGCACGCAGGGCCGCGGTGGTCGTGGACAGGGCGGGGGCCGGAGCGCCCTCGGCGTAGTCGGCGGTGCCGTACCCGACGAGATCGGCGATGAGGGCGCTCTGCTCGGGTGAGCAGGGGGTCGAGCCGCCGTTGCAGGCCAGTCCCTGCGCGGAGCGGGCCAGGACGACCTTGCCCGAGGTCGCGCTCATGTTGGCCGTCCCGGTCGTGTCCGGGGCGGGCAGCGGGGCGCCCGCGCCTCCCCCGGCGAGCTTGACCAGGTGGTAGCGGCCGGGTTCCAGCGTGCCGGACAGCGGCACGACGGGGTTGGCGGCGAAGTTCCCCGTGCCGGTCGCGCTGCCGTACTGGACGGACCAGCCGTCCAGTGCGACCGGCGTGGAGCTCCGGTTGAACAGTTCGACGAAGTCGTTGGCGAGTGGTGCGCCGCTGTTGCCGCCCGCGCCGTAGACCTGGCTGATGACGACGGTTCCCGGTTCGGCCAGTGCGGGTGCCGGGGGGAGGGCGGTGACCGTGGCCGCGGCGGTGCCGAGGACGGCCAGAGCGGAGATGACTCGGGATAAGGCACGCATGAGGCGGAGCGTAGAACCGGTTTGATCTGCCGACACTTACTTAGAAATGGCCAGATGGTGAAATCAACGAATCTTGACACTAAGTGCTGACTAAAGGCATCAGTTATAGCTTGCTATGACGTAGATCTCACGTAAGGCTTCGTCTGGGGTATCACTGTTTTATGAGAACTCTGGACGTGGGTTGGATGACCTGCGCCACCTCCCCTGAGTGCGCGGGATCGGCCCGGCAGCCGTACGGGCGCTGCCTGGCCCATCTGGAGCATCACGAGCTCGACGAGGTCCTCCGCGGCCTCTCCCCCGGCTCCGCGATCGATCTGCGGGGCACCGTCATCGGCAAGGACCTGCTGGAACGAGTCCTCGCCCCGACCCGTGGGCGTCTCGGCAGGGCCAGGTTCGACCTGGCCGTCTTCCCCGAGGACGTCAGGTTCTGCGACGTCGTCTTCAGCGGGGACGTCTCCTTCGACCAGGCTCGCTTCCATCGCCTGGCCTCGTTCGTCGGCGCAAGGTTCGCCGGAAACGTCTCTTTCAGGGAGGTCAAGTTCGTCAGGGAGGTCTCCCTGCACGGCGTCCACGTCGCCGGGCACGCCGCTTTCGACCGGGTGTCCGCGGGCCGGGACGCCCTGTTCGGCTCGGCGAGGTTCGCCCGGACCGTCTCCTTCGAGGGGGCCGAGTTCCACGACTTCGCCACCTTCGACGGCACCCTCTTCCAGGGGGATGTGACCTTCCGCGGCTGCCGGTTCGGCAGGGCGGTCTCCTTCAGGAGGACGGAGTTCGGCGGTCTGGCCGGGTTCGAGGCGACACGGTTCTGGGCGGGTGGCTACCTGGCCCCCGTCTCGGTCGGCCGCCGTCTCACCCTCGCCGGGGCGTGGGCGGGCAACGGCCTCGACCTGGCGGTCCGCGACTGCCCGGTCGACCTGCGGCGTATCCGGGTGACGGGCCGTCTGAGCGTGCGGCTGGACGGCGCGGTCGCCGACCTCGAAGAGGCGACGCTGCGCGGCCAGGCCACGGTCAGCGGGAACGGCGCGGCCGCGGTGACCTCCGTGCGCGGGCTTGAGGCGGAGGCGCTCCAGCTGAGCGCCGTCGATCTCAGCACCTGCCGTTTCACCGGCATCCGCACCCCGGAACGGCTCAGGCTGACCGGTTGCGTGTTCGCCACGACCCCGCGCGGCGTGCGGATCACGCCGCACTGGCCGCCGCTGCGCTGGTGGACCCTCCGGCGGACGCTGGCCGACGAGCACGCCTGGCGCGGCTGGTCGGACGAGGAGCAGGACGTGCCCGCGCCGCACCGCCTCGCCGTCCTGTACTCACGGCTGCGCGCCGGGATCGACGACAAGGCGACCGCTGCCGACTTCGCCTTCGGCGCCATGGAGATGCGCCGTGCGACCAGCCGTTCCTCCGGCCGCTGGCTGCTGTCGCTGCACTGGATCATCAGCGGGTACGGCCTGCGGATGGGACGGGTCGTCGGCTGGTTCGCCCTGCTGGCGGCGATCACCGTGGGCAGCCTGCTGATGGGTTCGGCCTCGCACTCGGCCCGCCGGGCGAGCGCGCCGAGGACGCCGCATCCCTCCATCCAGTTGTCGCCGTAACGGCCTGTCCGTTTTCCCGAAATCGGCGATTTCCCGGGCTCGGAGAAGGCGTCCGCGGGGGCGCGAGACGGTGACTCCGGGTTGTGTCCGGGTTATCCCGGATGCGCCGAACCCACCTCCACCCCGACGATGTACGGTGATGACCGCACAGGGAGTACGGGGGTGGAGGTGGGCGTGGCCGGAGCCGGGGTGATCGACGACTACGTGGCCAGGCTCAGCCGTACGCTCAGCGGGCCGCGAGGACCGAAACTCGACATGGTCACCGAGGCCCGCGACAGCCTGCTCGACACCGCGGAGGCTCTGGAGCTCGACGGGCTCGGCAGGGCCGAGGCCGAGCGGGTCGCGGTCGAGGAGTTCGGCCCGGTCGAGGAGATCGCGCCGGGCTATCAGGAGGGGCTGTCGATCTCGGCGGGGCGCAGGCTCGCGGCGCTGCTGTTCATCAGCGTGCCGCTGACCATCATGGCCTGGAGCCTGGTGTGGCGCTTCTCCGCCCAGGACCCGATCGCCTACGAGCGATGGCCCGCGTGGTTCATGCCGGTCTCCCGCGGCCTGGACTATCTGCAGCTGGCGGTCGCCCTGCTCGGCGGGGCCGGGCTGTTCGCGCTCGGCCGGGGGCTGCGCAGGATCAGGCGGCCCAGGCTCGTCACCCGGTCGCTGGGAGTGCTGGTGCTGATCGTGCTGCCGCTCACGGGCGCCCTCGGGCTGCTGCTGACCTACGGCGCGCAGCGTGACGACTTCTTCGACCACCCGCTGAACCTCGGCGTCGAGACGCTGAGCCTCGGGCTGTCGCTGCTGCAGCTGTACGGCGCCACCCGCTGCCTGATGATCACCCGCAGGCGCCGCGTCCCGGCCCTCGGCCGGTCCTAGCGGCCCAGCCGCTCCCCGGAGCCACCGGGGTCGAGCACACCGCCGATCACACCGGTGAACTCCCGCCAGGCCGCGCGCTCCCCCGCCAGGGCCCGGTGGCCCGAGGAGGTCAGCCGGTAGGTGCGCCGCCTGCGCCCGCCGACCGTCGCCCACTCGCTGGCGAGGTATCCCGCCTGTTCGAGCCGTCGCAGCGCCGGATAGACCGTGCCGGTCGGCACGTTCAGTGAGCCGCCGCTGCGTGCCTGCAGGGCCTCGATGATCGCGTAACCGTGCAGAGGTTCCTCCTCAAGCACGGACAACAGCAGGGCGTCCATGTGCCCGCGAAGCGCGTCGGCGTTCACCTCGCGCCCTCCGCCCGCCCTACGGCGACTCGATCGTTCACGCCCTCACCCTACCCTTCCGCAGACAGGCTACATGTAGCCGTTCTACATGTAGAGTGCCTATAGGTAGTCAGACACAACAACGGAGGTGAACCGTGGGCGTGCTCGACCTGGCGCGGACACAGTTCGCGGTGACGGGAAGCATCCACTTCCTGTTCGTCGTGCTGACGCTGGGCCTGGCCCCGATCATCGCGATCATGCACACCCGGCACGCCGTGACCGGCAGGCCCGAGCACGAGCGCGCCACCCGCTTCTGGGGTCAGATCTACGTCACCAACTACGCGCTCGGCATCTTCACCGGCCTGGTGATGGAGTTCCAGTTCGGGCTGAGCTGGAGTGGCCTGTCCGAGTACGCGGGAGACGTCTTCGGCGCCCCCCTGGCGATCGAGACGCTCGGCGCCTTCTTCATCGAGTCCACCTTCCTCGGCCTGTGGATCTTCGGCTGGAACAGGCTGAACCGGTGGGCGCACCTGGCGTGCATCTGGATGGTGACGCTGACCGCCTACGTCTCCGCTTTCTGGATCATGGCCGCGAACTCGTTCCTGCAGAACCCGGTGGGGGCCGTCGAGCGCGGCGGCCGTCTGGTGCTGACCGACTTCGGCGCGCTGCTGAGCAACCCGGCGCTGGTCAACTCGCTCCCCCACGTGGTCGGCGCCGGTCTGTGGGCCGCGGGCTCCGTGGTCATGGGGGCCTCCGCCTACCAGCTGTTCCGCCGGACCCCCGAGCGGGAGTTCTTCACCTCCGCCCTCCGCACGGGCCTGCTCGTCGCCTTCTGCGGGTCGCTGGTCACGGTCGCCTTCGGCTACGCCCAGTTCGGCTCGATCGGCCTCTACCAGCCGGACAAGTTCCGCGTCCCGCTGGCCGGGGTCGCCCTGGCGGCCATGATGGGGATCGGACAGCTGGTGCAGTTCCTCCTGCTCCTGCTGGCGCCCCTGACCTACTGGCTGCCGCGCTGGCGCTGGGCGCAGCCGCTGCTGGTGATCCTCACCCCGGCGCCGTTCCTGGCCGCGATCTGCGGCTGGCTGGCCCGGGAGGTCGGCCGCCAGCCGTGGCTGATCAACGGCAGGCTCACCGTCGCCGACGCCATGTCCCACGGCCTCACACCGGGCATGGTCACCGTCTCCCTCGTCGGGTTCACCGGGGTGCTCGGCCTGCTGGCCGTCACCGACTACCTCCTGATCGCCGGAACCGTACGGCGCGGCCCCGGCACCGTCGCCCTCGGCGCGGAGGACGAACCCACCCCCGCCGTTCTCGAACACGCGCTCAGCCACTAGACATCCCGCCACGGAAGGTGAGGAATCCATGGACGTCCTCTGGCTGGGCGTGCTCGCCCTGCTGCTGATCGGCTACTTCGCCCTGGAGGGGTTCGACATCGGCCTCGGCATGCTGCTGCCCGTGCTCGGCCGTACCCAGCGGGACCGTGACACGATCGTCTCGGCCATGGCCCCGTTCGTGCTGGCCAACGAGGTGTGGCTGGTCGCCGTCGCGGGCGTGCTCTTCGGCGCCTTCCCCGAGGTCGAGGGACGGGTGCTGTACGGCCTCTACCCGCTGGTCGTCACCCTGCTGATCTCGTGGATCCTGCGCGACGCGGGCCTGTGGTTCCGCCGCCGTCTCGACGGGGCGGGCTGGCGGGCCGCCTGGGACTGGGCCGTCTGCGCCGGATCGTACGGCCTGGCGCTGAGCTGGGGCATGATCCTGGCCTCGATCGCCCAGGGCCTGCCGGAGTCGCCCTCCCCACTCGCCGGGATCGCCTGCGTCGCCGTCGTCGCCGGGGCGTTCGCCTTCCACGGCTGGACCTTCGCCTCCTGGGCGCTGCCGGGACGGGTCACCGGGAGGAGCCGCCGCGGCGGGGCACTGCTGGTCTCGGCGTGCGCCGCCGCCCTGCCCGCCGCGGTGCCGCTGGCCGTACTGGCGCCGTGGCTGCTCGAACACGCCGCGCCCGAGGGCACGCTGGGTGTGCTCAGTCTCATAATCGCGCCTTTGACGCCGGTCATGGCGGGTGCGCAAGTATGGACATGGCGCACGTTCGGTCCCAAGCGTGCGGCCGGTCGGTTGCCGTCGTTCTTCTAGGGTTCACATGCACAAGGATCTCCTTCGGCTGGTCCGCGGCGAGCGGGCGGTCCGCCGCCACCTGGCGGTCTGCCTGGCCGCCGCGGTCGTGGCCGGGCTGCTCGTGCTGGTCCAGGCGGAGGTGCTGTCCGGGGTGCTCTCCGGCCGCTTCGCCCCCGCCGCGCTGACCGTGCTCGCGCTCGTCGTCGGCGCCCGCGCCCTGCTCGGCCTGGTTCAGGGGGTGGCCGCGGGGCACACGAGCACCGGTGTGAAGACGGCGCTGCGCCACCGGCTGCTGTCGCGGCTGCGGGAGCTCGGCCCGGCCGGTCTCGCCTCGCGCCGCTCGGGCGAGCTGGTCACGCTGGCCGGTCGCGGCCTGGACGCCCTCGACCCCTACCTGTCCGGTTACCTGCCCGCGGCCGCGGTCGCGGCCGTCGTGCCGGTCGCCGTGCTGGTACGGCTGTTCGCGGCCGACCTGACCAGCGCGGTGATCGTGCTCGTCACGCTGCCCCTCATCCCGCTGTTCGGCGCGCTGGTGGGGATGCGCACCAAGGAGGTCACCGAACGGCAGTGGCGGGCGCTGGCCCATCTCGGCGGGCACTTCCTCGACGTGGTCAGGGGCCTGCCCACGCTGCGCGCCTTCGGCAGGGCCCGCTACCAGGCCGAGGTGATCGGCCGGGTGGCCCAGGAGCACCGGGAGGCCACGATGCGCACCCTGCGGGTGGCCTTCCTGTCGTCGCTGGTGCTCGAACTGGCCGCGTCGCTCTCCCTGGCGCTGGTCGCCGTCCCGGTCGGGCTGCGGCTGCTGTCCGGGTCGATGGAACTGCCCACGGCGCTGCTGGTGCTGCTGCTCGCCCCGGAGGCGTACCTGCCGCTGCGCACCATGGGCAACAGGTTCCACGCCGCGATGGAGGGGGTCGCCGCCGCCGACGAGGCGTTCGCCGTCCTGGACGGCCAGGCGTCCGCCCCCGCCGTACGGGACGCCCCGGCCGGGGCGGCGGACCGGGCCGGGGGCCGCGCGCCGGAGATCCGCCTGGAGAACGTCACCGTGCGCTACCCGGGCCGGCAGGCGGCGCTGGAGAACGTCTCGCTGACGATCGCACCGGGTGAGCGGGTCGCGCTGGTCGGCGAGAGCGGGGCGGGCAAGAGCACCCTGCTGCACCTGCTGCTCGGCTTCGTCGTCCCGGACAGCGGGCGCGTCCTGATCGACGGCGTGGCCCTCACCGCCGACGACGCCTGGCGGGAACGGCTGGCGTTCGTGCCGCAGCGCCCCCACCTGTTCGCCGTCTCGGTCGCCGACAACGTCCGCCTCGGCTTCCCCGGCGCCACGATCGAGGAGGTACGGCGGGCGGCCGGGGCCGCGCACGCCGACGAGTTCGTGACGGCGCTGCCCGAGGGCTACGAGACGGTGCTCGGCGAACGCGGCGCGAACCTGTCCGCCGGGCAGCGGCAGCGGGTCGCGCTCGCCCGCGCCTTCTGCCGCCCCGGCACCGACCTGCTGCTCCTCGACGAACCGACCGCGCGGCTCGACGGCCGCAGCGAGGCGGCGATCGTGGCCGCGACCGGTGAGCTGGCCGAGGGACGAACCGCGGTGATCGTGGCGCACCGGCCCGCGATGATCGACCTGGCCGACCGGGTGATCCGGCTGGCCGAGGGGCGTGTGGTCTCCGCCGAACTGATCGGAGGGTCCCGATGACGGGCGTCAAGGACATGAAGGGCCGCACGGCCCTGGCGATCTCCTCGGGCGCGGCGGCCGAACTGGCCGGGCTCGGGCTGATCGGGTCCGCGGCCTGGCTGATCACCAGGGCCGCCGAGCACCCCCCGCTGGCCGCGCTGAGCGTGGCGATCGTCGGCGTCAGGGCCTTCGCGACCACCAAGGGCGTCTTCAGGTACGGCGAGCGCCTGGCCGGGCACGACGTCGCGCTGCGGGCGCAGGCGGCGACCAGGCAGCGGCTCTACCGGGCGCTCATCCCGGCGGGGCCGCGTGACCGGCGGGGAGCCGACCTGCTCAGCCGGATGGTCGACGACACCGACGCGGCGCAGGACCTGCTGGTCCGCTGCCTGCTGCCTGCGGCGGCCGCTGTGGTGACCGGGGTCGCCGCGGTCGTGCTGGGGCTGTTCCTGCTGCCCGCCGCGGCGTCGGCGCTGCTGGCCGGGCTGCTGGTCGCCGGGGTGCTGATCCCGGCGGGTACGGCCGCCGCCGCCCGGCGCTGGTCGGCGCGGATCGCGCCCGCGCGGGCGGAGCTGGCGGCCCGGGTCGCCGACCTGGTCCACGGCGCGGCCGACCTGGCCGCCTACGGGGCGGGAGGGCGCGCGCTGGCCGCCTGCGCCGAGGCCGACGCCCGCCTGGGCGCGCTGGAACGCCGCCAGGCCAGGGCCAACGCGGTCGCCGCCGCCCTCGGCACACTCACGCAGGGCCTGACCGTGCTGGCGGTCGTCTGGATCGCCGGAGGCTCGCAGGCGGGCCGGGTCGCCACGACGGTTCTCGCGCTGGTCTCGCTGGTCGCCTTCGAGCCGGTGCTGCCGATGGCCGCGGCGGCGGAGCGGCTGACCGGGGTGCTCGCCGCCCTGCGCCGGTTGCGGGAGGTCCGCGCGACCCCGCCCGCCGTCGCCGAGCCGGTGAGCCCCGTCCCCGTGCCCGGGGAGCCGCCGACCGTGGAGATCCGCGACCTCGTGGTCCGGCACGGCCCCGGTCTGCCCGTGGCGCTCGACGGCGTCAGCCTGACCCTCACCCCGGGCAGGCGGGTCGCCCTGGTCGGCCCGAGCGGCGCGGGCAAGAGCACCCTGCTTTCGGCCCTGATGCGGCTGGTGGAACCCGAGTCCGGCACGATCCTGCTGAACGGGACCGACCTCGGGAAGATGACCTCCGACGACGCCAGGCGGGTCATGACGGGACTGACCCAGGACCCCTACGTGTTCCGGACGACGCTGCGGGACAACCTGCGCCTGGCCGGGCCGGAGGCGGACCAGGACGAGCTGGCCGAGGCCGTACGGCGGGCCAGGCTCGACCGGTGGGTCGAGCGGACCGGCTGGGACACCATGCTCGGGGAGGACGGGCGGACGGTCTCCGGCGGCCAGCTCCAGCGGCTTGCGCTGGCCAGGGCGCTGCTGAACGACCCTCCTGTGCTGCTGCTGGACGAGCCCGCCGAATCACTGGACGAGGCCACCGCGGACGCGCTCATGGCCGACCTGCTCGACGCCACGCGGGGCCGTACGACACTGCTGGTCACCCATCGGCTGCGCGGGCTCGAAGGGGTCGACGAGATCGTCGTGCTGGAGAACGGGGCGGTCGCGCAGCGGGGAACCCACGAGGAGCTGGTCGGGGCGCCCGGCTACTACCGTGACCTGTGGCGCTCCGAGGCGCTGACCGCCGGGCGCTGACCCGTGTTCCCCGGCCGGGCTCTCGTCCGGGGCACGAGGCCGCGGCCCGGATTTCCCGATCAGGAGCACAGGGGCTCCCGGGATGCCGGAAGCCGTCCGAGGCGGGCGGGCGGGAAACGGATGCGCCGCCGGGGTCCGCAGCGTCCCCGGCGGCGCATCGGCTCTGGGCGAGGCTACTGCCCGGTCTTCTCGACGAGGGTCGCGGTGGCGGTCTGGGGCTTGCCGTCGCGGAGGTAGGTGATGGTCACCTTGTCCCCCGGCTTGAGCCCCCTGATCGCGCCGACCACCGTCGCGCCGTCGTCGACCGGCGTCTCGTTGATCTTGGTGATCAGGTCGCCCTGCCTGATCCCCGCCTGGGCGGCCGGGCTGCCGTCGGTGACCTGGTTGACCAGGGCCCCGGCCACGTCGCCGGTCGCGTCGGCGAGGCTGACGCCCAGGAAGGCGTGGCTGACCTTGCCGGTGTCGATGAGCTGCTTGGCGACCTGCTTGGCGGTGTTGATCGGGATGGCGAAGCCGACACCGATGTTGCCCTCGCCGCCGTTGGTGGCGATGGCGCTGTTGATGCCGATCACCTCTCCGGCCGCGTTGACCAGGGCACCGCCCGAGTTGCCGGGGTTGATCGCCGCGTCGGTCTGGATGGCCCCGCCGATGGTCGTCGTTCCGCCGCCCTGCTGTTGCTGCTGCATGCCGCCCCAGCCCGGCGGGAGCTGCTGTCGCTGCTCGCCGCCGACGGTCACCGTACGGTTCAGGGCGCTGACGATGCCCGCGGTGACCGAGCCGGACAGGCCCAGCGGACTGCCGATGGCGAGCACCGAGTCGCCCACCCTGACCTTGTCGCTGTCACCGATCGTGGCCTTGGTCAGGTTGGAGACGTTCTCCGCCCGGATGACGGCGAGGTCGGTCGCCGGGTCGGTCCCGACGACCCTGGCGGAGGCGGTCTTGCCGTCGCTGAACTTGACGGTCATCGAGCCGTTCGTCCCCACCTGGCCGCCCAGCGTGACCACGTGGTTGTTGGTCAGGATGAGGCCGTCGGCCGAGAGCAGCACGCCCGATCCGTCGCCGCTGCCGTTGGCGCTCTTGACCTCGATGGAGACCACCGAGGGCTGGACCGCCTTGGCCACGTCGGCGACCGTGGCGAAGCTGCCGACCTGGCGCACCTCGGCCGAGGGGGAGACGGACGAGGCCGTGACCGTGCCGGCCCCGGCGATCGAGGTCGCGATGAAGGCCCCCGCGACTCCACCTCCCACGGCCATCGCGGCCAGCGCCAGACCGGCCCCCAGCTTCTGCCTGCCGGTGAGCGACCCCCGCTGGGCGGGGATCCGCAGGGACTCCGCCGCGTCCGGAACCGGGTGGATCAGCGTCGGCTGCGGCCCGGTGTCCCGGCCCTCCGAGTAACCTCCGACACGCGGCGGCACCTTGCCGAACTGGCTCCATCCTTCGTTCTCGTGGGTCGCCTCGGCCGGGGTGCTTTCCTGCTCATTCTTGTTCGGGTCCATGTCTTCCCCCACGTCCTGCATCCGCTCGTGGACTGTCGGAGCGGCGACCGGCGGTTCCGGTACACCAGAACGATGCCTGACAGGACGTAAGCGCAGCTTAAGAGGATGATCGGAGCCCCTTCCCTTCTCTCACGCCCCCTTTATCCGCCGTGCTCAGAGGCCCTGTCGTCCCTCCGGGAGAGGCGGAAATCACTCGCGGATCGGCCGCGCATAGGTGACTAACCGAATAATCACCCCCTCAACGCTTAACCCCTTTTGCTGTCTTTCGCTCTGGCGAGGAGGCCCCCGATGACTGAGAACGTGATCGAATTCGACCCGTCCCGGCGCCGCCCTCGCCGGTCGCGACGGCCCGCTCCGAGCGAAGTCGTAGGGGCAGACCTGGAAGGGTTGATCGACTCCTGGAAGCGCGCCCTGGAAGCCGGTAACAAGGCTGCGTACACGATCTACCTGTACACGCGGTCGGCCAGGGCGTTCTACGCCTACCTCTGCGCGAACGGTCACCCTCACGACGCTGAGGGGGTGACTGCTGAGCATGTGCGTGGCTTCCTGGCGTCGGAGCAGGACCGGACCAGCGTCCACACCAGTTCGGCCCACCACTCTTACCTCGGGGTGTTCTTCAACTGGCTCATCTCCGAGGAAGAGCGCACAACGTTCTCGCCCGTGCGGCGTGGGGACCGGCCACACGTCACGAAGAAGGCCCGCAAGTACCTGCCGGACGAGGAGATCGCCGCGTTGCTGGCCGCGTGCAAAGGTGCCGGGTTCGCGGAGCGCCGCGACACAGCCATGATCATGATCCTCGTCGACAATGGCGTGCGCGCGTCCGGGCTCGCGGGGATCCTGCTCGAAAACGTGGACCTCAAGAACCGGCGGATCCTGATCGTGCTCAAGGGCGGAGACGAGCACTGGATCCCGATAGGCGCCAAGACGGTGGCGGCTCTGGACCGGTATCTCAGGGTCCGGGCCAAGCACAAGTGGGCGGGCAGCCCGTACCTGTGGCTGGGGGTGCGCAGCAAGACCATGGGGAAGATGACGCGCGCTGGTGTGGCGCTGATGTTGAGTCGACGCGGCGAGCAGGCCGGGGTGGAGAACGTGCACCCGCACCGGTTCCGGGGGACGGCAGCGCATTTGCTGCTGGAAGCGGGGATGGATCCGGACTCCGTGCGGCGGGTTCTCGGCTGGAAGTCGTACGAGCAGATGCGGCACTACACGGAGGAGCTCGCGGATGATCGGGCGCGCGCTACGCACACGAAGTTTGCGCCTGGTGATCGGTTTTGAGAGGGGTTCCGCTTGAGGGTCCTGGCCTCCCTGGGCAGCGTCACAGGGGGCTGGGGTCCGGCGGGGAGGCCGCGCTCACATCATCACCTGTGAGCGTGGCTGGCGGGGGCGCGGTGTCGGTCGCGCGGGCGCCGCCGAGGGGGGTCAGGTGTTGCGTTCGGCGTCCGCGTATCCGTCGCGGTAGCCGACTCGATACTGCAGGCGCGGGTGGCGCAGGATCCAAGCGAGAGTGACGGTGGCGCTGGCGGCGAGCAGAAGGTGATGGAGCGCGATGGGCAGAGAGTGGCCAGGTATGAGGGCATCCAGCGCCACGTAGGCGGCGCTAAGAATCCATAGGGCGATGGTGACCAATGCGAGGAGCATGAAGCCTCCTGAGGCCTGAGGGGGATCGCTGACAGCAGGGGGGCGGCGTTAGGGACCGCACCACGCACCGCTTACGGCAGTCCTATATAACACCGTACTAGAAGAAAAATCCGCCTCCTGAGTGACAAAAATCCCTGCCCAAGTGGCAGTTTTTCCCGTCTCCCCTGGTCACGCTAGGGATGGCGCATCGAAAATTTTTTCGATGATCGCCCGTTTCGGGCGTCACATTCGTGGTCAGCCGAGCTCGTCGCGCAGGATCTTCTCGATTCGGGAGAGGCCCCGTTCATAGTCCTCACGAGCCCGCTCGTACCGCTCCCGCTCCTCTTCCCGCCACTTCTCTAGCTCCCGTCGGCGTTCCTCAGGCAGGCGGGCGAGCAGTTCGTCGAGGGTGTCGTCGGTTGCGGTCTCCCCCACGGCGGCCGCCTCCGGGTCGAGACCCGCCAGGGCGAACGCCTCGTCACGCGGGATGCCCAGGGTGTCGGCCAACGCGACCACTGTGGCCGGCCGGGGACGTCGGCGCTGGGTCGCCAGGTTGTTGATCGTGCTTCGGGCTACGCCCGAACGGCGATGTAGGTCTGTGGCTGTCCACGCGCGTCCGATGCGCTCCGCCTCGACCCTTCTCCAGAAGGGCAGACCTGGCGGTCCCGTTTCATGCTCCATGGAGTGAGTTGTAGCACGGTGGAGCGTATAGAGCATCAGATCATGACGTAAATCACGGGAAACTCTTGACTCAGCGTGTAGCGATATGCCTTGAGATGTAGCGTCTTGAATCGAGATGTAGCATCTTGTAGCGTTCTAGTACGAGATAGAGGAAGGAGGCCGCGATGGACGAGCCCATGCTGACCGTGGCTGAGGCTGCCGCCCGGATACGGGTCAGCCAGTGGACGATCCGCCGGGCCATCAATTCCGGTGAGCTGCGTGCGACGAAGACCTCGACGAAGGGCCGGTGGCGGATCTACGGATCCTCGTTCGAGGCGTACATGGCGCCGACGCCGACCGAGACCACGGCGGACGTCTGATGGCCACCCCCGAACAGCGCAGCCGTGCCGCCCGAATCGCCGCACATGTGCAGTGGGCGCGCACTCCTCACCGGGGTGAGCGGACGGCCGCGGCGCGCGCGAAGTCGCCGGTGTCACTGGACTACTGGATCGCGAAGATCACGGCCGAGGGCAAGGTGCGCGCGAAGGACATCCCGGCCGCGGCGGAGAACGCCCACACCGCGTACATGACGCAGATGTCGCTGAAGGCGAGCGCTGCCCGTAGCAGGAAGGCCGCCGAGCGCAGCGTGCGCCGGTCGGCGTAACCGGGCGGCCCGGGCCGGGCCAACGGCCGGGCGCCCGTAGACCCAACCCCCAACAGCGAAGAGAAGAAGAGGTCAGGCCATGCCTGAACACTACAAGCTCGGCGAGCGCGTCCGCGTCATCGTCGAAGGCCTCATCACGCACATCGCACCCACGTGCGACGCGTTCCCCGAGGAGCTCACGGTCGATCTGGAGCACTCGGCGGGCCCGTACGGGGTGACCGTCCCGCTCGACACCGCCCGGATCGAGCGCCTGGTCCCGGCCGACGGAGTCCCCCAGCCCGGGGAAATCTGGCGAGACCGGCACGGACGCACGTGGTTCGCGCACGAGAACAGCCCCAACGCGGATATCGCGCTCCGCAGCACGGACGGCACCTGCCACCTGTGGCGGTCCGCGAACATGAACTACGGCCCGCTGGTGCGCACCTACCCGCCGTCGACGCCCGAGCGGGCCACCGGCGTCCCCGAGCTGCGTGCCGGGGACCTGTGGGAGGACGGCGACGGCGACCAGTGGCGGGTGGTCGAGCGCAGCGACGGCCAGGTGCTGCTGTTCTTCGGCGGGGAGTACCGCCTGTGGGAGGGCGTCACCGCGAAGTACGGCCCCCTGAAGCGCGTTGGACTGAAGCCCGCCGAGCTGGAGCCGTACGACGACTTCGAGAACGGCCCCGCCACCGGCCCTCTCTCCGGCGGTGCGGCATGAAGTTCGGCGACCTGCAGCCCGGAACCCTCGCCCGGATCCCGGCCCCGCCCGACACCCTCACCCCCGACAGCGTCCTGCCGCCCGCGGTGCAGATCCTCACCCACCCCACCCCCTGCCGCCGCCGCGGCTGCGAGGCGGTGGAGGTGATGGCGCGGCTGCAGGACGGCGGCCGCCCCCGCCTGTACCACCGGCTCCCCGGACGGCCGGTCGTCCTCATCACCATCGCGCAGACCGAGGAGGCCTGACATGGACACTCCTGACCGCCTGCTCACCCCGGCCGAGGTCGCCCGAATGTTCCACGTCGACCCGAAGACCGTCTCCCGGTGGGCGCTGGCGGGGAAGCTCACGTCCTTCCGCACGCTCGGCGGCCACCGCCGGTTCCGGGAGGCCGAGATCCTCGCCCACATCGCCTCCACCCAGCAGACCAAGGAGTCCTGATGTTCTCCCCCCACACCATCACCCGCATGACCGAGCAGCTGCGTCAGCTGCAGGACGAGGAGGCCGCCGCCGTCCAGCTGGTGGCGGAGAAGAAGGCCGCGGTCGCGGAGTGGTCGGAACTGCTGGCGTACGCCGAGCAGCACGTCACCTCCGCCCCTGGCCTGGCCCCGGCTCCGGGCCTGGGTGAGCGGTGGAGCAGCATGCTCGTCGCGCCCTCGCCCTCGCCCTCGGCGACGTCGGTCTTCCCGCCCGGAGCCCACCCGTACGGCGGCCCGGAGTCCGGGCGGGCGCCGTTCGAGCCGTACGTCCCGTCGGCCGACCGGGAGCAGGCGTGACCGCCGTCGCCCCCCTCATGCTCGCCGTGGCCGCCGCCCTCCTCGGGGTGGCGGCGGCCCGCCGCGGCCGCTGGCTCCACGCCACCTGCTGTGGCGTCGCCTGCCTCCTCGCCGTGTACGTCGGGCTGCTCGTCGGCCTGTCAGGCGTAACTGTGCTCGCGGCCGCAGCCGTCCCCGGGCGGCCCGTGCTCGACGCCCGAGCCTGCGGGGCGGTGAGCCCACACGGAGACGTGTGTGTCCGCGAGGAAGGACACCTCGGCCTGTGCCGCTCGGTAGGGCGTAAGCACGTGTCCTCCCCCGAGAAAGCAGGCAAGCCCTGGCGGTGGTACCGCTCCGATGACCCTGCTGTCGCCGCCGAACTGAGCAGGAAAGAAGGTAGGCGATGACCCGAGAGACTCGTCTGCGCTGCATCAGCAGCGAGGCCGCCGCCGCGGTCGTCGCCGAGGCCACCCAGCCCGGCGACACCGTCCACACCGTCCGCCAGGAGGGCGCCCAGGTCGTCATCGGCTACCACGACCTCCGGTTCCCGATGGACGTCGCCGAGTGGGCGCACGAGAACGGGCACGCACACGACGGCGACGCCGCGCAGGTCATCGTCAACGTTCAGGTGGGGCTATGACTCCCGTCGAAGAGATCCGGGCCGCCGCTGCCCGGCTGCGCAGCACCGACCACCACGGCACCATCAACGGCGACACCGACAATGAGGAGCTCATCCGACTCATCGGCGACCTGTTGCGCTCCCGGGAGTCGCTCGCCAAGTGGCTGGAGGCAGCCGCCAAGGAGTACCTCACCACGGACTGGACCGACTGCCCGGCCGCTGCCGCCGCTCTCCCCGTGGCCCGCGCGATCCTCGGGGCCACCCGATGACCCGCCTTCACCTGCCCGCCGCCGACCTCACCACAGGCCCGGCGGCGGGCGCCCGCACCTGGACCATCACCCTCCCCGCAGGCCTGCCGCTGCTGAACGCGAACGGGCGCCTTCACCACGCCCCGCGGGCGCGTCTCACCGCGGCGATCCGGGCGGCCGGGAAGCACGCCACCGAGGCCGCGGGTGTGCCCGCGCTCTCCCGGGCGCACGTGTTCGGCATCCTCCACCCCGCCACCCGGGGCCGCCGCGACCCGGCGAACTGGTATCCCAGCTTCAAGGCGTTCGTCGACGGCTTGGTCGACGCCGGGGTCCTGCCGGACGACGACGACACGCACCTGGTCGGCCCGGACATGCGGCTCGGGCCCGTCGTGAAAGGCGGCCAGCTGCAGCTGCTCGTCATCGAGCTGCCCCCGGTCAAGGCGGTGGGCCGGTGAGACGCCGACGCATCATCACCTGCGCCTGCTGCGGCCAGCAGGGACCCTCGCAGGGCCGCGGCCTGATCCGGGAAGAAGCAGGAGGCGTGGTGACCCCTCACCCGATCATGCGGGCCCTCGACCGCCGGCGCCGGGAGCTCGGCCTCACCCAGGACGAGCTGGCTGAGCGGTTGCACCTGGCGCGCCGCGGGGTCGGGATCTCGCGGCGGGAGACCGGCCGCACCGTCCCTGACCTGATCGCTCTCGACGCCCACGCGCGGGCCCTCGGCCTGCGTCTGGCTCTTGTCCCCCTCGAATCCTCTGGAAGGAAATCAGCGTGACCAATCAGGTTCGGCCGTTCGCGACCATCCTGCAGGACCTCCGCCGCGGCGCCGTGCTCGACGAGGCGGCCGTACTGCTGCAGGAGGTGGTCGCCTCGGTCCAGGACACCGGGAAGAAGGGCAAGCTCACCCTCGTCGTGGAGATCGCCCCGATGAAGGGCGACGACGCTTCCCTCACCGTGGCCGCCTCGGTGACCGCGACCAAGCCGAAGTCCACGCCGAAGGCCGCGGTGTTCTTCGCCGATGCCGACCACAACCTCGTCCGCGACGACCCTCGGCAGGCTTCCTTGCCCGGCCTGCGCGTACTCGACAAGACCACCGACATCGAGCTGAAGGACATCGCCAAGTGACCACCCGTACGGAGAACGACGCCCTCATCGACGCCCTGACCGACGCGCAGATCTCCGAGCAGCTGAACCCCGGCGGGTTCTACGCCTTCAAGCTGCGCGACCGGGTCGAGACCATCGACCTGCGTGACCCCGACGAGACGCGGCCCGCCCGGAAGAAGGGCACCGTCCGCGTCGATGACATGCCGTCGTTCGTGCACTACTACCGCAAGCACTGCGACGCCCAGTCCGAGGTGTACGTCGACATTCAGGCTGGGGTCATCACTGCCGTCCTCGACGCCCACGAGGGGTGGGTCAGCGAGGAAGAGCGCGGTTACACGCCGCGATGGGGTGAGCACCGCCTCACCCTGCGCCTGGCCGAGACGGACGCGTGGCGGAGGTGGACCAGCCTGGACCGGCAGTTCCTCAAGCAGGCCGCGTTCGCGGACTTCATCGACGACAACCGCGCCGACATCCGCAAGCCGACGGCGGCGGACATGTTGGAGCTCGTTCAGCAGTTCCAGGCCAAGACCAAGGTGACGTTCTCCTCGGCGACTCTCCTGGCCAGCGGGGACAGGCGCCTGACGTTCGAGGAGGAGACCACCGCGGGCGGCGGCGCGAAGGGCTCCATCGAGGTGCCCTCGACGCTGGAGCTCGGGATCGCGCCGTTCGAGGACAGCGAGCCGTACGTGGTCACCGCGCGGTTCCGGTACCGGATCCAGGGCGGTGCTCTCTACATGGGCATCTGGCTCGACAACGCGACCGACGTGCGGCGTGACGCGGTCCGGACCGTCGTGGCGAAGCTCCAGGAGGAGCTCGGCATCGTCGTGATGCGGGGCACGCCCGCGTGATGAGCACCACCAGCACCCTGCCCCCCACCGGCCTGCTCGGTGGGGGGCTTCCTCCTGCTCTACCCAGAGACGCGCAAATCACCGTCGCGACTCGCGTCGGCACCCAGGTCACGACGACCACGTGGCCGGTGTGCGTCGGCGTCGCGACCTTCATCACACGCTTGCTTGGAAAACCTGGAGACCCTGATGATTCGTGACTGGTTCCGCAGCCGGGCCGCCCTGATCCGCCGCCTCGACGCGGCCGACCGCCTCCTGGAGGAGGCGCGAGAGGAGGCTGCCAAGGAGGCCTCCGCCTCGGGAAGGGCTCGGGGGACGATCCTTCGGCAGGCGGAGACGATCCGCACCTTGGAGGCCCGGCTCGACCTCTTGCAGCGGGCGAACATGGCACGCGACCGTGTCCGGTAGGTGTTGGCCGTTCACGCACCGGTGGGTGTCGGTCCCGATCGTGGCCGGTGGCCGGCCAGTGCAGCAGCGGTGCGCGCGGTGCGGCAAGACGAGGGTCCGCGTCCAGTAGTGCCCGGTTTCGCACATCCATCCGTGTAGCAGGATGTAGCAAGTTGTAGCGTCTTGAATCGTGTTGGAGCGTGATGTAGCGTGTTTCCTGCAGGCGCCGATCAGCGCCTCCCTTCCCCCGGATCCCAGGAGCCCGCCATGCTCGCGCAGCGTCTCACCGTCCCCCAGCTGCTCGCCTCCGCGCCTGTCAGTCGGTACGCCGCCGAGCTGACGGGATGCGCCGAGTACGGCGTCAAGGGCATCTTCCGCGACGGCGACGGAGTGCTGGAGGTGCGGGTCTACACCGCCCCCACCGGCGCCACCCCCTGGCGTCGTGAGCAGGCCGTCCAGCAGGTGGAGACGGCGCTCCAGCACCAGCGGGCCCGGGGCCTGCTCGACGACGCGCAGCTCGTCACCCGGGTGCAGGGCGGCCCGTGGCGGCCCGCGATCGCTATGTGACCCCACCTTTGGCACGGGGGGTTTCCGGGGAGCACGAGACCCCGCCCCGCAGACCCCCGCCCCCCCTTCTTCAGCGAACCCAGGAGCCCAGAAGCAATGACCACCAGGACCAGCGGGTTGGAGTACGCGGCCCGCTACACCCACACCTACCGGGACGGCCGCACCATCACCGTGACCAGCGTCCACCACGAGACCCCCGACGACCAGGAGTGGGCGCTTGAGCGGGTCGCCGAGATGGTGCGCGCGCAGCAGGCGCTCGGCCGCCCCGTGAACGCGCACCTGCTCGTGCGGCGCGCGGCGACCGACTGGAAGCCCGCGCAGATCACGCCGATCAGCATCGCGGACCTCACGCAGTCGCAGCACGACGGATGGGCGTGCATCACCTGCGGAAAGCAACGCGTCGTCGAGGAGCCGATGGTGCCTGCCGGTCGGGTCCCGGCCATGGACGGCGGCCCGTCGTGGCAGGTGTTCCGGTGTGTGGACTGCCCTCCGCGCGAGGTCATCGGCGCGATCCCCACCCCGACGACTGTCGACCCGGCCGACGTGCCGGTCGAGCTTGTCGAGGTGGTTCTGCGGCAGCGCGGCCTGGCCGCGTTGTTCGCCGACACGGGGAAGATCCGCGCCGAGCTCGCTGAGATCCTGTCCGTCGCCCGCCACGTGGCCGGTGTGCTGTGACCGCCCCTGACATGATCACCTTGACGGAGATGCGGCCGGACGGCTCCAGCCTCGTCCAGACATGGCTGATCTCCTCCGCCGACAGGGCTTTCCTCTCCCGCACCTTGAGGAAGATCATCGGTGACCCGTCCGCCGAGACGATCGCCACCGCGGACGCAGTCCAGACGATCAGCGAGATGACCCAGACCTCCCCGGGCATCATCACCGACTTCCGGGACACGCTCGACGTCCCGGCTACCGACGACGACCAGCCGGTTTACCCTGCGCCCGGCAGCGAGATCCCCGAACAGCCCGGGTACGTCGTCGGCACGTGCGGCCATCGGGTCGCTGGCAGCGAGTGGCGGGCCGGATTCCACACGTGCGAACGCTGCTCTGGGAACTGGGAATGAGCACCATCTCGCCGCGCGTCGCCGCGCAGCAGGCCGAACTCGACGCCCTCATCGAGGGCGCCATCACCAACGCCCCCCGCAGCCTGCAGACCCGCATCGGCCCGTCCGAACTCGGCATCCCGTGCGACCTGCGCATCGGCTACAAGCTCGCCGGGCACCCGGCCGTCAACGTGTCTCAGCCGTTGGCGTGGAAGCCGTGGATCGGGACCGCGGTCCACGGCCAGTTGGAGGAGTTGCTGGCCCGCGCCAACATGGCGCGCCCCGAATGGGCTGAGACGGGGGCGGACCGGTACCTGCTTGAGGAGCGCGTCACCGTCGGCGGCGTGAACGGCGACGACATCTCCGGCAACTCCGACTTGTACCTCGACGGGGTCGTGTGGGACTGGAAGATCCCCGGCGGCTCGACCCTCCGCAAGTACAAGGCGTCCGGGCCCGGCGAGCAGTACCGCGTGCAGGCGCACCTGTACGGCCTCGGCTGGGAACGGCGCGGGGCCCCCGTGTCCGACGTCGCCATCTACTTCCTGCCGCGCGACCAGGAGTGGAAGCAGCGCTACCTGTGGTCGGAGCCGTACAACCGGGCCGTCGCCGAGGCGTCCCTGTCGCGGGCGGACGGCATCGCGAAGCTCGTGACCGCGCTCGGCCAGGCCGCTTTCCCTCTGCTTCGGCGCCGCGAGTCGTGGTGCCGGTCCTGCCCCTGGTTGCGGCCGGGGGCCACTGATCTCGCCACCGGTTGCGGTGGTGACCCCGACGCCCTCACCGAGGCCGCGTCGGAACTGTCTGACCTCATCGCCCAGTAGCAACGAATCCAAGGAGCACAGATCATGACGACCCCGTTCACGATGGACGCCAACGCCTTCCTCATGGGCGGCGGCATCCCGTCCGCGCAGTTCCCGACCATCGGCACCACCGTCAGCGGCCCGATCACCACCCCTCCGACCGTTGAGCAGCAGAAGGACCTCGACAGCGGCGAGCCGAAGTTCTGGTCGGACGGCAAGCCGATGATGCAGATGGTCGTCACCGTTCAGACGTCCCTGCGTGACCCGCAGATCGTCGACGACGACGGCCAGCGGAAGTTCTACATCAAGGCCAAGCTCCTCGACGCGGTGCGTACCGCTGTCCGTCAGGCGGGCGCCCGGGGCCTGGAGGTCGGGGGTGTTCTGTCCATCACCTACGTCGCTGACGGTGAGGTGAAGAAGCGCGGCCACAACGCGCCGAAGATCTACACCGCCGCCTACGCGGCGCCGTCGGCTGTTCAGGCGAACGAGTTCCTTCAGGGTGCCCCGCAGGCCCCGGCGACCGCGCCGGGACCGATCGCACAGATGCCTCAGCAGGTCGCGCAGCGCGCCGAGGCTATCTACCAGGCCGCGCAGACGACTCTGGCCGCCCAGCCCGCGCCCGCCCCGGCAGCCGCCGCGTGGACGCCGCCGCCCGGGACGAGCCCCGAGCAGGCCGCCGCGCTGGCCGCGCTCACCCCCGAGCAGCGGGCCACGCTCGGCTTCGCCTGACCCTCCTGAACTCCGGTGTCCGCTCCCGTGGCGCGCGAGGCCGCGGGGGCGGGCACCGGCCCCTCCCTTTACAAAGAAAGGTTCCACCGTGAGCAACGTCCCTGAGTGGGTGGCTGGCCTGACTCCTGAGGAGCTCGTCGCGGTCCACGCCGAGGAGGAACGCGACGAGTGGGCGGAACGCGGCGAGGACATCGAGGTCGACGACTTCAACGACGACTACTACGACCTGCACGCTTCCTGACCCTCTTGATCAGCCCCCGTGCGCCGAAAGGGGAAGCGGCGCACGGGGGCTCCCCCCTTTCCTCCCCTGCCCGACCAGCAGACACCCAGGGTGCGAGTCCCTGGGGCGGGCGCTCAGCACCACCCGCACGACCGAGAGGGGCCCACCATGCGCACCACCCACAGGACACCTCTCCACGGCGAGGCGGCCGCGTGAGCGTCCCCCTCGAACCTCCCCTCACCCGCAGCGCCGTCGTCGGGCACGCCATCAACTGGGGGAAGCCGCTCACCACCGGCCCCCGCTACGTCCGCACCCCCGGAATGAGCCGCTGGCACCGGCCCCGCCATGGAGTCCGCTACCCGCACGGCATCTCCTACGGACTGTGGTGCGGGCAGGCCGCCCGCGACGACGGGCGCCTCCTCACCGCCGACCAGCCTCCCGCCGGGGACGCGGTGTGCGGCACCTGCGAAGGGCGGGCGATCGGCGCCGGACAGGACACGCAACCCGACGGCAAGGCTCTCCTGTTCTCCCCTGCCCGGCTGGTGCCTCCGAAGAAGTGCCCGGGGTCCCGCACCGTGTGGTGTGAGGAGCTCGCCTGGAACGTCGGCCGGTGCCTCGTGTGCGGCCACGTGTGCCCTATGCGGTCCTCCGGCGGCCCGTACAACCCCCGGTGGGGGCTCACCACCCACCCGCCCGGCCCCGACCTGATCCCGGGGTGTCCTTTCCACGCGTGGCGTGAGCTGGGTGTACAGGACGGCCGAGTGTCATGCCGGTGCACGCACAACCTCGGAGGCCAGGCGTGACCCTCTCCATCCCCCTCATCACGCCCGACCACGACACCATCAAGGCCGCCCTCGCCTACGCGGCCGCCGGATGGTACGTGCTGCCCGTCAACCGGGCCACGAAGCACGCCGGGTCAGTGCTCGGCAAGGGCTGGCCGTCGAAGTCCAGCCGAGACCCGCAGACCATCGCCGTCTGGTTCGCCGGAACCGACCACGCTCTCGCCCTCCACGTCGGCCGGTCCGGCGCAATCGCGTTCGACGTCGACCGGCCCGACGCCCTACCGCCGCTCCTCCGGGCCGCGCTCCTCACCGCCCCCGGGCCGTTCCAGTCGACTCGGGAGCATGACGCCGAGCGTGGCCACTACCTGTACGCCGCCCCAGACGGCCGCACCCTCGGCAACTCCACCGGCGGCCTCGGCAAGGCGTGGGGTGAGGTGCGCGGCAAGAACGGCATCATCGTCGTCTCCCCCAGCATCCACGAGAAGGCCGACCAGGGCGGCCGGTACGAATGGGTCCGCACCGGGGCGCTGCCCGAGCTGCCGCCTGCGTTGGCCGGCGAACTGCCCGACGCGGGCGACAGCAACGACGCGGCGACCGACCGTGAGGTGAAGGCGTTCCTCGACCGGCACACCGCCGGTACGCGGCCGGAGTTGCTCGCTGGGCTGACCACCCAGTTCCAGAGCGCGCTCGCGACCGGCGAGTCCCGGCACGGGATCGCGCTCCGAGCGGCGGCCGGGGCGATGCGGGAAGCCGCGGCCGGTCTGTACCCGGCGTTGGACGCGGCCGCCGCCCTGTCCGGGGTGTTCATCACGGCGATGGCCACCTCAAGGGACGGGACCGAACGGATCCTCACCGCCCGTCAGGCGCAGACGGAGTTCCTCGGCGTCCTGTCGTGGGCGGTCGCCCAGGTAGCTGTCGCGGACCTGGCCGCAGTGCGGGCCGACGTCGACGAGCGTCTCCCCCACGATGACGACTTCTCCGACCTGATCGCGCCGACCGGGCCGGGTGCTCAGGGTCCGCCCCCTTTCGCGACGGACGGCGCCCTCGCCACCGTCCACCAGCTCCACCCCACGCCTGACCCGACACCCCCAGCCGCGGCCGTCGACGGCGCGGAGGAGCTCGACCTGGAGGCGCTCGCCTACGAACGTGAGGTCGCCCACGAGCTCCGCAAGATCCGGGTGCGTGAGGAGGCGGCCCGGAGGGCGAAGAAGGCGCGCGCCGGGAACGTCGTCCCGCCTGACATCACCCTGCTGTCGGACTTCCTCGCCGTCGAAGACGAACCAGTGCGGTACCGCGTCGACGGGCTGTGGCCGGTCGGCGGACGGGTCATGCTGGCCGCCCAGTTCAAGGCCGGGAAGACGACCACGGTCGGGAACCTCGTGCGGGCGCTGGCCGACGGGGTGCCGTTCCTCGGCAAGTTCGACGTCACCCCACCGTCCGGGCGGATCGTCATCATCGACAACGAGCTCGACGCGCGGATGCTCCGCTCCTGGCTCCGCGACCAAGGCATCACCCGGACCGACGCCGTCGGCATCCTCCCCCTGCGCGGCCGCCTGTCGTCCTTCGACATCCTCGACCCGCAGACCCGCACCGAGTGGGCTGACCGGCTGCGTGCCCTCGGCGCGACCGTGGTGGTGCTGGACTGTCTCGCTCCTGTGCTCGACGCCCTGGGCCTGTCCGAGGACAAGGAAGCGGGCCGTCTCCTCGTCGCGATCGACGAACTTCTGAAAGAAGCAGGAGTCGAAGAAGCGATCGTGATTCACCACATGGGCCATTCCGGTGAGCGGTCCCGGGGTGCTTCCAGGCTCCGCGACTGGCCCGATGTGGAATGGCGACTCGTCCGGGAAAAGGACGACTCCGGAGAAACGAATCCCGCCGCGCCACGCTATTTCTCAGCGTACGGGCGAGACGTCGATGTGCCCGAGTCGCTTCTTTCTTTCAACCCTGCGCAGCGGCGCCTGGAGCTCGCTGGAGGGTCCCGTAAGGACGCGAAGACCGAGTCGGCCGCGGGCGCCATCGTTGAGTGGCTCACCCTCTCTCCGCACGCTTCAGGGCGTGCGATCGAGGAGGCGTTGGCCGACGAGCACCCTCAGAAGGCGATCCGTGACGCCCTCAAGTCGCTCATCCGGGCGGGGAAGGTGGTCGTGGTGGACGGGCCGAGGAGGGCGAAACTGCACTCTGTCTCTTCCGAGTGCGTCAGTGCGTCAAGTGCGTCACCAGTGCGTCAACGCACTAGTAGTGAGTGCGTCAGTGCGTCTATAGGAGACGCACTGCACTCACTACACGCGGACCCACGCGACCCCTCGGATCTCATAACGCACTCCCAGCCGTCCGAAGTGATCGTCGACGGTCTCCGCATCGACCCCACCACCGGCGAGATCCTCAACCCCGAGGACGCCCCGTGATCCCCCCCTGGCTCCTCGCCCGCTCCGGCGGGCAGCTGCGCACCGCAGGCATCACCCAGTGCCCCCACTGCCGGGTCCCGGTCCTCCGAGGCCTCGACGCCGAAAAATGTGCACTCCCCGTCCGGGCCGATATCAATCCGATCGACGAAATGGGGGAAGCGGTCGCACTTCTCCAAGGCCGCGCGACTTACGACCTTGTCGGCAACGCGCAGAAAAAGGAGCTCGAGCACCGCTATGAGTGGCACATAAGGAATCCCCGTCGATATCCGGTACTCGCCGCACATAAATGCGGCTCACCCCTGCCCGCTATTCCTGCCCGCGCGCCTGAAATCCTCACGGAGGCCGAAAGCAATGACGCCCCCTTCTGAACCCCCACCACCCCGACGGTCGTAGGACGCGACGTTAACCACCGCCGCCCGCCACCATCGCTCCCGTCCGATCCGAACCATCCAGGGGGACCTCCCGTGCACCACCTGCCGACCGTCGTCGCCACCGACCTCGAATGGGCCTCCTTCTACGCGGCCGACCTCGTCGAGGCACGCTTCCCCGGCACCCCCAGGCCACCCCGCCCCAACCTCATGACCGCCGAGGCCCGAGAGCTCCGCGACCAGCTCGCCCGCGTCGAGCGCGTCGAGCGCGTCGCCGTCATGCCCGGCGAGCACCCCGCCCCTGTCGACCTCGACGTGGTGACAGCGCTCAACAACCTCGCCATCGAGGCCTACACGTGCGCCGCCATGGTCGCCCAGGCCATCATGTGCCCGACCCCGGCGCCGCCGGCCACCCTGCAGGCCAACGTCGGGCCGCTGCTCGACTTCGCCGCCCGCCACCTCGTCGAGGCCGACTTCGTCGACCCGGGCTTGGCCGAAGACCTCGCCCCCCGAGCCCGCCGCATCGTCAACACGCTCGCCCACCACCTCGACCTCTGGCCCGACGGACACGTCCTGCGCATCACCTGCCCCTGGTGCCCCACGGACGGCCCCCAGGCGGCCGGAGACGGCCAGTGGACGCTGCGGGTGCGGATCATGCCCGGCGATCAGATCGCGATCGTCTGCGAGGGTTCCTGCGAGCCTCCGGGCAAGGACGTGACGACCTGGTGGGGCGGGCGACCGTGTTGGCCGTTGTGGGACTGGGCGTGGCTCGCCAAGCGACTCCAGGCCGCCTGAAAACCAGATCCCCGAACCCCCCACACTCCTTATCCGACCTAGGTAAGGTAAGGGGCATGGAAGGAACCAGCGGACCCGTCCGCATCACCAAACCCCTGCTCGACGTCCTCGAAACCCTCATCCAGGCCCACCGTCAGGGCTACGAACTGCACGGCTGGGCCATCATCAAGGCCACCGGCCGAACCGGCCCCACGATCTACGGCGTCCTCGACCGCCTCGAAGACGCCAAGTGGATCGAAGGCCACTGGGAGGACAAGAACCCCGACCCCACCAAACCGCCCCGCCGCTTCTACATCCTCACCGGCACCGGCGCCCCCGCAGCCCGCACGCTACTCGCCGAACGCCGCCCTGAAGCCCTCCGGCCTCGACCGGCCACTGGCAGCATCTTCCGTGGCCTGCTTGACACGATTTTCGCCGGAGGTACTCAGTGAGCGGCTGGGAAATCTTCCTCGGCATCGCCCTAGGCCTCATCGTCAACGAAGCCTGCGAACTGTCCCCCTGGGCGGCCCGAAAACTGGTTCAGTGGTCCGCCCGTGCACGCTACCCCGACCCCGAGCGCGCCGAGACACGCGCGGCTGAACTGGTGTCGTTGATCGAGGAACGACCGGGGAAGCTACTCAAGCTATGTTCAGCTATGGGGTTCTTTGGCGCTGCAGCATGCATGGCACTTCAAAGAAGTTTATTGAATCAACTTCAGACAGCATCAAAAAAAATACAAGAATCATTCATGTACGATTCCCTTAAATCTGCTTTTGGAGTATACGTAGAAATCGCCATCAGGATAATAGTTCGCGACAAAGAAAGGCGGAAGAGAATTCGTCGATATTATTGGGATACATATGCCCCCAAGGATCCCAGAAACCGAAAAGCATCAATAGCGATGCTTAACCGCCTGGGCAGAATAGGCTTGGTTGACACTAAGCCTGTGGATAACGCATAATTTGAGGCACGCGCAGCATGCGCACACGCCAGCCCCGCCACCGCGCGGGGCTTCGTCATGTCCGGGGGTGAGCACGTGTGCCCCGAGCAATCCCCGACGACGTCCGCGACGCCATCCTCGACAGCATCCGCGCAGGCGGCAAACGCAACGCGATCGCCCGCCAACACGGCGTCAGCGTCGGCACCGTCACCAACATCGCCCAACGCGCCGGACTGACCGGCGCCTTTGACCGGTCAGCCACGAAAAACGCGACAGAGGCGAAGAAGGCCGACAACGCCGCGCTGAGAGCGTCGACGTCGCGCCGCTTCCTGGAGGAGGCGAACCGGTTCCTCGACGACCTCCACCGGCCCGCGCTCATCTGGAACTTCGGCGGTAAGGACAACACCTTCAACTCCAAGGAGTTGCCCGAGCCGCCGACGGCCGACAAGCGGAACCTGATCGTGTCCGCGGCGACCGCGATCGACAAGCACCTCGCCGTCGAGAAGCACGACAACTCCGGTGAGTCGCACGCGGCCGTGGACCAGTGGCTGGAAGGGATGACGGGCCTGTGATCGTCTCCCCGCTCGTCGGCAAGCAACGTGAGTCCGTGCACCTGGCGACCGCCCGCCTGAACGTCTGGGACGGCTCGGTCCGCTCAAGCAAGACGATCAGCTCGCTGATGAAGTGGCTCAAGTTCGTCCGCACCGCCCCCGCCGGACCGCTCCTCATGGTCGGCAAAACCGAACGCACCCTGAAGCGCAACATCATCGACCCCCTCGTCGAGATGCTCGGCGAGAAGCGCTGCAAGTTCGTCGCCGGAGCCGGAGAACTCCACCTCCTCGGCCGCGTCATCTACGTGGCCGGCGCCTACAACGAAGGCTCCGAGGACAAGATCCGCGGCCTGTCCCTCGTCGGCGCGTACGTCGACGAAGCGAGCACGATCCCCGAGTCGTTCTGGGTCATGCTCCTCACCCGACTGTCGATCCCCGGCGCGCAGCTGTTCGCGACCACGAACCCCGACGGCCCACAGCACTGGTTGAAGGTCGGCTACCTCGACCGGGCCGCGCTGTGGCTCGACCATGACGGCCAGCTCCACCGCAACGACGACCCGAACGTGCTCAACCTGCACCGGTTCTCGTTCAAACTCGCCGACAACCCGAGCCTCACCGCCCAGTACGTCGCCGACGTCTCCAGCGAGTTCACCGGCCTCTTCTACCGGCGCCTCATCCTCGGCGAGTGGTGTCTCGCGGAAGGCGTCATCTACGAAGCGTGGGACCCGGCCCGCCACGTCGTCCAGCAACTACCGGCCATCGCACGGTGGCTGTGCCTCGCCCTCGACTACGGCACCACGAACCCGCTCCACGCCCTCCTCATCGGCCTCGGCGTCGACGGCCGCCTGTACGTCGGGCACGAGTGGCGGTGGGACTCCAAGAAGCAACGCGGGTCGCTGACGGACGCCGAGTACTCCGAGCGGCTCCGCGCCTGGATCACCGGCCTCGGCATCACCCCGGAGTACATCATCGTCGACCCCTCGGCGAAGAGCTTCCGTGTGCAGCTGCACCGCGACGGCTGGACGAGCACGCTGGCCGACAACGAGGTCGTCGACGGCATCCGGCAAGTCGCGTCCCTGTTCGCGACCGGCCGGCTTCTCGTCTCCGCGGCCTGCCCCGAACTCATCCGGGAGATCCCCGGCTACGCGTGGGACCCGGACGCGTCGGAGAAGGGCGAGGACAAGCCCATCAAGATCGGTGACCACGGTGTGGACGCGCTCCGGTACGGGGTGCGGACGACGAGGGCGATCTGGGGGCCGTTGCTCGCCGAGCCAAGCAAGGCCGCGTGAGCACTGCTCTACTCAGCCGTAACCTTCGGGAACATGAATTCCCGGTAGTTGACTTCAAGATCCACAATGGTTCAAACTTCAGGCCGTAAGGGCTAGCATGACGAGAGACGGAGAGGGCCCCGCACTCAGCCTGTCAGCAAGAAGTGCGGAGCCCCGGTGAGGGAGGGCCAGGGTCGACTACCTGGCCCCACCCCCATTAACCAGCCAATCGATGGCGATAAGAACCGCCCGCATCGCGAGCACGATCCACTCACCACCGCCCGCCTGGCGACGTCGCTTACCTCGTGCCACGACCCATCCCTTCACGGCCCAGGACTGTGACTTCGGTGGATCGACCGAACTGGGTCGCAACCGGTCGATCCCATGGGACAGCCGACCGGTTCAGGACGAATCGCTTGGGTTGGCGATAGATCAAGCCTAAAGCCCTCCCGCGGTCGCATCTGGCCCGATCAATCGGCGAACGCGTTTTCGGTCACGCCGTATATGACCGGTTGGGATGCCGTAACAAATCGGACATTCCACCTTCGGCTTCACCCTGTCGACGGTTCCTTGACCTGCACTCAGCAACCGAAACTTGCGCTGTGACGTGCGTCACATTTTCCCTGATTGAAATTTAAAGGACATTGCATGCCGCTGCCGAGCGGCGGCACCTGGCCGCCCCAACACCTCAACCCCATCTACCAGCACTACAGCGTCCTCGACGCCTGGTACCGCGGAGACCCCGACCGGCTCGCCGACCTATACGGCGACCCTGCCGCCCACGGCCTCCCCGCCAACCGCCCCAGCCAGTACCGCGGCGGCATCCTCGGCAAGGCCGCCCGCTGGTTCTGGGGTGAACCCACACCGGCCGGCCAGAAGCAAGCCAAAGTCCACCTGCCCGCCGCATCCGACCTCGCCACCATGGGCGCCACCCTGCTCTACTCCGAGCCGCCCACCATCACCGTGGAGAACGCGGCCACCCAGGAGCGCATCAACGACCTCCTGCCCTCCCTTCAGGCCACCCTCCTGGAAGGCGCCGAAGTCGGAGGCGCGCTCGGCTCCTACTACCTGCGCAGCGTCTGGGACCGTGCCGTCGCCGAGAAGCCATGGATCAGCGCGGTCCACGCCGACGCGTGCGTCCCCGAGTGGCGGCACGGACGCCTGTACGCCGCCACCTTCTGGCGCATCATCCAGCAGGACGACACCGAGCAGCTCATCCACCTGGAACGCCACGAACCCGGCTACATCCTCAACGGGCTGTACCGCGGCTCACCCGGCAACCTCGGCGACCAGGTGCAGCTCACCTCCCGCCCGGAGACGAAAGACCTCCCACCCGTCATCCAGACGAAGCTGCCTCGGTGCACCGCGGTGCACGTCCCGAACATGCGGCCGCAACGGATGTGGCGGCACTATCCCCCAGGGGCGCCGCTCGGCCGGTCTGACTACGACGACGCGATCATCGGGCTGATGGACAAGCTCGACGAAACGTGGACGTCATGGATGCGGGACATCCGTAACGGTCTGGGCCGCATCCACGTCCCCAGCAGCTACCTGCAGTCGAACGGGCCTGGGAAGGGCGCGTTCTTCGACACGAACCGTGAGATCTACGAGGCCATGAACGTCCTCGGCGGCGACGACCGCATGGAGATCTCCATCAGCCAGTTCGCGATCCGCGTGCAGGAACACAAAGACACCCAGGCGGAACTGCTCGACGCGATCCTCCGCGCATCCGGCTACTCTTCCCAGTCCTTCGGCTTGCACGGTGAGGTCGCGCAGACCGCGACCGAGGTGTCAGCGAAGGAACGCCGATCCTTGACGACGCGCGGCGTCAAGGGCCTGTACACGATCCCCGAGCTGCAGACCATGCTCGACATGCACCTGCAGCTGGAGGTCGCGCTCGGCTTCTCCCCGGACATCACCCCGGAGAGACCGTCGATCGTGCTGGCCGACAGCGTGGTTCCGGACATGCTGCAGCTCGCCCAGACCGTCAACTTCCTCCGGCAGGCCGAGGCCGCCAGCGACGAGACCCTTGTCCGTATGGTGCATCCGGACTGGGACGAGACCGAGGTGCAGGCCGAGGTGGAGCGGATCGCCGACGCCCGCCCGAAGCCAGCCCCCGACCCGTTCGCGCTCCCCGACGAGATGACGGGCCCGGACGAGGGCGGGGATCCGGGGGCGCAGGACGGGCCTCAAACATCTGAGGGTTCTCGCTGAAAGTCGCCACATCGGAAAGCGCCGTCGGCTACGGTTCTCTCAGACGGCAAGCCAGTTGCTCAAGTCGACTTCATAGTCCTTGCAGCTGGGCCATAGTGATCCTCGGGTAGCAGGCCATCGCGTCTGCTACCCGGGGACGGGCACTTCTCCGATCGGCCTCTTCTGATCCTGGATTCATGCCTGCGAGGAGGTCCTCCTCGTGGCCGTCGACCAGGACCTCCTCGACCAAGTCGCCGCCAGCGTGGCCGACCTCTACCGGGAGGTCGAGGCCTCGCTCATCAAGACGGTGGCCGACGAGCTCAAGCGCGACTTGATCGCGCCGACCGCCGAGGTGAAGTTGGACGCGGTCCGGAAGCTCCGGCGCGCCGGGCTCGCCGTCTACGAACGGCTCCAGAAGACCAAGTCGGCCACGATCCGGGAGGCGATCCGGCAGGCGTACCGGGACGGCCGCGCCTCCGCTCTGACCGGCCTGCCCGTCAGCAAGGCCATCCGCGACGACGCTCGCGACGCGATGAAGCAGACGCCCGGGGCCGCGATCATCGAGAACATCGCCAACGCCCTGCACCGTGACCTCGGTGTCGTCGAGGGCAACATCTTGAGGGCGCCGGAGGATGCGTACCGACGAGTCCAGGCCGCGACCGCCGCCCGGATCGCCCTCGGAACCACGACCCGACGTCAGGCGTCGCAGGCCGCGTGGGCCCGCCTGGTGGACCAGGGGATCGTCGACTTCACGGACCGCGCGAACCGGCGGTGGCGCCTGTCGAGCTACGCGGAGATGATCGGCCGCACCAACGCCCAGCGCGCCGCCGTGCAAGGCCAGATGGACCGCCTGAAGTCGGTCGGGATCGACCTCGTCGTCATCTCCAACAACACGCAGGAGTGCAAGGTCTGCAGGCCGTACGAGTCGAAGGTGCTACGCAGGGACTCCGGGCCGATCGGGAAGATCCGCGTCCCGCACGCCACGAAGGACGGCGAGACCGTCGAGGTGACCGTCGTCGCGACGCTCGACCAGGCCCGCGCGAAGGGTCTGTTCCACCCGAACTGCAGGCACAGCGCGAGCGCGTACCTGCCCGGCGTCACCAAGCTCAAGACCGCGACCGCCGACCCCGAGGGCGACGTCGCCCGGCAACGCCAGCGGTACCTGGAGCGACGGATCCGGGCCGCGAAGGAGCAGGAGCTCGCCGCGCTCGACGAGACCGCGAAGAAGGCTGCCCGTACGAAGGTCCGGGCTGAGCAGGCCGCGCTCCGCGACCACCTCAAGGCCCACCTCGCGCTCAAGCGCCTGCCGTACCGGGAGCAGGTCGGCGCCGGCAACGTCCCCGGTCCTGAGGGGCCGAAGGGCGGCCCCGTCGCCGACATGCCGCCGAGCACGCCTCCTCCCCCAGTGGAGGACGCCGCCCTGAAGCAGGCGAAGGCCGCGCAGACCGAAGTCGAGGCGAAGGCCGCGAAGGCGAAGGAGGAAGCCGAGGCCGCCGCGAAGAAGGCCCAGGCCGAAGCGGAAGCCAGAGCGAAGGCCGAAGCCCTCGCAGCCGAGAAGCGCGCCGCCGCCGAGGCCGCACGCCGCGCCACCGAAGAAGCCGCTCGTCGAGCTGCGGAGGAAGCGACCAGGCGGTCCGCCCCCGGCATGCGGAACGGGTTGCGCCACCACAGCAACGCCGACGGCCTGGAGTGGGCGCGCGAACACCTCCCCACGCCGGAGAACCTCACCGAGGCCGAGAGGAAGGCCGTCTTCCGGTACACGGAAGAGGCCTACATGATGGTCAACGGCGGCTTGCGTGGCCAGCCTGTCCCCCACCGCGACCGGTACAACCAGCTCCTCGAAGGCCTCGACAGTGCCTTCAAGAAGACCAAGCTCCCCGAGGCGGTCGTCCTCCACCGGGGAGTCGGTAAGCGCTTCGCAGACTTCCTCGGCGCGAACATCGACGACCCCGACACGATGGCCGCACTGGTCGGCAAGACGTTCGTCGAGGCCGGGTTCATGTCCACCTCGGTCGGCGAATCCGCGGCCCTGCCTGGCCAGATCTACATGATGATCCGGGCCCCGAAGGGCTACGGCGCTCTGAACGTCATGGGCACGTCGGAGGCTGACGAAGACGAGCGTGAGATCCTGCTCCGGCGTGGCGCGCACTACGTGGTGCACGCCGCCTACCAGAAGAAAGGCGTCTGGTTCGTCGAGGTCGAGATCGTTCCTGACGGCTGGTCCCGGCCGGACGGGTGGACGCCGACTCCCTTCGGCGACGCGGACGAGGGCTACACGAGCGGAGGGAAGCCGAAGTGACCAGCCATGGCCGGTGGGCTGACGACCCTCAGCCCACGAACGTGGACAGCCCGCCGACCTACTCAGCGGAGGCGGTGGGTGCCGTACGGCGCGCGCCGCTCCACGACCACGACGGGCAGCTGCTGGGCCACGTCTGGACCGACGACCTCGCGGCCGCCGGATTCCAACCCGCTGAGCAGGCCGGGCCCGCAGGGGTGCAGGCGGGCGCGTACGTGTGGACCGTCCTGTCCGAGTGCCACCGCCGGGACATCCCCGCGGCCGAGCTGCTCGACCCGATCCTCTACTCGCCCGCCTACGGGCTCCGGCCTTAGCCGATCTCGCACCAACCGCCCTTCTCGATCAGGGCCACGATCTTCTCGGCGTCCGCCGCGTCGATGTGGGCGTCCCCGCCGTTGAACCGCAGGCCCGTGTTTATGATGACCGTCTTCCGGTCCTTGCCCGCGAGCAGGTCCGAGCAGGTGTTCCTCGCCCGGTCGATCGACCGTGCCTGATCCAGCCCAGGGTTGATCTCCCGTAGCCCGCTCAGTAGGTCTTCGGTCTGCTGCGCGTTCGGCTTCGGGATGCCCGACACGAACGGCGACAGCGTATCCGTCGTGACCATCGGCACAGGAACGCTAGTTTCATCCCCGCCGCCGTCCGCCACCTTCAGCTCTCCGCTGTCCAGCAAGGACACCAGGCCGCCCAGTAGGGCCAGCACTCCGATCAGCACAGCGACCGCAGCGACTGCCCTGCCTTTGCCGCTCTTTCGTGGAGGTGGCGGTGGGCTTGGATGCCTTCCAGGTGGAGGGCCCATCGGCGGGCCGGGAGGCGGCCCGTACATCGGCTGCGTGCGCGGTAACCCAGGCGGAGGCCCCTGCGGGGGCTGCTGAGGATGCATGCCGCGCACCATACGCCCCACTTCGAACTTCCCGTCGTCATCTCATGGCGACGGTTGCTCAACCGAGACCGCCCGGAGCGGTCCACCACCACCCCGGTCGGCCAGGTGCCGGCCACCACCCCCGCGCTCCCCAGGAGGGTTCGCATGACCACACCCACCCCGCCCCCGGCCACCGACCCGGGCCAGCCCGCTCCCGGCCAACCGGTCGCGCCCGCGGCCCCCGCGCTGACGACTCCCCCGGCCGCGCCCCCGGTCCCGCAGCCACCGACGTGGACCCCGCCACCGCCTCCCGTCATCGACGACGGCGGTCTCGACGACATCTCCAAGCTGCCGAAGAAGTGGCAGAAGGAACTGACCGACGCACGCAGCGACGCCGCGAAGTACCGCGTGCAGGCCCGGACCGAAACCGTCCTCCGCCACGCCTACACCACGGCCACGGAGCACGGCGTCAACCCAGCCGCGCTCCTCGGCAGCACGGTGTTCGCCGAGTTCGCCAAGGCCCTCGACCCCTCGGCGGAGGACTTCCCGGCCAAGCTCGCCGACGCCATCAAGAACGCGCTGGCGGCGAACCCGTGGATGGCCGCCCAGGCCGCGAACCCGGCCGCGCCGACTGCCCCGCCCGTGCCGCCCCAGTCTGGCGGCGACTTCTCCGGCTCCGGCGGCCACCAGACGCAGAGCCTCGACCAGCAGATCGCCGAGGCGGAGAAGAACCGCGACTTCGCCACAGCGATCGCGCTCAAGCGGCAGCGCGCCGCCCTCACCCAGACACCACCCACTTCTTAGGAGTAAACGATGGCGGGGATCACCGGCCTCGGCACCACCTTCAACCTGCCCAACTACACGGGCGAGCTGTTCGCGCTCACGCCGGACGACACCCCGCTGCTCTCCTCAATCGGCGGCCTCACCGGCGGCGGCCAGACCACCAGCACGGAATTCGAGTGGCAGACCTACGACCTCCGCGACCCCTCCCAGCGGGTCAAGGTGGAAGGCGCCGACGCACCCACCGCTGAAGAGCGGGTCCGGGCCAACGTCAAGAACGTCGTCCAGATCCACCAGGAGAAGGTGTCCGTCTCCTACACGAAGCAGGCCGCGACCGGGCAGCTCGCCTCCCCGCAGTCGGCGCCGTTCAACCACCCGGGCGGCGGCCCGAACGGCGTCCCGAACGAGATGGACTGGCAGGTCCAGCAGGCCCTCAAGTCCATCGCGCTGGACGTCAACTGGTCGTTCATCAACGGCCAGTACGTGCTGCCCACCACCAACTCGACCGCGCGGCAGACCAAGGGGCTGCTCGCCGCCATCTCCACGAACAGGATCGCGAAGGGCACCTCGGTGACCGGCGCGACCTCCGCAACGGACACGATCACCTCGACCGGCCACGGCCTGGTGGACGGCGACAAGATCGTGTTCACGGCGGTCGGTGCGGCGACCGGCATCATCCCCGGCCGCCTGTACTACGTCGATCAGCAGGACGCTAACAGCTTCAAGGTGTCCACCTCCGGCGGCGGCACGGCCATCACCCTCGGCACCGCGACCGGCATCGCCTTCACCAAGCCGTGGGCGACCGCCCTGAGCGTGGACCACCTCAACGACCTGGTGCAGCTCGGCTACGACAACGGCGGTTTCTCCGAGCAGACCACCGCGACCTTCCTGGTCAACAGCGTGCAGAAGCGGGCCATCACCAAGGCCGCCATGTCCGCCTACGGCCAGTACACCGAGACCTCGCGGACCGTGGGTGGCGTCAACGTCACCACCGTCATGACCGACTTCGGCACCTTCAACATCATGCTCGACCGGCACATGCCGCAGGACACCATCGCTGCCGTGTCCCTGGAGCAGCTCATGCCCGTCTTCCTGTCGATCCCCGGCAAGGGCGTGTTCTTCGAGGAGGCCCTCGCCAAGACGGGCGCCTCGGACAACGTGCAGCTGTACGGCGAGATCGGCCTGAAGTGGGGCAACGAGCGCGCCCACGCGGTCATGACGGGCCTGAAGCTCTGATGGCCACCTACGTGAGGGCGACCGGCGGGCACGTGGCTGAACGTGTCCAGCCGGAACCCGGCAGCGAAGACGAGGCGCGCCTCGACGAGCTGGTCGCGGACCCGACGTCCGGGTGGCGGCGGGTCGAGGTCGTCGAGCCGCCCCGGAACCCCGAGGTGCCCACCGGGCGCCCCGCTCAGTCCGCGCCCAAGGCGACGTGGGTGGAGTGGGCGGTCGGGCACGGCATGGACCGGTCGATCGCCGACGGCCTCACCAAGACCGAGCTCATCGGCCTGGCCGACCAGATCGACCCCGACCCTGAGGAGGACTGATGGCGCGTACTCCCATCACCGCCCCTACCATCCCGACCACCGCAGGCACCGCCGTCACCCCCGCGGCCGCGCCAGTGGACGGGATCGCGATCCCGAACAACGGCCGGCGGGCACTCCGTGTCACCAACGGCGGCGGCACTTCCATCAACGTCACCGAGAAGTTCGGCCCGGCCGCCCAGGTGGACGGGGTCGCCCCGGCTGACCGGAGCGTCGCGGTCGCCGCGGCGGCCACGAAGTGGTTCGGCCCTTGGGGCGGCGAGTACACGCAGGCCGACGACGGGTCCGTGCACATCGACTTTTCCGGGGTGACCTCGGTGACGTACGAGGTCGTCGAGTTCAACGCCAAGTAGAGGCGTTCCTTGATCGCGCGGGTGGGCGGTGCTGGAGGGGGGCCGCCCACCCGCGTACCAACACCCCTCCTCGAATCCCGAGAGGACGCTCTGTGCGCCTGACCGACCCCGTAGCCGCATTCGTCGTCAACGCCATCACCGACCAGGCCGACCCCGGCGAGGTCGTCGACTACGAGGTGCAGTTCGAGCTCGCACCCCGGCCCGGCGGCTACAACCCGTCGCTCGTCGTCATCCTCGTCGGCCGGAACAGCAGTGAAGCGCCGGTGATGGCGCCGCCCGCGACCATCAACAGCGCCATCACCACGCAGGCCGCGATCGACACCATCGTGGCCAACGCGCTGACCTGGATCCGCGCCCAGTAACACCATCGAGGGGGTGTGCGGTGACCACCATCACCAACACGGTCAAGGACGCGTCCGGCGCCCCGGTCTCCGGTGTGCAGGTGACCGCGCACCTCGTCGCCGCGTCGGGCTTCCTCGCCGGGGGCGGGGAGATCGTCAAGGAAGTCTCGACGGCCTCGGCGGCCGATGGAACGTGGTCGCTGACCCTCACCCCCACAGAGTCGCTCGCCTACCCTGACGGCGCCTACTACGTGGTGTCCGAGGGCGAGCGACGGCACACCATCACTGTCCCCGCCACAGGGGAACACAATGTCGCTGACGTGCTCGTTTCGATCCCTGGCGTCCGGGCCGACGTGGGTCTCACAGTCACATCTGGAGATGCCCGGTACGAGCTGGCGGCGCGACGCGGACAGCCCAACGGATACGCCGCCCTCGGCGCGGACGGGCTCGTCCCTACGAGCCAGCTGCCCGCCGGGAGCGGAGGCGACGCGGTCTCCTCGGTCAACGGGAAGACCGGCGTCGTCGTGCTCGGAGCGGGCGACGTGGGCGCTTCCACCGCAGCTCACACGCATACCGGCGCCTACGATCCGGCGGGCACCGCCTCGTCGCTGATGACCTCGCACACCGGCGCTGCTGACCCTCACCCGCAGTACCTCACGAGTGCGGAGGGGGCCGCTGCGTACGCCCCGACGGCTCATTCCCACGCAGGTGGGGACATCACCAGCGGAGTTCTCACGGTGGCTCGGCTCCCGGTCGGGACGACCTCTGGGACCGTCGCTGCGGGGGACGACTCGCGGATCGTCGGAGCCGTGCCGAAGAGCACGGTGACCACGAAGGGCGACCTCCTCGCGGCGACCGGAAACGCAACGGTCGCCCGTCTCGGCGTCGGCAGCGACGGCCAGGTGCTCACCGCCGACGCTGCGCAGACGTCCGGCCTGAAGTGGGCCGATCCCCCGAGCGGCGGTGGCGGGTCGGGTGGCGGCCCCGTCTACCCCTTGTCCGCGTACGGCCTGCTCGCGGCGTCCGGCGATCCCGAGACCTTCATGCTGGGGTCCGGTGCCTCGGCCAACACGATCCTGGGCAGCCGCATGGAGATCCCCGCCGGGGTCACCATCACCCGCCTCTGGGCGGCCGTGCGGGCGGGCGGCACCTACGCGGCCAGCGCGGTCCCGAACAGACTCGGTCTCTACACCGACGAAGGGGTCCTGGTCGCCGCGACCGCGGACGATTCCACGCTGTGGACGGCCGCCGGATGGCGCGGAGGGGCCCTCGTCGGCGGCCCTATCGCCGCCCAGAGCACGCCGCGCATGGTGTACATCCTGCTGATCTTCGGCGGCATGTCTGACCTGGTCATGCCGTACCCGGCGAGCGCGAACGATGCGCAATCGAGCTGGTTCTGCCGAGGCCCGTCCGCTTCGGGCCCGCGCCGGGCTTTCTACACGGGTGCGGGCGGCGGCGGCTTGCCCAGTTCCTTCAACCCGGCCAGCTACGGCACGGAGACCACGTATCTCAGCCTGGTGGGGGTGACATGACGTACGCGACCGTGGACGACCTCGCCGCCTACCTCTCCACGCCCCCCACCAACGCCCACCTGCTCCTGACCCGAGCGTCCCGCGTGGTCGACCAGGCGCTGCTGTGCGCCGTCTACGACCCGGACGACGCCGCGGTGCAGACCGCGCTCCGGGACGCCACGTGCGAGCAGGTCGCCGCGTGGGCCACGGCCGGTGAAGACGGGTCCGGCGTCACCCCGATCTACAGCACCGTCACGATCGGGTCGGTCACGCTCGGCGGCCGATCCTCGGGCGGCGGCACGAACAGCGGAAGCGCCGCCTCGTCCGGCCTCGCCCCGCAGGCTTACGCCGTCCTCCAGGCCGCCGGGCTCACCGGCCACGCACCCCAGACCTGGAGCTGCTGATGGGCGCCATCCCCGACTGGCTCCTCCGCCACACCGTGCTGATCGAGCCCCTCACGGGGGAGGGGCCGTTCGGCCCCGAGTACGGCTCGCAGACCCCCATCCGCTGCTTCGTCGACGCCAAGCGCAGGTTGGTGCGGGACGCCGAAGGCGCCGAAGTCGTGTCGGAGACGACCATCTACATGCCGCTCGACACGACCTGCCCGGCCGGGTCCCGGGTCGTCATCGGCGACCGCGCCAGCACCGTCATCATGGCCGCGCGGCGCGACGGCGGAGGCCTGCCGACCCCGGACCACCTTGAGGTCGTACTCCAGTAGGGAGGCCCGTGATGCCGCAACGCTCTCAGCTCAAGCTGGACGGTCTCGGCAAGGTCGACCAGGCCGTGCACGAGGCCGCGGCCGACGGCCTGGAACTGTGGATGGAGCACAACCTTCAGGTGAGCCGCGATCAGGTGCCCCACGAGGAGGGGACTCTGGAGCGGTCGGGGGTCGCGTCCGTGGATCGGGCCAGCCTGACCGGCGCGGTCTCCTACGACACCCCGTACGCCACGATCCAGCACGAGCGCCTCGACTTCCAGCACGACGGTGGCCGGAAGGCGAAGTACCTGGAAGATCCGTGGGACTCCGAGGCGAAGGTCGGTCTGGAGATCGTGGCTGCGCAGGTTCGGCGGGCCCTCCAATGAGCTGGACCACCGCGCTTCTTACCGCGATCGCCGAGCAACTGCACGCCGCGGGCGCCGGCGTCTGGCGGCTGAACGGGCCAACGTACACCGAGGGTGAAACGGCGATCGTGTTCGGCCGCCTCCCCACCGAGCCCGATCGGGCCATCGCCCTCGCCTGCTACGGCGTGGACCAGGACGCCGACGACCCGGTCAACACCGACGGCACGATCGGCGTGCAGCTGCGCATCCGTGGCACCAAGGACCCCCGGGTCGTCGACGACATCGCCGACGCGTGCTTCGACACCCTCCAGGGCTGGACGGCCCCGGCCGCCGGAATCCTCCTCATGACCCGCCGTATCCAGGCCCCGATGGGCACCGACGGGAACGGCAGGTGGGAGCGGGCCGACTCCTACCGCCTCCTCACGCATCACCCGACCACGCACCGCCCCGGATAAGGGAGAACACCAGCATGACCACCAGATCCCTGCTCGCGTCCGCGTGGGCGCTCGACGTCAACACCGGGAGCGCCGCGGTCCCTGTGTGGACGCCCCTGAAGGGCATGACGTCCTTCAAGGAGACGATCAACACGACCCTCGAAGACGACAGCGACTTCGACAGCGAGGGCTGGGGGTCGGACGAGACGACCCAGCGCAAGTGGCAGCTGGAGACCGAGGGCAAGAGGAAGCGCGACGCGTCTAACGACGCGGCCTTCATTCCGGATCCCGGCCAGCAGTTCGTCCTTGAGGCCGGAAACCTCGTCGGTGTCGGGAGCGACATCGAGATCCGCTACTACCGCAGGGACGGTGCGCCGGACGCGTGGCAGGGCCGCGTGAACGTCCAGTACGGCGGTGGCGGCGGTGGTGTGACCGCGCTGGAGCCGTTCAACGTCACGTTCGGCGGCAAGGGCAAGCGCACCGCCATCACCAACCCCGCAGCGTAGATAGGAGCCCCCCTCCATGCCGAAGTTCCCCGAGCTCGACGCCTCCCTCGGCGAGACGCTCGACCTGCCCCTCCGCCTCCCCTCCGGCCAGATGAAGATCTGCATCGTGCAGCCGGTCGATGCCAAGACCTGGGCCAAGCTGGCCGCCCGCTTCACCGGTCTACGCGACCGCCTGGCCGCTGCCCAGAGCGACGACGAGGAAGTCGCCGATGACCGATCCGAACTGGCCTTGTACCGGCTGACTCTCGGCACCGTCTTCGACGAGCTGGTCGCCGACGGCGCGGCGTGGCGGCAGATCCGGGCCGCTGGACTGACGGCGCTGTCGTGGCACATGCACGGCCCAGAGGCCGCTGAGCAGACGTGGCGGGAGGGAGGCCTCCCAAAACCGAGGTCGACCTCGGAGACGAGCGACGAGACGGGGACCCCGGCGGAGGGCCCGTCGACCCCGTCACCGGCCTCCGAGAGTGGTACGACCCCGAACCGCAAGGGTCAGGCATCGGCTGGGACGACCTCTTCGCCCGCTGGTCCCTGATCGAGGCTGACCTCCACCAGACGTACGGGGTGGATCTGGAGGAGCCTGGCCTGCTGAAGGCCCGGACCGGTCGGTGGCTCCGCGTCCGTGTCCTGGGGCTGCTCGCCGACCCGAACACCAGGATCTTCCGCATCTTGCGCGCCGAGCGCGAACCTGACGCTTCCACACCCGCCGACCAGGCGGAGTTCGACGACGACTGACCGCGAGGGGGTGATCCCTCGTGGCTCTGACCGTTGGCGAACTGGTGGCTTATGCCCAGCTCGACAAGTCGGATTTCACCAGCGGCACCAGGGCTATCGGCCAGGACCTGTCCAAGCTCCAGTCCTCGACCACCAGCTCCATGGCGTCCATGGAGCGAAGCGTCGTCAAGAGCCTCGACGAGATCGAACAGGCCATGAAGGACGGGTTCGACCCGGACGAGGCCGTCCGCGACCTCGACAAGCTCCACGCCGCCCTCAACGCCGAACTCGACGCGATGTCCGACGAGCTCGACGACTTCGACGAGATCTTCAACGAGATCATGTCGGACGCCTTCGAGGTCGACGACGTCGCCCAGCAGGCCGGGAAGCGCGCAGGCGACCAGCTCGTCAAGAATCTGCAGGCCGGGGTTCAGGACGCCGACCGCGTCGGCCGGGAAGCCGGGGAGCAGCTCGTCGACGGCCTCGACGACGGGCTGGACGAGGCCCGCCGGGTTGCCCGCCGTCGCGGCGAGCAGTCGGGTGAGGAGTTCGGCGACGGCGCCGAGGGCTCCGGCCGGCCACGCGTCGCCGCCGCTGGGGACGGCTTCATGTCCACCCTGAAGGGTCTCGGGTGGGCGGCCGCGGGCGCCGCGATCGGTGAACTGCTGATGTCCGGCTTCGAGTCGGCGCTCGACGCGGAGGACGCCAAGGCCAAGCTGATCGCTCAGTTGGGGGCGACGGGTAAGGAGTCGGAGAAGCTCGGCAAGGCGGCCGGCGCCTTGTACGCGCAGGCGTACGGCGACAGCATGGACGAGGTCGCCGAGGCCCTAGGCGCGGTCGGGTCCACGCTGGTGGACGTCGGCAAGGTCAGCCAGGCCAGCCTGCAGGCCACCACCGCCAAGGCGCTCGACCTGGCGAAGATCTTCGACATCGACGTCAACCGATCGGTCGCGTCGGTCGGGATCCTGATCAAGACCGGGATGGCGAAGAACGCCTCCGAGGCCTTCGACCTCATCACCGCCTCCCTGCAGCGGGTCCCGGCTGCGGTCCGCGAGGACCTCCTCGACGCCGCCGACGAATACTCGGTGTTCTTCAAGGGCCTCGGAATTTCCGGCGAGGAGGCTTTCGGCATTCTCGCGAAGGCGGCCGAGGGCGGCACGATTCAGCTCGACAAAGCTGGTGACGCTCTCAAGGAATTCCGTATCCGGTCGGTCGACATGTCGGCCTCCAGTGTCGCGGCCTATAAGACCCTCGGCCTCAACGCGGAGGACATGTCGAAGAAGATCCTCGCCGGTGGCCCCAGTGCGAAGAAGGCCTTCCAGCAGATCCTTGACGGCATCCTCTCAATTCACGACCCAGTGAAGCGCGAGCAAGTCGCTGTCGCGCTTTTTGGCACGCAATTCGAGGACCTCGGAAATATCGACGCTCTCGCGGCACTCCGCCCGGCGTCGAACGCCTTGGATGATGTCGGAGGTGCCGCCAAGCGGGCCGGAGACGCCCTGCACGACACAGCGTCGAATCGCATCGAGGAATTCAAGCGAGGCATTTCCCAGAACCTGACCAATTTCCTCGGCGGCGAAGTCCTCCCCGCTATTGAGGACTTCGCCGATAAGGTCGGTACCGGCTTCGAGTTTTCTGGCGCCCTGCAGAAGGTGCAGGAGTTCGCCTCTCAACTGGGGGAGCTCTGGGACAGCGTCGTTGCGGACGTCCAAGAATGGGTCTCCCAGAATAAGGCCACGATCGACGAATGGGGAGCGAAGCTTCAGGAGGGAATGTCGTCGGTCGGCGAAACCATCAGCGACGCCCTCGCCATTGCGAAGGAGCTTTGGGACGAGTACGGCGACGACGTAATTGCCACTGTCACCTGGCTGGTAGACACTTTCCTTTCGATTTGGAATGGTTTCTGGGGCACGGTAAGCGGCGCGATCAAAATTGCTAAAGGCCTCCTCACTGGGGACATGGAGGAGGTGAAAGAGGGCCTACGCAAAATCTGGGACTCCCTATGGCAGATGGCGGAGGATCAGGTAAGGCGCAGCATAGCCGCTATCAAGTCGTCCGCCTCGAAGGGCTGGGAGGACCTGCGCTCCGACACGGTCGCCGTGTGGAATCGCATGACGAAAGCCATTAATGACGGCGTGCAGGACGCCATCAAGTACGTGCAGGGCCTCCCCAAGAAGATAAACACAGTTTTCGCGAACGTCGGGAATTGGCTTCTCCAGGCTGGACGTGACCTGATCCAGGGCATGATCAACGGTGTCCGGGCGAAAGCCGGGGAGCTTGCGGACTCCGCGAGAAACGTTGTGAATTCAGCAGTCACCGCCGCGAAGAATGCGCTCGGCATTCACTCGCCGTCCAAGGTTTTCGAGGATATCGGCAAGTGGACGGTCCAGGGTCTTGTCGTCGGCCTGACGAAGGAAGGCGAAAATGCCGTCTCGGCCGTCGAGAAGATGGTCGAGCAGATCAAGGCGAAGTTCAAGGGCCACCCGGACGTGGTGGATGGCCTGCTCGACTTCGTGAAGGGCGGAAACGACAGTCTGGCCGCCTTGGCGAAGCAGCGGCAGGAGCTGGTCGAGAAGCTGGCGGCGGCGAAGGAGTACGCGAAGCAGGTCGCAGGGAGCGCCGAGGAATGGGCGTCCATCACCGGCCTGAAAGCTGAGGATCTCACCGGGGCCGGGGACATGGCGTCCCAGCTGCAAAGCAAGGCGTCCGCGATCAACAGTTTCGCCAACGACATTCAGAAGTTGGCGAAACGAGGCTTGAACAAGAAAATCATTCAGGACATCATTGACGCGGGCGTCGAAAAGGGCGCCAGCTTCGCGGAAATGCTGGTCGGGTCGGACGGCTCCGAGATTAAGGCGCTGAATAAAGCGCAGGCGGCCGTGGATAAGGCCAGCAAGAAACTCGGGAAGTCCAGCGCGGACGCCCTGTATGACGTCGGCAAAAAGTCGGGCGAGGGATATCTCAAGGGCTTGCAGGACTCCCTGAAGAAGCTCGACGCCGAGATGGCGAAAATTGCTAAGGCGCTCGTCGCCGCCATCAAGAAAGAGCTGAAAATCAAGTCACCGTCGCAGGTGATGGCGGAGATCGGCGGCTACACGGTCGACGGCCTCATCCAAGGCATCCAGGCCCGTGAAGGCGCTGCTACGGCCACGCTGACGGCGCTGATCACCAAGGCCGTCGCGGGCGCCACCAAGGCCTCCACGCTGGGCGGGGACTCCGTGGCGAAGGCGGCCTCGGCGTCGACCACGAAGATCCCCATCAACTCGGTGGCCGGGTTCAACTCCGGCGACTACGCGGTCGGCAAGGAGGCCGGGGCTGCGACCGGCACCTTCGGCAGCGGCGCTCCGGCCGTGACGGTCAACATGCCGAACGCGACCATCAGCAGCGACGCCGACATTCCGAAGCTGGGTGCGCAGTTCGGGTTCGAGTACCTCAAGCACGCAGGCGTCTGACCTGCTCCCCCATGCACGAAAGGCGGGTCCATGCCCGGAAGTGACGGCGAGCTGTCGTTCGCCAAGAAGATCCGAACGTTGCAGTTCGCGACCGGCCGATCCCGACCCGTTCGTCGGGAGGGACGCGACGAGGCGGGCCGCACGGTCCGGCGGGTGACGGAGCGCACCGACTCCGGCGCCGTCACCACCGTCACCAACCGGTCCTCGACCCGGGGCGACCACCAGGACGTCCATGTGCAGGCGCCCCTCGTCACCGGCGCCGCCCGACCTCAGGAGGTGAAAGCGTGACGGACCTGACGATTCAGGAGCGGGCTGCGCGGGCGGCGGCGGAGGCGGAAATGCTGGCCGCGTGCGCCGAGCAGTCCGAGCTCCTGGCCGCCGCGAAGGCGGCGTACGAGGAGAATCCCTGCCCGGAGACGCTGGCCGCGCGCCGCGACGCGATGGGGCGGATGTACGAGTTCCGGGCGTTCTTCCGCACCATCGCGCGGATCCAGACGCTGCGGAGCGAGGCCGCCAAACACCCCGCGGACTCCCCCAAGCGGCAGGCCGCGGAGGCTGAGGCCGCGGTGCTGTGCCGGGCAGTCGGGCAGGCCCCGGACTGGACGCCCCCGTCTCCAACGCCGTCCGGGGGCGGCGATGTGACGGTGGCCGCCCGCCCGGTGCGGGGTCGCGGCCAGGCGATGCGCCCTGGAGGTGCCTGATGGCATGGTCCGCGAGCGGGTTGTTCGTGGCGACGCAGGTTGACCAGTGGGACCCCACGAACCTGGCCATCGACTTGACGGCCGAGGACAGCAAGGTGGCGTTCTGGGGGTCAAGCGTCACCCCGAACTTCGACACCGACACGGCCTACAACACGGCCCCGTGGAACTCTGGGCAGTCCTCCGGCGCCGGGTACACGGCCGGCGGGCCGACGCTGACCGGCACCACGCTGGCCGTCGTCTCCGGGTCGATGCGGTTCGACGCCGACAACATCCAGCTCGACAACAGCACCATCACGTCCGAGGGCGTCCTGCACTACTGGCCCAACAAGACCAACAGGGCCTTCTTGGCCGTGTGGTTCGGCGGGGTGAAGGAAACCCAGGACGGGACGTTCCTCATCACCTGGCACGCGAACGGGATCGCCGTGCTCGACTGCACCCCATAGGAGGTCAGCGTGGCCACCGGCACCATCACCCTGCCCCTCAGCGCCGCGACCCTGCCTGACGGCAGCAGCAGCAACGCGGCCCCGGCCCTCCAACGGGTGAAGTCCTCGGCGGCCGCACCGTCGCCGTACTTCCTGCAGGCCGCGTTCGACGCCACCACCAAAGAACAGATCATGTGGTCGTTCCGGATGCCTGTGGATTACGCGTCCGGGCCCGTCCTGAAAGTCCAGTACAAGATGGCCAGCGCGACCACCGGCAACGTCATCGTCGAAGGCAGGATCGCCGCCGTGTCCGACGGCGACGCGACCGACGTCGACGCGAAAGCCTTCGGCTCCGCGAACAGCTCCTCCGCGATCACGGTCCCGGCCACCGCCGGGTACCTCGACGAGATCACCCTCACCCTCACCAACGCCGACTCGCTGGCCGCTGGGGACTTCGTGATCGTCTACCTCGCCCGCGACGCCGTCTCCGACACCGCGACCGGCGACATGGAAGTCGTCGCCGTCGCCGTCGACTACACCACCATCTGACGGGAGGTCTCTGTGGCGCGGACCTTCACCAGCGGCAGCGGCCTCGTTTGCTCGGTCGGCGACCTGTCCACGCTGACCCTCGCCAACACGACATGGGTGGTCGTGGTCCGGTTCACCGCCACCACCGACGGCTCCCCACTCTGGGTGTCCGGCGACACCATCCCCGGATTCCTGCTCTCCGAAAACGCCCTACTGCTGGTCACGACTTCTGGCGGCCTTTCGGTCCCGTCGTTCAACGTGTCGGCGGGGGACGGTTGGATCCTGTACGCCGCTACCAAAGCTTCAGGGTCAGCCATTCCCCGCTACCACAAGTACGTGTACAGCACGGGTGTCTGGAGCCATAGCGACGGTGACAGCACCGTGCTAGATGGGGCTGCGGCCGGGGGGTCAGCAGTCGTCAACCTCGGCCTCGACATGTCGGGTGATCTTGCTGCCGCCGCGATCATCCGCCGCGTCCTCAGCGATAGCGAGATTGAGAACCTCGCGCATTCGCTGACCGCGTGGGTGGCGGCTGCCCCGGCGAGCATGTGGGTGCTGGACCAATCCACCACCGGGCAGACGGTGGCAGACTGGACCGGGCGAGGATCGAACCAGACGACGCTGACCGGGTCCAGCGTGGCCGCCTCGTCCGCGCCGATCGGGTACGGCGCGCAGGTCATCGACACGATCCCGAAGCGCACGATCCCCGCCAACGTGACCCCAGGGGTGTTGTCGGCGCCGTGGACGCTGCCTGCCCCGGCCATCTCGGCGGGCCGCACGGTCGCCCCAAGCGTCGTATCGGCGCCGTGGTTGCTCCCCGCCCCCGAGGTGTTCACCATCGGGGACCTCCCGACGCTGGTGGAACCGAACCCCGTCGTGGCCACAGCCACGGTCCCTGCTCCGACGGTGCAGGCGTTCAAAAACGTGAACCTCACCCCGGCGCCGGTCATGGCTGCGGCCACGGTCCCCACACCGTTGGTGTCGGTGCCGGTCAACCCGGGCGACGACCTCACCGGGCCCGGACAACTCAGCTTCAACGGTTACCGGATCGGCGGCGGCACCTACATCGGCCTCGACACTCTCGACGGCGCCGACATCGCCCTGCCCGGGGTGGACAACGGCAACGTCCCGAACCCGAACGCACACGGATCCCTGCCCGGCCGGAAACTGTCGCAGGCCCGCATCATCACCTTCACCGGCAAGCTCAAGGCGCCCCGGGACATGGTGCAGGAAGTCGCCGAAGGGCTTCGCGACGCCACCCCGATCCTGGAGGGGGACGAGGAGTGGCCGCTCGCCATCCAGGTCCTCGGCACGATCTACGTCGGGGACGGGGCGGTCCTCCGCCGGCACGTCGACATCAACAAGACCTACCGGCTGGGGTTCGCCCCGGTCATCCTCCAGTGGGAGCTGTCCGACCCCCGCCTGTACTCCCGGCAGCTCGTCAGTGCCGTCATCGCCGACGGAACCGTCCAGTCCCTGGCGAACGCGGGGAACGCCCCCACACGCCCGCTGATCCGCATCCCGGGCCCGTCGGACCGGCCGCTCCTGACCGCGGACCGGCTCGACAACCTCGGCCAGATCGCAGAGACCCGGGTGCTGGAGTTCGACCTGCAAGTCGAGGCCGGGGAGACGCTCATCATCGACGTGAAGCGCGGCACCGCGGCGATCGGCGACGACTCCAAGATGAAGTTCCTCACCGGCGCGTCGTTGTCCGTCCCCGACTTCACCCTGTCGCGTGGGTTCACCGACGTCTCCTACCAGACCGTCCCCGGCGGCGCCCCACCAGCCACCGTGCTGTGGCGCCACGCCCACATCTAACCGAGGGGGTGAACGATGGCGATTGCTTCCGTCCGCTCCGTCGCCGCCACCCCCATCCAAGGCGCCTCCAGCACCGCCTCCCGCGGCGAAGTCCGCGTCGGTGACCTGCTGATCGCGTTCCACTCGTCAGACGCTGGCGCGCCCGTCAGCAGCCTGTCGATCGCGGGCGGCGGCGTGTGGCAGACCCTCACCTCAGCGGCAGGGTCCGGCTGGTCCGGGACGAAGATCTACTACAAGACGGCGACCGCGGACGAGCCGGACACGTACACCGTCACCCAAGGCGGCACCGGCCCGGACGTGGTGGTGTTCATCCTGGCCGTCCGCGCCGCGACCTCGACCGGGATCATGGTGGCGCAGCTGCCCGGCACGACGGCGCCCGCGCTGGCCCCGTCAGCAGGATCCGGGCTGGAAATCCGGTACGGCGCAGGCGTCCCGCAGGTCGGCGGCAGCGTGTTCTGGGCGCAGTTGCCCGGGTACGACGGCCTCGACTTGCAGTCCACCGTCTGGATGACCGGCAGCCTCGCCGTACGACAAGCCGTGTCCTCCGCCCCGCTCGACCCGGTGGATATGGCGCCCATCCCGGCGCTCACCGCCAGCCACGCGTTCACGATCTTCGTGCCGTCGGTCGTGGTGGAACAGCCGGGAACACCGACGTTCCCAGCGTTCACCCCCGGCAAGGGTGTCGCATTCTGGCGGTTCACCGTCCACGACTTCCTGACCGGCGGGTACCGGGGCGACATCACCCCGTCCCAGTGCACGTTCGACCGGCGCATCGCCGCACCCGGCAACTGGACCGGCACGGTGCCGATCCCGAACGCGACCGAAGGCCGGCGGATCGACGAGATCATCCCTCGCGACGTGACGGATCTACGGTCCGGGCCGGGCCGGATCGTGGTGCACTGCTGGCGGCAAGGTGTCCTGTGGGGGATCTACTGGATCCACACCGCGGTGACGGAGCGCTCCGAGCGCGGCACGGTCACCATGCAGCTGCAGGGCACCACGTTGGACGGGTACCTGCACTCCGTCGCCCTGACCGCCGACCTTGCCCTCGAAGGCGACCAGCTCGACGTCGCCCGCGCGCTCGTACTCCACATGCAGGCGACCCCGGGCAGCGACATCGGGTTGTCCTTGCAGCCGGGTCTGTCCGGGGTGGAACGGGACCTGGAGGCGAGGGTCGATGACTTCTACGGGCGGGTCCTGGAGAACTACGCGCGCGCCACGAACGGCTTCGAGTCCGTCGTCAACCCTCGGGTGGTCGACGGGGCGATCATCCGCAGCATGGAGTTCGGCTCCCCGAAAATCGTGAACCCGGACGGTGAGCACGTGTTTGTCGAGGCTGTCGACGGCGGGGACATCGTCACGTGGCGGGAGCAGCGGTCCGCGCTGCTGGGCGGCACCCGGTACGGGGTCGTCGGCGGCACCCCGCCCGCGACCGACGTCACCCGCAACTCTTCCGCGGTACGGTCCGGCCTGGTCGTCACGCCGCACGTCGCGGCGGGGTGGCCGATCGTCGACAAGCGGATCCCCCACCCGACCGCGTCGACGGACCTGCCGACGTTGGACGACTACGCGGCCTACTGGGCAAGCAGGGCTCCGGGGGCTCCGCCGGTGTTCTCCGCCAGCGTGATTCTCGGCACCGGCTCCACCCTCGGCCCCAACAGCTTGGGCGACATGGCCCGGTTCATCCTCCACAACCCGAGGTACCCGCTCACCGCCGAGGGCGGCGCCTCCTTCAACCTCAGGCAGCGGCTGCTGGCCTGGAGCATCACCCCGTCCACCCGCGGCGTCGGCAAAGACCGTGTGGACCTCGTCACCGAACAGGAGGCGCCGGAGTGAGCCAGCTACTCGACCCGTACCCGCTGGACCAGACCCGCATCATCAAGGACCTCGAACGGCGGGTGGAGCAGCTGGAGGCGCTGCTCCGCCGGACGACGGGCACCCCCGTCACCCAGGCGTCCTCGGAGTTCTTCATCCCGGACAGCCCGTCCACCCCTGACGTCCCCACTGGCGGCATCGTCCTCTACTCGTCGTCCGGGGCGGCCTGGTGGCGGTCGGGAACCGGGACGACCCGGCCGTTGACGCCTCCGCAGATCCCGGCGACGTCGAACCCGGCCGCGTTCATCGTGGGGTCCGCGCCGAGCTCCTACAACTCGGGGTGGGGCGGGGACATGCGGGCGGCGCTGCAGGACCTGCACACCACGGTCACCACGCTGATGACCAAGATGCGTGCGACATCCCCGCCGATCCTGGCGACCTGAGCTGGGGGCGTCCGCGTGAAGGATGCGCTGAGGGATGCGCGGACGCCCCCCTTCCGCCCTCGGTGACGGATCTGTCATCGACCCTTTATGCCATCTGACCTGGCGAAATGCCCTTCAGAGGCCACGCCGGGTGACAGATGACAGATCCCTCCCTGTTATCGCCCCACGTGCGCGCGCACGCGTACGCGTAAGGGGAGAACGCGACGGAATCTGTCACCTGTCACGGCGCCCTCAGCATCCACGCGTCTCCGCACGTCAACCCACCTACCACCGTTGTGACGGATCGCACGGATCCGTCACCCCCTCCGAACGGGAGCCCATGTGACCGAGATCCTGGCCGTCTGCGTGGCGCTGGCCACACTTGCCGGGGGCGCTGCCGTCGTCGTCAAGTTCTTCGGCCTGGTCAAGCGCGTCCACGACTGGCTGGACGACTGGCAGGGAGAGCCCGCCAGGCCAGGGGTCCCGGCCAGGCCGGGCGTGATGGCGCGCCTGGAGCAGATCGAGGCGCGCACCGAGGTGATTGAGGCGCAGCTGAAACCGAACGGCGGTCAGTCGACGCGCGATGTCGTCAACCGTGTGGAGGCGAGCGTCCGCCGCGTCGAGCACGCCCTCACCACCCCCGACTTCCCTCCGGAGGTATGACCATGGCCAGGATGCCCGGCGCGCAGTGGCGCCCCATCTCTGTGAACTACACCCGGTACGGCCAGGTCGAGGTGCGTGGCGTGGTGCTGCACATCATGGCGGGCACGCTGACCGGGACCGACGCGTGGTTCCGGAACCCTGCCGCGTCCGCGTCGAGCCACTTCGGCACCAGCCGGGCGGGCGAGCTTCGCCAGTGGGTCGACACGAAGGATCGGGCGTGGGCGCAGGGCACCGGCAACCGGTCCTGGATCTCGATCGAGAACGAGGGCCGGGGCGGCGACGTCCTCACCGACGAGCAGCTCGACGCGTGCGCCCGCATCCTCGCTTGGGCCCACCAGGAGCACGGCGTACCACTCCAGGCCACCAACGACCCGAACGGTCGAGGCCTTGGCCACCACGGGATGGGCGGTGCGGCGTGGGGCGGCCACTTGGCCTGTCCCGGCGCGCGAATCGTCGCGCAGAAACGGGAGATCATCGCCCGCGCGAAGCGGCTCCTCGCCGGGCAGGAGGACGGGCCGCCGCCGTGGCCGGGCCGCCTCCTCAAGTACGTCACCGGGGCGCCGCTCATGTCCGGTCAGGATGTCCGCACCTGGCAGGCCGCGCTCACCCGGGCGAACTTCCCGGTGCGGATCGACGGCTACTACGGCGCGAAGAGCCGCGCGGCGACGCGTGCGTTCCAGCGGGCCCACCGGCTGGTCGACGACGGCGTTGTCGGGCCTGCGACGTGGCGGGCCGGCGTCCGGTAACTCACCCCCGGCCGTCGTCGTGGCGGCCCTGGCTCTCCTGGAGGAGAACCGTGAACGACCTCATCCTGTCCTGGATTCGTACCGCGGTCCCGGCCGCTGTAGGGTCCCTGATCGCGTGGCTGGCCACCAAGGGCCTCACCCTGGAACCGGCGGAGGCGACCGGCCTGATCCTGGCTGTTGGGGGTGTGTGCGTCACCCTCTACCAGGTGGTCGTCAGCACGTTGCAGCGGCGTTGGCCGATCATCGGCGTCCTGCTCGGATCCACCCGGGTGCCGACCTACCAGGCGACGGCGAAGGGCACGCACTCGGATCGGCCTCTGCACACCCTGTAGCCTTGGCCGTCGGGGTCCGGCTGTGCGGCCAGCTCGCCGGGCCCCACTGAGTTCTGCACAACTGAATGATTTCGAGGGTTGTGGCCTGCAAAGCCGCAGGTGAGCAAGTGTGGTCCCCGCGCATGCGGGGATGGCCCCGGTACGCACCTGACCGCGCCTCTCACCGTGTGGTGGTCCCCGCGCATGCGGGGATGGCCCCTCGTTGGTGGCGATCATTGCCGCCGCGCGGGAGTGGTCCCCGCGCATGCGGGGTTAAAGCCCCCGCCCGTTCTCCTCGTGAGAGCGGGCGGGGGCTTTTCGTCGTGTTGGCCGCCGTTGAACAGCGTCGCGTGGGATGCTCCCGATCAGGTTCCTCTACGTTCGGGAGGCGTCACATGAAGATCACGTTCCTCGGCAAGGACCCCGAGAGCCAGGACGATGAATGTCCAAGCCTGTACGACACCGACGCCGGCACCTACCTCGTGCAGGGGTGGCAGACCTCGAACCCGGCTGTCGTGGAAGTGCCGTGCCGCCTGATGACCCGCATGGCCAACAGCGGCCAGCTCGACTCCCCCAGCGACGGCCAGCCCGTCGAGATCGTCCGCACCAGCCAGGACACCTACCTGATCCGTGGACGCCAGGTGACGGACCCCGAAGCGCGTCTCTCCCTGCAGCCAGTCGCGGAGTTCGAGACCGTCATCGAAGTGGCCCTGGGGCTGCGCGACGCGGTTCGGGAGGAGTACGCCGGTGCAGCTGGAGCGTGACGAGTGGCGGGCCCGGTTCGCCAACGTGAAGCACGGCGCGTTCCACCTGGAGCTGCGCGACGTCTACGGCGTCCCCGCTGAGTCGGGCCCCTTCACTCGGTGGTTGGCCGGGATCCCGGAGACGGACGAGGAGATCACGGCCCGCCGGAGCGGGTGGGGGGCTCTCGTGCAGGGCATCACCAGCACGGGCCGCACCGTCCGGCGCGTGAGGGTGGTCACCGAGCCGCACACCGACTACATCCGGTGGGAGCACGAGGGAACCGCCTTCAACGTGGAGTTCGGCGAGGACATCCGGTGGCTTCCCCGCCCCCAGTTCCCGACTGACCTCGCTCTGCCCGTGGAGGGGCGCGACTGGTGGCTCCTCGACGAGACCTCCGTCGTGGTCAACCTGGTCGACGCTGAAGGCCGCGCGGCTGGGATGGAGCTCGTCGAGGACCCGACCGTCGTCGCTGACTGCGTGCGGGTGCGGGACCTGTTGTGGCCTCTGGGGATCCCGCACGCCGACTACAAGCCGGTCACCGCCTGACCCTGATGTCCAAGCAGGCTGAGCAGGCCCGGCAAGCACTCGGCGCCCGCCTCCGGGAGATCCGCAAGGACGCGCAACTCTCGGGGCGGGCGCTTGCTGCATTGGCCGGGTGGCACCCGTCCAAAATTACGCAGCTGGAGCTCGGCAAGCGCGGGCCGTCCGAGAAGGACCTGCGTGCCTGGGCCCTGCACTGTGGTGCTGAGGATCAGCTGGCTGACCTGATCGCCACGGTGCGCGGCATCGACTCCGCCTACGTCGAGTGGCGGCGGCAGCTTCGCACGGGCCTCCGGCGCCGTCAGGAGGCGAGCGCGTCGCTGTATGAGCGGGCGGCCCTGCTGCGGATCTACCAACCGGGCGTACCGCCCGCGCTGCTGCAGACGGCCGAGTACGCGGAGGCGGTTCTCCGGTCCCGGCAACGGTTCCGGGACCTGCCTGACGACGTCATGGCGGCGGTCACGGCACGGATGGACCGGCAACGGGTGCTGTACTTCGGGGGGCGCCGGTTTCTCGTGGTCCTGGAGGAGCAGGTGCTCCTCACACGGTTCGGCGACGACAAGGTGATGGCCGGCCAGTTGGACCGTCTGCTGGACGTCATGGGCATGCAGCGGGTCAGTCTCGGCATCATCCCTGCGGCCGGGCCGCGGCTGATCGGGCCGGGCGAAGGGTTCGTGGTCTTCGACAACGAGCTGGTGCGGGTGGAGACGACGAGCGCTCAGTTGACGGTCACGCAGCCTGCGGAGGTCGCCGTATACGCGCACGCGTTCGCGGCGATGCAGGCGGCAGCGGTGTACGGGGCGGAGGCCCGGGCCCTGGTGGAGGTTGCGCGGGCGAGGCTGTCAATTTAAGTCAACGTCCTTCAGACCAGACGCCTCCCGGCCGTAGCGTCCCAGGTCATGGGCGATGACCTCCAGCACCCCCAGAAATTCCACGGCCGTCGACGCCGTACCCGCGACCTCCCCGAGCCCCCGGCTCCGACCGACCTGAGGTGGCCGGCCATCCACGCGTCGTGGTCCGGGATCGTGACCATCTGGGCCCTGCCCGTTCCCCGTCAGGAGTCTGCGCCGTCGGGTGAGCCCCGGTGAGCCGGGCCGACGACCAGGAAAGGTTGCGGCTTCTCCTGGGGCCGTACGACCCGTGGCGCGCGTACAAAGTTCGTGTCCCCGACGACCTCTCGCAGGTCCCAGGCGTCCGGAAATGTAAGCACTGCGGAAGGCGGATCGTGTCCTCGTCTTCGGCGCTGGGGCGGCTGTGGGTGAGCGCCCGCGCCGTGGCCTCATGTTCGACGTCGCCGGACGGGGGACACGAGCCCGCGCCCGACTGACTCAGGCCCCCGGCTCCTGTCGTCGCTTGCCAGGAACCGGGCCGGGCGCCCGAGGCTCTTCTGGAGGGGAGACCCTGCGGGCGCCTCATGCGGCCCTCACGTGCAGCATCACCTGCATGTGGGGGCCGCACCTTTTTGGCACCAAATTCGCACGGAAAGACCGCTTAACTTTTCCGCGCACTGGTGGAGGACGACCAGGTGATACGATGCCCGGCGCATAGGTGGGTGGGACGTAAGCGCAGCTTAAGAGGATGATCGGAGCCCCTTCCCTTCTCTCACGCCCCCTTTATCCGCCGTGCTCAGAGGCGGTCGGCCGGAGGAAGGATCATGGAAAAAAACATCCGGACCGGGCCCGTACAGGGGACCGGCCGAATGACAGGCCGCCCCAGGCTTGACCCCTTTTGTTGTCCTTCCGGCCGCCAGGAAGGCTCCCGGCGGCCGGAACGTGATCGAGCCCGGCCCTGCCGCGCCCCGGACGAATCGCATCGGCCCGCCCCGGGTGAGGGCTCCGGGGCGGGCCGGAAACCGCCGGCGGGCTCCTGCGAACGCGCCCAGGAAGCCGGTGCCCGCGCGAGGCGTCCGCCGTCCTAGACGTCCGCCGAAGGCTCCTGCCGGTGGAGTCGATGCCGTTCCACACCCTCCGCCACGAGAGCCACCAGCACCGCCACATCGGGGATCGTCCTGACCTGACGGGAAATGGCCGGTCTGCCGAAGCCGGTCCAAATACGTAATCGCACTCGTGCACGTTCGAGGCCGGTGATCTCCGACCAGCGTACGAGCCGGTCGCCGTCACGCACGCCCTCGGCGGTGACAGTGATCGGACCGAAGGTGGAGCTGCCTGTTTCGGCGATTTCCATCGCTCTGCGCGGATAGCTGATCTCCGACATGTAGTGCTCGATGGCCGCCGTGAGCTCCTCGTCCCGGGCGTAGGGGGGTCTGGCCAGGTTCAGCTTCCCGCCGTTCTTCAGCATCAGGATGCACCGCTCGACGTCCTGGGAACCGCCGCGTTGGTAGACCCGGGTCGTCCACTTTCGTACGTAGGCCACGTCCTCCCAGGCGATCAGACGCTTCAGGACGGCGTCCCCCGTCGTGAGCAGCAGCCCGTTGGAGCACAGGTACAACCGCCTGCGGGCCTTCAGCCAGAGGGGCGGGACGCAGAGCAGGGCCAGCCCGAGGGCCACGGCACCCATCGCCCTGCCGACATCGTCACCGATCAGAATCCCCGGTGCTCCGAGGAGCGTGAGAACGACGACAATTCCCGCTTCCGCCAGGACCGACTGACGGAAACAGTCAACGATCTCACCCAGGCCGGTCTCATCGACGATCTCGATGATTTTCGGCGGGTAATCCGGCACCAGAATTCGCCTCCCGAAATCATGCCATCGACACTTCCCCTTCTATTTGGCCATGAATTCACCGGGTTCGCGTATTTGGGAGAAAGAAAACGACGCCGTCCCTGTGGCCTGGGCGCCCAGGTGCCGCTCGTGGCCCGCTCGGACGAGAACGAAAATCCAGGCGACCGAACAGGAGAAGTCCCAGGAATGACGAATCCGTGAACGCCGCGGGCCCGGAGCCCTTTACGGACGCCCAATCGCATTGACGAAGACCGGCGGAAACGGCCGGCCCTTTCCCGCGCCCTCCTGTCGATGGCCCGGGAGACGCTCAACGACGTGGAGAATTGGCGGCGGCTCCAGCGGAGATCTCCCGAAGGCCCGCCGGCCTTGCCGGGACTCACCAACGCGCCACTCCGACCGCCCCGGCCATCAGCCGGAACGACGGTTCCCAAACAGGTAGCGCCGTGGGCGGGAGGAACGGATCCCTCCGGCGTCGCCGTGGCACGGCCGGGCGGGGACGCCGGAGGGAGGGCGGGTCAGACCGTGTACCTGCAGATCAGCGCCTGGCTGCCGCCCTGGGCGTAACCGGCGGAGACGTAGGTGGGGTGGAAGTGGGCGCACGCGGCGGAGGCGCTCCCGCTCCCCGTGTAGGTCGTGCCGCCGGTGTTGTTCCAGCGGTGGCAGCCAAGACCGCCGTTGTAGAAGCCGATGGTGGAGTAGGGGTTGACCTGGGCCGCGCAGTACTCCCCGAGCGAGAGCGGGCTGTAGACGACTTCGAGGACCGCCGCCTGGGCGGGGGTGGCGGAGACGGCGAGCGCACCGAAGCAGGCGAGCGCGGCGGTGGCGAGCGCGACGAAACGGCGGGGCATGAGGACCTCCAGAGTCCGGGAAAGCCGGGCGGAACGGGGAGGAGCCGGCGAAGCATGGGGGAACACATCGCCGGACGAGGGAGGTTCCGCGCGACGGGGACACGCTGCGTTGATCACAGTATTGAATAGGAAACTTTCCTATGCAATGGGTGTCGATGCGCGATCCGGTCACGCCTTTCCCCTGCGAAAAGGCCGCCCGGAGAGGCCCTGGTCACGAAATGGCCCGGACGGGCCGCAAACGCGACGCCGGGCACCGCGATCGGTGCCCGGCGTCATGTCCGCACCGCCTCGCCGTTCGCCGTACCGGTCTCCGGACGGCCGAGGCGCTGGCGGACGGTCGTCGTGTTACTTCGGGAGTTTGGCCCGGTGCTCGGGGCACAGCAGGACGACGGCCGCGCCCGCGATGTAGCCGGACGTCTCGGCGCCGAACTCGTCGGTGACCGGGCTGCTCAGGGTGACCTGGATGAGGTTCTTGCCGGTGTCGAGCGCGCCGCAGACGTCCTTGCCGAGCTGCACCAGCCTGCTGGAGGCGACGCCGCTCAGCTCCTTGCGCTGCCGCACGGTCTTCAGGAACAGGTCCTCCTTCTCGTCCTGGGAGAAGGAGAAGGAGGAGGAGGCGGTCGGGGTCGGCTCGTCCTCGTCGGGGTCGTCGGAGGAGGACTCGTCCGTGGAGTCGGGGGACGGCTCGTCCGTGGACAGGGACGACTCGGTCGGCCGGGGGGTCTCGGGGGCGTTCGTGACCAGCGCGACCGAGGAGCCGCTGTTGCGGTTGAAGAGGTAGACCGCGCCACCGGCCGCGACGATCAGGACCGCCACCACGGCGACCACGGCGATCACGACCCCCTTGCCGCCGCCCCCCGAGGGCGGCGGGGGCGGGCCCGGCTGCCAGCCGGGAGGAGGCCCCATGGGAGGAGGTTGCTGCCAGCCCTGGGGCGGCCCCTGCTGGGGGTACGGCGTCGTCGGCTGCTGGCCGTACGGTGAGCCCTGCTGCGGCCCCTGCTGGTAGGGACCCTGCTGCGGCTGGTACGGCGGTTGGGGCGGCGCCGGCGGCCACTGCTGGGGCCCACCCTGCGGATACGGCTGGGGCCCGTCCTGTGGATACGGCTGCTGCGGAGGATGCACGTGCGCACCATACGGCGTACCTCTGACATTTCGCCGGAGAATGCCCCGGAATACCGGCGATAGATGCACAAAAGAGACAGCCGCCGGGGGCGGTCAGAAGGTGAAGCCCTCGCCGGTCCTTCCCGGTCCGTGCGCCCTGTCCAGCTCGGCGCCCAGGCCGGGCACGAGACGTTCGAGGACCTCGTGCCACTCACGGTGGCGGCCCGGGTGTTCCACCAGCGCGCCGCATGTCCTGCAGGCAGGAGGCTGGGATTGCGTCATGTCGAGATCCCTCCGGGTAGACGTCCGGCACCTCGGACCCGTCACCTGCCCCGGCAGAGCGATCCGGAACCGTGTCCCGCCGATCGCCCGCGCCGTGCCGTACGGCGTCGCGACCGTGAGCTCACAGGGCCGCAGAGGTCACCGGGACTTCGAGGGCTTCAGAGGTCGACGTCCCGGGAGGCGAGCGCGCCGAGCGGCACCTCACCGGCCGGGGTCACCACGACCTTCCTTCCCGGCTCCTCGTACCCGTGCTCGGTCAGCCACATCAGGATGCCGATCCCCAGGTCGTCGAAGGTGACCGGGGAGTCCGGCGAGAAGATGTCCTCCCCCTTCTCCCCGGCGTCCCCCTCGACGATCGACAGGGTGTATGTGGTCATGGCGTCCCCCGCTGCAGTCTCGTCCCTACCGGGGTCCATACCCAGGCGGGAGCCCGTGGGCTCCCGCCGTCACCCGGGTCAGTTCGCGGGGATGACCGCCCCCTTGTAGGTCTGCTCGATGAACTGCTTCACCTCGGGACCGGCCAGCAGCTTGGCGAGCTTGACCACCTGCGGGTCGTGCTCGTGTCCCTCGGCGACCACCAGGCCGTTGACGTAGGGGTTGTCCTGGGCCTTCTCCAGCACCAGCGCGTTCTGCGCGGGGTTGAGGCCCGCCTCAAGGGCGTAGTTGCCGTTGATGACGGCGGCGTCCACGTCCTCAAGGGAGCGGGGCAGCTGCGCGGCCTCAAGCGGCTGGAACTTCAGGCTCTTGGGGTTGCCGGTGACGTCGCGCTCCGTCGCGGCGGTGCCCGCCCCCTCCTTGAGGGTGATCACGCCGTTGTCGGCGAGCAGCTTCAGCGCCCGGCCGAGGTTGGTCGCGTCGTTGGGCACGGCCACGGTCCCGTTCTGCGGCAGGTCGCCGAGCTTGGTGATCTTCTTGGAGTAGAGGCCGAGCGGCTCCAGGTGGACCGGCTGCAGGAAGACCAGCTTGGTGCCCTTGGAGGCGTTGAAGTCGTCCAGGTAGGGCTTGTGCTGGAAGAAGTTGGCGCCGAGCCGCCCCTCGCTGAGCTGCACGTTCGGCTGGACGTAGTCGGTGAACTCGACGATCTCCAGGTTCAGGCCCTCCTTGGCGGCGAGCTTGTCCTTGACGAACTTCAGGATCTGCGCGTGCGGGACGGGGCTGGCGCCGACCTTGAGCACCTCGGCCGCGGGACTGGACGGATCCTTGGCCCCGGCGGCTCCGGCGTCCGCGGCGGGCCCGGAGGAGCCGCAGGCCGCCAGCGAGACGACCAGGGCCGTGACGGCGGAGGCGATTCCTAGGAATTTACGCATTGTGCGCTCCTTTTGGGTGTGGAAAACCAGGGCTCCCGCTTGTGACGGGGTCCCGGGGGGAGTGGGAGGGATCAGCCGCGTTGCAGGCGGCGGGCGACGGTGTCGCCCAGGGTCTGCACGAGCTGGACGATGACGACCAGCACCACGACGGTGATCACCATGAGGGTGGTCTCGAAACGCTGGTAGCCGTAGCGGATCGCCAGGTCGCCGAGCCCGCCGCCGCCGATCGCCCCGGCCATCGCCGAGTAGGAGATCAATGCGACCACGGTCACCGTGAGCCCCGCGACCAGGCCCGGCATCGCCTCGGGAAGCAGGACCTTGCCGATGATCGTCGTACGGCTGGCGCCCATCGCGTGGGCCGCCTGCACCTTGTCGGAGCCCACCTCACGCAGCGAGGTCTCCACCAGCCTGGCGAAGAACGGCGCCGCGCCCAGGGTGAGGGGGACGACGGTCGCGGCGGTGCCGATGGTCGTGCCCACGATCATCCGGGTCAGCGGGATCACCGCGATCATCAGGATGATGAACGGTAGTGAGCGCCCGACGTTGACGACCAGCGCGAGCACGCGGTTCAGCGGCCAGGAGGGCAACAGCCCGCCTCGGTCGGTGACGACGAGGGCGACACCGAGCGGCAGGCCGAGCAGCGCGGTGAACAGGGTCGACCACAGGACCATCTGGACGGTCTGCCAGGTGTTCTCCCACAGCAGGGGGGCCATCTCGTCCCAGGTCATGCCTTCTCCTCCAGCGTTACGGGCGCGTTCACCGGGCTCTCCTCGACCAGCAGGCCGCGACCGGTCAGGTAGGCCAGGGCCTCGGCGCGCTGGGCGCCGCCCAGGCGCAGGCGCAGGCGCCCCGTGGACAGCCCGGCGACCTGCTCCAGCGCTCCGCCGAGGATGTTGACGTCCACGTCGAACGTGCGCGCCACCTGGGAGACCACGGGCTCGTCGGCCTGCCCGGTGAAGGTGATCGTGACGTCGCCCGGCTCCGCGGGGGGCAGGGGGAACAGTTCGGCGGCGAGCCGGGACCCCGGCGTGGCCAGCAGTTCGGGGATGGTCCCCGACTCCTCGATCCTGCCGTGGCGCATGATGGCGGCCGAGTCGCAGATCGTCTTGACGACGTTCATCTCGTGGGTGATCAGCAGGATCGTCAGGCCGAGTTCCCGGTTGAGGCTCTTGAGCAGGGCCAGGATCGACTGGGTCGTGCCCGGGTCGAGCGCGGAGGTCGCCTCGTCGGACAGCAGCACGGCGGGGTTGCCCGCCAGTGCCCTGGCGATCCCGACGCGCTGTTTCTGGCCGCCGGAGAGCTGGGCGGGATGGGCCTTCGCCTTGTCCGCGAGCCCGACCAGTTCGAGCAGTTCGGTCACCCGCCTGGCTCGTTCGGCCCTGCCGGTGCCCATGACCTCAAGCGGGAAGGCCACGTTGCCCGCGACCGTGCGGGAGGACAGCAGGGCGAAGTGCTGGTGGACCATGCCGATCCGCTGCCTGGCCCGGCGCAGCCGGGCCTCCCCGAGCGCGGTCAGCTCCTGCCCCGCCACGGTCACGGTGCCCTCGGTCGGGCGTTCGAGGAGGTTGACGCAGCGCAGCAGGGTGCTCTTGCCCGCACCGCTCTGGCCGAGCACGCCGAAGATCTCGCCCTCGCGGACGTGGAGGTCGACGCGCTCCACGGCGGTCACCTCACGGCCCCGGTCGCGGTAGACCTTGCGCAGGCCTGACACATCAATCACAGCTGTTCCCCAACATGAACGGGTCCTCGAAAGGTTCTACGACGGGTTCCACGGCGGGGAGGGAGCTAGCGCGTGCCGGGGTCGAAGGGCAGGTGGCACAGGCGGCGCAGGACGAGATGGTCCGCGGGGCAGGTCATGGTCTCGGGCCTTCGTGAGGACGGGCGGGCGAAGCTAGTGCTTGAAGCGCATACAGCTCGGAACACACATGTGGGGCATCCCGCACATGTGCTCGCCGAGGGAGACGGCCCGGCCCTGCGGGGTCGCGTCTGCCTGGTTCGCCACGTTCACGTCTGCCTCAACACGGGGTCGGCCTACCCGGATTCCCGGTATTTCATGTGATCCCTATCACCCCCATAGGGGAATTCGCCGTCCGGACACGGCGAACGGCCCGCCCCTCCGGTGAGGAGGGACGGGCCGTGCGAGGGATCGCCCAGGTCAGGCCACGGCCTTCTCCGCGACCTTGGCCGGGGTGAGCGCGATCTCCAGCACCTCCCGCACGTCGCTGACCGTGTGGACGGTGAGCTCGTCGCGGACCGCCTGGGGGACGTCGTCCAGGTCGGGCTCGTTGCGGGCCGGGATCAGCACCGTGGTGATGCCCGCCCGGTGGGCGGCCAGCAGCTTCTGCTTGACCCCGCCGATCGGGAGCACCCTGCCGGTCAGGGAGATCTCACCGGTCATGGCCACGTCGTTCCTGACCGTACGGCCGGACAGCAGCGAGGCCAGCGCGGTGGTCAGGGTGACGCCGGCGGAGGGGCCGTCCTTGGGCACCGCCCCTGCGGGGAAGTGGATGTGCACCGAACGGTCCTTCAGCGCCGTCACCGGCAGTTCGAGCTCCGCGCCCCGCGAGCGCAGGTAGGACAGCGCGATCCTGGCCGACTCCTTCATGACGTCGCCGAGCTGGCCGGTCAGGGTCAGCCCGGTGTCACCGGTCTCCGGGTCGGCCAGTGACGCCTCGACGTACAGCACGTCCCCGCCCGCCCCGGTGACCGCCAGGCCGGTGGCCACGCCGGGCACCGCCGTACGCCGGCTGGACTCGGGAAGCGACGACTCCGGCACGTGGCGCGGGCGGCCGAGGTAGGGGACCAGGTCCTCCACCGTCACCGGCAGCTCGGCCTCGCCGAGGGCGACGTTCGCGGTCACCTTGCGCAGGACCCTGGCGATCGAGCGCTCCAGGGAGCGCACGCCCGCCTCGCGGGTGTACTCGCCCGCGAGGGCGCGCAGGGCGTCCTCGCCGAGGGTGACGTCCTCGGCGGTGAGGCCCGCCTTGTCGAGCTGGCGCGGCAGCAGGTGGTCACGGGCGATCGCGACCTTCTCGTCCTCGGTGTAGCCGTCGAGCGTCACGACCTCCATCCGGTCGAGCAGCGGCCCGGGGACGGCTTCGAGGACGTTGGCCGTGGCCAGGAAGAGCACGTCGCTCAGGTCGAGCTCGACCTCCAGGTAGTGGTCGCGGAAGGTGTGGTTCTGCGCCGGGTCGAGCACCTCGAGCAGGGCCGCGGTCGGGTCGCCCCGGTAGTCGGAGCCGACCTTGTCCACCTCGTCGAGCAGCACGACCGGGTTCATCGAGCCCGCCTCGCGGATCGCGCGCACGATCCGGCCCGACTGGGCGCCGACGTAGGTGCGCCGGTGGCCGCGGATCTCGGCCTCGTCGCGGACGCCGCCGAGGGCGACACGGACGAACTTGCGGCCCATCGCCCTGGCCACGGACTCGCCCAGGGAGGTCTTGCCGACTCCGGGAGGCCCGGCCAGCGCGAGCACCGCGCCGCTGCGGCGCCCGCCGACCACGCCCAGGCCCTTCTCGGCCCTGCGGCCGCGCACCGCGAGGTACTCGATGATGCGGTCCTTGACGTCGTCGAGGCCGGTGTGGTCGGCGTCGAGGACGGCGCGGGCCGCGGCGATGTCGTAGGAGTCCTCGGTCCGCTCGTTCCACGGGATGTCGAGGACGGTGTCCAGCCAGGTGCGGATCCAGCCGACCTCGGGAGACTGGTCGGAGGTCCGCTCCAGCTTGTCGACCTCCTTGAGCGCGGCCTCGCGCACCTTCTCCGGCAGGTCGGCCGCCTCGACGCGGGCCCGGTAGTCCTCCTCCTCGGTCTCCGGGGAGGAGCCGTTGAGCTCGGCCAGCTCCTTGCGGACCGCGGCCAGTTGCTGGCGGAGCAGGAACTCGCGCTGCTGCTTCTCCATGCCCTCCTGGACGTCCTTGCGGATCGTCTCGGCCACGTCGAGCTCGGCGAGGTGCTCACGGGCCCACTCGACCAGCCGTTCGAGCCGGTCGGCGGGGTCGGCGGTCTGCAGGATCTCGACCTTGCGCTGGGTGGTCAGCCAGGGGGCGTAGCCGGAGTTGTCGGCCAGCAGCGACGGATCGTCCATCTTGTTGACCGCGTCGACGACCTGCCAGGCGCCCCGCTTCTGCAGGATGGTCGTGGTCAGCGCCTTGTACTCCCTGGCCAGCTCCTCGGCGCGCTCCCCCGCCTCGGGGACGTCCATCACGCTCGCCTGCACCCACAGGGCCGCGCCAGGGCCCGTGGTGCCGGAGCCGACGCGGACCCGGCCGACACCGCGGACCACGGCGGCGGGCTCACCGCCGGGCAGTCTGCCGACCTGCTCGACGACGGCCCTGACGCCCACGGCACCGTACTTGCCGTCGATCCGGGGAACGAGCAGCACCTCGGGCTTGTTGTCAGCGAGTGCCCGAGCGGCGTCGATCGCCGCCCGGACCTCGCCCTCCGAAAGGTCAAGCGGGACGACCATGCCCGGCAGCACGACCTCGTCGTCGAGGGGCAGGACCGGGAGGATCAGGCTCTCACTCATCTGCGCTCCAAAGGTTGAGTTATACCGACTCAATTAATGGGAGCCCGTGATTGTTCCCGGAGTTGAGCGTGTTCGCTGTGAGCGATCGTAATCGTGTAATTCGCCGGGCCGTACCTCCTCCCCCCGCTGCTCCCCCTGCTGTGCCCCGCGCGCCCTGCCCGCCGGTCCCGCCGGCCCGGGGACGACGGCTCACCGGTACCGCCGTACCCCTGGGAGGTGACGGTGTGGATCACTCCCGAGGGTGACGCCGTGCGCGCCCCCGTTGTCTAGGCTGGCCGGGTGAATCTGCCCGCCGGTCTGGAACGGCTCCTGCGGCCGCCGGCCCTGGCGCTGGTCAGGGGACAGGCCGATCCGCCCTTTCCCCGCTCCCCCCGGCTGCGGTTCCGGCTGCCCGAGGCCCTGCGGCTGCTGCCGTTCCGCGCCGTCGACCTGGTGACGGTGGCCAACGTGGTGGCCTTCTGGATCGTCTACAGCGGCGTCCTGTCCCGGCTCGTCCACTCCAACGACATGACCATGGGCACGGTGGGCTCCCCGGAAGACCGGGCCCTCCTGCGCCCCCTCTACCCCGAGTGGTGGCTCTACCTGGCCGCCATCACCTCCTGCGTCCCGGTGCTGCTGCGCGAGCGCTGGCCGCTGGCCGCCTGGCGGATCGCCCTGGCGAGCGTGATCGTCATGCCCTCCTTCGAGGACGGCGGCCGACCCGTGCAGGCCCCCGAGGCGATGCTCCACCTGCTCGTCGTCTACTCCGTCGCGGTCCGCTGCGAGCGCAGGACCACCCTGGGCGTGTGGGCCGTCTCGGTGCTCGTCCTGGTCGTCCACGGCCCCGGCGTCAACGATGCGCTGCCCGCCGCGGTCCTGCTGGCCGTCACCGCGCTCCTCGGCTACAACGTCCGGACCAGACGGCTGGCCTCCAGGCGCCTGGCCGAGGAGGAGCAGCGCAGCGAGCGAGCCCTGGCCGCGCAGGCCGCGCTGGAGGAACGGGCCAGGATCGCCAGGGAGCTGCACGACGTCGTCGCCCACCACATGTCGGTGATCGCCATCCAGGCCGAGGCCGTACCCCTCCAGGCGGCCGGGGACGTCGGGCGCCTTGAGGAGGGGCTGCAGGAGATCCGTGTGCTCTCGCTGTCCGCCATGACCGAGATGCGCCGGGTGATCGGGGTGCTCAGGGACGCCGAGGGACGGGTGGACACCGCCCCTCAGCCAGGACTCGGCCGCCTCGACGAGCTGGTCGGCAACGCGCGCTCGGCCGGTCTCACCGTGGCGCTCTCCCTCAGCGGCGACCTGACCGGGCTGCCCGAGGCGGTGAGCCTGTCGGCCTACCGGATCACCCAGGAGGCGCTGAGCAACGCCATGCGGCACGCGCCCGGCTCGGACGTCTCGGTGCGGATCTCCCGTTCCGGCGGCGCGCTGAACATCAACGTGACCAACGACGCAGGACGCCCCTCCCCCGGTACGGCGCAGCGCGCGGAGGGTCCCGGGCACGGCCTGGTCGGGATGCGGGAGCGGGCCGCCATGCTCGGCGGGAGGCTGTGGGCCGGACCGGTCGGGACAGGATTCGCGATCACCGCCATACTGCCGGTCGTGGAGGAGACATGACGATCCGGGTGCTCATCGCCGACGACCAGGGCATGGTCAGGACCGGTTTCACCGTGTTCCTCGGCTCACAGCCGGACATCGAGGTCGTCGGCGAGGCTGCCGACGGCCGTGAGGCCGTGACGGAGGCCACGCGGCTGCGTCCCGACGTGGTGCTGATGGACGTACGGATGCCGGTCATGGACGGCCTGGCCGCGACCAGGGAGATCATGGCCGCGGCGGACCCGCCGAAGGTGCTGATCCTGACCACCTTCGACCTCGACGACTACGTCTACGAGGCGCTGCGCGCCGGGGCCAGCGGGTTCCTGCTCAAGGACGCCTCCGCGCGGCAGCTGGCCGAGGCGGTCAGGGTGGTCGCCTCCGGTGAGGCGCTGCTGGCCCCCTCGGTGACCAGACGGCTGATCGCGGAGTTCGCCCGGGTCGGCCCGCGCCGTCCCCGGATCAGGCCGGACGGCATCACCGAACGCGAGACCGAGGTGCTCGTCCTCGTCGCCCAGGGCCGTTCCAACCAGGAGATCGCCGCCGAGCTCGTGCTGTCCGAGCAGACGGTCAAGACGCACCTGGGACGCATCCTGGCCAAGCTGGACCTGCGCGACCGGGCCCAGGCGATCGTGTACGCCTACGAGACGGGTCTGGTCAGGCCGGGCGAGTGAACCCCGTGAGGGGACCTCTCCAGGGCGATGTAAGCGACAAACCATGATTTTTAGCCTCTTGCCGGTTCCCAACCGGTCAGGAGGCCCGCATGCCACACCGCACGTCCGTTCTCGCCGTCGCCGCAGCCCTCGGCCACCTGCTCGTCCCGGCCCCGCACGGCGACCGGTCCTCGGCCGCCGAACTGGGCGGCGTGCGGGTGTGGGCGGGCGGCGGCCCCGGCTCCGGGCGGTGGTCGTGACGGTCAACCTGGGCGCCATGGCGGTCTTCCTGTGGCACCAGGCCGTGCCGACCGTGGCGGTCCTGGCCACGCTGCGGCTCGGCCCTGGGGAGGTTCCCGGGCTGCTCGGTCCGGTGGGCGGGCCCTCCTGGGTGCTGTTCCGCCCGGCCTGGCTCCCGGTGTTCGCCGCCCTCTGCCTGGCACTGGCCGCCCGACCCAATAAGAGGTGATTTTTTATGACATGGTGTCATCATCGGGTTGACGGGGAACGGCGGGCTTTGTGACACTGTGTCATATAAGACCCCTTCATTGCGGAGTGATCATGAGTGAGCCGTCTTTCTCCGAAGCGCTCAGGAACGCCACCTGGAGCGACCACGAGTCCGCGGAGGGCGAGGGCTACCTCAAGGCCCTCATGGCGGGACGGCTCAGCGCGGAGGCCTACGGCGAGATGGTCGCCCAGCACTACTTCGCCTACGTCGCCCTCGACGGCGTCTCCCGCTCACTCGCCGGCGACCCGGTCGCGGGTCCCTTCGTCTTTCCCGAGCTCTACCGGGAGGAGGCGCTGGTCCGTGACCTGGAGACGATCTACGGCTCCGGCTGGAGGTCCAGGATCGAGCCCTCGGAGCCGACCGAGGAGCTGGTGGCCAGGATCGAGCGGACCGCCTCCTGGCCGGGCGGCTACGTCGCCCACCACTACACCCGCTACATGGGCGACCTGTCCGGCGGCCAGTTCATCCGGATGGAGCTGCAGAAGATCTACGGCTACCAGACGGACGGCGGCGTCGACTTCTACCGCTTCGACGGGATCGGCAGCCTGCCCCGGTTCAAGAACGACTACCGCGCCCGGCTCGACGCGCTTCCGGCCGACGAGGCGGAGAAGGCGCTGATCATCGAGGAGACCAGGCTCGCCTACCGGCTCAACACCGAGGTGCTGGCCGACCTCGGCAGGCTGGTCCCGGCCGGGCAACCCGCCTGAGAACCGCCCCGGCCTGTGCGACGATGGGGGCATGCCTCGCATTTCGGCCGCGACGATCGGCGAGCACCGCGCCCAGACGCGGGACCGGATTCTGCAGGCGGTCTCCCGTCTGTCCAGGAACCAGGGCATCGACGCCATCTCGATGACGGAAGTGGCGGGTGAGGCGGGAATCACCCGCACCGTCCTGTACAACTACTTCCCCGACAAGGCGACCCTGCTGCTGGCCTTCACCGAGCGGGTGACGGGCTACTTCATCGACGGCTACGAGCGGGAGCTGCCGCCGGACGCCTCCCCCGCGGAACGCCTGCGGGTGTTCGTCCGCCTGCAGCTGGCCGGGCTGCTCGCCCACCCCCACCCCGGCCCCGCCGACCTGTCGGCCGCGCTCGGCCCCGACGCCTACCAGCGCCTGGCCGACCACGTCGAGCCGATGCAGCGCATCCTGACCGGCATCATCGAGGGCGGGGTCGCCTCGGGGGCCTTCCGCACCTCGGACGTGGCCTCCGCCGCCCGCTTCATCCTCGCCGTCATCGGCTCGGAGCGGGTGCCGCTGCTCAGCGGGGAGACCACGGCCGAGGACGCCGAGGCCGTCGTCTGCGACTTCGTCCTGCGCGCGCTGGACGCCCTCACGCCCTGACGCGGCGACCGAGCCCGGCCGTCAGGACCACGACCGGCGACGGCCCCCGCGCCGGGAGACGGGGCCTCCGATCGGACTAGGGACGGGCGCCCAGGGAGTCCACCCAGCCGGAGGAGAGGACCGCGACCTCGCGTCCGCTCACCTCGGCCGAGCGCACCGAGGCGCCCACACGCCTCTCCGCCCTGTCCGGCCCGGTGTAGGCGAAGGACAGCAGCCTGGCCCCGGTCCGGTCGATGACGAGCCGGGTGTCGCCGCCCGTCAGCCCGATCTCCACGCCGGTCCGCCCGGCCGGGTCGGTGACGCCCTCCTTCATGGCCAGGCCCGGCTGGGCCGCGAGAACCCGCAGGACCGCGGCGCGGGTCGCGGGGGTCGCCGGGGAGTCGAGCAGGTAGCGGGCCGCGCCGAGCACGAAGGCGGGATAGGACCGCGCCCGCTCCTCCTTCGCCGCCTCGGCGGGCAGGCCCTTGCCCGCGCCGCGGTAGGCCTCGCGCAGCCACGCGTCGAGCGCCTTCTCCTCGCCGGGCAGATCGGCCACGTCCTCGTCGGAGACGAGCGTGCCGCCGATCGCGGTCTTGAGGACCATGGGCCCGTGGTCGACGGACTTCTCCTCGGGGAGCGGCGCGCCGGGGCGGGCCGGGACGTAGGCGGCGTCCTTGCCGGTCACGAGACGGCCGCCGGTCGGGGCGCTCCAGGCCTCGGCGGTGACCGCGAGGACGCCTCCCCCCTTGACCGGGTCGAAGGTGCGGGTGCTGGAGAACCAGTAGCGGGCCTTGCGCTCCGGGGTTCGGGCCACGGTCTCGGCGCCGGCGAGCAGGAACGAGCGCGCGTCCACCGTCTCGACGGGGGCGGCGACCGTGCCGTGCCCGGTCGGGACGACGTTCCTCGCCGCCGTCGGGGGCGCCGCGGCGGGGGCGCTGCCGATCACGTACGGCACGCCGACCGCGGCCGCCGCCGCGAGCCCGAGCGCGATCTTGAGCAGCCGCGCGGGCGGCAACGAGCGTGGCCGCCCGGAGGAGGCGAAGGCGGCCGACAGGTCGCGCTCGCGCCTGAGCCGGTGGCTCTCCTCGGTCACGGCGTCGGGCCGCAGGCCGAGCATGAAGTCGTCGGGGGTCATCGTCGTTCCTCCAGGGTGAGTGCGTCATGGTCGAGCGCCTCCGCCAGGCGGCGGCGAGCGCGGTGCAGGCGGACGTTGAAGGTCCTGGCGGTGCAGCCCGCGACGCGGGCGGCCTCGGCGGGGGTCAGCCCGTACCAACTCGCCAGAACCAGGGCCTCGACGTCGTTTTCGCCGAGTTCGGCGAGGGCCGCGAGGGCGGCCTCCCGCCGGGCGACACGTTCGGCGACGTCGTCCTCGGGCGCGGGGGCGAGATCCGCCAGCCGCGCGGCGAGGGCCCGCCCGCGCAGCCCGGAGTCCTGCTGCTTGCGCAGGAGGTTGCGGGCCACGCCGAGCAGCCACGGCAGCGCCGGGTCGGGGACCTCGCGCAGCCGTCGCCACGTGATCAGAAAGGTCTCGCTCACCACGTCCTCCGCTGCCTGCCTGTCGGCGCGCAGCAGCGCGTAGCCGAGGACGTTCCGGTAGTGCCGGTCGTAGAGCTCGGTGAAGCGTTGTTGGGGATGGTCCACGGTCAGTAGTCCCAGGAGGAGGGCGTGGATTACACGCTAGAGGGACGAATCACGATCCGCCTTGGCGGCCGGTTCTGCGTGCCCTCACCGGCTGCGGCGATGATCCCGCCCGGGATTGTCGGTGGCGGCCGCTAACTTTCGATCATCCCGATCCGAGGAGTTGTGAGATGTACCGCCAGGGAGACATCCTGATCGTGCCCGTCGAGGAGGAGGCCGTTCCCGCCTCCGTCGTCACCTCGCCGTCCGTGCCGCGTGACGCGCGGGGCCGCCTGGTGCTGGCCCTCGGCGAGGCCACCGGGCACGCCCACGCCGTGGTCGGCCAGGGCACCCTGGTCCGCGGGGCGCGTCCGGCCGACCCCTCCTTCCTCAACCTCCCCTCCGGCGGGCGGGTGGTTCACGAGGAGCATGCCGCGATCTCCCTGCCCAAGGGGTGGTACCGCGTGCTGCGCCAGCGCGAGTACGTCCCCGGCGCCTTCCGCGTCGTCGCCGACTGAACGATTCCCCGCACGTCCCAGGAGCACCCGAACATGACCGTGACCAGTGAACTCTCCGACACGTTGAGCGTGGCCGCGCTCCGCTGGGAGGAGGTGGCCCTCAGGACGGGCCCCGCCGACCGCGCCCGCGCCGAGGAGGGGGTACGGCTCGCCTACCGGCTCGGCGGCCTGGCCGAGCCCGAGCGGATCATCTGGGCGGCCTCGCCCGCCGAGGGCGCCGTGATCGCCGCGAAGCTCGCCGCCAACAGGGGCGGCGGCGAGCAGGACGGCCCCGGCGGCGATCCCGGAGAGAGGGCCGCGGAGTTCGACGCGGGCCGGTGCGTCCGCGACCAGGTCCGTACCCGGCCGTGGGAGCGGGCCAGGGCCGACGCCCTGGCCCGGCTCGGCGCCGAGGGCTGGCCGCTGGCCTGGTCGCTGACCGGGGGCGCGTTGTGGGACGAGGTGAACCGCCTGGTCACCCGCATCCGCGGCGGCATCGCCGCGTCCGCGGGCTCGGAGGAGGCCGGGGCGCTGCTGCGCGCCTCGACGCTGGACGCCGTGCTCGGCCAGCACGACGCGCCCTGGCTGTCGCTGTTCGACGCGCTGGGCGCGCCGGAGGTCGAGGGCCTGGTCCGGGTCGCCGAGTCCGCGGGCTGGTGGTGGCCCTTCGAGCGGGTGGCGCTGCTCTGTGAGCGCCCCGCCGAGCTGCACCGCGACGACGCGGGCCGTCCGCACCGCGCGGAGGGGCCCGCGCTCTCCTTCCCCGACGGCTTCGCCCTGCACGCCTGGCACGGCATGCCGGTGCCCGCCGACTTCGGCGCCTCCATGACGGGCCTGACCCCCGCGCGCATCCGCGCCGAGGAGAACGCCGAGTTGCGCCGGGTGATGCTGGAGCACTTCGGCTACGACCGCTACCTCGCCGAGTCGGGGGCGACGCCGACGCACCGCGACGAGACCGGCGTCCTGTGGCGCATCGACCTGCCCGACGACGAGGCGGTGGCGATGGTCGAGGTGGTCAACTCGACCGCCGAGCCCGACGGCACGTTCCGCACCTACTGGCTGCGGGTCCCGCCGTGGACCCGCACCGCCCGCGAGGGGGTCGCGTGGACGTTCGGCCAGACGGAGGGGGACTACCGGCCGCTCAAGGAGACATGAGGGATGCGTTCGAGGACTCCCCCGGCGAACACGTCGTAGAGTCCCGTCGGCTCCAGGTGGACGTAGCCGATGTGGCAGTCGCACATCGCCAGCGGGCAGCCCCGGGGGCGCAGGGCCGCGCGGAAGGAGCCGTCGTAGAGGTTGCCCAGGACCTCGGGCACGAAGTGGCAGCGCCGTACGGTGCCGTCGCCCGCCACGGAGATCACGCTCTCCCCGGTACGGCACGGCAGCCCGGCGCTGCGGTGCGGGGTCCTGCTGTGGTGGAACAGCGGGTCGAGCGCCGCCCACCCGGCCGCCTCCTCGTCGGTGTAGAGGTGTCCCTCGGCGGCGTTCACCCACAGATACGCCTCGGGGGGCAGGTCGGCGCGCAGGCGCCGGGCCGCCTCCAGGTGCTCGGGCAGGCCGACGACGCCGACGCTGAAACGGACACCGAGTCCGTGCAGTTCGCGGCACCTGCCGAGGAAGCGCTCGTGGGTGACCTGGTCGGGGTGGTAGGTCGCCCACAGGGCGAGCGTGTCCAGGTCGGCCTCGGCGAGCCAGCCGGTGCGGGAGCTGAGGTTGGTCTGGATGGCGACCCTGCGGACGTGCGGGAGCCGGCTCAGCTCGACCATCGCCCGGCGGTACCACGAGCGGACCAGCCCCTCCCCCCAGGGGGTGAACAGCACCGAGACGGGGTGGCCGCACTCCGCCGTCCAGGCCGTGAACCGTTCGAGCGCCGCCCGGTCCTGCCGTAGCCGTTCCGGGCTGTCGCGGCGCTTGGCGAAGGGGCAGTAGGGGCAGTCGTAGTCGCAGCTGGACAGCGGCCCCCGGTACAGGATCGTCAGGTGGCCCGGCTCGTGCTCACCGCCCGGGGGGTTCACGCTCGTGTCCACGGGGTCGTCTCCCTTCCCGCCGGGAAGGACGCGTCCGGCGCCTCCTGTGCCCACGGGCTCGTCTCTTTCCCGTCCAGGGTCCTGTTCGGGGTCCCCGGCCTGGACGACCCCGCCATAAGCGGATTTTTCATGAAAAATCGTCATCGCTGCTCGTATTCGGACATCAGCGCACGCACCGGCGCGGAGAACAGCCACGGGCCGATCGCGTCGGAGTGTGCCAGTCCCTCCGGGGTCAGCCGCAGCCGGCGCCCTTCGGGATCGCCGAGCCAGCCCCTGCCCGCCAGGACCTCCAGCTCGCCGGAGAAGTCCGCCGTCGCCTCGGTGCCGAAGCGCCCCCGGTAGCCGTCCAGGTCCAGCCCCTCCGTCCGCGGCAGCGACTGCAGGAGGTGACGGCGGCGCCGTTCCGCCTCGTCCAGGTGGAAGCCGACGTTGGCGAAGGCGAACTCCTCCGCGGGCAGCCGTACGTAGTCGTCGATGATCCCGCGTACCTGCCGGGCGGCCACCGCGTACTCGTGGGAGTAGTGCAGGCCCTCGGTGTAGGAACGGGCCCCGCAGCCGAGGCCGACCATGCCGTCGCTCTGGCAGCTGTACTCGGTCAGGCCGCCGGAGCCGGGCAGCTGGAACATCCGCATCGACACCTGTTCGTACCCGGCGGCGAGCAGGTGGTCGCGGCCCTGACGGTAGAGGCCGAGCCGGTGGTCGTCCCAGTCGCGCGCGCGGCGGCCGAGGCCGGTCAGCGGGCGGACGTACAGCGGATACAGGTAGATCTCCTCGGGCCGCCAGGCCAGCGCCGCGTCCAGCGAGTGGCGCCAGGTCTCCTCGGTCTGCCCGTCGATCCCGTAGATCAGGTCGATGTTGAGCGCCTTGAAGCCGGTGTCCCTGATCCGGCCGAGCGCCGCCTCGACCTCCGCCCGCCGCTGCGGCCTGACCGCCGCGCGGGCCTCGGCGTCGAGGAAGCTCTGCACCCCGATGGAGATCCGGGTGGTGCCCCGCTCGGCCAGGACGGCGAGCCGGTCGGCCGTGGCCGTCGCGGGCGAGGTCTCCACGGAAAGCGGCACGGCTCGCAGGTCGGCGCCCGTGATCCGCTCGGTGAGGTCGAACAGCCGGGTCAGCTCGGCCGCGCTCAGGTAGGTCGGCGTGCCGCCCCCGACGGCCGCGAGCACGAACTCCGGCCCGTCCAGGGCGTCCCGTACGGCCCGTGCCTGGCGTTCCAGCGCGTCGAGGTAGGCGGTGACGAGTTCCTCGGGGGCGCCGGTCCTGGTGAACAGGTTGCAGAACCCGCAGCGCATCTCACAGAACGGGATGTGCAGGTAGAGGAAGAGGCTCCCCGTCGGTTCCCGCGCCCACACCTGGCGCAGCGTGGGCCGGGGGTCCAGCGGCCGGTAGGCCGTCTTGTGCGGATAGGCGTAGACGTATCCCTGGTAGGGGCCCGCCTCAAGGCCCGGCTGTCCGGCCGTCACCACTGTCCCCTCTCCAGGACGAACTCCCCGTAGGGCACGGTCCAGACGACCTCGTGGCCGATCCTGTGCCCGATGTGACCGTCCTCCCCGTAGGCGGTGCCGTGGTCGGAGCAGACGATCGCGAAGGCCGGGCGCCTGGCGCTCATCAGCGCGAAGAGCCCGCCGATGTGCCGGTCGACGTACTCAAGCGCGGCGGCGTGACTGCGTGGGTCGTCGCCGTGCTCGCGGGTGGCTCCGGGCAGGTGGTACCAGTTCGGCTGGTGCAGCGCGGAGACGTTGACGAACAGGAACACCGGCCCGTCCACCCGGGCGACCGCCCGCTCCGCGCACGCGATCTGCGCCTCGAACGAGGTCGGCGAGGTCACCCCGAACTCCGGCTCCCAGTGGCTCTCGGCGAACAGGCCGGGCAGCGTGGAGCCGAGCGGGGTCAGCTTGTTGAAGAAGCCGACTCCTCCGACACAGATCGTGTGGTAACCCGCCGCGGCCAGCCCGGTGGGCAGGTCGGGGGCGTCGAACGTCCAGGTGCCCGTCGCCGTCGTCTCACTGCCGGGGAACGTCGCGGCGAACAGCCGGGGATGCGGTCCGGGAGCCGCCGGGGTCGGCAGGAACCCGGCGAGGATCGCGGCGTGCGCGGCGTAGGTGAAGCTTCCCGGACTGTGACGCCGTTCCCACCTGCCGCCGGGCAGGGCCCGCGCCAGGTTCGGCAGCCGTCCCGCTGCCAGAGCCTGCCGCGCCACGTCGTATCTGAGCGTGTCGAGCGTCACCAGCAGCAGGTCGTGGCCGCCCACGATCTCGTTCATGTCACGCACCGGCGCCGACCCCCGCGGGGACGTGACGGCGCAGGATGGCCGCGACCTGGGCCCGGTAGGTGTCCAGCCCCTCTGCTCCGGTGCCGGGCAGGCCGGTGAGCCCGGGCAGCAGGTCGCCGAAGGCGTTGACCTCGGCCACCGCGACGTCGCTCCAGCCGGTGCCGACCATGACGTCCACCCCGGTGGACAGGCTGCCGGGGAAGCACGCCGCCGCCCGCGCGCAGACGTCGACGAGCCGCGACCAGCCCTCGGGCCCCAGCCCGGCCCGCACCGCGCCGAGATCACCGCGCTCCCCGCCGAGGTGCAGGTTCGTCATGGGCGTACGGCTGGCGCGCACCACCGCGTGGGTCGGCGTGCCGTCGACCGTGACCACCCGCAGGTCGATCGCCCTTCCGCCGAGCGTTGCCTTGGGGAACCACCTCTCGACGTGCAGGCCGTCCGGGGCCAGCAGGCCGAGGATCGCCGCCACGTCACGCTCGTCGTCGTAGGAGCGCACCCGCAGCGAGTTGTACAGCGAGCCACCGGCCAGTTCGGCCGACGTGACCGCCCTGATCCGCCCCGGGGCGGTCTGCAGGGCGACGACGCCGGAGGCCGAGGAGCCGTGGGCGGGTTTGACGAACACCCGGTTCCATCCGGCCTCGGTCATCCGTTCGCGCAGTTCGGCGTAGCCGCCGACGGGTCCCGCCAGCGCGGGCGGTACGGGAACCCCGGCCGCCGACAGCCTCGCGTGGCAGAGCCGCTTGTCGAACATCACCGCGATCTCACCGGGGTCGGCGAGCAACCCGGCGCCCGGGGCGTCCGCCACGGCCTGGCGGACACGTTCGATCCCGGCGGTGAGGGCGGCGTACCAGGCGGCCCCGCCGCCCACCCTGGACGGCTCCCCGGGGCCGCGCAGCAGCGCGTCGGCGGCGGCGTCCTCGCCGGGGGACTCGATCCGCACGAGCGTGCCCGGTTCGAACCGGATCGCGTGGTCGCTCCCGAGCACCTGGGTCCACGGCATGATCCGGGGCTCGGGCAGGCCGTGGGCGGCGCAGGCGCGCGCGAACAGGGTGACCCGGCGCTCCCCCGGAGTGCCGACGACCGTCAGCGAGGTCACTCGGAGACCGCCACGTAGCGCCACTCGTCCTCGGGCTCCTCCTGCTCCGACAGGTCGACCTCGACGCCGGAGCCCGCGAAGGCCTCCTCGACCCTGGCGACCATGGGGTCGGTGAGGTAGTGGTGGCACAGGTCGAGGTGCTTCAGGTGGGTCAGCGGCTGGCCGGACAGCAACGCCTCGGCGCCCTCGTCCCCGAGGGAGCCCATCGACAGTGCCAGCGACTCAAGGCGGGCCACGACCGGCGCGGAGGCCACCGCCGCCGCGATCTCGTCCTGGATCTCACTGTTCTGCAGGCCCAGGTGGCGCAGGGCGGGCAGGCGTTCGCCGCTCAGGATGCCCGCCATGTCGGCCAGGGTCGCGTCCCCGCCGTACTCGTCCACGCCGAGCCAGAGCTCCAGGTGCTCCAGGGCGGGGAAGGTGCTCTCGGCGACCCCGCGGACCACTCTCGCGGGCAGGCCGCCCGACTCGACGGTGAGGTCCCTGAGGTGCTCGTGCCTGACCGGGCTCAGCTCCAGCCCGGAGCCGCCGCGCACCTCCAGCCGCTCCAGCAGCGGGAAGGCCGTCAGCAGCGGGGTGACGTCGCTCTGCTGGATCCAGGAGATCTCGGCCTCCTCCCGGGAGATCTCGCCGAGGTACAGCGTGCGCAGGGCGGGCAGGCGCTCGGCGTGCTCGGTCAGCAGCCGCACCACCTCACTGGAGTCTCTCTCGTAGGCGTTCCCCCAGTCGCCGATGATGAGCGTGGTGACCTTCGTCGTGTCGACCGTGCCGACGAAGCTCAGGAAGAGTTCCTCGAAACTCTTGCCGCCTCCGTTCCGGTCCACCCCGATCCGCCAGGCCGCCGCCTCCGGGGCGGGCAGCTCCCGTGGCTCCTCGCCCTCGGGCACGTGCACGATGGGCAGACCGGCGTAGGCGCCGTTCCCGAGCGAGTCGTCGGCGTAGTCCATTGCAGAGCTCCTGTCAGGCGAAATACGGCAGACCACTTCCTACCAGAGATCGCCGACACTTCATGTCCATCTGGACAGCGGGGTCACTCGGTGACCGCCACGTAGCGCCATGTCTCGTCCGGCATCAGCTGACCCGAGAGGTCGACCTCGACGCCCGCCAGGGCGGCCCCGACCTTGGCGACCATGGGGTCGGTGAGGTGATGGTGGTGCAGGTCCAGGCGCCTCAGGTGGGTCAGCGGCTGGCCGGACAGCAGCGCCTCCGCCCCGTCGTCGCCGAGGGAGCCCATCGACAGGGACAGCGTCTCCAGGCGGGCCACGATCGGCGCGGAGGCCACCGCCGCCGCGATCTCGTCCTGGATCTCGCTGTCCTGCAGGCCCAGGTGGCGCAGGGCGGGCAGCCGCTCGCCGCCCAGGATCGCCCCGAGGTCCGCCACGGTCGCGTCGCCGCCGTAGTTGCTCACGCCGAGCCAGAGCTCCAGGTATTCGAGCGCGGGCAGGTCACTGTCCCCGACCCCGCGGACCACGGACGCGGGAAGCCCTCCGCTCTCGAACCTGAGCACCCTGAGGTTCTCGTGCCTGACCGGCGGGAACAGCAGCCCCTCGCCGCCGCGCACCTCCAGGCGCTCCAGTAGCGGGAAGGCCGCCAGCAGCGGGGTGACGTCACTCTGCTGGATCCAGGAGATCTCGCACTCCTCGTACGACATGGCCCCGAGGAACAGGGAACGGAGGGCGGGGAAGCGGTCCGCGTGCTCCGTCAGCAGACCGACGATCTTTGAGGAGTCGTCCTCGTAGGACTCCCCCCAGCTGCCGACGATGAGCGCGGAGACCCTGGTCGTGTCGACGACGTCGACGAAGTGCCGGAAGTCGAGTTCGAGGTCGCCCTCGTCCCAGTCAAGGCCTATCCGCCAGGCCGCCGCCTGCGGGGCGGGCAGTCCCTGCACGTCCCCGTCGTCGCTCCCGGGCGCCTGCACGATGGGCAGACCGGCGTAAACGCCCTCCCGGAGCGCGGTGACGGCGTCGTTGAACTCGGCGTGGTCCATTCCAGGGGCTCCCGTCCGGCGAAATATGGCAGACCATTTCCTACCAGAGCTTGCCGACATTTCATGCCCCGTCAGATAAATCCTGACAAAACAGGCGGTGGGTCATCATGGAGGGTATGGACAACGGCCATATCCGGTTCGGTTCGGCCACGGGCCGCTGGGTTCTGCTCACCACCGTGCTCGGCTCGGGAATGGCCATGCTGGACGGCACGGTCGTCAACGTGGCGCTGCCCGCGCTCGGCTCCGCTCTCAAGGCCGACATGGCGGGGCTGCAGTGGACGGTCAACGCCTACACGCTGACCCTCGCGGGGCTGATCCTGCTGGGCGGCTCACTCGGTGACCGGTACGGCAGGCGCAGGATCTTCCTGGTCGGCGTCGTCTGGTTCGCCGCCGCCTCCGCCCTGTGCGGTCTCGCGCCGAACATCGAGACGCTGATCGCCGCCCGCGCCCTGCAGGGGGCAGGCGGAGCGTTGCTCACCCCGGGCTCGCTGGCCATCATCCAGGCCTCCTTCGACCGTGAGGACCGGCCCAGGGCCATCGGGGCCTGGTCGGGGCTCGGCGGGGTCGCCGCGGCCGTCGGGCCGCTGCTGGGCGGCTGGCTGGTCGAGACGGCCGGGTGGCGCTGGGTGTTCCTGCTCAACCTGCCGCTGGCCGCGCTGGTGATCGCGGTCGCCGTACGGCACGTGCCGGAGAGCAGGGACACCGAGGCGACCGGCCGCTTCGACGTCGCGGGCGCCGCGCTGGCCGCGTTCTCCCTGGCCGGGATCACCTACGGGCTGATCGGCCTTCAGGTGGTCCCGCTGGTCGCGGGCGCGGTGCTCGGCGTGGTGTTCGTCTGGCTGGAGATCAGGCGCTCGCCCGCCGCGCTCGTCCCGGTCGGCCTCTTCTCCTCGAAGGAGTTCACCGCGGTGAACGTGGTCACGCTGATCATGTACGCCGCGATGGGTGTGGTGTTCTTCCTCCTGGTCGTCCAGTTGCAGGTCTCCTCGGGCTTCTCCCCCGTGCTCGCCGGGTCGGCGATGATCCCGATCACTCTGCTGATGCTGCTGCTGTCGGCCGGGGCGGGTGAGCTGGCCAAACGGATCGGCCCGAGGATCCCGATGTCTGCGGGCATCCTGGTCTGTGCCGTCGCCCTGGTGCTGATGTCCCGGATCGGCGAGGGCACGCCGTACGCGACGGGAGTGCTGCTGCCCGTCTCCCTGTTCGGCCTGGGCCTGTCCGCGGCGGTCGCGCCGCTCACCGCCACGGTGCTGGCCACCGCGGACGAGCGCTACGCGGGCGTGGCCAGCGGCGTCAACAACGCCGTGGCCAGGACCGGAGGGCTGCTGGCGGTGGCCGCGATCCCGCCGCTGGCCGGGCTGACCGGTGAGGCCTTCCACTCCCCCGCGGTCTTCACCGCCGGATTCCGCACCACGATGCTGGTCGCCGCGGCGATGATGGCCGCCGCGGCCGTGACCACCTTCCTCACCATCAGGCGCAACGTCCTGGCCGCCTCGACCCCCCACCCCAGCTGCCCGGTCGAGGCCCCCCAGCTCGGCGACAGGTGAGAGTCCCCAGAAGGTGCCCTCAGAAGGTGAAGGCCTGGCTGCGGACGCTGTTGTCGAAGTTGGAGGGGAGGAGTTCGGGCTCGCCGACGGAGCGGACGTCCGGCAGGCGGGTGAACAGCTCGCGGAACATGGTCCTGATCTCCTGACGGGCCAGGTTGGCGCCCAGGCAGAAGTGCGGCCCCGGGCCGCCGAAGCCGACGTGGCCCTTGGTCTCGCGGGTGATGTCGAAGCGGTCGGGGTCGGGGAAGACCTCCTCGTCGCGGTTGGCCGAGCCGTAGAACAGCACGACCTTGTCCCCGGCCTTCAGGTGCAGGCCGCGCAGGTCGTGGTCCTGGGTGACGGTGCGGCGGAACTGCATGATGGGCGAGACGTAACGGACCATCTCCTCGATCGCCCCGCCGATGTGGGCGTCGAAGTCCTCGGTCAGCAGGCGGCGCTGCTCGGGGTTGTCGGTGAGCAGCTTGACGCCGTGCGCCATGGTGTTGCGGGCCGTCTCGTTGCCCGCGACCAGCAGCAGCGCGAAGAACGAGCCCAGCTCGCGGTCGGTGAGCCGTTCCCCGTCCACGTTGGCGGTGACCAGGGCGGAGACCAGGTCGCCCTCGGGCGTCGTGGCGCGCCGCCTGCCCAGCTGGATCACCATGCGCTGCAGGGCGAGCAGCGCCAGCATGTTCTGCCCGGCCATCCTGAGCGTCTGGGGCAGGCTGGGCCGTACCCCGGTGTAGGCGGTCGAGACGTCGACGTGCCGGTGGACCCGCTCCCGCATCTCGTCGGGGATGCCCATCATGTCGCAGATGACATGGATGGGCAGCCGGGCGGCGACCTGGCGGACGAAGTCGCCGGGGCCCTCGGAGATCACGTCGTCGACGATCCCGGCGCACGCCCTGTCGATGCCGTCCTGCAGCCCGGCGAGCATCTTGGGGCTGAACGCCCGCGAGACGATGCGGCGCAGACGGGCGTGCCGGGGGTCGTCCATGTTCACCATGGACTCGCCGAACACGTGCTTGACCCAGCCGGGCGGCTCGGGGTTGGTCACCGCAGGCTCGCTGGAGAAGACCTTGGCGTTGCGGCTGGCCTCGACCACGTCCGCGTGCCGTACCAGGGCGTAGAAGCCCTTGCCCGAGCGCAGCAGCGGCACCCGCCGTTCCGGGAAGAACACCGGCCGGTCCAGCTCTCGCAGCCGTGCGAACGCCTCGTTGCGCTCCTTGATCGGGCGGCGCCAGAACCCCAGATCGGCCAGATCGATGTCCATGACCCAATCCTGGCACGCCCGTGACCCGCCTCGCCCGGCGCGCCGGGCGCCGGAGATCCGCCGGTGACGGACCTCCGGTCGGCTGTCAGGGGGTCACAGGACCTTCGACTTCGCGCTGAGGTGGCTGCGGATCTCCTTGGCGAGCCGCTTGGCGGAGACGTTCGGGTTGTCGGTCACGGCCGCGCCGAACCGCGCCACGGCGGTGCCCCTGCGTGAGCCGACCCATCCCCTGAGCTTGATGGTCGTCGCGTCGCCCTTGTCGAGGGAGGAGACCAGGCACAGTACGGACCGCCGCTTGACGGAGCACTTCACACTGCGCGGTTTCGAGATCACCCTGACCGTGCGGAAGTGCGTGGAGAAGTCACCGACGAGCGCCACGTAGTGCTGGCCCTTGACCCGCTTGTTGCGCACCTTGACGGTGTAGGTGAGGTTTCCGCCCCGGTAGGTGTACTTGGGGAAGAAGACCTCGTACCGGAAGGGGGCCGAGGCCGCGGTAGGCCGGGCCTCGGCCGCCGCCGCGGTCGAGGGCTGGACGAGAAGGGCACCGCCGAGCGCGGCGGCGAGGGCCGCGGCGGCGAGCCTCCTGGGGAGAAGATCACTCATATGCCGCATCATCTAACAACTTTCAGGAATTCCCCACGTTTTTACAGCAGGGTGGAATGTCCGGCGGGGACGGTGAACCGGGCACCCGTCTTGGCCGGGGCACCGCGGCGGCTGATGTAGTCCAGCGTGCGGAAGTCCGCCTGCAGCTCCTCCTGGGTGATCCGGCAGACGATGTAGCCGCGCCGCTGGTCGAGATAGGAGATGTGCGGGTTCTCCGCGATCGTCTCGGCCACCCTGGCCTTGTCCCGGTAGCCGTCCCCGTCGCTGGCGATCGAGGAGGTGACCAGTTCGACCCCGACCTTGGGCGAGTCGGGATCGTCGAAGTCGAGCATGAGGTCGGCCGCGTGGTGCATGTGCATGTCACCGGTCAGCACGACCGGGTTGGCGGCGCCCGAGTCGCGGAAGCCGGTCAGCAGGCGGGTGCGCTCGGCGGCGTAGCCGTCCCAGGAGTCCATGTTGACCTCGATGCCCGGCCCGGCCCGGTAGTCGCGCTGGGCCATCAGGATCTGCTGGGCGACCAGGTTCCAGCGCGCCCGGGAGGAGGCGAGCCCGTCCAGCAGCCAGCGCCGCTGGTCCTCCCCGAGCAGGGTGCGCCGGGTCGCGAGCCGGTCGTCGCATCCGGCCCTGAGCCCGTCCTGGCACGCCTGGTCGTCGCGGAACTGCCGGGTGTCGAGCAGGTGGAAGCGGGCCAGCGGCCCCCAGTCGACCCGCCGGTGGATCCGGATCGAACCGCCGTCGGGCACACTCGTCCCGCGCAGCGGCATGTTCTCGTAGTAGGCCTGGAACGCGTTGGCCCTGCGGCGGGCGAACTCCGGGTCCCCGGTGCTGGAGACCTTCCCGGCCCAGTTGTTCTCGACCTCGTGGTCGTCGAAGGCGACCAGCCACGGCGCGACCGCGTGCGCGGCCCTCAGGTCGGCGTCGCTCTTGTACTGCGCGTGCCGCATCCGGTAGTCGGCCAGCGTGGCGCACTTGCCCGCGGTGTGCTCACGTACGGCGCCGCCCATCGCGGTGTATCCCTGGGGGGCGTACTCGTACATGTAGTCGCCCAGGTGGACGACCAGGTCGGGCTCCTGCTCGGCCAACCTGCGGTAGGCCGTGTAGTAGCCGTGCTCGTAGTGGGCGCAGGCGGCCACGGCCAGTGTCAGCGGGGACGGCGCCGCCTCGGCCGCCGGGGCGGTCCGGGTACGGCCCGCGGGCGAGAGGTGTCCCTCCGCGCGGAAGCGGTAGAAGTACTCCCGGCCGGGTTCGAGCCCGTCCAGCTCGACGTGGACGCTGTGCGCCCGTTCCCGCCGGGCGGTCTCCACGCCGCTGCGCAGCACCCTGGTGAAGTTCTCGTCGGCGGCCACCTGCCACTCGACCTCGACGTCCCTGGCGGGCATCCCGCCCAGCCCCTGCGGGCCGAGCGGGTCGGGGGCGAGCCTGGTCCACAGCACGACCCCGTCCGGCGACGGGTCACCCGAGGCGATCCCCAGGGTGAACGGGTCGCGGCGGAGGGTTCGCGAGGTCGTCCGGTTCCCGGTCGGCGTCAGCCCCGCCCCGGTGAGCAACAGGCCGCCCACACCCGTGGCGGCGACGGAAAGGAACACCCTGCGTGACGGTGTCTGCTCCACGCGACCAGTGCAACCCGCCCGTCTTTCCCCGCCGTGGCCTGCGGTCCACGGCGGGATGAACAACCGTTGCACAGGCAAGGGCCTTACCCACCGTCATTGAACACCCGTCTACCCCCGGGCGACGGTCCGGTGAAGGGACGGGTCACTGGAGGTAAGGCTTGAGGTGTTCGTTGAGCGCTCCGCACCCCAGGTAGTTGCGCACGCTGTGGAAGTCGATCCAGTCGAGGTTCACCAGCGTCTCCTGGTCGACGCCGGTGAAGTTTCTGCGCAGTTCGGCGGGGATCGCCACGATGTCGTCCTTGTCGGCGACGTTGACCCAGCGCCTGACCGACGGCGGCTTCCTGCCCTGGCCGTTGATCGGGGCGGGCAGCAGGCGTTCGAAGATGACGTTCTGCATGCCGAGCGGGCTGCCGAGGGTGAGCAGCAGGTCGACCTTCAGGTCGGGGTTGGACCACAGCGTCTCGTAGGCCACCACGCTGCCGAGCGAGTGGGCGATGACCACCTTCGGCTGGTTGCGCCTGATCGTCTGCGCCACCGCCGCGCGCGCCTTCTCCCTGGCCTGGCCTCCGGCCGTCATGTAGGCGGCGACCTCGGGGCAGAAGAGTCCCGCGACGTCGGCCGCGTTGGCCTGCAGGCGGTCCAGCAGCCAGCCGGTCATCGCGTGCAGCGCGCCGGTCAGCCCCTCCCCCACCGTGGCGAACTGCTTCGCCCAGGCGACGAAGACCTCCTGGGAGGGGGTGTCCATGGCGCGGACCGCGCGCGCGGACGGTTCCTGGGGCCGCTCGCCCAGCAGGTGCGCGTAGTAGGCGATGTCGGTGACGTAGCGCTCCTGGGCGTACGGCACACCGCCGGTCAGCCCCTTGTGCAGGTAGCGGTTCCATTTCTCACGTACGGCCCCGGCCGCGCCCTCGGCCGAGTTACCCGCGTCGCGGTAGTAGTGGTACTTGCCTATCCCATGCACGCCGACGATCTTGTCCACGCGCCCCCGCCTCTCGTACGGATCTTCACGGTGCGGCCCCCTGGGTTTCCCCGGAGTCACTGTGGCGGAAGGCGCACCACCCCACAAGACCGGATCACCCGGCCCTTCCCGTCCAGACAGGGGGATAAATCGCTTGATCAGGGAGTTCGTGCCGTGGATATCCTGGGATCACAGCCCATGAGATTCCGAAGGAGCAGTCCTCCCATGTCCGATCCGCTTGAGATCAGCGGCTCGCTCTGCGTCCCCGAGGCCGAGCTCCGCTGGCGATTCTCCCGCTCCTCGGGGCCGGGCGGGCAGGGGGTCAACACCACCGACAGCCGGGTCGAGCTGAGCTTCGACCTGGCCGCGACCGAGGCTCTGCCGCCGCCGCTCAGGGAACGCGCGCTCGAACGTCTCGGTCCCCGGCTGGTCGGCGGCGTCATCACCGTCGTCGCCTCGGAGTTCCGTTCCCAGCTGCGCAACCGCGAGGCGGCGCGCGACCGGCTGGCCCGGCTGCTGCGGGAGGCCGTGGCCCCGCCACCGAAGCGGCGCCGTCCGACCAAGCCGAGCAGGCGCTCCGTCGAGCGGCGGATCACCGCCAAGAAGCACCGCTCCGACCTCAAGCGGCTACGCCGGGGCGACTTCTGAGCGCCTGAACGGCCGATGGCAGAATGGGCCGATGCCCCTCGTCCCCAGCGTCCGCGCGGTGATCCTCGACGACGACCGGCTCGTGCTGTTCCGGCGCACGGTCCCCGGACAGGACCTCTACTGGTCGATCCCCGGCGGCCACGTCGAGCCGCAGGACGCCTCCCTTGAGCACACCCTCCACCGCGAGGTGCTTGAGGAGCTGGGCGCGGTCGTCTCCGACGTCACCCCGCTGACCACCCTTGAGTGCGTGCGCGACGACGGCGTCAAGATCCAGCACGTGTACGGCTGCCGCCTGGTCTCGATGGACCCCGCCCTGCGCTGCGGCCCCGAGTTCTCCGACCCCGCCAGGGGCGTCTACGAGGTCGTACGGCTGCCGCTCGACCCCGCGGAGATCACGGCCGTCAACATCGTCCCGCCGGAGCTCGGCGCCTACCTCGCCGCCGAGATCGCCTGCCTCTCCACTCAGATCAAAGCCCGCTGAGGGCGCGGCGATCGCTCCGCCGGCCTTCTCCCGCCCGCTCCTCCCGCGCCGGAGCGGCCTCCGACACGTCAGTCTCGTGTGCGGGCCCGGCTCAGCGGGGCCGAGGGATCGGCCGCCAGGTGCCGTGAGGAGGGCGGTGCTCCCGCGGCGACCAGCAGGTCCCCGACTGCGGCGATCATCGCGCCGTTGTCGGTGCACAGCCCCGGGGGCGGGATCCGCAGCGTGAGGCCCGCCGCGCGGCAGCGCTCGGCGGCGAGTTCGCGCAGTCTCCGGTTCGCGGCGACCCCGCCGACGATCACGAGGGTGTCCACTCCGGCGCCCAGGCAGGCCTCGACGGCCTTGCGGGTCAGCACGTCGGCCACCGCCTCCTGGAAGGAGGCCGCGACGTCGGGCACGGCGAGGGAGTCGCCCGCCCGCGCCACATGCCTGGCGACGGCGCTCTTGAGCCCGGAGAAGGAGAAGTCGTGGCCGTCGCCGAGCATCGCCCGGGGGAAGGCGACCGCCCCGGGGTCGCCGTCGCGGGCGGCCTCGGCGACGGCGGGACCGCCGGGGTAGGCGAGCCCGAGGAGCCTGGCGACCTTGTCGAACGCCTCGCCCGCGGCGTCGTCACGGGTGTCGCCGAGGTGGACGACCGGGTCACGGGCCAGGTCCCCGAGCAGGAGCAGCGAGGTGTGCCCTCCGGAGACGATCAGCGCGACCGAGCGCGGCGGCAGCGGGCCGTGCTCCAGGGTGTCGGCGGCCACGTGCCCGGCCAGATGGTGCACGCCGTACAGGGGGAGGTCCCAGGCCAGCGCGTAGGCCTTGGCGGCGGCGATCCCGGTCTGCAGCGCGGTGGCCAGGCCGGGTCCCGAGGTGACCGCGACCGCGTCGATCTCGGACGGGCCGACCCCGGCCCGCTCGAAGGCGGCCCGCACGCAGGGGACGAGCGACTCCAGGTGGGCGCGGGCGGCGATCTCCGGCACCACCCCGCCGAAGCGCGCGTGTTCCTCCATCGAGGAGGACAGCGCGGCGCCGAGAAGCCGACCGCCGGAGACGATGCCGACGCCGGTCTCGTCGCACGAGGTCTCGATCCCCAGGACGACCGCCATGCCACCCCCTTGTTGCAAGTAATTCGCAACTACGAATGATATGCATCAAGACTCTTTCGGGCGAACGCCGTACGCTCTGGATTTAGTAGGACGTCCGACTACATTGAGGAGCGAACGAGATCATGCGCGTCGTCGTCACCCGCGGGCTCGTGGGGGCCGCCTGATGAACCTCCAGCCGGACGCCGAGGTCGTGACCCTGGTCACCGGACGCCTCGGGCAGATCATCCTCAACCGGCCCCGCGCCCTGAACGCCCTGAACCACGGCATGATCCGCCGGATCGACACCGCCCTGCGGGCCTGGGCCTGCGACGACTCCGTCTCCGCCGTGCTCATCAGGGGGACGGGCGAGCGCGGCCTGTGCGCCGGGGGCGACATCCGCGCCATCCACGAGGACGTCAGGACCGGGGGCGGGGCCTCACCGGCGTTCTGGCGGGACGAGTACCGCCTCAACGCCCTCATCGCCCGGTACGGCAAGCCGTACGTGGCCCTGATGGACGGCATCGTCATGGGCGGCGGGGTGGGCGTCTCCGCGCACGGCGGTGTGCGGATCGTCACCGAACGCACCACCCTGGCCATGCCGGAGACCACGATCGGCTTCCTGACCGACGTGGGAGGCACCTACCTGCTGTCGCGGGCGCCCGGCGAGCTCGGCACCCACATGGCGCTGACCTCGGCGGCGATCGGGGCGGGCGACGCCGTCGCCTGCGGGCTCGCCGACCACTTCGTCCCCTCGGCGGATCTCGGCGCCCTCACCGCCGAACTGGCCTCGGGGGACGTGGCGGGGGTCGTCGCCGCCTTCGCCCGCCCGGTGCCGCCCGGAAAGCTGACCGGCGAACGCGGATGGATCGACGCCTGCTACTCCGCCGAAACGGTCGAGGAGATCGTGGAGCGGCTGCTCGGCGACGGCGCCGAGGAGGCGAAGCGGGCGGCGGAACTGGTCTCGGCCAGGTCGCCGACCGCGCTGAAGGTCACCCTGCGCGCCCTGCGCCTGGCCCGGGGGCTCGGGTCCCTTGAGGAGGCGCTCGACCAGGAGTACCGCGTCGCCTGCGCGATGCCGTCCGCGCCCGACCTGGTCGAGGGCATCCGCGCCCAGGTGATCGACAAGGACCGCTCCCCCCGCTGGTCCCCCGCCCGTCTCGAAGAGGTGAGCGAGCGGGACGTGGACCGCTTCTTCGCACCCCTGGGCGAACACGAGCTCGGGCTGTCCGCGGGGCCGGGGTGACGGCCGTTCAGGCGCGTCCCTCCCGGCCTCCCGTACGGCTTCTCGCGCGACCGGCGAGCAGGACACAGTCGCCGCACTTGCCGCCGCCGGGCAGCCGGTAGTACAGGCAGCAGCTGCGCCGGGTGAAGACCGGCCGCCCGGGGACGGGTTCATCCAGCTCACCGGTGTCGCGCAGCAGCCCCGTCCCCAGCAGCTCCCGGCCGAGCGCGACGGCCCTCGTGGCCAGGTCGGGGCGCCGGCCCGCGAGGACGCACACGGCTCCCGCCAGGGCCGAGGCGGCGTTGCCCCACAGCAGGCCCGGCGCGATCCCGACGACCTCCCGTACGGCCAGCGCCAGCGGTTCGAGCAGCCCGGTCACCACGCCGCGGTACATCGGCCCGGCCGCCTCGACGGGGCCGGGCACACGCCGCCCCGCGGGCCGTACGGCGCGCAGCGGCAGCGGCCCGGCGGGGGCCGGGTACCAGTGCAGCCGGGCGGGGGCCAGGTCGAGGAGGAGGTCGTGGGCGGCCACGGCCCCGACGACCGGCGACCACAGGCGGGCCGCGAGCCCCTGGAACTGGATGGAGGCCGCCACCCGCGGCTGGTCGGTGCCCAGGCGCACGGCGACCTCGGCGACGCGCCGTTCCAGCAGGGCTCGGTCGGTGAGCAGGTCGGTGAGCGGCCGCCAGCCCGGCTCCGCCTCGCCCTCGTCGAGCTCGAAGTAGCCGCCGACCGAGGACACCTCGGCCATCGCCGCAGAGACGGCCTCCGGGGCGGCGGGCGCGATCACGGGGGCGCGCCGGACGGGGGACATGACGAATCACCGATCCTCTCCCGGGGAGGTCCGCCCCGGCCTGGCCTGAGGAGGCGACCGCGTGAGTCTCCGGCTCCCGGCGAGACTCGTCGTGAGCCATCCGCCCACGACCGGCTCGCCGGTCACGGTGGCGGGACCGCGCCGGACTCGCACCGGCTTCCTCTGACCGCCGTCGCCCGCGGCGGCATCATCTCACAGGGGACGGAGACTTCTCTGTGCTCCGGGTGCCGACCTCCGGCGGACCGGCCCGGCGGGACCCGCCCACGGCGGGGAGGGCAGACTCTTCCCCGTGAAGCGAATCCTCATCATCGGCATCGGCGCGGGCGACCCCGACCATCTCACCCTCCAGGCGGTCAAGGCCATCGGCCGGGCCGACGCCTTCCTGCTGGTGGACAAGGGAGAGGTCAAACACGACCTGGCCGATCTGCGCCGGGACATGATCGAGGCGCACGGGCGGCGGCCGTACCGGGTGGTGCAGGCCCAGGACCCGGAGCGGGACAGGACCACCCCCGCCTACGCCTCGGCCGTCGAGACGTGGCGTTCGCGGCGCGCCGACCTGTACGAGGCGTTCGTCCGCGACGAACTCGGCGAGGACGAGACCGGGGCGATCCTCGTCTGGGGCGACCCCGGCCTCTACGACAGCACGCTCGCCGGGATCGAGGAGGTCGCCGGGCGGGGGACGGTCGTCTTCGACCACAAGGTCGTCCCGGGCATCACCAGCGTCTCCGCGCTGACCGCCCGGCACCGTACCAACCTGAACCGGGTCGGCCGCCCGGTGCACATCACCACCGGCCGCCGCCTGGCACAGGAGGGGCCGACGGCCGACGACGTCCTCGTCATGCTCGACGCGCACTGCGCCTTCGCCGACCTGGGGGACCGGGCGGAGGAGTTCCACATCTACTGGGGCGCCTACCTGGGCACCCCGGACGAGATCCTGGTCTCCGGGCCGGTGACCGAGGTGGCGGGGCGCATCCGCGACCTGCGCGCGCAGGCCCGGGATCGCAAGGGCTGGATCATGGACACCTACCTGCTCAGGCGCCTGCCCCCGGCGTGAGGCTCAGCTCCCTGCCGCCCGCCCCGTGCCCGTACGGCCCGCGCGCCACTCGTGGGCCGGCAGCCAGATGAGGGAGCAGCCGCCCATGACGCCGGTCAGCACACCCACGGGCAGCCGGGTCGGGGCGAGCAGGCCCTGGGCGGCCAGGCAAACGGGCCAGTGGTATGAACCAGGTCACAGGCCGCCACCTTGACAGGGCGCGCCGAAATCCAAAAACTGAGCTTAGGCTTACCTAAGTTACCTGAAGCTCGCCGCCGCCCGGACGTGGGCCCCGGGCGCGGCGTCCGCCGCATCGTGGTCTCGACGCTACGGGAGACCACGATGCGGCCGGGGCCCTGGCATACCGGCCCCGAGGAGCGTTCGCCGCCCGGACGAGAGGCAGGACCGGGCCCGGGTACGGCGGGCCGACCGCCGCCGACCGGAGACACCCCGGTTCGGGGCGGGGGGCGGCCAAGGGGAGATCCGGGGCGGGCTAGGCTGTGGGGGAACCCTCGCGCAGGCTCGCCGAGCCCGCCCGGGGCGTCTCGCGGCGGTGGGGCCCGCCGTACCCGAACCGCGGCACGCGCGCCGCCAACGGTCCCTGCTCGTGACAGCTCGCGCCCTGGAACCCGGGGCGCACGCCACGTGTGGGGAGGATCATGCGCCCGGATGAGGTGGGGCCCGCAACGGTGACCGAGCCCGTCGACCCAGACGTCGATCTCGCCGACGTACGGCGCCGCCGCCAGGCACGCCGCTCGCAGCTGCGCGTGCTCGCCGCGGTCGCCGCCGGAGGCTCGATCGGCGCGGCGGCCCGTTACGGGGCGTCTCTGCTGTGGCCGACCCCGCCTGCGGCCTTCCCGTGGACCACGCTGGGCGTCAACGCCCTCGGCTGCCTGGTGATCGGCGTCTTCCTCGTGACGCTGACCGAGGCCTGGACCGCCCCCGTCTGGGTGCGGCCGTTCTTCGCGACCGGCGTGCTCGGCGGGTTCACCACCTTCTCCACCTACTGCGTGGACATCGAACGCCTGGTCGCAGCCGGACGGCCCGGCCCGGCGCTGACCTACATGGCCGTCACGGTCGTGGCCGCCATGGCCTCGGTCACGGCCGGAGCGTGGATCACCCGCCTGATCCTGGCGGCGGTGAGACGGAAGGCAGGGAGAACACGATGATCATGTCTGGGCGAGGGCTGAGACTGACCGTCTTCCTCGACGACACCGACACCTGGCACCACCGTCCGATGTACACCGAGATCGTGCACCGCGCCCACGCCGCCGGGCTGGCCGGGGCGTCGGTCTTCCACGGCCTTGAGGGCTTCGGCGCCACACAGGTCGTGCACACCACCCGGCTGCTGTCGATGGCCGACGACCTGCCGGTCGCCGTGGTGATCATCGACACCGAGGAGGCCGTCCGCGCCTTCCTGCCCCAGCTCGACGACCTGCTCATCGAGGGCGTGGCCGTGCTCGACCAGGTCGAGATCGTCCACCATCGCGGCGGGCGAGCAGAACGGTGAGAGGCACGGTGGGAGACACGGTGGGAGACACGGTGGGAGACACGGTGGGAGACACGGTGCGGAGGGGGGCACGGTGAACTGGCTGCTGGTGCTGGCCGGCGCCGCCGTCGGCGCGCCGCTGCGTTATCTGACCGACCGGACGGTCCAGGCCCGGCACGACACGGTCTTCCCGTGGGGGACCTTCACCGTCAACGTGTCCGGCTCCCTCGTCCTCGGCCTGCTGGCCGGGGCCGCGCTGTCCGGCGCGGTGGGCACGGAGATCCAGTTGCTGGTGGGGACCGGGTTCTGCGGGGCGCTGACCACCTACTCGACGTTCTCCTACGAGACGTTGCAGCTGGCCGAGAACGGCGCGCGTTTCTACGCGGTGGTCAACGTCGTCGCCTCGGTGGTCGCGGGTCTCGGCGCCGTTTTCGTCGGCATGACCCTAGCCCGGGTCCTCTTCGCCTGACGCCGGGGCCTCTCATCGCCCCTCAAACCGGCCTCCACGGACGGATCCCCCGGCGGAGACGCCTCTGCCGTGCCACGCGTCCGCCCCGCGCGGTCCGGCCGCGGGTAAAGAAAGAGGCCTTCTTCCTTGATTGAGGAAGAACGACCCTTTTTCTCACCGTTACCTCTGTGAGCTGCGGATATGACGCGGCGTATACGCAAGGTTCCGACTTTTGGGGTAGTTCATATGTTCGCGGTGCTCGTCGCGGTACTCGCGGGAGCCTTCATCTCGGTCCTGCTGGTCGTGGTCGTCCTGTCGGCGACCAGGGGCAGCCGGGCCAGGCGTCCGCAGCGGCCCGTCTCCACAGGACCTCACCGGCATGTGAACCGTGTCCTCTCCCCACTCGGTCTCGCCTCCCTCCTGCAACGCGGCCACCGGCGCTCAAGGACCCGCGCGGCCGGACCCGGCGCGGGATGACGGCTGTGTCTCTTTGCTCCGCCTGACGGCGTCGCGGACTGTGTCTCCTTGCTCCGCCTGACGGCGTCGCGGGGCTTGGGCACCTCCGAGTCGGCGCTTTCCCTCGTCACTGTGTCTCCTTGCTCCGCCTGACGGCGTCGCGGGCTTGGGCGCCTCCGAGTCGGCGCTTTCCCTCGTCACTGCGTCGCTGCGCTCCTGCGTTCCTCAGTCCAAGCACCGACGGCGCCCAAGCCGACACTCCTCACGCTGAGGGCCGGTAGGGCATCGATCGCCGCCTTCTCCGTCAGCGGTGTGTGACCAACCGGTTGGCGGTGGTGCGATGCCGGCTGGGCGGCCGTTCGTCCGGTGCTTGAGACCGTGGTCGCACGGGCGAGGCGCCGGGTGCGACTCCGGTCGCACGTTATGGAGCCTTGGGGTCGATGTGGCGCCGTGTGCCCTGCTCTGAGAATGGCCGGGTGACCGAGATCATCGCGGGGCTGTACATGTCCCCGCTGGAACTTCTTTCCCTGCTGGGCGCCCTCGCGCTGGTGGTGGCGCGCTGGCTTGCCTCGCCCGCCCGCCCGTACGTCACGATCACGGCGGGGACGGTCTTCGTGCTGTCCGCGATCGCGCTGGGTGTGACGGGGCTCCGCTGGCAGATGTTGCCGGTGCTGGCGGGCGCCGCCGTGGCGTTTCCGTTCGCCCTCGCTCCCCTGCTGGGACGCCGTACCGGCCGGTCGGCGTGGCGGGCCCGGTGGTGGCTGGCGTTGCCGGGGTCGGCGGTCTGCGCCTGCCTGATCGCCGGGGGTCCGGTGGCCGCCTGGGCCTTCCCGGTTCCCGTGTTCCCCGAGCCGTCAGGCCGTTTCGCGGTCGGCACCCGGGTGGCGCAGTGGACCGACCCGCACCGGCCCGAGAGCTTCACCGCCGATCCGGACGACCGGCGCACGGTCGTGGTCCAGCTCTGGTATCCCGCGCGGAGGAGCCCCGCGGGCGCGCGGCGGGCCCAGTACCTCGGACGCACCGAGCAGGAGGCACGTGTCGTCTCCGGCACCCTCGCCCGCCAGGTCGGCCTGCCCGGCTTCCTGATCGACGGCGTCCCGCGTGCCCGCTCCCGTTCCGTCTTCGACGCCCCGGTGGCCGGGGGGAGCGAACGGTTCCCGGTCGTGCTGTTCTCTCCCGGGTCGGGCGGGGTGCGCACCCAGAACACCGCCTGGGCCGAGGAACTGGCCAGCCACGGCTACGTGGTCGCCACCCTCGACCACCCGTACGACTCCGCCGCCGTCGTCCTCGCCGACGGCCGGACGATTCACGCCAGGACCGCCTCCACCGGAGACCGGGACAAGGACGACAGGCTGGCGGTCGGCTGGACGGCCGTCCGGGCCTCCGACCTCGGCTTCGTCCTCACACAGCTGGAGCGACTGGATCGAGGCGAGATCACCGACCCGCTGGCCGGACGCCTGGACACCGGCCGGGTCGCGGTCACCGGCCACTCCATGGGTGGTGCCGCCGCCCTGCAGGCCGCCCGGCAGGACAACCGGTTCGACGCCGTCATCGACCTGGACGGCTACCCCCACGGCCCCGCCTCCCCCGCCCTCAACCAGCCGGCGCTCGCGCTGACCCAGGCCGTGACCCCGGGAACCGACCCGCGTTACATCCCCCGCCTCACCGAGGCCCTCAAGTCCGGCACCGCGACGAACTACCGGCTCACCGTTCCCGGCGCCGCGCACCTCACCTTCATGGACGGTCCCCTGTACCTGCCGCCTGTGCCGTCGATCGTCGGTTCCCTGGGCCGTGCCGAGAGCCCGCGCGTCGTCGCCGCGGCCACCCTCGCCTTCCTGGACGCCACCCTGCGGCACGAACCCGGTGACCTGGCCCGCGGCCTGTCGGCCTACGGCGACCTCAGCGTCCACCGCCCGGGTGAAGGCCGCTGACCGGCGCCGGAACACACCTCGTCCTCCGGACGGTCAGATCAGGACGTCCGCGTCCGTACGGCTTCGCAGTTCTTCGACGCTCACACCGGGGGCGGTCTCGACGAGCCTCAGTCCTTCGGGGGTGACGTCGAGGACGCCGAGGTCGGTGATGACCCGGTTGACGCACGCCCTGCCGGTGAGCGGCAGCGAGCACCGCCGTACGAGCTTCGGGGAACCGTCCTTGGCGGTGTGATCCGTGATCACGATGACCTTGCGGACGCCGTGAACCAGGTCCATCGCCCCGCCCATGCCCTTGACCAGCCTGCCGGGGACCATCCAGTTGGCCAGGTCGCCGCCTTCGGAGACCTGCATCGCCCCCAGCACCGCCACGTCGATGTGACCGCCGCGGATCATGCCGAACGACAGCGCGGAGTCGAAGAACGACGCGCCCGGCCGTACGGTGACCGTCTCCTTGCCCGCGTTGATCAGGTCCGGGTCCACCTCGTCCTCGGCGGGGTAGGGGCCGACGCCCAGGATGCCGTTCTCCGAGTGCAGGACGACCTCGACGTCCGGCGGCAGGAAGGAGGGGATGCGGGTGGGCAGGCCGATGCCGAGGTTGACGTGGTCGCCGTCGCGCAGTTCGGCCGCCGCCCGCGCGACCATCTCGTCACGGCTCCAGCTCATCGGGACTCCTCGAAGGTCATGACGTGGTCCGCTTCTCGATGGCCTTGTCCGCCGCCTGCTCGGGGGTGAGCACCAGCACGCGCTGGACGAACACGCCCGGCAGGTGGACCTCGTCGGGGTCGAGCTCGGTCAGCTCCTCGACCTCGGCGACGGTGACACGCCCGGCCATCGCGGCCAGCGGGTTGAAGTTCCTGGCGGCCTTGCTGAAGACCAGGTTGCCGTGCCTGTCCCCCTTCGCTGCCCTGACCAGCGCGAAGTCGGTGGTGATGCCGCGTTCGAGCACGTATGACCTGCCGTCGAACTCGCGGACCTCCTTGGGCGGCGAGGCGACGGCGACCGAGCCGTCGGGGGCGTGGCGCAGCGGCAGGCCGCCGTCCGCGACCGGGGTGCCGACACCCGCCGGGGTGTAGAAGGCCGGGATGCCGCTGCCGCCCGCGCGCAGCCGTTCGGCCAGGCTGCCCTGCGGGGTCAGTTCGACCTCGATGTCACCGGCGAGGTACTGCCGGGCGAACTCCTTGTTCTCGCCGATGTAGGAGGCGGTCACCCGGGCGATGCGCCGGGCGGCCAGCAGGAGGCCGAGGCCGCCGCCGTCCACCCCGCAGTTGTTCGACACCACGGAGACGCCGGTCACCCCGGTCTCGTAGAGGGCCTGGATCAGCACGTTCGGGATGCCGCTGAGGCCGAAGCCGCCGACCGCGAACGACGCCCCGTCGCCGACCCCGGCCAGCGCGTCCGCCGCCGTGGCGACCACCTTGTCTCTCCGCACGTGTGTTCCACCCGCCCGAGATGTTCGTTGAGTGAACTTTAGTTCACTATTGTTGTGTCGAGTATGCGGTCCGGAGTAGTTCCTGTCAAAGTGCCTGCGACGGACGAGAAGGGACCGAGAAGGGACACCGAATGGAACCGGCCGGAACCCTGGAGCGGGGGCTGGGCGTGCTGCGCGCGCTCACCACCGAGCCGTGGCGGCGGACACGCGCGACCGACCTGGTCCGCGCCACCGGCCTGGCCAGGTCGACGGTCGACCGTGTCCTGGCGACCCTCGTCCACCTGGGCTACCTCAGGGCGGAGGAGCGCGAGGTGCTGCTCGCCCCGCGCCTGATGGAGCTGGGTGAGGCCTACCTCGTCTGCGCGGGCCTGCGTGAGGTCCTCGCCCCGCACGCCGAACGGCTCGCCGCCGAGCTGGACGAGTCGGTCTCGCTGGCCGTGCCCGACGGGGACGGGGTGCGTTTCTTCGGGCAGTTCACCCGGCGGCGCGCCGTCTCGGTCGCCTTCCGGGTCGGGGACCTGCTGCCCGCGGACCGCTGCGCGGCGGGCCTGGCCCTCCTCGACGACCAGGGCACGCCGTGGGCCGAGGACGACCAGCTCGTCGAACCCGGTCTGATCGCGGTCGCGGTCCCCGTCAGGGACGCCGCGGGTCAGGCGCTCTGCGCGCTGAGCGTGGTCAGCCACACCAGCAGGCACACCATGGCCGGGCTGCGCGCCCACGCGGTGGCCAGGCTGCGTGAGACGGCCGCCCGGATGGAGGCCGCGCTGGCCGCCGTCCCGCCGCCCGCCCGTCCCGTGCCGCCTCCCCCCGCCGTGGACGTCTCGCGCCCGGCGAAGGAGGCGCTGGGGGCGGCCTACCTGCAGTCACTCGCCCGTGGCCTGGCCGTGCTCGTGGCGCTCGGCACGGTCCCCGGCGGGCTGTCCCCCGCCGACGTCGCCAGGGTGACCGCTCTGCCGAGGGCCACCGTGGGACGGGTGTTGCAGACCTTGGAGCGGCTGGGATACGCCCGCACCGAGGGCTCCCGCTCCGTCCTGCTGCCCCGGGTCCTGGAGCTCGGATACGCCCACCTCTCGGGACTCTCCTTCGGCGAGATCGTCCAGCCGCACCTGGCGGACCTGGCGGCCAGGATCCACGAGTCGACATCGGTCGCGGTGCTCGACGGCGACGACGTCGTCTACGTGGCCCGGGTACCCACGACGAAGATCATGCGGGTGGACATCGTCGTCGGCACCCGCTTCCCCGCGTACGCCACGTCGATGGGCAGGGTGCTCCTGGCGGACCTGCCTCAGGAGCGGCTGGCCTCGATCGCCCTGCGCCCGCTGACCCGGGACACGGTCACCTCCCCGGCCGAGTTCGCGGCCGCCGTACGGCGCGCGGCCGTTGACGGCTACGCCGTGGTCGACCAGGAGCTCGAGGAGGGGGTGCGGTCCATCGCCGTCCCGGTGCGCGGCCGGGACGGCCGGGTCGTCGCCGCCGTCAACGTCGCCACCCACGTCGACCGCGCCACCTCTGCCGCCCTGGTCGAGAAGGTCCTGCCCGCGCTCGTCGAGACCGCGGCCAGGATGTCGGCCGACCTGGCCTGCGCCCGGGTGACGCCGCCGCAGCGCTGACCGGTGGCCGTCAGTCGTGGAGGGTCGTGGGGCGCACGACGCCGCTCTCGTAGGCGAAGACCACGACCTGGGCGCGGCTGCGCAGCCCGAGTTTCAGCAGAACGTGGCTGAGGTGCGTCTTCACGGTGGCCTCGGCCAGGTTCAGCGCCACGGCGGCCTCGGCGTTGGACAGTCCGCGCGCCACCTGGACCAGCACCTCGTACTCGCGGGAGGTCAGCCGCGCGAGCCGCTCGTCGCGTTCGGACACGGACGGTGTGAGCTGGGGGGCGAACCTCTCAAGCAGGCGGCGGGTGACCCTCGGGGACAGCGCGGCCTCCCCCGCCGCCACGTCGCGGATCGCGCCGAGCAGCTCGGCGGGCCGGGTGTTCTTCGGCAGGAAGCCGACCGCCCCTGCCTTCAGTCCGGCGAAGGCGTACTCGTCCAGGTCGAAGGTGGTCAGGATGAGCACACGTGAGCGTGGGCAGTCCCTGACGATCCTCCGGGTGGCCTCGATCCCGTCGAGACCGGGCATGCGAACGTCCATCAGCACCACGTCGGGGCGCAGCCGCCGGGTCATCCTGACGGCCTCCTCGCCCTCGCCCGCCTCCCCGGCCACCTCCATGTCCGGCTCGGCCTCGAACACCATCCGGAAGGCCATCCGCAGCAGTGACTCGTCGTCGGCGATCAGCAACCGGATCGTCACGGTCCTCTCTCCCCTGTCAGGTTCAGGTCGGCCGCCACCCGCCAGCCGCCGCCGGGCACCGGTCCCGCGTGCAGGGTCCCGTCGTAGGCGGCGACCCGTTCGCGCATCCCGGTCAGGCCCCGCCCCGGCGTCCCGTCCGCCGCCCGTCCGGGGCGGCCGTCGTCGACGATCTCCACCTCGGCGCGCCGAGGCGTCAGCCGGACGCGGACCTCCGCCGTCGCGCCCGGCGCGTGCCTGAGCGTGTTCGTCAGCGCCTCCTGGGTCAGCCGGTAGACGGTGAGCTGGGCGGCGGCAGGGATCGTCCCGGGGTCTCCGGCGACCCGCAGGCTGGTCGGCAGCCCGGCCGCGCGCATCCGGTCGGCCAGGGGGCCCAGCTGGTCGATCCCGGGCGCCGGGTGGCGCGAGGCGTCCGCCCGCTCGGCGGGGCCGGCGCCGAACTCGCCCGCCCCGGGTTCGCCGGCACCGAGAGAGCGGCGCATGTCCTCAAGCGCCTGCCTTCCGATGCCGGCGATCCGCTCCATCGCGTCGGCCGCCCGCTCCGGCGCGCGGTGCCGTACGTGGGCGGCGCCGTCGGCCAGGGCCACCATGACCGACAGGTTGTGGGTGACGATGTCGTGCATGTCGCGGGTCATCCTGGCACGTTCCTCGGCGACCGCGAGCCTGGCCCGCTGTTCACGGTCGTGTTCCAGCGAGGCGACGTACGCCCGCCGGGCCCGCGCCCACAGACCCGTGGTGACGGCGACGGCGGCCATCGCGGTCAGCGCGGCCACCGAGAACGGGAACTGGCCCGGTGGCGCCCACCGCGCCGCGGCCAGCACCACCCCGGCCTCCAGGACGAGGGCGGCCGTGAGCGCCCACCGCCACGGACGGTGGGCGACGACCGTGTAGAGGGCGACCAGCAGTGCGACGTCGGCGGGAAGCTGCACGCCGGCGGCCCACTGGATCGCGGCGGCGGCGCCGACCGCGCAGAAGACCGTCAGCGGCGCGCGACGCCGCCACAGCAGCGGCGCCGTCAGGGCCACCTGGAGCAACAACGTCCACGGCTCTCCCCGGGAGAGCACCTGGCCGGGTCCGAGCGTGACGAGAAAGATCACGGCGGCCGGCAGCGCGTCGGCGGCCAGGGACGGCCATCGGATCGGATCCGTGAGCCAGGCCACCGGGCGGTCGCCTCTTTTCATGCCGCTCACCCTACTTGTCCTGCTGGTTCTCCCCCCATCCTTCTCAGGGAGGAGCGTCCGGGCACCTCAGCCGGAAGTCGTAGGTGTGGATCAGCCGTATGCCGCTGGCCCGGGGCCGTGTCCCGCTGCCAGCCTCGTCGGCGCAGGAATCCACCACTCGTAAGGAGTCCCACATGTCCCTCGGCACGATCGCCTCGGCGGTCGCCGGTCTGGCGCTGACCGCGGTCGCCGCGGCTCCCCTCGCCGCTCCTGTCTCCGCGCCCCTCTCTGTGCCCCTCTCCGCGCCCTTCTCTGCGCCCGTCGCCGCCTCCGCCGTCCCTGCCGCGCACGCCTCGGACGGTGCCCCCGTCACGATGACGCTGCCCGCGCCCGGCGGGCCGTACCCCGTCGGCACCTTCGCCGTGCGCCTGGTCGACCGGTCCCGCCCCGACCCGCTGGTCAGGTCGAAGCCCTACCGGGAGCTGATGGTCAGCCTGTGGTACCCGGCCAGGGGCACCGGCGGGAACCCGCGCACGGCCCCCCACATGGCTCCCCTGGCCGCGGCCGACTGGGACCGGCACTCCGCGCCGCCCATGGGCGTTCCGGCGGGCGCGGTGAACTGGGCCGCCACCCCGACCCACGCCCGCCCCGGCGCGCCGGTCGACCGCGGCGCGGGCAGGCTGCCCGTCGTGCTCTTCGGTTCCGGGGACGGCGGGCCGCGCACCCTCGGCACCTCCCTCGTCGAGGACCTGGCCTCCCGCGGCTATCTGGTCGTCACCGTCGACCACACCTATGAGGCCGACCAGGTGGAGTTCCCCGGCGGGCGGGTCGTGCGCGCGCTGCCGCTGCCCTCGAAGCTGACCCCGCGCGTCATCGCCAAGCTGCTCGACCGGCACTCGCGGGCCCGTCTGGCGGACATGCGGTTCGTCCTCGGCCGGATCGCCGCCCTGGGACGCGGCGACGCCCTCGGCGCGGGGGAGCCCGCGGGGCTTCGCGGCGCCCCCGACCTGTCCCGGGTCGGGGCGCTCGGCCAGTCCCTCGGCGGGTCGGTCGCGGCGCAGCTCGTCCACGACGACCCACGTGTGGACGCGGGCGTCAACCTCGACGGCGGCTACGTCGGCGGGGTCGCGGACAGCGGCGTCGCCAAGCCGTTCATGCAGTTGGCGGCCGAGGCGCACACCCGGGCGAGCGAGCCGAGCTGGAAGTCCTTCTGGGACGCCTCGACCGGCTGGAAGCGGGAGCTCCGGTTCAAGGGGGCGGCGCACGGCTCGTTCACCGACCTGCAGGCGTTGCTGCCGAAGATCGCGGAGACGGTGCCGAAGGTGCCCGTCGCCGACTTCGTCGGCACGATCGACCCGGTCCGGTCCGTCGCCGCCCAGCGGGCCTACGTCGCGGCCTTCTTCGACCTGCACCTGCGGAGGAAGGCGACCACCCTGTTCGAGGCCCCCGACGCCCGCTTCCCCGAGGTCTCCCTCGTCCCCTGACCCGTCGTCCGGGGTAACCGGTCGCGATGGAGCCCCGGCCGCCGTGGCCGACTGGTTAAATCATGACATGTAGGTTCGCAAGATCCCGGTGACGGATCACCGGGCGTGGCCGAAGAGACGGGACGAGAAGGCGGACGAGGATATGACGGGCCGTGCTGGCGCCCGGTGACCCGGCGACGGCCCACCCGAGCCGTGTCCCGGCGGGCCGTGTTCCAGGAGGCCTCCCGTGACGGCCCGCCGTACGCGCCTGGAAGGCCTGCTCTCCCGGTCCCGCGCCACCGTCGACGCGCTCGATCACCTCGTCGGCGGGGTGGGGACCGGGATCCTGGCGTTGACCGCGCTGCTCTGGCTCGCCGTGGTCGCGCTGCTGTGCCTGGTCGGGGTCGGGCTGCCGATGGCGCCCGTCGCGCTGCGCGGGCTGCGCGTCGTCGCCGACCGGGAACGGGTCCGGCTGTCGCAGCGGGATCCCGAGCTGGTCGGCCCCGGGCCGCCGCCTCCGGGGCTGCGCGCCGCCCTGGCCGACCCAGGTGTCCGGGGAGAGCTGGGCTGGGTCGTCTGCCACTCGACGCTGGGGTTGCTGACCGGTGTGGTCGCCATGTCGCTGCCGCTCGCCGCGGTGCGCGACCTCACCTTCCCGCTGTGGTGGCGGCTGCTGCCGCCGGGTGAGGCGGAGGACGCGGCGTTGAACCTCTGGCGGGTCGGCGACCAGCGCAGCGCGCTGGCGGTGTGCGTGTTCGCCGTCGGCTGGACCGCGCTCTCGTTGCTGGTCATCCCGGGCCTGGAGCGGCTGCAGTCCTGGCCGGGACGGCGATTGCTGAGCGCGCCTCCCGGCGGCGACCTCGCCCTGCGGGTCGCGCACCTCACCGCGACCCGGGCCGCGGCGCTGGACGCGCACGCCGCCGAGCTGCGGCGGATCGAGCGTTCCCTGCACGACGGCACCCAGAACCGGATCGTGGCCGTCACCGTCCTGCTCGGCGCCGCCCGCCGGGCGGTGGCCCGCGACCCCGCGAGCGCCGGGGAGATCCTCGAACGCGCCCAGGGCGCCGCCGAGCAGGCCCTGGCCGAGCTGCGCGCCGTGGTGCGCACCATCCTGCCGCCGGTCCTTGAGGACAGGAGCCTGGCCGACGCCCTGTCCGGACTCGCCGCCGCCTGCCCGGTGCCCTGTACGGTCACCGCCGACCTGCCGGGCAGGTGCGCCGCCTCGGTCGAGGCCACCGCCTACTTCACGGTGGCCGAGGCGCTGACCAACGTCGCCAGGCACAGCGGGGCGGGCCGTGTCTCCGTCGCCCTGAGCCTGCGGCGCGACCGGCTGCTCGTCCAGATCACCGACGACGGTCACGGCGGCGCCGACGAGCGCGCCGGGTCCGGGCTCGTCGGCATCCGCCGCCGGGCCGAGGCCCACGACGGGACGTTCATGATGACCAGCCCCCCGGGGGGACCGACCACGCTGAAGGTGAGCCTGCCATGCGGATCGTGATCGCCGAGGACGACCCCCTGCTGCGCGAGGGCCTCGCGCTGCTGCTGCGCGCCGAGTCGCTCGACGTGGTGGCCGCCGTGGACGGCCCGAAGGCCTTCCTCGACGCCGTCGACACCCACGAGCCGGACGTGGCCGTCGTCGACGTGCGCATGCCGCCGACCCACACCGACGAGGGCATCGTCGCCGCCGTCGAGGCCAGGCGCCGCAGGCCGGACCTGGCCGTGCTGGTGCTGTCGGCCTACGTCGAGCAGGCCTTCGCCACCGACCTGCTGATCCACGGCAGCTCCCGCCTCGGCTATCTGCTCAAGGAGCGGGTGGGGCGGGTCGAGGAGTTCATGACGGCCCTGCGCCGCGTGGCGGGCGGCGGGACGGCCATCGACCCGGAGGTGGTCGCACAGCTGCTGTCGCACAGTCGCCCCGGCAGGCGGCTCGACCGGCTCAGCCCGCGTGAGCTGGACGTGCTGGCGCTCATGGCGGAGGGACTGGGCAACACGGCCATCGCCGAGCGGCTGGTGGTCACCGAGGGCGCGGTGCACAAGCACATCCGCAACATCTTCGCCAAGCTGGACCTGGCGCCGAGCGACCGCACCGACCGGCGGGTGGCCGCGGTGCTGCAGTATCTGGAGCGGGGGGCGCCCTGAGGATCACAGTCCGGTGAGCTCCGGCGCCCGGGTGACGGCCCGCAGGATGCCGGACAGGGCGGCGCGCATCTCGCCGACGGTCTCCTGTGGCAGGTCGAGGCTGATCTCGAAGACGGTCTCGGTCTCCAGGGTGTCGGCCGTCCTGGGGGACAGCTCGAACCGGAGCACCCGGCCGTCCAGCGTGACCGCGCGCAGCCCCTCGCCGCTGCCGCGCATGCCGTGACGCGCCATCCAGAAGGTGTCCCGGTGCCGGGAGACCAGCAGATGCCCGGCCTGCCGGTCTCCGGGACGCTCCCGCAGGAAGACCGTCGGCTGGCCGTACTCCCAGGTGTGCTCGAAGGAGCGGGCGGTCATGGTGGCCTCGGGGAGGTAGGACAGCTCGCCGGTGACCGGCAGGGAGGGCGGCGGGGGCTCGCCGGGGCTGCGGCGCCCGTGGTCTCCGCCGTGGGCGACGGTGAGCCCGAGGGGCGCGGCGGTCGGCAGCGCGGCCAGCAGCCAGTCCGGCGGTTCGTCGCGGGGGAACAGGGTCAGCTCCGTCAGCGCCGCCGTCGCGGGCACGCCCTCGAACGGCTGAGCCCGGGAGTCGACGTGGCCGGTGTAGCCCCTGCCGCCCGGGGAGAAGGACAGCTCGCAGGTGAACCAGGTGCCCTCCCCCGCCCGGTGTGACAGCTCACGCAGCCGCCTGAACGGCCCCGCGAGGTCTTCGGCGAGCCCTTCGACGGTGATCTCGTGGCCGTCGCGCAGGACGGTGGTCCTCGTGCGCGTGCCGACCTGGGCGTGCCGGACGGTGAGCCGTGACCAGCCGGGCTCCGCCGCGGCGCGGACGAGGTCGCCGACGGCGGCCCGCATGCCGTGCCCCTCCTCGTGACGGGAGCGCCAGTATCCGGATTCCATGATCATCCTTTCTTGGCGGTGCCGCCGGTGAGCAGGTCGTGCAGCGCCCGGACCTCGCGGAGCAGCCCGCTGCCGCCCTTGCGTGCCGCCATGTCGCGCACCTGGGGGATCTCGCCGCGCGCGCCGCACCACCCGGCGACCGTGGCGGCGAGCATGACGAACCCGGCCAGCCCGTTGCGCGGACGCTCGCCGAGGGCGGGAAGCAGTGCGGGCAGCGCGGCGGCGGCGATCCGCCACACGCTCTCGTGGGCGCCCCGTCTGGCCGCCGTGTCGAGCGCGGCGGCCACGTCGGTCACCCTGACCTCGCCCGCGGTCACCAGGAACCCGATCTGACGGCCGATCTCACCGGTGGGCAGCCCGTCCCGGGCGGCGGCCTCGACGAGCGCGTCGACCGCCTCCGGTGCCCGCGGGTCGGCGAGGAAGCGGGCGAGCACCGCGGAGAACGCCGCTCCGGCGGGTCCCTCCGCCCTGACGAGGTCACGGATCTGCTCCGGCCCGGCGGCCGGGGCGCCCCAGGAACGCCTGAGCGTGTAGGGCACGAGGTGCGCGGCGGCCACCTCGCGGTGCGAGGGCAGGGTCGAGGGCCACCAGCCGGAGTGCCCGGCCCCGGCGCCGTGCCCGGGGGCGCGGAACATCAGGTCGACCAGTGGCAGGCCGGTCGGCGGGGCGGTGATCACCGGGACCGGGCGTGTGCCGTCCCGCCCGCCCTCGTTCTCCGTCGTCCAGCCGAGTTCGACCTCGGCCTCGACGGCGGCCCCTGTGGCGGCCCCGGCAGTGCCCCCGGGGCGGATCCACCCGGCGAGGATCTCGCCCGCGGCCGACGTCAGCCGGGCCGCCCGCTCCGCCGCCTCGGGGTCGGGGACGCGCGGCAGCCGAAGCAGCGCCTGCTGCAGGTCGGCGGCGAGCGGCCGCGCCCCGGCCGCCTCGACGACCTCCATCCGCCCGACCAGCTCGGCCGCCGCCACGTGCCCGGTCTCGTGGGTCGGCGTGGCCAGCAGTACCGGCGGCAGGGTGTCCTCCTCGACCGCGCGCAGGACCTCGGCCGCGCGGTGCAGCAGCAGGACGTACGGGGCGGCCAGATCCTTCGACGGCATGAGGGTCCGCCAGGCGCCCCGGCCCGAGCCGGTCGTGCTCAGGGAGCGGACGGCTCCCCAGAGCCACTGGTCCGTCCGCTCCCAGGTCTCCTCCCGGTACGGCCAGGCGGGCTCGCCGAGCAGCCAGGGGCGCAGCGCGGCCGTCAGCGCCACCCGGTCGCGGACGGCGAGGGTGACGAACCCGGCCAGCAGCCGTTCCCACGACTGCCAGGAGTCGTCCCGCCGCTCCAGCAGCTCGGCCAGCTCCTCGGCCGAGGCGGGCGGGGGCGGCAGGATGGGGGAACCCTCCGCGGGCTCGGGCAGCGGCGGCGGAGCGAACACGGGCCCGGGACGCGGAGCCGTACCGGTGCCGTGGCCCTCCTCGAAGACGGCGGCGGCCCGGTCGGCGAGGTGGGGGGCGAGCAGGGCCGCCGACTCGCGCACGCGGGAGCGTCCCTGCGCACCCATGGCGCCCGCGTGCGCGAGGGCCAGCTCGACGGCCCTGGCCTGGAGCTCCACGGACTCCGCGGCGAAGGCCCTGGCCAGCGGCGCGGCCGCCACCCCGGCCAGGGCGGGGTCACGCCGTACGGAACGGTCGAGCCATGACAGTCCGGCGCGCACCAGGACCCGTTCCTGGCGGAACAGCAGGCAGTCCCACGCCTCGGCGAGGTCGTCCGCGGTGAGATCGTGCCCGCGCAGGCGCCGTACGGCCAGTGTGGCGACCGGGCCGGGGGAGACGGCCAGCAGGCGCAGGTAGTCGCGCGTGTGGGAGGCGACCTCCTCGGGCGAGGGGTCGAGCGCCTCGTGCAGGTGGATGAAGAAGCGCAGGTCGGTGGCGGTCCCGCCGAGCAGGAAGCGGCGCAGGCAGCCCTCGACCAGGGTCTCGCGCCGCACCCTGCCCGTCTCCGCCAGCCCGGACAGGGCGGCCAGCCAGCCCCTGTCCGGCTCCTTCTCGCCCCGCAGGGCCCGGCCTGCCCCCTGGGCCTCGAACAACCTGGGCAGCAGGTGACCGAGCAGCGGGTCGGCGGCCAGGCGCGTGGGCCTGCGGCTCACCCAGCCCGCGACCAGCGGGTCGTGCGGCGGAGGCTCGACGCCGGTCTCGCGCAGCAGGGTCAGGGCGAGTGTCATTCCCCGGTCGTCGGGGGTGCGGGTGCGCAACGCGAGCCGCCGGGCAAGGTCGGCGCGCCAGGCGGCGGGGCGGTCGGCGATCACCGCCAGGACGAGGTGCACGTCGTTGTCGGGACCCGCCCACTGCGGGGCGAAGTCGCGCCGGTACAGCCAGGACGCGACGGCCGCGGCGCCGCCGAGGGTGCCCGCGCCCGCGACCCGCAGCGCGGTGCCGTGGCGGACCAGGGAGTCGTCCCACCGGTCGGAGCGGCCCCGCAGCTCCTTCAGCAGGCCGGGCAGCCGGGCCGCGACCTCCTTGCGGGCCTCGGCGCCCAGCGTCGTGATCCGCCCGGCGAGCCGGTCGGCGCGTCTTTCCTCGATCAGTTTCCTGATCTCGTCCCAGTGCTCCACGGCTGGGGACACTAGCCAGCGACGCCGACACTTTCGACCTTCGCCGGCCCGCCGGGGACGGCCTCTGCCCGCGGGTGACCCCGGGAAGCGTCTGACAAAAACACCAAATACCCCTTTACACGCTTCCCCCTTGATAGGGACCTAAAAGGCCATAAGTGCTGGCTAATCGCTATATACCTGCGCCTTTTTGGGGTGGTATATCGTGTGATTTCCGTCACACGACACCCGCCACACCGAGGAAAGAGGCGCCGGACGGTGGGAAACGCCGTGGAAATAGGCGGCGGCAAAGAGGGAACGGCCGCCATCCCCCGGGGAAACGCGGCGCCCTCCCGGCGGGGCCCGAACCCCGGAGAGGCCGCATAGATGAGCAGACCTCGTCTTTTATCCCGGACAGCCCTTCACTTCTCCACCCCGATCCCGCTTTGCGCGCACATCCCGGACATTCATAGTTACGCCCAGCGTAACCAGCCGGTCACGGAATTATGCCTGCGATGAATCGTGGGAACGGCCCGTTCTGTCGATTAGCATTTGCGGTGAAAGTCGTCTCAGCGACGATAACGCTAATGTCATGGAGGTTTGTCGTGGCGCGTCACGTGCCGGCCTGGATCATGGCCGTGGTGACCGCCTTCCTGTTGACGAACGTCGTCGTCGCTCCTGACGGCGACCGCAGGACGGCGCCGCCGAGCGCCGTCTCCGCCTTCATGACGATCTTCACCTCGGGCGGCACGGGTGGCACGGCGCGGACCGTCAGGGCCGCCTCCGCCTCCGCCCCGGGAGTCTCGGCGACTCCGAGAGGCCCGGGCCGGGAGGCCGAGCCGAACCCCGACCACGGCGGCACCGACCTGCCCACCCGTGGCTGCCGTCACCAGGCGCCCGCGCGATGGGCGGGCGGGCCGCAGTGCCTGTCCCCGCTGCGCGGTCCGGGTCAGCACACGACGACGGCGCTCCCTTCTCCGGAGACGTCGGCGCGGTCTCTCTCACGTCCCGGAGCCGGGCGGCGCGAAACGGCCGTCGCGGCTCCCTCACAGTCCCGGCTGCAGGTGTTCCGCTGCTGACAGGGCCCGCCGTCTCCCGGGTGCCCGCTTCGGCCTCCTTCCCCGCCACCGCCCCGCTGGACGGGCGGACGTGTGAGGCGCGAGCCGGGGCCGCGTGAGACGGCGCCGCGGTGCGACGCGCACCGCTCAATCCCCCCTGCGAGGAAGGCGGTAACCGCCCCTCGCCCGTCCTCCCCTGCCGCCCTCCGCGCCTGACCGGCCGGAGGCGCCTCGGGAGCGAGCCCGGCCCTCCCCCAGGCCGGGCGAGTGAGCCGGCCCACGGGCCCGCGCCGCCGGTCGCGAGCACCGGACGTCCGCGTGTCCCGCGTGCCCTCGGGCACGCCCGGCTCCCCGGTCCTCACGACCACCTCCGCTTCACCGACGTGTCCGAAGCAACGACTGTCCGAAGGGCTTTCGCATGCACGCATTCATCGAGCACGCCCGTTCCTTCCCCGCCCGCGCCGCCGTCGCCGGGGAGCGGCTCGACCGGCACGCCGCCGGTCAGGCCCCGCTCGCGCTCTTCATCACCTGCTCCGACTCCCGTGTCGTCCCGTCCCTGATCACCGGCGCGCGCCCCGGTGAGCTGTTCGAGCTGCGCACCGCGGGCGGCATCGTGCCCCGCTACGACCTCGACCGCCCCTCCGGCGAGGCCGCCACCATCGAGTTCGCGGTCGAGGCCCTGGACATCGGCGACATCGTGGTCTGCGGTCACTCGCACTGCGCCGCGGTCGGCGCCGTGGTCCGCCGCGACGACCTGGCCGCCGTCCCCGCCATGGGCGGCTGGCTGGCCCACGCCGCCGACTCCCTCGGCGACGAGCGGACCGACCTCGGGTCGGCGACGAAGCAGCACATCCTGGCCCAGCTGGACCGGCTGCACGCCTACCCCGCCGTGCGGCGGCGGATCGAGGAGGGCCGGATGCGGCTGCACGGCTGGTTCTACGAGGTGCACACGGGCATGGTGTTCGCCCACCGTCCCGGCCACGACACGTTCCTGCCCCTGTGACGGTGACCACCATGCTGAGAACCTCGACCCTGCGTGGCGACGTCGCCGCCTCCGTCGTCGTCTTCCTCGTCGCCCTGCCGCTGTGCGTCGGCGTCGCCGTCGCCTCGGGTGTGCCCGCCGAGCTCGGGCTGATCACCGGCATCGTCGGCGGCCTGGTCACCGGACTGCTGCCCGGCAGCAGCCTGCAGGTCAGCGGCCCGGCCGCGGGCCTGACCGTCCTGGTCTTCGAGGCCGTACGGCTCTACGGCCTGCCCGCCCTCGGCACGCTCGTCCTGGCGGCCGGGCTCCTGCAACTGCTGCTCGGGGCGCTGCGGTTCGGCCGCTGGTTCCGTGCCATCTCCATCGCCGTCGTCGAGGGGATGCTCGCCGGGATCGGGCTGACCATCATCGCCGGGCAGCTGTACGCGATGGCCGGCGTCGCCGCCCCCGGCTCCGGTCTCGGCAAGCTGGCGGGCCTGCCCGCGCTGGCCGCGAGCTCCCTCACCTCACCCGGTGTCCTGGCCGCCGTCGCCGTCGGCACGGGCACCGTCGTGCTGCTGGCGCTGTGGCCGCGGCTGCCCGCGCGGGCCCGGATGGTCCCCGCGCCGCTCGCCGCGGTCGCGCTGGCCACCGCCGCCGTCGCGCTCCTCGGCCTGCCGGTGGCCAGGCTTGAGGTGAACGGCCTGCTCGGCGCGATCAGGCCGCCCGGCCTCGACGATCTGGCACCGCTCGCCGAGCTCGGCTTCCTCGGCACCGTCGTGGCGTTCACCCTGATCTCCTCCGCCGAGAGCCTGTTCAGCGCGGCGGCCGTCGACCGTATGCACGACGGCCCCCGCACCGACTACGACAAGGAGCTGATGGCCCAGGGAGTGGGCAACGCCGTCTGCGGGGCGCTCGGCGCGCTGCCGATGACGGCGGTGATCGTGCGCAGTTCGGCCAACGTGCGGGCGGGCGCGCGGACCAAGGTGTCCCGCGTGCTGCACGGGCTGTGGCTGCTGCTGTTCGCCGCCCTGCTGCCCGCGGCGCTTGAGGTCATCCCGCTGGCCGCGCTCGCGGGCGTCCTGGTGCACACCGGCTGGAAGCTCATCCCGACCACGCAGCTGCTCTCGCTGTGGCGGCGGCACCGGGGCGAGGCGGTGGTCCTGGTGTGCACCGCGGTCGCGGTCGTCGCCCTCAACCTGTTCGAGGGGGTGCTGATCGGGTTGCTCATGGCGGTGGTCAAGACCGCCTGGGAGACCTCGCACATCCATCTGGAGGTGGATGAGGAGACCCCGGACGGGCCGATCAGGGTCACGCTCAGCGGCAACGCCACCTTCCTGCGGCTGCCCAAGATGCTCGACACCCTGGAGGCGCTGCCTCGTGACCGGCACATCGAGCTGGAACTGTCCGGGTTGCGGCATCTGGACCACGCCTGCCGTACGGCGCTGACCTCGTGGGCCGCCGGGCACAACCGGGAGGGAACCCCCGCGGTCTCGGTGCCCCCGGTCCTGACCGGCACCTGACAGGACGGTGCGCGGAACGGTGCCGGGCACCGGCTCGACGGGCCTGGCACCGTTCCGGAACCGGCCGCCAGGAAGGGTCCGGCAAGTGGGCAACAGGCAAAATTAACTGACAAGAATCTTAACAGTTAGGCACGGATCGAGTTATGCTGCCGACGGCGTCACCGCCCCCGGTGACGCCGTACACCCCCCAACGGCACCGACGGCGCGCGCCACAACCCCCCGGGCGCGTCGGCTGAAAGGAGCCCCAATGAGTATCAGGCAGCGCCTGATCACCGCCCTGTCCGTGTTGCTGGCCGTACCGCTGACGGTGGTTCTCACCACCGCGGCCCCGGCCAGCGCCCACGGCTGGATCACCTCCCCGCCCAGCAGGCAGGACATGTGCGCCAGCAGGCGGGTCAGCGGATGCGGTGGACTCGAGTACGAGCCGCAGAGCGTCGAGGCCCCCAAGGGCTCGAGGCTGTGCAGCGGCGGCAGCGGATGGCGTGTCCTTGACAACGAGGGCAAGGGCTGGCCCGCGACGGCCGTCTCCAGCACGGTCACCTTCCAGTGGCGGCTGACCGCCGCCCACCGCACCAGCACCTGGCAGTACTACGTCGACGGCGCCCTGTTCAAGACCTTCAACCAGGGCAACACCCAGCCGCCGTCGAACATCTCGCACACCATCAGCGGGCTTCCCGGCGGCCGCCACAAGATCCTGGCCGTCTGGAACGTCGCCGACACCGTGAACGCCTTCTACAACTGCGTCGACGTCCAGGTCCGCTAGCCCGGACCCGACCCACGGGAGGGCGTGCGCCCCGCCCTCCCGTTTCCCCGATCGCGGCCCCCACACCCGTTTCTCCTCAACGAGGCCGCCAATTCTTCCGGCGGGAAACGCAAACCCGCAGCGCGGGAACCGGCCACGGAAGGGCCAACCACCCTCCAGGAAACCGGCGTTTCCCCTGGTCAGCAACCCGAAGCCAAACATCTCCCCTTAAATCCATTAAAGCAATTTAATCGCCATATTTCACCCAAAGAATCAAGCGGTATTGCCTTTCCGGCATACCGTATTAAATCGGGGTGATCTTATGGCAGAACCGGCGGTTTCCCCGCCTCCACCGCCCGGCGGCAAGCCCGCCGAGGCGCTGCTGCGCGCCGCGCAGTTCTTCACCACGGGTACGCCCTCGCGGGATCGGCACGACCTGTACCACGTCGACGGCCGGGGCGCCGAGGAGTTCTACCGCGAGCGCTGGCGCCACGACAAGGTGGTGCGTTCGACCCACGGGGTGAACTGCACCGGATCGTGCTCCTGGAAGGTCTACGTCAAGGACGGGATCATCACCTGGGAGACCCAGCAGACCGACTACCCCTCGACCGGGACGGACTCCCCCGAGTACGAGCCACGCGGCTGCCCGAGGGGCGCGGCGTTCTCCTGGTACACCTACTCCCCCTCCCGGGTGCGCCACCCGTACGTGCGGGGGCCCCTGCTGGAGATGTGGCGGCAGGAGCGCGAGCGGCTCGGCGACCCGGTCCTGGCCTGGGCGGAGATCACCGGCGACCCCGAACGGGCCGCCCGGTACAAGCAGGCGCGGGGCAAGGGCGGGTTCGTCCGCTCGACCTGGCCCGAGGTGAGCGAGCTGATCGCCGCCGCACACGTGCACACCATCAAGGAGTACGGTCCCGACCGGGTGGCGGGCTTCTCCCCCATCCCGGGGATGTCGCTGGTGTCCTACACGGCCGGGACGCGCTTCCTCTCGCTGATCGGCGGCACCATCCTGTCGTTCTACGACTGGTACGCCGACCTGCCGATCGCCTCGCCGCAGGTCTTCGGCGACCAGACGGACGTGCCCGAGTCCGGTGACTGGTGGAACTCCTCCTACCTGATGGTCTGGGGGACGAACCTGCCCATCACCCGCACCCCGGACGCGCACTTCATGACCGAGGCGCGGTACCGGGGGCAGAAGGTCGTCGTGGTCTCCCCCGACTACTCCGACCACACCAAGTTCGCCGACGACTGGCTGGCGGCCCGTCCCGGCACCGACGGCGCGCTGGCCATGGCCATGGGGCACGTCGTGCTCTCGGAGTTCTTCCGCGACCGCCAGGTGCCCTACTTCACCGACTACGTCAAGTCCTACACCGACCTGCCGCTGCTGGTGACGCTGACCGAACGCGGTGACGCCCACGTGCCCGGCCGTTTCCTGACCGCCGCCGACATCGGCGAGACCGGTGAGGGCGCCGCGCACAAGCAGGTGCTGCTCGACGCGGCGGACGGCGCGCCGAAGGTGCCCAACGGCTCGCTCGGCTTCCGCTTCGGCGAGGAGGGAAAGGGCCGCTGGAACCTCGGCCTGGGCGGGGTCGACCCCCTGCTGACCCTGTACGGCAGGCACACCGACGCGCTCGCCGTCGACCTGCCCCGCTTCGACACCGGGGCGACCGAGGGCGGCACGAGCGTGCGCCGGGGGGTCCCGGTGACGCGGGTCGGCGGCCACCTGGTCACGACGGTCTTCGACCTGGTGATGGCGCACTACGCCGTACGGCGCGACGGCCTGCCCGGTCGGTGGCCCGCGGGCTACGACGACCCCGAGCCGTTCACCCCCGCCTGGCAGGAGGCGATCACCTCGGTGCCCGCCGCCGCGGCGACCCGGGTGGCCAGGGAGTTCGCCCGCAACGCGGAGGTCTCCCGGGGCCGGTCGATGATCTGCATGGGCGGCGGCACCAACCAGTGGTGCAACTCCGACCAGACCTACCGGGCCTTCCTCACGCTGATCATGCTGTGCGGCTGCCAGGGGGTCAACGGCGGCGGCTGGGCCCACTACGTCGGGCAGGAGAAGATCCGCCCGCTCACCGGCTGGTCGCAGCTCGCCTTCGCGCTCGACTGGCAGCGGCCCGCCCGGCAGACGGCCGCGACGCCGTACTGGTACCTGCACACCGACCAGTGGCGCTACGAGCTGTTCGGCGCGGGAGAGCTGTCCAGCCCGCTCGGGCCCGGGCTGTTCGAGGGCCGCTCCTTCGCCGACTGCGTGGTGCAGGCCCAGCGGCTCGGCTGGACCTCCGCGGCCCCCGCCTTCGACCGCAACCCGCTCGACCTCGCCGACGAGGCCGCGCGGGCGGGACGGCCCGTCGCCGACCACGTCGTGGCGGAGTTGAAGGCGGGACGGCTGCGCTTCGCCGCCGAGGACCCCGACGACCCGCGCAACTTCCCGCGTGTCCTGATCGCCTGGCGGGCCAACCTGTTCGGCTCCTCGGGCAAGGGCATGGAGTACTTCATGCGGCACCTGCTCGGCACCGTCGACGCGGTCAGGGCCGAGGAGTCACCGCCCGCCGTACGGCCCGCGGAGGTGACCTGGCGCGCGGAGGCACCGCGCGGCAAGCTCGACCTGCTCGTCACGATCGACTTCCGGATGACCGGCACCTGCACCTACTCGGACGTGGTGCTGCCCGCGGCGACCTGGTACGAGAAGTACGACCTGTCCACCACGGACATGCATCCGTTCATCCACTCCTTCAACCCGGCCATCGCCCCGCCCTGGGAGGCGCGCAGCGACTTCGAGGCGTTCATGACGATCGCCGAGGAGGTGTCCCGGCTCGGTGCCGTGCACCTGGGCACCCGCACCGACGTGGTGGCCTCGCCGCTGGCCCACGACACCCCGGACGAGCTGGCCCAGCCGGGCGGCAGGGTGCTCGACTGGAAGGCGGGGCAGTGCGAGCCCGTACCGGGTGTGACGATGCCGAAGCTGGTCACGATCGAACGGGACTACGGCGCCGTGGCCGGCAAGATGGCGGCGCTCGGCCCGCTCGTCGACACCCTCGGCACCGCGTGCAAGGGCATCTCCTGGGTGCCCTCTGCCGCCGTCGGTCAGCTCGGTCGCGACAACGGCCTGGTGCGCGGCGGACCCGGCGACGGCCGTCCCTCGCTGGCACGCGACGTGAACATGGCCGAGGCCATCATGGCGCTCTCCTGCAGCACCAACGGGCAGGTCGGCGTCCAGGGGTGGCGGGCGCTGGGCGAGCGCACCGGGGTGAGCTTCGCCGACCTGGCCGAGGAGAACGCGGGACGGCGGATCAGCTTCACCGACACCCAGGTCCAGCCCAGGACCGTGTTCGCCTCCCCCGAGTGGTCCGGCCTGGAGAACGGCGGGCGGCGCTACTCGCCGTTCACGATGAACGTCGAGCGCCGCAAACCGTGGCACACGCTGACCGGGCGCATGCACTTCCTCCTCGACCACGACTGGCTCGCCGAGTACGGCGAGATGCTGCCGAACTACCGTCCGCCGCTCAACTACGCCCGGCTGTTCGGCTCCCAGGGGCTGGGCGAGGACGGCCGCCCCGAGGTGACGGTGCGCTACCTCACCCCGCACTCCAAGTGGTCGATCCACTCCGAGTACCAGGACAACCTGCACATGCTGCGGCTGTTCCGCGGCGGCCCGGTCATCTGGATGAGCCGTCAGGACGCCGAGCGGATCGGGGTCGCCGACAACGACTGGATCGAGGCCTACAACCGCAACGGCGTGGTCGCCTGCCGTGCCGTGGTCACCCACCGGATGCCGGAGGGGACGGTCTTCATGTACCACGCCAAGGACCGCAACCTGATGACCCCCCACTCGGAGATCTCCGGCTGGCCCGGAGGCGCGGACAACTCGCTGACCAGGGTGATCGTCAAACCCACCCACATGATCGGCGGGTACGGCCAGCTCACGTTCGCCTTCAACTACTACGGCCCGTCGGGGTTCCAGCGGGACGAGTTCGTCGTCATCCGCAGGCGGTCACAGGAGGTGCGGTTCTGATGCGCGTCATGGCGCAGGTCGCGATGGTGATGAACCTCGACAAGTGCATCGGCTGTCACACCTGCTCGGTCACCTGCAAGCAGGTCTGGACCAACCGGCCGGGCCTGGAGTACGTCTACTTCAACAACGTCGAGACCAAGCCGGGGGTCGGCTACCCCAGGCGGTACGAGGACCAGCGGCAGTGGCGGGGCGGCTGGAAACTGGACGGAAAGGGGCGGCTCACCCTCAGGGCGGGCGGCAGGCTGCGCCGCCTGCTGGAGATGTTCTACAACCCCGACCTGCCCACGATCGACGACTACGGCGAGCCGTGGACCTACGACTACCGCACCGTCATCGACGCGCCGCTGGGCACGGTCAACCCCAGCGCGCACTCCGTCTCCACCCTCACCGGTGAGGACATGCGCATCCGGTGGGGCAGCAACTTCGACGACGACCTGGCGGGCGCGCCCGAGCACGCCCCGGGCGACCCCGACCTCGAAGGGCTCCAGGAGCGGGTGCGGATGGAGTTCGAGCAGGTCTTCATGTTCTACCTGCCGCGCATCTGCGAGCACTGCCTGAACCCCTCGTGCGTGGCCTCGTGCCCGTCGGGGGCGATGTACAAGCGGCAGGAGGACGGCATCGTCCTGGTCGACCAGAACCGGTGCCGGGGCTGGCGCTTCTGCGTCTCCGGCTGCCCGTACAAGAAGGTGTACTTCAACTACAGGACCGGCAAGGCCGAGAAGTGCACGTTCTGCTTCCCCAGGATCGAGTCGGGCCAGCCCACGATCTGCTCGGAGACGTGCGTGGGACGGCTGCGCTATCTCGGGCTGCTGCTCTACGACGCCGACGCGGTGCTCGCCGCCGCCTCGACGCCGGACCCGCAGGACCTCTACGAGGCGCAGCTGTCGGTGTTCCTCGACCCGGGTGACCCGCACGTCAGGGCGGAGGCCGCGCGCTGCGGCATCCCGGACGACTGGATCGAGGCGGCCGTGCGTTCCCCGGTGCACGCGCTGGCCGTACGGCACCGGGTGGCGCTGCCGCTGCATCCCGAGTTCCGCACGCTGCCCATGGTCTGGTACATCCCGCCGTTGTCGCCGGTCGCCGACGTCGCGCACGCCGAGGGCTACGACCCGGCCGACCCCGACCGGGTCTTCGCCGCCATCGACGCGCTGCGGGTGCCCGTCGAGTATCTGGCCAACCTCTTCACCGCGGGCAGGACGGAGACCGTGCGCCTGGTGCTGCGCAGGCTCGCCGCGGTCAGGGCGGTCATGCGGGCCGTACAGCTCGGCAGGGACCCCGGGGAGGAGGTGCCGCACTCGGTCGGCATGACCCCCGACGACGTGGACGACCTGTACCGGCTGCTGGCGATCGCCAAGTACGAGGACCGCTACGTCATCCCGCAGGTCCACGCCGAGGAGGCCGGGGCGCTGAGCGCTCAGCACCAGGAGCTGTTCTGCAGCCTCGACGGTGAGGGCGGGCCCGGCATGGGCGGCCACGGACCGCCTTCCGCCCCGGCCGGGGAGGCGCCCGTCTTCCGCGGGCAGGACGGGCGGCTGCACGCCAACCTGCTCGGCTGGGACGGCACCGGCGACCCGTCGCGGCTGTTCCCCGGCGCCCAGTTCCCCGAGGCCCAGTTCCCCGAGGCTCAGGGGGAGGCGACGTGAACGCGGCCGAGACGGCGTGCAAGCTGGCCTCGGTGCTGCTGCAGTACCCTCGACCCGCCCTGTTCGAGGGGACCGACCGGCTCGACGAGGCCGCCCGTGCCACGCCCAGGGCCGCGCGGGCGAGGTTCGCCACCTTCCTGGCCTGGCTGCGGACCGAACCGCCCGGTGAGGTGGTCGGGCACTACGTGGAGACCTTCGACCTGCGTCACCGCTGCGCCCTCTACCTGAGTTACCACCGGCACGGCGACACGCGCGGGCGCGGGATGGCGATGCTCGCCTACAAGGCCGCCTACCGGCGGGCGGGGCTGCTGCCCTGCGAGGAGGAGCTGCCCGACTTCCTGCCGCTCGTGCTTGAGTTCGCCGCCCTCCACCCGGAGGGGATGGCGCTGCTGCGCCGCCGCCGTGCCGACCTCGACCTGCTCAGGCGGTCGCTTGAGGCGGCGGGCACGCCGTACACGCATGTCGTCGAGGCGGTCTGCGCGCTGCTTCCCGGGCTGCGGCGCGCGGAGCTGAGGGCGGTGCGGGCGCTGTGGGAGAGCGGCCCGCCCAGTGAGGAGGTCGGGCTCGAACCGTTCGCGCCCCCGGAGTACCTCTCCGGCCTGACCGGCGGACAGGAGGCACGATGAACGGCACCGGCGCCCTGGACGTGTTCTGGTGGGTCGTGCTGCCCTACGTCGCGATGACCGTCTTCGTGGTCGGTCACGTGTGGCGGTGGCGCTACGACAGGTTCGGCTGGGACTGCTACTCGACCGAGCTCCTCGAACGCCGGCTGCTCAAATGGGGGGCGCCGCTGTTCCACTACGGGGCGTTCGCCGCGATCCTCGGGCACGTCATGGGCATTCTCGTCCCGGCCTCCTTCACCCACGCCCTCGGGATTCCCGAGGAGGTCTACCGGTGGTTCTCCGCCGTCGGCGGCGGGCTGGCCGCGGTCGTGGTGGTGGTCGGCATCGTCATCCTCGCCGGCCGCAGGATGCTCGTCCGGCGGGTCAGGGCCACGACGGCGAAGATCGACTACGTCGCCCTGGTGCTGCTGCTGGTCATCGTGATCACCGGGGTCGTGCCCACCATCTGGTGGAACCTGCTGGGGCCGGGATACAACTACCGGCTCACCGTGGCCCCGTGGTTCCGCGGCCTGTTCACCGGCTCGCCCGACGTCGCCGCCGTGGCGAACGCGCCCGCGGTCTACCGGCTGCACGCGACGGCCGCCTGGGTCCTGTGGGCGGTCTGGCCGTTCAGCCGCCTGGTCCACGCCTGGAGCTTCCCGCTGTGGTACCTGTGGCGGCCGTTCGTGGTCTACCGCAGCCGCGGGGTCATCCTGCCACCCGAGCCCGGTACGGCGGGCCGCAGATGGCGCAGGATCGGCGGACCCGCCTGAGATGCGCCTGCCGTCCCCGGGGGACGTACGGCGGGCCGCGGTGCGGAATCTGGAGCCCGCCTACTTCGCCATGGTGATGGCGACGGGCATCATCTCGGTCGACACGCGCGCCATGGGCCTGAAGGTGCCCTCCGCCGTCCTGCTCTGGGTGGGGATCGCGGGCTACGCCGTGCTGCTGGTCCTGTCCGGGTGGCGGCTGCTCGGCTGCCGGGCGGAGACGGCCCGCGACCTGGGCGATCCGGCGAAGGCCTTCGGTTTCTTCACCTTCGTCGCCGCGACCGACCTGCTCGGCACCCGGATCGCCATGGACGGCCGTCTCGGGGTCGCGACGGTGTTCCTCGTCGTCGGCGCGCTCAGCTGGCTCGTCCTGGCCTACCTCGTTCCCTGGGCGAGCGTGCTGCGGCACGAGAGCGTCAAGGCCCTGGCGCGGGCCAACGGGACCTGGTTCGTCTGGGTCGTCGGCGGGCAGTCCGTCGCGATCCTCGCCGCGACGCTCGAACGCGCCGGGGCCGGTCCCCGCGACGCCCTGGCGCTGTTCGCCGTGGCGGTCTGGTCGATCTCCATGTGGCTCTATCTGCTGGTCGGCGTCGTCGTGTGCTTCCGGCTGATGCTGTTCGAGATGGACGCCGACGAGCTGAACCCGCCCTACTGGGTCGCGATGGGCGCCAACGCGATCAGCGTCGTCGCGGCGGCGAAGATCGCGGGCATGCGGGAGGCGCCCGCCGCCGAGGTGGTCCATGACTTCGCCCTGCACGTGGGCGTGGTCTTCTGGGGGTTCGCGACCTGGGTCTTCTTCGCCCTGCTCCTGGCGGGCTGGTGGCGGCACGTACGGCGCGGCGTCCCGTTGCGCTACGGGCCCGGGATGTGGAGCCTGGTCTTCCCGCTGGGCACCTACGCCGCCGCCTCCCACGGTCTGGGCGAGGCGGCCGGTCTCGGCCTGGTGACGGCCTTCGGCGACGTCGAGGTGTGGTTCGGGCTGGCGGCCTGGGTTCTCACGTTCTGCGCGATGGCGGTCCACCTGGCCCGCGCCGCCCGCTCGCTCACCCGTTCCCCCGGTTGACCTGAGCGCCACCCGACGACCACCCATTGTGGCGATATATCAGCTTCAAATGCGATTTATCGCACATGGCGGTAATGGTCGGTAGCATGCCAGAAGATCAACACGAGACAGATGTCAACGGCCCCGTTGCGGCCCGGGATCGCCCCCACGGTCCAGGGGCCGGCATCCGGTGAGCCTCCGATGCGGCCACGCGCGGCACGGCCAGGACCGATCCCCCGCCGCACGAACGGCTTGATCTGCCAATCGACGATTGGAGCAACGTTGCGGAGAGGACTCTCCAAACTCGCCGTCGTCCTCGTGGCGGTGGCGGCCCTGTGCCCCGCCATGACGGCCCTGTGCCCCCTCACGACGGCCGAGGCGGCCGACACCACCGGAGGGAACGGCATCACCTGGGGTCCGTGCGAGGAGGACCCGGCCATCGAGTGCGGCACGCTGACCGTCCCGGTCGACTGGTCGAAACCGTACGGGGACACAATCGACCTGGCCCTCGCCCGGCGCAGGGCCACCGACCCCTCGGCCAGGATCGGCTCCCTCCTGACCAACCCCGGCGGGCCCGGCGGATCGGGCGTGAACGACGTCCTGCGCGCCCCCGGCTTCAGCGAGGAGATCCGGCGGCGCTTCGACGTCGTCGGCTACGACCCCCGGGGCGTCGCCCGCAGCAACGCGGTGGTCTGCTCGGCGTCGGTGTACAACCGGATGCCGGACCCGATCATGAAGAGCCAGGCCGACTACGACAGGTGGATCGCCTACAACAGGACGCTGCGCGCGGACTGCAGGCAGCGCACCGGCCCCGTGTACGACCACGTCGACTCGGTCAACGTGGCGCGCGACATGGACGCCATCCGCGCCGCCCTCGGGGAGAGCAGGCTCACCTCCTACGGGGTCTCCTACGGCACGCTCGCCCAGCAGATGTACGCCGAACTCTTCCCGCGGCGGGTCCGGGCCATGGTGCTGGACAGCAACATGGACCACAGTCTCGGCGTCAGGGCGTTCCAGGAGACCGAGGCGGCCGGCGTCGAGGACGCCTTCGACGAGTTCGTCGCCTGGTGCGACCGGGACGCCTCCTGCGCGCTGAACGGACGCGACGTCCGGCAGGTGTGGCAGGGGCTGATCGCCAAGGCCCAGCGCGGGGAGCTCTACTACCCCGGCGTCACCGACCGCCCGCTGAGCGCCCACAACCTCCTCTGGCTCGGTGTGGTGCTCAACGAGGGACCCGCCTGGCAGTTGCTGGCCCAGGTGATCCTCGCCCTGGACGGCGGCCCCGTGCCGTCCGACCTGCCGCCCCCGCCCGGCAACGGGCCCGTGGGCGGGGAACTCGCCGAACTGCCGACCGCGATCCTCTGTGAGGACCACGACCTGTCGGTGCGGAGCTACGCCGAGTACGAGCGGCTGCTGCGCGGCGCCAACCGTCTGGCCCCCGACATGCGCTACAACCCGATGCCGATGGGGGACATGCCCATCTGCCAGGGCCATCCCGTCAACAACCCGCAGCACCGGCTCCGGTACACGGGCACCGCGCCGCTGCTGCTCGCCAACTCCCTGCACGACCCCGACACGCCGTACACGTGGTCGGCCAACGCGGCCCGCCAGCTCGGCCCCAGGGCCGTGCTGCTCACCTACGAGGGCTGGGGACACGGCGTCTACGGCATGACCGAGTGCACCACGAAGGCGATGGACGACTACCTGATCTCACTGACCGTGCCGTCGCGGGGCCTGCGCTGCCCGGCGACGGACGACGGCGGACGACGGTAGGAGCGGGCCGCGGGAGGAGGGCCCGGCGCTCGGGCTCCGTGGTTCCTCCTCCCGCGGCCGGGCCGGGTGCCCGCCCCCGGTGGGCGGGTTCGCTCCGGCAGGGCTTCCCTCCCGGCGCCCCTGGCGGAAGCCCAGGTGAGGACCTCCGCCTCTACCGTCCCGCCGGCGTTCCGGGCTGGGATGGCGGTGAGGACACATGACCGCGGGAGTGACGAGAGGCGGGTGACGACCATGCTGGTCCGGGAGGTGATGACCACGGACGTGGTCACGGTCGGCCCCTCCGATCCGGTACGGCGGGCGGTGCGCGTCCTGTACGGGCACGACGTCACCGCGGCGCCCGTGCTGGACGGCGACGGCCGCCTGGCGGGGGTCGTCAGCGAGATGGACCTGCTGCGCGGTGAGTTCGAGCGCGACCCCCGCTCCAGCGCCAGGATCGTGCTCGGGCACTCGGCGCCCGCGCCGTACACGGTCGCCGACGTCATGACCTCCGAGGTCACGACCGTGACGGAGACGACCGACGTCACCGCGGCGATCGACCTGATGATCTGCAGGCGGGTCAAGAGCCTGCCGGTGACCAGGGGGGATCGGGTGGTCGGCATGCTCAGCCGCCGTGACCTGCTCGCCCTGCTGGCCCGTCCCGACGAGGACATCCGCGCCGACGTGCTGGCCGCGCTGCGTGAGCGCTACCCCGCGGGACCGTCCTGGGAGGTCGTGGTGCGTGACGGGATGGTCGAGCTGCGCGGCCGTCACGCCGCGAGCGTGGACGACATCGCCGACCTGCTCGCCCGTACGGTCCCCGGGGTGGTCAGGGTCAGGCACCTGGGCTGATTCGGGTCTTTCGGCCCTGCCGGAACCCGTCTCCCGGCCGGAGACTGGCCCTAAGGGGGGAGCCGACATGGAGGCCTGCGGATGATCACCCCGATGCGGCTGTTCGGCCGGCACCTGACGGGCAAGGCGAACCCGGGTCCCTCGAAGGACCCGCCGCCTCCCGCGACGCCGCCCTCCGGTGGCTGGCGGAGCTGGCTGCTGCCGATCGGCACGCTGATCGTCCTGGTCTGGCTGCTGGTCCCGCTGTTGCTCGGGGGGAACCCGCCCGCGCCGTACTCCTACAGCGACCTGCTGACCAGGGTGGACGCCGGGCAGGTCAAGACCGTCTCCATCGACGACCAGGGCGCGGTCACCGGCACCCTGAAGGACGGCACGAGGTTCACCAGCCAGATCCCCACCGCGCCCAACTCCGCCCAGCTGGAGAACCGGCTGCGTGCCAAGGACGTCCAGACCACGGCGACCCAGTCGGGAGGCTCCCTCTGGTCGGCCCTGATCGGATTCCTGCCGCTGCTGCTGCTCATCGGCCTGTTCGCCTGGACGGGACGGCAGGCGCAGCAGTCCCTCTCCGGAGGCATCGGCGGCATCGGCGGTTTCGGCCGCTCCAAGGCGAAGATCATCGAGGCGGAGCGCCCGACCACCAGGTTCTCCGACGTCGCCGGGTACGACGGCGTCAAGCAGGAGATCAGCGAGATGATCGACTTCCTGCGGGCGCCCGAGCGGTACGCCGCCGCGGGCGCCAAGCCACCCCGGGGCGTGATCATGGTCGGCCCGCCGGGAACCGGCAAGACGCTCATCGCCAGGGCCGTCGCCGGTGAGGCGGAGGTGCCGTTCCTGTCGGTCACCGGCTCGGGGTTCGTGGAGATGTTCGTCGGCGTCGGCGCCTCCCGGGTGCGCGACCTGTTCGACGAGGCGCGCAAGCGCGCTCCCTCGATCGTGTTCATCGACGAGATCGACGCGATCGGGGGCCGCCGGGGCTCGGGGACGGTGACCGGGGGCAACGACGAGCGTGAGCAGACCCTCAACCAGCTGCTCGCGGAGATGGACGGCTTCGACCAGGGCAGCGGGATCGTCGTCCTGGCCGCGACCAACCGGCCGGAGACCCTCGACCCGGCCCTGCTGCGGCCGGGGCGCTTCGACCGTCAGGTGACCGTGCCGTTGCCCAACCAGGCCGAGCGGGCGGCGATCCTGACCGTCCACTCGACGGGCAAACACCTCGCCCCGGACGCCGACCTCGGGGTCGTCGCCCGCGCCACCCCCGGCTTCTCCGGCGCCGACCTGGCCAACCTCGTCAACGAGGCCGCGATCAACGCGGTCAGGGCGGGCCGTACCACCATCACCCCCGGCGACCTCGGCGCGGCGCGTGACCGCGTGCTGCTCGGCCGCAGGGACACCTCCAACGCCCTGCTGCCCCAGGAGCGGCACGCGGTCGCCGTCCACGAGTCGGGGCACGCCCTGCTCGCGGCGCTGTGCGAGCACGCCGACCCGGTCGCCAAGGTGACGATCCTGCCCGCGGGCATGACCCTCGGTGTCACCGAGCAGCTTCCCGAGGCCGAACGGCACCTCTACGGCGAGAGCTACCTGGCCGACCTGCTGGCCGTACGGCTCGGTGGCCGGGCGGCCGAGCTGGTCGTCTTCGGTGAGGGTTCGACCGGCGCGGCCAACGACCTGGCGGGCGCGACCCAGATCGCCACCCGCATGGTGCGCGACTTCGGCCTCTCCCCGGCCCTCGGCCCCGTCGGCTACTCCTCGTCGAGCCCCCAGTATCTGGGTGAGGAGGCCGAGACCCTGGCGCGCAGGCCGTACTCGGAGCGGACCCAGCAGGTCATCGACGAGGAGGTGGCCCGCCTGCTCGCCGAGGCGGAGCGGCGCGCGGTCGGCCTGCTGCGCACCCACCGCGGCGCCCTCGACCGGCTGGCGGCGATCCTGCTCGAACAGGAGACCGTCGACGGCGAGGTCGTCGGAGGCGTGCTGCGCGCGGAGCGCGCGGCGGGCCCGCACGCCCGGGCCTCGTGAACCCCGTCCGGATCCCGCCGCGCCCGGCGGAGGCGAGGCGTCCGGTGCCCTCCCCCGCCTCTCGCCCGGTCAGCTCTTCTTCTGCTGCTGCCGTGTCTGGGACTCGACGGGGATGCGCTTGCCCTCCCGCTCGCGCCCGGCGCGTCTGACGCTGACCTCCAGGATCCCCTTGTCGTAGGTGGCCTTGATGTCGTTCTCGTCGGCTCCCGGCGGGAGGCTGACCGAACGGGTGAAGGAGCCGTAGCTGAACTCCGTCCTGTGCTGGTCACGGTGCTCGTCGCGCCGTTCCGCGTGTACGGTCAGGACCCCGTTCGACACCGTGATCTCCACGTCCTTGCCCGGGTCGATCCCCGGCAGCTCGGCCCGCAGGACGTAGCGGTCGTCCTTGACGTAGTCCTCGAACTTGATGGGCTGTGCCGCGGGCGGCCGCAGCGCCGCGAAGGGAAGCTCAAGCCAGTCGAACAGCTCCGGAACGAGGCCTCTCTGCTCACGGCGCATCGGTGTGCTCATGGGTTCCTCCCTGTTGTGGGTTCCATCCCCCTCTCTCATTTCCCGACATAGGTGGACACAGCGGCAAAAATCCCTAAAGCAAGGGTCTTTCCGGATATTTACGGTTCAGTACGGCCAGGCCCAGTCACGCACCTCCGGCAGGTCCTCCCCGTACTCCCGCGTGTGGGCCCGCGCCCGCAGCCGGGTGTCGGCCATCCGCTGGCGCAGCCACGCGGCCCTGACCGCCAGCCCGGGAACCCGGTCGATCACGTCCATCACCAGGTGGTAGCGGTCGATGTCGTTGAGCATCGCCATGTCGAACGGGGTGGTCGTCGTGCCCTCCTCCTTGTAGCCCCGCACGTGCAGCCCGGCGTGGTTGGTACGCCGGTAGGTGAGCCGGTGGATCAGCCAGGGGTAACCGTGGAAGTTGAAGATCACCGGTTTGTCCGGGGTGAACAGCGCGTCGAACTCCGCGTCCGGCATCCCGTGCGGGTGCTCCGACGGCTGCTGCAGGCGCATCAGGTCGACCACGTTGACCACCCGGACCCTCAGCTCGGGCAGGTGCTCGCGCAGCAGCGCCGCCGCGGCCAGCGTCTCCAGGGTCGGCACGTCCCCGGCGCAGGCCAGCACCACGTCCGGCCCGGCCTCGGCGGCCGTATCCTGCTGGGGCCGGTGCTCGGTGCCCGCCCACTCCAGGATGCCCAGCCCCCTGGTGCAGTGCGCGATCGCCTCGTCCATGGGGAACAGGTCGAGTACCGGCTGTTTGCCCGCCACGACCACGTTCACGTAGTCCCGCGAGCGCAGGCAGTGGTCGGCGACCGACAGCAGCGTGTTGGCGTCCGGCGGCAGGTAGACCCGCACCACCTCGGCCTTCTTGTTCACCACCACGTCGAGGAAGCCCGGGTCCTGGTGGCTGAACCCGTTGTGGTCCTGACGCCACACGTGCGAGGACAGCAGGTAGTTCAGCGACGCGACCGGCGCCCGCCAGCCGATCTTCCTGGACGACTCAAGCCACTTGGCGTGCTGGTTGAACATGGCGTCCACGATGTGGATGAACGCCTCGTAGCAGTTGAAGAGGCCGTGCCTGCCGGTCAGCAGATACCCTTCGAGCCAGCCCTGGCACAGGTGCTCGCTGAGCACCTCCATCACGCGTCCGCCGGGGGCCAGGTGCTCGTCCGTCGGCAGGATCTCGGCCTCCCAGACCTTGGCCGTGGTCTCGAACACCGCCGACAGCCGGTTGGAGGCCGTCTCGTCCGGCCCGAGCAGCCGGAAGGTCTCCGGGTTGGCGGCGATCACGTCGCGCAGCCACCCGCCGAGCACCCGGGTCGGCTCGGACGACTCGACGGCCGGGGACTTGACCTGCACCGCGTGGTCACGGAAGTCGGGCAGCGTCAGCGGGCGCAGCAGCACACCGCCGTTGGCGTGCGGGCTGGCGCTCATCCGTCGCTCGCCCTCCGGCACGGTGACGGTGATCTCGGCCACCGGACGGCCCAGCTCGTCGAACAGTTCCTCCGGCCGGTAGGAGCGCATCCACTCCTCAAGCATCGCCCGGTGCCCGGCGTCGTCGCGGACCGCGGCCAGCGGCACCTGGTGCGCCCGCCAGGTGCCCTCGACCGGCAGCCCGTCCACGACCGCGGGCCCGGTCCATCCCTTCGGGGAGCGCAGCACGATCATCGGCAGTCTGCCGCCCCGGTCCTCCTTGTAGGCGGCGATCTCGTCGAACACCGTCTCCATGGTCGCGGCCATCAGCTCGTGCATGGCGGCCGGGTCGTCCCCGGAGACCAGGTGCGGGCGGTAGCCGTACCCTTCGAGCAGCTTGACCAGGTCACTCTCGGGAATCCTGGCCAGGACCGTGGGGTTGGCGATCTTGTAGCCGTTCAGGTGCAGGATCGGCAGCACCACCCCGTCGCGGACGGGGTCGGTGAACTTGTTGGAGTGCCAGCTCGCGGCGAGCGGGCCGGTCTCGGCCTCACCGTCCCCGATCACACAGGCCACCACCAGGTCCGGGTTGTCGAAGGCCGCGCCGTGGGCGTGGGCCAGGCTGTAGCCGAGTTCGCCGCCCTCGTGGATCGAGCCGGGGGTCTCCGGGGCGACGTGGCTGGGGATGCCGCCGGGGAAGGAGAACTGGCGGAACAGCCGCCGCATCCCGGCCTCGTCACGGGTGACGGCCGGGTAGCGCTCGGTGTAGGTGCCCTCAAGCCAGGCGTGCGCCACCGCCGCAGGCCCCCCGTGCCCGGGTCCGGCGATGTAGATCATGTCCTGGTCCCTGCCGGTGATGATCCGGTTGAGGTGGGCGAAGCAGAAGTTCAGGCCGGGGGTCGTGCCCCAGTGCCCGAGCAGCCGGGGTTTGATGTGCTCCGGAGCCAGGGGCTCGGTCAGTAGGGGGTTGTCCAGCAGGTAGATCTGCCCGACCGACAGATAGTTCGCCGCCCGCCAGTACATGTCGACTTCCCGCAGCGTGTCCATGTCCATGAGCATTTCCGTCCTTCACGTGGTCGGCCAGGGACCTTGGTCCCCTCTTGCGCCCTCTTCCGTACCGCGCCCCTACCCCGTCATCCGGGTCGTACGGCCTTCGCGGGGAGATCCCCGTGGCCGGACGCACGACGACACCGGGCGGCCTGGGCCGCACACCGGTCGGGAAGGGCTGGAGCGGCTCGTCCGGAGCTCCGCCACCACGTCGGTCCGCGCCTCCTCAGGGACCGGGGCTGAGCACCTGCCGGGAGGGCAGCGCGAACTGCATGGTCGTCACGGCGATCAGCCCGCCCTCGGCGTCGCTGATCCGCCCGTTCGCCACCGCCGTCCGGCGGCCCAGCCTGACCACCTCGACGACGACCGTGAGCGGGCCGGGTTCCGCCGCTTCGAGCAGGCTGACGCTGCCGTGCGTCAGCACCCCGGTCAGTACCCTGCCCGCGTAGGCGTTTATCGCCAGGAAGGACGACAGGTCGGCCGCCTTGAAGATCGCCGGGCCGGACAGGGTGCCGCCCGGCCTGCACTCCAGCCCCTCCGGTCCCGCCGTGACGACCACCCGGTACGGCGAGACCTCGCTCACCCACAGCCCGGAGTCCGGCCAGAACTCCGTGACCAGCCCGCGCACCTCGTCGAGGGAGAGGCGCGGGCTCAGGGGCGCGTGCTCCCCCACCCGTTCCTGTGGCCGTGTCATGCCTGTCCCCCGTCCCTCTCGACGACGTGCCGGACGTGCTGCCAGGGATAGGACGGCAGCGACGCGACGACGCGCGCGCCGGCCGGGGCGGGCCACGGTGCCGGCTCGTCCTCGGCGAGCGGGCGCACGGCCGGATGGTCGAGGCCGTGCGCGAACGCCTCGGCGGCCTCGCACGCCGCCGCCGCCGAGTCCGCGCCGACCCACACCGTGCGGGCGTGGCGTGTCCTGCCGTGGGTCGCGGTGTGGGCGAAGGCCGGGTAGCCGTCCTCGGCGAGCCCCGCCAGGTGCTCGCCGTACCGGCCGGCGAGTTCCCCGAGCGCGGCCGGGGTGCGGGCGGAGATCGTGAACCCGGGCACGGGACCGGTGTCCCGGACGGGGACCGGGCCGGGGGCGGGCGCCGCGGAGAGCACCGCGTAGGCGTTGGTTCCGCTCATGCCGTACGAGCAGACCGAGGCCCGCGCGCCCGCCTCCGGACCCCAGGGCAGGGCCCGTCCCGGGACGACCACGCCTGTCCCCGTCAGGTCGATGCGCGGGTTGAGCGTCTCGAAGCCCGCCTGCGGGGGGATCAACCGGTTCTCCAGGCACAGGACGGCCTTGACCAGCCCCATCACCCCGGCTGCGGACTCGGTGTGGCCGAGGTTGGCCTTGACCGAGCCGACGTGGAGAACGCCTCCGCCGGTGCGCAGCGCGGTGGTCACGGCCCGCATCTCGACCGGGTCGCCGAGCTGGGTCCCGGTGCCGTGCGCCTCGTGGTAGCCGATGTCCGCGCCGGTCAGGCCGATCCTGGCCAGCAGCGACCCGATGAGCCTGGCCTGGGAGTCGCCGTTGGGGGCGGTGAAGGTGGCCGAGCGGCCGTCCTGGTTGATCGCGCTGCCGTCGATCACCGCGTGGACGCGGTCACGGTCGCGGAGCGCGTCGTCCAGCCGTTTGAGGACGACCGCCCCGCACGCCTCACCGCGCACGAACCCGTTCGCGGCGGCGTCGAACGGCCGGGAGACACCGTCCGGGGACAGCGCCCCGGTCCTGCCGACCTCCCTGGTCGTGCGGGGGGACAGGACCAGGTTGACCCCGGCGGCGACGGCCAGGTCGCAGTCGCCCGCGGTGAGGGCCCGGCAGGCGGTGTGGATCGCGACGAGGGAGGAGGAGCAGGCGGTGTCCATGGCGACGGCGGGGCCGCCCAGGCCCAGCGTGTGCGCGATCCGCCCGGCGGAGAAGCTGTGGCCGTTGCCGACCGTCCAGTACGAGTTGGGCTCCCCGGACAGCCAGTGCCGGTAGTCCTGGCCGGTTATGCCCACGAACACACCGGTCGCCTCCGCCCCTGCGCCCGGCGGTGTGCCCGCGTCCTCGAACGCCTCCCAGACGACTTCGAGCAGCAGCCTGTGCTGGGGGTCCACCGTGCGGGCCTCACGCGGCGACATGCCGAAGAACCGTGCGTCGAAATCGAAGGGATTGTCCAGGTAACCACCTCGGGTCACCACGTCATCCCATTCGGCGCCGAAGGCCTCGCGACGGTCGGCCGGTAAGTCACCGGTCAGGTCGCGGGCCCGGACAATGGCGTCCCAATATGACGCGGTGTCCGTCACGCCACCCGGCGCGCGTATTCCGATCCCGATGACGGCGACACGTCCCGAGGGCGCATTCTCCGTTTCCCGGCCCGATAAGGCGGACGCCACCTTTAAATCACCCGGCGAAGCCAGTTGCGGGTGTCGGGGGCCAGGCCGTACTGAATGTTCAGAATGTGATTCCTCATACTTGTCGTCACTTCCCCGGGAACGCCGCCGCCGACGGTCTGCTCGTATTCTCTTCCCTTGAATCCGAGAATCGGGTTGATGACCGCGGCGGTTCCCGAGGCGAACATCTCGGTGATCGCCCCGCTCGCGCAGCCCTCACGCAGCTCGGCCAGGCCGACCTGCCGCTGCGCCGGCTTCAGGCCGTGCTCGTCGGCCAGTTCGAGCACGCTGTCCCTGGTGACGCCGTCGAGGATCGTGCCCAGGCCCGGCGTGACCAGCTCGCCGTCGGCGGTGACCAGGAAGAGGTTCATCGTGCCCGACTCCTCCAGGTAGCGCTCCTCGTCGTCACTGAGGTAGAGCACCTGGTCGCAGCCCTGCTCCTGGGCCTCGACCTGGGCGGCGAGACTGGAGGCGTAGTTGCCGCCGCACTTGGCGGCGCCGGTGCCGCCCTTGCCCGCCCGCGCGTAGTTCTCGCTGACCCACAGCTTGACGCCGCTGAGACCGGAGGAGAAGTAGGAGGCCGCGGGGCAGGCGATGACGCCGTAGGTGACGTGCGCGGCCGGGCGCACCCCGAGGAAGGCCTCGGAGCCGAACATGAACGGCCGGAGGTACAGGCTCCGCCCGCCCTCGTACGGCGGCACCCACGCCTCGTCCGCGCGCACCAGCGCCTCGACGCTGGCGACGAAGAGCTCCTCGGACAGCACGGGCAGGGCCAGCCTCCTGGCCGAGTTCACGAAACGGCGCGCGTTCAGGTCGGGCCGGAAGAGCCAGATGCTCCCGTCGTCGTGCCTGAATGCCTTGAGGCCCTCGAAAATCTCCTGGGCGTAATGCAGGACGGCCGCGCCGGGGTGCATTGGAATTGGTTCGAGAGCGGTTACCCGAAAGTCATGCCAGCCGGTCTCCGGCGTCCACGTAGCGGAGGCCATGTGGTCGGTGAAGAAACGACCGAAACCCGGAGCAGCGAGGATTTCCTCCCGTTCGGCCGCGGGAAGGGGATGCGTTGTGCGAAGGAGCTGGAAACCATCGTTCATGAATGCCTCCTGTCGGGTGTCGACTTATTCTAGGCCGCTGAACACGGCCACGCAGTTCTGCCCCCCGAACCCGAAGGCGTTGGTGGCCGCGACGCGGACCGGTGTCCGCCGCGCGGCGCCTGGCACGTAGTCGAGGTCGCAGGCGGGGTCGGGCACCTCCAGGTTGATGGTCGGCGGCACGACCCCGTCGCGGATCGCCATCGCGCACACCATCGCCCCCAGGGAGCCCGCCGCCCCGATGAGGTGGCCGACCATCGACTTGGGGGCGCTGACGGCGACCCGGTCCGCGGCCGAGCCGAGCGCCGTGCGGATGGCCCTGGTCTCGGTCGCGTCGTTGGCTGCGGTCGAGGTGCCGTGCGCGCAGACGTAGTCGAGGTCCCCCGGCTGGACCCCCGCGCGCCGCAGCGCCTGGCCGATCGCCTCCGCCGCGTGCCCGCCGTACGGGTCGGGCGCGCTGATGTGGAAGGCGTCGCAGGTCAGCGCCCCGCCCGCGACGGCGGCGTACGGTGTGACCCCACGTCCTGCGGCGTGCTCGGCCGACTCGACGACCATGATCACCGCCCCCTCCCCGAACACGAACCCGTCCCGGTCCGCGGAGAAGGGCCTGCTGGCGCCCCGGGGGTCGTCGTTGCGCTCCGACATCGCGCCCATGCCGACCAGGCCCGCGAACATCACCGGGGTGATCGCGGCGTCCGTCCCCCCGCAGACGACCGCGTCCGCCTCACCGGAGAGGATGAGCCGCCGCGCGTCGAGCAGGGCGTACAGGCCGCTGGCGCAGGCCAGCGCGCTGGCGTTGACCGGGCCGTGCGCGCCGAGGTCGATGGCCGTCTCGCAGGCGGGCATGTTCGTCAGCGAGGACGGGACGAAGTAGCTGTTGGGCGTGACCGGCGAGGGGGACAGCAACCCCCTGGTCGCCGTCTCGACCGTGTCGAACCCGGCGACGGCGGCGTTGACCACCACCCCGACCCTGGCGGCGTTGTCCCGGCCGATCTCCAGTTTCGCGTCGGCGACGGCCTCGCGCGCCGCGGCGACCGCGAACTGGGAGAAGCGGGCCGAGCGGCGGACCCGTTTGGCGTCGAGGTAGGCGGCCGGGTCGAAACCCTTGACCTCCGCCGCGATCCTGGTCGGCAGCCCGCTCGCGTCGAACGCGGTGACGGGGCCGACGCCGGAACGCCCGGCCAGCAGGTTGCGCCAGGTCTCCTCCCTGCCGATCCCGACCGGGGTGACCGCGCCGATCCCGGTTATCACCACCTCGTGCCCGTTATCCATTGACAGTCCCTCCACGGTTTCCCGGACCGGCGGGCTCAAGCGCGCCCGGCCCCCGCTCGTCGAACTCGGCCGCGGCGGCGAACCCCTCGGCGAAGGCCCGCACCGCGTCGAGCCCTTCGGCGTCCCTCGCCCCGCCGGCGAGGCGGTGCCACACCCCGGCGTCCCCGGCGAGCGCGGGGACCGCCCGGTCGGTGACCTGGCCTGCGGCGACGACGACCGTCTCGGCCTCGACGAGCCGTTCGGCGCCGTCCGGCCCGGCGATCCACACCCCGGCCGGGGTGATCCGCAGGCAGGCCGTCTCACGCAGGACGCGCACGCCCTGTTCGCGCAGCTCCGCCAGCACCGCCCACCGGGTCGACCTGCCGGTGCGCCCGGCGGTGCGGGCGCCGCGCTGCACGAGGGTGACCTCGGCCCGCGCGGTGACCGGCACGGGACCGGCGGCCAGGCCGTGGCGGCGCAGGAAGCGCTCGTCCTCCCCCAGCGGGCCGTGGCCTCTGCTGAGGAGGTGGGCCAGGTCGGCGGCGACGCCGCCACCGCCGACGATCGCCACCCGCCCCTCCAGGCCCTCCCGGGCAAGGCGGGCGAACGCCTCGGGGTAGGTGAGCACGTTCGGCAGGTCGGCGCCGGGGACGTCCACCCGGCGGGGGCGGGTGCCGCTGGCGACGATCACGCCGTCGTGGGAGCGCAGCAGGCCGAGGTCGGCGGCCCCGATCGCGCGGCCGAGGTGGACGCGGACGCCGAGCCGGGCCAGTTCCGCGGCGAAGTAGGCGATCGTCCCGCCGTAGTCGGCCTTGCCCGGCACCTGGCGCGCCATGCGGAACTGGCCGCCGAGGGCCTCGGCCGCCTCGTAGAGCTCGACCCGGTGCCCGGCCAGCGCCGCCCTCCTGGCGGCCTGCAGCCCGGCGGGCCCGCCGCCGACGACCGCGACGGTGCGAGGCCGTACCGGGCGGACGGACCACCGGGGGACGGACTCCCGGCCCGCCCTGGGGTTGACCATGCACGACACCTCGCGCTCGGTCAGCGAGTGGTCGACGCACGCCTGGTTGCAGGCCAGGCAGACGTTCACCGGCCGGCCCCGCCGCGCGGCGGAGACCAGGCCGGCGTCGGCGAGGAAGGGGCGGGCCATGGAGACCAGATCGATCGGGGTCCCCGCGAGGATCGCCTCGGCGGTCTCCAGGCGGTTCACCCGGTTGCCCGCGATGACCGGAAGGTCGCCGACGACCTCCTTCACCCGGACGGCGAACGGTGTCCACACCCCGGGCGGCACGACGGCCTGCACGCTGGGCACCGGGGACTCGTGCCAGCCGACGCCGACGTTGAGCGCGTCCGCCCCGGCCGCGGCGAGCGCCCTGGCGAAGGCCAGGACGTCCTCCTGCGGGGTGCCGCCGTCCATCAGGTCGATCCCGGTGAAACGGACGACGACCGGGAAGTCCTCCCCCACGGCCGTGCGGACCGCCCGGGTGACCTCGGCGCCGAAACGCCCGCGCCGTACGGCGTCGCCGCCCCACTCGTCGTCGCGGAGGTTGGTCAGCGGCGAGAGGAACTGGTCGACCAGGTATCCCTCGGACCCCATCACCTCGACGGCGTCGAACCCGAGGTCACGCGCGAGGGCGGCGCCGCGTGCGAAGTCCTCGACGGTCCCGCGGACCCGCTGCGGGGTCATGGCGTACGGCTCGCGCCCCGAGAAGCGGCTGTGCACGGCGGACGGCGCGACCGGCGGCGGCCCGGAGGGCGCGGGCCGCGCGTAACGGCCCGCGTGGAACAGCTGCAGCGCGATCAGCCCGCCCTCCCGGTGCACCCGCCGGGTGACCCGCCGCAGCCGGGCGTGGAAGGCGGCGTCGCCGAGCACGCCGTACCCGGGGCCTCCCGCGCCCTCGGCGCTCACCGCCGCGCCGCCGGTGACCATCAGCCCGGCGCCGCCCCTGGCCCGTTCGGCGTAGAACGCGGCCAGCGCGGCGCCGCCGTCGTCGCGCGCCTCGAAGCCGAGGTGCATCGCGCCCATGACGACGCGGTGCGGGAGTTCGAGCCGCCCGATCCGCCCCGGGGACAGGACGTGCCGCAGGTCAGTCATCCCAGGCCAGCGGGGGTGTCAGGTCCTCGTGGAAGGGCGGCGCGATCACCGAAAGGCCGCCGTCGACCACGAGGGTCTGCCCGGTGACGTACTCGGAGGCGGGCGAGAGCAGGAACGCGACGCAGTCGGCGACCTCCCGCGCGGTTCCCATCCGCGCCTTGGGGATCTTGGACAGCACTCCGGGCAGCGGCGCCATGCCGGGGATGTTGTAGAAGTACTCCGAGGAGTCGGACTCGATGATGCCGCCGTTGACCGCGTTGACGTTGACGCCCTTCGGCGCGAACTCCACCGCCATGTAGCGCACCCACGCCTCGATCGCCGCCTTGGCCGCGCCGAGGTTGGCGTAGGTCGGGTAGGCGCGGATGCTGCCGTAGCTGGACAGCGCGACGATCCGCCCGCCGCCGGTCATCAGCCGTACGGCGTGCTGCGCGCCGAGCACGAAGGAGCGCACGTTCATCGCGTAGGAGCGGTCGAGGTGGTGCTGCCTGAGGTCGGCGATGTTCTTGAACGCGCTGGCCGCCGCGTTGCACACGAAGTGGTCCAGCCTGCCGAAGGTCTCGCCGACCGTGCCGAAGAGCCTGTCGATCTCCTCCGGCTGCTCGACGTCGGCCCGCACGGCCAGCGCCCTGCCGCCCACCTGCTCGATCTCCTTGCAGGTCTGCTCGGCCAGGGCGGTGTTCTTCTTGTAGTTGACCACGACGGTCGCGCCGCCCGCGGCGAGCGTGAGCGCCAGGGCCCGCCCGATGCCGCGCGAGCTTCCCGTGATCACGACGATCTTGTCCTGATAGATGCTCAATTTCCCGCCCTCAGTACGTCCCTGGCGATCACGGTCTTCTGGATCTCGTTGGTGCCCTCCTCGAACCGCTGGGCCCGGGCGTCCCGGTAGACCCGTTCGATGGGGCTCGACTCCCAGTACCCGATGCCGCCGTGCACCTGCAGCGCCTTGTCGGTGACCCTGGTCAGCATGTCGACCGCGGTGAGCTTGGCCATCGACGACAGCGTGCCCGCCCGTTCGTCGCCGTCCTCCCACCGGCGGGCCGCGTACAGGGTGAGCTGGCGGGCCGCCTCGATGTCGGCGGCGTTCTCGGCGAGGGCGAACGCGATCGCCTGCCGGGCGGCGAGGGGCTTGCCGAAGGTGTGGCGTTCCCGCGCGTGCTCGGCCGCCAGTTCCTGCGCCCTCCTCGCCAGCCCGACGCAGGTCGTCGCGACCGCGATCCTGCTGGGGGTGAGGAATCCGCCGAGCGCGACCTCCAGGCCCTGGCCCTCCTCGCCGAGCCGGTTGGCGACCGGGACCGGCGTGCGGTCGAAGGTCAGCCTGGCGTGGTCGGTGCCGCGCACGCCCATGGTGTCCGGCATGGCCTCGACCGTCACGCCCGGCGCCCCGCGCTCGACCAGCAGCGCGACCGTGCCCTCCTTGCCCGCGGTGCCCTCAAGGCGCGCGAACAGCAGCCAGTAGTCGCAGCTCACCCCGAAGGTGATCAGGTGCTTCCTGCCGGACAGGAAGTAGGTGTCCCCCTGCCTGGTCACACTGGCGCGCAGGTCCGCGCCGGTTCCCGCGTCCGGTTCGGTCAGCGTGAAGGCGACCCTGATGTCCCCGGCGATCTGCGGCAGCACGAACTCCTTGCGCTGCTCGTCGGTGGCGAAACGGTCCATGGACCGCCACACCCCGTTGCACACGTGCACGATCATCCGCACCGAGGCGTGCGACATGGAGATCAGTTCGAGGACCTCCAGGTAGCGGGAGAAGGGGACGCCGCGCCCGCCGTACTCCACCGGCGCGGCCAGGCGCAGGAAGCCGCGTTCGCGCAGGTCCTCCCAGAGCCGCGCGGGGACGGCGCGGGTCCGTTCGATCTCGGCCGCGTACTCCTCGCCCGGGCCGCGGACGAACGCCTCGGCCTCCCTGAGCAACGCCGGGAAGGCGCTCTCACCGCTCCACATCACCCATGCACCTCACTGTCGACACCGTCAAGCTGTCTCGCCCGTTCGCGCAGCAGGAACTTCTGCACCTTGCCCGCGGGGTTGCGGGGCAGTTCCCCGACGAGCTCAAGGCGTTCCGGCCAGTACTGCTTGGCCACCCGGCGTTCGTCGAGGAAGCGCCGCATCTCGCCGAGGTCCACCTCGCCGGTCGCCACGACGTAGGCGCAGGCCCGTTCGCCGAGCCGTTCGTCGGGCATCGCGACGATCGCCACGTCGCCGATCGCCGGGTGGGTGTGCAGCAGCTGCTCGATCTCGGCGACGGGCACCTTCTCCCCGCCCCGGTTGATCACGTCCTTGACCCGCCCGGTGATCCGGACGAACCCGGCCTCGTCGATCACGGCGAGGTCGCCGCTGCGGTACCACCCGTCGGGGGTCATGGCCTGCGCGGTCTGCTCCGGCTGGTCGAGGTAGCCCTCGAACAGGCATTTGCCGGTGACCTCGAAGTTGCCCTCCTGGCCGGGGCCGAGGACCCGGCCAGCGTCGTCGGTGACCCGGACGCGCACCCCGGTCAGGGCCCGTCCGTCGGTCCCCCACACCAGGGCCTCCTCGTCGCCGGGCGCCGACAGGGTGCCCAGGCCGGTCTCGGTCGTGCCCCACGCGCCGCACACCGCGGCGCCCAGCGTCCGGGTGGCCCGTTCCGCCAGCGCGCGCGGGACCGCGGCGCCGGTCGCCACGAAGATCCGCAGCGCCTCCGGGCGTCGTCCGGTCTCCTCGACCGCGCCCAGCAGGTCGCCGAGGAACGGGGTCGCCGCCTGGGTGAAGGTGCACTCCCAGCGGCGCAGCGCGTCCAGCGCGGCCCGGCCGTCCCAGACGGGTTGCAGGACCTGCGGGACGCCCAGCGCCATCGCCAGCCACATTCCGTAGAGGAACCCGGTCTGGTGGGCCAGCGGGGAGGGGACGAAGACCCGGTCCCGCCGGGTGAGGCCAAGGTGCCTGACCTCCATCATGGCGGCCCTGGTCAGCGCGTCCATCCGGTGCAGCACCCCCTTGGGCGTGCCGGAGGTGCCCGAGGTGAACAGCAGCTGGGCCAGCGCGGTCGGCGCGGGCCCGCGCGCGTCGATCACGGCGCGGCCGGGGGAACGCCCGGCCGTCGCCTCCTCCCAGCGGTGCCACGCGGTCGTGCCCGTGCCGTACGGCAGGGGCCCCTCGCCACCGGCCACCACGACGTGGTCGAGCCGTGGCGCGCCCGGCAGCGCGAGCAGCCCGGCGATCTCGGCGGCGTGGTCACGCCCCCGGAACCGCTCCGCGACGACGAGGACCCTCGCCCGGGAGGCGCCCAGCATGAAGGACATCTCCCGCTCACGGAAGATCGGCATGAGCGGGCAGCACAGCGCCCCGACGCGGGCCGTCGCCAGGGCCAGGACGGGGAACTCCGCCCAGTTCGGCAGCTGCCAGGCGACCGGCTCGCCCGGTTCGACGCCGAGGTCGAGCAGCAGTGCGGCGGCGGCGTCGGCGCGCTCGTCGAGCTCCCGCCAGGTGAGGACGCGCTCCCCGCGGCCCTCCGAGGCGGTCTCGACCACGGCGACGTCGTCCGGCCGCTCCCCCGCCCTGCGGCGCACGAGCGCGCCGACGGTCGTGGCGGCCGTCCTGCCGGGATCGACCCGGGGAGTCCGTGTCTCCTGTGTCCCCTGTGTCGCCCGGGGCCCCCGTTCCGGGGCCTGCACCGTCATGGACATGCCGACCGTGTTCATCTCGTTGAGGAAGCGCGGGTAGGAGATCCGGTAGGCGTTGGGGTAGGTCAGCCTGCTCTCCCCGTCGGCCCTCGACGCGGCCACCGCCAGCGCCATCAGCACCCGGTGGTCGTTGAAGGAGGACAGGTCGGCCGCGGCGAGGCTCTCCACCCCGTGGCAGACCAGCCGTTCGCCGCGCAGCCCGAGCCGTGCCCCCATCCGGTTGAGCTGCAGCATCGCGGTCACCCGGTCGGACTCCTTGAGCCGCACGTGGGCCACGTTCTCCAGCACCGAGGTGCCCTCGGCGTGGCAGGCGAGGGCGCTCAGCACCGGCAGCGCGTCCGGGACCGTACGGCAGTCGACCGTGACGGGGGCAAGGCGCAGCCCGTCGTGACGCACCCGCACGAACCCGCTGTCCGGGTCGCGGAGCAACGGCACCCCCATGCGGGTGAGGATGTCCAGCAGGTCCGCCTCCGGGTGGTCGGTCTCCGCGGCGCTCGTCGTGCGCAGACCGCGCAGCAGCACGTCCGACGGGTGCAGCGCGGTGGCCGCGATCCCGAAGGCGGCCGAGCCGATGTCCGGCGGCAGGGTGACCGTCGCGGGACGCGCCCGCTGGCCCGGTTCGACGGCGAAGGCGCGGCCGTCGTCGCCGACCTCGACGGTCAGGCCGAAGGTCCGCATCATCGACACGGTCAGGTCCACGTAGGAGCGTTCGTTGAACGGCCCGGTGACCTCGATGAGGCTGGGGCCCGTCGCGAAGGGCGCCAGGAGCAGCAGGCCGGAGATCCACTGCGACAGCGTGCCCGGCACGCTCACCCGCCCTCCCGAGGGGCGGTGCGGCAGGACCGAGATGGGCGGGCAGCCCGTCGGCGCCTCGACGGTCACGCCGAGCGCGGCGAGCGCGTCGAGCAGCGGCCTGATCGGCCTGCGCCGGAAGTAGCGCTGCCCGGTGATCGTGACGGGCGCCTCGGCCAGGCAGGCCAGCGGGGTCAGGAAGTACAGGGTGGTGCCCGAGCTGCCGACCGAGACCACGCCGTCCCTCGGCCGGTACGGCCCGCCCTCGACGACGAAGGTGTCCCCCTCCACCCTGATGGACGTGCCGAGACTCCGCAGCGCGGCGACGGTGTGCCGGACGTGCCCGGCGTCGGTCAGGCCGTGGATGCGGCTGGTCCCCGGCGCCAGGGAGGCCAGGATGAGGGCGCGGTGCGCGTGATATTTCGAGACCGGGATGTCCAGCTCCCCGGCGAGCGGTCCGGCCGTTCCCTTGACGAGGAGACGCATGCCGACCTCCTTCAACCAGTCGTGGCGGCCGACGCCCCGCGACCGGTCGTCGGTGGCTTCGGCCCGTGTGCGGCGCTCACCGCCGCCCGGAGGGGGCCGCGGGGCCGGGGACGCCGACGCCGCCGGTCACCGCGTGCATCCCGCCGTCGGCGTACAGCACCTGTCCGGTCGTGTACCTGGCGAGGTCGGAGAGCAGGAACAGCACCGCGCCGACCACCCGCGACGGGTCGTTGCGGTCCCAGCCGAGCGGCGCCCACCGCTCGTAGTGGTCGGCCAGCCGCCCGAAGCTGCTCACCCCCGAGGCCGAGACGGTCTCGACCGGGCCCGCGGCGACCAGGTTCACCCGGATTCCCGACGGGCCGAGATAGAGGGCCAGGTACTGGGCGACGGACTCAAGGGCCGTCTTGTAGACGCCCATCCAGTCGTAGCCGGGCAGCGCCCTGCCGGTGTCCACGGTCATCCCGGCGATCGCGCCGCCGTTCTCCGCCCGTGCGAGCACGGGGGCCAGGGCCTGGGCGAGCTGCTGCAGGGAGTAGGCGGAGACGCGGAAACCGTCGAGCGCGCTGGCCGCCGGGGTGGTCAGGAAACCGGAGCCGAGCGCGTCGGCGGGCGCGTGGGCGACGCTGTGCAGCACACCGTCGAGGCGGTCCCACTCCGCGGCCTCCTCGGCGACCGCCTGGAAGTGCGTGTCGTCGGTCATGTCCAGTTCGAGGACGTCCGCGGGCGACGGCAGCAGGGCCGCCGCCTTGCGGGTGACGCGCAGGGCACGCCCGAAGGAGGTGAGCACGACGTCCGCGCCCTGCGCCTGCAGCGCGGCGGCGACGTGCCAGGCGATGGACTCCTCGTTGAGCACTCCGGTGATGAGATACTTCCTGCCCGTGAAAAGTCCGGACACCTGCATGTCTCCGTTCGGGGGTTCTCGTTCTCCTGCGCGCCGCCGGTGTCCTCACCCGGTGCCGGTCACCCCGCCTCGGCGGCCTCCTGCACGGCCGCGGCCCGCTCGGAGACGACGCGGTCGACCAGCTGGCCGAGCGTGATCCCGACCAGGTCTCGGCGCGGGATCACGACGCCGTAGTCACGTTTGATCGACGTCATCAGGTCGGCGACGTCGAGGGAGTCGATGTCCAGTTCGTCGAACCTGGCGTCGGCGTCGAGCGCGTCCTCCTCGACCCCGAGGTCGACGAGTTCCTTGTTGATGAAGTCCCGGATGGCGGACGGGGCGGCCTCACTCGTCATGCCTGTCTTTCCCTTCTGTCTCACTGGGCCTGTCTCACTCGGCGGATGCGGATGCGGTACGGCGCGCGAAGTTCGGCGAGTGACGCTGCGACCAGTACCACTGCCGCCAGTAGGCCTCGGCCAGGCCGGTCCACGTCTCCAGCCGCTCGGGGCTGTCCAGGAACCGGTTGAGGCTGACGACCAGCCAGGTGTAGACGGCCTGGCTGTCGCGGCAGCCGCCGCAGTCTCCCGAGGTGCAGCAGAACTGCAGCGTCTTGTAGTCGGCGCCGTAGACCGCGAACCCGTCGATGACCGGGTGGCCGTTGCCGACCCGCGCGGCGTGCTCGGGCAGTTCGACGCTGATGCTCGGGCAGACGTCGTAGCCGAACCGGCCTCCCCAGTGGGTGCGCCCGGTGATGAGGGTCTCGATGAAGTAGGGGTGGGAGACCACGGTCTCCGGGAACAGCTCCTTGACCCGCAGCGCCTCGGCCAGGGTTCTCTTCTCGTTCTCGATGCGCAGCGGATGGTCCGTGCCGTGCGCGCTGTAGAAGTTGAAGGTGACCTGGTTGCCGTTGTCGGCGATGGCCCGCACGGTCGGTTCGACATGGCGCAGGCCGTCCTCCGACAGCGCGAAGACGAACGTCACACGCGGGTCGTCCCGGTAGTGCCCGAGCGCCTTGTCGAAGAGGCCGGTGAACGTCGAGCCGTTGGGCCGGTGCGCGCGCAGGTCGTCGTCGAGCGGGCCGCCGCCGAAGAGGCTGATCGCGACGGCGACGTTCTCGAAGCCCTCCCTCGGCAGCGGGCGCAGCCCGTTGGTGGAGATGGTGATGTACGGCAGCAGCTCGACGAACGGCTGGACCCGGTTCAGCACCAGGGTCGGCTCGCCACCGATCAGCGTGGCCTGGGTCACCCCCGAGGCGTCGAGCCGTTCGACGAACGCCCTGATCAGGCCGATGTCGGAGGTCTCGGGCACGGCGGCGTCGAAACCGCCCTCGAAGTACCAGCACCCCTTGCAGCGGATGTTGCAGGTGGTGGTCAGGTGGACCTCGCAGGCGCGGACCCGGCGTCCCATCTCACGGATGGCCTGGACACGTTCGGCGAGGTCCGGCCGGTCGGCGAGCAGTTCGCGCAGCCGTACCTTGGCGGCGCGCCGTTCCGGCTCCGGAGGGTTGTAGGGAGCGAGGGTGAGCGGAACCGTGGCCATGGTCAGCCCGCCTGGGTCGTCGGTACGCGCAACCCGAGGTTGATCGCGCGGGCCGAGACGGTCTTGATCCACTGGTCGCGGGCCTCGGCGTTCGTGGTCTGGCGCAGGCCGTACCTGATGGCCAGTTCGGCGCGTTTGGAGTTGGGGTTGCCGAAGACGCCGATGAAGGTGGGCCACAGCCGGTCGAGCGCGGCCTGCAGCTGCTGCCTGCCCTCCTCGGTGGTGGCGAGGTTCCTGCACACCCGGGCGCCGTGGGCGATGTGCACCTTCTCGTCGAGGATGATGGTGCGCACCGCCTCCGCCCACGGTTTGTAGCTGCTCTCGGCGAACTCGCGGATCATCAGCAGCGCCGCCTCCTCGCCGATGTAGGAGAACACGCCCCGCTCGGCCCAGGTGGTGCAGGTGTGCAGTCCCTGGTCGGCGAACAGGTTGCGCTCGTCGAGCGACTGCTGCTCCATGTAGGTGGTGTCGACGCCGATCTCGGCGAGGATCCGCTTTCCGATCTTGTAGTGGTCGTACTCCTCGACCGCGCGCTCGGCGCAGACCTGGCGTTCCTCGGCGTTCGGCGCCAGCGGGAGGAAGACCATGGTGTAGTCGTCGCCGCCGGACAGCTCACCCTCTGTGTTGATCATGACCTGGCTGATCAGCATCTTCTGATAGTCGCCCGGCGCACGATGGAATTCTTCGGGTGTTCGCACCACAAGCAATTCGTCGTCCAGAACCGCGACTTTCCGGGTCACCGTCACCCTCCAATGCCGAAACAGGCCTGATGCTTTCTCCAGAAAAAGTACGCGAGCGGTAATTCTTACGACACAGGAAACCGAACCGACCAGCCGGCGTCCTCGCGGTCAACGGCCATAAAATTCCCTTACAGGCCTTTAGTCGGAGGAATGCTAACACACGGTCAAGACCGATACCAGGGAGCGCCCAAAACCGTCGTACGGTGCTTGATCCGTCACGGAATACCGAATCCATCAGGCCACTCTGGTAACACACGTTTCACAGGTAACACAAAAAGCCGGGGATTCCGGGACCCCTGGTTTCGGGCGGCTTTTTATTCCGATATTCGGCTCCGCCTTTTCCGGTCCGCCCCGGGACCGGAATTCCCGCCCCGCGGCCCCGGACCCGGCGGGCGTCGGGTACGACGGGGTGTCAGGCGCGCGGCGGGCGCGCGATCGGGTTCGCCGGAACGGAGGAGGCCGGCGCAGGCGGGATAAGGACCCGCCGTGATCTCCGGCGAGAAGGGGTCGAAATCGCCGCCGAGCGGTGCCGTGGCCATTACCCCGCCCCAGGGTCGAAATGGTCCTCGTGTCGGCCCGTACCCCTGCTCCCCGGATTTCACCGGCCCGGCGTACCCCATGCGGAAAGAAAGAAACGAAAACCCGAATCAGCACCGCGGGAACTGTTCCATCGTTGACAGCGGGCCGTTTCGGGCGCATTCTCCGAGGGCGGTGTGACACCGCCGCGAAGAACCACCGCACATGATCCCGGTTATCCGCGGATCATCGCGACGTCACTTCTGACCGTCCGTGGGGCGACGGATGAATATCACCGCGGGAGAGAAAAGGGGACCGGCGCGGCGGCAGAACGGTCCGTGAATTGAACGGAGGCGTTCTTCGGTGGCCACGACCGATCTTGAGGCGCGGGTGACCTCCATCTGCGCCGAGGCCCTCAACCGTTCCCGTCTCGGTCCCGACGACGACCTCATGGAAGCCGGGATGGACTCACTGGCCGCCGTGGAGATCGTGACGCGCCTCGAACTGTCCTTCGGCGCGAACGTCGTCGACGTCGTCTTCGAGACGCCCACGGTCAGCCACCTGTGCGCCGCCGTACGACGTGCCCTGCGGGAGGGGTCCCGGAGCGTCGCCCTGCCCGGACCCGCCCCGCCGGCCGTGACCGGGCCGTCCCTCCCCGCGGCGACGACCCTGCTCGGCCTCGTCACCTCGGCCGCCGCCAGGTACGGCGAGCGCCCCTACCTGCTGCCCGTCGAGCCGGAGAGCCGCGTCTTCTCCTTCGCGGACGTCCTGACCTTCACCAGGGGATGCGCGACCCTGTTCGAGGAACGCGGCGTCCCCGCCGGGGCGCGGGTGGCGACGGTCATGCACAACTCGTCGCTGGCGGCGCTGCTTTTCCTCGGCGTCGTCGCCTCAGGGCGGGTGCTGGTGCCGCTGAACCCGAAGGCGGGCGCCGCCGAACTCGAAACGCTCCTGACGCACTGCGGGCCCGCGCTCGTCCTCGGCCGCGAGGCCACGGCCGTGAAGCTGCGGCGACGCCCGGAGTGGATCGGCACCGACGACGAGGAGTCCCTGCTGACCGGCCTGCTCGCGCGGGGTGAGGCGTACGGCAGGCGGCCGATCCTCTCCGGCGGCGACGGCGCGGCCGACGCCGAGATCGTCTACACCTCCGGTTCCACCGGCACCCCGAAGGGGGTCGTCCTGTCGCACCGGAGCCTGCTGTCGGGCTCCCGGTCCCTGGCCGGATGGGCGCGGGCGGGCCAGGACGACGTCTTCCTCAACGTGGGCCCGCTCTTCCACGCCGGCGGGCAGGTCTTCCCGACGCTGACCCCGCTGTGGTGCGGCGGCCGTACCGTGTGCGTGCGCCCGGAGGCGGCGCTGGCGCGGTTCTGGACCTACGTCGACCGCTACGAGCCAACGTGGACGCTTGTGGTCAACGCCTACCTCGCCCACCTGGTCGAACGGCCGGAACGACCGGTCGCAGGCCGGTTGAAGGGGGTCCTCGCCGGAGGCTCCCCTCTCGCCGTCGAGCTGATCCACCGCTTCGAGGCCACCTTCGGCCTGCCCGTCCACCAGGTGTACGGCATGACCGAGACGGCCTCGATCGCCACGGTCGAACCACGCGGGAGAAAGAGCGGCGACCCCAGGAGCGCCGGGCTGCCCCTGGACTGCTCCCGGGTCCGCGTGGCCGGCCGGGACGGGCGGGACGTCGCGACCGGTGAGAGCGGCGAGGTGCTGCTGAGCGGGGACAACGTGTTCACCCGTTACCAGGACGCCCCCGGCCTCACCGGGGAGCGGATCGACGACGGCTGGATACGCACCGGCGACCTGGGACGCCTCGACGAACGCGGGGAGCTGTCGATCGTCGACCGCCTCGACGACATGGTCGTCGTCAACGGCGAGAACCTCTACCCCGCCGAGGTCGAGAACGTCGTCTCGCACCTCGAAGGCGTCGAGGACGCCGTCCTGGTGGCGCTGCCGCACCCGGTGACGGGGGCCGAGCCGGTGCTCGTCTACACGCTGCTGCCCGGTGCCGTCGCCCGCGTCGACGGCTGGCGCGCGACGCTGCTGAGGTTCGTCAGCACCTTCAAGGTGCCGCGCAGGTTCGTCCCCGTCGAGGACCTGGGCCTGGACGGCTTCCCGAGAACCCTGCTGGGCAAGATCGTGCGGTCTGAGGTGCGGCGGCTCGCGGCCGAACGCCTGTCGTGACCGGGAGCCTCCGGGCCCGGCGCGCGCCGGGCCCGGAGGAGGGGTCAGCCGGCCTCCGCCCTGACCACCCGGGCCGCGGCGACCATGTTGTCCAGGGAGACACGGACCTCGCCCCAGCCACGGGTCTTCAGGCCGCAGTCGGGGTTGACCCACAGCCGCCCGGCCGGGACGCCGCCGAGTCCCTCGCGCAGCAGGGAGGCGACCTCCTCGACGTCCGGCACCCTCGGGGAGTGGATGTCGTAGACGCCCGGCCCCACCTCGCGGGGATACCCGGCCCCGGCCAGCTCGCCGGCGACCCGCATGTGGGAACGGGCGGCCTCCAGGCTGATCACGTCGGCGTCGAGGTCGTCGATGGCGGACAGGATCTCACCGAACTCGGCGTAGCACATGTGGGTGTGGATCTGGGTGTCGGCCCGCACCCCGCTCGTGGCCAGGCGGAAGGCCTCCGTCGCCCAGGCCAGGTAGGCGGGCCGGTCGGCCGCGCGCAGCGGCAGTGTCTCCCGCAGCGCGGGCTCGTCCACCTGGATGACGGCGATGCCCGAGGCCTCCAGGTCGGCGACCTCGTCGCGCAGGGCGAGGGCGACCTGGCGGGCGGTCTCGGCCTGCGGCTGGTCGTCGCGGACGAAGGACCAGGCGAGCATGGTGACCGGGCCGGTCAGCATGCCCTTGACCGGTCGCCCCGTCTGGGACTGGGCGTAGGTCGTCCAGCGCAGCGTCATCGGCCTGGGGCGGGAGACGTCCCCGGCCAGGATCGGCGGGCGCACGTAGCGGGTGCCGTACGACTGCACCCAGCCGTGCTGGGTGGCCAGGTAGCCGTTGAGCCGCTCGGCGAAGTACTGGACCATGTCGTTGCGTTCCGGCTCTCCGTGCACCAGGACGTCGATGCCCGCCCGCTCCTGGAAGACCAGGACCGAGCGGATCTCCGAGGCGATCAGCTCGTCGTAGGCGTCCTGGTCGATCCGCCCGGCGCGCAGGTCGGCGCGGGCCGCCCGCAGCCGCCCGGTCTGCGGGAAGGAGCCGATGGTGGTCGTGGGCAGCTCCGGCAGGCCGAGGCGGGCGCGCTGGGCCGCCGCCCGCTCACCGTACGGCTGGGGCCTGCGGGTGTCGGCGGGGGTGACCGCGGCGGCGCGGGCCCTGACCCCGGGGTCGTGGGTGAGCGTGGAGGCCTCGCGTGAGGCCAGGTCGGCCCGGTTGGCGGCCAGCCGTCCGGCGATGGCCCCGGTTCCCTCGCTGAGCCCGGTGGCCAGGGTGACGACCTCGGCGACCTTCTGCCTGGCGAAGGCGAGCCAGCGGCCGACCCGCGGGTCGAGGCCGTGTTCGAGCCCGAGGTCGACGGGGACGTGCAGCAGCGAGCAGGAGGGCGCGACGTCCACCCGGCCGGCCAGGCCGAGCAGGGTGGCCAGGGTCGCCAGCGACCCGCCCAGGTCGTTGATCCACACGTTGCGGCCGTCCACGACACCGGCGATCAGGCGCTTGCCGGGCAGACCGCCCGCGCGGGCCAGGTCCTCCAGGTTGGCCGCGGCCGGGCCGGTGAAGTCCAGTCCCAGGCCCTCGATCGGCGCCCTGGCCAGGACCGGCAGCGCGTCTGCGAGCCGGTCGAAGTAACCGGCGACGAGGATCTTCGGCCGGTCGGTCAGGGTGCCGAGCTCACGGTAGGCGTGGGCGGCGGCGTCGAGCACCGCCCGGTCGCGGTCCTGCGCCAGCGCGGGCTCGTCGAGCTGCACCCACTCGGCACCGGCCGCGCGCAGGGCGGCGAGCACCTCGGCGTAGACGGGCAGCAGCCGGTCGAGCAGGCCGATGGGTTCGAAGGCCGGGTCCGCGCCGGGGGCGGGCTTGGCCAGCAGCAGGTAGGTGACGGGGCCGACGAGCACGGGGCGCGCGGTGTGCCCGAGCGCGACGGCCTCGCGCAGTTCGCCGACCTGTTTTGCCGGGTCCGCGGCGAAGACGGTGTCAGGTCCCAGCTCCGGCACCAGGTAGTGGTAGTTGGTGTCGAACCACTTGGTCATCTCCAGCGGGGCGACCTCCTGGGTGCCCCGGGCCATGGCGAAGTATCCCGCCAGGGGGCCTTCCGTCTCCACGACGGCTCGGTGACGCGGGGGGACGGCGCCGACCATGACGGTGGTGTCGAGGACGTGGTCGTACAGCGAGAAGTCGCCGGTCGGCACCTCCCGCACCCCCGCCTCCGTCAGGTGCCGCCAGTTGCCTGCGCGCAGCCCGGCCGCGACGTCCAGCAGGTCACGCTCGGTCACCTGGCCCGCCCAGTGGCCCTCGATCGCCTTCTTCAGCTCACGGTCCGGCCCCTGACGGGGGTAGCCGTACACGGTGGGGGAGGAAGTCTCGGTCACGGAACTCTCCTTCGCGAGTCACGAAAGGACTCCGGTGCCCCGAGGGGAGAGACGAAGGAGAGGCGGGCGCACCAGGCCCGTCCCATGCCGCCGACCCACCCGCGAGGTCACCGAGGTCACCGCGTGCGTGGTCGCACGCGGGCAGTGGCAGGTCTTCGGACTCGCGGGCACGTCCGGGCCGTTGTCTCGCCCTGACACCTAGTGGCCGTCGCTTCCCGGACCCGATCTGCCGGATCCAGTGCGTTTGACGGCGGTCGTTCCCACTCACCGCTGCGGGGCAGTCCCGGAGTCACACCGGGTTCCCTCTTACGACGCGTCTGCCTGGCGGGCAGGGCGAACCGACTGCGTCCCCAACCCTACGCGCATCCGATGGCGGAGCGACAACCATATTCGGGCCCGCCGGCGGGTTCGCGGGATCGTTCTCCCATCGCCCCGGGCCGCCTGAAACCGTACGGGGGAATTCGCGGGTCGCGGGAAAATCTCCGTCCCCCGCTTTGGCAACTCAACAACCGTGACCTAAGACCCCATTTCCTACAATTTCCGAAAGAAAAGGGCAGGCTATATTAGACCCGGCAAACCCCCCAGCCATCGGAGTTAACCATGTATCGGACTAAAGGGTCACATCTCCATCAAGGGCGTATACCAAGCGCCCTAACCGATGTCAAGTCGCGAGTCGCCGCCATTCTCCACCGGCGTTTCCCGGTCATCATGCGAGGGACGCTCGGCCTGGTGTTCCTGTGGTTCGGCGTGCTGAAGGTGGCGAACGTCAGCCCGGTCGGCGCCCTGGTCGCCGACACCCTGTCCTTCGTGCCGCTGCCCGCGTCGTTCGTGGTGCCCGCCCTGGGCGTGTTCGAGGTCGCGGTGGCCCTGGCGCTGTTCACTGGCCGGTGGCTGCGCCCGTTCCTGCCCGTGCTCCTGCTCCACCTCCTCGGCACGTTCCTGGTCCTGGTGCTCCACCCGGGTGTCGCGTTCAAGGACGGAAACCCGCTCATGCTCACAATGGAGGGCGAGTTCGTCGTCAAGAACGTCGTCCTGATCGCCGGGACATTGGTCGTCGCCGCGACCCTCCCCCGGCGCGAGGGGCACGAGGAACAGCGGGAGGAGTCCCGCCTGCCGGTTTCCACCACCTCGCGTTAGAGAACTCACGACGGGCCCGTCGCGGGCCCGTGGAGAACGAATGCCGGGAAACGGGAAACGGGATCGCCCCGTTTCCCGTTTTCCCAAGGGCACGACGCCCCGCCCAGGACCTGTTTTGTGGATCTTCGCCGTGGCGAGGATCGTCCAGGTGGATGCCCCGCGAGGCGGAGGAGGAGCTCATAACGGAGTTATGGGCGACAGATTCTCCCCGGGCCCCGCGGCAAACGCGGAGCGTTTTCGTGGGGTGGGGCGACAACGCGGCGGGGCGCCGCCTGGGCGACCGCGGCAGGCGGAAAGATCCGCAAAACGGGTCCTAGGGGAGCCCGTCCCCCAAGGGCGGGACCTTCGTCCCTGATGGTCACGCCGTACGGCTCCGACAATGGAGGTGACGGCTTCGCGCCCGGAGAGCGGGCGCCGCCACCGTCACGAAGAACGGGGGTTCAGATCATGCGATCCAAGCAGTGGGACGTCCGGGTCTCCATCACCGAGGACGGCGACGAGACCTTCGCCAGGGCGGTCCTGCCCATCGCGGGTGCCGGGGAACTGGCGGGGATCGGCCGGGCACGCCGCAACCCGTCCGACGATCCGGTGGCCGAGATCGGCGACGAGCTCGCCGCCGCCAGGGCGCTGGCCGACCTGTCCGGCAGGCTGATGAGCGTCACCTCGGCGGACATCGCCCAGCTGACCGGCCCTACCTCGTGGTGAGGGGGCCCCGCGCACGGACCGGCCCGCCCGCCGTCGCCCTCACGGACTCCGGCGGACGGGCCCCGGTTCACCGCCGGCCGTAGACCTGGTGGACGAACTCGGCGAGCTTGTCGTCGGGCAGGCCCTTGGCCAGGTCGGCCTCACTGATCATGCCGACGATGCGGTGGTTCTCGATCACGGGCAGACGCTTGATCCGGTGCCGTTCCATCATGGTCAGCGCCTCGTCGACGCTGCCTTCGACGTCGATCCAGATCAGCCCCTGGGCGAGCTCACTCGCCGTCGTCTCGTCGAGGTTCCCGCCCTCTGCGCAGCACTTGATCACGATGTCACGGTCGGTGATGATCCCCTTGAGCCGGTCGTCGTCCCCGCAGACCGGCAGCGCGCCCACATCCAGGTCGCGCATCATCCGCGCGGCCGTACGCAGACTGTCGTGTTCACCGACGCACCGCGCGTCCGGGTGCATCAGGTCCCGGACCGTCCTGCCTGTCTCCGTTCTCGTCATCGTCACCCCTCCTGACGGTAGGTTTGTGGGCCTCTATAGCCCTATGCCCGATAAATTCGGATTCAGTGGGGCGATTCTGGAGAGAAAGGCTGTGATCCACGATCACGGCCTTCTCGGCGGGCCACCCGGATGTCAGGATGTCGGGTGTGACCCTCGCGGCGTCGGCGCTTCGCGTGCCACGTGCCATCGTCTTCGCGACGCTGTGCACCGTGGTCTCCGCGGGCGGCCACGCCCTGGCCGGAGGCGGTCTCGTCCCGCCGTTCCTCGGGATTCTCGGCGTCGTCGTCTCCTTCTGCGTCGCCTACCCGCTCGGCGGTCGTGAACGCGGCCCCGAGGTGGTGCTCACGGCCACCGGTGGCGTGCAGCTCCTGCTGCACGAGCTGTTCAGCCGGGCCGCGCACGGGCCGCACACCACGATCCTCGGCGACCACGGCCATCCCACCTCCGGCATGACCGCGGTCCACCTGGCCGTCGCGCTGGGCACCGGCTGGTGGCTGTACCGCGGTGAGAGCGCGGTGTGGCTGATGATCCGCCTGTACGGCCGCCGCCTGCCGGTGATCCGGCTGCTCCTCACCGTCCCCACCGAGGTGGTCGCCCCCGTCCGGCGGCCGGTGACCACCCATGAGGCCACGCCGTACGGCGGGCGGGACGTCCTTCCCGCGCTACGGCGCCGCGGCCCACCCCTGCCCGCCCCCACCGGCTGAGCCCCCACGGCCCCGGGCCTTCCCCCCTGTCACGACCGGAGTCCTCCCCCGACCGGAGGTTCTCCCGCCCTCTCATGACCGGCGCGCTCCCCGCTCCTTCGCGATCGGGTGTCCTCGCCGGCCCTTCGTGATCGGGCGCTTCCCCGGGCCCTCCGGGACCGGACGTCCTTCGGGGCCGGACGCGTTCCCCGGGCCCTCCGTGGCCAGGTGCCCCCCGGCTCCGTGACCGGGTGGCCCCGCTTCCCTCACCGAAGCCGCGGGGAGCCAGGGGGAGCCGGGGGGGGAGCCGACACCGCCGCCGAGCCCGTCCACGGCCCGGCCCACTCGTCACAGCCGGGTGCACGGCGCCCCGCGCGTCGTGCCCGGGCGTGTCCCCGCTCCCCGTGGCCGGGCGTGGCCGCGTCCGGGGTGCTCCCTGTCGCGCCTGGACGTGTCCGGGCACTTCACCGTGCCCGGACACGTCCGCCCCCGCCTCCGGCATGCCCTTTCACCCGGCCGGATCCCCCTAAGCCGTCGATCGGCCCGCCCGGCGAGCACGCCCTGACGCCCGCGGCTCCGTCTCGACCAGCGTCGAAGGAACCCCCATGCCTCCTGCCGTACCAGCCGTCTCCTCGATCTCAGCGGACCTCCCCGCCTCCCCCGCCTCTGTCGGCTTATCCGAACCCTCCGCCGCCTCCTGCCCTTCTGTCGTCTCCGGTTCCCCCGGGCTCTCCGGGCTCTCCGGGCTCTCCGACGAGCAGGTGACGGCGCTCGCGCTGGCCGCGCGTGCGGGGGCGCCCGACACCGTCGAGGCCTTCGCCCGCGCCGTCTACCCGGACGTACTGCGCTTCGTCGCCCACCTGGCCGGAACCCACGCGGCGGAGGACCTGACGCAGGAGACCTTCGTACGGGCCCTGCTCGCCCTGCCCCGTTTCGCGGGCCGCTCCTCCGCCCGGACCTGGCTGCTGTCCATCGCCCGGCGGGTCGTCATCGACCGCTTCCGGTCCGCGGCCCGCCGTCCGCTCCTCGCCGACCTCACGGACTGGCAGTCGGCGGCCGAACGCCGTCAGCCCCTCGGGCTTCCCGGACGCGAGGACGGAGTCGCCCTGGCCGACCTGCTGTCCAGGGTCCCGCGTGAACGCCGCGAGGCCTTCGTGCTGACCCAGCTGGTCGGGGTGCCGTACGGCGAGGCCGCCGAACTGATCGGCTGCCCGGTCGGCACCGTACGCTCCCGCGTTGCCCGCGCCAGATCCCAGCTGATCGCCTCCCTGACCGCCGCCGACCGGGCCGCCTGACCCCCGCCCCGAACGATCGTCATGCCCTGACCTGCGCGAGAAGGCCAGATCCCCGGATGACGGCGGCGGGCTCACCGGGACCCGACCGGGCAGAACTCGGCCGACAGGACGTCGGCGAAGACGTTCAGCCCGCTCCAGTCGCCGTTGATCTCGGTGGCCAGCATGTGCCTGCCGTCTCGCCGCCCCATGGCGTACGTCCACGATCCGTAGGTGGCACCGGCGTTACCCCAGACCCACGTGCCGCACGACAGTCTCTGGGTGAAGACGCCGAGTCCGTAACGGGTGCCGGGGATCCAGGCGGGCCCGCCCTTGGTCTCGACGGTGGTGAACATCTCCTTCTGCTGGGCGGCGGGCAGTAATCGGCCGCCCAGCAGCGCGCCGAAGAACCGGTTGAGGTCACCGACCGTCGAGACCATCCCGCCGGCCGACCAGGCGGCGGACTGGTTCATGTCGCCGGCGTCGTAGATCGCCGGGTTGGGTTCCTGGGAGAACAGGGTGGAGTAGTGCACGGGGTGCGGACCTCGGATCCTCGCCTCCGTTCCGGGAAGGTATGTCCCGGTCAGGCGCAACGGCCGGATGATCCGCCGGGTCACCTCGTCACCGAAGGTCCTGCCTGTCGCCTTCTCCACGATCATGGCGGCCAGGATGTAGTTGGTGTTGGAGTAGGCGAAGCCCCCGCCGGGGGCGAAGTACGGTGGGTTGCGCAACGCGATCCCCACCAGTTCCTCCGGCGTGACGACGTCGTAGCGGTGCTCGAACCACGCGGCGCCCCGCCCCTTGGCGAAGAATTCGGGGTCGTTGCCGTAGTTGAAGATTCCGCTGGTGTGGTTGAGCAATTGCCGGACGGTGATCCTTCCGCCGTCGTATCCGTTGCCCCGCACCAGTCCGGGCAGCCAGTGCTGAATACGGTCGTCCAGGCTCAGCCTGCCCTCTCCGGCCAGTTGCAGTACCACGGCGGCGGTGAACGCCTTGGTGGCGCTGCCGATTCTGAAACGCTCGTTCGGGCGGCGCCCGCGAGCCGTTTCGGTGTTTGAGAACCCCGCCGAACCGAACCACCGTTTGTTCCCCTCGCGTACCTCGGCGGCGATGCCGGGTGCCCCGTTTTCGGATACGGCCCGATCGAGGGCGGGCTGTACCTGGGCAGGGCCCGCCACGAGCGCGGCGGCGAGAAGGAGGGATGCGATCACATCGAACTCCGATACACGAGACAGCGCGTGTTTTACAGACACAAAAGCTAGTTTGCATTCAGGGCGCCGTCAATAAAATCCGAGACATTCACCCGGCGTTTTGCAATGACAATGAAGGTGAATGCAAAATCCCTACTTGCAATGAGCTGCCAGCGAATGCAATATTTGTTTTCAACGGGAGGAGGCGCAGCGCCGATGCCAGGCGGCAGACTGACATACGAGGAACGCCGGGAAATCGCCAGGGGACTGGCCGAAGGGCTCACCTACACCGAGATCGCCAAATGCCTCGGACGCCCGATCTCCACCGTCACCCGCGAGGTCATCCGCAACGGCGGGGCCGGCGGTTACCAGGCCGACCGGGCCCACCACGCGACCGGGATCCGGGCCCACCGCAACAGGTCCGCCGAGTCCCAGCCGGCGCCGGCGGTCAGAGACGGGCAGGGACGGAATCCGGAGACGATCAGGCAACTGGAAGACGACTTCAGCACCATGCTGGTGGACACCGGACTGCCCCGCATGACCGCTCGGGTGCTCGCCTGCCTCTACACCACCGACAGCGGCAGCCTCACCGCCGCCGAACTCGTCCAGCGGCTCCAGGTCAGCCCGGCCTCCGTCTCGAAGGCCGTCACCCAACTTGAGCAGCAGCGGTTGATCCGGCGCGAACGCGATTCCCGGCGGCGTCGTGACCGCTACGTCATCGACGGCGACATCTGGCACCGGTCGTGGCTGGCCAGCGCCCGCAGGAACGCCCGACTCGCCGAGGTCGCCGACGGCGGTGCCGAGGTCCTCGGTCCGGCCACCCCCGCCGGTGCCCGGCTGAAAACCATGGGCGCGATCCTCAACCGGCTCAGCGACGACATGATCCGCGCGGCCGAGCGCCTACGCGGCGCCGGCGGCGATCAGTGAGCTCCGACCGCCGGCACCCGCCTCCTCCCCACCGCCGCCCGAGGCGTCGACGGACCCGGTCGCGGCCGGGCCGAACCGGGTTCACGCCCGGCCGAAGGAAGGGACTCACCGCCGGCCGGTCACCGTTCCTCCTTCATGCCGTCCAGTCGAAGCAGAGCGCTCCGGCCGGTGCTCCGCCGTCTCGCAGGCGCGCGTAGACGGACTCCGCGTCCACGGGGGACACCCGTTCGGAGATCATTTCGGCGGTTCTGAACGTTCCCGAGGCGAGACGGCGGAAGTACAGCTCGGTCACCGCGTCACGGTTGAGCGGGCCCGCCGACGGGTCGTCGGAGACGAGGTCGGCGTGCGCCCCGAGGATGGTCAGCGAGTTGCTGACCACGCCGGGACCGAGCGTCTGCCGGGACGGTGTGGGCGTGTCACCGAGCAGGACGACACGACCCAGCGTGCGGGCCAGCCGTACCGCCTGGGAGAGCACGGCGGGGTTGCCGGTGACGTCGAAGACCACGTCGGCGAACCGGCCGCCGGTCAGGTCGGCGACGGCGGAGAGGGCGTCGGCCGCGGTGCCCGCGAGCAGGTCACTCGCCCCGCTCGCCCGCGCCAGGTCGAGCCGCCTGGCGTCGGTGTCGACGGCGACGACGCGGCAGGCTCCGTGCGCGACCGCGTACTGCACGACCAGCTGGCCCACCGGGCCGAGCCCCAGCACCACGACGGTCTCGCCCATGGTGATCGCGGCTCTGGCGGCGCCCGCCGCCGCGGTCACGACGAGGGGGATCCACACCGCCTCCTCGTCCGTCACGCCGCCGGGCAGCGGCCGGGCCTCGCGCTCGGTGAGGGTGACCAGCTCCTGGTGGGGCGCGTAGCTCTGCACGCGGTCGCCGGGCCGCAACGTCGTGACGCCCTCGCCGACCGCCTCCACGACCCCGGCCATGCTGTAGCCGGGCCGGAACGGGTGACGCACCCACTCCTCCCAGTTGGTGCCCGGGTCGAACTCCCCGTGCAGGCAGGCCAGCTCGGTGCCGGGACTGATCAGCGACAGCGTGGTACGGCACAGCACCTCGCCGGGGCCCGGAGGGTCGACGTCCTCATGCGCCACCCGCACCTCGCCCGGACCCGGGAACTCCACGAACAACGACCTCATCGGTCCCTCCCAAGATGTACGGTCCGCCCGTGGGCGGCGCTCTGGTACGCCGCTTCGATGATCCGCATCGAGGTGACGCCGTGCGACGCACCGGGGGTGGGGACGGCCCCGGCCAGAGTGTCCAGGAACGCACGCATCTGGGCGTCGTATCTACGCTGGAGCGCCGCTTCGGTGAGCTCGCCGGGAAACGCCTCCGCGCTCGGCTGCCCGGCCCGTACCAGCGTGCCGGGGAAGGTCTGCGCGTACGCCTCGGTGCCGGACACGCGCACGCTCCCCGTCGGCCCCGGCGTGTGCGGATGCCACCAGCCCGACTCCACGCCGGAGGTGACCCCGTTGTCCCAGACGATCGTGAGGATCGCGGTGTCGTCGACCGGCAGGTCGCGGTAGTGCGTCCCGCAGTGCGCGCTCACGCTGACGGGCTGGGGGTCGCCGAGGATGTGGCGGGTGACGTCGATGGCGTGGACGCCGAGGTCCATGAGCGCGCCGCCGCCCGCCAGCGCCGGGTCGGTGAACCAGCCCTCGGGGCCGAACCCGGCGTGGACGGCGTAGGCGGTGGTGTGGACGGGCCTGCCGAGTGTCCCGTCGCGCACCAGGTCGCGCAGCCAGCCGACCTGCTCGTCGAAACGCAGGCAGTGGGCGAGCATCACCCGGGCACGCGGGCCTTCCGCGGCGGCGATGGCCAGGGATTCGGCGACGCTCAGCGCCATCGGCTTCTCCAGCAGCACCGAGACCCCGGCCCGCAGCGCCTTGACCGCCTGCTCGGCGTGCAGGGAGTTGGGCGTGGCCACGATGAGGCCGTCCACGTCGCCGTCCGCCAGGAGACGGTCGAGGTCGAGGTAGCGGCGGGCGATGCCGTACCGCTGTGACAGGGCGTCGAGGGACTCCGGCCGGTGGTTGACCGCGGCGACCAGCACGGCGCCGGCGCCGGCGGCGGCGCGTGCGTGGTAGTCGGCGATGTAGCCGGTCCCGGCGATGGCCAGGCGCGGTGGGCGGTTCATGCGAGTTCGTCCATGCGAACGAGGCGGGCACCGGCGGCGCGCAGACCGTCGATGACCAGCGGCAGGGCACGGCCGGTTGCCTTGGTCCACGGATGGAGCAGCACCACGGCGCCGTCGCCGTGCGCGACGGCCTCCTCCACGACCAGGCGGGCGACGCCCGGCCCGGTGGCCTTGCCGCGCCAGTCGAACGGGTCCACGTGCCAGCTCGTCTCCCGGTAGCCGAGCCGGTCCAGCGCGGACCGGATCGCCGGGTCATCGCTGCCGTCGCCGAACGGGCAGCGGAACCAGGGGCTCGGGTCGTGGCCGGTGGCGCGGCGGATGGCGCGTTCGGCGAGCCGTACGTCCTGGTCGAAGGCCTTGGGCGACAGCCAGCTCATCGGCGCGTGGTGGTGGGAGTGGTTGCCGATCAGGTGACCGTGGGCGGCCAGGTCCCTGGCCAGCGCGGGGTTCGCCTGGGCCCAGCGCCCCTGGATGAACATGGTCCCCACGGCCTCGCGCTCGGTGAGCGTCTCGAGCACGTGCCGGGTGCCGTCCGGGTGGGCGGGATGGTCGCCGTGCTCGACGTCGAAGGTCAGCGCCACTCGCCAGGGCGCCGGTTGGGTTCGGGGTGACTCCGTCACGCCTTCTACCTGCCTCTGATTCGGGGGGTGCCGCCTTGACAGAGGTAGCGGCCGTGATCAGTATTGCTGACAACATTATAAGCAATCAACCGCTCGGCAGATTTCGGAAGGAAGCGAACTCCCGATGGCCCGCTATCGGCTCGAAGCCGGTCCGATCCCCCTCCACCACCAGGTCTACCTGGACCTGAGCGCCGCGCTCGACGAGGGGGAATGGCAGGCGGGAGACCGTCTGCCGCCGGAGAGAGAGCTGGCCCGCCGCTACGGATGCAGCCTCATCCCGGTACGGCGGGCCCTGGCCGAGCTGGCCCGCGAGGGCCGTCTGGAGCGCACCCGCGGGCGCGGCACGTTCGTCCAGCACTCCCGGCTCGAAGTCGATCTGGGCACCAGCCAGAGCTTCGCCGACCTGATGAACATGCACGGCCTGGACCCGGACACCAGACTGGTCGCCTCCGGGATCGAGATGCCGGGAGAGATGGTCGCCGCCGCGCTGGCCCTGGCGCCCGGCGCGCAGGTCGTCTATCTCGAACGTCTGCGCATCGCCAACGGCGAGCCGTTGATCCTGGAGCAGGTCTACCTACCGGCCGGCCGCTTCGCCGGGCTGCTCGACCACGATCTTGAGCGCAACTCCCTCTACAGCCTGCTCGGCGCGCACTACGGCGCCAGGATCGTGCGCGCCCGCGAGGTCATCGAGCCGGTACGGCTGCGCGCCCACGAGGCCCGGCTGCTCGACCAGCCCGTGGAACGCCCCGCCATGCTCGTCGAGGGGGTCGCCTTCGGCCCCGGCGACGAGCCCATCGAGTTCACCCGCAGTTACGTGAGAGGTGACAGAGCCCGCCTCTCTTTTGAGCTCTCCATCACCCGCCCCCCGGACCCCCCAGCCTAGGGAGAGACACATGAATCGGTTATGGCACACCCTGGCCGCGATCTTATTGGCCACGACGCTGGCCGCCTGTGGAGCAGACGCCCCTCCCGGCGGTGACGACGCGGCTGTCGAGCTGCGCTGGTACTGCTGCCTCGGCACCGGTGAACAGGCCGAACAGGTCAAGGCGCAGCAGAAGGTGATCGAGAGGTTCAACGCCTCCCAGCGCCGGATCAAGGTCAAGCTGGAGGTCGTCACCTACGACTCCGCCCGCGACACGCTCGCCACCCAGATCGCCTCGGGCAACGTGCCCGACCTCGCCGGTCCCGTGGGGGTCGGCGGTGCGGCCGCCTTCCACGGCCAGTGGCTCGACCTGGCCCCGCTCATCAAGTCCAGCGGCTTCGACCTCAGCCCCTACGCCAAGGGCAGCGCCGACCTCTACCGGATCGGCTCCGTTCAGGAGGGCGTCCCGTTCGCGATCTACCCCTCGACCCTGTACTACAAGGCCGACATGTTCGAGGAGGCCGGCCTGGCCGAGCCGCCGCACAAGTACGGCGAGAAGTACACCTGGCCCGACGGCCGCCAGAGCGAGTGGAACTACGACACGCTCAGGGAGCTGGCCCTCAAGCTCACCGTCGACAAGAACGGCAAGGACGCGACCCAGGAGGGCTTCGACCCCGGCCAGATCGTGCAGTACGGCTTCGAACCGGCCCGTGACGACCTGCGCTACCAGGGCGCCGCCTTCGCCGCCGGATCACTGGACACGGGCGACGGCAAGACCGTGAAGATCCCCGACGCCTGGGCCGACTCCTGGCGCTTCTTCTACGACGGCATGTGGAAGGACCGGTTCATCATGACCGGTCCCGTCTTCCAGACCGAGCAGTTCAACGGGGACGGCGCCGCCTTCTTCTCCGGGCACGTCGCGATGAGCGTCAACTTCCTGTGGTCCACCTACGGCGTGGCAGGCGCGGGCGACGACTGGGACCTGGCGGCGATGCCCTCCTACAAGGGCAGGACCACCTCACCCACCAGCGCGGACACCTTCCGGATCCTGGCCGGCAGCAAGCACCCCGCCGAGGCCTTCGAGTTCCTGAGCTACCTGGTCGGCCCGGCCTCCCAGGAACTGCTCTCCGCGTACGGCGCGATGCCCGCCCGCACCGCCGACCAGGACGCCTTCTTCGCCAAGCTGGCCGGGCAGTTCCCCAACAAGGTCGACTGGCAGGTCGCCAAGGACAGCGTGGCCTTCGCCGACAACCCCCACTCGGAGTCGTACACGCCCAAGTACAACCAGACGCTCACCATCCTCGGCACCTACAGGAGCCGCTGGATGACCCAGGGCGGGCTCGACATGAACGCCCAGCTCAAGGCGATGCGCGAGGAGATCCAGGACGTGTGGAACCGCTCATGAGGAGCGAGACCACATCCTGGGTGGCCCGCAGGGAGGCCCGGCACGGGCTCCTGTTCGTCCTTCCGTGGATCATCGGGTTCCTCGCGTTCACGGCGGTCCCGATGGCGGCCACGTTCGTCTTCACCTTCCTCAACATCTCGCTGACCGAGCGGGAGCCGCTCATGTTCGTCGGCCTGGCGAACTACCAGCGGCTCTTCGCCGACCGGCAGGCGTGGGCCTCGCTGTGGGTGACCGCCCGCTTCGCCCTGCTCTGGCTGCCGCTGGTCGTCGTCCTGCCGTTCCTGCTCGCGGTCGCGGTCAACAGCAGGTACGTGCGCGGCACCGGGCTGTTGCGGGTGCTGTTGTTCATGCCGTACGTCGTGCCGTTCGTGGCCAGCGCGCTGATCTGGCAGAACATGCTGGTCGACGACGGATGGATCAACACCGCGCTGCGCGTGCTCGGCGTCGGAGACGCGCCGAGCTGGCTGAGCGACCCCAGCTGGGTGATCCCCGGGCTCGTCATGATCGGCCTGTGGGGGCTCGGCTCGGGCATCATCATCAACCTGGCGGGGCTGCGCGGCATCCCCACCGAGTTGTACGACGCCGCCCGGCTCGACGGTGCCGGATGGTGGCGCCAGCTGTGGCACGTGACGGTCCCGATGATGTCGCCGGTGATCTTCTACACGATGATCCTCGCGGTCGTCGAGGTCATGCAGTACTTCCTCATCCCGCTGGTGCTCTTCGACGGCAGCGGCGACCCCGGCGGTGCGACCCGCTTCTTCAACCTCTACCTGTACCAGACCTTCTTCACCTATCAGGAGATGTCCTACGGATCGACGCTGGCGTGGCTGCTGTTCGTCATCACCCTTGTCGTGACCCTGGTGCTGTTCCGGCTGTCCAGGCACTGGGTCCACTACACGAGTGAGAGGTGACCCGGTGACCCCGTACGCGGCCCGCCGCATCCGGACGGCGCTGATGACGATCGTGATGTTCGGCATCGTCGTGGCGTTCCTGTCGCCCCTCGCCCAGATGGCGCTGTCGTCGCTGAAGAGCGAGCGGCAGATCAGCCAGGCGCACGCGCCGCTGCTGCCGTCCGACCCGCGCACCTTCACCCATGAGGGCCGGCAGTACGACGTGTACCGGGTGCCGCTCGACGGCGCGGTCCGCGAACTGGCCCTGGTGAAGAAGGGGCGCGCCGAGAGCGAGTTCCTCGACCCGGCGGCTCCCGAGAAGGGAACCGTCGTCTGGCGCGGCTCCTGGCGCACCCTCGAACCCAGCTGGGTGCTGGCACCGCAGTGGTCGAACTACGCCGCGGTCTGGCGACTGATCGACTTCCCCCGGCTGCTGCTCAACACCATCACGCTGGCGGTGATCAGCACGATCGGGACCGTTCTGTCGTGCACGCTGGTCGCCTACGGCTTCGCCCGGTTCCGTTTCCCCGGCCGCGGGCCGCTGTTCACCCTGCTCATCGCCACGATCTTCCTGCCAACCGCGGTGACGCTGATCCCGACGTACACCATCTTCGTGCAGATCGGCTGGGTCGGCACCTGGCTGCCGCTGCTCGTGCCGACCTTCTTCGCCAACGCCTACAGCGTCTTCCTGCTGAGGCAGTACTTCCTGACCATCCCGCGTGAGATGGACGAGGCGGCCTCGATCGACGGTGCCGGACCGCTGCGCACGCTGCGTTCGGTGATCGTGCCGCAGGCGTGGCCGGCGATCACCGCCGTCATCCTGTTCAACTTCGTCTACACCTGGAACGACTACTTCACCCCGCTCGTCTACCTTTCCGGCCGGCCCGAGCTCCAGCCGCTGCAGGTGGGCCTGGCCGCCTTCAACGGCCTGTACTCGACGAAACCCGCCTACATCCAGGCCGGCGCCATGATGACGATCGCCGTCCCGGTGATCCTCTTCATCTGTTTCCAGCGCACGTTCGTGCGCGGCATCATGAGCACCGGGGTGGACAAGTGACCGTGGTGGCCGAGGGCCGGGGAACCGGGTCTGCGGGGTTCAGGCCGGGCGGCGGGCCACGTACAGGATCCGGTCGTGACTCTCCTCGTCGGCCGGTTCCCGCGCCGAGGTCTCCACCAGTCCTCGGGTGGCGACGACGCGCAGCCCGGCCCGTTCGGCCGCCCGGCGTACCGTCCGGTCGGAGTGGTGCCGCTGCACGTGCCGCATCGAGACCCGCCGCCAGGTCGTCCCCGACCGCTCGAACAGGTCGAACCGGGTGACCACCACCGTGTCGGCCTCGATGGGCGGGGACTCCGCGAACCACGCCACGTACCGGTCCCCCCGGTCGACGACCGTGGGGGCGCCGAACACGCGCCGGTAGTACCCGATGGTGTTCATGTCGAAGACCAGCACCCCGCCCTCGGTGAGCTGGTCGCGCGCGGCCGCCATCGCCTGGCACAGCCTGTCCTCGGAGGTCAGGTAGGTCATCGGCACGTCCACGCAGGTGACCGCGTCGAAGCCGGTCAGTCCTGGCGGGGGTTGCTGCAGCCGTCCCACCAGGAACCGGATTCCCTCGGCTCCGGGGCGGCGCCGGGCCGCGGCCACCATCGCCGGTGACAGGTCGTAGCCGGTCACCTCGAACCCCCGTTCGCGGAAGGCCACGCTGCTGCGGCCTGTCCCGCAGCCCGCGTCCAGCAGCCGCCGCCCGCCCGGGCGGTACCGGCCCACCATCTCGACGTAGCGCGCCACCAGCCCGGTGGTGTCCGTCCCCGCGTTCAGCTCGTCGTAGCGGGGCGCGATGCCCTCGTACGCCGCCAGCGTCTCGTCCTCATGCGTCACGCGCGCCTCCGGTGAGCCGGCCGGGGGCCGCGCCGGACCGTCGGGCCCGGCGCGGCCGGTGGGGGACCTACCAAACGCGCCACGCCTGCCGGTTGACCCGGCGGCCGGTGACCCGGCGCATCAGCTTCCTCATGGACTCACCTCCTCTTCTGGTGACCGTCGGCGGTCAGGGCCCGGTGGGGGTACGGCGCAGCCGGAATCCGGGAGGGGTGATGATGCCCGCGACGTGGGGACGTCCCCGGCCGCCGCGCACCTCAAGGCGGGCGCCGTCGGTCACGGCGGAGAGCAGGTCGACGGCCAGGGTCTGGGCGACGGAGGCCCCGGCGCAGGCGAACGGGCCGCCGCCGAAGGGCAGGTAGGGTCCGTGGGGGCCGGAGCCGTCCCAGCGGCCGGGCCGGAACCGGGTGGCCTGCGGCCAGTACCGGTCGTCGCGGTGCAGCAGGTAGGAACAGACCGACACGCTCTCCCCCGGTTCCAGGGGCACACCGCCGACCCGGTGAGCGCGGCGCACCGGGCGGCCCAGCAGCCACGCCACGGGCCACAGCCGCAGCGACTCCCGTACGGCCGACTCCGCGGGCACCTCCGCCAGGTCGACGCCCTCGGTCGCGGCCGCCAGCAGCGCCCAGGCGACGACGTGGCCGACCGGTGCCACCGAGGTCCGGAACAGCAGCAGGTAGACCTGGGCGACCTGGGTGGCGGGCGTGCCGGGCGGGGTGGCTCCGAGTACGGCGTCCAGCAGGTCGCCGGGCGGCTCCGGCCGCCGTTCCGTCCGGGCCCGCCTGGCGCGCGCCTCGTCGGCGACCGCCCGCACCACGCGCGCCCACAGTGCCCGCTGCGCCGTACGTGCCAGCGGGCCGCCGAAGCGGATCAGGACGCCGCGCCGTACCACCCGCGTCATCAGTTCCCGCAGCGCCGCCGGGCTGTCCGGGCGCAGCAGCGCCTCGTCCAGGAACCGGTACGCGGCGACGCGTCCGGCCGAGGGCCACTCGCTGTCCTCCCCCAGTTCCGCCACGACGGCGGGCAGCCGTTCGCGGCCGGCGGTCAGGTGGGCGCGCAGTGTCGCACGTGCCGCCCGCCCGATCGCGACCTGCGTCGCCCGTGGCCCCAACCGGCCGCCGCGGACGTGGAAGAAGTCGGACACCTCGTCGTAGTCGCCCTCGGGGTCGTGCAGAATGCGCCGGGCCTCGACCGGGTCGGCCACGCACAGCGACCCGTCGTCGGGAAGCCGGAACATCGGGCCCCGTTCGCGGGCCGCCCACTCGACGAACCCCAGCGGGTCCCGGCGGTACCACCGCGCCGCTCCGCCGGGCGGGCCCGGCGGCGGCCGTCTCCCGTCCCGGGCGGACTGATCCGGTTCGCCGACCGTCGTCATTCCCACCTGCCCACGCCGTCCGTGATCTCGGATGTCCACGCGCGGGTGGTGCCGTCCGCGCCCCGCCGGGAGAGCCGCGTCGCCTGCCATCCCACCGGGTCTACCGAACACGGCAAAGATGGAAAGACAACACCAAACCAGGAACAGTCGCAGTTTATACCCATAGATCACCCATATTGGTTATTGAGTGAAAAATGAGAAATATCGATACTTGACGGAATGTCATGGCGGACATATCCCAGGAAAAGGTCACCCGATTCGGGCCGGAGAAAGACCCGGCGAGCCCAGGCCACGGGGCCCTTCCAGGGGTTTTCCGGCGACCGCCCGTCCCGGTCCGGCGCCGAATGAGCGAGTGATTCGGGGATACGAAGCCGCGGATCGGACGCGTTTCCCGTCCGCCCCCGGGAAACGCCGGGAAACCCCGGGAAACCGGCCGTACGGGTGACTCCGGCGAGGGGCTGCCGGGCTTACCTGTACGGCCCGCGCTTCGGACCCCCAGCCCTGGCGCGGGCCGTACAGGAGACCCGGGCGGTCAGCGTTTGCGCCAGCCGGAGACGAGGACCCAGACCAGGTAGACACCGCCGAGGGAGCCGGTCATCACCCCGACGGGAAGCTGGGTCGGGGCCAGCAGGCGCTGGGCGGCCATGTCACCGGCGACCAGCAGCAGCGCGCCCATGAGGCCCGACAGGACCAGGACGGGGGCGGCGGACCTGGCGAGTCTTCGGGCCAGCTGGGGGGCGGCGAGCGCGACGAACGGGATGGGCCCCGAGGCGACCGTCGCCACGGCGGTGAGGGCGACCCCGAGCAGCATGAGCCAGAGCCGGGAGCTCTCCACCCGCACGCCCAGGGCGGTCGCCAGTTCGTCGCCGAGTTCCATCAACTTCAGCCGCCTGCCGAAGGCCAGCGTGACGGGGACGAGGACCAGGAGCGTGCCGACCAGCAGGTTCACATGACCCCAGCCGCGCCCGTTGAGGTTGCCGGTCATCCAGGTCGCCGCGACGTGGGCGTCGGCGAACTCGGCGCGGGCGATCAGGTAGATGTTGGTCGCCACCAGCCCCCCGTTGACGGCGATGCCGACCAGGATCAGCCGGTAGCCCTGTACCCCGTCCCTGAAGGCGAGGAGATACACGACGAGGGAGGTCAGCAGGCCCCCGGCCAGGGCGCCGCCCGCGACGGCGACCATCCCCCCGCCGAGCACGATGATCTGGATGAGCGCGCCGGTCGCGGCGCCCGTGGTGAAACCGACGATGTCGGGGCTGCCCAGCGGGTTGCGGGTGAGGCTCTGGAAGACCGCGCCCGCCAGGCCGAGGGCCGCGCCGACGAGCAGCCCGGTCAGCACGCGCGGCAGCCTGAGCGTCTCGACGACGAACATGTGGGCGCGCTGGCCGTTGCCCGCGAGGGCGCGCAGCACGTCCCCGGGGGCGATCGGGTACTGCCCGGTCCCGATGGCCAGGACGGTCAGCGTGGTCACGGCCGCCGCGAGCACGGCCCCGGTCAGCACGACCCGGAGGCCGACGCGGAAGGAGGCGCGACGCCCGGGGAGGGTGACCGTGAACCCGGGGCGCTTCGTGGTGTTGAGCGCGTTCACAGCTGGGCGATCCTCCTGCGGCGGACGAGGGCGAGAAAGACCGGCATGCCGACGAAGGCGGTGACCACCCCGGCCTCCAGCTCCGCGGGCCACAGCACCAGACGGCCCACGATGTCGGACACCAGCAGCAGCACGGGGCCGAGCAGCACCGAGTACAGCAGCACCCAGCGGTTGTCCTGACCGACCGCCAGCCGGGCGGCCTGCGCCACGACCAGGCCGACGAACCCGATGGGCCCGACGGCCGCGGTCGCCGCGCCGCACAGCAGGGTGACGGCGATGACACCGAGCACCCGGGTACGGCCCGGCCGTACTCCCAGGGCGCGTCCCGCGTCGTCGCCGAGCGCGAGCGCGTTCAGGGAGTTGCCCAGCGACATCGCCACGACCAGGCCGACGACCATGAAGGGGACCGTCCTGGTCACGACCGTCATGTCGTGGCCGCTGAGGGCTCCGGTCCCCCAGTAGCGGTACTGCTTGAAGGCCTCGGGGTCGGTCAGCGCGATCGCCTGGGTCGCCGAGGCCAGGGCGGCGCTGACCGCCGTCCCGGCCAGGGCGAGCCGTACGGGGGTGGCGCCGGAGCGCCCGCTTGAGCCGATGAGGTAGACGACGACCGCGGCGGCGGCCGAGCCCGCGAAGGAGAACCAGACGAGGCCCCCCAGGTCCTGCAGCCCGAACAGGCCGATGGCCGCCGCGATGGCGATGACCGCGCCCGCCTCGACGCCCAGGATGCCGGGGTCGGCCAGCGGGTTGCGGGTCAGCGCCTGCATGAGCGCGCCCGCCAGGGCCAGGCAGGCGCCCACCCCGATCCCGAGCAGGGTCCTGGGGACGCGCAGGTCGTGGATGACGTGGGCCGCGTCCGAGTTGTCCGGGTGCAGCAGGAGCCTGACGACGTCTCCGGCCGGGATGGCCTTCGAGCCGATGGCCAGGCTCGCGAGCACCGCCAGGACCAGCAGCAGGAAGGCCAGCAGCGCGCCCGCGGAGCGCAGCGCCGTACCGCGCGCCCGGCCTCCCTTCGGCCTGACCGGCGGGGGCGCCAGGAGTCCGACGCCCTCCCCGGCGGTCATGACGGCGCCTTCGCGGACGCGGTGCGGGTCACCGATGGTAAGGGGAGGTCCACTCGGTCCTCTTCCTCCTTGTGAACGCTCCGGTGAACGTCCTTGTGAACTGACGATCCCTAGGCGAGCTTGGCGAGGATGGCTTCGAGCTGGCCGACGATCTCCAGGACGCCCTTGTAGCTGTACTGGTAGCCGTACTTGATCGGGTAGACGTGCCCCTCCTTCGCGGCGGGCAGCAGCTTCCACGATCCCTGGTCGAGCAGCTTCTGCGTCGCGGGGTCGACGCCGCCGTCGGGCTGCGCGCCGTACAGCAGGACGGAGGTGTCCTTGAAGCGGGAGATCTGCTCGTAGGAGAGCCGGACGCCGCGGTTGGCGCGCTCGTCGGTCGCGACCTTGGAGAACTTCAGGCCGGTCTCCTCCATGAACAGGCCGGGCCAGGAGACCGGGGAGTTGGCGACGAAGCCCTCGGGGCCGCCCTCGACGTAGTCCCAGGTGGTCTTCTCCAGGACGGCGGAGTACTTGGACTTGATCTCGGCGATCTTCGCCTCGTACTCGGCGATCTTCCCGGCCATCGCGTCCTTCTTACCCAGCGCGTCGGCGATCTCGGGCAGGGCCTTGCGGACGTCGGCCGGGTTCTCCGTCACGAAGAAGGCGGTCGGCGCGATGGCGCTGAGCTTGTCGTAGCCGAAGTCCTCCTCCCTGCGCTGGGTGCTGACGATGAGGTCGGGCTGGAGCTGGGCGAGCTGCTCGTAGTTGATCGACGTCTCGTCGGTCCCGATGACGGGGATGGTCTTGACCTTCGCCCAGTCCTCGGGCGAGTAGTCGCTCTCGGCCTCCTGGAGGACCGCGATGGGGGTGATGCCCAGTTCGAGGACGGCCGCGGTGGTGTTGAGCAGGGAGACGACTCTCTTGGGCTCGGTGGGGACCTGGACGGCGCCGTGGACGGTCTGGACGGTCCTGGTGGCGGCGGGTGCCCCTGAGGGGTCGCTCGCCGAGCCCGGGGAGGGGGCCGAGGAGGGACCGCACGCGGTGGTCAGGGCGACCAGCCCGGCGGTGAGGAGGCCGAGAACGGCCCTGGTGAGATGCATCCCGCGTCTCCTGGATCACTATTGTTAGGTAAGGCAAACCTAAGTAAAGAGTCAGGTTTCCTTCACGTCAAGTCGGGGCCGCCCGTCACCCGGCTACGGGCGGCCCCGGTCAGTTCTCGTACCGGGGGTCGAGCGCGCCCGCGCGCAGCCCGACCAGCCGTGGCAGCAGCTCGATGGTCGCGGGACGGTGGGCGATGACGATGAGCGCGCGCTCGTCGCGCAGCCGGGCGAGCGCCGTCTCCAGGCTGCGGGCCGTGACCGGGTCGACGTCGGCGGTCGCCTCGTCGAGGATGAGCACGGCCGGGTCGGCGAGCACGGCCCTGACCAGCCCGAGGATCTGCCTCTCCCCCGCCGACAGGTCCCCGGCGGGGGTGTCCAGCCCCCGGGGCAGCCCTCGGAGGAACGCGCCGATCCCCAGGGTCTCGAAGGCCGCCTCCATCTCGGCGCGTCCCGGCTCGCCCCTGGCGAGGGCGAGGTTGTCGGCGACCGAGCCGGAGACCATGTGGACCTCCTGCGGCACGAGGGCGATGCGTCTGCGCACCTCCTCCGGCGAGGCCTCGCCGAGATCGACGCCGCCGAAGGTGACCCGCCCCGAGTCGGGCCGGTAGAGGCCGCTGAGGAGCTTGGACAGGGTCGTCTTGCCCGATCCGGTCTCCCCGACGAGCCCGGCGTGGGCGTTCTCTGCGAAACGCACCGAGACCCCGCGCAGCACCTCTGTCTCGTCCTCGTAGCGGAAGGTGACCTCCTCGGCCAGCAGCTCTCCCCTGGCGGGCAGCGGCCGGTCCCCGCCCGGCTCGGGGGCGCCCGCCGACAGCAGGTCGAGCAGCCGGGCCAGCCCGGCCCTCACGGTCTGCATCTCCCCCGCGAGCTGGGACAGGTCGCCGAACCCCTCGAACAGGTTGCGCCCGGCCAGCACGAAGACGACCGCGGTGGAGACGCTCAGATGCCCTCCGACGGCCAGCCAGGCACCGAAGCCCAGGAGCACGGCCATGGCCGCCCCCTCGACCAGGGTGATCGCGCCGATCCTGTTCTCCACCACGACCGTGCGGCGCTGGGTGAGGAGGGCGGCCAGGTTGTCCCGGTCGAAACGGGCCAGCCAGGCGGGCATGCCGCCCGCGGAGCGCAGCTCCTCACGCGCGTCGAGGGTCTCGGCGAAGGTGCCCGCCATGGTCGCCTCCGCCCCGGCGTGCGCGCCGAACGCGGAACCGGCGTCCTTGGCGAACCAGCGGGTGATCAGCAGCGCCGGGGGCAGGAAGACCGCGACGACCACGAGGGTCAGCGGCCAGGAGTAGCCGAGCAGCACGACGGCGGTGAAGGCCAGCGTCGCGGTGACGCCGAGCAGGTTCGGCAGCGCGGTGCGGACGAACATGGCCAGCTCGGCGATCTCCCCGGTGGCGCGCTGCAGCAGCGAGCCGTCGCGGTGCGCCTCGATGAAGCGCAGCGGCGCCCCGGCGAGTCGTTCCGCGGCGCGTTCGCGCAGTTCCCTGGCGACCCGCTCTCCCGCGTCGGCCAGGGTGGTCGCGGCGAACCTGGCCAGCAGCGCCTGCGCGACGACGAGCCCGGCCAGCAGCGCGACGGCCGTGAGCAGCCGGTCGCGGTCGCCTTCGGTCAGCGCCTCGACGGCCAGGCCGATGAACGGCGCCAGGGCGACCAGCGCGGCGCTCTCGGCCAGGCTGAGCAGCAGCGCGAGCAGGATCCTGCCCGAGTGCGGCCGCAGGTACGGCCAGGCGCGGCGCAGCAGCCTCCTGGTGGACGGCTCGTCGGACAGCATGACGACCTCAGCCATGGGAGACCTCCGCTCCGGTGAGGTCGAGCACACGGTCGGCGGCGTCCGCGACCGCGGCCCTGTGGGTCACGAAGACGACGGCGGTCCGCGGCGACCAGCGGCGCAGCCGGTCCAGGACGTGCGCCTCCGTCGTCTCGTCGAGGGCGGAGGTGACGTCGTCGAGCAGCAGCACGGCCGGTCGGCCGAGCAGGGCGCGGGCGAGGGCGAGCCGTTTCACCTGGCCGCCGGACAGGGCCCCGCCGCGCTCGCCGACCTCCGCGTCGAGAGGCAGGTCGATGGCCGCGGTGTGGCAGGCGGCACGCAGGTCGTCCTCGTCCAGGTCACGGCCGAGCCTCAGGTTGTCGGCGACGGTCCCGGAGACCAGCACGGGCCGCTGGGAGACCAGGACCAGGCTCGCCGCCACCTCGTCGGGGTCGGCGGCGCGCAGGTCGAGGCCGCCGTAGGAGACGGTCCCCTCCGAGGGGTCGGCGCGACGGCACAGCAGCCGCAGCAGCGTCGACTTGCCCGAGCCGCTCGGCCCGGTCACGGCCAGCAGCTCCCCCGGCTTCACCGAAAGCGACAGCGGGCCGAGCACCCGCCGCCCGTCTCGGACGACCGTCACGTCCTCGCAGGCGAGGACGGCGTCCGCGGGCAGCGGGAGGGGGTCGGACGGCCGGTCGAGCGCCGGGCGCAGCGCGAGGACCTCGGCGATGCGGCGGGCGGCGACGACGGCCTGGCCCCGGTCGGCGAAGCGTTCGACGGCCACGCCGACGGCCAGGGTGAGCGTGACCATCCACGTGGTGAACGCGACGAGGCCGCCGACGGTGAGGTCTCCGGCGAGCACCGCCATGCCGCCGAAGCCGATCCCGGCGACCACCGCCAGGCGGGGGATCATCGGCCCGAGCGCCGACCAGGTCGCCGAGATCCGGGCGGCGCGCATGGTCGTCTCCGTGACGCGGGCGCTGTGCGCGCGGTGCCTGCCGAGCAGGACGTCGGCGCCGCCGAGGCCGCGCAGCGCGCCGCCGACGGTCAGCAGGTCCGCGACGGCGTCGGCGCGGGCGGCGTGCGCGTCGGACAACTCGGCGAGCGCGGGCTCGAACCTGCGGGAGAACACCACGTTGACCAGGATCAGCGGCGGGATCATGGCGAGCGTCACGTAGAGCAGGACGGGTTCGAGCGTGGCCAGGGCGGGCAGCACGACCGCGAACGTGGTGGCGATGACCGCCCAGGTGGTCAGGCCGTGCACCCAGATGCGCACCAGGTCCACATCCCGGGTCACGCTCATGGCCAGGTCGCCCCGGCCGCCCCGCCCGGCCAGGTCGTCGTCGCCGAGCGCGGCGACGTGCCGGACCAGGCGGTGCCGCAGCGTGACGCCCGCCCGGGCGTCGGCCAGGTTCGCCCACCACTGCCAGCCGGCGAGCCCGGCCCACTGGACCGCGGCGGCGGCCAGGACGGCCAGCGCCCAGGTGATCGTGGTACCGACGTCGGAGCGGGAGATGCCGTCGTCGACGGCGCGCTGCACGCACCAGGGGATGGCCAGCAGCGCGACCTGCCTGACGACGGCCGAGACGACGGCGGCGGCCAGGGTGCGCCGCTGCGCCAGCAGGCACTGGCGCAGCAGCGAGGAGGGCCGGGGTGGCCGGGGTGAGGAGGGATCGGAGAGCGGCAAGCTCAGCCGCCCATCTCGGCGACGAGGCTCTTCGGGCGCATGTCGGTCCAGTTGGCCTCGACGTAGGCCAGGCAGTCGGCGCGGGAGGCCGGGCCGTGGACGCTCTCCCAGCCGCCGGGCACGTCGGCGAAGGCGGGCCACAGCGAGTGCTGCCCCTCGGCGTTCACCAGCACCAGGTAGCGGGCGTCGGCGTCTTCGAAGGGATTGGTCATCGGGGGTTCTCCTGTGCTGGTCTCGTGGTCTGGATCTCGTTGAGCGCGCGGTTCACGATGGGGCCGATCACGGTGAGCGCCCTGGGGGTGAGCAGTTCCGCGTGGGTGAAGTCCACGTCGTGGTTGACGATCTCCCCGTCCACGTGGGCGGCCCACTGCAGGTGGTCACCGGTCTCCACCCGGTCCTTGGTGGCGGTGACGACGAGCAGGTCGCCGTCGTAGCGGGCGTAGTCCGCGCCGAGCAGCAGGTCCATGCAGGCGCGGTGGACGGTCGCGATGGCCCGCACCGTGGCGTCGTCGAAGTCGGCGAGCACACCCGCCGACTCGCGCAGCCCCTGCAGGAACTCCTCGGTCTCGGCCCGGCTGAGCTCGTCCAGTTCCTGCGGGGTGCGGCTCGGCTCCTCCTCGGCGTCCATCGGGAAGGTGTCGAGCACGCCGAGGAAGGCGACCTCCTGCCCCCTCTCGCGCAGCGCCGTGGCGATCGCGTAGGCGACCTGCCCGCCGAAGGACCAGCCGAACAGGTGGTACGGCCCGGCGGGCTGGACGGCGGCGATCCGGTCGGCGTAGGCCCGGCCCAGGTCGCGGATGGTCACCGGGGCGAAGTCCTCCCCGGTCAGCTGGGGCGCCTGGATGCCGTACAGGGGCCTGCGCGGGTCGAGGTGGGGCAGCAGCCCGCCGTACAGCCAGGCGAACCCGGCGGGCGGGTGCGCGCAGAACAGCGGCGGCAGGTCGCCCGAGGCGCGCAGTGGCAGGATCACGTCGAATCCGCCCGGCGCTCCCCCGGCCAGCCGTACGGCCAGCTCCGCCGGGGTCGGGGCGGCCATGACGGTGGCCAGCTTGAGCGGCGTGCCGAGCTCCGTCCTGATCCTGGCGGCCAGCCGCATGGCCAGCAGCGAGTGGCCGCCGAGTTCGAAGAAGCTGTCGTCGACGCCGACCCTGGGCAGGCCGAGCACCTCGGCGAAGACCCGGCACAGGGCGGCCTCGCGTTCGTCGCGCGGCTCGCGGGAGGAGACGGCGGCGGCGAAGTCCGGGGCGGGCAGCGCCTTGCGGTCGAGCTTGCCGTTGATGGTCAGCGGCAGCTCGTCGAGGGTGACGAACGCCGAGGGCACCATGTAGCCGGGCAGCAGCTCCCGCAGGGACGCCGCCAGGTCGCCGGGGCCGTCCCCCGAGGGCACGACGTAGGCGACCAGGCGGGTGACCGGGCCCGGCTGGGCGACGACCGCCACCTGGCCGACGCCGGGTTCGGCGGCGATGACGGCCTCGATCTCGCCGGGTTCGACCCGGAATCCACGGATCTTCAGCTGGTCGTCGGCCCTGCCGAGGAAGTCGAGGTTGCCGTCGCCGCGCCAGCGCACGACGTCGCCGGTGCGGTACATGCGCTCGCCGTCCTGGAAGGGGTCGGCGACGAAGCGCTCCGCGGTGAGGCCGGGCCGGTTCAGGTAGCCGCGGGCCAGGCCGATCCCGGAGACGTACAGCTCGCCCGCGACGCCGACGGGGACCGGGCGCAGCCGGTCGTCCAGCACGTAGACGCGGGTGTTCCAGATCGGGCGGCCGACGATGGGGGTGACGCTGTCGCCGGTGCCGCCGCCGAGGGTGTTGATGGTGTACTCGGTCGGGCCGTACAGGTTGTAGCCGAGTGTCCCCTCCGTGGTGCGCAGCGTCTCCCACAGGGCGTGGCCGACGGCCTCGCCGCCGAGCAGCACCAGCGGCGGGACGTGCCCTTCGAGCAGGCCGTGTTCGACGAGTTGCTGGGCGTAGGAGGGGGTGACGTTGACGACGTCGACGAGGTGCTCGGCGCAGTAGGCGGTGAGCGACTGCGCGTCGCGGCGCATCTCCTCGTCCAGGACGTGCACCTCGTGCCCCTCGACGAGCCACAGCAGCTCCTCCCACGACATGTCGAAGGAGAAGGAGACGGTGTGCGCGATCCGCAGCCGCCGTCCCGCCGAGGCCACGACCGGGTCGAAGATCTCGCTGCGGTGGTTGAACTGCATGTTGGTCAGGCCCGCGTACGGCACGACGACACCCTTCGGCCTCCCCGTCGAGCCCGAGGTGTAGATGACGTACGCCGGGTGGCTCAGCGGGAACTCCAGGCCCAGGTCGTCGCCGGGCAGCCCGTCCAGTCCGTCCAGGTCCCCGGGGCGCAGCACGCACACCGGCCCGGCGTCGTCGATCATGTGCTCGATCCGGTCGGCCGGGTAGTCCAGGTCGAGCGGCAGGTAGGCGGCGCCGGTCTTGAGCACCGCGAACAGCGCGGCGACCATGTCGGCCGAGCGCGGCAGCGCGAGCCCGACGATCCGCTCCGGCCCGGCGCCCCTGCCGACCAGCATCCTGGCGATGCGGTTGGCGCGGGCGTTGAGCTCGGCGTAGGTGTGGCGTTCCCTGCCGAAGACCAGCGCGACGGCGCCGGGGGTGCGCGCGGCCTGTTCCTCCAGGAGGCGGGCCACGGTCTTGTCCGGCAGCGGGTGATCGGTGGCGTTCCATTCCTGGAGCACCAGCCGTCGTTCGTCCGGCCCGAGCGGGTCGAGACGGCCGACGGGTGTCGTCAGGTCCCCGGCGATCTGTTCGAGCAGTCGGGTGAAGCGGGCGAGCATCGCCTCGGCGAGCGGCCGGTCGAACACGTCGGGCCGGTAGGCCAGCGACACCTTGAGCCGTTCGTCCGGGGTGACGACGAGGGTCAGCGGGTAGTGGGTGCCGTCCACGCTGTCCATCTCGGCGATGCCGTAGGAGGCGGTGACGCGCAGGCGTTCCTCCTCGTCGTCGCCGAAGTTGCGCAGCACGTACAGGGTGTCGAAGAGCTGGCCGAGTCCCGCCGCCCGCTGGATCTCGCCGAGCCCGAGGTGTTCGTGGGCCAGTACGGCGGAGCGGCCGCGCTGCAGGCGGGTGAGCAGGTCCAGGAGGGACTCGTCGGCGTCGAGGGTGATCCGCACGGGGACGGTGTTGAGGAACAGGCCGATGGTCGACTCGACGCCGGGGATCTCGGCGGGCCGTCCTGAGACGGTGCTGCCGAACACGACGTCGGAGCGGCCGGTGACCCCGGCCAGGACCATGCCCCAGGCGGCGGTCAGCAGGGTGCTGAGTGTCAGGCCGTGCCGTCTGGCCTGGGCGACCAGGCTCGGGCCGAACCCGTCGGGCAGTTCGGCCAGCACGGCGTCGGGCACGACCGCGGTCAGCTCGCCCCCGGTGGGGGCCAGCAGCGTCGGCTCGGCGAGCCCGGCCAGGGCCTGCTTCCAGGCCTCGAACGCGGCGCCGGTGTCCTGCCGCGACAGCCAGGCCAGATAGTCCCGGTAGGGGGTGACCCGCTCGGGCTCTCGCCCGTCGTACAGGTCGAACAGCTCCCGCAGGAACAGCCCCTCCGACCAACCGTCCCACAGGATGTGGTGGTGGATCATGACCAGCAGGTGGTGGTCGGAGGCCAGCCTGACCAGGGTGAAGCGCACCAGCGGCGGCCTGGTCAGGTCGAAGCGCCTGGCGCGGTCCTCGGTCAGGATCCGCGCGACCGCGTCCCGCTGCGCCGGGTCGGTGAGGAAGCCGAGGTCGATGCCCTCCGCCCGCGCCTCCTGCCCGGTGAGGGGCCGCCCGGTGAGACCGGTCAGGTCGATCTCGGTCAGCGGCAGCTCCGCCGTCCTGGGCACGAACTGGACGGCCCGGTCGAGGCCGTCGTACCGGAACCCGGCCAGCAGGTTGGGGTGGCGGGCGGTCAGCCGCCGCCAGGCCTCGCGCAGCCGTCCGGCGTCCATCGGGCGGCGCAGTTCGAGGAAGTTCTGCACGGTGTAGACGTCGAGCGCGCCCTCGTCCACGGTGGCGTGGAAGAGCAGGCCCTCCTGCAGCGGCGCGAGCGGCAGCACCTCGGCCGTGCCGGGGGGCAGCTCGTCGATCTGCGCCTGGGTGAGGGAGACCAGCGGCAGGTCGGAGGGGGTCAGCGCGTCGTCGAGGGCGCCGGGGGCGCCGAGTTCGGCCAGCGCCGCCTCCCAGCGCCCGGCCAGACCGGCCAGTTCCGCGCCGTCGAGGACGGCCGAGGTCCAGGTGACCCGCAGCGTCGGCCCCTCGGCCCTGTCCTGGGTGACGGCGTCCACCTCAAGCCCGTACGGCGAGACGCCGGTCCCGATCTCGGGGAGCGTCTCGTCGGCGATGCCCCAGTCCTCGGCGCCGCCGACGCCGAACCTGCCCAGGTAGTTGAACAGGATCTCCGGGCGGGGCGCGGCGGCGAGCACGGCGGCCGTCTGCGGGTTGAGGTGACGCAGCAGGCCGTAGCCGAGGCCGCCGTCGGGCACCGCGGCCAGCTGTTCCCTGATCCGCTTGAACGCCGTGACCGTGCCGGCTGTGCCGCCGGGGGCCCCGGGGTCGAGACGTACCGGGTGGACGGCGGTGAGCCAGCCCGCGGTGCGCGACAGGTCGAGTTCGGCGTGTTCGCGGCCGTGGCCCTCCAGCTCGACCAGGGCCGGGCCGTCGCCGGGCAGGGCCAGGGCGAGCGCGGTGAGCAGCAGCGCGTTCATCCCGCCCCTGGCCGAAAGCAGGCTCCGGGTGAGCGCGGTGTCCAGGACGGTCTCGTGCGTGGCGGGCGCCGTAGCGGACACCGGGGACGCCTGGGGCGTCACCGCCAGGCGGGTGGCGCCGGGGGCGACGGCCGCCAGCCAGTGGTCGAGTTCGGCGAGCCGCCCGGGGGTGTGCGCCTCCTCGCTCAGCCGCCGTGACCAGCGACGCAGGGAGACGGGGACGGGGGCGGGGTCGCGGCCCTCGACGGCGGCTGCCAGGTCGGGCAGCAGGAAGCGCCAGGAGACGCCGTCCACCACGAGGTGGTGGGCGACGACGAGCAGGCGGCCCGGCTCCTCGCCGAGGTCGAACCAGACGACCTGGACGACCGCGCCGGTCGCCGGGTCGAGCCGTCCGACGGCGGCGCGGTACTCGGCTTCGAGACCGGCCAGGCCGGTGACCCGGCGCACCTCGAAGGGGGCCGCCTCAGGGGTGATCTCCGCCGACCAGATCGCGGGGTGCGGCCTGGCCAGGCGCAGCCGCAGCGCGTCGTGGCGGCGGGCGAGGACGTCGAAGGCGGCGGTGATCCGCTCGACGCCGAGCGCGGGCGGCACCCGCAGCAGCCTGGCCTGGTGCACGTCCTCGACCGGGACGCCCTGTTCGCGCAGCCAGTGCATGACGGGCAGCAGCGGCAGCGGGCCGCCCGCCTCCTCCTCGGGTTCCGCGGGCGTCGCGGCGGCGGGCTCCGCCGCCGTGGCGACGGCCGCGAGCCCGGCGACGGTCGGGTGCTCGAAGACGTCCTTGGCGGTGATCTTCAGCCCGGCGGCGCGGGCTCTGGCGACCAGGGTGATGGACATGATGCTGTCGCCGCCGAGGCCGAAGAAGTCGTCGTCGACGCCGACCGCGCCCAGGCCGAGCACCTCGGCGAAGGCGGCGGCCATGGTCTCCTCGCCGGGCCTGGCGGGCTTCGCGGCGGCGGGCGCCTCGGGCGCGGCGGGGACGGGCAGCGCGCGGCGGTCGAGCTTGCCGTTGACGGAGAGCGGCAGCGCGTCGATCGGCACGATCACCGAGGGCACGAGCTGGGCGGGGACACACGAGGCCAGTTCGGCGCGGAGCGTCGCCGGGTCGAGCGCACCGTCCGAAGCACCGACGACGTAGCCGATCAGGCGGCCCTCGACGGCGGCCGCGGCGGCCTGCCGTACGCCGGGAAGGGCGCGCAGCGCGGCCTCGACCTCGCCCAGCTCGATCCGCTGCCCGCGGATCTTCACCTGGTCGTCGGTGCGGCCGAGGAACTCGACGGTGCCGTCGGGGCGCCGGCGGGCCAGGTCCCCGGTGCGGTACATGCGCTCGCCGTGCCCGGACGGGTCGGCGACGAACCGTTCGGCGGTCAGGCCCGGCCGGTTGAGGTAGCCGCGGGCGAGCTGGACGCCCGACAGGTACAGCTCGCCGGGGACGCCGACCGGCACCGGGCGCAGCGCGGCGTCCAGCACGTGGACGCCGGTGTTCCACACCGGGCGGCCGATCGGGACCGTGGCGGCTCCGGGGTCACCGGTGTACTCCTGGTAGGTGACGTCCACGGCGGCCTCGGTCGGGCCGTACAGGTTGTGCAGCCCGGCGCCGAGCGCCCTCCTGAAGTCGGCGGCCAGGTCGGCGGGCAGCGCCTCGCCGGAGCAGACGACGTGGCGCAGGCTCACGCAGCCGGGCACGCCGGGGTCGGTCAGGAAGGCCCGCAGCATGGACGGCACGAAGTGGGCGACCGTGACGGACCGCTCCCGGATGAGCCGGACGAGCCTGGCGGGGTCGCGGTGGTCGCCGGGCGCGGCCAGGACCACGGCGGCGCCCTCGCAGAGCGCCCAGAAGAACTCCCACACCGACACGTCGAACCCGGCGGGGGTCTTCTGCAGCACCCGGTCGTCCGGGGTGAGGCCGTACTCGGCCTGCATCCAGGCCAGGCGGTTGACGATCGCCCGGTGCTCGACCACCACGCCCTTCGGCCGTCCCGTCGAGCCGGAGGTGTAGATCACGTAGGCCGGGCCGCCGGGGGCCGAGGCGTCGGGGAAGGGCCGGTCCCCGCCCTCACGGGGGACGTCGGCGGCCGTCAGCAGCCGGACGGGGCGGGCGTCGTCGAGCATCAGCTCACGCCGCCGCGCCGGATAGTCGGGGTCGATCGGCAGGTAGGCCGCCCCGGTCTTCAGCACGGCCAGCAGCGCGACCATCAGCTCCGCCGAGCGGGGGACGGAGACCGCGACGATCGTCTCGGGACCGGCGCCGCCCTCGGCGAGTTCCCAGGCCAGCCGGTCGGCGCGCCGTTCCAGCTCGGCGTAGGTCAGCTCAAGCCAGGTCCTCCCCTCAGGCCCCTCGGGGGCGGCCACGGCCAGGGCGTCCGGGGTACGGCGGGCCTGGGCGGTGATGCGGCGGCTGAGCGTGCCGGAGGGCACCTCGCGGGCGGTGTCGTTCCACTCGCCGGTGATCCGGCCGCGTTCGGCGGGGGACAGCACGTCGACCGCGCCGACGGTCAGCGCCGGGTCGGCCAGCACCTGGCGCAGCACGTGGACGAGCCGGTCGCCGAGCAGGTGGGCGGTCGCGTCGTCGAACAGGTCGCGGGCGTAGATGATCGACAGGTGCGTGGCCTCGCCGTCGTCCACGGCGTTGAAGGCCAGGTCGAAGCGGGCGTGGACGCTCAGGTCGGGTTCGAGCTCGCCGAGGGCGACGGCGGGTTCCGCCCGGTGGTACTGGGTCATGACCTGGAACAGCGGGTGCCTGGCCAGTGACCTGGTGGGGGCGACGATGTCGACGAGCCGCTCGAACGGCAGGTCCTGGTGGGCGAGCGCGGCCAGTTCCGTCTGGCGCACCCGGCCGAGCAGCGTGTCGAACGACGGATCGCCCGACAGGTCGGCGCGCAGCACGAGCGTGTTGACGAACAGGCCCATGACGTCGTCGAGGGCCTCGTCGGGGCGGCCCGCCACGGGTACGCCGAGCGGGATGTCGTCCCCGCCGCCGAGCCTGCCCAGCAGTAGGGCGACGGCGGCCTGCAGCACCATGAAGGGGGTCGCGCCGCCGCGCCCGGCCAGCGCCGCGACGCCCCGGTGGACGTCGTCGGGCAGGCGGAGCCGTACGGTCGCGCCCCGGTGGGTCGGGGTGTGCGGCCTGGGCCGGTCGTAGGGCAGCGCCAGCTCGTCGGGGATGCCCGCCAGCGCCTCCCGCCAGTGGCGCTCGTCCTCCTCGGTGGGGACGTCCCGGCGCCAGAGGGTGTGGTCGGCGTACTGCAGGACGTCGGGCCACTCCGGTTCCCGCCCGGCCAGCCTTGCCTCGTAGGCGCTCGCCAGGTCGCGCAGGAACACCCCCTCCGACCACTGGTCGCTGGCGATGTGGTGGAAGACGGCCGACAGGACGAGCCGTCCGTCGCCGAGGGTGAACAGCGTCCCGCGCAGCGGCGGCTCTGCGGGCAGGTCGAAGCCGTACTCCTCGGCCTCGGCGAGGTCGTCCGCCAGCCGCTCCGCCGTGCTCGCCACGGTCGTCAGCGGCGGCCGGACGTCCAGGACCACCTGGTACGGCGTGCCTTCGGCGTCCGGGTAGACGGTGCGCAGGATCTCGTGGCGGCCGGTCACGTCGTGCCAGGCGGCGCGCAGCGCGGCGGCGTCGGCGCCCGGCGTCAGGTGCAGGCGCAGCGGGATGTTGTAGACCGGGCTCGGGCCTTCGAGGTGGTGCAGGAACCACAGGCGGCGCTGGGCGGCCGAGAGCGGCACCCGTTCCGGGCGCGGCATGCGGGTGAGCGGCGCGCGGGCGGCGCCGCCGAGCCTGGGCATGAGCCTGGCGACGGTGCGTGCCTCGAACAGGTCCCTGATCGCCAGGCCGGTGCCCAGGGCGCGCCGGATGCGGTTGACGGCGCGGGCGGCCAGCAGCGAGTGGCCGCCGAGGGCGAAGAAGTCGTCGTCGGCGCCGATCGCGGGCACGCCGAGCAGGTCGGCGAGCACGCCGCGGACGAGTTCCTCCCGTTCGTCCCTGGCCGCGCGGCCCGCCGTACGGCTCACCCCGGGGGCGGGCAGGGCGGCGCGGTCGAGCTTGCCGTGGACGTTCATCGGCAGCGCGTCGAGGGTGACGACGGCGGGGATCATGTAGGCGGGCAGGCCGAGCGCGCCGGGGTCGACCGGCCCGTCGGCGACGACGTAGGCGACGAGCCGGTCGTCCCTGACGATCACGGCGGCGCGGGAGACCCCGGGCTGCGCGGTGAGCGCGGCCTCGACCTCGCCCAGCTCGATCCGGTAGCCGCGTACCTTCACCTGGTCGTCGGTGCGGCCGAGGAACTCCAGGGTGCCGTCGGGCCGCCAGCGGGCCAGGTCCCCGGTGCGGTACATGCGCTCGCCGTACCTGAGGGGGTCGGCGACGAACCGTTCCGCGGTCAGGCCCGGCCGGTTCAGGTAGCCGCGGGCCAGACCGGCCCCGGCGATGTACAGCTCGCCGGGGACGCCCGGCGGCACCGGGCGCAGCCTGCGGTCGAGCACGTAGACGCGGGTGTTGGCGATGGGCCGTCCGACGACCGGGGTGGGGCTGTCGGCGAGGTCGGCGCCGAGGGTGTCCACGGTGTCCTCGGTCGGGCCGTAGTAGTTGTGCGCGAGCACGCCGGGGGTCTCACGCAGGCGGCGCCACAGCGCGTCGGGCACGGCCTCGCCGCCGAGCAGCACGAGCACGGGCCGGTGCTCACCGTCGAGCAGGCCGCAGTCGAGCAGCTGCTCGGCGAAGGTCGGGGTGACGTCGAGGGTGTCGATGCGCCGTTCGGCGACCAGCGCGACGGTCGCCTCGGCGTCGCGGCGGGTCTCCTCGTCGAAGACGTGCAGCTCGTGGCCGCACAGCAGCCACAGCAGCTGCTCCCAGGAGGAGTCGAAGGAGAAGGACGCGGTGTGCGCGGCGCGCAGCCGCCGCCCGCCCGCCGCCTCGACCGCCCTGGCGAAGACGGTGTCGCGGTGGTCGCGGTAGAGGTTCATCAGGCCGTGGTGGGCGATCTGCACGCCCTTGGGGCGTCCGGTCGAGCCGGAGGTGTAGATGACGAAGGCCTGCTGCGCGGGGTCGCGTTCGACGACGGGGTCGGTCTCCGGGCCGTCGTCGGTCTCCGGGAGCTTGGTCAGGACGAGCACGGGGCGGGCGTCGGCGAGCATGAGCCGCCGCCGCTCCTCCGGGTAGTCGAGGTCGATCGGCAGGTAGGCGGCCCCGGTCTTCAGCACGGCCAGCAGCGCGACGACCAGGTCGGCCGAGCGGGGCAGCGCGAGCGCGACCAGCGTCTCCCGCCCGGCGCCGAGCCCGGTCAGGGCGTGCGCGAGCCGGTTGACGCGCCGGTTGAGCTGGTCGAAGGTCAGGGCGGTCGTGCCGGAGACCACCGCGGTCGCGTCCGGGGTCGCGGCGACCTGCGCCTCGAAGACGTCCACGACGGTGCCTGCGGGGATCTCCGCCTCGGTGGCGATCCAGTCGCCGAGGACGCTCTCGCGTTCGATCAGCACGTCGATCTCGCCGACGACGACCTCCGCGGTGAGCTGCGCGAGCACCCGGGCGAAGCGGGCGGCCACGGCTCGGGCCTCGTCGTCGCCGAACGCGTCCGGCCGGTACTCCAGGACGAAGCGGGGCCCGCCGCCGTCGGGGCCGAGCACCGGGTTGCCCGAGGGAAGCACGAGCAGCGTCAGCGGGTAGTGCGTGTGGCCCCGGTTGCCTGCGCCGGTCACGGTGACCTCACCGCCGGGCACGCCCTGCCCGGCCGGGTAGTTCTCGAAGACGAGCAGCGTGTCGAAGAGCGTCCCGGCCCCGGCGAGGGCCTGGATCTCGGCCAGGCCGAGGTACTGGTGGTCGAGCAGCCTGGCCTGTTCGGCCTGGAGCCTGGTGAGCGCGGCGAGCGCCGCCTCCTCCGGGTCGAGCCGCACCCGGACGGGGACGGTGTTGCTGAACAGGCCGATCATGTTCTCCACGCCGTCGAGGTCGGCGGGACGGCCGGAGACGGTCGCGCCGAAGACGACGTCGTCGCGTCCGGTGAGCACGCCGAGCAGGATCGCCCAGGCCCCCTGGACGACGGTGTTGAGGGTCAGGCCGTGCCGCCTGGCGAACACGCCGAGCCGCTCCCCCACGGCGGCGGGCAGCTCGACGGCCACCTCACGCGGCGGGACGGGGGTTCGCGCGGCTTCTGCGCCTCTGACCAGGGTCGGTTCGACCGGCCCGGCCAGCGCCTCGCGCCAGGCCGCGGCGTCGGCCTCGGTGTCCCTGCGGCCCAGCCAGGCCAGGTAGTCCCGGTACGGCGGCGCCGGTTCGGCGGTTCCCGAGACCAGTTCGCGCACGATGAGCGGGGTCGACCAGCCGTCGGCGACGATGTGGTGGCCGGTCAGCAGCAGCCGGTGGCGGTCAGGGCCGAGCCGTACGAGCAGGCAGCGCAGCAGCGGCGAGCGGGTGAGGTCGAAGCGGTGGGCCAGTTCGGCGCGTTCGACCTCGTCGAGGCGTTCCGGCTCGCCGGACAGGTCGAGTTCCCGCCAGGACAGTTCCGCCCGGGCCGGGATGACCTGGACGGGCCGGTCGAAGCCGTCGGACAGGAAGACCGCACGCAGGCTGTCGTGCCGGGCGAGCAGCCGTTCCATCCGCCCGCGCAGCCCGTCGACCGGCCCTTCGAGGTCGAGGTGGGTCAGCGAGGTGTAGACGTCGAGTTCGTCGGCGCTGGCGTGGAAGAGCAGGCCCTCCTGCAGCGGCGAGAGCGGCAGCACGTCGGCGGCGTCCCCGGGCAGGCGGTCGACCTCCCGCTGGGTGAGGGCGACCAGCGGCAGGTCGGACGGGACGAGCGCGTCGGGCGTCGCGGCCAGTTCGTCGAGGGCGGCGTCCCAGCGCGCGCCGAGGTCGTCCAGGTCGAGCACGCCGGGCGGGCTCGACAGGTGGACGGCCAGCGAGGGTCCCTGCGGCGTCTCGTGCAGGAAGGCGTTGACCTCAAGGGCGTACGGCGTGGGCATGGCGGGGTCGTCGGAGGCGGTGAAGGCGGCGCCCGCGGCGAAACGGCCGAGGTAGTTGAACAGGATCTGCGGCTGCGGCAGCCCGTCGAGCAGTCCGCGCAGGTGGCGCAGGACGCCGTAGCCGAGCCCGCCGCCGGGCACCGACCTGACGGCCTCCTTCACCCTCCTGAGGGTGCCGGCCGGGGTCGCGGCTCCGTCGAGACGGACGCGGACGGGGTGTTCGACGGTGAACCAGCCGACGGTGCGCGACAGGTCGAGGTCGTCGATCAGGTCACGGCCGTGCCCCTCGGTCTGCACCAGCAGTTCGTCCCCGCCGACGGCCCTGGCCAGGACGGCCAGCAGCAACTCGTCCATCCCGGCGCGGCAGCGGGCCGCGGCGGCCAGCAGCGGCGCCGTACGGCCCGGCGGCACGGTGACGACGGAGCGCACGGCGGTGCCGACGGTGTCGCCGGGTCCTGGCCTGCGCGCGCCGAGCCTCGGTCCCGGCCGGTCGAGAACCCCGGTCCAGTAGGGCAGTTCGCCGGAGACGTCCAGGTCGGCCACGGTGGCCGCCCAGGTGCGCAGCGAGGTGCCGACCGGTTCGAGCGGCCGTCCTTCGAGGGCGGCCCGCAGGTCGGGCAGCAGGACACGCCAGGAGACGCCGTCCACGACGAGGTGGTGGACGGCGACGGTGAGCCGTCCCGGTTCGTGGGTGAAGGCGACCATGCGGCTCGCCGCCGGGTCGAGGTCGTCCCCGGGGCCGGCGGTCGTACCGACGACGTCGGCGGCGGCGACCGCGCCGGGGGGCCGGACGTCGAGGGTCCAGTCGGGGTTGAGGCGGGCGCGCAGCGCGTCGTGGTGGTCGAGCAGGGTCTGCACCGCCTGAAGCACCCGCTCGCCGGTGACTCCCTCGGGAAGATCCACGGAGGCGGTGTGCCGGAACGCCGTGACCGAGCCGCCGAGGTCGCGCAGCCAGGCGACGATGGGCGTGAGCGGGACGGTCCCCACGCCGTCGTCGGGGCGGGCCTGCCGTACGGCTCCCGCGACGGCGGCCAGACCGGCGACGGTCCTCAGCTCGAAGACCTGGCGGGGCGTCACCGCGAGCCCGGCCTTGCGGGCGCGCCCGCAGACCTGGATGGAGGTGATGCTGTCGCCGCCCAGCTCGAAGAAGTTGTCGTCGATGCCGATCTCGGGCAGACCGAGGACCTCGGCGAAGATCCCGCAGAGCGTCTCCTCCGTCGCGTCGCGCGGCGGGCGGCCCGTGGCGGTGAACTCGGGGGCGGGCAGGGCGCGCCGGTCGAGCTTGCCGTGCCCGGTCAGCGGCAGGGCGGCGAGCACGACGACGGCGGCGGGCACCATGTAGCCGGGCAGCCGGGCGGCCAGCGTGCCCCGCACCCGGGCGGCCTCCAGGCCGTCGCCGACGACGTAGCCGGTCAGCAGCCCGCCGCGCACGGCGGCCGCGGCCTGGGTGACGCCGGGCACGGCCGCCAGCGCGGCCTCGACCTCGCCCAGCTCGACGCGGTGGCCGCGGATCTTGATCTGGTCGTCGGTGCGGCCGTGGAACTCCAGGGTCCCGTCGGGGCGCCAGCGGGCCATGTCGCCGGTGCGGTACATCCGCCCGCCCGGCTGGAAGGGGTCGGCGACGAACCGTTCCGCGGTCAGGCCGGGCCGGTTCAGGTAGCCGCGGGCCAGGCCGCCGCCCGCGACGTACAGTTCCCCGGTCACGCCGGGCGGCACCGGGGCCAGGCGGGCGTCGAGCACGTAGGCCCTGGCCCCGCCGACGGGACGGCCGACGACCGGTTCCTCACTGTCGTCGAGCCAGGCCCACAGGGCGTCCACGGTGAACTCGGTCGGGCCGTACAGGTTGTGTGCGCGCACACCGGGGGTCTCGCGCAGCCGCCGCCACAGCGCGGGCGGCACGGCCTCCCCGCCGAGCAGCACGAGCCCGGGGTGTCCCGGCCGGTCGAGCATGTCGGCGTCGGCCAGTTGCAGGCAGAACGACGGGGAGACGTCGATGACGTCGAGCCCGGTGAAGGAGGCGGGGTCACGCCGTTCGTGCTCGTCGAGGACGACCAGTTCGTGCCCGGAGACCATCCACAGGAACGGCCCCCACGCCGAGTCGAAGGAGAAGGCGTAGGAGTGCGCGACCTTCCTGCGGGGTCCGGCGTGCAGGGTGACGCGGTGGTGCTCCCACAGGTTGGCGAGGGTGGCGTGGGTGACGGCGACGGCCTTGGGCAGGCCGGTCGAGCCGGAGGTGTAGAGCACGTACGCCAGCGAGGCGGGCCGTACGGTCACCTCGGGGAGGGTCTCCGCCCCCGTTTCGGCTTCGGCGAGCGTCTCCGGGGTGACCACGAGCACCGGGCCGGCGTCGGCCAGCAGGAAGGCGCGCCGTTCCTCCGGCAGGTCGGTGGGGAGCACCAGGTGGGCGGCGCCGGACTTGAGGGCGGCGAGCTGGGCGACGATCATGCCGGTGCCGCGGGGCAGTTCGAGGGCGACGGTCCGCTCGGGGGCCGCTCCCCTGCCGAGCAGCAGCGCGGCCAGCCGGTCGGAGCGGGCGTCGAGCTCGGCGAAGCTGAGACCGCTCCCGGTGCCGGACAGGTCGCGGACCGCGACCGCCTCCGGCGTCCTGCGGGCCTGGGCGCGGAACGCCTCGGCGAGGGTCGCGCCGGTGACGGGCGTCCCGGTGGCGTTCCAGCCGTCGACGACGAGGTCGCGTTCCGCCGGGGTGATCAGCGGCAGTTCCGCGACCGGCGTTCCCGGCGCCGCGGTCATGGCGTCGGCGAAGGCGAGGAAGCGCCGCAGGTGCGCCCTGAGGGTCTCGGGCGTGCACCTGCCGGGGTTGCCGTCGAGTTCGACGACCAGGACGTCGTCGGGGGTCTTGTAGAAGGAGAACTCCAGGTCGTCGACGGGGCCCGCGGCGAGGTTGCGGGTGACGCCGTCGACCCCGGCGAAGGAGAGCTCGTAGTCGAAGGCCTTGACGTTGACCGAGGGGCCGTACAGCCTGCGTCCCGAGCCGACCAGGTCGAGGTCGCGCTGCAGGTCCTCGCCCCGGTAGTGCTGGTGGGCCCGGACGGCGACGATCTCGGCGGCGGCCTGGCGGACGAGGCCGGTGAGCGTCGTCTCCGCCTCGTGGAGGAGCCTGACCGGCAGGACGTTGACCGTCATGCCCGGCACGCGCATCGACGCCACGCCGAACCGTCCGGCGAACGGCATGCCCAGGACGACGTCCGCGGCGCCGGTCATCCGCCAGGTGTAGGCGGCGGTGACGGCGGTCACCGCGTCGGCCCAGGTCCCGCCCGCCTCCTTGGCGACGGCGAGCAGCGCCTGGCCGGGGAACTCGGCCCGCTCGCGCAGGAAGCCGTACGTGGAGGTCCCCGAGGTGATCTCCGCGACCTCCGGCCGGTCGGCGAGGTGCTCGCGCCACCAGTCGCGGTCCTGCTCGCGCCCGCCGGAGGTCCGGTAGTCGACCTCCTGGCCGACGACCGCCCCCAGCCGCCCGAACGGGCTGTCCCCGTACGGCCTGCCCGCGGCCAGCGCCGTGTAGATCTGCGCGACCCGCCCGGCCAGCAGGGCGAAGCTGTAGCCGTCCATGAGGATGTGGTGGAAACGCTGGTACCAGAGGTAGCGCTGGGGGCCGACCTCGTAGAGGGTCTCGGCGACCAGCGGCCCGGTCAGGATGTCGACCGGGGTCGCGAGGTCGGCCCGCATGGCGCGCAGCGCCTCCTCGGGGTCGCAGCGGACGACGCCGAAGTCCCAGTCCGCGGCCTCGCCGATCACCTGCCACGGCCCGTCGGGGCCGTCCACGATCCGCACGTTCAGGGCCTGCGTCTCGCCGACCCCGATCCGTACGGCCTCGCCGAACAGGTCCAGGTCGAGGGGTCCGCACAGCTCGACGTACTGGCCGACGTTGAAGCTCGGGTCGGCGGGGTCGAGGCGCTGGGCGTACCAGACGCCCAGCTGCGCGCCGGTCAGCGCGAGCACGTCCGCGGGCAAGGGGAACCTCTTTCTCGGATCTCGTCTTCCATGGCGGATCCCGGGCGCCTGCGGCCCGGCCCGCCGAACGTGGTTCAGGCGCCGTCGGCCCGGCTCACCGGCCGCCGTCCTCCATGCGGTCGCTGATGAGCCGCCACCAGGCGGCGACGGTCGGCTGCTCGGCCAGTTCGATGAAGGTGGTGCTGACGCCCGCCGCGCGCCAGCGTTCGACGAGGCTCATCACGCGGATCGAGTCGAGTCCGCGATCGAGGAGGTTCTCGTCGTCGGAGATCTCGGCCGGCTGCTCGGACAGGACGTCGGCGACGTCCTCCCGGACGCGCTCGTGGCTCAGCGACATGGGGTGACCGTTGCTTTCTCGTCGGGTGGTCGGGGGCGGGCTGTCTAGCCGAGGGCGGCCACGGACGCGGAGTCCACGCCGGGCAGGCCGCTCGCGCGGGGGCCGCCCGCGATCGAGCGGACGATGTCCCCCGCCCTGACGGCCACGTTGGACAGCAGGGAGGACGACAGGCCGTGGGCGTACTCGGTGCCGCCCTGCAGGTAGATCCCGGCCTTGACGGACGGGTCGGTGAGCACGCGGTAGTCGGCGCCGACCAGCAGCCGTCCCTCGTCGTCGAGGCGGCAGTGCCCGGCCAGGTCACCGAGCAGTTCGGCCGGGTCGACGGGGCGGTAGCCGGTGGCGAAGACCACGGCGTCGCAGTCGAGGACGGTGCTCGTGCCGGTCGCCAGGTGGTCGACGTGCACGCGCACGCCGTCGGTGACCTCGTCCAGGCCCGCGACGCGGGAGACGTTGAGGATGCGCAGCCGTTCCCGGCCGACGACCTTCTCCTGGTAGGCGCGCCGGTAGAGCTCCTCGATGAGTTCGAGGTCGACGACCGAGTAGTTGGTGTTGGCGTGGTAGTCCAGCAGGGATCGCCGGACGTCCTCGGGGGCGGCGTGGAACTCGTCCACGGCCTCGGCGTCGAAGATCCGGTTGGCGAACGGGCTGTCGTCCGCGGGGCTGTAGCCGTACCGGGTGAAGATCGAGCAGACCTCGGCCTCCGGGTAGGTCCGGTGCAGGTGGTCGGTGACCTCCGCGGCGCTCTGTCCCGCGCCGACGACGGCGAAGCGCCGCCGGGTGAGCGGGGGCAGCCCGGCCAGCCGGGTCAGCAGGTCGGCGTTGTGCCAGACGCGCTCGGACAGGTGCACGCCCTTGGGCAGCCGGGGCCGCAGGCCGGGGGCGAGCACCAGGTTGCGGGTGTGGCCGAGGACCTGGCCGTCGTCGCCGAGGACCTCGATCCGCCCGGCGTCGCCGTGGGCGTCCCACACGGGCCGGGCACCGCGCACCGTGGTGCCGTAGGTGACCTGGTGGGCGAACAGCGCGGCGACCCACTCCAGGTAGTCGTTGAACTCGACGCGGGTCGGGAACAGCGTCTTGTGGTTGACGAAGTCGGCGAGCCTGCCCTTGGCGTGCAGGTAGAACAGGAAGCCGTACTCGCTGGCGGGGTTGCGGAGGGTCGCGAGGTCCTTGAGGAAGGAGACCTGCAGCGTCGCCCCTTCGATGAGCATTCCCGGGTGCCAGCCGAACCGCTCACGGCGCTCGAAGAACGCCGCCTCCAGAGCCGTTCCCGTCGTGCCGTGCTCTCGCAACGCCACGGCCAGGGCGAGGTTGGCCGGACCGAATCCGACGCCGACCAGGTCGAGTGGCCGCCGAGACCGTGGTCTCTCCGCGGGGGGTTCCGACATTCCGCTCCTCGTGTCTGGGCATGGCTGAGCCCCCCTCAGAAAAAGGGCATGCGTAATGGAAGGGCCCAAAATCCACCTAAAGTACTTAGGTAAGTCTTACCTAAGATCTATCCCGTCAAGACGGACGTCAAGGGGCAATCCAGTGTGAACCAGATCACAACAGTCGATCTCTTGACAGACCTTGTCGGGACATGGAAGGTAAATTTAGGCTTACCTAAGTTTAGGCTTACCTAAGTTGACCAGTGAGGGCAGAGCGATGAACGAGCCCGGCCTCTCGGGTGCCGTGGCACTCGTGACGGGTGCCGCACGAGGTATCGGAGCGGCCGTGACGACCGCGCTCGCCCGCGCGGGGGCCGCCGTCGCCGGGGTCGACCTCCTTCCCGAACCCTGGGAGGACCGGGACGAGAAGGTGACCCGGCTGGTCGCCGACGTCACCGACCCCGCACGGATGGAGACGGTCGTCGCGGAGGTCGAGGACCTCCTCGGCCCGATCGGCGTCCTGGTCAACGTGGCGGGCATCCTGCGCACCGGCGCGGTGACGGACTTCGGCGAGGACGACTGGAACCGGGTGTTCGCGGTGAACGCCTCGGGCGTCTTCCACGTCTCAAGGGCCGTCGCGCGCAGGATGGTTCCCCGCCGTTCCGGGACGATCATCACCGTGGCGTCGAACGCGGGCGGCGTGCCCCGGATGGGGATGGCGGCCTACGCCGCCTCCAAGGCCGCCTCCGCCATGTTCACCCGCTGCCTCGGGCTCGAACTCGCCGAGCACGGCATCCGCTGCAACGTGGTCTCCCCCGGTTCGACGGAGACCGTGATGCAGGCCGGGCTCGACCGGCGCTCCGTGCTTGAGGGCGATCCCGCGACCTTCAGGGTCGGCATCCCGCTCGGCCGGGTCGCCGACCCCTCCGACATCGCGGACGCCGTGACCTTCCTCGCCTCCGACCGTGCGCGGCACATCACCATGCAGGACCTGTACGTGGACGGCGGCGCCACGCTGCGAGCCTGACTTCTGTAGGAAAGGCTAGTTTTGAGCATCGCATACGAGGCGGTCACCGCCTCCGAGCTGCTGCACGGGTACCGTCCCGGGCTCTCCTCCCTCTTCTCCTCCCCCCAGCACACGCTGCTGGGCCAGGGGTGCGCCGACGTGGTGCCCCCCGCGGCGACGCTGCGCGAGCTGGCGGGCCGCGTGCGGGAGCGGGCGGGTCTCGTCATGGGCGCCATCCCGTTCGACGAGCCGGGTGCGGCGCACCTCGTCGCGCCGGAGCGGGCCCGGTGGGCCGACCCCTTCGTCCCCTGCGACCCGCCGGAGGCCGAACCGGGGCAGCCGTGGCGGATCGTCGCGGTCCCCAGCCCGGCCGACCACCGCAAGGGGGTACGGCGCGCCCTGGACCTGCTGGAACGGGGCGCCCTGGACAAGATCGTCCTGGCCCGGTCCCTGGAGCTGACCCGACCCGAACCGGTGGACGTCGTGACGATGGTGCGCCGCCTGGCGGGCCGCGACCCGCACGGCCACATCTTCGCGGTGCCGCTGCCCGGTGACAGGACCCTGGTCGGCGCGAGTCCCGAGCTGCTGGTCTCCCGTACCGGGCCGGCCGTGGTGGCCAACCCCCTGGCGGGGTCGGCGCCGCGCAGCGCAGACCCGCAGGAGGACCGCCGCCGCGCGGCGGCCCTGCTCTGCTCCGCCAAGGACCAGCGGGAGCACGCCGTCGTCGTCGAGGCGGTCGCCGACGCGCTCGCCCCGCACTGCCGCGCGCTCAGCGTGCCCGCCGAGCCCTCACTCGTCTGCACGGCCACCATGTGGCACCTGTCGACCAGGGTCAGCGGCCGCCTGAACGACCCGGCGACGACCTCACTCGACCTGGCCGTCGCGCTGCACCCGACCCCGGCCGTCTGCGGCACGCCCACCGGGGCGGCCCGCGCCGCCATCGCCGACATCGAGCCGTTCGACCGCGGCTTCTACACCGGCATGGTCGGCTGGTGCGACGCCTCGGGCGACGGCGAGTGGGCCGTCACCATCCGCTGCGCCGAGGTGTCGCGGACCGGGGTCCGCCTGTTCGCGGGCGGCGGCATCGTCGCGGGCTCGGTCCCCGAGGCCGAACTCGACGAGACCTCCGCGAAGTTCCGCACCCTCCTGCACGCCCTCGGTCTCGGCGCGCAGGCCTCAACCCACGATTGACGGGAACCACGATGAGCGTTGTGCCGTACCCGCCGGAGTTCGCCGAGCGGTACCGCGCCGCCGGATACTGGCGCGGCGAGACATTCGGCGGTCTGCTCCGCGAACGGGCCGCGGCGCACGGCGACCGCGTCGCCCTGGTCGGCGGCGGCGAGCGGGTGACCTACCGCGAGCTGGACGAGCGCGCCGACGGGCTGGCGACCGGCATGCTCGGGCTCGGGATCGGCCCCGGTGATCGGGTCGTCGTCCAGCTCCCCAACCGGATCTCCTTCTACGAGGTCTGCTTCGCGCTGTTCCGGATCGGGGCGCTGCCGGTGTTCGCGCTCCCGGCCCACCGGTCCTCGGAGATCTCCTACTTCTGCGAGTTCACCGAGGCCGCGGCGTACGTCATCCCCGACGTCCACGACGGCTTCGACCACCGGCGGCTCGCCGAGGGGCTGAAGGTGCCGCACGTGATCGTGGACGGCGACCCCGGTGGGCACGTCGCCCTGGACTCCCTGCGCGCGGACGGCGCGGGCCCCACGGACATCCCCGGCCCGGTCCCCTCCGACGTGGCCTTCCTGCAGCTGTCCGGCGGCAGCACCGGGCTGCCCAAGCTCATTCCCCGCACCCACGACGACTACATCTACAGCTTCCGCGCCAGCGCCGAGATCTGCGGGCTCGACGAGACGAGCGTCTACCTGTGCGCGCTGCCCGCCGGGCACAACTTCCCGATGAGCTCCCCCGGCGTCTTCGGCGCCCTGTACGCCGGGGGACGCGCGGTGCTGGCCCCCCACCCTGGGCCGGACACCTGCTTCCCGCTGATCGAGGCGGAGGGTGTGACGATCACCGGGCTGGTGCCGCCGCTGGCGCTGCTGTGGGTCGAGGCCGCCCGCCGCGCCGAGCACGACCTGTCGAGCCTGCGCGTGCTGCAGGTCGGCGGGGCGAAGCTGAGCGAGGAGGCGGCGCGCAGGGTGAGCCCCGCCCTCGGCTGCGCCCTGCAGCAGGTCTTCGGGATGGCCGAGGGACTGGTCAACTACACCCGCTTCGACGACCCCGAGGAGATCGTCGTCACCACGCAGGGCAGGCCGATCTCACCCGACGACGAGATCCTGATCGTTGACGACTCCGGCTCCCCGGTCGCCCCCGGGGAGACCGGCCACCTGCTCACCCGCGGGCCGTACACGATCCGCGGCTACTACCGCGCCGAGGAGCACAACGCGACCGCCTTCACCCCCGACGGCTTCTACCGGACCGGCGACATCGTACGGCGGACGCCGACCGGCCACCTCGTCGTCGAGGGACGGGCGAAGGACCAGATCAACCGGGGCGGCGAGAAGATCGCGGCCGAGGAGGTCGAGAACCACCTGCTCGCCCACCCGGCCGTGCACGACGTGTCGGTCGTGGCGATCCCCGACGCCTATCTCGGCGAACGGTCCTGCGCCCACGTCGTGACCCGATCCCCCGTCGGCGTGCCCGAGCTGAAGGCCTTCCTGCGGGAGCGGGGCCTCGCCGACTACAAGATCCCCGACCGGATCGAGTTCACCGAGACGCTGCCGACGACCGCCGTCGGCAAGGTCAGCAAGGTCAGGCTCAGAACCCGTTGACGACCGAAGAAAGGAACGACGTGGCCATTCCCGCCATCGCCCCCTATCCCATGCCGGGAGAGGAGGGGCTGCCCGAGAACCGGGTGGAGTGGACGCCGGACCCACGGCGTGCGCTGCTGCTCGTGCACGACATGCAGAACTACTTCGTCAGCGCGTTCACCCAGGGCGCGTCGCCGATGTCCGACCTGGTGGCGAACGTCTCCGCGCTCCGCGAGACCGCCGGGCGGCTCGGTGTCCCCGTCGTCTACTCGGCCCAGCCCGGCGGGCAGACCCGCACGCAGCGCGGCCTGCTGCAGGACTTCTGGGGGGCGGGGATCGGCCCGGAGCCCGGCGCCCAGGAGATCATCCCGGCCCTGGCCCCGGGTCCCGACGACGTCCACCTCGTGAAGTGGCGCTACAGCGCCTTCCACCGCACCCGCCTGCGCGAGCTGATGACGGAGACCGGCAGGGACCAGCTGGTCGTCACCGGGATCTACGCCCACATCGGCTGCCTGATGACCGCCTGCGACGCGTTCATGAGCGACACGCAGGTCTTCTTCGTCGCCGACGCCGTCGCCGACTTCTCCGCCGAGCACCACGGGATGGCCCTGACCTACGCCGCCGAGCGGTGCGCGATGGTCCTGACCACCCGGCGTCTGAACGAGCGGCTCACCACCGCGGCCACCGTGGTGGCCCACTGATCCCGTACGGCGTCGTCACCAGGGTGTCCCGGCGTGGGGACGCCCTGGTGACCCCGTCCTCGCAGGGGCCCGGCCGCCTCAGGCGTCTCCCCTGAGGCGGGCCAGGACGATCGGGTCGATCCTGCCCTCGACCAGCCTGCCCTCCAGGTTCTCGACCCCGGCCCACTGGTCGAGTGTGTCGTGTCCCAGCTCCTTCAGGCGGGCCTCGATCTCCTCGGCCAGCTCTCCCCGGATCTCCAGCAGGCTCTCCGGGTCGGGCCTGCCGAACAGCAGTTCGTGGACGTCCAGCAGCCTGCGCAGTTCGGTCACCGGGTCGGGGTGGTCGTCGACGCGCAGGTCGCAGGCGACGTCGCCCGAGCCCGCGTAGCCCGCGCCCGCCTCGACCACGTAGACCGCCGCGCTCTGCCTGCCCCTGCTGTCGCCGCCGGCGGCGTCGCCCGCGGCCAGCGCGGCCACCAGCCGTTCGGCGAGGGGCAGTTCCGCGGCGGCCAGCCAGGCCGCCTCCATCTCCCGGACCACCTCGGGGCCGGTGAGGATGTTGCCCTGGATGGCGTAGCCGTCACCGCTGACCCCGCCCGCCCAGGCGGGGCACTCCTGCCCGGTGAAGGTGGCGCCCGCGCCGTCGGCTCCGACCACGCCGAGCTGACGCTGGTCCCGCCCGGGGTCGGAGGCGATCAGCCCGGCCACCGCGTCCTCGGCCCGCGTCCCGGTACGCAGCAGCGCCAGTCCCTGCGGCCGGAAGGCGACGTTGGCCCACGCCTGGGTCGCCAGCGCTCCGGCGCCCGCCTCCGCGGCGGGCACGATCGCCCCGGCCGCCAGGAACTTGCTCGCCACGGCGACCCCGTAGGCGTCACCGGCCCTTGCCACGATCGAAAACGTCACGCGCCGACCGTACCCGGACAAAACGGCGAGGTCCATATCACCCCTGCACGGCCCCGTCTCCGCTGGAGGGCCGTCGTCCTGGCACGGTCCATCCGCGAACTCAACGCTTGATCGCGATCAGGGCCTTCACCAGACCGGCCATCCACTCGTAGTGGAGCTCCGAGTCCGGGAAGTAGTGCCGCATCTCGGTCTTGCTGAGCAGTTCGATCTCGGCCACCGAGCGCACCGCGCTCGCCCGGTCCGCCGGGCGGGTGTGCACCAGGGGCCAGCGCCGCACGGTCGCCGCCCGCACCGCCATCGGCATGAACTGCAACCCGGGGAAGACGTAGTGCGGCTCGACGGGGAAGTAGCGGTAGGGCGTCTGCACCCAGTGCCGGTCGGCCAGGTCGTAGACGGCCTCGGCGAAGCTCTCCCGTCTGGCGTGGCCGCCGACGTGCTCGATGACCGCGTTCGAGAAGACCAGGTCGTAGCGGCCGTGGGTGGCGGCGCGCAGATCACAGGCGTCGCCGTTCTCCACGGTCACCCACGGGGGCAGCTCGGCGGGCGGGGTGGAGAGGTTGACGATGTGCACACGCGCGGGCTTGACCGGCGAACGGAGCCAGGCGCTGGCCGTACCGCCCAGGTCGATGACCGTCATGTCGCCCACGTCGGGGAAGACCCGCGCCAGCCACTGCCAGCGGCGCGCGCGGGCCTTGGCACCCAGGGAGTCAGGAGCGTCCACGAACCTGCTACGCAGGGCGGTCAAACGGCTCATCGGGCATCCATTCTCGGAGTCGAGCAATACACCGGACAGCAGGGTCAGATTTCCTGAACGTTCGCGATGCCTCACCGTCGTCAGCCGACGGCCCCCGATTCCCCGTTCGCGAGACAGCAGGGAGATACCCCTTGATTCTCATGAACTTCAGGAAGTTTTCCATAGAGGGGATATCCGTCGTTAGTGCATCGTTATAGTGCGCGATCAGGTGACACGCGCGACTCATGAGGCATATAGCGAAATATCACATTTGACCGGATTTACCTGCTGGACATCTCGCCCAAAAATACCAATCGTCCCCTCCTTGCCATCCCGAACAGAAACTTCCTTCCGGGCGCCACCCCCTCTCTCAATTCGCAAAATTTACGACTATTCGGCCGGTTCTTAATGAGAAACCAGGAACGGTCCAAAAACCATGACCAATGCCATACAGATCACGCCCCTCGTAATACCTCTAAGCATCACGAATAGGCAGCGACCACGCCGACGACGAGACCGGCCAGAGAGACGGCCGTGAGCAGGCATCCGACGGCCACGGCCGGGCGCCGGCCACGCCGTACCCGCAGGACGTACAGCAGCGCGTACGGCAGGAAGCCCAGCACCCCGACACCGAGGAAGGGCAGGGTGAGGGCGGCCAGCACACCCGAGGTGCCGGCCGGGACCGCGCGGTCGCCCTCCGGGGTGAGCCGGGCGCGCCTGACGTCGCCGACCGTCGAGTCGGGTGAGGCGGCGACCTGCACCGTCTCACCGGTGCGGTCCAGGACGAAGCTGCCCCGGCAGTCGTAACGCCCCTGCCCCAGAGGCGCGCACGAGACGACCGTCAGGGTTCCCGGGGAGCCGGTCCTCCCCGTGGCGAGCTTGAGATCCTCGACCGCGAAGACGAAGGGCGCCAGGCCGAGCGCCGCCCAGAGGATCATCAGCACGGCCATCCCCACCGGCCCGGGAGTACGCCCCGGCCCCGGCGACGGGGCGGGCTGGAAGGCCTCGGCGAGGTTGTCGAACACGTCATTCATGGGATCAGCGTGGACCACACCGCTTGTGGCCCACCTGACACCGGCTTGCGGACCTCCCGGGGCGGGCCTTCAGGACAGGTCGTCGCCCTGTCTCGCCTGCGCCTCCGCGGCGTCCAGCTTGGCGGCCTCCTCCGGAGTCGGGGCGCCGCCACCGAGGTGGCTGGGCTGCCACCACGCGCCCGGCGGGATCTCCGGATAGGTCCGCTGCGCCCGGTCGAGCAGCTCGGCCATCCTCCTGCGCAACTCGGCGGTGACCGCGTCGTAGTCGTCACCGCGCCTGGGCTCCAGCGGTTCGCCGACCAGGACCGTGATCGGCACGTGCCGCTGCAGCAGCCTCCTGGGCCGCCCCTTGGTCCACAGCCGCTGGGTGCCCCACAGGGCCATCGGGATCAGCGGCACCTTCGCGCCGACGGCCATCCTGACCGCGCCGTTCTTGATCTCCTTGACCGTGAAGGACCGGCTGATCGTGGCCTCGGCGAACACCCCGACGACCTCACCCGACTTGAGCGCCTTCAGCGACGCGCCGAACGCGGCGGCACCCGCGGCCCTGTCCACCGGGATGTGGTGCATGCCGCGCATCAGCGGACCCGAGATCCGGTGGTCGAAGACATCCTTCTTCGCCATGAAGCGGACCAGACGCTCGGCGGGCAGGGCCGCCAGGCCCGCGAAGATGAAGTCCAGATAGCTGATGTGGTTGCTGGCGAGCACCGCGCCGCCGGTCCGCGGAATCCGCTCCGCGCCCTCGACATGGATCTTGAGGTCCAGCGCGCGGAACAGGGTCTTCGCCAGCGCGATGACCGGGGGGTACACGATCTCAGCCATGGCTGAACCGTACCTCAGTCCTCCCCCTCCCCCGGTACCCCCGCCCCGCCGAGAGTTCCGCACCGCCGTGCTTGCCACGACACGGGAACGGGAAGAGCTAAGGAATGTGAAGAAGCTCATCAACAGCGCCGAAACGGTCGTCACGGACGCGCTGCGCGGGCTGGCGGCCGCCCACCCCGACCTGAGGGTCGACCCCGGCGGCCGGATCGTCTCCCGTGCCTGCGGTCCCACCCCGGGCAAGGTCGGGCTGGTCTCCGGCGGCGGCTCCGGCCACGAGCCGCTGCACGCGGGCTTCGTCGGGTACGGCATGCTCGACGCGGCCTGTCCCGGCGAGATCTTCACCTCCCCGGTGCCCGACCAGATGGTCACCGCGACCGCCGCCGCGAACGGCGGCGCGGGCGTGCTCCACGTCGTGAAGAACTACACCGGCGACGTCCTGAACTTCGAACTGGCCGCCGACCTGTGCGCCGAGGAGGGCGTCGAGATCGCCCGTGTGCTCGTCGACGACGACGTGGCCGTGCGCGACTCCCCGGACACCGCGGGCCGCAGGGGCACCGGCGCGACCGTCTTCGTGGAGAAGATCGCCGGAGCCGCCGCGGAGGGCGGCGCGCCGCTGGCCGAGGTCGCGCGGGTGGCCCGGGAGGTCAACGCCAGGAGCCGCTCCTTCGGCATCGCGCTGGAGGCCTGCACGACTCCCGTCTCGGGCAGGCCGACCTTCGAACTGGGCGAGACCGAGATCGAGCTGGGCGTCGGCATCCACGGCGAGCCCGGACGGTCACGCGCCGCCATGCGCGACGCCCGGGAACTGGCCGCCGTCGCGCTCGACGCCGTCAATGAGGACATGCCGCTCTCCGGCGACGTCCTGGTCATGGTGAACGGCCTGGGCGGCACGCCGCTCATCGAACTCCACATCGTCTTCGCCGAGATCGCCGAGCGGTTGTCCGGCAGGGGCGCGCGGGTGGCGCGCAGCCTGGTCGGCGACTACGTCACCAGCCTCGACATGCGGGGCTTCTCCGTCACGGCCTGTCTGCTGAGCGAGGACCTCGCCCGCCTGTGGGACGCCCCGGTCCAGACCCCCGCCCTGCGCTGGGGCCGCTGATGGACACCGCCCTCCTCACCCGGTGGATCACCGGGATCGCCGAGACGGTGCGCGCGAACCGGGAACGGCTCACCGAACTGGACGCCGCGATCGGCGACGCCGACCACGGCGTCAACCTCGACCGGGGCTTCGGCGCCGCCGTACAGGCGCTGGCCGAGGAGCCACCGGTCAGCCCCGGCGCCCTGCTCCGTCTGGTGGGCGGCACGCTGATCCGCAGGGTCGGCGGCGCCTCCGGCCCCCTGTACGGCACGGCGTTCCGGGAGGCGGGCAGGCACCTCGGCTCTCTCGGCGACTCTCCCGAGGTGTCCCCCGCCGAACTGGCCCGCGCGCTCAGGGCCGGCCTCGACGGCGTCACGCGGCTGGGGTCGGCGGCGGAGGGTGACAAGACCATGGTGGACGCGCTCGCCCCGGCCGTCAGGGCGCTTGAGTCGGCCACCGCGTCACCCGCCGCCGCCCGAGCCGTCGCCGAAGAGCGGGAGGCGTTCGAGGCGGCGGCCTCGGCCGCCCTCGCGGGAGCGGAGGCCACGATCCCGATGGTGGCCCGTAAGGGCAGGGCCAGCTATCTCGGCCCTCGCAGCGCGGGTCACGAGGACCCCGGCGCCGCCTCCTGCGCGCTCGTGTTCGCCGCCCTGCTCTCGGCCGTGAACGATCCCGGGCAGGGGTAGGGCGCCGATGGTCGGCATCGTCCTCATCTCCCACAGCGGGCCGCTCGCCTCGGAGGTCGCGACGCTGGCCGCCCAGATCTGCGGCGTCACCGTACCCCTGGCTCCCGCGGGGGGCGCGTCCGACGGCGGCCTGGGCAACAGCGCCGACCTGGTGGCCGCGGCGATCTCCCGGGTCGACCAGGGGGACGGGGTGATCCTGATCCCCGACCTCGGCGGCTCGGTCCTGACGGCCCGCCTCTTCGAGGCCCCCGGGGTCGTGGTCGCCGACGTGCCGTTCGTCGAGGGCGCCGTCGCGGCGGTCGTCTCAGCGAGCACGGGGGCGTCCCTGCGGGCCGTACTGGCCTCGGCGGAGGAGTCCAGGACCTTCCGCAAACTCTGAGGCCGGGCTCCGGGCGGCGGCCGGCCGAGGCGTCGGGCCCGGCCGTCCGGTGAGGACCCAGGTGGGGGGTCGGGACCTCACCGGACGCGCCTCGCGGGTCCGCCGGACTACTTGACGAGCTTGCCGAGTGCCCCTTCGTACTCCTGGGCGTCCATCGGCATCAGCTCCTTCGAGACCCGCACCACGACCGGGCCCTTCACGTAGCTGTACTCGGCGAGTGTCGGGACCTTCTGCGCGCTCTCCTTCAGGAGGTTGGCGCGCACCTCCGCGTCTCCGGCCGTGGCGAAGACCTCGACGCTGCCGCCGAGGCCCACGTCACCCTGCTTGGCTCCGGGGACCTTGGCGGCGTCGACCCGCTGGTCGGTGAAGGAGGCCTTGGAGGTGTAACCGTTCGGCTTCCCGAGCAACTTGTTCGGGTCGTTGGAGGCGGTGTAGGTCACCGTGAGGGACACGGGCAGTCCCTGTTTGGCCAGCGCCTCGACCATCTGGGTGGCGTTCATGGTGGTGGTCGGAGCGCTCGCGCAACCCGCGAGGGTGAAGATCAGCAACCCGGCGGAAACCGCCGTGCCCGTTCGTCGCTTCTGGGGGGTTTTGAACATACCCCTTTCTTCGTTTGGAGCGCTCTCCTCATTACACGAACGACATCATCGGTTCCATACCGTGTCCTTCCGCAGGAGAGAGCCCCGTCCCGGGGCCGTCTGGGAGAGCGCTCCCCCGGCTCGTGACTCACCCGGCCTTCCCGAGGTTCCCGCGGTACTCCCTGGTCAGTTCGAGGAACTCGGCTTCGGAGGCGGCGAACTTCGTGACACCCCTCTTCGGGTCGGTCGTCACGAAGTAGAGCCAGGGCCCGGCGGCCGGCTTCAGGGCGGCCGCGATGGCGTCGGCGCCCGGGTTGCAGATGGGCCCGGGCGGCAGGCCCCGGCGCGCGTAGGTGTTGTACGGCGAGCGGCTCCTGAGATCCTCCTGCGAGGCCTTGGCGCCGTACTTGCCCAGGCCGTACAGGACGGTGCTGTCCAGTTGCAGTCTCAGTCCGGGCGTGTGGTCCAGCCGGTTGTGGACGACCCGCGCGATCTTCGGCATGTCGCGTTTGTCGGCCGACTCGGCCTGGACGATGCTGGCGATGATCAGGATCTCCAGTGGCGTACGGCCGGCGCGCCTGGCGCCGGCCACCAGATCGCCGTCCCCGGCCACGCGGTTGAAGCGCGTCACCATCGCGGCGAGGATCTCGCCGGGGCTCGACGTGGACGGGACCTCGTAGGTTCCGGGGAAGGCGAATCCCTCCAGCGCGCCCCTGGCGTAGGACGGCAGGCCGAGCGCCCCGCCGTCCTTGGCGGCCCGCCCGAACTCCGCCTGCGGTCTTCCGGTGGCGGCCGACAGCCGCTCCAGGACCTGTGAGAGCCGTAGCCCCTCCCGCACGGTCAGGGTGATCCGTCCCCGCCCGGTCTCCACAGACGCCGTGCCCGGACCCTGCCCGGCGGCGTCCCGGGATGAGGACAGGCCCTGGGACACGAGCGTGGACCCGACCGCCATCGCGGTCACGGCCGCCGCCGCGACCAGGGCGAGTCCGCGCCCGCGGGGGCGCCCCCGCCTGACCTGGACGAACCGGTCCGGTGGGGGCGGCTGCTCCTCGTGGGCCATGTCGGAAAGGGTCTCGCGCAGCAGATCCTCGATGTTCATCCGAACTCCCTCACCGTGCTCAGTTCGGGCGCGGCCGCCCTCAGACGTTCCAGCGACCGGTGGATCTGGCTGCGCACCGACCCCACCCTGACGCCGAGCAGTCGTGCGATCTCGGTCTCGGACAGGTCCTCGAAGTAGCGCAGCACGAGGATGGTCCGCTGCCGGGGGGTCAGCCGGGCGAGTGCCTCGCGCATCACCAGGCGGAGATCCGCCGCCTCGGCGTGCCCGTCGCCGATCCGTTCGGGCAGCCATCCGGTGGGCACCTCCGCGATGCGGGAACGGCGCCGCCACCGGCTCACCTGCTCGTGGTACATGACGCGGCGGACATAACCCTCGATGGCCGCGGTGTCCCGCAGACCCCGCCATTTCGCCGCCGTTTTCGCCAGCGCCGACTGCACCAGGTCCTCAGCGGCGTGCCGGTCGCCGGTCAGCAGGTAGGCGGTGCGGAACAGCGCCCCCGATCGATCGATGACGAACTCCCTGAGGTCCGCCTCAAATCCTGGATCCACCCGTCCTCCTCTCGATGTCACCGGACAAGGACGCGGACGGAGCGCCGATCTATGCCGGTGGGACCGGATCGCCCGGTCTAGGCGTCGTCCGAGGTGGTCAGGCGGCGGCTCCGGCGAAGGTGGGCGTGGACGCGCAGGAGGCTGGGGACGAGGGCGTACACCACGGCGGGGACCACGATCGCGGTGAGCGCCAGGGTGCGCAACGGCAGCGGCAGCGGCGCGAGGACGGGCCCGATCACGACCTGGACCAGCATGATCATCGCGTAGACCGACAGCCAGGTGATCACGGCGCGGTGGTGCACGGAGGGGACAGCGGACATGTCAGTGCCTTTCGCTACACATTTCCAACTCGCTGGTTGGATATTGTCACGACAGACTCCAACTGTCCAGTTGGAATTTCGGCTATGCTGGCCGCCATGGCGTGGAACACGGAGAGGACACGGCAGCTCCTGCTGGACGCGGCCGTACAGGAGTTCGCCCAGCACGGCCCCGAGGCCGCCCGGCTGGATCGGGTCGCCGCCGCCGCGGGCGTCAACAAGGAACGCATCTACCAGTACTTCGGCAACAAGGAGCAGCTGTTCGCCGCCGTGCTGACCTCGGCGCTGGAACGGCTGGCCGAGGCCGTGCCACTGGACGAGCACCTGGCCGGCGACCTGCCGGAGTACGCCGGGCGCGTCTACGACTACCACCGTGAGCATCCACAGCTCATCCGCCTGCTGCACTGGGAGGGCCTGCACCGCGGCGACGGGCCCATCGCGGCCGAGGAGCGGCGCGGTGCCCACTACGCCGCGAAGCTGGCCACGCTGACCGCCGCCCAGAAGGCCGGCAGCCTGAACCCGGACCTCGCGGCCAGGGAACTGCTCTACGCCGTGGTCGCCCTGGCCGGATGGTGGTACGCCACCCCGCAGCTCGCCCGCATGATCATGGCGGAGGGCACGGAGACCGCCCGGGACACCCTCGTCCGCCTGGTCGCCAGGCTGGCCGGCTGAGGCGGACGTCGCCCTCCCGATCTCCGAGTCGTTCGCGGGTCTCGCCACACTTGGCGGCCCGCCGTGGATCGGCCCCGTCGGTCTCCTCAGGCGAGAGGCCTGCCACCCACAGCGACGACCAACGGTTCGCCGAAACCCACAGAGAACCGATTCACCGGACATCCCGAATCTCGACGCCGCGCCGAGGGCACCCGGCGCGGCGGGGCGCCCGTGGTGCTCAAGCAGGGGCGGCCCTGGTTCGAAGCCGATGAGGACGGCAGGGACGTGCGTGACCCGCCGCGCGACGAGGAGGCCGTTCTTCGGCACCCCTCTCAGGAAGCTGCGCCCTGCGCGCGCGGGAGTACGGCCCTCTTGTGGGACGCCGGTGCCTCAGTTGGTGCCTCAGAACGCGAAAAAGGTGCCTCTCATGTGAGAGACACCCTCGCTGACCAGTGGAAACCTGGTCGGGACGACAGGATTTGAACCTGCGACCCCTTGACCCCCAGTCAAGTGCGCTACCAAGCTGCGCTACGTCCCGGTTGTCCTTCGGACACCGTGAACCTTAGCGTAGATCAGCAGCGTGTGCACACGAGCGAGCCGGTGGCCGACGTCGACGGGATAACCGGGATGTGTAATATCCCGGTTATGTTGATGGGTGAGGGCGTCGAGTGGGGTCTGCACTGCTGTCTGGCCCTGGCGTGGCTGGGAGATCAGGCGCCGGTGTCGACGGGACGGCTGGCCGAGGTGTTCGAGCTGCCGCCCGAGTACCTGAAGAAGCGTCTCCAGCCACTGGTGCGTGCGGGAATCCTGTCCTCCTCGCCGGGGCCGCGCGGCGGCTACTCGCTGGCGCGGACGCCCGAGGAGATCAGCCTCATGGACGTGGTGGCCGCGATCGAGGGACGGCAGGACGCGTTCCGCTGCACCGAGATCCGGCAGCGCGGCGCCGGAGCCGAGGCCGCGGGCTCCGAGTTCGCCCGTCCGTGCGGGGTCGCGCAGGCGATGCGCAGGGCGGAGCTCGCGTGGCGGCGGGAACTGGCCGCGCAGACCCTGGCGGATCTCATCGCGGTGAGTCCCGCGTCGGCCCCGGCGCGGGTGCGCCGGTTCTGCCAGACCCTTTCCTGACCCCGGTCCTCCGGCACGAGGAGATCCATCGCGCCCGGCCGGCCGGCCGGGCCTCATTGAAAGGTAAATCGGGATGTCAAATGTCTCGATATCGCGGCCGGCCGCCCTCGGCGGCCTGGGCCGGACGTGGGTGCTGGCCCTGGGAACGTTCGCGGTGGGCACGGACGCGTTCGTCCTGGCCGGGTTCCTGCCGGACGTCGCCGCCTCGCTGCGCGCCTCGACGGCGGGCGCGGGGCAGGCGGTGACGGTGTTCGCCGCGGCCTACGCGCTCTCGGCGCCGGTGGTCGCGACCGTGACCGCGCGGCTGCCGCGCCGGGCGCTGCTGGTGGCGGCGCTGGTGCTGCTGGCGGTGGCGAACGCGGGCTCCGCACTGGCGCCGGATCTGCCGTCGCTGCTGGTCACCCGGGTGCTCGCGGCGGTCGGCGCGGCGGCCTACACCCCGACCGCCGGGGCGGTCTCGGCGGCGTTGGTCCGTCCCGAGCTGCGGGCCAGGGCGCTGGCCGTGGTCGTCGGCGGCCTGACGGTGGCGACCGCGCTGGGCGTGCCGCTCGGCGGCGCGATCGGCGCGGTGATGGGCTGGCGGGCCGCCCTGGGCCTGGTGGCGGCGTTGTGCCTGGTGACCGCGCTGGCCGCGGGCGCGTTGACGCCGCCCCTTCCCGGAGGCGTCCCGGTGCCGCTGCGGACCAGGCTGGCGGCGCTGCGCCGGCCCGGGGTCGCCGTTGTGCTGCCGCTGACGGCCCTGGGCATGGCCGCCGCCTACACCGCCTACGCCTTCGCCGTCCCGGCACTGGGCGCCCTGGGCGTCACCGGCTCCGGCGCCGTGTGGGCGCTGTCCGCCTACGGCCTCGGCGCCGTCGCGGGGAACCTGGCCGCCGGTTTCGCCGCCGACCGGATCGGCCCGGTCAGGACGCTGGCCACCGGCTACACGCTGATGGCCGTGACCATGGCCGCCTTCGCGCTGTTGGCCGTCACGGGCGTGCGGGCGCCCGCCGCGGTCGCCCTGCTGGCCGTCACGTGGGGCGCGGCGAGCTGGTGCCAGACCCCGCCGCAGCAGTACCGGCTGATCGAGGCCGCGACGGCTCAGGCGCCGCTGCTGGTGGCGCTGAACTCATCGGCGATCTATCTCGGCATCAGCACGGGCACGGCGGTCGGCGGGCTGACGATGCCGGCCGGGACGGGGACGACGTTCGCCGTCGCGACGGCGCTGGCGCTGGCCGCGCTCGCCTGGCTGTCCGCGACCGCCGGGGTCACCCGTCGGTGAGGAACGCGAGCCGATCCGGATCTGCCGGCTTCGGGCGCCCGCTCCTCACCTCGGTCCGTGTCCCGCCGCCTCGCCGTCGAACACCCCCGGCCTGGCGCGGCACCCGAACATGAACCGGACAGAGCCCACGAGAGCAAACGCCCGCTCAGAGGACGGCGGTCATGTGCGCCGGTACGGTGGCGGCCTCCGCGAGGCAGGCCTCCTCGCCCGCCTCACGGACGGCGCGCAGGTACCAGGCCAGCAGGGCGTCCAGGGCTCGGGCGCGCTCGGGTTCGGGGTCCTCGGCCCAGGCGCGTTCGAGGGCGTACTCGCGGACCAGGTCGTGGAGGGCGTAGCGGCCCGGTTCGGTCTCCTCGACGAGCCCCGCGGCGGCGAGGCCGTACAGCAGGCGGTCGGCCTCGCCCGGGGGCGTGCCCGCGAGCGCGGCGGCCGCCTCGGCGGTGAAGACGGGCCCCGGGACCATGCCGAGCAGCCGGAACAGACGCCGGGCGGGCGGGTCGAGGTGGCGGTAGGAGCTGTCGAGCGCGCCGCGCGCGATCTCACGCGCCTCCCCGGCGGCGGGCACGGAAAGCCTGGCGCCGGCGAGCCTGCGGGCCCGGCCCGCCGTCTCCCCCACGGGCCCGCCCGCGACGTCGGCCGCGGCGACGCGCAGCGCCAGCGGCAGGTAACCGCAGGCCCTGGCCAGTTCCCCGGCCGCCTCGGGCTCCGCCGACAACCGTTCGCCGCCCGGGAGTTTGCCGAACAGGGTGACCGCCTCGTCCGAGGCGAGCACGCCGAGCGGGACCGGGACCGCGCCGTCCCTGGCGACGAGGCCCGCCAGGTGTTCCCTGCTGGTGACCACCGTGGCGCAGCGCCTGCCGCCGGGCAGGAGGGGACGGACCTGCTCCACACTGCCCGCGTTGTCCAGCACGACCAGCACCCTGCGGTCGGCGAGCAGGCTGCGGTAGACCGCGCCCGCCTCCTCCACGGTGCCGGGCACGCGCTCGGCGGGAACGCCCAGCGCGCGCAGGAACCGTCCGAGGACCTCGATCGGGCGCAGCGGCCGTCGCGGTGAGTGACCGTGCAGGTCGACGTAGAGCTGCCCGTCGGGGAAGCGGGAGCGGGTCCGGTGCGCCCAGTGGACGGCCAGGGCGGTCTTGCCGACGCCGCTCGTGCCGGTCACCAGCGAGATCGCCACCGTGTCGTCACCGGTCACGACCGAGTCCAGCAGGGTCAGTTCGGCGGCGCGGCCGGTGAACTGGCCGGGTTCCGCGGGCAGCTGGGCGGGGACCGCGTCCGCCTCGGCGGACGGCGGAAGAACGGTCCCGGTCCCGCGGACGGTGCCGCGCAGGATCGTCTGGTGCAGTTGCCGCAGCTCAGGGCCGGGGTCGAGGCCGAGTTCCTCGACGAGACGGCGCCGGGTGCGTTCGTATCGCTCCAAGGCGTCGGCCCTGCGGCCCGCCCGGCACAGGGCCAGCATGAGCAGGCCGACCAGTCCCTCCCTGAAGGGGTGCTCGGCCACGAGCGCGATCAGTTCGGGGATCAGCACCGTGGCGTGGCCCGCGCGCGCCTCGGCGTTCAGGCACTCCTCGGTGGCGGCCAGCCGTTCCTCGGTGAGGGTCTCGCGCAGCCCGTCGAGCAGCTCACCTCCGGAGACTCCGGTCAGGGGTTCCCCCCGCCACAGCGCGATGGCGCGCCGCAGGGCGACGGCCTGCGCCTCGTCGGTGTCGAGAGAGCGTGCCCTGGTGACCGAAATCCGGAACTCGTGGACGTCCACCTGTTCGGCCGCGAGTTCGAGGAGGTAGCCCTGCGGCGCGTAGGCGATCGTGACGCCCATCCCGGCGAGGGCCGGCCGCAGCCGCGAGACGTATCCCTGGACCAGGCCCCGCGCCCCCGCCGGTGCCCGCTCCCCCCATAAACCTCTGATCAGCCGTTCCATCGGGACCGTACGACCCGCCTCCAGCGCGAGCAGGGCCAGCACCGCTCGCTGCCGCGGCGGGCCGAGGGGGACCTCCCGGCATTCGCAACGCGCCTGGACCGCTCCGAGCAGCCCGATTTTCAGAACGTGCCCCAGGCACCTTTCTGACATTTCGCTCTCCGTCTGTCACATCGTTGTCACAGGCAGCCATGCGAGAAACACGAGATGTAGTCCAGCCGAAATCCAGGCCGCATCAAGTCCACATCCAGCGCTCCTCGACAGCATGAACGCGATCCCCCGAATTCACTGCAAAACACCATTTGGCGTGTTAACTCAGAAAGAGGCAAGAGTGCCTTATTCGCATCCCGACGTGATAAGGGCGTTCGCGGACGCGGCCGAACGGTATCCGGAACGGCTCGCGACGGCGGACAACGGTCACCCCCTCACCTACGCCGAGCTCGCCGCGTGGGTCCGCGCGACGGCCGGGCGGCTCGGCCCCCGCCCCGGGACGGTCGGGGTGGTCGCCTCGCACTCGGCGGCGACCGTGGCCGCCCTGCTCGGCGTCCTGGCCGCGGGCGGCACGTACTGCCCCGTCGACCCGGCGCACCCGGAGCCCAGGCGGCGGGCGCTGCTGGCGGCGAGCGGGTGCCGCCTGCTGCTCACTCCCGACCCGGACGCGCCCGCACCGCCGGGAGTGCGCGCGCTCGCCCTTCCCTCCCCCGGGGAGGCCGTACCGGGGGAGGCCCTACCGGGGGCCGTGCCCGGGACGGGGGACACCGCAGACGCCGACGACCCGGCGTACGTCCTGTTCACCTCCGGCTCAACGGGGGCGCCGAAGCCCGTGGTGACCCCGCGCGGGGCCATCTCCACCGTGACCGGTGAGCTGCGGACCCTGTTCGGGCTGACCCCCGAGGACCGGGTGCTGCAGTTCGCGTCGCCGAACTGGGACACCTGCCTGGAGGAGATCCTGCCCGCGCTCACCACGGGGGCGGCGCTGGTCTTCGACGAGCGGGCCCACTCGGGCTCCTTCCCCCGGCTGCTACGGATGATCGAGACCGAGCGGATCACCCTGCTCGACCTCCCCTCGGCGTTCTGGCACGAGCTGGTGCGCCACCTGACCGAGGAGGGGGCCGTGCTGCCGGCCTGCGTGCGGACGGTCGTCATCGGCGGGGAGGCCGTCAGCCCCGTACGGCTCGCCGACTGGTGCGCGCTCGGCACCGACGGGATCCGGCTGGTCAACACCTACGGGTGCACGGAGACCACGCTCATCACCCACGCCGTCGACCTGCACGGCCCGCTCGCGCCCCGCAGGGACCGGCCGTGGACGGCGGGGGAACGGGTCCCGATCGGGCGCCCCCTGCCCCATGTCCGCCAGCACGTCACCGGGGACGGCGAACTGCTCGTCGGCGGCCCCTCGCTGGCGCTCGGCTACCGCGACCTGCCCGAGGCGACCGCGGAACGGTTCGCCGAGGCGGACCTGGGCGGGGGCCCCGAGCGCTGCTTCCACACCGGCGACCGGGTGAGCCGGACCGAAGACGGGACGCTCGTCCACGAGGGACGGCTCGACCACGAGCTCAAGGTCCGTGGTGTCCGGGTCGATCCGGGCGAGGTGGAGGCCCAGATCTCCGGCCACCCGAGGGTGGGCGCGGTGGCGGTCGCGGGCGCGACCGTCGCCGACCACACGACGCTCGCCGCCTACGTCGTGCCCCGCTCGCCCGCCGACGCCCCGACGCTCGCCGGAGACGTCCTGGACTATCTGCGCGCCCGGGTGCCCGGTCATCTGGTGCCCAGCCGGATCACCGTCGTTCCCGAACTCGCCTATACGGCCAGCGGAAAGGTCGATCGAGCGGGTTCGCACCGGCGATACGCGTCCTCAGCCAATTGAAGGAGCAATGCATTCCATGAACGTAGACGCCATCTCCGACATATTCCGGCGTGTGCTGGAAAATGACGATGTAAGGGCCGATTCTGACTTTTTCGTCATGGGTGGAGACTCGCTACTCGCCACCCGTGTGCTGAGCGCGGTCGCCCGGTCCTGGGGGGTCGAGCTGGACTTCGACGACTTCATGACCGCCCCGACGCCGGACGCCCTGGCCAAGAAGATCGCGAGCATGGCATGAGCGTCGTCGTGGTCGGGGCGGGCCTGGCCGGGCTCACCGCCGCGACCGACCTGGCCGCGCGGGGCGTCGAGGTCACCGTCGTCGAGGCACGCGAACGGGTCGGCGGCCGTGTCCACGGCGTCGAGGCCGCCCCCGGCAGCTGGATCGACGCGGGCGCCGCCTACCTGGGGGAACGGCACACCGCGCTGACCGCCCTGATGGCGCAGGTGGGCCTGCGGACCACGCCGACCGCCATGACCGGCGACAGCCGTTTCGCGCTCGGCGACGACGGCGACGGCCGTACCAGGCCCGGACGGTTCCCTCCGTTGTCGGCGGTCGCGCTCGGCGAGCTGTTCGACGCGCTGGACGAGCTGACCCGCGCGGTGCGCGCCGACGCGCCCTGGCTGTCGGCGGACGCCGTACGGCTGGACGCGACGACCGCGGACGAGTGGGCGCGTGAGCACCTGCACCACCCCGACGCGCGGCTGTTCTTCCCGCTGTTCCTCGGGGAGATGATGGCCGCCGACCCCCGGGACGTCTCGGTCCTGCACATGGGGTTCTACCTGCGCTCGGGCGGCGGGGTCCGCTATCTCAACGCCTTCGCCGGCGGCGCGCAGGAGGACCGCGTCGCCGGTGGCGCGCACCGGCTGTGCGAACTGCTGGCCGGACGGCTCGGCGACCGGGTACGGCTCGGCGAGCCGGTGCGCGCCGTCCACCAGGACGACGAGGGCGTGACGGTGACGACCACGGCCGGTTCGCTGCGGGCCCGCGCCGTGGTGGTCGCGGTGCCGCCGTCGCTCGCCGACGCCGTCGACCACCACCCCGCGCTGCCGGTCCCCCGCTCCGGCGGGCGTACGGCGCCCGGCTGCGCGGTCAAGGTGCACCTGGTCTATCCGAGCCCGGCCTGGCGCGAACGGGGCCTGTCCGGCTGGTCGGTCAACGCGCGCGGGCCGCTGCTGTCCACGGTCGACGACTCGCCGCCCGACGGCGCGATCGGCGTGCTGACCGGTTTCGTGACCGGCAGGCAGGCGCACGACTTCGCCCGGCTGTCCCCCGGCGAGCAACGCGCGCGGGCGTTCGAGCAGGCCGCGCGGCTGTTCCCCGGACTGCCGGAGCCGACCGGCTTCCACGTGACCGACTGGGTCAACGAGGACTACAGCCGGGGATGCTACGCGGCCCTGTTCGGCCCCGGGGACTGGACACGGCTCGGCCCACACCTGGTCACCCCGCACGGACGGGTGCACTGGGCCGGCACCGAGACGAGCACGGAGTTCTTCGGCCTGATGGAGGGCGCCATCCGGTCGGGTCACCGCGTCGCCGCAGAAGTGATCACGACTTACGACAGGAGAGACGAGCATGTCTGAGACCACCTCGATCGCCCCCCTGGAGGTCCGGCGGAGGCTGATGACCGAGCCGGGACTCGGCGCGGGCAACTTCCTGGACCACGCCCTGGCCGCCAACCCCAACCGGGACGTCCCCTTCGTCTACAGCCACCACGACGACCACCTCGGCCGGGTCGTGTTACGCGGCCACAGCCTGACCGACCTGGCGGCGCTGCGGGACCGCTACGCCGGGTGGTACCGGGCCAACGGCGTACGGCCCGGCGAGCCGGTCGGCGTCGTGGTCGGCGAGGGGCTCCAACCCCTCATCCACTTCCTGGCGCTCACCTCCCTCGGCGCCGTCCCGGCGATGGTCAACGACGCCATGCGGCCCGACATCATGGCCGGCTACCTCGCTCACGTGGGGGCCGTCGGCGTCGTCGCCGACGACACGACCCGGCTGCAGGCCGCCTACCGGAACAACCCGCGGGAGCGGCCCCGGTTCGTCGCGCCGTCCTCCGAGGTGCGGGCCCACGACGCGGGCTCCGGCACGCCTGACGGCGAGCCCTACCGGCACGCCCCCGACGACGTCGTCGGGCTGATCCACTCCTCCGGCACCACCGGCGTCCCCAAGTCGACGATCCTGGGCCACCTGCAGTTCTGGGACGGCAAACAGCCGAGGATGGTGCGTTTCCCCGCCGAGCCGTACGACAGGCTGATGTCGCTCATGCCGCACACCCACGCGGGCGGGCTGAGCTACTTCCTCACCGCGGTGTTGCTCGGGCTGCCGACCGTCGTCATGTCGGACTGGCGGCGCGTGGCCGTCGAACCGGTCATGGAGGCCTTCCAGCCGACGATGCTGGCCTCCTTCCCCAGGACGTTCGTCGAACTGGCCACCGGTGACCTGCCCGTCAAGGGAGCCGCCAAGGTGCACTCCTGGTTCAACACCGGCGACAGCGCGCACCACGGGCACATCAGGCGCCTGGTACGGCTCGGCGAACGGCCCGCGGGCCTGATCAAGCCGTGGCTGCTGCCCGGCGGGGCCGCCTCCGACGGGCCACTGCCCGGCTCCCAGTTCGTCGACGGCCTCGGCTCCTCGGAGATGGGGATGGCGCTGTTCGGCCAGGTCACCACGCCGGAGACGCCGAGGAACGACCGCTGCGTCGGCAAGGCGCAGGAGGCCGTGACCCGCGCGGCGGTGCTGGACGAGGACGGTGAGGAGGTGCCCGACGGCACCGTCGGCCTGCTGGCGGTCATCACCCCCTCCAGGACCCCCGGCTACTGGAACGACCCGAAGCTGACCGGAAGCTTCGAGCTCAACGGCTACTGGCTGACCGGGGACGTGGCCCGCAGGGACGGCGAGGGCAACTTCTACCACCTCGACCGGACCATGGACGTCATCGACACCGTGGACGGTCCCGTCTACAGCCTGCCGGTCGAGGAGGTCCTCATCGCCGACTGCGCCGACCTCGTCCAGGACTGCTCGGTCATCGGCGTGCCGGGACGGCCCGGCGAGGGACAGCGCCCGATCGCCGTGGTCGTCCCCCAGGCGGAGGCGGGCGACGTCACCGCCGACGAGGTGCGGGAACGCGCCAACAAGGCCCTCGCGGAGGCGGGCCTGGCCACGCTCGCCGCGGTGGTCGTCGCACGGGACGAGGCGGACGTACCGCTCGGCCCGACCGGCAAGGTGCTCAAGCGCGAACTGCGCACCCGGCACGCGACGCTGCTGGCCGGGTGATCCTCCGCATGAACGGCGAGGCCTCCCGGCCGTACGTCTACACGCGGCGGCCCCTCGTGGAACCCGACTGGCGGCGGCTGCCCGGCTGGCGCGGCGTCGGCGACGACCTGTGGCGCGACGCCCAGTGGCAGCGTGCCCACTGCGTGAAGAACGCCGCGCAGCTGCGCGCGGTCGTCGGCGACCTGCTCCAGGAGTCCTTCTACGCCGACCTGGCCGCCGACGCGCAACGGTTCGCGACCATGCCGACGCTGCTCACCCCGCAGTTGCTCAACGTGATGGCGCCGGACGCCGTGACCGGCCCCGCCTCCTTCACCGAGGCGTTCCTGGCCGACCCGGTCCGCCGCTACATGCTGCCGGTCTGCTCCGACCGCCACCCCGAGTGGCCGAGCCACCCGCTCGCGCGGCGCGACTCACTGCACGAGGCGGAGATGTGGGCCGTGGAGGGCCTGACCCACCGCTACCCGACCAAGGTGCTGGCCGAGCTGCTGTCCACCTGCCCGCAGTACTGCGGGCACTGCACCCGGATGGACCTGGTCGGCACCTCGACCCCGCAGGTCGTCAAGGCCGGCCTCGCCCTCAGGCCGGTCGACCGGCAGGAGCTGATGCTGGACTACCTCAAGCGCACCCCCGGCGTGCGGGACGTGGTGGTCTCCGGCGGTGACGTGGCCAACGTGCCCTGGCCCCGGCTTGAGGCGTTCCTGCTGCGGCTGCTCGAGCTGGAGTCCGTACGGGACATCCGGCTGGCGACCAAGGCGCTGGTCGGCCTGCCACAGCACTGGCTGCGGCCGGACGTGGTCGAGGGAGTCGGCCGGGTGTCCGCCGTCGCCCGTGCCCGCGGGGTGAACCTGGCCGTGCACACCCACGCCAACCACGTGCGCTCGGTGACACCGCTGGTGGCCGAGGCGGCCCGCGCCCTGCTCGACGCGGGTGTGCGGGACGTGCGCAACCAGGGCGTGCTGCTGCGCGGGGTGAACGCCACCCAGGCCGACCTGCTCGACCTGTGCTTCGCCCTGCAGGGCGAGGCGGGCATCCTGCCGTACTACTTCTACCTCTGCGACATGATCCCCAACGCCGAGCACTGGCGGACGCCGCTGCACCAGGCGCAGCGCCTCCAGGAGTCCCTCATGGGCTACCTGCCCGGCTACGCGACGCCACGGATCGTGTGCGACGTGCCGTACGTCGGCAAACGCTGGGTGCACCAGGTCGCCGAGTACGACCGGGAACGCGGCGTCTCCCACTGGACCGGCAACCACGGGGTCGGCCCCGGCCGGGACGGACCCTCCGCCCCGGGAGACCGCTTCCCCTTCTACGACCCGATCGACACCTTGCCCGAGCCGGGCCGCCTCTGGTGGACCCGAGGAGAGGGACGACGATGACCCTGCCCCCCGAGAGCACACTGCGTCGTATGTGCTGGATCTTCCCCGACCGGGAGTCGTCCAGGACCGGCGCCATGTGGCGCCACTACTTCTGGGACATGTACGCCGAGGTGGCCGAGGAGCTCGGCCTGACCTGGACCAGGCACGCCCCCGAGGCGGTGACCGTGGACGGCCTCGAACCCGGCAAGCCACGCGTCTACGTGGACGACGAGCTCGTCACCCCGCAGGACACGCTCTTCATCACCGCGCTGTACTCGCTGCCCTACCAGGACATGGACGTGTTCAACCAGTACGGCCTGTACGCCGTGCTCGAACAGGCCGGCTTCTACCTGCCGTTCCCGCCGTGGCTGTCCCCGATCGCCAACGACAAGCTCGCCACCGTCCTGCACCTGCACGACTCCCCCATCCCGCCGATCCCCACGATCCGCGTCGGCAGCGGACGGGACGTGGGCAAACACCTGTACGAGGTGGCGCTGGACGGCCTCACCTACCCGGCCATCGTCAAGCCCGCCGGGTGGTGCGGCGGCGGCGGGGTCAACCTGGCCCGCGGCCCCGAGGACGTCAGAGGCCTGGCCAGCCTGGCGCAGGGCGGCGACACCACCCTCGTGCTCCAGCCCTACCTCGGCGACGGCACGGTCGACTACCGGGTCTACGTCGTGGACGGCAGGCCGTACGCGGTGCTGAAGCGGACCCCGGAGGCCGGGTCGCCGGTCGCCAACGCCAGCCGGGGCGGCGCGATGGAGTTCGCGCCCGTCCCGCCCGAACTGGCGGAGGCGACGGCCTACTTCCACCGCAAACTGCCCATCCCGTTCTTCTGCGTCGACTTCCTCCACGACGGCGAACGGTTCTGGTTCTCCGAGCTCGAACCCGACGGGGTGATCGCCCCCGACTTCGGCGACCCGGGCCGGGCGGTGCAGCGGGACGTCACCCGGGCGCGCTGGACTGCCTACCGGGACGCCCACACCCGCTGGATGACGCGGGACTCCTCGACGACCCACGAAAGCCGGTGACGACATGACCGAATCGTTCTCCCTGCCGCCGGAGGCCGCCGAGCCCCGCCTCGACGTCGCACGACGCTCCCTGGAACGGCTCAGGGACGTGCCCGCGCTGGCGCCGCGCTACGCCGGCCACGGCAAGGTGCTCACCCTCGACGACCTCGCCGCGCTGCCCCCGCTGGTCAAGGACGACCTCAACGTGGCCCTGGCGCACCTGAGGCCCCGGGCGGAGCACGGCGCGACCTGGCTCTTCCAGAGCGGCGGCAGCACCGGAGAGCCCAAGGTCGGCCACGCTCCGACCGGGTTCTACATGCGCGGCGTCCACGAGCAGTGGCGACCGCTCGGGCGCGACGACGTCTTCGTCAACGGCTGGGGCGCGGGCCGGATGTGGGGCGCCCACTTCCTGGCCGCCGCCTTCGCCGACCTGTCCGGCTGCGAGGTCATCGCGCTCGGCTCGGTCTCCGCGCCGGAGTACGGCGACTGGCTGTCGTTCTTCGCCGCCAGGGGCGTGAGCGCGTTCGGCGGCACCCCGAGCGTGCTGCGGCTGTGGTTCGCGCACGCCAGGCAGGCCGGAATCCGCCTGCCCGCGCTGCGCAAGGTGCTCTGGCTCGGCGAGGCCTGGCACCCGCAGCTCGACGAGGACCTCGCCGAGGTCGCGCCGGACGCGCGCCGCTGGGGCATGTTCGGCAGCACCGAGACCTGGGTCGCGGGCACCAACACCCCCGACTGCCCGGCGGACGTCTTCCACCTGCTGCCCGAACAGCTCGTCCACGTGGACCAGGACGAACTGCTGGACTTCACCACCCTCAACCCGGACATGCTCAACCCGGTGCTTCGCTACCGGACCGGCGACGCCGGACGGTTCACGACGTGCGAGTGCGGCAGGCCCGACCGGGCGCTGCGCGTCCTGGGCCGCCGTGACTCGGTGGTCCAGGTGCGCGGACTCGGGCTCCACGTGGACGACATCGTCGCGCGGGCGGAACGGGAGCCCGGCGTCCTGCGGGCGCAGGTCCTGGTCAACGAGCGGCGGGGCCGGGTCTCCTCCGTCGAGGTGCTGCTGCTCACCGCCCCGAACGCTCCCGAGGGCCTGGCCGTACGGCTGCGAGAGGACCTCATGTCCTCGACCTTCACCATCAGCACCGCCTTCCAGCACGACCCGGGGTCCTTCCGGGTCACGGTCGCCGACGCGCTGGTCGGCAACGAACGCACCGGCAAGACCGCCTCCTTCGTGGTGCGGGAGGAGCCGTGAGGCCGAGGACCTCTCTCGGCCGGGAGTTCAACCTGTTCTGGGGCGGCCAGACGATCAGCCTCGTCGGTGACCGCATCACGGTGTTCGTCGTCCCCACCCTGATGATCTTCGCGTTGCACGCCTCGCCGTTCGAGGTCGGCGTGGTCGCCATGGCGCAGTACCTCGGCATCCCCCTGCTCGGGCCGGTCGCGGGCGTACTCGTCGACCGCTGGGACCGGCGCAGGACCCTGGTCGCCTGTGACCTCGTACGGCTGGCCGCCGTGGCGGCCATGCCCGTCACCTACTGGCTCGGCGTGCTGTCCACCCCGGTGCTGTTCGTCTGCGTGGCGCTGGTCAGCGGGGCGACGATCTTCTTCAACGTCGGCTACCTCGTCGCGGTGCCCACCACCGTCCCCGAGGACAAGCTGGTCAGGGCCTACTCCCGGCTTGAGGGCAGCAGGACCGTCTCCGAGGTCGCGGGCCCGTCGATCGCCGCCGGCCTGTACCACGCGCTCGGGGTGGCCGCGTTGCTCGTGGACGCCGCCAGCTACCTGGTCTCGGCCGCCTGCTTCCGCACCATGCGGCCCTGGGGGGCGGGAACCGTCCAGCACGGCTCCATCTGGTCACGGCTGGTCCTGGGATTCCGGCTCAACTGGACCGACCCGGTGCTGCGCCGGGTGGTGATCGCCGCGGTGACGCTGAACTCGGGCGGCCCCATCTTCGTCACGGTGCTGCCGGTGCTGGCCTACCAGGGCCTCGGCGTCCCGGTCGGCGTGTTCGGGGCGGCGATGTCGGCCGCGGCGGTGGGCGCGGTCCTCGGCGCGCTCGTCGCGCCCAGGATCGGCGCCCGGCTCGGCCTCGGCCGTACGCTGGCCTGGGCGCTCCTGCTGCACTGCCTGGTCGGCCTGGGCATCCTCGCCGCACCCGCGCTGCCCGCCGCGCCCGTCATCGGGGTGACGTTCGGCTGCTACGGCTTCTTCATGTCGTGCATCAACGTCTGCAGCGCCCCGATCCGCCAGTCGCGGATGACGGCCGACAACCAGGGCGTCACACACGCGGCCTTCCGCACCGCGACGTGGGGGGTCATCCCGCTGGCCGCGCTCGTGGGCGGACTGGCGGTCACCCTGCTCACCGGCGACCTGGGCGTGCTCAACGCCGCCAAGGCCGTCATGGTCGGCGGCACGCTGCTGGCCGCGCTCTCCTTCGTGCCCGCCTCCGGCGTCCAGGCGCTGCTCGACCGGGCCGCCGCCGAACAGCAGGAGGAGCCTCAGCTGTCCGGGAGCGCGTCGTGACGCCCCGGCGCGGAGTCCTGCTGGTCACGGGAACCTCCTCGGGCATCGGCCTGGCGACCGCGGTGAGCGCGGCGCGGGCCGGGTTCACCGTGGTCGCCACGATGCGCGACCCGGGCCGGGCGGACGAGTTGCGCGAGGCGGCCGGCCAGGCCGGGGTCACCCTGGACGTGCGGCGCCTCGACGTCACCGACGCCGGCTCCGTCGACACCTGCCTGCGGGAGGTACGGCTGACCCACGGACGCCTCGACGCCCTGGTCAACAACGCCGGGATCTCCAACTTCGACCCCACCATGGAGATGTCCACCCTGGAGGCCCTGCGGGCCAACCTGGAGGTGAACTTCTTCGGCGTCGTCGCCGTCAGCCGGGTCGCGATGCCGCTGCTGCGCGCCAGCCGGGGCCGCCTGCTGACCGTCGGCAGCGTGCACGGCGTCGTCGGACAGCCCTTCAACGAGGCCTACGCGGCGGCCAAGGCGGCCGTCGAGGGCTTCATGGAGAGCCTGGCCCCGGTCGCCGCCCGGCACGGGGTCCGCGTCGGCGTGGTCGTGCCCGGCTTCGTGCCCGGCACCCGGTTCGGGATCTTCCCCGGCGTCAACAGGGAGACCGTCCGCGCCGCCTCGGGACCGTACGCGGAGACCTTCTCCGACTACCTGGCCTGGGTGACCGGCCAGGGGTGGGAGGGGGCGGGCCAGTCCCGCTGGGAGGTGGCCGAGGTCGTGGTGCGTGCGCTGACCGCCGAGGCGCCGCCGTTCCGCATCCCCACCAGCGACTGGGTCACCGCCTACCTGTCGCACAAACTCGCCGACCCGGACGGCTCCGCCGTGCAGAAACTGGCCGGGACCTGGGTCTCCGGCTCCGACGGGGCGGCCCGGTGAACGGCGCGGCCAACGGTGGGGGCAGCTGTGGGGGCGGCGCCGGAGACGCCGTGTGCCGCTCCCTGGGCATCACCGTCGAGGAGGTCTCCGTGGGAAGGGCCCGGCTGCGGATGCGGATCTCCGAGGACATGCTGAACGGCCACGGCCTGGCCCACGGCGGCTACCTGTTCCTGCTGGCCGACGCCGCCTTCGCCTACGCCGGCAACGCCCGCGGCCCGGTCACGCTGGCGCAGAGCGCGCAGATCACGTTCCTGCGCCCGGCCGAGGCCGGTGAGGAACTGCTCGCCGAGGCCGTCGAACGCACCAGGTACGGCAGGCAGGGCGTCTACGACGTGACCGTGCGGCGCCCCTGCGGCGAGATCGTCGCGGAGTTCCGCGGCCAGAGCGTGACGGTCTCCGGCAGGCCCGGTGGAGTGTCGTGATGAGCACGAGCACCGGGACGCACTGCCCCTACTGCGCGTTGCAGTGCGGGATGACCCTGACTCCGCTCCCACCGGCGGGCGCGCGGGTCGGCCCCAGGGACTTCCCGGTGAACGAGGGCGCCCTGTGCCAGAAGGGGTGGACGGCGGCGGAGCTGCTCGACACCCCCGACCGGCTCACCCACCCGCTCGTCCGCCGCCGCAGGGACGAGCCGCTCCGGCCCGCGACCTGGCCGGAGGCCCTCGACCTGATCGCCGGGCGGCTGCGGGAACTGCGTGAACGGCACGGGCCGGACGCGGTCGCCGTCTTCGGCGGTGGCGGCCTCACCAACGAGAAGGCCTACCTGCTCGGCAAGTTCGCCAGGGTCGCCCTGCGCACCTCGCAGATCGACTACAACGGCCGGTTCTGCATGTCGTCGGCCGCGGCGGCGGGCATCCGGGCCTTCGGCCTCGACCGGGGGCTGCCGTTCCCGGTCACCGACCTGCGGGAGGCGGAGACGGTCATGCTGGTCGGGGCCAACGTCGCCGAGACGATGCCGCCGTTCGTCCGGCATCTGCGCCGGGCCAGGGACCACGGCGGTCTCGTCGTGGTCGACCCCCGGCGCACCGCGACGGCCGAACTGGCCTCGCTGCACCTGGCGCCCAGGCCGGGCACGGACCTGGCGCTGGCGCTCGGCATGCTGCACGCGGCGGTCGCCGGGGGGCACCTGCGGCACGACTACGTCGGCGCGCGGACCGGCGGGTTCGCCGAGGCGTGGCGCGTCGCCGCGCGCTGGCGTCCCGAGGAGGCAGAACGGGTCACCGGGGTCGCGGGCGCCGACCAGCGGGCCGCCGTCGAACTGCTCGCCGGGGCGAGTAACGCCTACGTCCTGACCGGCCGGGGAACCGAACAGCACTCCAACGGCGTGGACACCGTCTCCGGCTGGATCAACCTGGCACTCGCCCTCGGGCTGCCGGGGCGTACGGGCTCCGGCTACGGCTGCCTGACCGGGCAGGGCAACGGGCAGGGTGGCCGTGAGCACGGGCAGAAGGCCGACCAGCTGCCGGGTTACCGGCGCCTCGACGACGAGGCGGCGCGCCGGCACGTGGCCTCCGTGTGGGGCGTCGCCCCCGAGGAGCTTCCCGGTCCCGGCCGCTCCGCCTACGAGCTGCTGGACGCGCTGGGCACCTCGACCGGGCCGAGGGCTCTGCTGCTGTTCGGCAGCAACCCCGTGGTCTCGGCGCCCCACGCCGCGCACGTGACACGCAGGCTCGCCGCCCTCGACCTGCTGGTCGTCGCCGACGTCGTCCCGTCGGAGACCGCGCTGCTGGCCGACGTGGTGCTGCCGGTCACCCAGTGGGCCGAGGAGGAGGGCACGATGACGAACCTGGAGGGGAGGGTGCTGCTGCGGCGCAGGGCCGTACCTCCCCCCGAGGGGGTCCGCGGAGACCTGACCGTCCTGCGGGAGCTCGCCGTACGGCTCGGGCAGCCCGCCGAGCGCTTCCCCGACGATCCCGAGGAGGTGTTCGCGGAACTCGCCCTGGCCTCCCGCGGCGGCGCGGCGGACTACTCGGGGCTCAGCCACCGGCGGCTGCGAGCCGGCGAGACACCGCACTGGCCCTGCCCGGAACCCGGCCATCCGGGAACGCCCCGCCTGTTCCTGGACGGCTTCGCCCACCCCGACCGCCGGGCGCGCTTCACACCCGTCGAGCACCGGGGACCCGCCGAGTCCCCCGACGCCGTCTACCCGCTGGTCGCCACGACCGGCCGGACGCTCGCGCACTACCAGTCCGGCGCGCAGACCCGCCGGGTCGCCGAACTGGTCAGAGTGGCGCCCGCGCCGTACGTGGAGGTGCATCCCGACACGGCCCGGCGGGCCGGGCTGGCCGACGGCGACCTGGCCCGTGTCGTCTCACGGCGGGGCGCGGTCGAGGCCGAGGTGCGCTGCGCGCCGGGGATCAGGCCGGACACGGTGTTCGTGCCGTTCCACTTCCCCGGCGCGGGCCGGGCCAACCTGATCAGCAACCCGGCGCTCGACCCCGTCAGCGGGATGCCGGAGTTCAAGGCGTGCGCGGTACGGCTCACCCCCGCCCGTGAATCCTCCGCCCGTGAATCCTCCGCCCGTGAGATCCCCGCCCACGAGGAGGGGTCGTGAGTCCCCGCAGGGTGGTGGTCGTCGGTTACGGCATGGCCGGAGCCCGATTGGCCGAGCTGGTCAGGGAACGCGACCCACGGGGCGAGCTGGTCGAGCTGACCGTCGTGGGTGCCGAGTCCCGTCCCGCCTACAACCGGGTGCTGCTGCCCGGCGTGCTGGACGGCACGATGACCGCCGACGGCATCGCCCTGCACGGACGGGAGTGGGCACGGGACAACCGGGTCCGGCTGCTGCTCGGGGCCGTCGCCGTACGGCTGGACCGGGCGGCGCGCGTGGTCCACCTCGCGGACGGCCCTCCGATCGGCTACGACGCCCTGGTGCTGGCGACCGGCAGCAGGCCGTGGCTGCCGCCGGTCGGCGGGCTGACCGGCGAGCGAGGTGAGCCCGCGCGGGGCGTGGCCACCCTGCGCGGCCTGGACGACTGCGCGCGGATCGCGGCCGTGACCGGCCCCGGAGTCCCGGTCGCCGTGCTCGGCGGCGGGGTGCTCGGCGTGGAGACCGCGCTCGCGCTGGGCAGGCGCGGCGCCGGGGTCACGCTGATCCATCCCGCGCCCCACCTGATGGAACGCCATCTGGACCCGACAGCCGGGATGATCCTGGCCCGGCTGTGCCACGCGGCGGGAGTACGGGTCGTGACCGGCCTGACCGCGGTCAGGCACTACCCGGACGAGGGCGTCAAGCTGGAGGACGGCGCGTTCGTCCCGGCCGCGCTGACGGTGGTGACCACCGGGGTGCGCCCCGAGACGGACCTGGCCGTCACCGCCGGGCTGGGCTCGGCGGAGGGCGTTCCGGTCGACGACCGGCTGCGCACCGCCGACCCGTACGTCCACGCCGTCGGCGACTGCGCCCGGACCGGTGATGCGCCGTCCGGCCTGCTGCGGCCCGCCTGGGATCAGGCGGCGGTGCTGGCCGACCTGCTCACCGGCGTCGGCCCCACGGCACGCTACCGCGCGAGCCCTCCGGTCACCCGGCTGCGCGCCGGGGACGTCGACCTCACCGTGTTCGGCGCCTCGCACCTCGGGCTGGACAGCTGGGAGGCCGAGGTGCTCGGCTACGCCGACCCCGCCAGGGGGACCTACGCCAAGCTGACGCTCGACGGCGACCGGGTGACCGGGGCGATCGTGCTCGGGCTGCCCGGCGTCGGGGCGACGCTGACCCAGCTGTACGACACCGGGTGGCCCGCACCCGCCGACCGGCTCGCCCTGCTGCTCGGACGAACGCCGCCACCGGCCGTCGACGACGACCCCGCCCGCCTGCCCGGCTCCACGGTGATCTGCCGGTGCAACTCGGTGACCAAGGACGACCTGACCCGCGCGGCCCGCGCCACAGGCGGCGGCGTGACCGCGCTGGTCCGCGCGACCAGGGCGAGCACGGGGTGCGGTGACTGCCTGCCAAAAGTACGACGCCTCGCCGATCCACACGAGACGACAGGAACCCCTACATGAACGACAGACGCCCCAAGACCCGCAGAACCGGACGCTGGATCGACCACTGGGAACCGGAGGACCCCGGCTTCTGGGCGGCGACCGGACGCCGCGTCGCCACCAGGAACCTCCTGTTCTCCATCGTCGTCGAGCACCTCGGCTTCACGGTGTGGCTGCTGTGGAGCGCCGTCGTCGTCCTGCTGCCCGCCGCGGGCTTCCCCTTCGACGTCGACCAGCTCTTCTGGCTGGTCGCGGTGCCCAACCTGGTGGGCGCCGCACTGCGGCTGCCGTACACCTTCGCGGTCTCGGCCTTCGGCGGGCGCAACTGGAACGTGGCCAGCGCGCTCCTGCTGCTCGTCCCCGCCGGGCTGCTGACCTGGATGGTCTCCGACCCGCGCACGCCGTACTGGATGTTCCTCGTGGCCGCGGCCACGGCCGGGCTCGGCGGCGGGAACTTCGCCTCCTCCATGGCCAACGTCTCCTACTTCTACCCGGAACGGAGCAAGGGCTTCGCGCTGGGCGTGAACGCGGCGGGCGGCAACCTCGGAGTGGCCGTGGTGCAGCTGACGGTCCCGCTCGTCGCGGCCTTCGGCCTGGCCAACGCCGGTGCGGTGTGGGTGGTGCCGATCCTGGCGGCGGCCCTGTGCGCCTACCTGTTCATGGACAACCTGGCCGTGGTGAGGGCCGACTTCGCCTCACAGAGCAGTGCCTTCCGCCGTGGACACACATGGGTCATGTCCTTCCTCTACATCGGCACCTTCGGCTCCTTCATCGGCTACTCGGCGGCGTTCCCGCTGCTGGTCAAGGCGACCTTCCCCGAGGCCGCGGCCACCTACTCCGCCTTCCTCGGCGCCCTGGTCGGCTCACTGGCCCGCCCCCTCGGCGGCTGGCTGGCCGACCGTCACGGCGGGGCCAGGGTCACCGCGTGGTCCTTCACCGCCATGGCCGCCGGCGCCACCGGTGCCCTCGCCGGACTCGGCACGCGCAGCTTCCCGCTCTTCCTCGGCGCGTTCATGGTGCTGTTCGTCGCCTCGGGGACGGGCAACGGCTCCACCTACCGCATGATCCCGGCGATCTTCACCGCCCAGGCGGAACGTGACGTCGCCGACGGCGTGGAACGCGAGCAGGCCCGGCTGCGCGCCAGGCGGGAGGCCGCGGCCGCCATCGGCATCGCCTCCGCGGTCGGCGCCTTCGGCGGCTTCCTCATCCCGCGCGGTTTCGCCGTCTCCCTCTCGCGGACCGGCTCCGTGGACGTCGCGCTCTACCTGTTCCTGGCCGCCTACGGCGTGTTCCTGGCCACGAACTGGTGGTTCTACCGCCGCCGGGTGCTGGCCCGAATCCCCAGCCTGGCCCACGCCCTGATCTGAACCCCTCTCCCGGAAGGAGCGGCACATGCCCGCCAAACCGCTGCGCGACCTGATCGACTTCGCCCGGCGCAACTCCCCCTTCTACGCCGACCTCTACCGTGACGTACCGCACGGCACCGAGGACCTCACCCTGCTGCCGATCATCGACCAGACGGCCTTCTGGGCCGCGAACACCTGGCCGGACAACCGGCTGCTGACCGGGCCGCTGACCGACGCCGGGGTCTACACCTCCGGCGGCACGACCGGCGCGCCGAAGTTCTCCCCGTGGACCCGTACCGAGCACACCGACTCGGTCAGCGCCTTCGGGGCGGGCATGGTCAGGTCGGGCCTGAGACCCGGTCACCGGGTGGCGAACCTGTTCTTCGCCGGCGAACTGTACGGAGGGTTCCTCTACATCGACAACGCCCTCTACCACGCCCCTGTCGAGAACGTCCGGCTGCCCGTCGCGGGCTCCGCGCCGGACGACTACATCGCCGACCTGATCGCGGCCTTCGACGTCGAGGTGCTGGCGGGACCGCCGATGAAGCTCAGCGGGGTCGCCGACGCGATGAACGCCAGGGGGCTGACGGCCGAGTCGGTCGAACTGCTGCTGTTCGGCGGCGACCTCCTCTTCGACGACCTGCGCCCGCACCTGGCCAAGGCCTTCCCCCGGGCGGTGATCGCCTCGCTCGGGTACGCCTCCGTCGACGCCGGGCTGGTCGGCGCCCCGGTCGTCGGTGACGACGTGCGGGTGCACGAGGCCTTTCCCAACAGGACGCTGGTCGAGCTGGTCGACGAGGTGACCGGCGAACCGATCACCACCCCCGGCGTGCCCGGCCGGGTGCTCGTCACCAACCTGTTCCGGACCCTGATGCCGATCATCCGCTACCCGGTCGGCGACCGGGCCGAGTGGATCGACGACGAGTGCCGCCGGTTCCGGCTGGTCGGCAGGACGACGGAGGGCGCCAGGGTGGCGATGGTGACGATGCGCACCGAGGACGTCCGCGAGGTGATCGTCGCGGCCGACACCGACCGGGTGCTGGCCGGGATGCAGCTGGTACAGCGCCGCTGGGACAACAAGGACGGCCTGGTGCTCCGTCTCGCCTACACCGAGGAACCGTCCGAGGCCCTGACCAGGCACTTCATCGAGGCCGTGCACGAGGCCCGCCCGATGTACCCCGAGTACGCGGCCAAGGGGTTCGTCCACCCCCTGAGCATCGAGTGGGTACGGCCCGCGGACCTGGCCACCAACCCCAGAACCGGCAAACTGATCCCCCTGGTCGACGAACGCCCCCACGCCTGACGATCTCCAATCGGGCTTCGGTGTCTCCGGCGCCGGGGCCCGCCCCTTTACAATGTAGATCAAAATCAAGGACCCGTGGACCGCACAGGCCGGGAAAGGACCACCGTACGAGCGTCCGGCACGGAACCTTCCCGGCTCTGGCCGTGGACGCCTCGGCCCCCGCCACACGGCACCTCCGCGAGGCGGACCGGGCCCGCTTGTGCCCGAAGCGGCACCCCTCTTCGACCACCTCTACCCCGCACGCCGGACCCGCTGTTCGACCGTCATCACCGGCCCGCCCCGAACGGCCCGCAAACGGCCCGGCGTCCGAGAAGGACCGCCCCCGTACGGGGGCGGTCCCGGCGTGTTCGTGCTCGGCCTGCGCCCGGGACGGCTCCGCCGCGCTCCCCTCCGCAGGGTCCGCACAGAGGGACCGGACGTAGATTGACCCATGTTCTCATAGCCAAAATGAACCATGCGATGGGTCTTTTCGGGCCCTAGATTCGGTTGTGCCGCCACGGAGAAACGTTCCTGCGGTATCACCGAACATCGGAGAGATCATGAACTTCGCCACCGCTGACCAGCCCGTTCTCGTCCGGTCCCTCGAAGCCGAGGCCCTGCGGGACGGCGCGAGCAGCCTGATCACCCTGCTTGCCGACTCCGGGGAAACCGGCGGTGCGCTGACCGCCAACAAGGCGACGTTCCTGAAGGGGTCGCCGGGTGCGCCCGCGCATTTCCACACCCGGGCCACGGAGATGTTCTACGTCCTGCGCGGTTCGATGCGGATCCTGCTGAACGACACGGTCGTGACCCTCGGCCAGGGCGACTTCCTCACCGTTCCGCCGACCGTTCCGCACGCGTTCGCCCCGTCGGCGGGGTCCGAGGCCGAGATGCTCGTCGTCTTCACGCCCGGGATGGACCGGTTCGACTACTACCGGCTGCTTGAGCGCGTCCACCACGGCGAAGCCTCCGTCCAGGAGATCCGCGACAGCTCCGAGCGCTTCGACAACCACTACTTCGACAGCCCCGTCTGGCAGCGGGAACTCGCCCGGCGCTGAAGCCCCTCCGCGAAGAGGGACTCCATCATGACCGCTCTGACCGCACCCGGTATCGCGGCCGGGCCTCACCCTGGCGCTGCTGGCGTTCGCACAGCTGATCGTCTCGATCGACTACAACATCGTGTACGTGGCGCCGCCCGAGATCGGCTCGGATCTCGGCTTCTCCGCCCAGAGCCTGCAGTGGGTGATCAGCGCCTACGCGGTGGCCTTCGGCGGCTTCCTCCTACTCGGCGGCGGGGGCGCCGCGATCGTCGCCGTCACCCTCTCTCCGGCCGCCCCCTCCCCCACCGCCGTCACCGGCGGCCTCCAGACCGCCGTCACCATCGCCGTCGCGGGCATCGCCCTCACCGCCCTCCTCGCCCTCCGGCTCCGCGGCCCTCGCTGAGAGCCCGGTCACCGCCCCGTCCCCGGACGGGGCTTTCGCCGTCCCTGCGGTTCACGGGGCGGGTGGAAGGATCTCGCAGAGGGCGGCGAGGGCGGCGGCGTAGGCGTGGTCGGACGGGGTCGCGTAGCCGACGACGAGGCCCTCAAGGTCGGCGGGGGTGTCGGGGTGCCGGAATCCGGCCAGGCCGTCCAGGGACACACCGCGCCAGGCGGCGGCCCTCAAGGTGGCGGCCTCGGTGCCGTACGGCAGGCGCAGGACGGCGTGCAGGCCCGCGGCGATGCCGGCCACCTCGATGTGCGGAGCCTGACCGGCGAGGGCCTCCACCAGCCGGTTGCGGCGTTCCCGGTAACGCTGGCGCATGTGGCGGATGTGGCGGTCGTAGGCGCCGGAGACGATCAGGTCGGCGAAGGTGAGCTGGTCCACGACGCCGGTCCAGCGTTCGCGCTGGCCCTTCACCGCCAGGACCGGGTCGACCAGACGTTCGGGGAGCACCATCCAGCCGAGCCGGAGGGCGGGCGAGATGCTCTTGCTCGTCGAACCGACGTACAGGACGTGCTCGGGATCGAGCGCCTGGACCGCGCCCACCGGTTCCCGGTCGTACCGGAACTCGCCGTCGTAGTCGTCCTCGATCACGACGCCGCCGCGCTCGCGTGCCCAGTCGACGGCGATGTTGCGGCGTGCCGGGGTGAGCGGACCGCCGATGGGGAACTGGTGGGCGGGGGTGAGCAGCACCGAGCGGACACCCCGTCGCCCGGCCAGGTCCTCGGTTCTGGTGCCGTGGTCGTCCAAGCCGAGCGCCACCGTCCTGACCCCGTCGGCGGCCAGCAGGGAACGGTGGAACGCCAGGCCGTACGCTTCGACGGCCAGCGGGCCGCGCAGCACGCCACCGCCGAACAGCAGGCGTAGCGCGTCGGCGAAACCGGCGCAGATCACGATGCGTTCCGGAACGGCCCGCACCCCACGGGCACGGGCCAGATAGTCGACGAGCGCGGTGCGCAACTCGATCCGCCCCTGGGGATCACCCGGCCCGAACGCGTCGTTCGGCGCGGCGGCGAGAGCACGGCGGGTCGAGGCGGACCAGGCGTTCCTGGGGAACGACGACGCGTCCGGCTGCCCCTGCGACAGGTTGTGCGCCGGGGCGGCGGGCACGGCCCGCGGCCTCCTCGGCACCCGCGCCGTCTTCGCGGGAGCCGCGCGTTCGGCGACCCGGGTTCCCGAGCCCTGCCTCGCGGTCAGCCAGCCCTCGGCGACCAGTTCGGCGTAGGTGTCGGCGACCGTGTTCCTGGCGATTCCGAGGTCGACCGCGAGCGATCGATAAGGAGGCAGCCGCACCCCCGGGGCGAGCCGCCCGTCCTGGATCGCCGCCCGCAGCGCCCGCCCGAGAGCGGCTCGCCGTGATCCGGTTCCGTCCAGCTCAAGATGCAGGTCAGAACCGATGCGCTCCGCCGAATTGACCCAAGATTCCGACAGTGGAATGCACCTCCTGAGCGGTCTATCAACTCCCTAGGTTAGTGCGCATGACGGACACCGCGCCCCGCCTCAACTTCGCCGCCGCCGCCCCGAAGGCGTTCAGATCCCTGATCGGCTTCGACGCCGCCGCCCGCGACGGCCTCGACCCCGCCCTGGCCGAGCTGATCCAGATCCGTTCCTCCCAGCTCAACGGCTGCGCCTACTGCCTGCACATGCACGTCACCGACGCCCGCAAGGCCGGTGAGGACGACCTTCGTCTCCACATGATCGGGGTCTGGCGCGAGGCGAAGCACTTCTTCTCCTCCAGGGAACAGGCCGCGCTGGCCCTGACCGAAGCGGTCACCCTGATCGCCGACGCCGGCGTCCCCGACGAGGTCTACGCCGAAGCCGCCGCCCGGTTCGAAGAGGCCGAGTTGGCCCACGTGCTCGCCGTCATCCTCACCGTCAACACCTGGAACCGCGTCGCCGTCACCACCGCCAAGATCGCCGGAACGGACGAGCGCCGATGACGATCGACGCCTCCATCCGGATCCGCATCGCGCGCCCCTCCCTCGACCTGGCCGCCCCCGTCGGCCAGGCCCTGCTCGACCGGCTCCTGTCCGCGGGAGGCGTCCGTGTTCCCGCCCACAGCCCCTACTGGGACGCCCACGGCGCCACCCTCACCGACCCTGACGGCTACCGCCTCGTCCTCAGCACCCGCTCCTGGAGCCCCGGCACGGTCTCACAACGGTGAGTCCTTCCCGTCCTCGGGTGGTCCGCGCGCCTCCGTGACTCTGGAGGACGGCGACGGCCTCGCAGAGGTGACCGGTCTTGCCGGGGCCGCGGCGTAGCTTGAGAATCCTCCAGCTCTTCAGCCGGGCGTCCGCGTGTTCGCCGAGTCCGCGTAGGCGGGCACGGCGATGCCTGCCGGAGAAGTACGGCCGGTCGGCGGTGATCCGGCCGATGTGGTCAGGTGCCGTCCGGCCCGAGGTGGCGCAGGCCGTCCTGCCTGGCCCGGCGCAGCGCCCGGCCAGGCTTGGGTGAGCGCGCCGAAGGCGGCGTCACAGCCGGCGGGTCTACTTGTGCCTGAAGTAGACGAACAGGCGGCCGTGGTTCTTGGAGTCCTTGTCGATGCGGTGGTAGAGGGCCTTGATCTCCTTCTGTTCGAGGAAACGCAGGACCTTCTTCTTGAGCTGACCTGACCCCTTGCCGGGGATGATCTCGACCTCGGTCGCCCGCTTCCTGATGGCCTCGTCGATGATGTCCCGCAGTGCCCGGTCGATCTCACCGCCGCGGTTGAAGATCGGGTGGAGGTCCAGCTTCAGTTTCACGGTTCCAGCCTCTCATCGCACGTGCTCGCGGACGAGCCCACCCGGGACCGGGCCAGCTATCTCGATGATTGCCGAAATTTCCGTATCTAGGCAAACAAAGGGGCTCTAGCTAGGCTCCCATTCATGATCAGCCGCCCATATCGGGCGGCCGTTCCCTCGTCACCCAGCGGGGAGAGCCGAGGCCTCCTCAACCGCGCCCGGACGCGGCGGGTGACCGGGCGCCTCCTTGCGGTGTGACACGCTCACGCGTCCCCCAAGGAGGTCCCCAGTTGTCAAGCACGTCCCCCTCGCCACGGACCCGGCGCCTGGTCGCGGCCGTCGCGGGCGCCGGGCTCGTCGCGATCATGATCCCGCCGGCTCACGCGGACCCGGCTCCCTCTCCTCCCGGCCGGGGGAAGTGGACGGTGACCCCGCTGACCGGCGGCGAGCCGATGCAGGGCGCCAGGTCCGAGACCGGCAGGATCGCCAGGAGCGACCAGGCGCTGCTGCGCTCCACCTCCGACGCGACCGTCAACGTGATGGTCAAACTCGACTACGACTCCTACGCCGCCTACCGGGGCGGGCTCGACGGCCTGCCCGCGACGAGCCCCGCCGAGACGGGAAGGGCCCTCGACGTCCGCGGCGCCGAGGCCAGGAGGTACACCGGGCACATCGAGCGGGTCGAGGACGACTTCCTGACCGCGCTGGCCAGAGAGGTCCCCGGCGCCAAGGCCGGACAGCGGCTGCGGACCGTCTACGGCGGGATCGCGCTGCGCATCCCGGCCAGTAAGGCGGCCCTGGTCGCCCGGCTCCCCGGGGTCGCCGCCGTGCAGGAGGACAAACCGGAGCAACTCCTGACCGACTCGAGCGCCTCCTTCATCGGGGCGCCCACGGTCTACGGCAGGCTCGGCGGCGCCTCCTCCTCGGGCAAGGGCGTCGTCGTCGGCGTCCTCGACTCCGGCGCCTGGCCGGAACACCCCCAGTTCGCCGACCCCGGCACGCTGCCCGCGGTTCCCCCTACCAAGGACGGGACTCCGCGTGCCTGCGCCTTCGGCGACAACCCGCTGACCCCGCGGACCGACCCGTTCACCTGCAACCGCAAGCTGATCGGCGGTGCGCCCTTCCTGGAGACCTACAACTCCGCCTATCCGGGGGAGACGTACCCGGACAGTGCCCGTGACTCGAACGGCCACGGCACGCACACCGCGACCACCGCCGCAGGCGGCCCGGTCTCCGGCGCCACCCTGCTCGGTGTCGACCGGGGCCCGCTGCACGGCGTCGCCCCCGCCGCGCACGTGTCGGTCTACAAGGTCTGCGGGCAGCAGGGCTGCTTCCCCTCCGACGCCGCGCAGGCCGTCGGCCGGGCGATCCTCGACGGCGTCCAGGTGATCAACTACTCCGTCTCGGGCGGCGCCTCCCCCTACAGCGACCCGGTCGAACTTGCCTTCCTCGACGCCTACGCGGCGGGAGTGTTCGTCGCGGCCTCCGCGGGCAACACGGGGCCGAAGGCGGGGACCGTCAACCACACAGGCCCGTGGGTGACCACGGTCGCGGCCTCGACGCAGAGCCGTACGTTCCAGTCGGCGATCACGCTGGCGGGCGCGGACGGGGCGAGCGCGACGCTGAAGGGCCTGTCCGTCACGACGGGTGTCGCCTCCCCGCTGCCGGTGGTGCTCGCCTCCGCGGCGCCATACTCGAACGCCTCCTGCTCGGCGCCCGCGCCCGCGGGCCTGTTCACCGGGAAGATCGTCGCCTGTGACAGCGCGGGCGACCGGATTCTCAAGGGCCACAACGTACGGCAGGGCGGCGCCGCGGGCCTGATCGTCTACGACGCCAGGCCGCTCGACCCGATGGCCGACAACCACTGGCTCCCGGCGATCCACCTCGGCAAGCCGGAGGCCGACGCGATGCTGGCCTTCCTGTCCGCGAACCCGGGGGCGACCGCGACGTTCACCCAGGGCGCCAAGGCCGCCGCGCAGGGCGACGTGATGACCTCCTTCTCCTCGCGCGGCCCCGGCGGCGACTTCCTCAAGCCCGACGTCGGCGCGCCCGGCCTGCACATCCTGGCCGGGCAGACGCCGGTCCTGGAAAGCCCGTCCGGCGGCCCGCCCGGCAACCTGTACCAGGTCATGTCGGGCTCCTCGATGGCGGCGCCGCACGTGGCGGGCGCGGCGGCCCTGCTGTTCGCGCTGCACCCGGACTGGACTCCGGGACAGGTCAAGTCGGCCCTGGTGACCACGGCGAAGACCACGGTCACCAAGCAGGACCGCCTCACCCCGGCCGACCCCTTCGACGTCGGCGGCGGCCGTGTCGACCTGACCAGGGCGGGCGATCCCGGCCTGACCCTGAGCGAGAGCGCACGGAACTTCGCCGCCTCGGCGGCCGACGAGCTGAACCGCGTCGACCTGAACCTGCCCTCGGTGAACGCCCCGGTCATGCCGGGTGTCCTCACGGTCAGGCGGACGGTCACCAACGTCACGAACAGGACCCTCCTCTACCGGGCCACCGGCACGACGGTGAACGGGGCGAGCGTCACGGTGCTGCCGCCGATCCTCAGCGTCGGTCCGGGCAGGAGCGCGAAGGTCAGCGTCGTGATCGCCGCGCCCGAGCTGCCGGACGGGCAGTACTTCGGCCGGGTGGACCTCAAGGAGATCGGCGGTAGCCGTGACCTGCACCTTCCCGTGGCGTTCCTCCGCAGGCAGGGGGCCGTCCCGGTCGAGCAGAACTGCGCTCCCTCGGTGATCCGGCGCGGCACCGAGGAGGCGACCTGCACGGTCACCGTGCGCAACGACACCTTCGACAAGACCGAGGTGACGGCGGTCAGCACGCTGGACGGCAGGCTCAGGCTGAACGGCGTGACCGGCGCCGTCAAGATCGGCTCGCAGCTGGCCACGACCAGGGCGACCCTGGCCCCCAGGCAGCCCGACAGGCCGGACGTCGCGCCCGGCACCGGGCCCGCGCCGTACCTCCCGCTGGACGCCTTCGGGGTCAAGCCGACGCCGATCGGCGACGAGCAGGCGCTGAACTTCACCGTCCCGGCGTTCACCTACGCGGGCAGGACCTACACCAGGATCGGCGTCGTCTCCAACGGCTACACGGTCGCGGGCGGCACCTCGGATCCGGCCGACATCAGTCCCGTCCCGCAGTCACTGCCCGACCCGGCGGCGCCGAACAACGTGATCGCCCCCTACTGGACCGATCTGGACGGCACCGACGCGCCCGGCGTCTACGTCGGCACGCTGGCCGACGGCCCCAGCAAGTGGCTGGTGATCGAATGGCGGCTCAAGGTCCGCGGCACCCCGGACACCAAGGTGTTCCAGCAGTGGGTCGGGCTCAACGGCACCGAGGACATCACCTACACCTACGATCCGGACAGACCGCCCGGCGCCCCGTCCGGGGACCTGGGCCTGACCGTGGGCGCGGAGAACGCCGACGGTACGGCGGGCGGCCGGATCTCGGGGCCGCCCACCGGGGACCTGCGGGTCACCAGTGTGCCCGGGGCCCCGGGCGGGAGCCTGACCTACACGTTGAAGGTCAGGGGGGTCAGCCCGGGAACCGGGACGGTGACGACGGGAACCTCGACACCGCAGGTCAAGGGCCTGACCGTCGAGACCGGCAAGGTGATCGTGCGATAGCGGTCCGGGTGGGGTCCGCACCGGGACCCCACCCGGAGAGGGTCAGCGGTGGAGATAGTCGACGAGGTGGGCCCGCTCGGTCTCCAGCGTCTCGATGGAGCTCTTGACCACGTCGCCGATGCTGACGATCCCGGTGAGCCGCCCGTCGGTGACCACCGGGACGTGCCGGATGCGGTGTGTCGTCATGGTCTGGCGCAGGTCGTCGGCGTTGGCGTCCGGCGAGCAGGTACGGACCTCGGTGGTCATGATGGAGGAGACCGGGGCTCCCAGCACGCCGGGCCCGTGCTCGTGCAGCCGCCGTACGATGTCACGCTCGGACACGATGCCGACGATCGAGAAACCGTCCTCGGACACCACCGCGGCGCCGATGTTGTGCTCGGCGAGCAGCCCGAGCAGGTCTGTTACCGTCGCGTCGGGGCGGACGGTCGTCACCACGGAGCCCTTGGCCTGCAGAATCTTCCCAATCAGCATGGAAACCACCTCGGTTCGGCGTGGCTGGGGTATCCCTGGGTTTTGCCCTGGCCGGGTGCGCCCTAAGCATGAGCAGGGCGGCCCCTGCGACCGTTATGTCACACATGGTGGTGGGATGCGCGTCCCGCCTCAGATTAGTAACGTGTGAAATACCACAATCTCACCACGGGGAAACGATGACCGACAAGCTCAACACCGGCAGCCACGACCTACCGGTCTCCGAGGCCCTCGCCGCGTTCATGGGCACGGGCTGGGCCGACACCCACCGGGACGACCTGGCCGCGCTGCCGCAGGCCGCCTACACCGCCAAGCGCCGTGCCGCACTGGCCGCGCGCTTTCCGGGCGAGCGGCTGGTCATCCCGTCCGGCACGCTCAAGGTCCGCAGCAACGACACCGACTACCGGTTCAGGGCGCACAGCGCCTTCGCCTACCTGACCGGGGACCAGGAGCCGGACGACGTCCTGGTCGTCGAGCCCTCGGGGACCGCGACCCTGTTCCTGCGTCCTCGTTCGCCGCGCTCGGCACCGGGACGGGCCGGGCAGGAGTTCTACCGCGACCGCCGCTACGGCGAGTTCTGGGTCGGCAGGCGCCCCGACCTGGCGGAGGCCGAGTCGCTCTACCTGATCGACTGCGCGCCGATCGATCGCCTCGGCGAAGCGCTCACCGGGCCCGCCAGGGTGCTGCGCGGGATCGACGCCTCCGTCGACGCCCTGGTCTCCCCGCACGAGGGCGACGCGGAGCTTGAGACGTTCCTGTCCGAGATGCGGCTGATCAAGGACGAGTGGGAGGTCGCCGAGCTCCAGTTCTCCGTCGAGGCGACCGTCCGCGGCTTCGAGGACGTGGTCAGGGCGCTCCCCCAGGCGATGCGGCACCGGCGCGGCGAGCGCTACCTGGAGGGGGTCTTCGGGCTCCGCTCCCGTCTCGAAGGCAACGCCGTCGGCTACGACAGCATCGTGGCCTCCGGCGCGCACGCGTGCGTTCTGCACTGGATCCGCAACGACGGCGCCCTGAACGGCGACGACCTGCTCCTGCTGGACGCCGGCGTCGAGACCGACTCCCTCTACACCGCCGACATCACCAGGACCCTGCCGCTCTCCGGCCGTTTCAGCCCGGTCCAGCGGCAGGTCTACGAGCTGGTCCTGCAGGCGCAGGACGCGGCGATCTCCACCCTGCGCCCCGGCGCCAGGTTCCGTGACTTCCACATGGCGGCCATGCGGGTCATCGCCGAGGGGCTGCACGACTGGGGAGTGCTGAAGATCGGCGCCGACGAGGCCCTGGAACCCGGCAGCGGCCTGTACCGCCGCTACACGCTGTGCAGCAGCGGCCACATGCTCGGTATCGATCTGCACGACTGCGCCAAGGCCCGTGCCGAGACCTACCTGGACGGCGTGCTCGCGGAGGGGCAGGTGCTCACCGTCGAACCCGGCCTCTACCTCCAGCCCGACGACCTGACCCTTCCTCCCGAACTGCGCGGCATCGGCGTGCGCATCGAGGACGACCTCGTCATCACCGCCGACGGCGCCCGCCTGATGTCCTCCGGGCTGCCCCGCCGCCCGGACGAGATCGAGGAGTGGATGGCCGGGCTCCTCTCCTGACCCAGGCACCCACGACCCGCCGCCCGGACGGGCCCTAGTCTGGGCGGATGCCTGATTGCCTGGTGCTGGCCGGTCCGACCGACGAGATCTACTCCCCCGCCGCGCTGGACCTGCTCACCGAGGTGGAGCGGGAGCGGGCGGCGCGCTTCCTCAAGGAGGCCCACCGCCGCGACTTCGTGGCCGCCCACCTCCTGGTACGGCGCTGCGCCGCCCGGGTGACCGGAGTGCCCGAGGAGGAGCTGACGCTGCTGCAGCACTGCGACCGCTGTGGCCCGGGGCACGGCAGGCCGTCCCTGGCGGAGTTCCCCGAGCTCGGCGTCAGCCTCTCCCACACCGGGGGGTACGTGTGCGCGGCGGCGGGCCCGGGGCGGATCGGCGTCGACGCCGAGCGGGTGCCCGGGGGCCCGTTTGAGGAGTCCCTGGCGGCACAGGCGCTGTCCCCCGCAGAAAGGGCCCTGGTCGCCGACAACGAGTCGCTGATCCGTCTGTGGGTCCGCAAGGAGGCCCTCATCAAGCGCGGGGAACTCGCTCTCGACGGCCTGCGCTCGGCCGACCTGTCCGCGCTTCCCCTCGACGGCGCCGGGGACGGACGGCGGCGCCTGGAGTGGGAGGGCAGGCACCTGCTGGAGTGGCGCACCGCCTCAGGCGTCGCGGTCAGCGTCGTCACCGACCGCCCGGCCACGTTTGGCCTGTTCCCCGGGAGTCGGGTCGAGGAAGACCTGTGAGATGGCCGGGAAGCGTTCGGCGAGCGTGCGCTCGACCCGGTCCGCGGCGCGTTCGAGCGCGCCCGCCGTGCTCTCGTCGACGAAGTCCACCCGGGCGGCGACCATGATCTCATCGGGGCCCAGCATCATGGTCAGCAGCTCGACCACCGCCTCGACCTCGGGCATCGCGAGCAGTTCGGCCCTGATCTCCCGCTCGACCCGTGCCGGTGCCGACTGGCCGATCAGCAGGGAGGCGTTGGCGCGGATGAGGTTGAGCGCCACGCCCAGGAGCAGCAGGCCGATCACCACGGAGGCGGCGCCGTCCCACAGGGAGGATCCGGTCACCTGGTAGCCGAGCAGTCCGGCCGCGGCGATCAGCAGGCCGACCAGCGCGGCGGCGTCCTCGAAGACGACGGCCTTGAGCGCGGTGTCCGGGGTCCTGGCGACGTAGCGCCCCGGGCTGACCCGCAGTCTCCTGGCCTGCCCGCGCACCTGCGACAGGGCCTTGAGGAGGGAGATCCCCTCGACGACGAAGGCGATCGCCAGGACCAGGTAGGAGAGCCTCAGGTCGGCCAGTTCCTCGCCGTGGGCGATCTCGTGCACGCCATGGGTGATCGAGAACCCGGCTCCGCCGATGAGGGTGGCGAAGGCGGCCATGAGCGCCCAGAAGAAGCCCGCCATGCCGTACCCGAAGGGGTGGCGGGCGTCCGCGGGGCGTCCGGCCCTGCGCACCGCGATGAACAGCAGGACCTCGGTGACCGTGTCCGCGGCCGAGTGCGCGGCCTCGGACAGCATCGCCGAGGAGCCGCTGACCAGTCCCGCCACCAGCTTGGCCACGGCGATGGCGAGGTTGGCCAGCCCCGCGACGATCACCGTGCCGAGGCTCTCCTGCTTGTCCTCCACTCTTCACCTCCTCCCCGCCGTCCGGTCGTGACGCACGTCTCCTGCCCACCGTGGAATAGTTGAATCTTCACCTATGTTGACGGCAGAGAACGCTAGAAACCGTGCATATAACCCACAAGGGGTGAAACATGTCGCTCGTGCTCTCTCCCGAGGCCCAGGACCTGCTCTTCCGTGAGGCCCGTACGGCCAACACCTTCACCACGGAACCGGTGAGCGACGAACAGGTGCGAGCGATCTACGACCTGGTCAAGTACGCCCCCACCGCGATGAACCAGCAGCCGCTGCGAGTCGTCCTGGTGCGCTCGCCGCAGGCCCGGGAACGCCTGGTCCGCCTGATGGCGCCGGGCAACCAGGCCAAGACCGCGGCCGCCCCGCTGGTCGCCATCCTCGCCGCCGACCTCGACTTCCACGAGGAGTTGCCCAAGGTCTTCCCGCACCGGCCGCAGGCCAGGGACGCCTTCGCCGCCGACGAGGCGCTGCGCTCCCGCACCGCGACGTTCAACGCGGCGCTGCAGGTCGGCTACTTCATCCTGGGCGTACGCGCGGCGGGTCTCGCCGCGGGCCCGATGGCGGGCTACGACGCCGCCGGCGTCGACAAGGAGTTCCTCGACGAGGCCCACACCGTGCTGGCGGTCGTCAACATCGGCAGGCCCGGCCCTGACGCCTGGTTCGACCGCCTTCCCCGCCTGACCTACGAGGAGGTCGTAACCACCGTCTGAGGTAAGTTCTGCTCTATGAGCCAGGAGCGATCACGGCACGGCGGGCGAAACGGCCAACCCGTGGCGGCCTCCAGCACGACGAGCGAGGAACGGGTGATAGCAGCAGTGAACGACGAGGAGCCCCGCTGGCTCTCCACGATGGAGCAGCGGGCCTGGCGTGCTCATCTGGCCGCGCACAAACTACTTGAGCACCGCCTCGATCGTGACCTGCAGACCTTCGGGCTTTCGGTGAACGACTACGAGATCCTGGTCAACCTCTCGGAGAGCCCGGGCCACCGGATGCGCATGAGCGACCTCGCCGACGCCACGATCCAGTCCCGCAGCCGCCTGTCCCACCAGATCTCCCGGATGGAGGCGGCCGGACTGGTCGCCAGGGAGACCTGCGTCGACGACAGGCGCGGCACCTTCGCGGTGCTCACCGAGCACGGCTGGGCCACGATCCAGCAGGTCGCCCCGCATCACGTGGCCAGCGTACGGCAGCACTTCATCGACCTGCTGACCGACGACCAGCTGCGGGAGCTCGAAGCCGCCTACAGCCCGGTCGTGACCCACCTCAAGAGCCTGCGCTGAGTCCGTTCACCGGGTACGGCGCGCCGTACCCGGTGAACGGGTCACTTCTTCTTCTGGCCCTGCCGCTTCTCTCTGATCTTCATCGTGACCTCGATCGGGGAGCCCGCGAAGCCGAACTCCTCACGGATCCTGCGCTCGATGAACCGGCGGTAGGTCTCCTCAAGGAAGCCTGAGGTGAACAGCACGAACCTGGGCGGCTCGGTCGTCGCCTGGGTGGCGAAGAGGATCTTGGGCTGCTTGCCGCCCCTGACGGGGGGCGGGGTCGCCGCGACCAGCTCGGTGAGGAAGGCGTTGAGGCGGGCGGTCGGCACCCGGGTCGACCAGGACTCCAGCGCCTTCTCCAGAGCGGGGACGAGCCTGTCCACGTGCCAGCCGGTCTTGGCGGAGATGTTGACCCGCAGCGCCCACGGAACGCGGACGAGCTGACGGTCGATCTCCTTCTCCAGGTAGTAGCGGCGGTCCTCGTCGAGCAGGTCCCACTTGTTGAACGCCACGACCATGGCCCGCCCCGACTCGATCACCAGGGAGATGATCCGCAGGTCCTGCTCGGTCAGCGTCTCACTGGCGTCGATGAGCACGACCGCGATCTCGGAGCGCTCCAGGGCCGACCTGGTGCGCATGCTGGCGTAGAAGTCGGCGCCCTTCAGCTCGCGGTCACGCCTGCGGATGCCCGCGGTGTCCACGAAACGCCAGGTCTTGCCGCCCAGCTGGATCAGCTCGTCGACCGGATCGCGGGTGGTGCCCGCCATCGGGTCGACCAGGACGCGCTCCTCCCCCGCCAGCTTGTTCAGCAGCGAGGACTTGCCCACGTTCGGCTTGCCGAGCAGGGCCACCCTGCGCGGTCCCCGCTCCTCGCCGAAGCGCTGCGGCGGCGTCTCGGGCAGGCTGTCGAGGACCACGTCGAGCAGGTCACCGCTCGACCGGCCGTGCAGAGCCGAGACCGGGTGGGGCTCGCCCAGGCCGAGGGACCACAGCCCGGCGGCCTCAAGCTCCATCTGCTGGTTGTCGACCTTGTTCGCGGCGAGGATCACCGGCTTGCCCGAGGAGCGCAGCACGTGCCCGACGATCTCGTCGGCGTCGGTCACGCCGACCGTCGCGTCGACCACGAACAGGATCACGTCGGCCAGCTCCGCGGCCACCTGCGCCTGCTCGGCGATCCTCAGCGCCATACCGGTCGCGTCCGGGTCCCAGCCTCCGGTGTCGACGACCGTGAAGCGCCGTCCACGCCAGGTGGCGTCGTAGGTGACCCGGTCCCGGGTCACGCCCGGTACGTCCTCAACGACCGCCTCACGGCGGCCGATGATCCGGTTGACCAGCGTGGACTTGCCCACATTGGGGCGCCCGACCACGGCGACGACCGGCTGAGGACCGGCGTCCTGCCAGTCCTCCTCTGAGCCTTCCCCGGTACCTGAATCGACCGGCCCCGCGTCGATCCAGCCGCTGTCTTCTTCGAATTCCCCTGTCACGTCTTTTCCTTAATCAAACGCAGGATCTCGGCGACGACCTCGTCGAGGTTGAGCGCCGTTGTGTCGAGTTCTACGGCGTCGGCCGCCATCGCGAGCGGGTCCGCCTTGCGTGTGGAGTCCAGGGTGTCGCGCCTGGCCATCGCGGCCTTCTGCGCCTGCACCGTGGTGCCCGCCAGCTCCGCCGTACGGCGCAGCGCCCTGGCGTCGGCGCTCGCGGTCAGATAGATCTTGACCGGGGCGTCCGGGACGACGACCGTGCCGATGTCGCGGCCCTCGACGACGATGCCACCCTCGCCGATGATCTCACGCTGCTCGGCCACCAGCCTGCGCCGCACCTCGGGCACCGCGCTGACCGCGGAGACGGCCGCGGTGACCTCGGCGGTGCGGATGGGAGCCGCCACATCGGCGCCGTCCACGGCGACCGAGGGGGCGTCCGGGTCGGTGCCGAGCGTCAGCACCGGGCCGAGCGCCCTGGCGGCGATCGCCTCCTGGTCGGAGAGATCGACGCCCTGCTGGAGCATCCACCATGTGATCGCCCGGTACATCGCCCCGGTGTCGAGATAACGCAGCCCGAGCGCCCGCGCGACCCCGCGCGACGCGCTCGACTTGCCCGACCCCGAAGGACCGTCCATCGCGACGACCAGTCCGGTCACGACGCCTCTCCCTTGCAGCCCGCTTCAGTTGTCCGTACGAGGCTACCGGGAACGGCGAGGCGATCGCGCATCGGACGACCCGCGGCCGCCGTGAACGGGCCGCGGGGACCGCTTCTAGGGAAGCTGCCAGCCGCCCGCCCGCAACGCCTCCGACAGGGCCGGTACGGCCTCCGGCTGGACCTGCAGTTCGGCGGCGCCCAGGGGCAGCCCCGGGGTGTGCTCAAGGCGGACGTCCTCGATGTTGACACCCGCCGCCTCGGCCACCTGGAACAGCCGGGCCAGCTCTCCGGGGCGGTCGCCGATGACGACCTGGACGCTCGCGTAGGCACGCGCGGGACCGCCGTGCTTGCCGGGAATCCTGGTCGTGCCCACCACACCGCGGCGCAGCAGGCCGGTGACGCCGTCCATGCCGGCGTTCCCGTCCGCCGGGGCTGCGGCGGCGCGCAGCGCGGCGGCGGCGGTGGCCAGATCGTCCGCGATCGCCTCGAGCACGTCGGCGACCGGCAGCGCGTTGCCCGACAGGATGCCGGTCCACAGCGCCGGGTCCCCCGCCGCGATGCGGGTGACGTCACGGACCCCCTGACCGGCCAGGCCGAGCGCGGTCCCGGAGGCTTCGGCGAGCCTGGCGGCCACCGCGGAGGCGGCCACGTGCGGGGCGTGCGAGACGACCGCGACGGCCCTGTCGTGCTCGTCCGCGCCGACCTCGACGGCCTCGCCGCCGCAGAGCTTGATCAGGCCGCGCAGAGCCTCGACCGCGTCGGGCGAGGTCTCCTCCGTCGGGCACAGCGCCCACGGCCTGCCCAGGAACAGGTCGGCCCTGGCCGCCGCCGGGCCCGAGCGCTCCCTGCCCGCCAGGGGGTGCCCCGGCGCGTAGGTGCTCAGGTCGCAGCCGAGCGCCGCCGCTCCCTCGATCGGCAGCCGCTTGACGCTGGCCACGTCGGTGTAGAAGCGCGCCGCGCCCTCCCGCTGCAGACGGGCGATCTGGTCGGCGACGAGGTGCGGCGGGACCGCGACGACCGCGAGCCCGACCCGCCGCCCGTCCCACTCGACGCCCGCGCCGAGTTCCCGCGCCAGCCGTACGGCTCCCGCGTCGCGGTCGGCCAGGTGGACGGGGACGTCGTGGCCGCGCAGGGCGAGGGCGACCGAGGTACCGATCAGGCCCGTGCCGACGACGAGGACGCTCTCAAGGCCGTTCACACGCACTCCTCCGGCGTGACGCTTGGACGGGGGTCACTGGGCGATGTCGACCCGCAGGGCCGCCGCGCCGTGCAGGTAGACATGGTGGATCTCCTGACGCGGCCGGTCGGTCTCCACGTGCGCCATCAGCCGTACGACGCGGGGCAGCGCGCCCGGGACGTCGATCTCCGAGGCGCAGATCAACGGGACGTCGTGAAAGCCGAGCTTGCGTGCCGCCAGGGCGGGGAACTCGGCGTTCAGGTCGGGCGTCGCGGTGAAGATCACACTGATCACGTCGTCGGTGGTGAGCCTGTTGCGTCCCATCACCTCCGTGACCAGCTCGGTCACCCCGGCCAGGATCGCGTCCCTGTCGTTCGCGTCGACCTGGACCGCCCCGCGGATCGCCCGCACCATCGTCGCTCCTTCGTGTCCTGAACGTGTATGTCGGGGAAGGTTACCGGCCTCGGGTCACAGACCCACGGCGGCGTAGAGTTCCCCGACCTCCTTGAGGGTCAGCGCGCGGATCGTCCCCGGCTTGAGCCTGCCGAGTTTGACCGGGCCGAACTCGATACGGGCCAGGTCGATGACCGGGTGCCCGACCTCCTCCAGCATGCGGCGGACGATGTGCTTGCGCCCCTCGTGCAGGACGATCTCCACCAGGGCCTGCTGGCCGTGCTCCTGGACGATGCTGAAGGAGTCGGCCTTGGCGATGCCGTCCTCAAGCTCGACGCCCTTCTTCAGGCGGTGGCCCAGGTCACGCTCGATCCTGCCCGGCACCTTCGCCCAGTACTTCTTCTGCACGCCGTAGCTGGGGTGGGTGAGCCGGTTGGCCAGTTCCCCGTCGTTGGTGAGCAGGATGAGGCCCTCGGTCTCGGTGTCGAGACGGCCCACGTGGAACAGCCGCTCGGTGCGGTCGGCCACGTAGTCGGCCAGCGAGGGGCGGCCGTCGGGGTCGGACATGGTGCTGACGACGCCGAGCGGCTTGTTGATGGCGAGGTAGACGAGGTCGGGCATCGTCGGCAGACGCTTGCCGTCCACGTGGATGACCTGCTTGGCGGGGTCGACCCTGGCGCCGAAACGGCGGACGGTCTGGCCGTCGACCGTCACCCTGCCCGCGCCGATCATCTCCTCGCACGCCCTGCGGCTTGCGACGCCCGCCTGGGCGAGGACCTTCTGCAGCCGCACACCGCCGGGGACCTCGGTGGTGTCGCGCTCGTCGACGTAGTCGGAGTCGTAGAAGTCGAAGTCGCGCTTGGGCTGGCGGGCGGTCTTGAACCGGTCGTTCTCGATCCCCCCGGGCCGCAGAGCGGGCTTCTGGCCCTGCCGGTCCTTCGCCGAGGCGCCCTTGGCGGGCGCGGGACGGCGCTCGCCGTAGGAGTCGGCCCGGCCGCCGCCGATCGTACGGACCTCCGCGCCACGGCCGGTCTTGCCGTAACGACCTCGGGAACCGCCACCGCGGTTCTCCCTCGGACCGCCCTCCGGCCTGCCGTACCGGCCGCGCGAGCCGCCGCGCTCGTCGGAGAACCCACCACGGTCATCGCGACGGGGACCCTCAGAACGGAACCCACCCCGATCGTCACGACGCGGACCCTCAGAACGGAACCCACCCCGATCGTCACGACGCGGACCCTCAGAACGGAACCCACCACGGTCTTCAGAGCGGAAACCGCCCCGGTCATCACGACGCGGACCCTCAGAACGGAACCCACCCCGGTCCTCGGAACGGAAACCGCCCCGGTCATCACGACGCGGACCCTCAGAACGGAACCCACCACGGTCCTCGGAACGGAACCCACCCCGGTCATCACGACGAGGGGAATCCTGCCGGAAACCGCCCTCCGGCCTGCCGTACCGGCCGCGTGAGCCGCCGCGCTCGTCGGACTGGAACCCGCCGCGTGACCCGCCGCGCTCCGCGCGGAAGCCGCCACGGTCCTCGGAGCGGAAGCCACCCCGATCATCGCGACGCGGGCCCTCGGAACGGAACCCGCCGCGATCGGCGCGGAAACCACCGCGATCGTCGCTCCGGGGACCGCCACGGGAGGCGCCTCGGGAGGCGTCCGGGCGGAAACCGCCCTGCGATCCGCCTCTGGAGTCGCCGCTCCCGCGGTAGCCGCCACCGCGCGGGGCGCCGCCACGGCCTCGACCGCGTCCATCACCGGACGGGGTACCACGCCTGCTGTTCACTGCTTCTGCTCCTCTAGGTTTTCCACGTCGTCTGGCAGGAAGGGCGCGAGTTCCGGAAGCTCTTCGAGCTCCCGCAGGCCCATCCGCTCAAGGAAATATGAAGTCGTCCGGTAGAGCAACGCCTGCCCCTCCGGATCGGTGCCGGCCTCCTCGACCAGCCCCCTGGCCACCAGCGTGCGCATGACGCCGTCGCTGTTGACCCCTCGGATGGCCGCCACCCTGGCCCGGCTGACCGGCTGGCGGTAGGCGACCACGGCCAGCGTCTCAAGCGCCGCCTGGGTGAGCCGCGCCTGCTGGCCGTCACGGACGAACCGTTCGACAAGGGCCGCGCATCCGGCCCGCGTGTAGAACCGCCAGCCGCCCGCGACCTCTCTCAGGTCAAAACCCCGGCCCTGGGCCGTGTATTCCGCCGCCAGCGCCCGAAGCGCGGCGGAGATCTCGGGAACGGGCCGTTCCAGCGCCTGGGCGAGGATCGTCTCGGCGACCGGCTCGTCGACCACGAGCAGGATCGCCTCAAGCCCGGCGCGCAGGCCGGGGCCGGACGCCTCATCGGTCATCGGAGGGCTCCTTACCCGCGCTCGCGTCGTAGTCGTCGGCGACGGTCACATCACCGTCGTCACTGCCGGTCCAGGTCACATGCAGCTCGCCGAGGGGCTCGACCTGCTCGAAGGAGACCGCCGCCTCCCGGTAGAGCTCCAGGACGGCCAGGAAACGAGCGACAACCTCGAAGGTGCCCGTGCAGTCGGAGGTGAGAGCGCGGAAGGTCGCCCGGCGCATGCGCCGCAGCCGCTGGACAAGGATAGCCGCCTGTTCGCGGACATTGGCGAGCGGTTGGTAGATGTGGGCGACGGAGACCGCGGGGGGAACCCTGGGTGCGAAGGCGCGCCGGGCCAGCTCCGCCAGCCGTTCTGGGCCGACGCCGAGGACCAGCGTGGGCAGCAGGTTGGCGAACCTCGCCTCCATCGGCACGATCCTGGGGAAGCGCAGGGCCTCCTCCGCCATCCGGGAGGAGAAGACCTTCACGACCTCCTTGTAGGCGCGGTACTGCAGGAGGCGGGCGAACAGCAGGTCCCTGGCCTCAAGGAGCGCGAGGTCCTCCTCGTCGTCGACCTCTCCCGAGGGCAGCAGCCTCGCCGCCTTGAGGTCGAGCAGGGTCGCGGCCACGAGGAGGAAGTGGCTCGTCTGGTCGAGGTCCCATTCGGGGCCCCTGGCCCGGATGTGGGCGATGAACTCGTCGGTGACCTTGCTGAGCGAGACCTCGGTGATGTCCAGCTTGTGCTTGGAGATCAGGCCGAGCAGCAGGTCGAAGGGACCCTCGAAGACCTCCAGGTGCACTCTGAAGGTGTCGTCGGCCGTCTGTGCCTGCTCGGTCATCCCGTCATTGTCCCGCACCGGGACCCCGGTCACCGCGGGTGAGGGGTGGTTACTCGGCGTTCCACCTGGCGAGGACCTCGCGGGCCAGCTCCCGGTAGGCGCTCGCGCCGAGTGAGGAGGGGTCGAAGCTGGTGATGGGCTCTCCGGCGACCGTGGCGTCGGGGAAGCGGACCGTCCGGTTGATCACCGTGTGGTAGACCTTCTCGTCGAACGCCTCGACCACCCGGGCGAGCACCTCACGGCCGTGCAGGGTGCGCGCGTCGTACATGGTGGCGAGCAGGCCCTCGATGACCAGGTCCTCGTTGATGCGCTGCTGGACCTTGATGATGGTGTCCATCAGCAGCGCGACACCACGCAGGGCGAAGAACTCGCACTCCAGCGGCACCATGACGCCGTGCGCGCAGGCCAGCGCGTTGATCGTGAGCAGACCCAGGGACGGCTGGCAGTCGATCAGGCAGACGTCGTACTCGGGCAGCAGGGGCTTGATCACCCTGCCGAGCACCTGCTCGCGGGCGACCTCGGTGACGAGCTGGACCTCGGCCGCCGACAGGTCGATGTTGCTCGGCAGCAGGTCCATGCCCTCGACGCCGGTCTCCATCAGCACGTCCCTGGCGGTGATCTGCGGCTCCATGAGGAGGTTGTAGACCGTCAGATCGAGCTGGTGGGGGTTGATGCCGAGGCCGACGGACAGGGCGCCCTGCGGGTCGAAGTCGACCAGCAGCACCCTCAGCCCTGCCTCGGCCAGCGCCGCGCCCAGGTTGATGGTCGTGGTCGTCTTGCCGACGCCGCCCTTCTGGTTGACCATGGCCACGACGCGCGCCGGTCCGTGCACCGTACGAGGGGATGGGTCGGGGAACACCGGGCGAGGCCGCCCGGTGGGGCCGAGAACGCCCCCGCTCCGGGGGGTGCCGGTGGTCTTGGTGTCCCCCCATGGATTCTCGGGGTTTCCAGGGGCCGTCCCCCGGCCAGAACCGTCGGTGGTCACAGTCACCAGTCGAACCTCCCTGACGGCCTCGAACCGGACCGTCCGGACGGACACTATGGCGTCAACACGTATGCGGCAAGGCGGCACGCCCGGACACGACAAAGGTCAATGCCGCACGCGCGGATGCGCGGCGGCACAGGCCTCACGGAGTTTGTCGACCGTGACCAGGGTGTACACCTGGGTGGTGGTCACCGAGGCGTGGCCGAGTAGTTCCTGAACCACCCTAACGTCCGCGCCCCCGTCCAGGAGGTGTGTTGCGAACGAATGTCGCAAGATATGGGGGGAGATTCCCGCCAGCCCTCCGCGTTCGGCCGCCGCCTGCAGCACCTCCCAGGCCCCCTGCCGGGTGAGCCTTCCGCCTCTGGCGTTGAGGAAGAGCCCCGAACCACCCCTGCCGTGGGCGGCGATGCCGGGACGGGCGCGGGTGAGGTAGACCCTGAGCGCCTCCCTGGCGAAACGGCCGAGTGGCACCAAACGGGAGTGTCCGCCCTTGCCCCGCAGCCTCACCCGCTGGCTGGCCGGGCTCAGGTCGACGTCCTCGACCGCGAGCCCGACCGCCTCGGAGATGCGGGCGCCCGTGCCGTACAGCAGTTCGAGCAGCGCCCGGTTGCGCATCGTGAGCGGCGCCCCCTCCGGACCCGAGGCCGCGATCAGACGCTCGACCTCGTCCACGCTGATCGCCTTGGGCAGGCGCCTGAGCTGGCGCGGCGGACGCACCCTGCGGGTGGGGTCGTGGTCGCAGACGCCCTGACGCAGGGCGAAGCGGTGCAGACCCCGCACCGAGGAGACCGCGCGCGCCGTCGAGCTGTCCACGAGCGCCCGATGCTCCTCGTCTCCCTCCCGCAGCGCGGTGAGGAAGGCGGCGACGTCGGCCTCCGCGACCTCGCCGAAGGTGGCGCGGCCGCGGTTCCTCAGGTGTTCCAGGTATCGAAGGAGGTCACGACGGTAGGAGGCCAGGGTGTTGGCCGCCAGGCCCCGCTCCACCGCCAGGTGGGCGAGGTAGCTGGCCAGGACGACCTCCGTCTCGCTCAGGGCTCCTCCTGTCATGCCTCCGGTGCGTCGGCGGGCCGCAGCGAGGCGAAAGCATCCGCCGAAGCGGCGTATGCGGCGAGAATACCGGCCACGGCTTGGGAATTGTGGATCATTCCCGCCAGGGCACGGCGAACCGCGTCTGACAGGGGGATCCAGACCACCGGCATGTCGGACTCCTCGTGTCGTCCGACGAAGTCGAACTCCCCCTCGGGGATGAGGCTGAGGTCTCTGGCCAGGAAGATCCTGGTCCGCTCCCCCGTCATCCCGGGCGAGGTGAAGGCGTCGACCAGGGTGTGCCAGGTCCGTGCCCGGTAGCCCGCCTCCTCTGCCAGCTCCCTGGCTGCCGCCTCCTGCAGCGGCTCGTCCTCGACGTCCCGCAGGCCCGCGGGCAGTTCCCACAGCAGGTGCCCGGCCGCGTGGCGGTACTGCCTGAGCAGCAGCACACGGTCCTGGTCGTCGAGCGCGACCACCGCGACGGAGCCGGGGTGGAGCGCGTAGTCACGGTTGACGACCTCTCCGTCCGGCATGACCACGGCGTCGGTCACCACGGTGATGACGCGCCCGCTGAAGTGCCTGACCGAGGAGACGACCTTCCACTCCTCGGGGACGTCCACGACGTCCCCGGCGTTCAGGGCCTTGACGGTGTCGCTCACTTGCTCCTGCCCGCCTTGGCCGCGGTGCCGCGGATGTCGGCGTAGGTCAGGGCCGCCCCGATCAAACCCTTGAACAGGGGGTGCGGGCGGGTGGGGCGGGAACGGAACTCGGGGTGCGCCTGGGTGCCGATGAAGAACGGGTGCACGTCGACGGGAAGCTCGGCGTACTCCACGAGACGGCCGTCCGGCGAGAGCCCGGAGAAGACCATGCCGATCTTCTCAAGCTGCTCGCGGTAGGAGTTGTTGACCTCGTAGCGGTGCCGGTGGCGCTCCTCGACCTTGGCCATGCCGTACAGCTGGCGGGCCAGGGAGCCCTCGGAGAGTTTGGCGGGGTACAGGCCGAGGCGCATGGTGCCGCCCATGTCGCGCTCGCCGGAGACGACGTCCTCCTGGTCGGCCATGGTCGAGATGACCGGGTGGGTGGTCTCGGGGTCGAACTCGGTGCTGCCCGCGTCCTCGACGCCCGCAAGGTTGCGGGCGGCCTCGATGACCATGCACTGCATGCCCAGGCAGATGCCGAGCAGCGGGATCTTGGTCTCTCTCGCGTGCCGTACGGCGCCCAGCTTGCCCTCGATGCCGCGCACACCGAATCCGCCGGGGATCAGCACACCGTCGACGCCGTCGAGCTCACGGGCCGCGCCCTCGGGGGTCTCGCAGTCGTCGCTCTTGACCCAGCGGATGTTGACGCGGGCGTCGTTGGCGAAGCCGCCCGCGCGCAGCGCCTCGGTGACCGACAGGTAGGCGTCGGGCAGGTCGATGTACTTGCCGACGAGGGCGATCGTGACCTCCTTCGCCGGGCGGTGCACCCGGCGAAGGAGCTGCTCCCACTCCTTCCAGTCGACGTCGCGGAAGGGCAGGCCGAGGCGGCGCACCACGTAGGCGTCCAGGCCCTCGGAGTGCAGCACCCTGGGGATGTCGTAGATGCTCGACGCGTCGACGGCGGAGACGACCGCGTCCTCGTCGACGTCGCACATGAGGCTGATCTTGCGCTTGAGGGAGTTGGTGATCGGCCGGTCGGAGCGGCACACGATCGCGTCGGGCTGGATGCCGATGCTGCGCAGCGCGGCGACCGAGTGCTGCGTCGGCTTGGTCTTCAGCTCGCCGCTCGGCCCGATGTACGGCAGCAGCGACACGTGCAGGAAGAAGACGTTGTCCCGGCCCACCTCGTGGCGGACCTGGCGGACCGCCTCAAGGAAGGGCAGCGACTCGATGTCGCCGACGGTGCCGCCGACCTCGGTGATGACCACGTCGACGTCGGGGCCCGCCATGGCCCGGATGCGGTCCTTGATCTCGTTGGTGATGTGCGGAATGACCTGGACGGTGTCGCCGAGGTACTCGCCACGGCGTTCCTTGGCGATGACGTTGGAGTAGACCTGGCCGGTGGTGACGTTGGCGGAGCCGTGCAGCTCGGTGTCGAGGAAGCGCTCGTAGTGGCCGACGTCGAGGTCGGTCTCGGCTCCGTCGTCGGTCACGAAGACCTCGCCGTGCTGGAACGGGTTCATCGTCCCGGGGTCCACGTTGAGGTAGGGGTCGAGCTTCTGCATGGTGACCCGCAGGCCCCGCAGCTTCAGGAGGCGGCCGAGGCTGGAGGCCGTCAGTCCCTTGCCGAGGCTGGAGGCGACGCCGCCGGTGACGAACAGATGCTTGGTGTGTGCGGCGCTGCGCAAGGAGTCTCCCGTGGTCGTCATAGATCAGTCGGCGCGTCCTGCTGACGGCCTACATGTCCACGGGCTCTCAGAATATCAAACGGTTCCCGTGATCGGCCCGTACATCCCCTGACCCGCATTTCGCCGTCATATGACCTGACGGTACCTTGGGCCGCTATGTCACTTCGTGGTGTGGTACGGCGTGCCATGGGCAGCCTTGTGCACCGTGTCTGGTCCGCGGTCCGCACCGTGGGCGCGGTGAGCGCCACCAGCCCCGCGGGCTACCGCTTCCGCCGCATCGGCGAGGGCGCGTGCCTCGCCTTCCCCATGGGGGCCGTCTTCGGCGAGGCCTGGATCGAGATCGGCGCCCACACCCTGGTCGGCGAGCGGGTGTCGATCTCCGCGGGCATGGGCCCCGGCGTCGACCTCGGCCCCGTCTCGATCGTGCGGATCGGCGAGAGCTGCTCGATCGGCAGGGGCAGCCACATCGTGGGACACCAGTCGATCGACATCGGCGACCATGTCTTCACCGGCCCCTACGTGTACATCACCGACCAGAACCACGTCTACGACGACCCGGAGACGCCGATCGGCCGTCAGTGGCCGCGCAACAACCCGGTGGTCATCGGTTCGGGCTCCTGGCTCGGCACCGGCGCGATCATCCTGCCGGGGACCAGGATCGGCAGGCAGTGCGTGGTCGCGGGCGGCGCCGTGGTCCGCGGCGAGTTCCCCGACCACAGCGTGATCGCCGGGGTGCCCGCCCGGGTCGTGCGCCACCACGTGCCGGGGCGGGGATGGTTGCCGCCCCACCTGGACGGCACCTCGGCCGGCCGTGCCGGGACCGTGGCCGCGGACCGGGCCCTCGGCGCGTCGGCCGCGCCGGCGGGCTCGACACCGCCGTGACCCCCGCGCCCGGGGCCGGTCCGTCGGCCGTCGGCTGAGAGGCGCCTGCGGGGTCGTCCGCCGGGAGGCGGAGGGACGGTCACCCGCCCGGGGGAAATCGCCGCACAGCAGGGTGGATTGTGGCGTTTTTTCCTTGTGAGCGACCCGAAGAAGCTCGTAGCTTTCCGGGTGTTCGCCCCGGCTTGACGGATATGGCGGGGATCGTGGAGGGGATTGCGTTGAGCGGAGTTCGTATCGGCCGCAGGCTGCTCGCTGCTGCCACAGGAGGAGTCGCGGCACTGGCCGTGACGGCCGGTCCGGTGACGGCGGCACGGGCGGACGGCGGCGCGCCCGAGGTCGTCGCCAAGGGCCTCGACAGCCCGCGCGGCATCTCCTTCGGTCCCGACGGTGCCCTCTACATCGCCGAGTCCGGTCACGGCGGCAAGGTCAAGTGCGCCATGACCCCCGCCAAGAAGGGGGAGAAGGCGGAGAAGATGTGCTTCGGCCTGACCGGGCGGATCAGCGTCCTGAAGGACGGCAAGACCTCCGTGCTGGTCGGCGGCCTGCCCTCGGCTGCCAGCGGCCCGTTCGCCCTCGGCCCGCACGACGTGGCGTTCACCCCCAAGGGCGACCTGCTGGTGACCGTCGGTTTCTCCGGCGACACCGCCTTCCGTGCCAAGCTCGGCCCCAAGGCCAGGACCCTGGGCACGCTGCTGACCCTCTCCACCAAGGGCAGGCGGCTGTCCTTCGCCGACCTGGCCGCCCACGAGACCAGGCACAACCCGGACCGCAAGGACAAGGGCAGCGCCGTGGACTCCTACCCGTTCGGCCTCGCCCCGCTGCCCGGCGGCGGCGCGCTGGTCACCGACACCGGCGGCAACTCCGTGCTGCGGGTCGACCGCAAGGGCAGGGTCAGCACCGAGGCGGTCCTGCACGCCAGGTCCGTCGCCGCTCCCCCGGCGCTCAAGATGCCCAAGGGCAGCAAGATTCCGATGCAGTCGGTGCCGATGGGCATCGCCAAGGGCCCCGACGGCGCCTACTACGTCGCCGAGCACGGCGGATTCCCCAACCCCGAGGGGGCGGCCCGGGTCCTCCGTCTCAAGGACGGCAAGGTCACCACCGCCGCACGCGGCTTCACCACGGTCGCCGACGTGACCTTCGACGCCAAGGGGCGGCTGATCGTCCTGGGGTCCGCCGGACCGCTTCCCGCCAACGGCATGAGCAAGACCACCGTCTACCGCGTCGAGGGTGACGGCACCCGTACCGAGCTTCTCAAGCCCGGCACGCTGACCACCCCCCTCGGCGTGGCCGTAGGCCCCGACGGCGCCGTCTATGTGGCCGACAAGGCCATGGCGCCCGGCAAGGGCGAAATCCTCCGGATCCCCGTTTCGGAGTAGCCCGCGGGAACAGGCGGGGGCGTGTCCATCACGGACACGCCCCCGCCGCCGTTTCGCCCGGCACCGGAACCCGGCGGGATCCACCGGTGTCCCGAGGACGTTGAATGGGAGGACCGAGACACCACGGAGGCACGATGCTCGCGGCACTGACAGGCCTTGGACTCTCCACCGCGGCGGGGCTGAACGCCTACATACCGCTGCTGGTCGTCGGCCTGCTCGCCAACCTCACCGACCAGGTGCGGCTGCAGCCGGAGTTCGCCTGGCTGGCCAACGGCTGGGTGCTCGCGATCGTCGGCGTGCTGCTGGTCGCCGAGTTCGTCCTTGACAAGGTCCCGGTGGTCGACAGCGTCAACGACATGATCCAGACCGTGATCCGCCCGCTGTCCGGCGGCGTGGTCTTCAGCGCGACCGAGGCCGCGGCCCGGCTCGACGGCTCCGACTGGATGACCCACAACCCCTGGGCCGGCTGGGTGCTCGGCATCGGCGTCGCGCTCGCGGTGCACGTGATGAAGGCGACCGCCAGACCGGTGGTCAACGCCACGACCGCCGGGGTGGGGGCACCGGTGGTGAGCACGATGGAGGACGTGGGGTCTCTCGCCATGGCCCTGGTCGCGATCTTCCTCCCGGTCCTGGTCGTGATCGCGGTTGCCGTGCTCGCGGTGTTCGCCTGGTGGACCGTCCGCCGCCTACGGCGCCGCCGCGCCCTGCGGCGAAGTCCCGTCTGAACCCCGGCGCCCCGAGGCGGACACCGGCGGGGTGCACGGCGGGGTCCCGTCGGGCCCCTCGCACGTCGCGAACCCCCGTGTGCACGGACAGGCGGGCTATGCTCGAAACACCTGTTTCCCCCGCCGGGAGGTGATCAAGATCACCACTTTCCTCACCATCGTGCTGGTGCTCATGGTGCTGTTCCTTCTCGCCGGAGGTGTGGGCGTCTACCTCCTGGTCAAGCTCGGCAAGAAGGCCACGAAGAAGGCCAGGAAGGTGACCGAGCGGGTGGCCTCCCAGGTGGCGGCGATGGACCCGGGCCAGGCCGGTGAGACCGAGCGGATGCGCCTGGACCTGCGCAAGGAGGTCTCCCTGACCCGGCAGGCCGTCGACCAGGCGCTCCAGGCCGGATGGGGACTGGGTGACCTGCCGCGGCTGGTGGCCGAGATCGGCGTGCACGCCGACCAGCTGGACGGCCAGCTCGCGCTCTACGCCCGGCACAGCCGGAACTCCGCCTACGTCGACCACGCCGCCCTCGGCCGTCTGCGCGAGCACCACGCCAAGCTGACCACCTCGTGCGCCAGAATCCGGGCGGACCTGCTCAACGACCAGATGACGCACTCCGCGAACGGCATCGACGACATCCGGGACCGGACCGACCTGGAGATCGAGGCACGCCGCCGCGCTCCCGACCCCCTGGACGAGATCGACGAGCTCTACCGGCGCACCGCGGTGCCCCGTTTCCCCGACGACGAGCGCCGCTCAGACCACCGCTGAGAGGCTCCGCCGAGGCGGGCGGGGCCGTACGGCACCCGCCCGGGTTCCGGCGGGCCGGGTCAGGAGACCCCCGCCTCGCGCATGTCGCGGACCTCGCGCTTGAGCTCCTTGATCTCGTCACGCAGCCTGGCGGCCACCTCGAACTGCAGGTCCGCCGCCGCCTGGTGCATCTGCTCGGTGAGCGACTCGACCAGGGCCTCAAGCTGCGCCCTGGGCATCTCCCCCGCGATCGCCCTGGCGTGCTGACCGGCCTGCTTGACCGCGAAGCCGGGGACCGGGGCCTTGCCGCGCGACTGCTGACGGCCGCTGCCCCCGAGGAGCTGGGCGGTGTCGGCGTCCTCCCGGTTGAGGGAGTCGAGGATGTCGGCGATCTTCTTGCGGAGCGGCTGGGGGTCGATGCCGTTGGCCTCGTTGTAGGCCGTCTGCTTGGCCCGGCGCCGGTTGGTCTCCTCGATCGCCCGCTCCATGGAGGGGGTGATCCGGTCGGCGTACATGTGGACCTGGCCGGAGACGTTACGGGCCGCGCGGCCGATGGTCTGGATCAGCGAGGTCTCCGAGCGCAGGAAGCCCTCCTTGTCGGCGTCGAGGATGGCCACCAGGGAGACCTCCGGCAGGTCCAGGCCCTCACGGAGCAGGTTGATGCCGACCAGCACGTCGTACTCGCCCAGCCGCAGCTCGCGCAGCAGCTCGATGCGGCGCAGCGTGTCGACCTCGCTGTGCAGGTAACGGACCCTGATGCCCAGTTCGAGCAGGTAGTCGGTGAGGTCCTCCGACATCTTCTTGGTCAGCGTGGTGACCAGGACGCGCTCGTCCTTCTCCGCGCGGGTCCTGATCTCGTGGACCAGGTCGTCGATCTGCGACTTCGTGGGTTTGACGACCACCTCGGGGTCGACCAGGCCGGTCGGCCTGATCACCTGCTCGACGACGTCGCCGCCGGAGCGGCCCAGCTCGTAGGAGCCGGGCGTCGCCGAGAGGTAGACCGTCTGGTCGATCCGCTCCAGGAACTCCTCCCACTTCAGCGGGCGGTTGTCCAGGGCGGAGGGCAGCCGGAAGCCGTGCTCGACGAGCGTGCGCTTACGGGAGGCGTCCCCCTCGTACATCGCGCCGATCTGCGGGACCGTCTGGTGCGACTCGTCCAGCACCAGCAGGAAGTCCTCGGGGAAGTAGTCGAGCAGGGTGTTCGGCGCGCTACCCGGGGATCGGCCGTCCATGTGCCGCGAGTAGTTCTCGATGCCGGAGCAGGTGCCGATCTGGCGCATCATCTCCAGGTCGTAGGTGGTGCGCATGCGCAGCCGCTGGGCCTCAAGGAGCTTGCCCTGGCGCTCCATCCGCTGCAGGCTCTCTGCCAGCTCGGCCTCGATGTCCCGCACGGCCCGTTCCATCCGCTCGGGGCCCGCCACGTAGTGGGAGGCGGGGAAGATGTAGAGCTCCTCGTCCTCGGTGATCACCTCACCGGTCAGCGGGTGCATGGTGGACAGCTTCTCGATCTCGTCACCGAACATCTCGATCCGTACGGCGAGCTCCTCGTACTTCGGGATGATCTCGATCGTGTCGCCCCGCACCCGGAAGGTGCCGCGGGTGAAGGCCAGGTCGTTGCGGGTGTAGTGCATGTCGACCAGGCGCCGCAGCAGCGTGTCGCGCTCGATCTCCTGACCGACCTTCAGGGCGGTCATCCGGTCGACGTACTCCTGGGGGGTGCCCAGGCCGTAGATGCACGAGACCGAGGCGACCACGACCGTGTCGCGGCGGGTCAGCAGCGAGTTGGTCGCGGAGTGGCGCAGCCGCTCGACCTCCTCGTTGATGGAGGAGTCCTTCTCGATGTAGGTGTCGCTCTGCGGGACGTACGCCTCCGGCTGGTAGTAGTCGTAGTAGGAGACGAAGTACTCGACCGCGTTGTTGGGCAGCATCCCCCGCAGCTCGTTGGCGAACTGCGCGGCGAGCGTCTTGTTCGGCTGGATGACCAGGGTCGGCCGCTGCAGCCGCTCGATCAGCCAGGCGACCGTGGCCGTCTTGCCCGTGCCCGTCGCGCCCAACAGGACGGTGTCCTTGTCACCCGCCCTCACCCGCCGCTCAAGCTCGGCGATCGCGGCCGGCTGGTCGCCGGAGGGGGTCATGTCGGTGACGACCTCGAAGGGGGCCACCTTGCGCTGCAAATCTGTTACCGGCCTCACCTCACCCACTGTAGGACGCCCCACCGACATTCCCGTCCCCTCTCCGGGAGCCCCGTAGAACACGGCGTTCAGCACCCGTTCAATCGGCTGTCAAGCCATCCGCAAGCCACATGTTCTTTACTGGCATCCCTGCAGGCAATCACAAAGCGTGATATATCGGGCTTTCGGACAAGACCCACGGAGGTGTGATGTCGCGGCCAAAAGAGGCCATCCAGGCGGCGGTCGCGGCCGCCCAGGCGTACGGCCAGGGCGGAGACCTGCGCCAGATCGCCGGGCAGGTCGCAGGCCAGCTCACCGGTCAGGTGACGGGACAGGCAGGGGAACAGGGCTTCACGCTCAACCCCACCGACTTCCTCGCCGCGCGTGAGCAGGGCGCGTCCGTCGGCACGCTGATCGAAGCCCGCAGCGCCTCGCTGAACGAGGCCGGGGAGATCGTCAACCGCAGCTTCAGCGGCAGCGGCCAGAACGGCGAGGCGGTCCACGTGATCTCCCCCGTGGTGATCCCCAAGAGCACCACGGCACGGGTCGTCATCCCTCTGGTCGTCCTGGCGGGGCTCGGCCTGGTCGGCCTGATCGCCAACGGCCTGCCCGAGGGCGCGCGGGTGCTGTTCGGCCCGCACTACTGGGCCGTCCTGGTGCTGGCCGCGGCGTTCCTGTGGTGGCGGCGCAGCGTCGTCATGGTCCCCGAGGGCTGCAAGGCGCTGATCACCAAGTTCGGCAAGCTCGTCCAGATCGCCGAACCCGGGCGGGTGACGCTGCTCAACCCGTGGAAGCGGGTCAGCTACATCGTCAACACCACCCGTGAGTACCCCTTCAACGCCCCCATCCGCGAGGCCCCGACCCAGCAGGGCGTCAAGGCGAGCGTCGACCTCTTCCTGCAGTTCCGGATCGAGGACCCGGCCGAGTTCATCTTCGTCCTCGGCTCGGTCGGCGGCTTCCAGGCCAAGCTGCAGAACGCGATCAGCGAGGTGACCCGCTCCCTCATCTACGCCCAGCGCGCCGAGGACATCTACGACCTGGTCGGCGAGAGCACCCTGGGCATGCTGGACAGCCTCAACCAGCAGTTCCTGCCCGCCGTACGGCTCACCGACGTGAACATCACCCACGCCGAGCCCTCCAGCCAGGAGTACCGGATGGACCTGGCGGCGCCGGAGATGATCAGGGTCGCCAAGGAGGCCTACACCTACGAGTACGAGCTGCAGCTGCGCAAGGAGCAGAACGAGGGCGACCTGGTCAAGGAGCTCGCCGGGCTGCAGGAGCAGCTCTCGGCCATCCACGCGGAGATCGCGGGCTACCAGGCCCGGATGGACACCGCTCTGGAACGCGCCTCGAACCAGGCCAAGGCCCAGGCGGGCCAGCGGCTGGTCGAGGCCGAGTCGACGGCGAAGGCCAACGCGGCGCTGCTTGAGGCCCAGGCACTGGACATCAGGGCGCTGAGCGCGGCGCAGGCGCCGGAGATCCTGGACCACCGCTTCCAGCAGGACCTGCTCGACAGGCTCGAATCCGTCGCCGCCCACCTGCCCCGCGTGGTGCAGGTCGGTGAGACGACGGACATCGACCTGCTCGCCCTGGCCGGGCAGCTCGTCGGCGGCGGGGAGGCCCGGCTGTTCTCCGAGGCGGACACCGCCGCGATCCGGGCGCGGATCACCGAGATCAGCCGCCGTGTCGAGGACCGCGAGGCCGAGATCACCGCCCTGCTCAGCCAGGACGCGGGCCAGGAGACCGGTCAGGGCGCCGACCAGGGCGCCGGCCGGGAAACCGCCCAGGTCACCGATGGGGAGCCCGCGCACGCCCCGCACGCCGTACCGCCCGCCGCGCAGGAAGACGCCTGAAGATGAGCAGAGAGTTCTCCAAGATCAAGGAATCGCTGGCCTCCTGGTCGGAGATCCGCCAGCTGCTGCGCGGCGGCGAGTCCGGCCAGATCGTCCCGGTCGTGATCCCCAAGGACCGCAGGGGTTTCGCCTGGGTCGCGCTGCTGATGTTCGCGCTCTACCTCGTGGGCACCGCTCTGCTCGGCGGTGGCGGCGTCCTGTCCGCCCTGGCCGCCGTGGGCGCGGTGTTCTTCCTGCTGACCGCCCTGGTCTGGCTGTGGCGCAGGGCCATCGTCGAGATCGAGGAGGGCACGACCGGCGTGCGCAGCCGGTGGGGGGCGATCGTCGGCACCCTGCCCCCCGGCCGTCACTACCTGTGGCTGCCCTGGGACCGGGTCGACGCGGTCGTGGACACCTCGACCGAGATCCCCTACTCGGCGCCGATCGCGGCCTGCCCGACGGCGGAGAACGTGCCGCTGAAGTCGATCGAGTTCTTCCTGAAGTTCCGCATCGTCGATCCGGTCGCCTTCGTCAGGACGATCGGGGCGGGCAACTTCGACCTCGTGCTCAGCAGCGCCGTACAGGACGCCATCCGCCAGCGCAGCCGCAGGGTCCACACCGAGCGGGCCTACGACCTGCGCGGCTCCGACGTGGGAGACATGCAGGAGCTGCTGACCCGCCAGCTCGGCAGGTACGGCGTGCGCATCACCGGCGCGAACATCCCCGACGTGCAGCTGCCCGACCAGTACCAGCAGCACCTGGCGACCCGGGAGAAGGTCGCCAAGGAGCTGTCGGCCTTCGAGCGTGAGTGGGAGCTGACCCGCAAGCGCCGCATCGACACCCTGCTCATGGAGATCGAGCGGGCCAAGAAGACCAGGGACGCCCGTATCGTCGAGGTCAGGGCCGCGGCCAACACCGCCCGCAAGGACGTCGCCCGCATGCTGGAGGAGCACGAGACGCAGGCCCAGCGGGTGCGCTGGGAGATCGAGGCCAGGGGCAGGGCCGAGCTGACCTCGGCGGAGAACGAGGCCAAGGGGCTGCGCAGGCTCGCCGACTCCTACCGTGACAACCGCGCCGTGCTCCAGTACGAGCTGGCCCGCCGCCGTCTCGACGTGGGCGCCAAGCTCGCCGAGAACGCCCCCCGCCCGATCGTCGTGCGCACCGGCGGCGCCTCAGGCGAGACCTCTCCGCTGGCCACCCTGCTCCTCGCCCAGCTCCTGCCGCAGCTCAGCGCGGACGGCGGCGCGGGGAACGGCCAGGCCAAACCGTCCGTTGAACCCAACTGAAACATCTCAACCCCGGGAGTCCCCCAATGGTGTTCCGTAAACTCATGGCCGCCTTCGGCGCCGGCGTCGAGGTCGACACGGTGCTGCTGAACTCCAACGTCCGCCCCGGCGAGACCCTGCGCGGACAGGTCAACTTCCGCGGCGGCGGCTCCGACTACCGGGTGGAGGGCATCTTCATCGACTTCACCGCGGTCGTCGAGGTCGAAAGCGGCGACAACGAGTACAAGACCACCTACAGCTTCCTGCGCCAGCAGATCACCGGTTCCTTCCACCTGGCCGCGGGAGCGCCGCAGTCGGCCCCGTTCGAGATCCCCGTCCCGTGGGAGACCCCGATCAGCGCCATCGGCGGCCACCCGCTGCGCGGCATGCAGCTCGGTGTCTCCACCGAGCTGTCCCTGGCCGGGGCGCTGGACAAGGGCGACCTCGACGCGCTGTTCGTCAACCCGCTGCCCGCCCAGGACCACGTGCTCGGCGCGCTCGACAACATGGGCTTCCGCTTCAAGAAGGCCGACCTGGAGCGCGGCACGCTGCACGGCTCCCGGATGCCGTTCTTCCAGGAGATCGAGTACTACGTCGGCCCCGAGTACTCCCGGCACTTCAGCGAGCTCGAACTGACCTTCATCGCGGGCCCGCGGGCGGTGGACGTCATCCTGGAGGCCGACAAGCGCGGCGGCTTCCTGACCTCGAGTCACGACACCTACAACCGGTTCACGGTCCACTACGACGACCACCCCGGCCAGGTGGAGCAGTCGCTGCGCGCGGGCCTGCACTCGATGGCCCAGCGCCGCGGCTGGTTCTGACCCGCCTTTCACGGCTGCGCCCCGGCGGCCGCCTCCCGCCGACCGGGGCCGCTCCCCCGCCCCCACGCCCCCCGGGCGCGCCACCCCTCGCCGTGACGTCCCTCACGGCGAGGCCGCGCCGGGGCCGCGGTACATCCGCTGCAGCCAGGCGTCATAGCGGCGGCCCGAGCCCGCCCGGTAGTCGTGTCCCCGGTAGACGGCGAAGGCCTCGCGCTTGATCTCGTGTTCGGCGGGGGTGAGGTTGGGGGGCAGGGGCAGCGTGGTGTAGCCCCGGTAGACGACCACCCTGACGCCCGGCGGGGCGGCCGCCGCCGCGAACCTCGCGGCGGCGATGTGGTCGGGGTGGTCGGCGACGCCCGGCGGCGGGTCCGGATCGAGGGTGTTCAGCACCGAAGGCCGGAAGACCCGCATCAGCCCGCGGAGCGCCTCCAGGACGTCGGAGCGGGACAGGCAGACGGAGGGCCTGGTGAAGGGGCGCACGCAGCTCAGGTCCTCTGAGGCGGCCCACAGGCGGCTCAGGGCGCTCCTTCCGCCGTCCGCCCTGGGGTCGCCGCCGTCGGGCAGTCCGGCGAAGACGAGCCGGACCTGTGGCCGGTCCGCCAGCGTGTCCACCTCGGCCCGGATCCTGCCCACGGTCATCAGGTTCCGCCGCCACCGGTCACGAACCCCGGCGGCCCAGGCGTAGGCGGCCCTGACCCCCCGCTGCCTGTCGATGCTGTACCGCCTGGGCGGGTGCCCGTCGCCGACCCCCGCCGTCCCCTCCCCCGCGGTGAGATAGACGGTGACGGTGCTCGCGCCACGCGCGAGCAGCCTCAGCAGGTCGGGGCTCATGAAGAGCAGGTCGTCGTCCGGATGGGCGGCGATCTGGAGGTGGAGGCCCTCGGGCGTCCCGCCGGGCATCAGGCTTCCCGGCCCGGGCAGGCCGGGGCTCGGCGACAGCAACGGCGCGAGGAGAAGAACGACGGCCGTCACGGCCGCCATGATCCCGCCCACACCTCGAACGCCCCGCACGTCGCCCCCCGCCGCCGATGAAAGTAACTCGACGGTAGAGGAGCGGATCCCCCGGCCACCTGAGCCGATTGGACGATTTACGGTAAGGCGTCCTCATCCAAGAGGATCGTCCTTTCTCGTCCCATAGGCGGAGCCCAGCCGTACGCCCTCGCGCTCAGGCCTTCGCGCGTGCGGCCAGATCGGCCCACAGAGCCTCCACCCGGGCCTCCAGCTCCTCCAGGGACCCCTCGTTGGGCACCACGACGTCGGCGGCCCTCAGCCGCTCCTCACGGCTCGCCTGGGCGGCGATCCTGGCCCTGACGTCGGCCTCGGTCATGCCGCGCAGCGTCAGCAGCCGTCCGGCGCGCGTCTCGTCGGCCGCGTCGACGACCACGACCACGTCGTACATCGGGACGAGGTTGTTCTCGACCAGCAGCGGCACGTCGTAGACGACGATGGCGTCCTCGTCCGCCTGGCTCTGCAGCTCGGCGACGCGCTCCCCGACCAGCGGGTGCACGACGGCGTTGAGGGAGGCCAGTTTCTCGGAGTCGGCGAAGACGATCGAGCCGAGCCGTCCCCGGTCGAGCGAGCCGTCCTCGCGCAGGACGTCCGGCCCGAAGATCGCGACGATCCGTTCCAGCCCCTCGGTTCCCGGCTCGACCACCTCACGGGCGATCATGTCGGCGTCGATCACCATGGCGCCCCTGGCGGCCAGACGCCGTGACACCTCGCTCTTGCCGGAACCGATCCCTCCGGTGAGCCCCACCTTCAACATGGTCCGCAGAATACGCGCCGCTACCGCTGCCTGCGCAGGTGGACCAGGGTCAGGTGGTCGCTCATCCGCTCCCGGTGGGTCTCACGGTAGCCGCGCCGGCGGTAGAGCCGCAGGTTGCCCTCCGACAGGTGCCCGGTGAACAGGTCGAACGCCAGGGCGGAGCCCATCTCCCCGTGAAGGGCGTCCAGCAGGGCGCCGCCGACACCCCCGCCCTGCAGGTCGGGCGCGACCACCAGGCGGCCGACCAGGCAGGTGGTGCCGGACATCTGCCCGCGAACCGCCCCGGCGATCCGTCCGTCCCGCCTGGCGACGAGCACGACACCGGTCCGTATCGCCCGCTCGACCTGCTCGGCGGACTCGACCAGAGGCGGGATGAACGGATCGCCGTAGAGCTGGGCCTCGCTCACGTACGCGGCCCGCTGGACCGTGAGGATCTCTCCCGCGTCCGCGGGGGCCGCCCGCCCGATCATGGTCACCCGCCAACCCTAGCGTGACCGGCGACGGGTGAACCCGGCCCCCGGCACCGGACAGGCCGGGAGCGCGCCCCGGGCGGACCGGCGGGAACGAAAAAGGGCCCCGCCTGAGCGGGGCCCTTCCTCGGATCTTCAGATCGCCACATCAACCACTGGAAGAGGTCAGCTCTGACCGCCCGCGAGCTTCTCCCGCAGGGCGGCGAGAGCCTCGTCGGAGGCAAGAGCGCCCGCCGCCGGAGCGGAGGAGCTCGAACCGGAGGCCGGGGTCTCGCCCGAGTAGGAGGTGGGGGCTGCCTCGCCCGCCTCCGCCTCGGCCTTGCGGGCCTCCTCGATCTGACGCTTGTGCGCCTCGAAGCGGGTCTGGGCCTCGGCGTACTGCCGCTCCCACTCCTCGCGCTGGCGGTCGAAGCCCTCAAGCCACTCGCCGGTCTCGGAGTCGAAGCCCTCGGGGTAGATGTAGTTGCCCGAGTCGTCGTAGGTCGCCGCCATGCCGTACAGCGTGGGGTCGAACTCGACGTCGGCGCCCAGCGCGCTCTCGTTGGCCTGCTTGAGCGACAGCGAGATCCTGCGGCGGTCGAGGTCGATGTCGATGATCTTCACGAAGATCTCGTCGCCGACCTGGACGACCTGCTCGGGGATCTCGACGTGGCGCTCGGCCAGCTCGGAGATGTGGACCAGGCCCTCGATGCCCTCCTCGACGCGGACGAACGCGCCGAACGGCACCAGCTTGGTGACGCGGCCCGGCACGACCTGGCCGATCTGGTGGGTGCGGGCGAACTGCTGCCAGGGGTCCTCCTGCGTCGCCTTGAGCGACAGCGAGACCCGCTCGCGCTCCATGTCGACGTCGAGAACCTCGACGGTGACCTCCTGGCCGACCTCGACGACCTCGGAGGGGTGGTCGATGTGCTTCCAGGACAGCTCGGAGACGTGAACCAGTCCGTCGACGCCACCGAGGTCCACGAAGGCACCGAAGTTGACGATCGAGGACACGACGCCCTTGCGGACCTGGCCCTTCTGGAGGGTGTTGAGGAACGTCTGGCGAACCTCGGACTGGGTCTGCTCCAGCCAGGCACGGCGGGACAGGACCACGTTGTTGCGGTTCTTGTCCAGCTCGATGATCTTGGCCTCGAGCTCACGGCCCACGTAGGGCTGCAGGTCGCGGACCCGGCGCATCTCGACCAGCGAGGCGGGAAGGAAGCCGCGCAGACCGATGTCGAGGATCAGGCCGCCCTTGACGACCTCGATGACGGTGCCGGTGACGATGCCGTCCTCGTCCTTGATCTTCTCGATCGTGCCCCAGGCGCGCTCGTACTGGGCGCGCTTCTTGGACAGGATGAGACGGCCTTCCTTGTCCTCCTTCTGGAGGACAAGGGCCTCGACGTGCTCGCCAACCTCGACGACGTCCGCCGGGTCGACATCATGCTTGATCGAGAGCTCACGCGAGGGGATGACGCCCTCGGTCTTGTAGCCGATGTCGAGCAAAACTTCGTCTCGATCGACCTTGACGACGGTGCCCTCGACGATGTCGCCGTCGTTGAAGTACTTGATGGTCAGGTCGATCGCTGCGAGGAACTCTTCCTCGGAGCCGATGTCGTTGACCGCTACCTGCGGGGTGCTCGAGGTGGCCTCAGTGCTGCTCGTCATGTGTGGAATTGCTCCGAACGCGGACAGATGTCGATGTGGCGAACACGCGGCAGGCCTCTTATCGTTCAGCCGGGAATCCACCGGCCTGATCGAGCGCGAGCCCACTCGGTCCGAGACACACGCGAGCCCACAGCGCAGCGATCAGCATATGAGAACAGACGAGCCTGGTCAATCCGGTAGCACGACACACCGATGACAAAGCCATGGCTCAACGCCGTCAGTAGGCATTGATCCGCTGCTTCCACTGCGGGCTGATATTACCCCGAAGTTCCCGTGGAACGGAGATGCGTTCGGGATCCCCGTCGGCCGTGTACCGCTTGCCCGGGTGCTTGTTGAGCCACTCCAGCCAGTACTGCGAGCACCACTTACGGCATTCGCCCTTCTTGCCGTTGCTCTGGACCCGCTGGATCGCCCGCCAGTCGTAGTCCTTGGTGAACGGAGAGACCGACGGCTGCGCGCCGGCCAGGAAGACGCCCTTGAAGGCGAAGGAGGTGCCGTCCCACTTGCCCTTCTGGACGGTCGACCGTTTGCGCGGCATGGCGCCGAACGGCAGCGCCAGCGTGTCCGGGGTGCCCGCGCCGTACTTGGCCAGCATCCGCTGGACGCGGACGAGCTGCTCGGCGACCCGCTTCTTCGACAGGCCCGGCAGGTAGGGGTGGTCCCAGGTGTGGTTGGCCACCTCGAAGCCGCGCGAGGCCAGCCACCGCACCGCGTTCTCCTGGGCGCGCGCGTCCCGCAGCCCGAAGGGCTGATGATTTACCCAAAATGTCGCGACAGGCCGAAAATCTGGGTACTTCTTGGCCACCTGATAGATGATTCCGACCGCGGTGTCCTTGAGCGGCACGCCCGCCTTGTCGAGCGCGAAGTGGCTCGGGTGACCGTCGTCGAAGGTCAGCACGACCGGGTGCTTGCCCGCCGGAACACGGATGTCGCCGGTGACGAACTCGTGCGCGGTGATCGGCACGTAGCCGTCCCTGGCCAGCCGCTCCATCTCCTGGCGCACCTGGGCGGGGGTCCTGTCGATGGAGGCCAGCCGCTTCTTCTGGATGCGGTGGTACATCAGCACCGGGACCACTCCGGCCTCGTTGGCCTTGACCTGCCGGGCGAACTCCGGCGAGGCCACCACCGGCGGCGGCAGCTCCGCGGAGGGCAGCGTGACCGCGGGCGAGGGGCCGGGCGACGGCGGCGGGGAGGGGGTCTGGGCGGGCGGTGTCACCGGCGGTGTGCTGAGCGGCGTCGCCGTACCCGCCAGTGAGACGGAGGTCGGCGCCGCGTCGGGGCGCACCAGGAGCACCACCACCGCGGTGATCACAACCACCACGTTGGCGAGCATGATGATCTGCGTCAGTGGCGCTGAACTCCGCACAAAACTCCCGTACCCATCGAGATCTCGACTGGATTACCACCCTAGAACAGACTCGGGCAGGCCGGGCAAACAACCAATGATCTACCTGGTCACCACTGGGTGTCCGCACGGGAACCACATCATGACGACGCCCGCCCCGCGGAACGTCGCGGGGCGGGTGCGGAGGATCGAACCGGGAAGGCGGCCCTCAGTGGCCCGCGTCCTCCCAGGTGCGGCCGACCCCGACGGAGACCTCAAGGGGGACGCGCAGCGAGTAGGCGGCGTTCATCCGGTCGACGACCAGCTCACGCAGGGTCTCCAGCTCTCCCGGCGCCACCTCGAACACCAGCTCGTCGTGGACCTGGAGCAGCATCCGCGAGCGCAGAGCGGCCTCCTTGACCGCGTCGTGCACACCGAGCATGGCGACCTTGATGATGTCGGCCGCCGACCCCTGGATCGGCGCGTTGAGCGCCATCCGCTCGGCCATCTCCCTGCGCTGCCTGTTGTCGCTGTTGAGGTCGGGCAGGTAGCGGCGGCGGCCCATGATGGTCTCGGTGTAGCCGTCCTGCCTGGCCTGGACGACGATCGCGTTGAGGAAGTCGCGGACGCCGCCGAACTCCTCGAAGTACTCGTCCTTGAGGGCCCTGGCCTCCTGCACCGGGATGCCGAGCTGCCCGGAGAGCCCGAAGTCGGACAGTCCGTAGGCGAGGCCGTAGTTCATCGCCTTGATCTTGGCCCGCATCTCACCGGTGACCTGCTGGGGCTCGATGTCGAAGACCCGCGCGGCGGTCGCCTGGTGGAAGTCGTGCCCGGACTCGAAGGCCGCGATCAGCGACGCGTCGCCGGACAGGTGGGCCATGATCCGCAGCTCGATCTGGCTGTAGTCGGCGGTCAGCAGGGTCTCGTAGCCCTGGCCGACCACGAAGCCCTGCCGGATCCTGCGGCCCTCGGCGGTGCGGATCGGGATGTTCTGCAGGTTGGGCTTCTCCGAGCTGAGCCGCCCGGTGGCCGCCATGATCTGGTTGAACGTGGTGTGGATCCGGCCGTCGTCGGCGATCTCCTTGATCAGCCCCTCGACCGTGACGCGCAGCTTGGCCTGGTCACGGTGTCTGAGCATGATGGCCGGCAGCTCGTGGTCGGTCTGCGTGGCCAGCCAGGCCAGCTGTTCGGCGTCCGTGCTGTAACCGGTCTTGATCTTCTTGGTCTTGGGCAGCCCGAGCTTGACGAACAGGATCTCCTGGAGCTGCTTGGGCGAGCCCAGGTTGAACTGCTCCCCGACGGCGGCGTGCGCGGCGTCGACGGCCTGCTTGACCGCGGCGCCGAACTCGGCCTCCAGGCCGCTGAGGTAGGGACCGTCCGCGGCGATCCCAGCCCGTTCGAGCTCGGCCAGGACCGTCACCAGGGGCAGCTCGACGTCGCCCATCAGGTGGGTGCCGCCCCGTGGTTCGAGGAAGTCCTCAAGGGCGTCGGCCAGCTCCCGCACGGCCATGGCCCGCAGCCCGAGGTCGTGGGCGGCGTCGGTCTCCTGGTCGTCGAACAGGCTGGCCTGGCCGCTGTTGTCCTCCTCCCCGCGCAACTCCCGGCGCAGGTAGACCCGGACGAGGTCCTCAAGCGGGAACGAGCGCTGGCCGGGCATCGCCAGGTAGGCCGCCAGCGCCGTGTCGCTGGTCAGCCCGCGCAGGTCCATCCCCTGGGCCCACAGCGCCAGGATCAGCCCCTTGGCGTCGTGCACGGCCTTGGGCCGCGACGCGTCGCACAGCCACTCGCGCAGCGCCGCCTCGTCGGCCTCGGTGAGCGTCGTCTGGTCGATGAAGGCCGCGCCGCGCCCGCCGTCGCCGGGCGCGGCGATCGCGACGCTGTCGACCCGCCCGGTGCCGCTGCCGTGGGAACCCCGGAAGGCCAGGCCCGCCCGGCCCTCCGGCATGGCCCGCAGCCAGGGCCCGACCTCGTCCGGCCCGAGCACGACCGTCTCGACCTCGAAGCCCTCGCCCGTCTCCGGCTCGGCCGAGGAGAGGGTCTTGAACAGCCGGTCGCGCAGCTCGCCCCTGAACTCCAGCGTGTCGAGGATCTTGTCGATCTCGGCGCGCTCGCCCTGGCCGACCGTCAGCGCCGTGACCTCGGCTTCGAGCGGGACGTCCCGGGTGAGCTGGGTGAGACGGCGGTTCAGCAGGACCTGGTCGAGGTGGTCGCGCAGCTTGTCCCCGACCTTGCCCTTGACCTCGTCGACCCGGTTGACCAGTTCCTCCAGCGAGCCGAACTCGCGGATCCACTTGGCCGCGGTCTTCTCGCCGACACCGGGGATGTTCCTGAGGTTGTCGCTGCTGTCGCCTCTGATGGCCGCGAAGTCGGGATACTGGGCGGGGGTGAGCTCGTACTTCTCCAGCACGGCCTCGGGCGTGAACCTGGTCATGTTGCTGATGCCGACCCTGGTCATCAGCACCGTGATGCGCTCGTCGACCAGCTGGAGCGCGTCGCGGTCACCGGTGACGACCAGCACGTTCATGTCCTGCGCGGCGGCGCGGGTGGCGAGCGTGGCGATCAGGTCGTCGGCCTCGTATCCGGCCAGCGACAGGTACGGCACGCGCAGGGCGTCGAGCATCTCGTGGATCAGGCTCATCTGGCTGCGGAAGCTGTCCGGGGCCGCGCTGCGGTTGGCCTTGTACTCCGGGTACTCCGTATGCCGGAACGTCGGCTCTGACCGGTCGAAGCAGACCGCCACGTGCGTGGGCCGCTCGTCACGGAGCACGTTGACCAGCATGGAGGTGAACCCGAAGACGGCGTTGGTCGTCTGCCCCGTCGTGGTGGAGAAGTTCTCCTCGGGCAGGGCGTAGAAGGCCCGGTATGCCAGGGAGTGTCCATCCAGCAGCAGCAGACACGGACGCGAGGGGGTCGCTTCGTTCTTCGGCACAGGGGAAGCCTAGTCTCCTGATACGACAGAAAACGCTGGTCCCGCGACAAGGAGACGCCCCCTTGACCATGACAGACCCACAGGAAGTCGCCCGGATCCTCGAAGAGACCCTCGGCGGCGCCGGTGGCGCGCTCGTCGAACGGATGGGCATCGAGCTGACCGGGGCCTCCCCCGAGCGGGTCACGGGCCGCATGCCCGTCGAGGGCAACACCCAGCCGTACGGCCTGCTGCACGGCGGGGCCTCATGTGTGCTGGCCGAGACCCTGGGCTCGATCGGGGCGGCCCTGCACGCAGGCCAGGGGCGTGTCGCGGTCGGCATCGAGATCAGCGCCACCCACCACCGCGCCGTCAGCTCCGGCCACGTCACCGGCGTCGCGACCCGGGTGCACGGCGGCAGGAGCGTGGCGACCTACGAGATCGAGATCACCGACGAGCGGGACCGCAGGGTGTGCAGCTCACGCCTGACCTGCATGCTGCGCGACGCCTGAACGGGAACTCACCGGTTTTCGATCATTACCCGACCTCCCCTTTTTGCACTCTTGCCACAGGAGTCGCTACGGTGGGTGACATCGATGCCCGTGGGGGAGCCGAGTAGAAAACGCGCAGGGTCGGGGAAGTCCTGCGCGGCGCCAAAGGCTCTCCCCGGGCTCGTGTTCGCTCGGCCCCGTACGGCCCGCCCCGGGCCCTTCCGGGCTCGGGCCGTACGGGGCCGAGGGTCACACGTCGGTGTGCGTGGGGTCGAGCACCCGGCGCAGGAAGCTCCTGGTCCGTTCGTACCGGGGTGAGCCGATCACCTGGTCCGGGGGGCCGTCCTCGACGATCACGCCTCCGTCCATGAAGACCACGCGGTCGGCCACGTCCCTGGCGAAGGCCATCTCATGGGTGACCACGAGCATCGTCATGCCCTCCTCGGCCAGTTTGCGCATGACCGTGAGCACGTCGCCGACCAGCTCCGGGTCGAGCGCGGAGGTCGGTTCGTCGAAGAGCATCAACGCGGGGTTCATGGCCAGCGCCCTGGCGATGGCCACCCGCTGCTGCTGGCCGCCGGACAGCTGGGCCGGGTAGAAGGCCGCCTTCTCCAGGACGCCGACCTTCGCCAGGTGCTCCCTGGCGATCCGCTCGGCCTCGGCCGCGCCGCGCCTGAGCACCCGCCGCTGGGCGATCATCACGTTCTGCAGCACGGTCATGTGCGGGAAGAGGTTGAACTGCTGGAAGACCATGCCGACACGGCGCCGGGCCGCGTCGATGTCGACGTCGGGGTCGGTCAGTTCGACGCCTTCGAGCACGACCTTGCCCGAGGTCGGCTGCTCCAGCAGGTTCACGCAGCGCAGCAGCGTCGACTTGCCCGACCCGGAGGGGCCGATGACGCACACCACCTGGCCGGGGTCGACGGCGAAGTCGATCCCCCTGAGCACCTCCAGCCTGCCGAAGCGCTTGTGCAGGTCCCTGATCTCGACCGCGTGCGCCACGGGGGCGGCCGCCTGGGTCGTCGGCTCGGTCATCGCCGTCCCCTCCCCTGCCGTCTCTCCAGCCGGTTCGCGAGGTAACCCAGCGGGATCGTGACGAGCAGATACGTGATGCCGACGACCAGGATGGGCGTGGCGTTGGCGTGTGTGGAGGCCAGGTCGTTGCCGAACTTGGTGAGCTCGACGTACTCGCTGGTCACGCCGAGGAACAGCACCAGTGAGGAGTCCTTGAGCAGGGACACGAACTGGTTGGTCGTCGGCGGGATGACGATCCGCACGGCCTGCGGGATGACGATGCTGACCGTGGCGCGAGCGTGGGACATGCCCAGCGAGCGCGCCGCCTCCATCTGGCCCTTGGGAACGGCCTGCAGGCCCGCGCGCAGCGTCTCGGCCATGTAGGCGGACCCGACGACCGTCAGGCCCAGGATGCCCTGCCCGTAGGTGTCGCCGGGCACCTGGAAGCCGGGCAGCGCCTGTGGCAGGAACAGGATGAGCAGGAAGATGAGCAGCGCGGGCAGGCCCCGGAAGACCTCGATGTAGGCGATCGCGAGCCATCGGTACGGCAGCACCGACGACATCCTCATCAGGGCCAGCAGCAGGCCGAACAGGAAGGCGAAGACGAAACCGCCGACCGAGTAGATGATCGTGTTCTTCAGCGCGACCGTGATCACCTCGGGCCACGCCTCGGCGGCGATCTCCGGCTTGGCGAAGTTCTGCGCCAGACTGTTCCAGTCGATGCGCAGGACGAGGAACACGGCCACGGCGACCAGCACGGCGTACTGGACGGCCCGGCTGACGCGTTGTCTCTTTCGCGGACTGAGCCGGGTCCTGCGGGCGCGCCCCGCCGGACCCGGTTTCTCAGCCGTCGTTGACTGGTCGGTCATGGATCAGCCGAGCTCTCCGGGCTTCTTACCGAACCACTTGACGTAGAGCTTCTCGTAGGTTCCGTCCGCCTTGGCCGTGGTGATCGCCTCGTCGACGGCCTTGAGCAGCGCCGGGTCGGCGCCCTTCTTCAGGCCGATGCCGTACTGCTCACCGGTGTCCAGGCTGGCGAGCAGCTCGAACTTGTCGGCGATCTCCGGCTTCTTCAGCCAGGCCAGCACGACCGGCAGGTCCTGGACGATCACGTCGACCTGGCCGGACTGCAGGCCGAGCAGCTCCTTGGGCGAGTCCGCGAACTCCTTGGGGTCGAAGCCGTTCTTCCTGACGTACTCCAGGCCCGTGGTCGAGGCCTGCGCGCCCAGGCGCAGGTTCTTCGCCTTGACCTCCTCAAGGGTCTTGATCCCGATGCCCTTCTTGCCGAGCAGCGCCTGGGTCGCGTCGAAGTACGGAACGGAGAAGTCGATGTTGGCCTTGCGCTCGGGCGTGATGGTCATGCCCGCCGCCGCCACGTCGCACTTGCCCGCGGCCATCGCCGCGCCGCTCTTGATGACGGCGAAGTCGATGTCGACGACGTCCTGGGTCAGGCCGAGCTTCTTGGCCGCCAGGTCGACGATGTCGATGTCGAAGCCGACGGTCTTGTCCCCTTCCTTGAACTCGAAGGGCTCGTAGGGAAGGTTCGTGCAGGTGGTCAGCTTGCCAGGGTGGACCACCTTCACGCCGCCCTCCGAGGGGGCGCTCGCGGAGGAACCTCCGGTGTTCTCGGTACCGCAGGCCGCGAGGCCGAACGTGCCGGCGACCACCACCGCCCCCGCCGCGAGCACACGACGGGAAACAAAACTCAGGCCCACAAGGCCTCCTTCGGTCAGAGTCACATCGTGGACAGTTACCTCCGGGTAATACTGCCCACCCGTACGGACGTATGGATCACCGCTACAACACGATTCGGACAACAACCCCTTTCGGCGCCACCATGATCGGTATCATGCCCCACCAGGCCCTTGACACCTTCGGACGCCGAGTGGTCAACACTGCCACCCAATACGGTCCGGGACAGGAAATCACCAAGCCACAAAACGGTGCAAATATTCTATCTTCGCACTTCAGGTGGGGTAAAGGCCGCTACGAAACTCCCCGAATCCATGGGGAAAGTGCATTGAGGAACAGCCCACGCCTCGGTTACCTTGCCCGGTGTGCGCAACCTCCCAAAGACGTTGACCGGTGCCGTCCTGGCCACCGCGCTCCTCACCGCGTGCTCGGGGCAGCCCTCCGCGGCCCCCTCCCCCTCGCCCACCTACCAGCTGACGCCCCGCCCGGTACGGCCGGGCGAGCACCCGGTCACCGCCGCGCCCGTGACGGACGGCGACATCCGCTTCCAGGTGATCGGCCTGCAGACCGGCCTGAGCGGGTTCGTCGGCAGCCACGGCGAGTGGCAGGCCAAGGGCCAGTACGTGGTCGTGCGGATCGTCGCCGAGAACCCGGGCCGCACCAACTCCCGCTTCGTCGCCGGCCGCCAGCGGCTCCTCACCGCCGACGGCACGGCCCACGCCGTCGACAGGTTCGCCCAGGCCATCAAACGCCAGCCGGACACCCTCCCGCTCGGCGCCGAGGTCAGGATCGAGATGGACCTGTGGTTCGACGTCCCCAAGGACGCGAAGATCACCGGCGTCCGCCTGTACGGCGACCCGCCCCTCGGCGTCGGCGGCACCACCCAGGGCGCGACCGTCCCCCTGGGCTAGGCCGGGCACGTCCTCGCCGCACACGCGCGGCGAGGACGTGGAACCCCTTCCTAGGCCTCGTGCCCGAGCCCGCCGCCCAGGTAGGCGGCCTGCACGTCGGGGTCGTTGAGCAGGTCGGCGGCGGGCGCGCTCTTGACCACCTTGCCGGTCTCCAGGACGTAGGCCCGGTGCGCCAGCTTCAGCGCCTGCTGGGCGTTCTGCTCGACCAGCAGCACCGTGGTCCCACGGCGGTTGATCTCCTCGATGATCGAGAAGATCTGCTGCACCATCAGCGGCGCCAGCCCCATCGACGGCTCGTCGAGCAGCAGCACCTTCGGCTTGGCCATCAGCGCGCGCCCGATGGCCAGCATCTGCTGCTCACCGCCGGACATCGTGCCGCCCATCTGCGTCCTGCGCTCGGCGAGCCTCGGGAACAGCTCGTAGACCTCGGCCAGGTCCGCGTCGAAGTCACCGGAACGGGTGTAGGCACCCATGAGCAGGTTGTCGTGCACCGTCATACCGGGGAAGACCCCCCGGCCCTCAGGCGCCTGCCCCAGGCCCGCCAGGACCCTCTTGTGACCCGGCATCTTGCTGATGTCCTGGCCGTCGAAGACGACGCTGCCCGACGTCAGGCCACGCAGACCGGAGATCGTCTTCAGGGTCGTGGTCTTGCCCGCCCCGTTCGCGCCGATGAGCGTGACGATCTCGCCCTCGTTCACCTCGACCGAGATGCCCTTGAGCGCCGCGATCTTTCCGTAGTGGACGTGGATGTCCTTGACCTCAAGAAGCATCTGCGGGAGCCCCCAAATACGCCTCGATGACCCGGGGGTCGCTCCGCACCTCGTCCGGCAGGCCGTCGGCGATCTTCTGGCCGAAGTCCAGCACCGCGATACGGTCGCTGATGCCCATGATGAGGCTCATGTCGTGTTCGATGATGAGAATCGTCCGCCCCGCGTCGCGGATGTCGCGGATCAGCTGCTGCAGGGCGACCTTCTCCGCCGGGTTCATACCGGCGGCGGGCTCGTCGAGCAGCAGCAACTTCGGGTTGGTCGCCAGCGCGCGGGCGATCTCCAGCCTGCGCTGGTCACCGTAGGGCAGGTTCTTGGCGTGGTCGTTCGCCCGGTGCGAGATGCCGACGAAGTCGAGCAGCTCCAACGCCAGCGCGCGCCCCTCACGCTCCGCCCTGCGGTGCGCGGGAAGCCCGAGAGCCACGCTCAGCATGCCCGAACGGTGGTGCGCGTCCGCGCCCACCATGACGTTCTCCACAGCCGTCATGTTGTGGAACAGCCGGATGTTCTGGAACGTACGGGCGACGCCCCGCTTGGTGATCCTGAAGCGCTTGACACCGCTGATCCGCTCGCCCTGGAAGAGGACCTGCCCCTCCGTCGGCTGGTAGACCCCGGTCACCACGTTGAAGACCGTGGTCTTGCCCGCGCCGTTCGGACCGATGAGAGCGAAGATCTCCCCCTCGCCGATGGTCAGATCGACCTCGCGCAGCGCCGTGACGCCGCCGAACCGCATGACAAGACCCTGCAGTTCCAGCATCGCTCGGCCACCGCGCCCACCGGCCGTCCCGCTCACCTCGGTGCTCATCGGGAGGCCACCTCCTCACCATGCGACTCGGGACCGGACACCTCTGCGCCGAGGCTTCCCATCCCGCCCGATCCCTCTTGCAGCTCCGCCTTGCGTTGACGCGAGGGCAGCAGCCCCTCGGGCCGGAAGATCATCAGAGCGACCAGCACCGCGCCGAAGATCAGCATGCGGTAGTCCTGCAGGCCACGGAAGCGCTCAGGCAGCCACGCCACGACGAACGCGCCGAGGATGACACCCGGCAGGTTGCCCGCGCCGCCCATGACCACCGCGGCCAGGATCGTCGCGGACAGCAGGAACTGGAAGTCGTTCGGGTTGATCGAGATGGCCTTGGCCGCCCACAGCACGCCCATCGCGCCGCCGATCGAGGCACCGATCGCGAAGGCGAGCATCTTGAAGCGGAACGTCGGCACACCCATGACCTCGGCCGCGTCCTCGTCCTCACGGATCGCCGCCCAGGCCCGTCCGACCCGGCTCTTCTCCCAGCGCTTCACCAGGATGATCACGATGACCGCGAGCGCGACCAGCAGGTAGTAGTAGGGCCGCGGGTCGAGCACGCCGTACTTGAAGATCGCCACGTCACCGATCGTGATGTCGGGGAAGCTCGGCGGGTGCGGGATGCCGCGGACGCCGTTCGGGCCGCCGATCGCGTCGGTGTTACGCGCCGTGATCCGGATGATCTCACCGAAGCCCAGCGTGACGATCGCCAGATAGTCGCCGCGAAGCCGCAGCGTCGGAGCGCCCAGCGTGATGCCCGACAGGGCGCACAGCCCGATGCCGACGACCAGGATCAGCCAGAAGTTCCAGCCGAGCCTGGTGCCGATCAACGCCATCGCGTAGCCGCCGACCGCGTAGAACGCGACGAACCCCAGATCGAGCAGGCCCGCCTGACCGACGACCACGTTGAGCCCGATGGCCAGCACCACATAGGTGCCGATCGGGAAGAACAGGATGCTCGCCCAGTCCGTGTAGGGCGACATGAACGAGCCGATGCTCTCCGAGGGCAGCAGCAGCGCCCCGACGATCAGGAGAACGTAGACGACCCAGCGCTGCCAGCCCGGCGTGTTCAGCCAGCGCTCGTGTACGGCGTCGCCGTACTGGCTGAGCCTGTGACGGAAATCTGCCAGTGAATTCTTCTGGTTCATGCGCGCGCCTGCTGGAGTGATTCACCGAGGATTCCGGTGGGGCGGAACATCAGGACCAAGACGAGGATGCTGAAGGAGATCACGTGCTTCCAGTCGGAGCCCGCGAAGATCGCCCCGTAGTTCTCCACGAGGCCGAGCACCACACCGCCCACCAGAGCACCGCGCAGGTTGCCGATGCCGCCCAGGACCGCCGCGGTGAACGCCTTGATCCCGAAGAGGAAGCCGATGTAGTAGTACGTGTTCTCGTACGAGATCAGATACAGCGCCCCGGCCACACCGGCCATGCCGCCGCCGATCAGGAACGTCATCCGGACGATCTTGTTGATGTCGACGCCCATGAGGACCGCCGCCTCCGGATCCTGCGCGGTGGCGCGGATACCACGGCCGATCTTCGTACGGTTGACGAGGGCGTCAAGGGCGATCATCATGCCGACCGCCGCCACGATCACCAGCACCTGGTCCGCCCGGACCGAGTGGCCGAAGATCGAGAAAAGCTCGTTCCGTTCCATCAACCGGGGAAGGCCCATCTGGATGCGGCCTTGCTGCGGGCGGTTGAAGACGTTCGGAATCACCAGGAGCGCGAACAGCTCCTGCAGGAAGATCGAGGCACCGATGGCCGAGATGAGCGCCGCGAGGCGGGAGGCCCCACGCTTGCGCAACGGCCGGTACGCGATCCGCTCCAGCGCCACCGCGGTTCCCGCGGAGGCGAGCATCCCGGCCACGACCATCAGCAGGATCACCCCGGCCAGCGCGATGCCGGTCAGAGGTGAACTTATGCCGAACACGAACGGGACGAACATCGCGCCGAAGGTCCCGATCATGAACACTTCCGAGTGCGCGAAGTTGATCAGACGCAGCACGCCGTACACCATGGTGTAGCCGAGCGCTATCAGGGCGTAGATCGAACCGAAGGCCAGGCCGTCGATTGTGGCCGGCCAGAACTGATTGATGAAGTCATTGAGCACTAGGGTTTACCACTTCTAGCGGGGGTCGCCTGCACTGCCGGTAGCACACCGCTTCCAGCAGAACCTCGTGGACTCTGGTGGAAGTACACAGAAAGCGGGACCGCGCTTCGGCGATCCCGCTCCCCGTGCGCCAACTACCTTCTCTTCTCGCGGTCCGTCCCTAGCCCAGCTTGGCCTCGGTGGCCTTGCCCAGCAGCGTGATGGCGCCGCCCTTGACCTGGTAGATGTAGATGTCCTTGGCGACGACCTCACCGTTGTCGCCGAACTTCACCTGCTTGGAGACACCGGCCAGGTCAACGGTCTTGATGAACTCGTTGATCTTGTCGGTGGTGGTGTTGCCCGCCTTGACCGCCTCGACGAAGACGGACGCGGCGTCGTAACCCTCAGAGGCGTAGATCGCCGGGTCGGCGTTGAACTTCGCCTTGTAAGAGTCGGCGAAGCTCTTCACCTTCGGGTCGGTGACATCGGGGGTGGCGATGTAGCAGGGGCAGCCGACGAGGGCGCCCTCGGCGTTCTGCGCGCCGGCGCCGTCGATGAGGCCCTTGTCCAGCGAACCGTCGCCGGAGAAGAACTTCGCGTCCTTCACGCCCTTGTCACGCAGCTGCTTGAGCAGGTTGCCGCCCGCCGCGTAGTAACCACCGAAGAAGATCGCGTCAGGCTTGGCCGCCGCGACCTTGTTCACCACCGAGGAGAAGTCGCTCTCGGCCGGGTCGAGTGAGTCGTTGGTCAGCTTCACACCCTTGGTGCCGAGCTGCGTACGGACCGCGTCGGCCAGCGGCTTGCCGTACTCCGACTTGTCGTCGATGACGAAGACGTTCTTCGCACCCGCCGCACCCGCGATGAAGTCCGCGATACCGGGACCCTGAACGCCGTCGTTCGGCAGCACACGGTGCCAGAACTTCCAGCCGTTCTCCGCGAGCTTGGCGTTCGTCGCCGAGGCCGTGATGCTCGGAACACCCGCTTCTTCGAGCACCGGCGCGACCTGCGCGGACTCACCGGAGAACGCCGGGCCGATCAGGCCGGCGACCTTGTCGCTCTTGATGGCCTGCTGCGCCAGCGCGACGGCCTTGGAGGCGTCACCCTGGCTGTCGTACTTGACCAGCTCGATCTTCACAGCCGGGTTCGTCTTGTTGTACTCGTCGACGACGAGGTTCGCGCCGTTCCACGGCGGAATGACGATACCCGCGTTGGCGCCGGTCAGGTCACCCATGAAACCGATTTTGACGGTCCCGGCAGCGGAGTCGGCGGAACTGGAGCCACCGTCCGACTGCGGGGTCCCAGAGCCACTGTTACCACAAGCAGCGAGACCGAGGGTGAGCGCCACACCGGCAGCGAGCACTCCACCGAGGCGAGCAGTCTTGGGCCGCAAGGTTGCCTTCCTTTCGCCCGACCCCTCATGGGGAGCGGGTTCACAGATGCCCTCCCTGACGGAGTGGCCAGGGGGTTGTGTCGGTTAGTACAGCCAGCGGATGTCACGGGTCGATACAGGACAGGCCACCGTAACTATTTCGTTATTACACCGATTCTTTTCAGCTATAACTGACAAAAGTCATGGTCACCACGCGCATCACCACCCTCACATAGATCACTTCGAAGATGCAAAAGCCCGCGTCAGACCGGGGTCACCGGAGCCGCGCGGGCTTAACAAACAGGAAACCTTCCTAAAGGAAGGGGGGCCTCCCCACCGGGCCCGCCCCTCACTCCCCCGGCGCACCCCCGGCCCCGGACACCCCGTCGACCACGATCTGCGCCACCTGACGCATGCTCAACCGGCGATCCATCGACGCCTTCTGAATCCACCGGAACGCCTGCGGCTCACTCCACCCGTGCTCCGACATCAACAGGCCCTTCGCCCGCTCGACCAGCTTGCGCGTCTCCAGCCGATCAGAGAGCGACCCCACCTCCCGCTCAAGCGCCACGATCTCCTCGTGCCTGCTGACCGCCATCTCGATCGCGGGCACCAGATCCGACTTCGTGAACGGCTTCACCAAATACGCCATGGCCCCGGCGTCCCTCGCCCGCTCCACCAGATCACGCTGGGAGAACGCCGTGAGAATCAGACACGGGGCGATCCGCCGCGACACGATCTGCTCGGCGGCCGAGATTCCGTCCAGGATGGGCATCTTCACATCCAGGATCACCAGATCGGGCCGGTGCTCGGCGGCCAGCGCGACGGCGGCCTCCCCGTCCCCGGCCTCCGCGACGACGGCGTACCCGTCCTCCTCCAGCATCTCCTTCAGGTCGAGGCGGATCAGAGCCTCGTCTTCCGCGATCACCACTCGCCGCTGCGTACTCACGAGCAAGAGAGTACCGATGTCCGCTAGATTAGAACCACGCCGGTGCCCACAGCCGATCCAGTTCTGGGTAAGCTCACCACCGGCACACAATCCGGACAAGTCCGGAAATATGCCCTGATATCCCAACGGCAGAGGAAATGGTCTCAAACACCATCTAGTGTGGGTTCGAATCCCACTCAGGGCACCAAAGGTCAGACCCCTCGGCGCACCGCGCGTTTTTGTCGCACCCTCCTGCGAAACTCTCCGCATGTATCACCTCACTGTGCGTCAGAGAGTGCTCCGGCTGCTCGATTCCGGGCAGACCATAAGCTCGGTCAGTCGCCAGACGGGTGTTTCCCGGGCGACGGTCAGGCAGTGGCGGGACCATCCCGACCGTCCGCCCTCCCGTACGGCCTCGTGTCCCCGGTGTCAGGAGATCCCGCAGCCTCCCACACCCGGTGACGTCTACGCCTACCTTCTGGGCCTTTATCTCGGTGACGGCTGTATCAGTGCCGTCGGAGACCCCGCGAAACAGGTGTGGTCACTACGGATCATGTGCGCGGACGCCTGGCCCGGGCTCCAGGAGGAGTGCGTCCAAGCCCTCACCGTCATCAGACCGGGCAACAAGGTCCGCAGGCTCCCCCGCCAGGGATGCACAGAGATCAACTGCTTCTCCAAGCACTGGCCTCACCTGTTCCCCCAGCACGGGCCGGGAAAGAAACACGAACGCCGGATCAGTCTGGAGAGCTGGCAGCGAGAGATCGTCGAGGCCAATCCCGGCAGCCTTGCACGGGGCCTTTTCCACTCCGACGGATGCAGATCGAACAACCGGGTCCGGCGAGAGTTCGGCGGCCGGTCACAGTGGTACGAATATCCGCGTTACCTCTTCGTCAACGAATCCCGTGACATTCTCACCCTCTGTGAGGAGACCCTCGACATGCTCGGGGTCGCCTGGAGTCGTCCCAAGCCGAACACCGTTTCCGTCGCCCGCAGGGAGGCCGTCGAGAGGCTGGACGAGTTCGTCGGCCCGAAGCACTGACGGTCCGCGTGGACGACTTGCCGCTGAGGGGAGGCATCGGGAAGAGTCGGCGGTTGCGGCCCTTCGATCTGAGAGGCAGACATGACTGGTGGTGTCGTCCCGGGGGAGCTCCGCCTGAGCGGGCACGGCCTGGTGTTGCGGGAGTGGGAGGACGATGACCTGGAGACGATGGTCGGCCTGTTCGACGATCCCGAGGTGGCCTACTGGACGCCTCTGGTCTCCCCGTTCGATCTGGAGGCCGCCCGGCTCTATCTGAAGCGTGCGCGGGAGCGCCGGGCGGCGGGGCAGGCCGTCCAGCTGGCCATCACAGAAGGCTCGGGGGCGGCGCTGGGTGAGGTGCTGCTGATGTGGAGCGAGCCCGGTTCGGGGGTCGCGGAGATCGGTTACAGCGTGGGTGCGGCCCATCGGGGGCGTGGGCTGGCGGTGCGGGCGGTGCGGGTCATGACGGAGTTCGCCCGGGGCACGCTGGGGATCGACCGGTTGCTGCTGGAGATCGAGAAGGAGAACACGGCGAGCGCGGCGGTGGCGGGCGCGGCGGGTTACTCCCTGACGGAGGCGCCGCCGATTCCCGGTGAGGAGAAGGGCAGGAGGTTGTTCCTGCGGACGTGGGAGTACGACGGTTGACCCGCCGTTGGCCCACGATGCCGGTACGGCGGGCGTCGGGGCGCCGGCCGTACCGGTTGGGTGCGGTTGGTCAGGCGGGGTGGGAGACGGCCGCGCCGATGGTGTGGACGCGCAGGGCGTTGGTCGAGCCCGCGGTGCCGGGAGGGGATCCGGCGACGATGACGACCTTGTCGCCCTTCTCCAGGCGGGCGTTGGCGAGCAGGGAGGCCTCGACCTGGCGGACCATGTCGTCGGTGTGGTGGACGAAGGGCACCTCGAAGGTCTCCACGCCCCAGGTGAGGGCCAGCTGGTTGCGGACGTGGGGGGCGGAGGTGAAGGCGAGCAGCGGGATGGGCGAGCGGTAGCGGGCCAGGCGGCGGGCGGTCTCGCCGGACATGGTGAAGGCGACGAGGGCTTTGGCCCCGACGATGGCGCCGACCTCGGCCGCGGCGCGGGCGATGGCGCCTCCGGTGGTCTCGGGCAGCCGGTCGAGGCTGTGCGTGGCGTGCAGGGAGGTCTTCTCCGCGGCGACCGCGATGCGGCTCATGGTCTGGACGGTCTCGATGGGGTAGTTGCCGACGGAGGTCTCGCCGGAGAGCATGACGGCGTCGGCGCCCTCCATGACGGCGTAGGCGACGTCGGAGGCCTCCGCGCGGGTCGGGCGGGGGGCGGAGATCATGGAGTCGAGCATCTGGGTGGCGACGATGACCGGCCGGGCCTTCTCGTGGCAGAGCTGGATGGCGCGTTTCTGGACGATCGGCACCTCTTCGAGGGGTAGTTCGACGCCGAGGTCGCCGCGGGCGACCATGATGCCGTCGAAGGCCTCGATGATCTCGGGGAGCCGTTCGACCGCCTGGGGCTTCTCGATCTTGGCGAGCAGCGGGAGGCGGACGGCTTCCTGTTCCATGATGTTGCGGACGACGTCGGCGTCCGAGGGGCGCCGGACGAAGGACAGGGCGATGAGGTCGAAGCCGGTGCGCAGGGCCCAGCGGAGGTCCGCCTCGTCCTTGTCGGTGAGGGCGGGGGCGCTGACGTTGACTCCGGGCAGGTTGAGGCCCTTGTTGTCGGAGATCATGCCGCCGATGATCACGCGGGTGGTCACGCGGGGGCCGTCGATGCGGGTGACCTCCAGGTGGACGCGTCCGTCGTCGACGAGGATGCTGTCACCGGGGCGGACGTCCTTGTGGAGGCCGAGGTAGGTGGTCGAGACCTGTTCGCGGTCACCGGGGACGTCCTCGGTGGTGATGGTGAAGACGTCTCCGAAACCGAGGCGGACGGGGCCCTCCTCGAACTTTCCGACGCGGATCTTGGGGCCCTGCAGGTCGGCGAGCACGCCCACACCGCGGCCGAGTTCGGCGGCGGCCTCCCTCACCCTGTCGTATACCTCTTTGTGCAGTTCCTGGCTGCCGTGGCTGAGGTTGAAACGAGCCACGTCCATGCCTGCGGCGATGAGTTCGCGGAGGCGTTCCGGGGAGGAGGTGGCGGGGCCGAGGGTACAGACGATTTTTGCGCGACGAGTCACGGGTCCCACCCTAATTGGTACAGACCACTTGGTCGTTACGTTGGCCGGAGCAGGGGTGAAAAACTCGATGACATCGTGTCACCGGTGCGGACCCGGGTGTTCCCGTTGAACGCCTGTGGGGCGCCGGGGGTGTTGAGGCGGCGGCCCGGAGTCGTGGCCTGTGAACGCGGGCGCGGACCATGATGGCCGAGGGGTCTCGGTCGCGGCGGTGCCGTACGGCCGGGCGTCGGGACCGGCCGGGTACGGCGATCTCCATCCGGCCGGCGGGATGAGCCCGTCGGACTTCTTCGGGGCGTCCGATGCGATCGGTGCTGGTCCTGCCGTACGTGGTCGAGGGGGTTCGCGGTCGTCGTGCCGCACCGGCGGCGGTGAGCCGTGGCGGCGCTCCGGCCTGGTGCCCGTGTACGGCGACGCGGGCGGTCAGGGGCCTGCCCCCCTGCCGGTGGCGGGGTGGGACGGAGCGGGTCCCGACGGGGCGGTGCCGTACGTCGTCGTATGGACGGTTGCAACGCCGCGGGTGTGGCAGCCGGCCTCACAGGGCCGGGGCGGACGCGGCTCCGCCCCGGTTCAGGCGCCCTCGCGGGGCGTCACCGGCCCGTGTGGGTGTGACGCCCGGAACGTCAGGGGGCGATGGTCGCGGCCTTGGCGGCGTCGACGATGCCGCGGCCGTAGAAACCGTTGCGGGACTTGGAGCCCTGGCAGGTGTGGGCGGCCTCGTCGCCGAAGCCCTGGTAGACGTAGCGGCGGGGCTTCGGGCAGGAGGTGCGGGTCGCGCTGGCGTAGAGCAGCCGTTCAACGTCGGCGGGGCGCATGGTGACGCCGTCCTTGGACGGTTTGCCGAAGCGGCTGATGATCACGGCGGCGACGCCGGTGGCGTGCGGGGCGGCCATGGAGCTGCCGGCGAGGTACTGGTAGTAGGCGCAGGTTCCCGCCTGGCAGTCACGTACGACGGAGCCGCTGCGCGGCTTGCCGTCGGCGTCGATGAGGTGTTCGGCGCGGAGCACGTTTTCCGGGGCCGCCGCCAGAACGGTCCTGGTGATGTCCTGGCCGCTCTCGCCGTCGGCGGCGTCGCCGCCGGGGGCCGCCAGGTCGGTCTGTTCGAGGCCGTAGTCGGAGTAGGAGGCCTTGCGCTTGGTCGGGCCGACTGCGGAGACCGAGATGACGCCCTTGGACTCGGCGGGGACGCTGAGGCAGGAGTTGCCGATCTTACGGGTGCGCTGCGCGTCGAGGGGGTAGTCGGGGCTGATGAGGTCGGTCTTCGGGTTTCCGAGGTCGGTGGCCTCGTTGCCGATCGCGCTGATCAGGGTGACGCCGTGTGCGCGGGCGTAGTCGAGGGCGCGCTGCATGCCGGTGATGACGCCGCGCTGTTCGAGTTGTTCCGCTTTGGAGTCGCGGGGGTTGGCGGTGCAGTTGAACAGCCACGGGTCGATGTAGTAGCTCATGTTGACCACGTCGATGCCGTTGTCCGCGGCGTAGGTGAGGGCGTCGATGCTGGGTTTGAGGAAGAACATCCCGGAGTCCTGGCCCGCGCGGAGGTTGACGAGGGAGACGCCGGGGGCGACACCTGCGACGCCCAGGCCGTTGATCGGGGAGGCGATGGTGCTGGCCACGTGGGTTCCGTGGCCGTCGTCGTCCCGGTCGACGGGGTCCTTGCAGCCCTTGAACTCGCAGGGGCCGTCGAGTTCCTTGCCGTTGGGGTCCTTGGGGATGTCGGTGACGAAGTTGCGGCTGAGGTCGCGGTTGAAGTTCGGGGCGATGTCGGGGTGTTTGCCGTCGATGCCGGTGTCGATGACGCCGACCAGCACCCGCTTGTCGCCGGGGGCGGTGGCGTGCGATCCGGTGGCGGTCGCGCCGATCATCTTCATGTCCCACTGCCGTCCGGCGAGGGGTTCGCCGCCGCTGAGGGCGATGGTCCTGATGTCGGAGACGTTGACCCCGGTCGCCGTGGCGGGGACGGAGGCGGCGTGGCCGATCCTGCGGTCGCCGGAGACTCCGGCGACGGAGGGGTCACCGGCGAGGCTCTCCACGAAGCCGGCGGCGGGGCCTCTGGCGACGACGTAGCCGAGTTTGGGTTCGGTGGAGAGCGGGGTTCCCCCGGCCTCCTCGACGGCCTTGACCGCTCCGGTCCGTGCGCCGTCGGCGTAGAAGACGAGGTAGTCGCGCAGCGCCCCGCCGCCGGCCGTGGCCTGGTTCGCGGGGGCGGCCGCGGTGAGACCCGCAACCACGGCGACGACGGCTGCCGCCCCGGTCAGGCGTGCGCGCCAGCGGTTCATCGATCCTCCACATCCGTTGGAGCCAGGAGAATCATCCTCAAGCCATCCGACCTGCAAAGCAAACCGATGTTCCCGGTACGGCGGGCGCAGAGCCGTACCGGGAACGCCGGGTCGTGTTCAGACCAGGGGTCTGGCGGTCGGCGGGATCGCCGTCGGCAGGGCGGTCTGGCCGGTGAGGTAGCGGTCGACGGCCGCGGCGGCGGAGCGGCCCTCGGCGATCGCCCAGACGATCAGCGACTGGCCGCGTCCCATGTCTCCGGCGACGAAGACGCCCTCGGCGGAGGTCATGTAGCCCTTGTCCCTGGCGACGTTGCCCCGGGCGTCGAAGAACTCGCCGTCGGCGGAGTCCGCGAGGTCCTGGAGCAGGCCGGCCTTCTCCGGGCCGACGAAGCCCATGGAGAGGGTGACGAGGTCTGCGGGGATCTCCCGTTCGGTGCCGGGGATCGGCTTGAAGCCGTTCGCGGGGCCCTCGACCTCGACGAGACGCAGTGCCTTGACGTTGCCGTCGGCGTCGCCGACGAACTCGGTGGTCGAGACGGCGTAGACGCGGTCGCCGCCGCCGTCGGCCAGTTCCTCGTGGGCGCTCTCCATCTTGAACAGGATGGGGAAGGTGGGCCAGGGCTGGCTGCCGGGGCGCTCGGCCGGGGGCTGGGGCATGATCTCCAGCTGGGTGACGGAGGCCGCCCCCTGGCGGATCGCGGTGCCGATGCAGTCGGCTCCGGTGTCGCCGCCTCCGATGACCACGACGTGCTTGTCCTTGGCGTCGATCGCCGAGACGGTGTGGTCGCCCTCCTGGACCTTGTTGGCCAGGGGGAGGTACTCCATCGCCTGGTGGACGCCCTTGAGGTCGCGTCCGGCGACCGGCAGGTCCCGCCACAGGGTGGCGCCGCCGGCCAGGACGACGGCGTCGAACTCCGCGCGGAGCTGGGCGGCCGTGACGTCGACGCCGACGTTGACGCCGGTGCGGAACTCGGTGCCCTCGGCCCGCATCTGGGCGAGCCTGCGGTCGATGTGCCGCTTCTCCATCTTGAACTCGGGGATGCCGTAGCGCAGCAGGCCGCCGACGCGGTCGGCGCGTTCGAACACCACCACGTCGTGCCCGGCCCTGGTGAGCTGCTGGGCGGCGGCCAGGCCCGCGGGCCCCGAGCCGACGACGGCGATCTTCCTGCCGGTCCTGGCCGTGGGGGTCTGGGGGGTGACCCAGCCCTCGTCGAAGGCGCGGTCGATGATCTCGACCTCGACGCGCTTGATCGCCACCGGGTCCGAGTTGATGCCGAGCACGCAGGCGGCCTCGCAGGGCGCGGGGCACAGGCGGCCGGTGAACTCGGGGAAGTTGTTGGTGGCGTGCAGGCGTTCGACGGCCTCGCGCCAGTCGTCGCGGTAGACCAGGTCGTTCCACTCGGGGATGAGGTTGCCCAGGGGGCAGCCGTTGTGGCAGAACGGGATGCCACAGTCCATGCAGCGGGACGCCTGCTTGGTCAGGGCGGGCCTGGGGAAGTCCTGGTAGACCTCCTTCCAGTCGCGGATGCGCACGTCGACCGGGCGGCGGGCGGGCAGCTCGCGTCCGTGAGTGAGGAAACCCTTCGGGTCAGCCATCGGTGTGTACCCCCTTATCCCTGCACCGCGGCCGTCATGACCGCCTCGTCGATGTCTCTGCCCTCGCGCCTGGCGGCCTCGGCCGCGCGCAGCACCCGCTTGTAGTCGGTCGGCATGATCTTGCGGAAGCGGGCCGGGTCCCAGTCGGCCAGGAGTTCCTTGGCGACGGGCGAGCCGGTCTCCGCCAGGTGGGTCTCGACGATCTCCCGCAGTGTGTCGGCGTCGGTCTCGTCCAGGTCCTCGATCTCGACCATCTCGCGGTTGATCCGCGCGGTTTCCGGGTCGAGGAGGTAGGCGACGCCGCCGGACATGCCTGCGGCGAAGTTGCGGCCGGTGGGGCCGAGGACGACGACCCTGCCGCCCGTCATGTACTCGCAGCCGTGGTCGCCGACGCCCTCGACGACGGCGGTCGCCCCGGAGTTCCGTACGCAGAAGCGTTCGCCGACGACGCCGCGGATGTGGGCCTCGCCGGAGGTCGCTCCGTACAGGCCGACGTTTCCGGCGATGATGTGGCCGTCGAGGGGGGCCTCCTCGTGCGGCCTCACGGTGATCCGGCCGCCGGACAGGCCCTTGCCGAGGTAGTCGTTGGCGTCGCCGGTCAGGCGCAGGGTGACGCCCCTGGGCACGAAGGCTCCGAAGGAGTTGCCCGCTGAGCCGGTGAAGCGGACGTCGATGGTGTCGTCGGGCAGTCCCGCGCCGCCGTACCGCTTGGTCACCTCGTGGCCGAGCATGGTGCCGACCGTACGGTTGACGTTGCGGATGGGCAGGTCGAGCGTGACCGGGTCGCCGTTGGCCAGGGCGCCTTCGGCGAGCTGGATCAGGGTGTGGTCAAGGGCTCGTTCCAGGCCGTGGTCCTGTTCGGTGACGCGGCGCAGCGCGGTTCCCTCGGGGAGTTCCGGGCGGTGCAGGATCGGCGTGAGGTCCAGGCCTGAGGCCTTCCAGTGCTGCTCGGCGGGGGCGGTGTCCAGCAGTTCCGCGTGTCCGACGGCTTCGTCGAGGGTTCGGAAGCCGAGGGCGGCGAGGTATTCGCGGATCTCCTCGGCGATGAACTCGAAGAAGTTGACGACGAACTCGGGCTTGCCGCTGAAGCGCCTGCGCAGCTCGGGGTTCTGGGTCGCGACGCCGACCGGGCAGGTGTCCAGGTGGCACACGCGCATCATCACGCAGCCGGAGACGACCAGCGGGGCGGTGGCGAAGCCGTACTCCTCGGCGCCGAGCAGCGCGGCGATGATCACGTCACGGCCGGTCTTGAGCTGGCCGTCGACCTGCACGACGATGCGGTCGCGCAGCCCGTTGAGCAGCAGCGTCTGCTGGGTCTCGGCCAGGCCGAGCTCCCAGGGGGCGCCCGCGTGCTTGAGGGAGGTGAGCGGGGAGGCGCCGGTGCCGCCGTCGTGGCCGGAGATGAGCACGACGTCGGCGTGGGCCTTGGACACGCCCGCCGCGACCGTGCCGACGCCGACCTCCGCCACGAGCTTGACGTGCACGCGGGCGGCCGGGTTGGCGTTCTTCAGGTCGTGGATGAGCTGGGCGAGGTCCTCGATGGAGTAGATGTCGTGGTGCGGCGGCGGCGAGATGAGGCCGACGCCGGGGGTGGAGTGCCTGGTCTTGGCGATCCAGGGGTAGACCTTGTGGCCGGGCAGCTGGCCGCCCTCGCCGGGCTTGGCTCCCTGGGCCATCTTGATCTGCAGGTCGTCCGCGTTGACGAGGTACTCGGAGGTGACGCCGAAGCGGCCCGAGGCGACCTGCTTGATGGCCGAACGGCGGGCGGGGTCGTGGAGCCGGTCGGGGTCCTCGCCGCCCTCGCCGGTGTTGGACTTGGCGCCGAGGCGGTTCATCGCGACGGCGAGGGTCTCGTGCGCCTCCCTGGAGATGGAGCCGTAGGACATGGCGCCGGTCGAGAAGCGCTTGACGATCTCGCTGACCGGTTCGACCTCGTCGATCGGGACCGGTTCGCGGACTCCCTCACGGAGGGTGAACAGGCCGCGCAGGGTCATCAGCCGCTCGGCCTGGGAGTCGACGAGGGAGGTGTACTCCTTGAAGATCTCGTAGCGGCGTGAGCGGGTGGCGTGCTGCAGCTTGAAGACGGTCTCGGGGTTGAACAGGTGGGGTTCGCCCTCGCGGCGCCACTGGTACTCGCCGCCGACCTCAAGCCTGCGGTGGGCGTTCTCCGCCCTGGGGTAGGCGCGGGCGTGGCGCAGCGCGGACTCCCCGGCCAGGACGTCGAAGCCGACGCCGCCGAGGCGGGAGGTGGTGCCGGTGAAGCAGGTGCCGATGACGTTCTCGTCGAGGCCGAGCGCCTCGAAGATCTGCGCGCCGGTGTAGGAGGCGACGGTGGACACGCCCATCTTGGACATGACCTTCAGGACGCCCTTGCCGTACGCCTTGATGAGGTTGCGTACGGCCTTGTCGCGCTCGACCTTCAGGACGCCGGAGGCGATCATGTCCTCGACGGTCTCGATGGCGAGGTAGGGGTTGACGGCGCCCGCGCCGTAGCCGATGAGCAGGGCCATGTGGTGGGCCTCACGTGCCTCGCCGGTCTCGATGACCAGGCCGACCCGGGTGCGGGTCTTCTCGGCGATGAGGTGGTGGTGCACCGCGCCGGTGAGCATCAGCGACGGGATGGGCGCGAGGGCGTCGGAGGAGCCCCGGTCGGACAGCACGATGATCCGTGCGCCGCCCTCGATCGCCGCGGAGACCTCGGTGCGGATCTCCTCGATGCGGTGGAGCATGGCCTCGCCGCCGCCGTGGACCTCGTAGAGGCCGGAGACGACGTGCGGGCGGAAGCCGGGCAGCGCGCCTTCGTCGTTGATGTGGATGATCTTGGCGAGCTCGTCGTTGTCGATCACCGGGTAGGGCAGCACGAGCTGGCGGCAGGAGGAGGGCTCGGGGGCGAGCAGGTTGCCCTCGGGGCCGAGCGTGCTGGCCAGGGAGGTGACGAGTTCCTCGCGGATGGCGTCCAGCGGCGGGTTGGTGACCTGCGCGAACAGCTGGCTGAAGTAGTCGAACAGCAGCCTGGGCCGGTCGCTGAGGACGGCCACGGGGGTGTCGGTTCCCATGGAGCCGATGGGCTCGGCGCCCGTGGTCGCCATGGGCGCCAGGATGATCCGCAGCTCCTCCTCGGTGTAGCCGAAGGTCTGCTGCCGCTTGATGAGCGCCTCGTGGGTGGGGATCTCCCGCGAGCGGGCGGGCAGTTCCTCGAAGCGGACCAGGCCCGCGTGCAGCCAGTCGCCGTAGGGCAGTTCGGCGGCGAGCCGGGCCTTGATCTCGTCGTCCTCGATGATCTTGCCGCGGGCGGTGTCGACCAGGAACATCCTGCCGGGCTGCAGGCGGCCCTTGCGGACCACGTCCTGCGCGGGGATGTCGAGGACGCCCGCCTCCGAGGCGAGTACGACGAGGCCGTCGGTGGTCACCCAGAACCGGCCGGGGCGCAGGCCGTTGCGGTCGAGGACCGCGCCGACGAGGGTGCCATCGGAGAAGGTGATCGAGGCGGGGCCGTCCCAGGCCTCCATGAGGGTGGAGTGGAACTCGTAGAAGGCCCGCCGTGCGGGGTCCATCTCGGTGTTGTTCTCCCACGCCTCGGGGATCATCATCAGCACGGCGTGGGGCAGTTCGCGTCCGGCGAGGTGGAGCAGTTCGAGCGTCTCGTCGAAGGAGGCGGTGTCGGAGCCGTCCGGGTCGCAGATCGGGAACAGCCGCGACAGGTCGCCGGGCAGGGCGGCGGTGCTCAGCATGGCCTCGCGGGCACGCATCCAGTTGCGGTTGCCCTTGACCGTGTTGATCTCGCCGTTGTGGGCGACGTAGCGGTAGGGGTGCGCCAGCGGCCAGGAGGGGAAGGTGTTGGTCGAGAAGCGCGAGTGGACCAGCGAGATGGCGGTCTCGTAGCGCTCGTCGCTCAGGTCGGGGAAGAAAGGCTCGACCTGGCCGGGGGTGAGCATGCCCTTGTAGACGATCGTCCGTGAGCTGAGCGAGGGGAAGTAGACCTTCGTCTCGTGCTCGGCCCGCTTGCGCAGGCAGAAGGCGATCCGGTCCAGCTGGAGGCCGCTCTCACCTCCGGGGGAGGAGACGAACAGCTGCGCGAAGTGCGGCATGGTCGCACGGGCGCTGGGGCCGGGCAGTGCCCGGTCGGTCGGGACGTCGCGCCAGCCGAGGACCGTGAGGCCCTCCTCGTCCGCGATCCGCTCGATCTGCCGTACCGCGTCGTGGCGGGCTTCCGCCTCGGCGGGCAGGAAGGCGGTGCCGACCGCGTACGAGCCCGCCTCGGGGAGCGGGAAGCCCGCCTCCGCGCGGAGGAAGGTGTCGGGGATCTGCGTGAGGATGCCAGCACCGTCACCGGTGTCGGGCTCGCTTCCCTGGGCTCCCCGGTGGTCGAGGTTGCACAGGGCCGTCAGCGCCTTTGTGACGATGTCGTGGCTGCGGCGGCCCGCGACGTCGGCGACCATGGCGACGCCACAGGCGTCGTGCTCGTTCGAAGGGTGGTACAGGCCCTGGGGCTCGGGGAAACCGAGGTGGGCAGCAGGCATCGAATCCCTCCCGTCGTCTCGCTGCTCTGGATCAAGCTAGGGACGACGTTGGCCCTGCTGCGTGGTGGGTAGACATTACCGTACCCTGCCGGAAAGCTACCTACCCGGTCCGCATAGCGACCATTTAGTACAGGTTTGCCCACTTCAGTCAACATGCCCGTACGGCACGGCATTCCATCGGGCGCCCTAAGGTTGGCGCATGGACGCGATTGCGGATCTCCTCGCGCGGGCGGGAGTCGACGGCAGGAGACCGAGGGCCGTGCTGGCCGCGCTGGGCGACGGCCGCTGGTGGACCCTCGCCGATCTGGTCAGGCTGACCGCGACGTCACGGCGGACGGTCGAGTCCCTGCTGCGCGAGCTCGACCTGGAGCGCTCCGGCGACCGGTTCAGGCTCAGGGCCCCCCTGCCCGAGGCGCCCGTGTCCCGTGCGCCCGCCGACCCGGTGGCCCACCTGCTGCCCGAGCAGGCCGGCCTGGTCGCCACGATGGAGAAGCTGATCACCGGCGCGCCCCGGGGGCGTCACACGCTCGACCACGTGTCGGCGACCGCGGAGACCGTGGTCAGGCGGGCCCTGCTGCTTGAGGCGAGGTTCTGGCTCGACGGCGCCCGCCTGCTGTGCGTCGGCGACCACGACCTGACCTCGCTGGCCGTCGCGGCGCTGTGCCCCGGCCTTGAGGTGACCGTCGCCGACATCGACGAGCGCATCCTCGGCTACATCGCCGAGCAGGCCGGACGCCTGGGCCTGCCGGTGCGCACCCGCTGGGCCGACCTGCGCCTCGGCCTGCCCGCCTCGGCTCGCGGATGGGCCGACCTGGCGATCACCGACCCGCCCTACACGCCCGAGGGGGTCGGGCTGTTCGTCGCCCGCGCCGCCGAGGGGCTGCGCGACCGCGACCAGGGCCGCGTCCTGCTGGCCTACGGCGCCAGCGAACGCACTCCCGCCCTGGCGCTGAAGGTGCAGAACGCCCTGTCCGCCCTCAACCTCGTCAACGAGGCGATCTACCCCGACTTCAACCGCTATCTCGGCGCCGAGGCCATCGGCTCGGCCGCCGACCTGTACGTCCTGCGGCCGACCACGAAGACCTGGCCCGCCGTCGCCGCCCGCGTCGAGGGCCTCAGCGCCGCCATCTACACCCAGGGCCCCCAGGCGGTCGAGTCGGCGGCCTCATCCGCTCCTCCTCCCCCGGTCACCGGGAGTCCCGAGGTGCTGGTCGGGGACTGGCCCGCCCAGGTGCTGCCCCGCACCCCCAGGGCCCGCCTGTCGACCTGGCTCGCCAAGCCGTACGCCACCGACCCCGCCGAGGTGGCGATCGCGGTGCCCGCGGGGCTTGAGGCCGCGCTGCCCCGGCTGCTGCTGGCCACCCGCGCCCGCCGGGTCCAGGTCACACTGGCCGAGCCGCCCACCGCCCTGCCCGCCGAGCTGTCGGCCGTCTACGAGCTGACCGCCGAGGGCCGGACCGTGCACGCCGTACGGCTGCCGCCCCCGCAGACCGACGAGGGCCGCGTCCTGCGGCGCGTCCTGGACAACGCCCACGGCAAGGTCGCCAACACCTGGCGGGAGGCTCTCATCTCGGTCAGAGGTGAGCTGACCAAACGGCAGGCCAGGGCACTCGTCGCGCTGAGCGCGCCGTGGGCGCAGGACGTCACCGTCCTCGAACTGCCCGCGCACCGGCTGCGGGAGCTCCAGGACGCGGTCGCGCGCTCCCTGACCGCGCCCGTGCCCGCGGACTGAGCGCGCTCAGCGCACCAGACGGTGCTGGAGCAGCAGGCTGGGGCTGTCGACGGCCACCTGCGGGTAGGTCAGGTCGGCCTTACCCGCCCCCTGCCCCGTGTTCCCGACGGGGGCGACCCAGCTGACGGTGACGTAGTGGCCGAGGGCGCGGGCCTGTGCCCAGCCCGCGGCCCCCTGGAAGCCCTCCGGGGCACCCGGGACCGGCCGTACGAAACCGTCACGGCCCAGCACGCCGACGAGCCGGTCGGCGGCGGCGGAGTCGGCCAGGTTGAAGACGACGAACTGGCCGAGGACCCGGCCGTCACGGGTCGCGTAGCGGGCGCGCAACACCTGGGTGCATCCGGCCACGGCCTCCCGTGCCCCACCCCAGACCGCCGAGGCGCAGTCGGTCAGCTGTTCGGTGCCCTGGCGCGTGAGCGTGACGCCGCCCGCGCTCACCGAACCCGTGGGAAAGACCTCCGCGACGGTCAGCGGGTCGGGATCGGCGGCCCGGGTGGCGATGGGGTCGTAGTGCGCCGTGGTCCGCTCGGCCCTGAAGGTCGCCGGGCGCTGGGTGTCCGTACCCGCCCGTGACCACAGGAACACCGCGGTCCCCGCGGCGGCGAGGGCCACGACGGCGACGGCGATGATCCACTTACGCATGACCGATGAGCCTACTGTCCGTGGGGTCACGAGGGGGACGCGGCGGGCTTCACCGCGACGACACGGCGGAAAACGGCCCTCTCCGCGCCCCTGACCGCCAGGGACAGGGAGACGAAGTCGTCCTTCTCGCCGGGATCGGCGCCGTCAGCGCGGCCGATCCAGACCAGGGCCGCGTAGTGGCCCATGGCGTTGCCGCTGCCCTCGCTGTAACCGGAGGAGGAGAACGGTGCCCTGCCGCCCTGCCCCAGCGGCTGTGGCCAGCCTCCCCGGTAGCCCGCGGTCAGGGACTGGACCAGTTCGTTGGCCGCGGCGGTGTCACGCAGGTTGAACAGGGTGTACTGCGCGACGTAGCGGCCGTCCGCGCTGGTGTAGGTGCCCCGCAGCGCCTGGGTGCAGCCCGACCTGGTGAGCTGGTCGGCCAGTTCCCGCCCCCAGACCGCCGCCGAGCAGGTCGCGTCGAGTTTGGTGGCGCCCAGCTTCAGGGTGATCGCACCCTCTTTGAGGGTCCTGACGGGGAAGATCTCCTTGAGGGTGAGCGGCGCCGGGTCGGCCGTGTTCCGTTCGATGGGCGCGAACAGCTTCGGCGAGTTCCATCCCTTGTAGGTGTCGGGCCTCGGCTGGGTCACGATGGCGGCGGCGGTCGCCCGCTCGGGGACGAAGTCGTTGCCGACCGCGGAGATCACGAAGGCCAGGACGACCGCGGTGACGATCACTCCGACGACGGAACCGCCGATCACCAGCAGCCGCTGCTGGAGGCGGCTCAGCCCCAGCTCCCGCAGTCTGCCGCCCTCCACGGGCTGCGCCGTCCTGGAGGAGCCGCGCCGGCGTCTGCGCGACGGGGTCGGGGCCTGGGGGCTGGGCGCGTTCACAGGCCGCCCCCGCCCAGCAGGTGGCCGAGGCCGAAGGTCAGGAGCGCGGCGAGCGCGCCGACGCCGAGCTGGCGCAGCCCGCTGTACCACCAGCTGCGCGCGGTGACCCTGGAGACCAGTGCCCCCGCCCCGAACAGCGCCAGGCACGAGACGATCGCGGAACCGACCAGGCTGGTGACCCCGAGAAGGTACGGCAGCAGCGGCAGGACCGCGCCGACGCTGAAGGACAGGAACGAGGAGACCGCGGCGACCTTGGGCGAGGGAAGGTCCCCCGGGGTTACGCCGAGTTCGGCGCTGGTGTGCACCTCAAGCGCCTTGTCGGGATTGAGGGAGATCTGCCTGGCCACCTCCGCCGCCAGCTCGGGCTGGACACCGCGCGACTCGTAGAGCTGGGCGAGTTCGCGCAGTTCGGCCTCGGGGTTGCGTTCCAGCTCACGCCGCTCGACGTCGATCTCGGCGACGGCGAGCTCCCGCTGGCTGGCGACCGAGACGTACTCGCCGCCCGCCATGGAGAACGCCCCCGCCGCCAGGCCCGCGATGCCCGCCAGCACGACGACCTGGGTGCTCGTCGTGCCGCCCGCGACACCGGCGATCAGCGCGAAGTTCGACACGAGCCCGTCCATCGCCCCGAAGACGGAGGGCCGCAGCCAGCCGCCGTTGACATCCCGGTGGGCGTGGTGGATCTCGGCGCGCTCCTGGGCGCCGCCCTGACTCATCGTTCCTCTTTCTTCGCCTGGTTCCTTAGCGGGGGGAGACCCGGCTCACGCCGTGCCTTTCTCCCCTGCTGCGCGCTCGCCGTCGGCCACGGCCGTCTCGGCCTCGTCGGCCTGGTCGGACCCGTGGGCGGGGTCGGTCTCTGCGCCCGTCTGGGCGAAGGCGGACACGAACTCCGCCTTTCCATCCTGCCCGTCCTGCCCGCCGGCCTGCTCCGAGGGGGGCGCGGAATCGGCGGGCCGGTCGTCCTCGGACTCCGCCCGCGGCCCGGTCTCGTGCTCGTCCGCCTGGTCGGCGGCGTGCGCGGGGTCGGCCGGATCGCCGGCCTCCTGGTCCTGCGTCACCCCGACGACCCGCTCCTCACCGGTCTTGTTCCTGGTGCTCCAGAACCAGATGAGTGCCGCGACGAACAGCACGATGGAGGTCCACTGGTTGAGCCGCAGGCCGAGGATGTGGTGGGCGGTGTCGATGCGCAACCCCTCGATCCAGAACCGGCCCAGGGTGTAGCCCGCGATGTAGAGCAGGAACAACCGGCCGTGCCTGAGGGCGAACCTGTGGCCCGCCCAGACCAGCACGAGGGCCAGACCCAGGTCCCACACCATCTCGTACAGGAAGGCGGGGTGGTAGGTGGAGACCCCCGGCAGCGTGCCCGGCTTGTCGGGGTCGATCTCCAGGCCCCACGGCAGGGTCGTCGGGCTGCCGAACAGCTCCTGGTTGAAGTAGTTGCCCAACCGGCCGATGGCCTGGCCGACCGCGATGGCCGGGGCCACGACGTCGGCGACCGCGGACACCGAGATTCCCCGGTTGCGGCAGCCGAACCAGACGCCCAGCGCGCCCAGGGTGACGGCCCCCCAGATGCCCAGCCCCCCGTTCCAGATGTAGAGCGCCTCGATGGGCGTGTGAGGGGCGTCAGGCCCGAAGTAGAGCTGCCAGTCGGTGATGACGTGGTAGAGACGCCCGCCGACCAGGCCGAACGGCACGGCCCAGACGGCGAGGTCGACGATGGTGCCCGGCGTTCCCCCACGGGCGCGCCAGCGGCGCTCGCCGATGGCGACGGCGACGATGACGCCGAGCACGATGCACAGCGCGTAGGCCCTGATGGGGATTACACCGAGGTACCAGACCCCCTGCGAGGGGCTGGGAATCGAGGCGAGGGGCATGTCAGGTGACGTTACCGTGTCGCGGGCTACTTGGCGGCATCGAGAACGGCTTTACGGAGATCCGCGGGCTTGAACGCGACGTCGTTGCCGATCTCGGTCCCGTTGATCTTCAGCGTCGGCGTGCCGCTGAGCTTGGCGGCCTGCATGGTCCTGGTGCTGTAGTCGATCTGCTCCTGGGCCTTCTGCTGGGTGGTCACGCAGGTGGCGAAGGCCGAGCCGGTGACCCCTGCGTCTCTGCCCCAGTCGACCATGTCGTCCACCTTGAAGCCCTCGACGGTCTCGGAGGGCTGCTCCTTGAACAGCTTGTCGTGGAACTTCGACCACGGGGTCCCTCCGGGGATGCACCGGGAGGCGGCCCCGGCACGCAGGGAGTTACCCCTGGTGACGCCCTGGTTCATCTCCTGCGAGAAGATCGTGATGGGGTGGTAGACCACCTTGACCTTTCCCTCGGCGGCCAGGTTCTTGATGGTGGGCCCGCTGGTCTGCTCCATCGCCCTGCACGCGGGGCACTGGAAGTCCTCGTAGACGTCCAGGACCGGCTTCTCGACGCCCGCGACGGCCATCACGACGGAGCCGTCCGGGGAGGCGGTGATCGGCGCGAGCGCCTGGGTGACCTCCTCGGGCTTGCTGCCGTTGGCGGCGTACCACCATCCGGCTCCGATCGCGCCGAGGGCGACGACCACCACGGTCGTCACCGTCGCGACGCGCTTGAGCCGCTCCTTCTGCCGCTGCTCCTCCCGCTGTGCCTTGATCCGCTCACGCACCGAGTGCTCCCGTGCGGCCTTGCCCATCAGTGATCCTCCTGTTTCCGTGGTTCCTCCTCGCCGTCCACCTCGTCGTACGACTCCCGCTCAGGGGCCAGCCCGAGCGCGGAGTCCAGCGCGAGTCGTCCCGGACCGAACCGGGCGACGAGCACGCCGAGAACGAAGAGACCGGAGTCCCGCAGGATGTCGACGAGGTAGTCGGGCTCGACCCCCGGCTTGAGCTGGCCGCCGCCGCCGAAGCAGCCGCAGTCGATCCGCAGGCCGCGCGCCCACACGGAGGCGATGCCGATGACGAACGCCAGCATGAGCAGCGCGGAGATGCCGCCCACGACGCGGGTGAGCAGTCCGACAACCAGCAACACCCCAATGACGATCTCCAGGATGGGCAGGCCGTAGCCGACCACCGTGGCAAGCGAGTCTGGAAGCAGTTCGTACGCCTTGACCGACTGGACGGAAAGCACAGGCGTGCCGATCTTGCCCCAACCTGCGACAATGAGCACCCCCGCCAGCACCAACCGCGAGACGGTCGTCACCCAGGGTAGCGTCGAACTAGCTCTGCGCGACCTCGGGGGGGCCTGCTTTTCAGAAGTCACGAGCATCATCGTCTCCCATTCCGGACCTGCGTCGCGGCCGTCGCCGGCGGCTACACGCGTTCCTGAGGAACCCCATCACGTGCTGGATAAGCGTCGGGTAAGTCAATCGGCCGACCGTAACGCGCTCCGTGAGGGTCCCGAAACTCCGGTCCCCCGTTCGCCGGGTGTCCGGCCGGGCGTGGCATGGCGCGAAGGCGGGGACGGCATGGCCGCCGCCTCGGCTCCTCCGCCACTGGCACACACCCTCCAGGTTCGATGACCGTCCCGGTTTCCCCCATGTCCCTGCGCCTGTGCGATCGGCGGGCCGAGCCTGTTCGAACTGGGAAATCGTAGCCGAGGCACGGTCCTCGCGGCGTTTTCAGGTCAACGGGGGGAGCGTTCGGACTGAACCGGGAGAGAGGTCTCGCACCCCCGGGGCCGATGCGCCGCTTCCAGCGTACGCATTTCCAGGGTACGCCGCAGCCTTCCGCGCAGGTCGGCGGGCATGACGACACCCCGGCTCCATGGGGCGGCGCCGTACGAAGAACGCGGCCGTCCTGTGTGGACGGCCGCGTCGTATGAGATTTCAGGCGTGTCCCGGGCAAGCCCGGTTTTCAGCGGCGAATCAGGCGCGCACGCCCGCCGCCAGCTCGGCTCCCAGCTCCCTGACCGCGGCCAGGCCCGAGGCCTCATCCGGGGCGTCGAGCAGGCGGCGGATGAACGCCGAGCCGACGATGACGCCGTCGGCGTAGCGGGCGACCTGGGCCGCCTGCTCGCCGGTGCCGACTCCGAGGCCGACGCAGACCGGCAGTGAGGTCTGCCTGCGGGTCCGCTCGACCAGGCCTTCGGCGGCCTCACCGACCGTGGCGCGCGCCCCGGTGACGCCCATCAGGGAGGCGGCGTAGACGAAGCCCGTGCAGCACTCGGCGACGGCCTTGATGCGTGTCTCGGGAGAGCTGGGTGCGACGAGGAAGACGGTGTCGATTCCGGCCCCCGCGCTGGCCTCCCGCCACGGCCCCGACTCCTCCGGGGTCAGGTCGGGGGTGATGGTCCCCGTCCCGCCCGCTGCGGCCAGGTCACGGGCGAACCGGTCGGCGCCGTAGCGGTCGATCGGGTTCCAGTAGGTCATGACCAGCGTGGCGGCGCCCGTCTTGGCCACCCCCTCGACCGTGCGCAGCACGTCGGCGATGCGGGTGCCGTTGATCAGCGACCGGTGCACGGCGTCCTGGATGGTCGGGCCGTCCATGAGCGGATCGGAGTACGGCAGGCCGATCTCGATCACGTCGCAGCCGGCCTCGACCATGGCGGTCGCGGCCGCGATCGCGCCGTCCTTCGTGGGGAAACCCGCGGGGAGGTATCCGATGAGGGCGGCGCGATCGTCCGCCTTAGCCTTGGCGAACACCGTCTGAAGAGTCGTCATCGTTGGTTCCGTTGTCGGTCGTGGCCTCCGTCCCCTCCGCGGGGCGGAGGGGAAGCAAGTCGGTCGTCAGAGGTTGAAGTACTTCATGGCGGTGCCCATGTCCTTGTCGCCCCGGCCTGAGAGGTTGACCAGGATGAGCGCCTCGGGGCCGAGCTCGCGGCCGAGCTTGAGGGCTCCGGCGAGCGCGTGCGAGGACTCGATGGCCGGGATGATGCCCTCGGTCCTGGCGAGCAGGGCGAAGGCGTCCATGGCCTCGGCGTCGGTGATGCCGTGGTAGGCGGCGCGTCCGGTGTCCTTGAGCCAGGCGTGCTCGGGGCCGACACCGGGGTAGTCGAGGCCCGCGGAGATCGAGTGGGACTCGATCGTCTGGCCCTCCTCGTCCTGCAGGACGTAGGTGCGCGACCCGTGCAGGACCCCGATGGAGCCCTCGGTGAGGGTGAGGGCGTGCTCGCCGGTCTCCTTGCCGCGGCCGCCGGCCTCGTAGCCGTGCAGCTGGACGTCCTGGTCCTCAAGGAAGGCGTGGAAGATGCCGATGGCGTTGGAACCGCCGCCGACGGCCGCGGCCACCGCGTCGGGCAGCCTGCCCGCGAGGTCGAGGATCTGGCGGCGGGCCTCGACGCCGATGATGCGGGCGAAGTCGCGGACGATCTCGGGGAACGGGTGCGGTCCGGCGATGGTGCCGAACAGGTAGTGCGTGTGGTCGACGTTGGCCACCCAGTCGCGGAAGGCCTCGTTGATGGCGTCCTTGAGGGTCTGGCTGCCGTTGGTCACCGGGACGACACTGGCGCCGAGCAGCTTCATGCGGGCGACGTTGAGCGCCTGGCGCTCGCAGTCGACGGCCCCCATGTAGATCACACACTCCAGGCCCATCAGGGCCGCGGCGGTCGCCGTCGCGACGCCGTGCTGACCCGCGCCCGTCTCGGCGATCAGGCGGTTCTTGCCGAGCCGCTTGGTGAGCAGGGCCTGGCCGAGCACATTGTTGATCTTGTGGGCGCCGGTGTGGGTCAGGTCCTCGCGCTTGAGCACGATCCGGGCGCCGCCCGCGTGCTCGGAGAAGCGGGGGATCTCGGTGAGGGTGGTCGGCCTGCCCGCGTAGGTGCGCAGCAGGTGGTCGAACTCCCGCAGGAAGGCGGGGTCGTTCCTGGCCTTCTCGTACTCGGCCGCCACCTCGTCCAGCGCGGGGATGAGGGCCTCGGGGACGTAGCGCCCACCGAAGACGCCGAACTTGCCGTCGGTGTCCGGGTCGTCGCCGTGGACGCCGTTGCCCGCGAGGTCCGCGGAGGTGAGGATGCCGTCTGTCACTGTCACGTGCTCACTGTCCCTCTGGTCGGGATGCGGGGTGGGCTCCGGCGGTGACCAGGTCGACCACGGCGGCCCTGGGGTCCTTGCCGGTCACCAGGCTCTCGCCGACAAGGACGGCGTCCGCCCCCGCCCTGGCGTAGGCGAGCAGGTCGTGGGGACCGCGCACACCCGACTCGGCGATCTTGATGATACCGTCCGGGATCTTCGGGGCGATCTTGGCGAACACCTCGCGGTCGACCTCGAGGGTCTTGAGGTTGCGCGCGTTGACACCGATGATCTTCGCTCCGGCGGCGAGCGCCCGGTCGAGCTCCTCCTCGGTGTGCACCTCGACCAGCGGGGCCAGCCCGATCGACTCGGCCCGCTCGATGAGGGAGACCAGCGCGTTCTGTTCGAGCGCGGCCACGATCAGCAGCACGAGGTCCGCGCCGTAGGCACGGGCCTCCCACAGCTGGTAGGAGGTGACGACGAAGTCCTTGCGCAGCACCGGGATGTCGACCACGGCGCGGACGGCGGCCAGGTCCTCCAGGCTGCCGCCGAAGCGGCGACGCTCGGTCAGGACGCTGATGACGTGGGCGCCACCGGACTCGTAGTCACCGGCGAGCGCGGCGGGGTCGGCGATGGCGGCCAGCGCGCCCTTCGACGGGCTCGAGCGCTTCACCTCCGCGATGACCGCCACCTGGTCGCCGCCGAGAGCGGCGTAGGCGTCGCGGGGGGCGGGTGCCCGCTCCGCGCGTTCCTTGAGCTGCGCCAGCGACACCGTCTGCTGCCGGTCGGCCAGGTCCGCGCGGACTCCTTCGAGGATCTCCTCCAGTACGCTCACCTGTCCTCCTCGCGAAACTCGGAGGTCATGTCGGCGAACGCTGCCGTACGCATGGTCCGCTCACTCCACTCGCTCACGAGTAAGGCCCCTCCCGATCGATTGCCCTGTCTCGCCGATGCTATCGGCCTTGCCGTGGTCGCCCCGCCACCGGGTGACGCCTATAGGTGACTATGGGGCCAAGAATTCCCCAAAGGGAACATTCCGCACTATCCAAAAAACGATCATTAAACCAAGAAATGCCCATACATAGGCAGGATTTATAACTTTTCCGGCATCTCGTCTTCCCTGCCAGGAGAACAACGCCCAGCGTCCCCACAGCAGGACCACCACGGGGATCATGATCACGACGAACGGATTGAACCCCAGTGCGGCGGCCGGGTCACCCTGGGTGAGCGCGTGCACCGCCCGCAGCCCTCCGCAACCCGGGCAGTACAGCCCGGTGAGGGTGAGGAAGGGGCAGGCGGGATAGTGCCCCGGCTCGCCGGGATCGACCAGCGCGACCAGGAGGGTTGCCGCACCCGCCGCCACGGCCAGGCCGAGTGGCGCCAGCACGGCTCGCATCCGCCGTGCTCTCGGCTCTCCCGCCCTCGCGGCCCCGCCGGTCACCATCTGCCCGCCCGCACCCCTTCTCCCGCGACGACTGTCACCGGCAACGATACTCAAGGCGGCGCCGGATGACCGGCGACGCCCCGGCGGGGAACGGTCGGGGGGTCCTAGTAGCCGTAGGTGGCCGAGCCCGCCAGGACGCCTATCGCGACCAGCCAGACCACCAGCACGACCAGCCAGCAGGCGACGCCGAAGTAGGACAGGACCAGGCCCGCGATGGCCATGCCCCGCCCCTCCTCGCCGGTGCGCTTGATCTGGCCCAGCGAGATGTGACCGAGCACGATGCCCACGATCGAGGTCACGCCGCAGACGAAGAGCCCGGCGATGCCCATGATGAGAGCGGCGATGGCCATGCCGTTGTTGCCTCGGGGCGGCGGCGCTCCGTAGCCATAGGGATCGTAACCACCGCCGGGCGGCGTGCCGTACCCGCCGGGTGGCCCGTAGCCGCCCTGCGGGGGCCCGTACCCACCGGGCTGATTCCCATAGCTCATGAATTACTCCCTCTACACACGTTGCGGCGAAATCCTAGCGAAATCAGATCATCGCGGCGGCGGGCCGCCTAGTCCGTGGGCAAGTTGTGACCGTACGGCGCGGCTCAGCGCCCGTCCCGTCCTGGGTCGGCAGCGGGCTCGGCGGTGGAGTCCGTGGCGGAATCAGTGGGGGAATCAGTGGCGGGGTCGGCTGTCGGGTCGGCGCCGAGGTCGATGGCGTCCCACATGGCCCGGCCGCTGCCCGAGGCTCCGGCGCGCGTGAGGGCCTCGCTCCCCCGAGCCGCGCCCCTGCGCTCGTAGCGCTCCGACATGCCGGGCCAGTTCACGCTCCACAGCGCGGCGACCGCTCCCCCGGCGAGCAGCACCAGGCCGCCCGCCCCGGCGAGCACCGGCCAGAGGAGGTGGCCGGTGGCCCGCGCCGTCTCGGCGGCCGCGGCCATGGGCGCGTGCCCGGCCGCGGCGGCGAGACCGGCGTCGGCTCCGCCGCCGGCTGCCACCGCGACGATCACCCCTGCCCCGCACAGCGCCATCACGACGCCGATGACCCTGCGCCACACGCCTCGCGTCGCGAGCACCGCGACCACCGCGGCCAGCGCCGCCCAGGCCGCGGGCGCCAGGGCGGGGGCGAGTTCGGCGGCGGAGACGGGCACGGCGCGCGTGCCGTACCTCACCGTGACCCAGTCGCGGCCCGCGGCCAGCAGCACCAGGCCCGCGCCCGCCGCGCACGCGGCGACCCAGGTCCACAGCGCCCGGCCCGCTCTCACGCCGGGGTCACCGCCAGCCGGTCGGCGTCGAAACAGGTCCGGTCACCGGTGTGGCAGGCGGCGCCCACCTGGTCGACCTTCAGCAGGATCGTGTCGCCGTCGCAGTCGAGGGCGACGGACCTGACGTGCTGGACGTTGCCCGAGGTCTCGCCCTTGACCCAGTAGGACCGGCGGCTGCGCGACCAGTAGGTGGCACGGCCGGTGGTGAGCGTGCGGTGCAGCGCCTCGTCGTCCATCCAGGCGAGCATGAGCACCTCGCCGGTGTCGTGCTGCTGGACCACGGCGGGCACCAGTCCGTCGGCGGTGCGCTTCAGTCGGGCCGCGATGGCCGGGTCAAGGGGCATGTGGCAATTGTGCCGCACCTGGGCGGAGGTCCCGCGTCCGGCGGTCAGCGGGTGCGGTCGTCGTCGAACAGGTCGGCCGCGTGCACGACGATCCTGGGGTCGGGCCCGCCGACGATCTCGTGGTCCTTGTTGGTGTACTCGAACCGGCTCAGGAGGTAGCGCATGGCCTCGACCCTGGCCCGCTTCTTGTCGTTGCTCTTGATCACCGTCCACGGCGCCTCCTCCGTGTCGGTGTGCAGGAACATGTCTTCCTTGGCCTGGGTGTACTCGTCCCACTTGTCCAGCGACTCCAGGTCCATCGGCGACAGTTTCCACTGCCGCACCGGGTCGACCTGGCGGATGATGAAACGGGTGCGCTGCTCGGAGCGGGAGACCGAGAACCAGAACTTCACCAGGTGGATGCCGTCGCGGACGAGCATGCGCTCGAAGGCCGGCGCCTGCTCCATGAACTCCGTGTACTCCCCGGGCGTGGCGAAGCCCATCACGCGCTCGACCCCGGCGCGGTTGTACCAGGAGCGGTCGAAGAAGACCATCTCCCCCGCGGCGGGCAGATGGGAGACGTAGCGCTGGAAGTACCACTGGGTGCTCTCACGCTCGCTCGGCTTCTCCAGGGCGACCACGGTGGCCCCGCGCGGGTTGAGGTGCTCCATGAACCGCTTGATCGTGCCGCCCTTGCCCGCCGCGTCGCGCCCCTCGAACAGGATCAGCAGCCGCCCGCCGGTGTCCTTGATCCAGTACTGCAGTTTGAGGAGCTCGATCTGGAGCAGCCGCTTGGTCCTGTCGTACTCCGAACGGTCCATCCGCTCCGGGTAGGGATACCTCTCCCGCCAGGTGTCCACCGGGGTGCCGTCCAGCCGTACGAGCACGGGGTCGTCATCGTCGTCGTCGAGGACCCGCAGGTTCGGCAGTTCGTCGAGCAGGTCGCTGCGGGACGCGGCGGAGCGCGCGTCGAGCACGGGGTACCTGCTGCCCCGCGCGGGTTCCTCACCCACCAGATCGGTCATGGACGTCCTTCCCGCTTCCCCCCGGCGGGAGCCCGGGGCGGTGGTCCCGCGGCTCCCTTACCTCCATCTCAGCACGTTAATCCCCGACATAAGGACATCAACAGCCCATTTGACGTCTTGTAGGCCACTGTTCATCCCTCCTCACTTCCCCCATGACAATAAACCCACTAAACCAGTAGGTCTTGACGGGATTTGGTTCCTGTGTTGGAGTGAGGCCATGCAGGCTGAGCTCCCACCGGCGGTCCGCGGTCACCTCGCGCCGTGCCGCGCGCTGTCCCGTTCCTGTCGCCACTGACCTCGCGCCACCGGCCCCGCCCATCCGGTGCCGCGCGCCACCACGAGCCACCGCGAGCCACCGCGAGCCACCGCGAGCCACCGTGCCGCCGTCCCCGCTCCGGACGCCCCCGCCCAGACGACCTGCCAGAAAGGCCTCAGTCATGCCCGTCGAGTTCCTAGGCATAGGCGCCACGAACGACGGATCGGAGACCAGACCCCGCTCCGGGCCCGTGTTCGACAGACAGTTCACGCTACGGCTGGCGCGGGCCCACCACGAGTACGGCTGGGACCGGATCCTGTTCGCCTACGGCTCGGGCTCGCCGGACCCCGCGCAGGTGGCCGCCCTCGTCGCCGGGCAGGTCGAGGGGATACAGCTCCTGCTCGCCCACCGGCCGAACGTCTCCTACCCGACGTTCGCCCTGAAGACCTTCGCCACACTCGACCAGATCAGCGGCGGCAGACTGACCGTGCACTTCATCACCGGGGGCAACGACCGCGAGCAGGCCCGCGAGGGCGACCGCCTGTCCAAGGACCGGCGTTACGGGCGCACCCGGGAGTACATCCAGATCGTCAAGAAGGGCTGGACGTCCAGGACCCCCTTCTCCCACGAGGGAGAGCACTACCGCTTCGACGACTTCCTGTCCGACGTCTTCCCCGTGCAGCAGCCCCGTCCGCTGGTCTCCTTCGGAGGCTCCTCCCCCGCGGCGTACGCGGCGGGCGGCGCCGAGGCCGACATCTACTGCCTGTGGGGCGAGCCGCTGGCCCAGACCGCCGAGCAGATCGCCGCGGTCAGGAGCGCGGCGCTCGCGTCGGGGCGCAGGGACCTGCCCAGGTTCCAGGTGGCCTTCCGGCCCGTCATCGCGCCGACCGAGGAGAAGGCCTGGGAGAAGGCGGCCCGCACGCTTGAGGCGATCAAGTCGCGTGGTGCCTCCTCCCGGCGGCTGCCCGCGGGCCACGCCCCGGAGAACGCGGGCTCACAACGGCTCGTCGCGATCGCCGCCGGGGGCGACAGGTACGACCGCGCGCTGTGGACCCCGACCGCCGCGGCCACCGGCGGGGCGGGCAACTCCACCGCCCTGGTCGGCACCCCGGAGACCGTGGCCCAGGCGCTGCTCGACTACTACGACCTCGGCGTGGAGATCCTGTCCGCGCGCGGCTACGACCTGCTTGAGGACGCCGTCGACTTCGGCCGTCACGTCATCCCCATCGTCCGCGAGGAGGTGGCCAAGCGGGACCGCGAGCGTGAGGCCGCCGAGTCCCGGCAGTACCCGGCGACCAGTCTGGCGGGCCGGTGAGCCGCCCCGCGGTCGAGACCCGGCCGCAGGACGACACGGACGCCGGGACGGCAGGCCCGGACGCCCCGCCCGCGCTGCGGGTCGTCACCACCAGGCATCCCGGCCGGTGGGCGGCGGCGGCCGGGGTCGGCGTGCTGCTCGCCATGGCGGCGAGCGCGCTGATCACCAACCCCGCCTGGGACTGGAACGTCGTCGGGGAGTACCTGTTCGCGCCCTCGGTGCTGCACGCCGTGCTGTTCACACTCCAGCTCACCGTGCTCGGCATCGGCATCGGCTTCCTGCTCGGCACCGTGCTCGCGATCATGCGCCTGTCGAGGAACCCGCTGCTGTCCTCGGTCGCCTGGGGCTATGTCGCGCTGTTCCGGTCGATCCCGCTCATCCTGCAACTGCTGTTCTGGTACAACCTGGCGCTGCTGTACCAGCGGATCTCCTTCGGCGTTCCGTTCGGCCCCTCCTTCTTCGACATCGGGACCATGGACCTGATCAGCCCGGTCACCGCCGCCGTGCTCGGGCTCGGGCTGCACCAGGCCGCCTACTGCTCCGAGATCGTCAGGGCGGGGCTGCTCTCGGTCGACCCGGGCCAGCGCGAGGCCGCCGCCGCATTGGGCATCCCCTGGAGAAGACAGCTGTTCAGGATCGTCCTTCCGCAGGCCATGCGCTCGATCGTGCCCACCGCGGGCAACGAGATCATCGGCCTGGTCAAGGGCACCTCGGTGGTCTACATCATGGCCCTGCCCGAGCTCTTCTACCAGATCCAGGTGATCTACAGCCGCAACGGCAGGGTCATCGCGCTGCTGCTCGTCGCGACCGTCTGGTACCTGATCATCACCTCCGTGCTGTCCGTCGCGCAGTACTACGTCGAACGTCACTACGCCAGGGGTCGCAGATGAGCGCCGTGATGGTCGACCTGCGGGGCGTGCACAAGAGCTTCGGCCCCCTGAAGGTCCTGCGCGGCGTCGACCTGCGGGTCGCCAGGGGCGAGGTCACCGTGATCCTCGGCCCCTCGGGCTCCGGCAAGTCGACCCTGCTGCGCACCGTCAACCACCTGGAGAAGGTGGACAGCGGATCGGTGCGCGTCGACGGTGAGCTGGTCGGCTACCGGCAGTCCGGCGACAGGCTCTACGAACTGCGCGAACGCGAGATCCTGCGGCAGCGGACCCGAATCGGGTTCGTCTTCCAGCACTTCAACCTCTTCCCGCACCTGACCGCGCTGGAGAACGTCGTCGAGGCGCCGCTGTCCGCGCAGCGAAGGCCCAGGGCCGAGGTGCACCGGCTGGCCGTACGGCTGCTCGACCGGGTCGGCCTGGCCGACAAGAAGGACGCCTACCCCGGGCAGCTGTCCGGAGGGCAGCAGCAGCGGGTCGCCATCGCCCGCGCGCTCGCCCTGGAGCCGAAGGTCATCCTCTTCGACGAGCCGACCTCCGCGCTCGACCCCGAACTGGTCGGCGAGGTGCTCGACGTGGTGAAGGACCTCGCCAGGAGCGGCACCACCATGATCGCCGTCACCCACGAGATCGGGTTCGCCCGCGAGGTGGCCGACACCGTCGTCTTCATGGACGACGGGCGCGTCGTCGAACAGGGCCCGCCCGCCCAGGTTCTCGACTCCCCCCGGCACGAACGGACCCGTTCCTTCCTCAGCAAGGTCCTCTGATCCGTGACAACCCCTCCCTGCGATTCCCAGAAAAACAGGACTGAAATGTCGTTCCTCTCCAGGCTCAAGCCCGCCCTCCTCACCGCACCGCTTCTGCTCGCCGCCGCCTGCGGCTCGACCGGGACCACCTCCGCCGCCCCCCGGAGCGACGCCAAGCCCGCCGAACAGGCCTCCGCCCCCGCGGGAACCGGTGGCTCGAAGATCAACATCTCTCCGCAGCAGAACCGGATCCGGGCGGAGAAGGTCGACGCGATCGCCGCCCAGGTGCCCGAGGCGATCCGCGCGAAGGGTGAACTGGTCGTCGGCTTCAGCGGGGAAGGCGCGCCGCCGCTGACCTTCCTCGCCGACGACGACCGCACCGTCATCGGCGTGGAGACCGACATCGCCCACATCGTGGCCGACGTCCTCGGCCTGAAGGCCAGGGAGGAGGTCACCTCCTGGGAGAACCTGTTCCTCTCGGTGAAGTCCGGAAAGTACGACGTGGCCTTCAACAACGTCACGGTGACCGAGGAGCGCAAGGACATCTACGACTTCGCGACCTACCGGGTCGACCAGCTCGCCTGGCAGACGGCGAAGAACAGCCCGATCACCTCGATCAAGCAGCCCTCGGACATCGCCGGGCGCCGGGTCGCGGTCGGCTCGGGCACCAACCAGGAGAAGATCCTGGTCGACTGGGACACGCAGAACCAGAAGGCGGGCCTGAAGCCCGCGCAGATCCAGAACTACCAGAAGTACGTCGACGCCCTGCTGTCCCTGAAGTCGGGCCGCATCGAGGCCTACTTCGGCCCCAACCCCTCCCTCTCCTACCAGGACGCCGTCGGCGGCGACACCAAGATCGTCGGCACTGTCTCGGGCGCGGGCCCCGACCTGCAGGGCCTGATCGCGGCCATGACCAAGAAGGACAACGGCCTCGTCAAACCGCTCAACGCCGCGATCAACGAACTCATCGGGAACGGCAAGTACGGCGAGGTGCTCAAGCGCTGGAACCTCTCCAACGAGGCCATCCCCGAGTCGCTGGTCAACCCGCCCGGCCTGCCCAGGCAGACGGCGAAGTGACGGCCCCGGGCGGCGCGCCGCCGCCCGGGAACCCGTGGTCAGGATCTGGCGGCCGAGACCCAGGAGGCGTGCAGGCCCGCGTAGACGCCGGGCTCGCCGACCAGCTCGGCGTGCGGGCCGCGCTGGACGATGCGGCCCCCGTCGAAGACCAGCACCTCGTCGGCGGCCTCCGCGGTGGACAGGCGGTGGGCGATGGAGACCGCGGTACGGCCCCGCGTCACCCCGTCCAGCGCGCGGGCCAGGCGTACCTCGGTCGCCGGGTCGACGGCGGAGGTGGCCTCGTCGAGCAGCAGCAGGTCGGGGTCGGCCAGGTAGGCGCGGACCAGGGCGACGAGCTGGCGCTCCCCCGCGGACAGGGACTCCCCCCGCTGACCGACCGGGGTGGCCAGGCCCTCGGGCAGTCCTTCGAGCCAGTCGGCCAGCCCCAGCTCGGTCAGGGCGAGCAGGATCTCCTCGCTCGTCGCCGAGGGACGGCCGAAGCGGATGTTCTCCTCCAGGGTGCCGTCGAACAGGAAGCCGTCCTGCGGCACCATGACGATGCGCTCGCGCAGCGAGGAGAAACGGACCCCGCGCAGGTCGTGCCCGTCGACGGTGACCCGGCCCGTGACCGGGTCCATCAGGCGGGTCAGCAGCTTGGCGAAGGTCGTCTTGCCCGAACCGGTCTCCCCCACGACCGCGATCCGCGAGCGCGGCGGGATGTCCACCGTGACGCCGGTCAGCACCGGCGCGCCACCCGGGTAGGAGAAGCCGACCTCCTCGAAGGACACGGAGATGGGGCCGCGCGGCAGCTCGACGCCGTCCTCGCCGGGGTCGGCGACGTCCGGCGGCGTGTCGAGCACGCCGAGGATGCGGCGCCAGCCGGCGATGGCGTTCTGCGCCTCGTTGAGCATCTCGGTCGCGGTCTGCAACGGCGAGACGAACAGCGTGATCAGGAACAGGAAGGCGATCAGGCGCCCCGCGGTGATGTCGCCGGCGACGCCCAGCCGTACGCCGATCAGCACGACCGCGGTCGTCGCCAGCGCCGCGACGATCTCCGTCACCGGGAAGACCGTGGCGACGATGCGCTGGGTGCGGGCCTGCGCGGCCTTGTTCGCCTCGATGGTCACATCCAGCCGCTCGGCGGTGCGGGCCTCCGAGCCGTGGGCCCTGATCACCGCCGCCCCGACGACCGACTCGCCGACCGCGGCGAGCATGTCGCCCGCGCGCTCACGCACCTGCGTGTAGGCGCCGGAGAGCCACCGCTGGAAGCGCGGCAGCACGATCATGAGCGGCAGGAAGCACAGCCAGACCGTCAGGGCGAGCTGCCAGGAGTAGACGAACATCAGCACGGTCGCGACGAGGAGCTGGCCCAGGGCGATGATGATCATCAGCCCGCCCCACTGCATGAAGACGCTGATCTGGTCCACGTCCCCGGTGACCCTGGAGACCAGGGCGCCACGCCGCTCGGAGTTCTGGGTGAGCACCGACAGGTCGTGCACGTGCCGGAAGCCGCGTGTCCTGAGGGTCGCGAGGGAGGCCTCGGTCGCCTGGTACAGACGTACGTTCATCAGGTAGGCGCACAGCGCGGTGAGCACGACGGCCGCCGCGCACAGCAGCACGGCGCCGCGGATGTAGGGCAGGTCGGGGACCGCGCCCTTCAGTCCCGTGTCGATGGTCTGCTGGACGGCGATCGGGACGATGACCTTGCCGATCGTCGCCAGCACGGCGAGCGCGAGCGTCCCGGCGATCCCCTTGCGGAACTCCGGTGTCAGCGACAGGCCGTGCCGTACGGTGGCCAGCGCCGACCTTTCGACGCCGTGGAGCGAACTCACGCGCTGACCTCTTCCTCTTTCTCGGCTTCCTCGGCGTCGAGCGCCTCGCGCTCGGCCTCCTCACGTTCGTAGGCGGTGACCAGGTTGCGGTACCCCTCGCACCTCGGCAGCAGCAGCTCGTGCGGGCCCTGGTCGGTCACCCTGCCGTGTTCGAGGTAGACGACCTCGTCGGCCAGGGCGATGGTGGCCATCCGGTAGGCGACGACGACCACGGTCGATGCCTGGGCGGTGTCCCGCAGACCCTGCAGGATCTTGGCCTCGACCTGGGGGTCGACGCTGGAGGTCGCGTCGTCCAGGACGAGCAGCCTGGGGCGGCGGACCAGCGCGCGGGCCAGGGCCAGGCGCTGGCGCTGGCCCCCGGACAGGGAGGTGCCCCGCTCGCCGACCCTGGTGTCGAGCCCTCCGGGCAGGGCGCTGACGAAGCCGTCGGCCTGGGCCAGGCGCAGCGCCGCCCAGACCTCCTCGTCTCCCACGGGCAGGCCGAGGGTGACGTTGCCCCGCACGGTGTCGTCGAACAGGAAGGTCTGCTGCGGTACCAGTGCCACCGCCTCGCTGACCCCGCCGCGGGCCACCTCGCGCAGGTCGACCCCGTCGATGAGAACGGCCCCCCGCGCCGGGTCGACCAGGCGGACGAAGGTCTGGGCGAGCGTGGACTTGCCCGAGCCGGTCGGCCCGACCAGCGCCACCGTACGGCCGGGCGGGACGTCGAGGTCGACCTCGTGCAGCACCGCGGAGTCCCCGTAGGAGTAGCCGAGGCCCTGTACCCGCAGGCCCGCGGGCTTCTCCCCGGTCAGGGTCGCCGAGCCGTACTCCATGGAGCCGGTCGTGTCGAGCACGGCCCGCACCCGCTCGTAGCCGACGACGGCGCGGGGCAGCTCGGCCAGGACCCAGCCGAGGGCGCGGATGGGGAAGGCGAGCAGGGTGAACAGGTAGGCGACCTGGACCAGCACGCCGGGGGTGATCGCCCCGCTCTCCAGGCGTCCGGCGCCGACCAGCAGCACGGCGAGCACGCCCAGGATGGGCAGTGCTTCGAGGAGGGGGTCGAACAGGCCCCGCACCCGGCCGACGGCGATGTTGGCGTCGCGCAGTTCCTCGGCTCCGGCGCGGAACCTGGCGGTCTCCTCGTCCTCACGGCCGAGGGTCTTGACGACCAGGGCTCCGTCGAAGCTCTCGTGCGCGACCTCGCTCACCTCGGCGCGCAGCTGCTGGGCCCTGGTGGCCAGTGGGCTGAGCCTGCGCTGGTAGACGAAGTTGAGCACGGCGATGGCCGGGAAGATCAGGAACCCGACCAGGGCGAGGACCGGGTCGGTGGCCACCAGCGCCACGGCCGCGGTGACCAGCATGACGACCACGCCGACGGCCATCGGCAACGGGGCGAGCGGCGCCCAGGCCGCCTCGGCGTCGGCGCTGGCGTTGGACAGCAGCTGGCCGGTCGGGTGCTTGTGGTGCCAGGCCAGGGGGAGCCTGAGGTACTGGCGGGTGACCTCCCTGCGGGAGCGCGCCTGCATCCGGTACTGCATGACGCCCGCGAAGTAGCGTCGTCCCGCGACGCCCGTCGCCTTGAGCAGCGCGACACCGAGGATGAGGAGGACGGCGGTGGTGAGCGCGCCGTCCGCGACCCGGCCCTCGGCGAGGGAGGGAAGCACGAGGTTCTGGGTGGCCCACCCGAGAGCCCACGCGGAGGCGACCGTCATGACACCGTAGACGGCGCTTGACAGGACCGCGACGGCGAAGACCCCTCTCTCGGACCGGATGGCCACCCCCAGGACGCGGAACCCTTGACGCATGACGGCGGAGGTCACCTTGCTCGCCACTCGGGGGGTGTCCTTTCGTTGAGGTTGTCACTACTTATGTGACTATCACTCTCAATCAAGCACTTATTCCCCCACGCCCATGGATCAACTGCTTTCGTAGCATCAGTGACACCTCTCGGGCGTGGAGGCCACGAGGTTCACCCGCTTCCGGCCCCGGCTTCACCAAGTGTCGGGCATATCACGATTTGTCACGACGCGGCATTGTTAGGATCGCCGGATGACGCATGCCAGCGCCGAACGCGCCGCGCTCGCCGACCTGCTCGACCGGCTCGGCCAGGACGCCCCGACCCTCTGCGAGGGCTGGACGACCTTCGACCTCGCCGCCCATCTCGTGCTGCGGGAGAGGCGCCCGGACGCCGCGGGTGGCATCGCGCTCGCCCCGCTGGCCCGCCGCACCGCCTCGGTCCAGGAGTCCCTGAAGGCCAGGTACGGCTACGCGGGCCTGACCCGGCTCATCCGCACCGGCCCCGGAGGCGTCTACCGCCTGGTTCCCCGGCTGGACGAACTGGTCAACCCCCTCGAATTCTTCGTCCACCACGAGGACGTCCGGCGCGCCCGTCCAGACTGGGAGCCACGCGAGCTTCCCCCCGGTCTCGACGAGGTCCTCTGGAGGCGGCTGCGGATCGTGGGACGCCTGCAACTGCGCAGGTCCCCGGTCGGCGTGGTGCTGCACCGCACCGGCGGCGGCGTCGTCCTCGGCGGCGGCCGGGCAGGCCCCCGGGTCGAGGTGCGGGGCACCGCGGGTGAGCTGACGCTGTTCTGCCTCGGCCGTCAGCGGCACGCCAGGGTCGAGACGATCGGCGGCGACGAGGCCGTCTCCCGGCTGCTGGGCGCGCCGCTGGACCTGTGACCGGCACCGGCGTGAACGCCGGTCAGCCGCACAGGCGCAGCAGCGGGCGATGCGGGTCGGAGTAGTGGTCCAGGACCCCGTCGCAGAAGCCCGCGTACGTCTCCATGAACAGGTGCGCCTTGGCCTGCCAGCTCTGCTCCGTCCCCTCGTCGATCCCGGGCATCCGGGCGAACAGCGCGCGGCTGAGCGCCCCGTGACGACGGGCCGCCCCGGCCCTGGCGTGCGCGCGCATCGGTTCGACGAAGCCGGGGGTCAGCCCCACCCGGTCACAGGCGGCCAGGAAGGGACAGCGGGCGGCGGGCCCCTCGTCCTCCGCTTCGAGACGCTCCTCGATGACGCCGATCGTGGCGACGAAGAACAGCGGGTCGGTCCGCGCCCACCAGGACAGCATCTTGATCAGGGCGGCGGTCGTCGGCAGCGGACGGGCGCGCAGCAGGTCGCCGCGCGTGGCTCCGAGAGACCTGAAGGCGTGGACCGCGACGTCGTCGTGACGCCTTCCCCTGCGGTCGAAGTCGTCGAGCGCCCCTCTGAGGTCGGCGTTCTCCGCCAGAGCCCGTACGGCTGAGCCGAGCTCGCTCTCCCTGGAGAGCAGGAACCAGTTCTCCAGCCCGAAGCCGAAGAAGACGTTGGGGTGCAACCGCTGCGGGCGCTCCAGGATGCGCCTCCAGAACGGGCCGGTGAGGACCAGGTCCTCAAGGAGATGGTTGAGGAGGCCCTCAAGGCGGGCCAGGGCGGCCGTACCCGGGGAGAAGGCCGGCACGGCGGCGCCCTCGTCGATCAGCCCCTGCACCACGGCGGGCTCGACGACCTCGCGTACCGCCTCACCGTCGAGGCCGGTCTCGCGTTCCAGGTCCTCGATGGTCCTGCTGCCGTCGAGACGCCTGAGCAGGTCGAGAAAATCGTCCCTGCTCATGCCCTCCGGGACTTCGACCTCCAGAACCCCCGAGGGGGTATGCAATTCCGCCTCACCCTTCTCACCGATGCGAAGGGAGGCTCGCAGACAAGGCTTTACCGGGAGGAAGTTCACAGCCAATGTCAATGTCCTTTGATGTCGGAGAACGCCCGAAGCGAGATGACACACGGGAGGAAGGCCCGTATCAAGGACACCGACCCCCCTGGTCGGTCATGACCGGTCACATCATCGGTGAGCGGCAGAAACAGCGGTCACCCCGACACAACGCCTGACCCGCACGGCACACCCCCTCAACTCCCCGTTGATCACAAAAAGCTACCCCGTCGTACATACTGACCGATTTACCAAGATGACCTGATCAGTGTCAGACATTAAAGCCGCCACATACGCCCGTCAACCCTGACATACTCAGTTGACATGAATCTGCTTTTTCAGTTGATGTCTCTATGAGACTTACTTGAAGTGATTTTTCGTACTAAGACACCACACAGCGGGCGTTGCCCAAGTCCGCCACGCCCGGGACACTCAGGCCTCCGGCCCACCGCAGATCTCCCCTTCGGGAGCAGGCCCCTCGAAGGCGCCCCCCTGCCGCCGGACGTCCTCCCAGTCCACGTTCTCCCACTGTGCGACCTTCCAGTCGTCGCCGAACAGACGGGCCGAGACGTTGGCCTGCGCGACCCGGCGCAGCGCCGCGACCAGCGCGTCCCCGAGCGAGGTCCCGACAACGACGATCTCGATCATGCGTTCCAGGTTCGGCTCCTCGGCCATGCCCGCGACGTCGGCCCTGGCGATCGTGCCCGCCGCCTCCGCGTAGTCGTCGAGCCGGTCGAGGATGCCGTCGTAGCCGAGCCCGCGCAGGGTCAGCAGCACCCCGGCCACGCTCCGCATCGGAGAACTGTCCGGGTGATGCCGCCAGCCGTGCCGGGCGATCAGTTCCTCGGCCTCGCGCATCGCCGCGGCCCATTCCTCCCCCTCCCCCGGCTCGCGCTTGGGCGTGATGCTCGTCTGGGCGTGACCGAGACGGTCGTGCAGACCGTGCGAGGGGTCGTCGAGATGACCGAGCACGTCGCGAATCTCAGCGATCGACAGACCGGCGTAGTCGGCCATGGCCCGTACCAGCTTGATCCGCCGCACGTGCTCCTGGCCGTATTTCGCCTGGTTAGGACTTGTTCGCTCCCCGCTGGGGAGCAGCCCCTCCCGCAGGTAGAACTTGATCATCGGGACCGAGACACCCGTCGCCCGACTCAGGTCCGCCATCCGCACCGCAACTGCCTCCTCTTGTGATCGCACCTGAGTTTAGCTATAGATAACGGATAAATCCGTTATCTATTGAAGGATCTTCTGGATGACCCGCTGGCATCGCCCGCTCCTCCTCATGTCCGCGATCATGGCCGTCCTGTCCGTGATCTCCCTCTTCGGTGTCCTCCTCGACCACCGCACCCTGGACGGCCTGCCCATCTGGCTCAAGCCCCTGAAGTTCACCCTCTCCTTCGTCGCCTACGGGCTGACCTGGGCCTGGCTGCTGTCCCTGAGGCGTACGGCGCAGCGCGCGAGCCGGCTGCTGGGCAACGTGATGGCGATCGCGTGCGTCGTCGAGATCACGGTGATCATCAGCCAGGTCATCCGGGGGCGGCGCAGCCACTTCAACTTCTCCACCGCGCTGGACTCCTCCCTGTACGCCCTGATGGGCACGACCGTCATGCTCCTCATGCTGGTCAACCTGGCCGCGGCCTTCCTGGTGCTGCGTGAGCGCCAAGCGACCCCGGCCGACACCTGGGCGATCCGCGTCGGGCTCGTCGTCTCGGCCGCCGGTCTCGGCGTGGCCGTCCTGATGCTCCCGCCGACCTCCGCCCAGCTCGCGGACGTCACCACCACGGTCCTCGGCGCGCACGGCGTCGGCGTCCCCGACGGCGGTCCCGGCCTGTCCCTGCTCGGCTGGAGCACCACCGGCGGCGACCTGCGCGTGCCGCACTTCTTCGGCATGCACGCCCTGCAGGCCCTGCCGCTGGTGGCCCTGCTCACCCGGGGAATCCGCGACCAGGCCGTCCGGCTGCGCCTGGTCCTGACCGCCGGAGCCTCCTACACCGGCCTGGTGGCGCTGGTGACCTGGCAGGCACTGCGCGGCCAGCCCCTGGTACGACCCGACGCCCTCACCCTGGGCGTGGCGGGCCTGCTGCTGGCCGGTACGGCGATCGCCGTACCCCTGTGCCTGCTGCCGCTGCGTGGCGGGCGTGTGAGCCCCGCCGCGACCACGCCCGCCCCCGCCCTCGAACCCGCCGAGTCCGCGGACGACGCGCGGGAGGCCGCCGCGGTCGAGGCGTAGGGCTGCCAGGGGTCTTCAGGGGCCTCAGCACGAGGGAGAGGTTCCACGGCCGGCGCGAGGGGCCGGTTCGCTGGTCACACCCCCTGCCCGGGCGTCAACGATCTTCACGGCGCCCTAACGCTAGCGGTATATCTGGCATTCGGGATTGGACAGAACCGCTTCGCCACCGCACCATTGCGGAGGTGACTCATGCCAATCTCACGATCTGGCCATGGATTCCCACCGCTCAACAGGTATGATCATCAAAATCCGGGAGCCACCCGGGCCGAAGATGCCAAAGATCATTAAAATCCGGGTATAACGGCTGGGACTGGAGCAGCAGGAGGCCCCCCATGCAGGTCAAGAAGGTCGCCACCTATGTAGCGGTGGCGTTCGTGGCCTTTTATCTGTTCACCAGGCCCGCCGATGCGGCGAACGCGGTGAACGGAGTCTTCGACGGGATCGTGAGGGCGGCGGACCAACTGTCGCTGTTCTTCACACGTGTGTTGAGCTGACCGACGGTGGGGGTTTGCCCCACCCCTGACCTGTTTCTCCGGCGTTTCCGCATTCCGTACGCGGGACCGCGTACCCCGTGACGCCACGTCGCCACGCGATGTGCTTCCACCGTTCTCCGAGACGTGTTACGCAGGAAGCATGGCAGAGCGCTACAGCGTCACCGGGGTTCATCCTCTCGATCCCGAAGAGCGGCGCGTCCTCGAACGCGTCGAGACGGAGGGCATCGAGCTGGTCCGTTTCCTGTACGCCGACCACGGCGGTGTGATCCGCGGCAAGGCCGCCTCACGCTCCCGGCTGGCGGAACGGCTCGGCTCCGGCATCGGGCACACCGTGGCGATGATGGCGATGAACATGCTCGACCAGCTTCAGGAGGTCGAGGGACTCGGCCCGGTCGGTGAGGTCCGTCTCGTTCCGGATCCGTCCACCTTCGTCGCCCTTCCCCACGCCCCCGGCGCCGCAGCCATGCTCGCGGACCTGTGCGAGATCGACGGCTCCCCGTGGGCGGCGTGCCCGCGCACCTTCCTCCGCGAGGCCGTGGCCGCCCTGTCCGAGGAGAGGCTCGTCGCGGTCGCCGCCTTCGAACCCGAGTTCACCCTGGGCCGCCGTGTCCCCGGCACGGACGGGGAACCGGACAGGCTCCTTCCTCTCGACGACAGCCTCTGCTACGCCACGTCCGGTTTCGACCAGGCCCACGACTACGCCATGCGCCTGATCCGCGCCCTGCAGGCGCAGGGCCTGCGGGTCGAGCACTACCATCCCGAGCTCGGCCACGGTCAGCAGGAGCTGTCCGTCCGCCACGCCCCGGCCATGCGCGCCGCCGACAACCAGGTCATCTACCGGGAGACCGTGCGCGGCGTCGCCTTCGGCATGTCGCTGTGGGCCTCCCTCGCCCCCAAGCCGATCGCCGACCAGGCCGGGAACGGGGCGCACCTGCACATCTCCCTGTGGGACCCCGAACTGCGCTCCAACATCTTCAGCGACCCCGCCGACCGGTACGGCGTGTCGGCGACCGCCTACCGGTTCATCGGCGGCCTCATCGCGCACCTTCCCGCGCTCACCGCGCTGACCTGCGGCTCGGTGAACAGCTTCCGGCGGCTGGCCCCGAGGATGTGGTCGAGCGCCTACGCCTGCTACGGCATGGACAACCGGGAGGCCGCGGTGCGGATCTGCTCCCCCATGCGAGGGGCGGCCGAGGCGTCGGCCAATCTGGAGATCAAGCCCTCCGACTCCTCCGCCAACCCCTACCTGTCCCTCGGCGCCGTCATCCACGCGGGCCTGGACGGCATCCGCAGGGGGCTCGACCCCGGCGAGGCCGTCGACGTGGACCCCGCCACCCTCCCCGAGGGGAGCGTGCCCCGCCTGCCCCGGTCGCTGGATGAGGCCCTGGACGCCCTGGAGGCCGACGATCTGCTGATGAACGCCCTCGGCCCGCTCCGCTCCTCCGCCTACCTGGCCGTCAAACGCTCCGAGGCCCGCGCCTTCGCGGCCGAGGACGTCTCCTACGAGCTGTTCAACCACTTCCGCGTCTTCTGAGGTCACCTGGTACGGCGTGGCTCACGCAGCACGAGGAGGGCGACGACGAGGGCCGTGGCGAGGAGTCCCGCGCCGACGGTGAAGGCCAGGCGGTAGCCGCCGGTCAGCGCCTCGGCCTGGCTTGCGCCGCCGGCGAGCAGGTCCCCGGTGCGGGAGGCCGCCAGGGTCGACAGCACCGCGACGCCCAGGGCCATGCCGATCTGCTGCGTGGTGTTGAACACCCCGGATGCCAGTCCGGCGTCCTCCTCCCCGGCGCCCGACATGCCGAGCGTGGTCAGCGCGGGGAGCGCGAGACCGAAGCCCGCCGCCAGCAGCATCACCGGAAGCAGGTCGGTGACGTAGTCGGCGCGCACCGGAAGCCGGGTGAGCAGCCCGAGGAGCGCGACCAGGAGCACCAGCCCCGCCAGCAGCACCCTGCGCTCCCCGAAGCGGACGTTGAGCCTGGCGGAGACCCCCAGGGAGACCACGCCGATGACCACGGCCGCGGGGAGCATCGCGAAGCCGGTCTGGGCGGCGCCGTACCCGAGGACCCGCTGGAGATACAGGGCCAGGAGGAACTGGAAGGCGAACAGCGCGGCGACCATCAGGACCTGGACCAGGTTGGCCCCGGAGACACCGCGCGACCTGAAGATCCGCAGCGGCATGAGCGGGGCCTTAGCGGTGGCCTGGCGGACGACGAACCCGGCGAGCAGAGCGAGGGTGAGGGCGCCGAGGCCGAGGGTGCGCGCAGAGAGCCAGCCGTGCTCCTCGACCCCGACCACGGTGTAGATGCCGAGCATCAGGCCGCCGGTGACCAGAAGGGCGCCGGGCACGTCGGCTCCCGCGGAGAGGCCGGGTCCCCGGTCCGCGGGCAGTACGGACGCCGCGACCGCGAGCGCCGCGATCCCGATCGGCAGGTTGATGAAGAAGATCCAGTGCCAGGTGAGGGCGTCGGTGAGGAGGCCGCCGAGCACCGATCCCAGGGTGGCGCCTCCCGCGCCGGTGAAGCTGAAGACGGCGATCGCCCTGGCGCGCTCCCCGGGGTCGGGGAACAGCGTCACCAGGATGCCCAGGCCGACCGCCGAGGCCGCGGCGCTGCCGACCCCCTGCAGAAAGCGGGCCACGATCAGCAGTTCGGCGCCGGTGGACACCCCCGCCAGCAGCGAGGAGGCGACGAACACCACGGTGCCCGCGAGGAAGACGCGTTTGCGGCCGATCAGGTCACCGAGTCGTCCGGCCAGCAGAAGCAGGCTGCCGAACGCGATCAGGTAGGCGTTGACCACCCAGCTCAGTCCGGCCGGGGAGAAGCCCAGGTCGTTCTGGATGGCCGGCATCGCCACGGTCACGATGCTGCCGTCGAGGACGGTCATCAGCAGGCTTGTGGCGATCGCTCCGAGGGCGATCCAGCGTGACCCGGTTGCCGGAGGGGCGGAGGTGACGGACATGGGTTCTCTCCTGTCGAATGAGGACGACAAGAGAGACCGTAGCAGATTGTTTTGTAATAGACGATTTTCTTCGGATCTAAGTTGTCCGCTGCCGGGCGCGCCGTACCGGCTGGGGGTTCTCCACGGGGGTGGCCAGATGGCCGGTCACCAGACGGCCGAGGGCCCGCAGAAGAATCTCCCGTTCCTCGTCGGGGATCGTGGCGAGGGCCTCCCGGTGCACACGGTCGACGATCTGCTGGCTCCGCTCGGCGATCCGCGCGCCCTCCTCGGTGACCGCGATGATCCGGGCCCGCCGGTCGGTGCCGGACGGGCGGCGCTCGGCGAGACCGGCCCGTTCCAGGGCGTCGACCGTCACCACCATCGTGGTCTTGTCCATGTCACCGATCTCGGCGAGCTGGATCTGGGTGCGCTCCTCCTCAAGGGCGTGCACCAGCACACAGTGCATGCGGGCCGTGAGCCCGATCTCGGCGAGCGCGGCCGACATCCGGGTCCGCAGGACATGGCCGGTGTGGTCCAGCAGGAACGACAGGTCGGGCGCTGTGCTGGTCGGTGCCATGGCGGTCATGCCCACCAGCATAGTCACCGGTTCCGTAGTGGATCGTCCGGTGAGAATCCATCACGGCGGTAGGAGCCCACCGGCTCTCCTACGGCCTCCTCACGCCGAACTGCGGCCCGGTGCACGGCTTCCGGCGCCGAGGAGGTGGTCGAGGCCCACACCTGCCACGGCCGTCACGTGCTCCGGGATCCGCGCCCCCGCGGACCGTCGGTCGTGTCCGCCGGAAGTGGAGCCGTCCGCCTGGATCCCCGGCCGTCCCAGCGGGTGACCCGGGTTCGGACGGCCACCTCAACCGATCCTCAACGCGTTCTCAACATCTTCCGTCCTATGTTCCGACCCAGGAAGACGACGTTCCCCCTGGGACAACGATTGGAAAGGGCGACATGATGAGAAATCTTTCCGCCACCATCGCCGCCGGCGTACTCGCCGCGGGTCTCCTCGTTCCTGGGGCGGCCCACGCGGCCGCCCCCGGAACCGCGCTCGCGCCGGCCGCGGCCTCCCTCCCCTCGGCCGGTGAGGCGGTCCACGCTTCGGCGCAGGCGCGCTGGTCCACCCTCTGGAGCGGCAGAGCGAACACCAAGAAGCTGCAGAGCCCCTCCCGGAACACCCGCGCCAAGGTGCTGCAGATCGTCGTCCAGTGCTGGAACGGCGGCGACGGCACGCGTGCCAAGGCCTACATCCAGCGCAGGTACGCGGGCCTCTGGATAACGGCAGGCGGATCAAGCAGCGGTTACTGCGTCGGGGGGAAGATGTACCACCGCATCCGCAACGTACCGGCCGGCACCTACCGTGCCGTCATCACGCTCAGCCCCAAGGCCCACACGGTCAACGCGTGGTTCCAGCAGTACGGCTGATGCCGTGACCCGGATGCGGTTCCCGCCGGTCTCCGCCGCCGGGACCTGATCCGGGGTGGTCCGCGGACCTTCACGCGGGATCACGGCTCACCCGTGGTCCCGCGTTCTCCCGGTCTCCCGCCCGCCGGAACCCGCCCTGGCGCCCCTCCCTCCGCCTTCGGCGGTGAGGTCAGCGAACCGGATGCCCCGCCCGCCGGAGCGTGTCCTTGACCTCGCCGATCTTCAACTGCCCGAAGTGGAACACCGAGGCCGCCAGGACCGCGTCCGCCCCCGCCTCGACGGCCGGGGGGAAGTCCTCAAGCGCCCCGGCCCCGCCGCTGGCGATCACCGGCACCGAGACCACCGCCCGCACCGCGCGGATCATCTCCAGGTCGTAGCCCTTCTTGGTGCCGTCGCCGTCCATGGAGTTGAGCAGGATCTCCCCGGCGCCGAGTTCCTCGGCCCTGCGGGCCCACTCGACCGCGTCGATCCCGGTGCCCCGGCGTCCTCCGTGGGTGGTGACCTCGAACCCGGAGGGAGTCGGCGGGCCGTCCACGACCCGGCGCGCGTCGACGGACAGCACGATGCACTGCGCGCCGTACCGCTGGGACGCCTCGGTCAGCAGTTCGGGCCTGGCGATGGCGGCCGTGTTCAGTCCCACCTTGTCCGCGCCCGCCCGCAGCAGCCTGTCCACGTCCTCGACCGAGCGCACTCCCCCGCCGACGGTCAGCGGGATGAAGACCTGTTCGGCGGTCCTGCGCACCACGTCGTAGGTCGTGGAACGGTCGGAGCTGGACGCCGTGATGTCCAGGAAGGTCAGCTCGTCGGCCCCTTCCGCGTCGTAACGGCGGGCCAGCTCGACCGGGTCCCCCGCGTCACGGAGGTTCTCGAAGTTGACCCCCTTGACCACCCGCCCGGCGTCCACGTCCAGGCAGGGGATCACACGTACCGCGACAGTCATCTGACCGCCGCCAGGGCGTCCTCAAGGGTGAAGGCCTGGGCGTAGAGCGCCTTGCCGACGATCGCGCCCTCGACGCCGAGCGGGACCAGCTCCGCCAGGGCGCGCAGGTCGTCCAGGGAGGAGACGCCGCCGCTGGCGACCACCGGCCGGTCGGTGCGGGAGCAGACCTCGCGGAGCAGGTCGAGGTTGGGGCCGCGCAGCGTGCCGTCCTTGGTGACGTCGGTGACGACGTAGCGGGGGCAGCCGTCGCGCTCGAGCCGCTCCAGCACCTCCCACAGGTCGCCGCCCTCCTCGGTCCAGCCTCGTGCGGCCAGGGTGGTGCCGCGCACGTCCAGGCCGATCGCGATGCGGTCGCCGTACTCGGCGATGATCTTGGAGCACCAGACGGGGTTCTCCAGCGCCGCGGTGCCGATGTTGACGCGGCGGCAGCCGGTGGCCAGCGCCGACTCCAGGGAGGCGTCGTCGCGGATGCCGCCGGACATCTCGACCTTCACGTCGAGCGCGCCGACCACGGAGGCCAGCAGCTCACGGTTGGAGCCCCGGCCGAAGGCCGCGTCGAGGTCGACCAGATGGATCCACTCGGCGCCCGCCTCCTGCCAGGCGAGCGCGGCGGACAGCGGGTCGCCGTAGGAGGTCTCGGTGCCTGCCGCCCCCTGGACCAGGCGGACCGCCTGGCCGTCCGCGACGTCCACGGCGGGCAGCAACTCTAGCGACATCTGATCAGGACCTCCGGTCGAAGACGAGAGTGACAAAAAGCGGTACGAGAAGAACAGAAATAACAAAGACCCCGAACCGTGCGGTCCACGAGGACCACAACAGCCAGGCGATGACCTGCGCGATGAGGAACAGGACCGCCACGACGCCGTTCTGGGCCCTGCGGCGGCGAGCCTTGATGCCGCGCTGGGCTGCGATTCTGACGGGCCTGCCGGGCAGGAACGCGGTGACCCGCCCGGCCAGCTCACGCCGCCGGGCGAGCCTGGCCTCCCGCACGGCGCGCAGGGCGGCCTGCCTGGCCTGCTCGGCCTCGCGTTCCGCCCTGCGCCTGGCCCGTTCCCTGCTCACGACGACCTCGGCGAGAAAGGCGTCACCCGAGGGTGCCGAGCCAGTTGGTGAGCAGCTGCGCCCCCGCGTCGCCCGACTTCTCCGGATGGAACTGGGTGGCCGTCAGCGGGCCGTTCTCCACCGCGGCGACGAACGGCACGCCGTGCTCCGACCAGGTGACCAGGGGGTCGGTGAACCCCGGGCCCGCCTTGAGCTCCCAGTCGCGCACGCCGTAGGAGTGGACGAAGTAGAAGCGGGTCTGCGGGTCGAGCCCGTCGAACAGCACACTGCCCTCGGGCGCGCTGACGGTGTTCCACCCCATGTGGGGCAGGACCGGCGCGTCGAGCCGTTCCACGGTGCCCGGCCACTCGCCACAGCCCTCGGTCGTGACCCCGTGCTCGATGCCCGTCTCGAAGAGGATCTGCATGCCGACGCAGATGCCGAGGACCGGCCTGCCCGCGGACAGGCGACGGTCGATGATCCGCTCTCCCCGTACGGCCCGCAGTCCCGCCATGCAGGCCGCGAAGGCGCCGACGCCGGGGACGACCAGGCCGTCGGCCTCCAGCGCCTGCGTGTAGTCGGAGCTGACCGTGACGGTCGCGCCGACCCTGGCCAGTGCCCGCTCGGCGGAGCGGAGATTGCCCGACCCGTAGTCGAGAACCGTGACCCTCACCACCACAACACCGCCGCGGTGGTCGCCAGGGCCGCGAGCGCGCCCAGGAGCAGCGCGCCCTTCTTGAGGCCCTGCTTGAGGAAGGACACGATCCCGCCCACCATGAACAGGGCGACGAAGGCCATGGCGACGGCCGTCCAGTTGCCGGTCACAGGACGCCCTTGGTGCTCGGCACGCCGCTGGCGCGGGGGTCGGGCTCGCTGGCCTCCCGCAGCGCCCTGGCCAGCGCCTTGAACTGCGCCTCCACGATGTGGTGCGCGTTGCGGCCGTAGGGCACGTGGACGTGCAGGCAGATCGCGGCCTGCGCGACGAACGACTCCAGGATGTGCCTGGTCATCGTCGTGTCGTAGGCGGAGCCGATCATCGGCGCCATTCCCTCTGGCTCGCTGTGCACGAGGTACGGCCTGCCCGACAGGTCGACCGTGACCTGCGCCAGGGCCTCGTCCAGCGGGCACGACGCGTTTCCGTAACGCCTGATGCCCGACTTGTCGCCCAGTGCCTCCCGGAACGCGGCGCCCAGCGCGAGCGCGGTGTCCTCGATCGTGTGGTGCGAGTCGATGTGCAGGTCGCCCTCGGTCTTCACGGTCAGGTCGAACAGACCGTGCTTGCCGAGCTGGTTCAGCATGTGGTCGTAGAAGCCGACCCCGGTGGACACGTCGACGTATCCGGTGCCGTCGAGGTTGACCTCGACCAGCACGGACGTCTCCTTGGTCGCGCGCTCGACGCGGCCGAGGCGCCGGGTGGGCTCGGCTCCGGCAGAACTGCTCACAGGGTTCCTTCCAGGGCGGCGCGGAAGGCCGCCATCTCCTCGGTCGTTCCGATGGACACGCGCAGCCATCCGGGCGGCCCGACCTCGCGGATCAGCACCCCGCGGTCGAGCATGTCCCGCCAGACGGTGCGCCTGTCGGTGAAACGGCCGAACAACACGAAGTTGGCGTCGGAGTCGGCCACCTCAAGGCCCTTGGCCCGCAGCCATCCGACCGTCGCGTCGCGCTCGGCGCGCAGCGTGTCGACGGTGCCGAGCAGCTCCCCGCGGTGGGCGAGCGCGACGCGCGCGGCCGCCTGGGTGAGCGACGACAGGTGGTACGGCAACCGCACCAGCAGCAGCGCCTCGATCACCGCCGGGTGGGCGGCGAGATAGCCCAGCCGGGTCCCGGCCATGGCGAACGCCTTGGACATGGTCCGCGTCACGATGAGCCGGGGGTTGCCCGGCAGCAGCGTCAGCGCGGACGGCGTTCCCTCACGGGCGAACTCGAAGTAGGCCTCGTCCACGACGACCATGCCGGGCGCCGCCTCCACGATCCTGGCGATGACCTCGGGGTCGAGCGCGGTACCGGTCGGGTTGTTCGGCGAGGTCAGGAAGACGACCGCGGGCCGGTGCTCCTCGATCGCGGCGATGGCCTTGTCCGGGTCGATCCCGAAGTCGTCCTCACGCGACCCGGCGATCCACTCGGTCGAGGCGCCGGTGGTGATGATCGGGTGCATCGAGTAGGACGGCTCGAAGCCGAGCGCCGAGCGCCCCGGCCCGCCGAAGGCCTGCAGGATCTGCTGGATGACCTCGTTGGAGCCGTTGGCGGCCCAGACCCGCTCGTGGGTCAGGCCGTGCCCGAGGTAGGCGGCCAGGTCCTCACGCAGGGCGACCGCGTCCCGGTCGGGATAGCGGTTGAGCTCGCCCGCCTGGGACCGTACCGCCTCGGCCAGGTCGGCGACCAGGGACTCGGAGGGGCCGTAGGGGTTCTCGTTGGTGTTGAGCCGCACCGGGACGTCGATCTGGGGCGCGCCGTACGGCGTGCGTCCCCGCAGGTCGTCACGGATGGGCAGGTCCTCAAGCCTCATCGGGGATCTCCCATCCGAAACGGGCTCGTACGGCGGCGCCGTGCGCGGGCAGGTCCTCGGCGTCGGCGAGCACGCACACGTGCGCGGCCGAGCGCGCCAGCGCCTCGCGGCTGTAGTCGACGACGTGGATGCCGCGCAGGAAGGTCTGCACGGACAGACCGGAGGAGTGACAGGCGCAGCCGCCGGTCGGCAGCACGTGGTTGGAGCCCGCGAGGTAGTCGCCGAGCGAGACCGGCGCGTGGGCGCCGACGAAGATCGCACCCGCGTTGCGCACCCGGGCGGCGAGCGCGGCGGCGTCCGCGGTCTGGATCTCCAGGTGCTCGGCGGCGTAGGCGTCGACCACCCGCAGCCCCGCCTCCATGTCGTCGACGAGCAGGATGCCCGACTGACGGCCGGACAGGGCCTCGGTGACGCGTTCGCCGTGCTTGGTCGCCGCCACCTGGCCGGGCAGCTCACGCTCGACGGCGTCGGCCAGCTCGACCGAGTCGGTGACCAGCACCGAGGCGGCGATCACGTCGTGCTCGGCCTGGCTGATCAGGTCGGCGGCCACGTGCACCGGGTCGGCGGTGGCGTCGGCGAGGATCGCGATCTCGGTGGGGCCCGCCTCGGAGTCGATGCCGATGACGCCCTTGAGCAGCCGCTTGGCCGCGGCGACCCAGATGTTGCCGGGGCCGGTGACCATGGTGACCGGCTCGCACTCCTCGGTGCCGTAGGCGAACATCGCGACCGCCTGGGCCCCACCGACGGCGTAGACCTCCTCGACCCCGAGCAGCGCGCACGCGGCCAGGATCGTCGGGTGCGGCAGGCCGCCGAACTCCTTCTGGGCGGGGGAGGTGACGGCCAGCGAGGGCACGCCCGCCTCCTGGGCCGGCACGACGTTCATCACGACGCTCGACGGGTAGACCGCCCTGCCGCCCGGCACGTACAGGCCGACCCGTTCGACGGGGACCCAGCGCTCGGTGACGGTGCCGCCCGGCACGACCTGGGTCGTGACGTCGGTGCGGCGCTGGTCGCGGTGGACCAGGCGGGCCCTGCGGATCGACTCCTCAAGGGCGGCCCTGACCCTGGGGTCGAGGTCCTCCAGCGCGCGGGCGATCGCCTCCGCGGGCACCCGGGTGGAGTCCAGCTCGACACCGTCGAACCTGGCGGTGAACTCCCGTACGGCCGCGGCCCCACGATGATGCACGTCCTCGCAAATCGGCCGGACCGCTTCCAGGGCGGTTTCGACGTCGAGCTCGGCACGGGGCAGCACGGCGCGGAGGTCCCTCGGCAGGGACCCGCGCAGGTCGGTACGAGAAATCACCCGCCCAGTCTACGGACGTCCGGCACCCGGTCTTGTTCCGTACCATCATACGGACACGTCCTTTACGTTGTAGATTTTTCGTGGTGGTTAGACTCCCCCCCGTGAGCAAGAGCAGGAACAAGGGCGGCCAGGGCACTCCGGCGACGGTCGCGCTGGCCCAGGCCGGGATCGGCTTCACCCTCCACCCCTACGAGCACGACGCGGCTTCCCAGGCCTACGGTGAGGAGGCGGCCGACGCGCTCGGCGTGCCGTACGAGCGGATCTTCAAGACACTGGTCGCCGAGGTCGAGGGCGCTCTGGCCGTCGCGGTCGTACCGGTCGCGGGCAAGCTCGACCTGAAGGCGTTCGCCGCGGCGCTGGGCGGCAAGCGGGCGGCCATGGCCGAGGCGGCCAAGGTCGAGCGGGTCACCGGCTACGTGGTCGGCGGGATCAGCCCGCTCGGCCAGCGCAGGCGGCTGCCGACCGTGGTCGACGACTCCGCCCTGGAGTTCGACACGATCTACTTCTCCGCCGGGCGCAGGGGCCTGCAGATCGAGACGGCCCCCGCCGGGCTGGTACGGCTGACGCAGGCCGTCACGGCCCCCATCGGCAAGACGGGCTGATGTTCTACCTGACCGCCCTGGAGATGCTGGAGCTGCTGCGGACCCGGCAGGTGGGGGCCGTGGAGCTGCTGCGGGCGCACCTGCGCAGGATCGAGGAGGTCAACCCGCGCGTCAACGCGATCGTCACGCTGGCGGCCGAGCGCGCGCTCGCCGAGGCCGAGCAGGCCGACCGCGACCTGGCGCGGGGCCACCCGCGCGGCCCGCTGCACGGCCTGCCGGTCGCGCACAAGGACCTGACGGAGACCGCGGGCATCCGCACCACCTACGGCTCGCCGCTGTTCGCCGACCACGTCCCGCCCCGCGACTCCATCCTGGTACGGCGGATGCGCGAGGCCGGGGCGATCACGGTCGGCAAGACGAACACCCCCGAGTTCGGCACCGGCTCCCACACGGTCAACGAACTGTTCGGCGTGACCCGCAACCCCTACGACCTGTCGCGTTCGGCGGGCGGCAGCAGCGGCGGGGCCGCGGCGGCGCTCGCGGCCGGGATGATCCCGCTGGCCGACGGCTCCGACATGGGCGGCTCGCTGCGCAATCCGGCCTCATTCTGCAACGTGGTCGGATTGCGGCCGACACCGGGACGCGTGCCCGCCCCCTCCCCCACCGCCGCGTGGTTCACCCTCGGCGTGCCGGGGCCGATGGCCCGCACCGTCACGGACCTGGCGCTGCTGATGAGCGTGATCTCCGGTTTCGACGCCGTCTCCCCTCTCTCGATCGCCGAGAGCGGGCAGGCGTTCGCCGGGTCGCTGGAGATCGACCCGGCGCGGCTGCGGATCGCGTGGAGCCCCGACCTCGGCGGCCTGCCGGTCGACCCGGAGACCGCCCGGGTCACCGCGTCGGCCCCCGAGGTCCTCCAAGGGCTCGGCGCCCGGGTCGAGCAGGTCAGGCTCAACCTGTCGGACGCCGAGGAGGCCTTCCGCGTCTACCGGGCCTGGTACTACGCGCTGTCCTACGGCGGCATGCCCGCCGAGCGGCTCGGGGCCAACGTGCGCTGGAACGTCGAACAGGGCCTGAAGGTCACCGGGGCCGACCTGGCCAGGGCGGAACGGCTGCGCAGCGGCCTGTACCGGCGGATGGGCCGTTTCTTCGGCGACCACGACTTCCTGCTGACGCCGGTCAGCCAGGTGCCTCCGTTCCCGGTCGGCGAGCCGTACGTCTCGGAGATCGACGGCGAACCGATGCCCGACTATCTGGCGTGGATGCGCTCGGCCTACTGGATCAGCGTGCTGCACGCCCCGGCGATCTCCGTGCCCTGCGGTTTCACCCGGGACGGCCTGCCGGTCGGCGTGCAGATCGTCGGACGGCCGTTCGACGACCTGGGCGTGCTGCGCCTGGCCCGCCTCTTCGAACAGGCGACCGGCCACGGCGCGCGCAGGCCGGACCTGCGCTGAACGCCCCCCTCAGGCCCGCCGGGGCCTCGGAGCACGCGTGCGCACGAGGAACAGGATGAGGCATCCGGCCAGGCTCGCGGAGGCCCCGGCGCCCAGGAGCGCGGCGGAGGTGAACTGGGAGCGGTGCTCCTCGTCGTCGGTCCCGGCGAAGCCGAGGTAGCGCTCCGCCTCCGCCGTCAGCTCGTCGTATCGCCTCTGGTCCTTCTCCTTGACGGTCTCCGCCTCGGCGAGCAGGTCGGACACCTTCTGCCGATGCCCGTCGAGCCGCTCCCCCGTCTCGCCCGCCCGCAGGAACGCCAGGGTGCTCAGTCCCGCCAGGACCAGGGCCACGGCCACCAGGGCCGCTCCGAACCACATACGTCTCGCCGTCGTCATGGCAGAGGAACGTAGTGCGGCGCCCAGGACGGCCGAACCCGCCGCGAGGGTGATCCCGCCTCCCCCGCCCGGGTGATCGTCAGTGCCCGCTGATGTCGTAGCCGGACAGCGGGCCGTAGGGGTCCCGGCCGCCGAACGGCGTGCGCAGCGGCGAGTCACGGTAGCCCGCGACGCCCTCAAGCACGAAGAACAGGCCGACCGCCAGTGTGGGCCAGGCGAACATGACTCCGGTGGCGGTCAGGGCGAGCGGGCCGGGGAACAGGGAGACGGAGGTGCCGGAGGCCACGACGTCGGCCGCCGGGGCCAGGTTGACGGCCCCTCCGGTGAGGCTCGCGAGGTAGGACCCCAGCAGGCCCCCCGCCGCCAGGCCGAGGACGATCGCCAGCGGCCTGCCCCGGCGCGAGAGGCTGTAGCCGACGGCGCCGCAGGCCAGCCCGATCACGCCGGTGACGGCCGCGAACAGGCCGTCGTCCGCGATCAGCGCCTGGGTGGAGGGATCCGCCAGCAGCGGGCCCTGCCCGGTCATCACGTACGGCGGGCGCGGCGCGAGCGTCGACCACAGGACACCTGCCACCACCCCGAGGATCCCCAGGGCCAGTACGGTGACGGCGAAGTCGCGCGCATGCCGCAAAGTCTCCCCCTACCCGCTGTACTGATGTCTGTGCTGATGTGCCCGATGTTACCGATCCCGGGTCGTGTTCCCGGAGAGTCAGGGCGAATCCCGTTACGCTGTCCGGGTGAACGAAGAGGTGTGGCTGATCGAGCCTTCCGGACCGCTCCGCGGCGACGTCGAGGTCCGCGGCTCCAAGAACGCCGTGTCCAAGCACATGGTCGCCGCGATGCTCGGCGCCGGGGAGAGCACGATTCACAACGCCCCCGACGTGGGTGAGGTCGGCATCACCGCGCAGATGCTACGGGCGCTCGGCATCGACGTCGAGATCACGCCCAGGGAGATCAGGGTCGCCCGGGGAGAGCGGATCAACCCGCACGTCCCCGCGGCGTTCACCGGCCTCAACCGCATCCCCATCCTGATGCTCGGCCCGTTGCTGCACCTGGCCGGCGAGGCGTTCGTACCGCTGGTCGGCGGCGACCCGATCGGGCGCAGGCCCGTGGACTTCCACGTCGAGGCGCTGCGCGCGATGGGCGCCGAGGTCGAGGTGAGCGACACCGGGGTCTACGCCAAGGCCAGGAGGCTGCGCGGCACCCGGATCGAGCTTCCCTATCCCAGTGTGGGCGCCACCGAGACGATCCTGATGTCGGCGGTGCTCGCCGAGGGCAAGACCGTCCTCAAGGGCGCCGCCATGGAGCCCGAGGTGGTGGAGCTCGCTCTGTTCCTGCAGCGGATGGGCGCGCGCATCGAGCTCAGCCCGGACCGGCGCATCGTCATCGAGGGCGTCAAGCGGTTGCGCGGCGCCTCGACCTGGCTGAACGGCGACCGGATCGAGGCCTTCTCCTACCTCGCCGCGGGCCTGATCACCGGTGGCGAGGTCAGGGTGCACGGCTGCCCGCAGGACCGCCTGGTGACGGCCATCACCACCCTCGCCAGGATGGGCGCGGAGATGGACATCACCGACGACTACGTCTCGGCCTCGGCCCCCGAGGGGCTGCGGGCCGCCGCGGTGCAGACCGACACGCACCCGGGGTTCATGACCGACTGGCAGACGCCGCTGATGGTGCTGTTCACCCAGGCCCAGGGCATGTCCGTGCTGCACGAGACGGTCTTCGAGAACCGGCTGGTCTACGTGCCCGCGCTGCAGCGGATGGGCTGTGAGATCGAGGTCTTCGACGTGTGCCTCGGCGGCCCCGCCTGCCGTTACCACGACACCAACGCCAAGCACTCCGCGGTCGTGCGGGGCGTGTCGAAGCTGCGCGGCGCCGACGTGACGCTGCCCGACATCAGGGCCGGCTTCTCCGCCGTGCTGGCCGCCGCGGCGGCCGAGGGCACCTCGACGCTACGCGGCGTGCACCACATCGAGCGGGGCTACCACCGCCCGTTCGAGCAGTTCGCCTCCCTGGGTCTGCAGGTCAGCAGGGAAGCGGTCGGGGAAGGGTAAAGATTCACGGCCGGGCGTTTGCCCCAGCCCGTCCGGCCGCACGTTACTGTCTGTGACATTTCGATCATCCGAGGTGAGACGCGGGCTCGCCGGGTGCCTGTGGGGCCTGACGGCCTGCGGCGTGCTCGGCGGGCTCCTGGTCGCGGCCATCGCCCTGCCGGCGGTCGGCGGCGCGGGCATCACCACCAACACGGTCACACACCTGTTCATCGACCTGCCCCCCAGCCCGAGGGAGGACCCGCTCCCCGAGCGGACGATCCTCCTGGACAGGAACGGCAAGCAGTTCGCCCAGTTCTACACGGAGAACCGGAAGATCGTTAAGCTCGACCAGGTCGCCCCGGCCATGCGCCAGGCGATCGTGGCGATCGAGGACTCCCGCTTCTACGAGCACGCGGGCCTGGACATCAAGGGGACCCTGCGGGCCCTGGTGACCAACACCCAGGCGGGCGGCGTACGGCAGGGCGGCTCCTCCCTCACCCAGCAGCTGGTCAAGAACATCCTGGTCGAGAGCGCCGAGACCGACGCCGAACGGGACAGGGCCCGCGAGCCGAGCCTCAGACGCAAGATCACCGAGCTGCGCTACGCGCTGGCCATGGAGGACAAGTACTCCAAGGCGGAGATCCTGGAGCGTTATCTCAACATCGCCTACTTCGGCGCCGGGGCCTTCGGGGTCGAGGCGGCCGCCCAGCGGTTCTTCTCCGTCTCGGCCGCCGACCTGACCCTGAAGCAGGCGGCGACGCTGGCGGGGGCGGTGCGGACGCCGTACTCGACCGACCCCTCTCTCGGCCCGCAGCGCAGGCACCGCCTGCGGGAGCGCAGGGACATCGTGCTCGACCGGATGGCCCAGCTCGGCGACATCCCGGTGGCGCAGGCCGAGGCGGTCAAACGCACCCCGCTGGACATCCGCATGCGGCCCGAGCCCGGCGGATGCGCCGGGAGCGCCTACCCCTACTTCTGCCTCTACGTCCACAAGGAACTGGTGACCAACCCCGCCTTCGGCCCCACCAGGGCCGCGCGGGAACGGCTGCTGGCCAGGGGCGGCATCGTGCTGCGCACCACCCTCGACCCGACGGCCCAGCGGGCCGCGCAGCACGCCGTCTCCTCCCACGTCTCGCCGAAGGACACCGAGGTCGCCGCGGAGGCGATGGTCGAGCCGGGAACCGGCCGGATCAGGGCGATGACGGCCAGCAAGAGGTACGGCGTCAACTCGGGCAACGCCAGGAACGGCCCGAGCACCACCTACAACCTCCCGGCGGACATGGCGCACGGCGGCGGGCAGGGCTTCCAGGCGGGGTCGACCTTCAAGGCGTTCACCCTGGCGACCGCCCTGGCCAGGGGCTGGCGCTTCGACGACGGCTTCATGACGCCGGGCAGGTTCGTGCCCTCGGGGGGCTACTTCGACTGCCGGGGACACCGGGTGAACGACCCGCGCAGCCAGATCTTCAACGCCAGCGGCGAGGGCAGCGGCGGACCGCAGAGCATCTCGACGGGCACCTGGAAGTCGGTGAACATCTTCTACATGATGCTGGAGCGCCGGGTCGGCCTGTGCCAGGTGGTCAAGACCGCCAAGGCGCTCGGCGTGGTCCGCGCCGACGGCACGCCGCTGCGCGAGGTGCCGACCTTCACGCTCGGGGTCAACGAGATGGACCCGGTGACGGTCGCGGCGGCGTTCGCCGCGTTCGGCGCGCGGGGCCGTTACTGCAGGCCGATGGCGATCGTCGACATCGTCGAACGGGACGGCACGCACGTCCCGGTGCCGCCGAGCTGTGTGCAGGCGATCGAGCGTGACGTGGCCGACGCGGTCAACCACGTGCTGTCCGGGGTGTTCAGCAGGGGAACCATGACGGGACAGGACATCGGGCGCGACGCGGCGGGCAAGACCGGCACGAACAACGGCTACACCTCCGCCTGGTTCGCCGGATACACCCCCGACCTGGCCGCCGCGGTCAGTGTCGGCGACATCAGGGGCGCCTACCGCTACCCGCTGCGTGACGTGACGATCGGCGGCGAGTACTACGGGCAGGTGCAGGGCGCCTCCCTGCCGGGCCCCATCTGGGTCTCCTCCATGGAGGCCGCCCTGCGCGACGTCGAGGCGTCCTCCTTCCACCACCCGGACATGTCACGCTTCGGTGGTGGCTACACCCCGGGCATGGACAAACTGCTGGAGGCCGAGAAGAAACGCGACGGCCGGAACGGGGGCGGTGACGGGGACGGCGGGGCGGACGGGCAGGACGCCGGGGAGCCGGACGAACGGCACAGCCTCGGCGCCGACCACGGCTACCGGGGCGGCAGGGCCCACTGGAGGAAACCCCGCCACCAGCAGCGGCAGCAACAGCCGCACCGGCGGCAGCGACATCACCGGCCCGGTCCCGGCCACCGGGCCCGCTGAGGGGCCCCGGGGCCGCCCCCGCGCGGGACGGCCCCGAAGGCCTACCTCTTGACCAGGACCTGCTGGGTCGGGAAGGGCACCAGGGCCGTTCCCCGGGCCAGGGCGGCACCGGGACCGCACAGCGCCCGCAGCATGTGATCACCGAGCGCCTGGTCGATCGGATGCTGCTGCGGAATCCCCTGGGCGTCGAGGCGCTGGTACTTCATCAGGTTGATCCCGAGGGAGATCTGGCGGCGGCCGTCCTGGCTGGACAGGGAGAAGGTGCCCATGCCGAAGACCCCTCCGTCATGGCCCCAGAACCGGCCGCAGGGCAGATCCTGGGCGTAGACGCCCAGACCGTAGTTCATCAGGACGTTGCCCTGACCGTCGGTGACGGGCACCGTGGTCTGCATCTGGGCGAGCTGGGCCTTGGGCAGCAGCCTGCCTTCGAGCAGCGCCCGGTAGAACCGGTCGAGGTCGCCGGTCGTCGAGACGACGGCGCCCGCGGTGTACGCCCACGACATGTCGTAGACGCTGTAGTCACGCGGCGGGTCGATGAGCCCGTAGAGCGACTCGTAGGCCTTGGAGTGCGGCCCGGGGATGACCGGCGTGCGGGGGAAGGAGGTCTCGCGCAGCCCGGCCCTGTGGATGACCTCACGGGTGATGTACCGCTGCGCCGGTTCGCCGGTCACCGCCTCCAGCAACAGCCCCGCGATGACGTAGTTCGTGTTGGAGTAGGACCAGCGCTCCCCGGGCTCCCCCGTCGGCTGGGCCTGCAGGCCGAGCCTCACCAGTTCCGCCGGCGCGATGGAACGGAAGCGCTCCTCGTCCAGGCTCGCGGCCGACCCCTGGGCCAGGGAGGGGAAGGCGCCCAGGACGTAGTCGCCGATGCCACTGGTGTGGTTGAGCAGCATCCGCACCGTGACCCTCCGCCCGAGGTCGGCGGGGAGCAGCCTCGGCAGATGACGCGCGACGGGCGCGTCCAGGTCGATGCGCCCCTTCCCGGCCTGCTGGAGGATCGCGACCGCGGTGAAGGTCTTGGTGATGCTGCCGACCCGGTGGCGCATGCCCTGCCGTACCGGTCTGCCGGTTTCCACGTCGGCGACCCCGGCCGCCCCGTCCCACGCCTGCCTGCCGTTCCGGACGCTGGAGTAGAGGCCGTACATGCCCGCGTCACGGACCGCGTCAAGGGTCGCCTCCAGTCCCTCGCGGTCGAGATCCTGCGGCGCCACCGGGCCGGACTCCGGCGGCTCCGCCGCCTGCGCGGGCAGGGCGGCGCCCGCCACGAGCGCGGCGCTCAGCCCAAGCCCAACGATCACAACCCCACGACGCCTCATGAAGGCCGCCATTCGCCATCTCCTCGGAACCGGGAACACGACCTCATCACGATCACAAAATCACCGCCCCGGGGCCTCCCCTTTCCGGACGAATCGACGTTCGTTCTCAGGAATGACAATCGCCGCCGAACGACCGCGTACCGGTCCGCCCGCGACTCGTCGCGTGTCTGGCCGAATGCCGTGGCGGGCGAAACGGATGCCACCGCCTCGTGGCCGGTCACCGGTTCGCCACGGGTGGCCCCGCATCGTCGGCGCGGGCGGCGATGCGCACCTCCCACGGCGTCCGGGGCCGCGCGCCGAGCGGCGGCCTCTCCTCGAAGCCAGAGAAGCCGCGAGGGGCAGAGGAATCCGCTTTCTCCTCCCGAATATTCCGCCCGGTCAAAATCGAAGAATCCCACCGTGCAATCGGTGCACGACGGGAAAAGGAAAACACGTATACGTGGTGACACGGCCCCGCCCCGTACTTCACCGTTTACCTCCGGCCAGGAGGGCCAGGAGAGCCAGAGGAAACCGCCGGGACCATCGGATCCACGCGACGCCCGGCATCCGGTCTGGAGTCGCTCCGCCCTCCCATGGTCGTGAGATCCTGCTGATCTTGAGGACGGACGGGTTCCCCGGGCGAGCCCCATCGGACCGCCTGCCGCAAGGACCCGCGCGTCCGGACGACCGGCACCGGAGGAAAGAGACCATGAAGCACGAGTACGAGGCCACGTTCCTGTCCGTCGAAGTCGCCGACCTCCGGACCAGGTTGATCTCCCTGGGGGCCGTCCAGGTGTTCCCCCGCACCCTCCTGACCAGGAGGATCTTCGAGAGCGACGTCTTCGGCGACGGCCAGTGGCTCCGGCTGCGCGACGAGGGGGGCCGTTCGACCCTCACGCTCAAGCAGGTCACGGACGCCACCGTCATCGACGGCACCGTCGAGGTCGAGACCGAGGTGGGCGACGCGCGGGCCATGGCCGAGATCCTGCGGCGTCTCGGCCTCCGGGAGGCCCGCTACCAGGAGAACTACCGGGAGGAGTGGAAACTCGGCGACGTCGTCTTCGACATCGACACCTGGCCCGGCCTGCCGACCTTCGTCGAGGTCGAGGGGCCGGACGAGGCCGCGGTCCGCCAGGCCTCGGCCCTGCTCGGATTCGACTACTCCACGGCCCGTTTCGGCAGTGTCGACGTGATCTACCGCAGCGAGACGGGCCGGGACATCCTCTCCGAGCCCACCCTCCTGTTCTCCCCGGAGGACCGGCAGGAGAGCGCCGGGCCCTCCGCGAAAGACTGACCTCCCGGAAACCCTCGCGCAGAACGTGAGAGCGAGGGGAGGCCGGCGTCCTTCTCCGGCCTTCGGGACACCCGGCGCGAACACCCTGAGCGACGATTGGATACTGTCCGTAACGTCGTTTCCTGGTGACTGGCGGGGGGGACCCATGAAGACGGACGAGGGCTACGTCCACGCGCTCGGCAATCGCCAGGTGCAGATGATCGCGATCGGCGGCGCGATCGGCGTCGGCCTCTTCCTCGGGGCGGGCGGGCGGCTGCAGGCGGCCGGTCCCGCCCTTGTGCTGTCGTACGCCGCCTGCGGGCTCGTGGCCTTCTTCGTCATGCGGGCCCTGGGTGAACTGGTGCTCTACAAACCGTCCTCCGGGTCGTTCGTCGAGTACGCGGGCGACTTCCTGGGCCCGTGGGCCGCCTTCGCCAGTGGCTGGATGTACTGGGTCAACTGGGCCTTCACCGGCATCGCCGAACTGACCGCCATCTCCACCTACGTGGGACTGTGGGCCCCGCACTTCCCCCGCTGGCTCACCGCGCTCATCGCGCTGGCGTCCGTGCTGGTCGTCAACCTGCTGTCGGTACGGCTCTTCGGCGAGCTCGAGTTCTGGTTCGCCATGCTCAAGGTCCTGGCCATCTGCGCCTTCCTGGTCGTCGCCCTGGCCCTGGTCGCCTTCGGCACCTCGCTGGGCGGCGGCACCGCGGGCCTGGGCAACCTCGTCGCGCACAAGGGCTTCTTCCCCAACGGCTTCCCCGTGGTCCTGATGAGCATGCAGTCGGTGATCTTCGCCTACTCCGCGATCGAGCTGGTCGGCATCGCCGCCGGTGAGACGAAGAACGCCAGGCAGGTCATCCCGAGGGCGATCAACGGTGTGATCTGGCGGATCGCGATCTTCTACGTCGGCTCGGTGCTGCTGCTGGCCATGGTCCTGCCATGGACCGCGTACGGCCCCGGCCAGTCGCCGTTCGTGACGGTCTTCGCCGCTCTCGGCGCCCCCTGGGCCGCCGACGTCATGAACCTCATCGTGATCACCGCGGCCCTGTCGTCGTGCAACTCCGGCCTGTACTCCACGGGGCGCATCCTGCGGGCCATGGCCGTCAAGGGCGAGGCCCCGGCGTTCGCGGGCCGGATCGGCTCCCGCCACGTCCCCTACGGGGGCATCCTCATCACGGCGAGCGTGTTCGTGGCCGGGGTCGTCCTCTACTACTTCGTTCCGGAGCGCGCCTTCAACATCGCGACCGCGGTCGCCTCCCTCGGCGTCGTCACCACCTGGGGGACCCTGCTGCTGTGCCAGATCCGCCTGCGTGAGGCGGCCGGGAAGGGTCTGCTCGTGCGCCCCTCCTTCCGGATGCCGGGCGCGCCGTACACGGGCTGGGGCAGTCTGGCCTTCCTCGGCCTGGTGGTGCTGCTGATGCCGTTCGCCGACGCCGACCAGCGGGTGGCCTTCTTCTGCGTCCCGCTGCTGGTCGCCGGGATCGCCGCCGGGTGGCGGATCGTCGGCTCACGCCGTTCCACCGGAACACCTCTTGATCAATAGTACGTTGCACGATATATATCGACCGTGGGCTTACGCGAGCAGAGCTATCTGATCCTGCTGGCCCTCTCACAGGGGCCTCTGCACGGATACGGCGTGACCAAGACGGTGCGGGAACTGTCCGAGGAACGGGTACGGCTCGGCGCGGGCACGCTGTACGGCGCCCTGGACCGGCTGGCCACGGACGGTCTGGTGACCATGGCGGGCGAGGAGGTCGTCGACGGCCGTCACCGCCGTTACTACGACCTGACGGAGCGCGGCCGCGAGATCCTCACCGAGGAGACCGCCCGCCTGATCCGCCTCACCGCGACCGCCCGCCGCCGTCTCGCCCTCCGTCCCGCGCCTGAGCCGTGAGTCCCGGTCAGTCCCGGCGCGTCCCGGCGCGTTCCTCGGCGAGGTGGAGCCCCGCCTCGATGACGGCGTTCATGATGGGGGTCAGGCGCTCCTCACCGAGGGTGGGGGCGCGGCGCGCCATCTCGGCGACGAGACGGCGCTCACGGTCCATGTCGCGCCCCGCGAAGCCGCCGACGGGCTTGAGCCGCTGGATGGTCCCCGCCAGTTCGGCGCGCCGTTCCAGCAGGACGGCCAGGACGGCGTCCACCCGGTCGATGGCGCCACGCGCCTCGGGCACCGAGCCCGGCGTCTCCCTGCGGACGACCACGCCGACGATCCGCGCGACCTCCCCGGCGTCCAGGGCGGCCTGTTCCGGAGCGCCGGGGTCGAGCAGGAGGCCGTCGGCCCCCGCGGCGACCGCCGCCGCGGCCAGCGAGGGGTCCTCGCCGAGGCCGACCAGCACCGGGCGGCCCGAAGTCCGCCGCGCCGCCCGCATCAGGGCCAGGTCCAGGGTCGTGTCCGCCTGGTGCGTACGGCTGCCGCTCTCGCACAGCACCACCTGGTCGTTGCCCTCGGCCACGCAGTAGTCGGCGATGGCCAGCCACTCCTGGAGGGTCGCGGCGGGCCCCCGCTGCACGAGCACCGGGAGCCCGAGTCTGGCCACCGCCCTGACCAGCTGGAAGTCCTGCATCCATGCCGCACCGATCACGATCCCGTCGGCGTGGGCCGCGATCTCCGGCAGATCGGCCGCGGAGAAGGGCTCGACCAGCAGCGGCCCGGACCACCCGGCGCGTGCCTCGGCCACGGTCTGGGCCGCGGGCACCCGCCCGTGGTGGTCGCGCAGGCTGATCCAGCGGGCGTCGGCACCCTCTCCGCCGATCACCACGGCCGGTCCCGCTCCCACGCTGAGCGTCCCCACCCGTACGGCTCCGCGTTCCAGGTTTCGCTCCAGGTCTGCGGTCAACGACATCTCGGCTCCCATGCTCAGCCGGCACGCATCCCCGGGCCGGCGAATCGTAAGAAACAAAAAAGGCAGAGACCTTGTCTCTGCCTGGTGCCGGCTCCGAACGGTCGCTACGTCACGCTGTCACGACCGGCTCCCCGGAGCCGGCTCGGTAAACACGAAGTAGAACGTCATGAAAACGACGATAGGGCATCCTCGCCCCAGGCGCCACTCGCAGGCCAGGGGGCTGCAGGGGGGAGGGAGATCCAGATCTCCGGAGAGTCGATCACCCTCCTCGGCCTATGAGAGTATTCGGTGGTTCCGGAAAGGGGCCAAGAGAGGGGGAGGTGCGATCGATGGCCGAAGCACAGCCTGAGGGACGTCGCGTCGCCTCCCGTTACCACCTGCTCGAACCCATCGGCCGTGGTGGCATGGGCATCGTCTGGCGGGCGCACGACGAGTTCCTCGACCGTGAGGTCGCCGTCAAGGAGGTCCGCTACGCCGACATGCTCGGCGAGGACAGCCAGGAGGACTTCAACCGCCGCACCAAGCGGGAGGCCAGGGCGGCGGGACGGCTGACGCATCCGAACGTGGTCGTCGTCCACGACGTGGTCGAGGAGGACGGCAGGCCCTGGATCGTCATGCAGCTGGTCGAGTCCCGCTCGCTCGGCAAGGTGCTGCGCCAGGAGGGGCCGCTGCCGTACCGGCGGGTGGCGGAGATCGGGTCGCAGGTGCTTGAGGCGCTGCGCGCCGCCCACGCCCAGGGGGTGCTGCACCGGGACGTCAAGCCGGAGAACGTGCTGCTGGCCGACGACGGCCGGGTGGTCCTGACCGACTTCGGCATCGCGACTCTGGAGACGGAGACCGCGCTGACCATGACGGGGATCGCGGGCACGCCCGCGTTCATCCCGCCGGAGCGGATCAAGACCGGCACCGCGCAACGCGAGTCAGACCTGTGGTCCCTCGGGGCGACGCTGTACGCCGCCGTGGAGGGCAAGCCCCCACACGATCGGGGCGGGGCGCTGCCGACCATGCACGCGGTGCTGAACGACGAGCCGGAGCCCCCCGTCCACGCCGGGCCACTGGCGCCCGTGCTTGAGGGGCTGCTGCGCAAGGACCCCGAGCTGCGGATGTCCTACGACGAGGCGGCCCGGCTGCTGCGCCAGGTGGCCGAGGGGCCTCAGGAACGGCGGCAGCCCGCGAGGACGACCGTCATGCCCGCCGTCGCGGGTGAGGCGGGTGCCGAGACCGATCCGGACATCCGGTACCGCCCGGAGGGGGTGCCCGCGACGGGGCTGAAGCTGGGCTCCGCCGCGCCCGCCCCGGCCTCCCCCGCGGAGGAGCCTCCGACGCAGGCGCGCAGGGACCGGCCCTCCGGCACGGGGCAGGGAGCCGCCGCGCAGGGAGCGCGGAAACCGGCCGCCGAACCCGCCCAGAATGCCCCGCGGCAGGCCGTGCCGAAGGCTTCGCAGCAGGCCCAGCAGGCCGCCGCGACGCGGAAGGTCACGCCGAAGCCCGCCGCGAAGCCGGTTTCCGCGACTCCGGCGCCGCCGCGTGCCCAGGCCGGGAAGGTGGCTCAGCCGCCGCTCTCCAAGCCCTCGGCCAGACGTGAGCCCGCACCGGTACGGCCGCCGGTCCCCGTCTCGCGGCCCGAGCCCTCCTCCGCTCCCCCCGCCGTTCCGCCCGTCACTCCGCCGCCCTCGGCGGCGGAGTTCTTCCCCACGTCGCCCTCCGGGACGGGGAAGCCCTCCTGGAGCTGGGACTCCATGCCACCGCTGCGGCGGTGGTCGCTGCTGCTGGTGCCCGTACTGGTGATCATCGTGCTCGTCGCGGGTTATCTTGGAATGCGCTACGGCAGGGAGGTCGGGCTGCCGGAGCCCAGGACGAGTGAGTCGAGTGAGACCGTGGGGGCGGCCGACCGGCCCGCGGAGACGACCACCGAGCCGATCTCCGAACACTCCCCCTCCCAGAGCGCGAGTCCCGGCCCCGTCGAGAGTCCCACCAAGGACGACGAAGACGATGAGGACGACAAGAAGAAGGAAGACAAGGAGAAGGACTCCGGGCTTCCCGAGGGCTGGCGCACGCACAAGGACTCCAACGGGTTCTCCGTCGGCCTGCCCAAGGGGTGGGACGTCGACAGGCGTTCCGGCCCTTCGGTGTGGTTCCGCGGCCCCGACCGGGTGAGCTACCTGCTGATCGAGTACACCAACACTCCCAACTCCGACCCGAAGAAGGACTGGGAGGACCAGGAGCGCTACAGCAGGGGCAACTTCAACGGTTACAAGCGCATCCGGATCGAGAAGGTCGACTACATGAAGAAGGCCGCCGACTGGGAGTTCACCTGGGACACGAGCGCCGGTAAGGCGCGGGTGATCGACCGGGGCTTCGTGACCGAGGGCGGCAGGGGTTACGCCATCTACTGGCACACCATGGCCGACGAGTGGGACAAGAACCTCGCCCTCTTCAAGGGATTCACGGAGACCTTCTCCTCGAAAAAGTAGGCGAGCCTCCCGACCGGCTACGATGCGTGGGTTTGGGAGGGGCTGGAGAGAATGACCGAACGGAAGGTCGCGGGCCGGTACCGCCTGCTCGAACCCATCGGCGAAGGCGGGATGGGCGTCGTCTGGCGTTCCCACGACGAGCTTCTCGACCGGGTCGTGGCGGTCAAGGAGGTTCGTTACCGCGGGATCGACGAGGCCGCGCGGGCCGACCTGAACCGGCGGACGATCCGGGAGGCCAGGAGCGCCGGACGGCTCGACCACCCCTCTGTGATCATCGTGCACGACGTGGTCGAGGAGGAGGGCAGGCCCTGGATCGTCATGCAGCTGGTCCGTTCGCGCTCCATGGGCGAGGTGGTGCGCCGGGGTGGGCCGCTGCCCCCGTCGCGGGTCGCCGAGGTCGGGCTGCAGGTGCTCGGCGCGCTGCGGGCCGCGCACACGGCCGGGGTGCTGCACCGGGACGTCAAGCCGGAGAACGTGCTGCTCGCCGATGACGGCCGGGTGGTGCTGACCGACTTCGGCATCGCCTCGATGACCCAGGAGACCGGGATCACCCGCACCGGGGGGATGGTCGGCACCCCGGCCTTCCTGCCCCCGGAGCGGCTGCACGGCATGCCCGCCACCCCCGAGTCGGACCTGTGGTCGCTGGGGGCGACGCTGTACGCGGCGCTTGAGGGACGTCCGCCGTTCGAACGGCCGACGGCCGCGGCGACCATGATGGCGGTCCTGAACGGCGAGCCGAGCCCCATGTCGCACACCGGCTCCCTCGTCTCGGCGATCCTCGGCCTGATGGCCAGGGAGCCCGCGGCCCGGCTGACCGCCGACGCGGCCGAGGCGCTGCTCACCCGCGCCTGCACCGAGGCCCCGGGGGCCGCGGCGGGTACGGACGACCGCCTTCCCCAGGCGGGCCCGGCCCCCCGGCACGGCCGCCCCCACCCGGCGGAGGCGCCCCACACCGGCAACGGCGCCTTCCCGCACCCGAACGAGGGCCCGTACGCGGGAGGGCACACAGCCGATCCTCGCCACGGCGGCGAGCCCTGGCGGCAGGCGGCACCCCAGCCCGGCCCGCAACCGATGCCGCAACCAGGACCCCAGCCGGGAACGCGGCCGGGCGCGGCCCCGTGGGACGCCTCCCCGTGGACCGGGCAGCCGGCCGGGCAGCCGGTGGGGCCGGGACAGGCGGCCTCGTGGCACACCGGCCAGGCCGGGGCCTCTCACGGCGACCCGTCGTCCGCCGGGCAGGCGCCATACCCGGGAGATCCGGCACATTCCCCCTACCGTGACGACGCGACCCGGGTCGGGCGGCCGTCCTACCCCAACGACCCCTTCCAGGCCTATCACCCGGGTGGCCAGGCTCATCCCGGCGATCCGTCCTCGCACGGCCAGGGCGGACACCCGCTGCCCGAAAACCCGTTCGGCGGCCCCCTTCCCGGCCTCCCCCACGGCACCGAACCGGCCCACCAGGGACCCGGCAGACGGCGGGGCAGGCGTGCCGCGCCCGGCTCGCAGGCGTCCCCGCGACGGCCGGCCGTACGGCGGGCGGTTCTGATCGTGGGGATACCGGTACTGGTCGCGGGGTTCGGCGCCGGAGGGTGGCTGCTGGCGGACAACTTCGGCGCCGGCCGGACCGCGACCCCGACGCCCCCCGCCACCTCCGCCCCGTCGATTCCGTCCGCCAAGCCGTCGAAGAGCCCGCGCCCGTCCCCCACCGCCTCCCCAACGGTGCGCCCGTCCAGGCTGCCCGAGGGCTGGCAGTACTACAAGGACCCGGTGATGGGCTTCACCGTTGCCCTGCCGCGCGGCTGGACGAGCAAGCGCTTCTCCGGGCGTGACCGGGTGGAGTTCAGGAGGCCCGGCTCGTCCGCCCTGCTGTGGATCGAGTCGACCGCCGATCCGGAGAAGGACCCGGTCAAACACTGGGAGAACCTTGAGAAGGACCGCGTGGTCAAGAAGCTCTGGCCGGGCTACGAACGCATCGGCATAACCCCGCTGCGATACCGTGGTGTGGAGGCGGCCGACTGGGAGTTCACCTACCTGAAGAACGGCGTCCGGACACACGTCCTGGACCGGGGGTTCCACACGATCACGGGCCGTCCTTACGCGATCTACTGGGAGAGTCCTGAGTCCGAGTGGGACCGGGCGTTCTTCGACAGGTTCACCGAGACCTTCCGTCCGTGACCGGCCGGGGGTCGGGCCGGGAGACACCACTGGAGACACGACCGCGGTCCTTGGAGACGGAGACGGGGCTGGAGCCGGGGAGCGGAAGCCTGGAGGCGGCACGCTTCTGGCGCAATCCGGCGCTGCCCGGGGTCGATCTGCTCAAGGCGAGATACGTGACCCATCGGTTCACCCGGCACGCCCACGCGGGCTACGCGATCGGGGTGATCCTGACCGGGATCGAGGAGTTCGACTATCGGGGCGCCCGGCACCGCGCGGGCGCGGGAAGCGTGGTGCTGGTCGACCCCGACCAGGCGCACAACGGTCACGCGGGTGAGCCGGACGGCTGGGCGTACCGGATGCTCTACCCCTCCGTCGAGGTCCTGTCCGGGATCGCCGAGGAACTGCTCGCCGGGCGGGGCACGCCGTACTTCCCCGAACCCGTCGTCTCCAGCGCGCGCGGTGCCGCGCTGCTCAGGAGGGCGCACGACGCCGCCGAGCGCGGCGACAGCCTGGCCTCCTCGACGCTGGCCCGTACGGCCTTCGGCACGCTGCTGCGCCTGCACGCCGCCCGGCGTCCGCCGGAGACGCGCTCCGTCGGCAACGACCTGGCCGTACGGCTCGCGCGGGAGATCCTGCACGAGAGACTCATCGATCCGCCCACGATCGAGGACCTGGCGCTGGCCGTGAAGGCGAAGCCGTTCGGGCTGATCAGGGCCTTCAAGGCGGTCACCGGGCTGCCGCCGCACGCCTACCTGAACACGCTGCGGGTCAGCCGGGCGCGTGGCCTGCTCGACGCCGGGGTACCCGCGGCCCAGGTCGCCGCGGACGTCGGTTTCACCGACCAGGCGCATCTGACCAGGCATTTCAAGCGGGTCGTCGGTGTCCCTCCGGCCGCCTACCAACGTGCAGGAACGTACAAGACCGAGGCAGAAAACTCCACATAACCTCACCATCATGGAAATATCCACTCGTTCCTCAGCGACAAGGGACGGACTGGGGGTGGGGATCGCGGTCGGGCTGTCCGGCGTCGCGTTCGGCGCCAGCGCGGTCACCGCGGGGCTGAGCGTCGCCCAGGCATGCGTGCTGAGCCTGTTCGCCTTCACCGGAGCCTCACAGTTCGCCCTGGCGGGCGTCATCGCGGGCGGCGGCAACCTCGTCGCGGGCACCGCGGGCGCCCTGCTGCTGGGAGCCCGCAACAGCCTGTACGGCCTGCGCATGGCCGACGTGCTCGGCGCCAGGGGCGGTGCCAGGTTCGTCACCGCCCACGGCGTGATCGACGAGACGACGGCGGTCGCCCTGGCCCAGCCCGACGAGGAGTCGGCCAGGACGGGCTTCCTCGTCACGTTCGCCAGCCTCTACCTGACCTGGAACCTCACCACCCTGCTCGGTGCGGCGGGCACCTCCTGGGTGGCCGATCCCGCGCTGCTCGGCCTCGACGTGGTCGGGCCCGCGACCTTCCTGGCGATCCTGTGGCCCAGGCTCACCGGCGGCGGCCGGGAGACCGGCGCGCTACGACTGGTCGCGGGGACGGGCGCCGCGATCGCGCTGGCCGTGACCCCCTTCGCCCCGCCCGGGGTTCCCGTGCTGATCGCCGCGACCGCCGTACTCGCGGTGACCCTGAGGAGGCCCCGATGAGTGCCGTGTGGTGGGCCGTGATCGCCACCTGCGCGGGGTGCTACGCGCTGAAGCTGGCCGGAATCTCCGCGCCGCGCAGGCTGCTCGACCACCCCAGGGTGCAGCGTTTCGCCGCGCTGGTCCCGGTCGCGCTGCTCGCCGCGCTGATCGCGGTGCAGATGTTCGCCCACGGTCAGTCGCTGTATCTGGACTGGCCGCGCACCGCCGGGCTGGGCGCCGCCGTCGTCGCGCTGCTGCTGCGCGCGCCCTTCCTGGTGGTGCTCGCCGGTGCGGCCGTCGTCACCGCGGCGCTGCGGTGGCTGATCGGCTGAGCGGGAACCGTACCCGGAGCGTGACGGCGACCCCCGGCGCCAACTATTGCGGTGATCTGCGTAGTTCATCCTGAATACCGGGACACATCACGGGTAGACGAGGCCCATGTCCGACTCTGGAGAGGTCATCGGCACGCGTTACCGGCTGATCGAACCCATCGGCCGCGGGGGAATGGGCACGGTCTGGCGGGCGAAGGACGAGGTACTCGGCCGTGACGTCGCGGTCAAGGAGGTCATCCCCTCTCCCGACCTGACCGGCCCGGAGCGTGAGGTCTTCACGATCAGGACGCTCAGGGAGGCGCGGGCCGCGGGCAGGATCGGCCATCCCGGCGTCGCGACGGTCTACGACGTGATCGAGGAGCGCGGACGGCCGTGGATCGTCATGCAGCTCGTCGAGTCCAGGACGCTCGGGGCGGTGGTCCGTGAGGACGGGCCACTGCCCGCCTGCAGGGCGGCCCGCGTCGGGCTCGACGTGCTCGGGGCGCTGGTGGCCGCCGGTCACGCGGGTGTGCTGCACCGCGACGTCAAACCGGACAACGTACTGCTGGCCAGGGACGGCCGGGCCGTGCTGACCGACTTCGGCATCGCGGTGCTCGAAGGAGACTCCTCCGTCACCAGGACGGGCGCCCTGATCGGCACCCCGGCGTTCATCGCGCCGGAACGGGCGGGCGGAGGACCTGCGGTGTTCGCCTCCGACCTGTGGTCACTCGGGGTGACGCTCTACGTGGCGGTCGAGGGACGCTCCCCCTTCGAACGCGCCCACCCGCTGGCCACCCTCAGCGCGGTCATGCACGAGGAACCCGCCCCGATGCGGCTCTCCGGGCCGCTCGGGCCGGTGATCCACGGACTGCTTCGCAAGGACCCCGCCGAGCGGATGTCCGCCGAGGAGGTGCAGGTCGGCCTGCGCTCCATCGTGAACGGGATCGCCCCGCAGGAGACGATGCCGATCGACCTGCCCGTCCCCGCGCCGCCTTCACCGCCCTCACCGTCCTCACCGCCGGAGACCGGACCGGTGGCCGGGCCCGTGGGCGTGGCCGTGACCGGACAGGCGGCCGCGTCCGGCCCTCCTGCCCCCCGGAGACCGCGGAGAGGGGCGGCGGTCGTGGCCGCGGCGGCGCTCGCGGTCACCGCCACCGCGAGCGCGGCGGCCTGGGTCGCCATGAACTCCGTTCCCCCGGCGACCCGGGGACCGGTCACCCCGGCCGGGGTCTCTCCGAGCGGGCGCACCCCCGCGACGAAGCCGGAGCAGGCACGGCTGCCGGCCAGGAAGGACCCCGCCCCCGAGCGGACGCAGGAGAGCGACGACCGCCGTACCGTCCCCGAGGCGCCGCCCGAGAAGCCACAGAACCCACAGAGCCCGGAGAAGCCCGAGAGGACTGAGAAGCCGAAGCCGAGCGAGTCCCCCGCTCCCCCGAAGAAAGAAAAGCCCCCAAAGGATGACAAACCAGACAAGAGTGGGGACGAGGGGCAGGAGGCCGGTCCGCCCGAGGAAGGCGGCCAGGACACTCAGGAGCCGGCCCCCGAGGACGACCAGGAGCAGGAGCCGGTGGGCGAGGTTGCCCCGGGCGACGCCCTGAACGCCCTCGCCGTGCTCTCCTGACCCCTACCTGGCTACCGGGACTCTTCGCCGACGACCTTCAACGCGTGCGCGAGATCGTCGGGATAGTCGGTGGTGAAGGTCATCCACTCGCCCGTGACGGGGTGTTCGAAGGCCAGGGAGACGGCGTGCAGCCACTGGCGGGAGACACCGAGCCGCGCGGCCAGCGTGGGGTCGGCGCCGTACATCATGTCGCCGACGCACGGATGGCGCAGCGCCGACATGTGGACCCTGATCTGGTGGGTCCGCCCGGTCTCCAGCTTGATGTCGAGCAGCGAGGCGGCCCGGAAGGCCTCGATCGTGTCGTAGTGGGTGACCGAGTCCTTGCCGCCCGCCACGACCGCGAAACGGCCGTCCCCCGCCGGGTGGCGGTCGATCGGCGCGTCGACGGTGCCGCGCAGCGGGTCGGGGTGCCCCTGGACCAGCGTGTGGTAGCGCTTGTCCACGGTGCGCTCCTTGAAGGCCCGCTTCAGCCGTGAGTAGGCGTGCTCGCTCTTGGCCACGACCATCGCGCCGGTGGTGTTGGCGTCCAGGCGGTGCACGATGCCCTGACGTTCGGCGGCGCCGCTGGTCGCGACCCGGTGCCCGGTGCCGAGCAGGCCGCCGATCACGGTCGGCCCGGTCCAGCCCGTGGTCGGGTGGGCGGCCACCCCGATCGGCTTGTTGACCACGACGATGTCGTCGTCCTCGTAGACGATCGTCATTCCGGGGACCGGCTCGGCGACCGGGGTGGGCGCGCTCGGCGGGGGCGGGAGTGTGACGTCCAGCCACGCGCCGGCGTGGACCCGGTCGGACTTGGCCGCGGGCGAGCCGTCGACCAGCACGTCCCCGTCGACGATCAGCTCCGCCGCACGGGTGCGCGACAACCCGAACAGCCGGGACAGGGCCGCGTCGAGGCGTTCGCCCTCAAGCCCGTCGGGGACGGGAAGACTCCGCTGTTCAGCCATCATTCCTGCTCTCCGCCCTGTCCTGGGAACCTTCCTCGGCCTTGTGGGTCTCCGGCGCCGTCTCCTGCCCGCCGTCGCGCGTGCCGTCGAGCTGGTAGCCGCGCCAGGCGAGGAAGACCGCCAGGATCCCGCCGCAGACGATCGCCGAGTCCGCGACGTTGAACACCGGGAAATGGCTGGGGAAGACCTCGACGAAGTCGACGACGTGCCCCTGCAGCCCGCCGGGAGCACGGAAGAGCCGGTCGGTCAGATTGCCCAGCGCCCCGCCGAGCATCAGGCCGAGTGTGACGGCCCACGGCAGGCTGCGCAGCTTGCGCGCGGTACGCAGGATGGCCACCACGACGCCGGCCGCGATGATCGTGAAGACGATGGTCATGCCGGTGCCGATGCTGAACGCGGCCCCCGCGTTGAAGATCACCCGGAACTGCAGCAGCCCGGGGATCAGCACGAGCGGGTCCTTGCCCTCCAGGGTCCGCAGCACGGCCGTCTTCGTCGCCAGGTCAAGGCCGTAGACGACCACCGCGAGAGCCGCCAGCAGCGCGACACGCCGCCTCCTGGGCGGAGACGTCCGCGAGCCGGCGGCCTCTCCCGTCAGCGCCGCTCCTCCCGCTGCTTGCAGGCCACGCACAGCGTCGCCCTCGGGAACGCCTGAAGGCGCTCCTTGCCGATCGGCTTGTGGCACGATTCGCACACTCCGTAGGTCCCTGCGTCGATCCGGGCGATCGCCCGTTCGTTCTGCGCGACCAGGTCGCGCGAATTCAGGGTAAGGGCGATCTCACGTTCCCGCTCATACGTCCGGGCGCCCGCGTCCGCCTGATCGTCCCCGGCTCCGTCCGTGACGTCACCCGAGGCGATCTCGCTCTCGGCCTTGAGGATCTCCTCGTTCAGCTCGTCGATCTCCACGCTCAGCCTCGTGCGGACCTCGGCGAGCTCCTCGGCCGTCCAGGTGACGGTGCCGCCGTTCCCCGACGGGGCTACCGCGCTCTCGTCCGCGCGTACGGTCGCGGCCATGGCGGCCTCCTTGCTCGATCGGACCGTATCCGGTGTGGTAAACGGTGCGGGCAGCTTAGGTCCCCCATAACGGAACGGCAAACGACCCGCCGGGATGTTTACCACTCCCGTAACATCCGGTCCCCCTCACCGGATTCCGCCCGCGCCTTGACATCGCAGGAGAAAATCGGGAAGTTTCGCGCGGGGACGTACGTTAGGGTGTGAGCCTGCAAGGCGTTGATGGGGACGAGTACCTCCGAGCCCCTCGCACGAGCGACCCGGGGACGGTGCGAGCCCGGGGCGATGCCCGGAGGGAAGATCACCCCTGAGCCGCCGGAGGAACGGCCGCGCGAACGGCGCCGCCCAGTAGAACCGGCAGCAGACTCAAAGGAAGAGGGCCTTCTCGCGAAGGTCAAGGAGGGTGGTACCGCGGGGCCGTACGGTCTCGTCCCTCCACGCCACTGCCAGCACCAGCGTGGAGGTCCAGCCCGGTCATGTCCGCCTATTTCCGCTCTCTTCCCGCGCAGGTCGATCTGCCCGCGCTCGAACACGAGGTGCTCGGCCGCTGGCGGGACGGCAAGGTCTTCGAGCGCTCGGTCGAGCAGAACGCCGACGGCCCCAACTGGGTCTTCTACGAGGGCCCGCCGACCGCCAACGGCATGCCCGGCGTGCACCACGTCGAGGCCCGCGTCTTCAAGGACCTCTTCCCCCGCTACCGCTCCATGCTCGGCTACAACGTGCCCCGCAAGGCCGGCTGGGACTGTCACGGCCTGCCGGTCGAGGTCGGCATCGAGAAGGAACTCGGCCTGTCCGGCAAGAAGGACATCGAGGCGTACGGCATCGCCGAGTTCAACGCCAAGTGCCGCGAGTCGGTGCTGCGGCACGTGGACGCCTTCGAAGAGCTGACCGAGCGCATGGGCTACTGGATCGACCTCTCCCAGGCCTACCGCACGATGGACCCCTCCTACGTGGAGTCCGTCTGGTGGTCGCTCAAGGTCATCTTCGACAAGGGCCTCCTCAGCCGCGCCTTCCGGATCACGCCGTACTGCCCGCGCTGCGGCACCGGCCTGTCCGACCACGAACTCGGCCAGCCCGGCGGCTACGAGACCGTGACCAGCCCGTCGGTCTACGTCCGCATGCCCGCGACCTCCGGCCCGCTGGCCGAGCTCGGCGCCTCGCTGCTGATCTGGACCACCACCCCGTGGACGCTGGTGTCCAACACCGCCGTGGCCGTGCACCCCGAGGTGACCTACGTCGCGGCGCGCCCCGCGGGCTCCGACGAGGTGCTGGTCGTCGCCGAACCGCTGCTGACCGCGGCTTTGGGCGAGGGCGCCGAGGTGCTGGCCTCCTTCCTGGGCGGCGACCTTGAGCACACCACCTACTCACGCCCCTTCGACCTGGTCGACATCCCCGGCGCGCACTACGTGGTGCTCGGCACCTACGTCACCACCGAGGACGGCACGGGCCTGGTTCACCAGGCGCCCGCCTTCGGCGCCGACGACATGACCACCTGCAACCGGTACGGCCTGCCCGTGGTCAACCCGATCGGTCCCGACGGGCGTTTCCTGGACGACGTACCCCAGGTCGGCGGCCAGTTCTTCAAGGACGCCGACGAGGGCCTGACCGCCGACCTGCGGGAACGCGGCCTGCTGTACCGGGGCGATCACTTCGAGCACAGCTACCCGCACTGCTGGCGCTGCCACACCGCGCTGCTGTACTACGCGCTGCCCGCGTGGTACATCCGCACCACCGCGGTCAAGGACCAGATGCTCGCCGAGAACGAGAAGACCAACTGGTACCCCGAGACGATCAAGTGGGGCCGCTTCGGCGAGTGGCTGCGCAACAACGTGGACTGGGCGCTGTCCCGGTCACGTTACTGGGGCACGCCGCTGCCGCTGTGGGTCTGCTCGGCCGACGACTCCCACATCACCTGCGTCGGCTCGATGGAGGAGCTCGGCAGACTGGCGGGCCAGGACGTCTCCGCCCTCGACCCGCACCGCCCCTACGTGGACGACGTGACGCTGCCCTGCCCCACCTGCGGGGCCGAGGCACGCCGGGTACCGGACGTGATCGACGCCTGGTACGACTCGGGCTCCATGCCCTTCGCCCAGTGGGGCGCGCCGTACCGCAACGAGGAGATGCTCACCCAGGCCTACCCCGCGCAGTTCATCTGCGAGGCGACCGACCAGACGCGTGGCTGGTTCTACTCGCTCATGGCGGTCGGCACGCTGGTCTTCGGCAGGTCGTCCTACGAGAACGTGCTCTGCCTGGGCCTCATCCTCGCCGAGGACGGGCGCAAGATGAGCAAGCACCTGGGCAACGTGCTGCAGCCCATCCCGCTGATGGACAAGCACGGCGCCGACGCGCTGCGCTGGTACATGGCCTGCTCCGGCTCCCCCTGGGCCGCCCGGAGGGTCGGGCACGGCGCCCTTGAGGAGATCGTCCGCAAGGTCCTGCTGACCTACTGGAACACCGCCTCCTTCTTCACCCTCTACGCCAACGCCGAGTCCTGGTCGCCGTCCCAGCTCCCCGAGGCCCTGCCGTACGGCGAGCGCCCGCTGATCGACCGCTGGGCGCTGGCCGAGTTGCACCGCACGGTGGCCGAGGTCACCGCGTCGATGGAGGAGTTCGACACCGCCAGGGTCGGGCGGCGGCTGGCCGACTTCCTCGACGACCTGTCCAACTGGTACGTACGCCGCTCGCGCCGCCGTTTCTGGTCCGGCGACACCTCGGCGTTCGCCACGCTGTACGAGTGCCTGGAGACCGTCACCCGCCTGATGGCACCGGTGACGCCGTTCGTCACCGACTACGTCTGGGACGTGCTCCGCGACACCGGGGCCCCCTCCTCCGTCCACCTGGCCACCTGGCCCACGGTGAAGGAGGAGCTGCTCGACGGGGAGCTGTCGGAGCAGATGGCTCTGGTGCGCCGCCTGGTCGAGCTGGGCCGTTCGGCCCGTGCCTCCAGCGGGGTGAAGACCCGCCAGCCCCTCGGCCGCGCGCTGGTCGGGGCCCGTGGCTGGGGCGCGCTCTCCCAGGAGCTGCGCGACCTGATCGCCGACGAGCTGAACGTGCAGCGGCTTGAGGACCTCGGCGCCGTCGGAGCCGATCTGGTCTCCTTCACCGTCAAGCCCAACTTCCGGGCCCTGGGCAAGCGGTTCGGCTCGCAGACCAAGCTGGTCGCCTCGGCCGTCGGCGCGGCCGACGCGGCCGGGCTGGCCCGCGCGCTGCGCTCCGGATCGGCCGTCACGGTCGAGGCCGGTGAGCTGGGCACGGTCGAGCTGACGACCGAGGACGTGATCGTCACCGAGCAGCCGAAGGCCGGCTGGGCGGTGGAGACCGGGGCGATCGGCACCGGCACCGGCGAGACCGTCGCGCTCGACCTGGCCATCACCGACGAACTGCGCCGGGCGGGCCTGACCCGCGACGCCATCCGTCTGTTCCAGGACGCCCGCAAGTCCACCGGTCTGGCCATCACCGACCGGATCGAGGTGTGGTGGTCGGCCGCCGACGCCGAGCTGGCCGAGGCCCTGCGGGCCCAGGGCGCGACGGTCGCCGGTGAGATCCTCGCCGACTCCCTCACCGAGGGCACCGAGGGCACCGAGGGCACAGCCGAGGACCTCCCCGTCCACCACGACGCCGACCTGGGGTTGACCTTCAAGCTCCGCCGTAGCGTCTGATCCGGCTCGGGAAACCAAGGGGGCGGGTGGCGTCATACGCCACCCGCCCCCTTGTCCGTCTCACGGGAGAGCATGCCTTCCGGGGCTTCCGGGGACCCTCAGGTTCTTCAGGTGATCGGCCGGCAGACGGAGCAGCTGCGCATGCCCGCCGCCTCGGCGTCGGCAAGGGAGATGGTCTCAAGGCCGCTGCCCTCGACGCCCTTTATGGCGTCCAGGCCCCTGATCAGGGGGCAGGTGGGGCTGTGGAAGCGGCGGGTGCCGACGATGATCTTGACCATCTCGGGCTCGCCCGCGTCCGGCTTCTTCTCCGGCGCGGCACCGCCTTCTCCGGTCTCCTTCGCGTCCGGCGCCTGGGCCTCCGGCTTCGCGGGACTCTCGGGTACGGCGGCCTGCTCGGGGGCCGCCGAGGTGGAGCCGACCGGCACCGGCCGCCCGGCGCGCCCGGGTCCGGTCTCGGCCGGCTCCACCGGCTTGGTTCCCTCCGCGGGGGCCTGTCCGGCGTCGGCGGGCTTCGTGACGGCCGGTTCCGTGGAGGCGGGCTTCACAGGAGCGGACTCGGTCTGGGAGGGCTCGGCCGCCTTGGCCGGGGACGTCGTCTTCCGGGCGGGCTCCGCGGGCTCCTTCTGAGCCTCGGCCGCTTCCCGGTCGCCTGCCTCGGCGGGGACGCCCTTCTTCTCCTGGCCGGTCGCGGGCTCCTTGGACTCAGCCGAGGCGTCGTCGGGCACCAGGTGCCGGACGATGTCACGGCTGAACCAACTGGTGGCGTTGGGGTCCTCCGCCTCCCCTGAGTCCTCTGTCTTCTCGGGACCGGGGGCGGGGGCCTGCGAAGGCTGGGGGTGGGCGGGTGCTTCCGCGGTGCGAGGCGGTACCACCCGTTCCTCGGTCTGTGGCCGGTCCGGCTGTCCTGCCGAGGGCGGCTGCGCGGGGCCCGGCTCCGGCTCCGTCCTGCGGGTCTGCTCGGCTGGAGCCGAGGGACTCTGGACGTAGGGGCGGGTCACCGGGGTGTCGCGGACGTCCGGCGGGACCGCGGCGTGGGAGGCGAGTCCGGCCGGGTCACGGACGCCCGCCTCTGCGGCGTCCGCCCGGTCGGAGGAGCCCGGCCCCCGGGGGGAAGGGGACACGGGTTCCCGAATCTCCGGCGGGGCTCCCTGCTGGAGTCCTCCGGTGAACTCGGGCAGGCACGTGGTGCAGGGCGTGAAGCCCTCCTCCCGCGCCTCCTCGTGAGTGAGTTCCTCATGATCCCGTCCGGCCAGCTGGCGGCACCCGGCGACGTGGTACCGCTTACGGCCCGGGATCACCAGGACGATCGCGTCGTCACCGAGGTGACCCCGCCTCGCGGCCGCCGTACGGCCCGGCCCCTGCTGGGGGGCGTCGGGAACCGTCTGCCTGACACCGTGCGGCACCGTAGGCGGCGGTGTCCGCATGACGGGCTGGTTCGGCACGGGCGGCCCCGGAGGGACCGATCCCCTCGGCGGGGGCGGCGGAGCTGCCCCGCCGCGTCCGCCAGCGGGGAACAACTCGTGGCGGCGTAGCAACGCACCGATCACCAGGAAGACCGCGGACAGCACACTGACCGCGATCGACCACATGACCAGGAACGGCTGGGACATCACGAACCCTGCGATGAGCAGGACTATGGCCGTGAGCACCAGCCCAGCGCTGATAAGGATCACAGAGGAACTCCTGGATACGGGTCAGACGGATGACCCGAAACCCTAGCGGCGGCGGTCGTCAGCGGCGGTCGTTGTGCGGGCCGTCGACTCCCTGGAAGGCGCCCGAGTGCTGCGCGGGCTCTCCGCCGAACGGGCTGGCGGCGGCCGGAATGGACGGCTGGACACCGGGGGCGCCGGCGTGGGACATCGCGGGCGGGCCGCCCACGATCGGGAACCCACCACTGCCCTCAGCGGCGACGGTCAGCTCGGCGAGCTGGTTCTCCAGGTACAGCTTCAGACGGCTGCGGTACTCCCGCTCGAAGCTGCGCAGCTCCTCGACCTTGCGCTCAAGCTCGTCACGGGTCTGCACCAGCGACCCCATGGCCTGCCTGTGGCGCTCCTGGGCGTCACGCTCAAGCGTCTCGGCGCGGGCGCGGGCGTCGCCGATGACCTGCTCGGCCTGGCGGCGCGCCTTCCCGAGGATGTCGTCGGCCTCGCGGCGGGCCCTGGTCACCGTCTCGTCCGCCTCCCGGCGGGCGTCGGCGATCGCCTGGTCGGCGGTCTGCTGGGCGAGGGCGAGGACGCGCGCGGCGGTGTCCATGTTGTCCTCGGCGGGGGGCATGCCCATCGCGACGGGGACGGGCTGCTGGTGCGGCGCCGGCTCGGGGGGCCTGATCGGCTCGGGCTGCTGCATCATCATCTCGGGCTTGGGCTCGGCCACCGGGGCGGGCGCCATGGCCATGCCCATCCCGCCGGGCACCTTGCCCCTGAGGCACTCCGCCAGTTTGGCGCGGAGCTCCTCGTTCTCCTGGATGAGGCGGTCGAGCTCGGACTCGACCTCGTCGAGGAAGGCGTCAACCTCCTCCTCGTCGTAGCCCGGCCTCAGCCGGGTGGTACTGAATTGCTTGTTCCGCACATCAGCGGGCGTCAGCGGCATTTCGGTCTCCTTGGCGCGCTTGGAGTCTGTCCGGAGGACGGTACCCGATCAACGAAGCGCGGACACGAGTTGGATCAAGCCCAAGACCCCAATGAACAGCATGGTGAAGCTTAGGTCAAAGGCCACCGTACCCAACCGGAGTGGTGGAATGAAACGTCGGAGGAACTTGAGGGGTGGGTCAGTCAGTGTGTACACGACTTCCGCCAGGACCAGGACGACCCCGGTGGGACGCCACTGGCGGGCGAACGACTGCACCATCTCAAGCACGATCCTGCCGATCAGCAGAACCAGGTAGAGGGACAGGACGGCGACCACGATCTCGCTAATGATCCCCACGGCCCGTACCCACCTCCATTCCGCTGCTCCGCCGCCCCCGGTCTCGTACGGACCCGTCCGGCCGGTAACTGTTCATGGTGGAACTCTAGCTCTGGTTGAAGAACCCGCGTTCCGCTATTCGAGCCTTGTCCTCAGCGGTCACCTCGACATTGGCAGGGGACAGCAGGAACACCTTGTTGGTAACACGTTCAATGCTGCCGTGTAGGCCAAAGACAAGACCTGCCGCGAAATCCACAAGGCGCTTCGCGTCACTGTCAACCATCTCGGTCAAATTCATGATGACCGGAGTACCGTCGCGGAAATGCTCACCGATCGTACGGGCCTCGTTGTAGGTCCTGGGATGAAGCGTGGTGATGCGTGCCAGATCGGTCGTACGGCGCTCCAGAACGGCCGTCGAGGGCCTCGGGGCGGGAACCCCCGGGTCGGTCTCGTCCTCACGGTCGTGGACCGTGCCAGGCCTCTCCTCGCCGGGTCTGCGCGAGTCTTCGAAATCCTCGTACTCGTCGTCGGGATAGCTGTCGTACCTCTCATAACGGTCGTCCTCGACAAGACCGAGGTAGACCGCCATCTTGCGCATCGCGCCGGCCATCGCTACTTCTTCCTCCGCCTTACCTCGACCTGTCTGGGGCGGTAGCCGCACCCCCTTGGAGCTCACCACCGAACGACCTCTGTGTGGGCATGTGGACGCCAAGGTCCACTTGGAGGGACATTACCTGACGAAGGGCTTTCTACGACCGAGCAACGCCGTACCGACACGCAGGTGTGTCGCGCCGTTCGCGACGGCCTCCGCCAGATCACCGCTCATCCCCGCGGAGATGACGACCGCCTCCGGGTGGTCCGCCCGTACGGCCTCCGCGATCTCCCGAAGCCTCGCGAACGCCCTGCCGGGCTCCTGCCCCAGCGGTGCCACGGCCATCACCCCGCCGAGGCGTATCCCCCCGGCCTCTGCGACGGCGTCCGCCAGGGTCGTGACCTGGGCGGGAACGACCCCGCCTCGCCCCGGGTCGTCGTCCAGGGCCACCTGCACCAGACATGTGATCTCCCTGCCCGCCCGGACCGCCTCGTGGCTGAGCGCGGTCACCAGGCGTGGGCGGTCGACCGAGTGGACGACGTCCGCGTAGCCGACCACGGAACGGACCTTGTTGGTCTGCAACTGACCGATGAAGTGCCAGGTCAGCCCAAGGTCCGCACACTCGCGGGCCTTGGCGGAGGCCTCCTGGTCACGGTTCTCCCCCACGTTCCGCACCCCGAGCGACGCCAGCAGGCGCACGTCGGAGGCGGGGTAGGTCTTGCTCACCGCGACGAGCGTCAACTCCTCGCGGGTACGGCCCGCGGCCTTGCAGGCCTCGGTGATGGTCGCCTCGACCACGGCCATCCCGGCCGCGATCTCGTCACGTCGTGTTGTCTCCGTCACATCTCCGCCGCTCGAACGCTGGGAAACCGGCGGAGCCCATTCTTCCCGCCACGGCCAGGTGACCCGTCGCCCGCCTGGCCGTGAGCAATGTCACTTCAGGAAGTCGGGGACGTCGAGCTCCTCCTCCTGCTCCTCGAAGACCACCTGACGCCGCCTGGCGGGGTCGGGGACCCTGGCGGAGATCGGGGTCGGCTGAGGCGGCTCGGGCGCCGGACGCGGGATCGACACCGGCGGGGTGAGAGGCTCCTCCGCCCTGGGCGGCTCGGCCTGCTCAGCCGCGGGCGGCGTGTGGGGAACGTGCTGGACCGGCTGGGGCGTGTGGTGCGGCGGGGTCTCCACGACGGGCGGCGGAGGCGTGCTGACCACCGGCCTGACCTGGGCGGCGGGCTGCTCGGCCCTCGGCTCCACCCTGGGCTCGGCCTTCACCGTCGGCGCGGGCGGGCGCATCTGCACGCCCACGGAGGGAGGCGGGGAGGCCTGGGCCGGGCGTGCCTGGGGCTGCTGACGCGGCGGTGGCTGCGCCGCGGCCTCCTTCTTGTCCTCCGCCACGGGCTCGTCGAACCCGGCCGCGATCACCGTGACACGTACCTCGTCACCCAGGGCGTCGTCGATGACCGTACCGAAGATGATGTTGGCGTCGGGCGCCGCCGCGTTCGAGACGAGCTGGGCCGCCTCGTTGATCTCGAAGAGACCGAGGTCGGAGCCGCCCGCGATCGACAGCAGCACACCGTGCGCGCCGTCGATGCTGGCCTCAAGCAGCGGGCTGGAAACGGCCATCTCCGCCGCCGCGACCGACCGGTCGTCGCCACGCGCGTGCCCGATGCCCATCAGGGCCGAGCCCGCCCCGGACATGACCGACTTCACGTCGGCGAAGTCCAGGTTGATCAGACCGGGGGTGGTGATCAGGTCGGTGATGCCCTGGACACCCGAGAGCAGCACCTGGTCGGCCGCCTTGAAGGCGTCGAGCACGCTCACCTGCCGGTCGGAGATCGACAGCAACCGGTCGTTGGGGATCACGATGAGGGTGTCGACCTCCTCGCGGAGCGTCTCGATGCCCGCCTCGGCCTGCATCGCCCGGCGCCTGCCCTCGAAGCTGAAGGGCCGGGTCACCACACCGATGGTCAGCGCGCCGAGGGAGCGCGCGATGTTGGCCACGACCGGAGCGCCGCCCGTGCCCGTGCCACCGCCCTCTCCGGCGGTGACGAACACCATGTCGGCGCCCTTGATGACCTCTTCGATCTCCTCACGGTGGTCCTCGGCCGCCTTGCGCCCGACTTCGGGGTTGGCCCCCGCGCCGAGGCCGCGGGTGAGTTCGCGTCCGACGTCGAGCTTGACGTCGGCGTCACTCATCAGCAGCGCCTGGGCGTCGGTATTGATGGCGATGAACTCGACGCCCTTGAGTCCCTCCTCGATCATCCGGTTGACGGCGTTGACTCCGCCTCCGCCGATTCCTACAACCTTGATGACCGCGAGGTAGTTCTGCGGTGCTGCCACGACGAGGGGCCTTTCCGCTCGTTGACTTGCCATTTCATGCGGCACGGGGCCCGTGCCGTCGTTTCCAAAACCCTCACCCTCAAGTTGAGATTTAGATTTATGTCAACCTGAGGAGTGATACGGACAGTAGGAGTTGCCTCCAGGTGGGTCAACTAACCGCGCCGCAAGGCGTGTCCGGCGTGTCGCGGGCCGTCCTTTTCCCGGAAGGCCCGTCCTGCCGTGGATCACTTCACCGTCACGACGTCCGGGGAGCTCACGTCGTAGCTGTCGGCAGGACGTTTCAGCAGCGTGAGGAGGATGTCCGCCTTGTCGGCCGGACGGTCGGGACCTCCCCACACGACCTCCCTGCCGTCCTTGAGGCGCAGCGAGACCGTCTCCGACGAGGGCGCGAGAACCTCCGCCACCCTCGGGGCCAGACTCGGCGGCAGCGCGCCTATGACGCTCAGCGCGGCCAACGTGGCCGGGTCGCCCGTCTGCGGACGGTCGACCCGCAGCAGCGGAAGCATCGGCGGCCTGGTGACCGCGACCTCGGTGACCACGCCGTGCCGGTCCACGACCGCGAACTTCCCGCCGACCGGGATCGCCGCCACCGGCTCGCGCTCGACCACCTTCACCCTCAGGGTGCCCGGCCAGTCCCGGCTGACCGAGGCCGACTCGATCTGCCTGATCCGCCTGAGCCTGCCCGTGACCTCGGCCACGTCGACGGTGGCCAGCGGCGCGCCGTCGGCCACCCCCGTCGCCTGCCGGATCTGCTCGGCGGGGACGGTCAGGTTGCCGACCACCTGGATGTCCCGCACCCCCAGGACAGGGGAGAGGAACACCAGCCAGGCGGCGCTGCCGACCACCCCCGCCGTGAGCAGCGCCAGGAAGGCGGGCCGCCACACGCCGTTCACCGCCTCACCCCGTCCCGCCCCCCGGCCCGGGTCACCGTACGGCCAGCTCCGCCACGATCAGGGGGCCGAGTTCGGTCACGTCACCGGCGCCCATGGTGAGCACGATGTCGCCCGGCCTGGCACGCCCGGCGACCAGGGCGGGGACGCTCTCCCGCTGCGGCGCGTAGACCACCTGTTCCCCGGGGAGCGGCACCCTTTCCGCGACCATGGCGCCGGAGACACCCGGTTCCGGATCCTCGCGGGCGCCGTAGACGTCCAGGACGACCGCCTCGTCGGCCAGGCCGAGGGCGACGCCGAACTCGTCGGCGAAGAACCTGGTGCGCGAGTAGAGGTGGGGCTGGAAGACCGCGATCACCCGCCCCGAACCGGAGAAGGACGCCACGACGTCACGCGCCGCCCGCAGGTCGGCCGCCAGCTCGGTCGGGTGGTGGGCGTAGCTGTCGAAGACCGCCACTCCCCCCGCCTCGCCCTTGGCCTCGAAACGGCGCTTGGCCCCGGTGAAGGCGGCCAGCCCGTCCCGGATCTCGTCGAAGGACACCCCGAGCTCCGCCGCGACCGCGACGGCCGCCGCGGCGTTGAGCGCGTTGTGACGGCCCGGGACCGAGAGCCTGACCTCCCCGTGGCCGACGATCGTGAAGCACACGCCCAGACCGTCGGGGACGACATCGGTGATCCTGAGGTCCGCCTCCTCCGCCACGCCGTACGTGGTCACCTTCAGGCCGCGCGCGCGGGCGATGGGGATGAGGGCCGCCGAGCCGGGGTCGTCGGCACAGACGATCATCGATCGTCCTACCCGCTCGGTGAACCTGGCGAAGCTGTCGTACACCGCCCTGGGGTCGCCGTAGTTGTCCAGGTGATCCGGCTCGACGTTGGTCACCACCGCGATGTCGGGGGCCAGCATGAGGAAGGAGCCGTCGCTCTCGTCGGCCTCGGCGACGAACACCCCGCCCGCGCCCTCGTCCGCGCCGAGACCGGTGGTCACCAGCTGGCCGCCGACGCAGTAGGACGGGTCGGTGCCGCACTTCTGCAGCGCGACCGTGAGCATCGAGGTCGTGGTGGTCTTGCCGTGGGTCCCCGCGACGGCGATCCCGGTACGGCCCGCCATGACGGAGGCCAGCGCGGCGGCCCTGGGGATCACCCGCAACCCCTGCCGCAGCGCCTCGCCGAGTTCGGGATTGGAGTCGCGGATCGCGGTCGAGACCACGACGGTGTCGACGTTCTTGATGTGCGAGGCGGCGTGACCGATGTGGATCCTGCCGCCCAGCTCGCGCAGCTCGGTCACCAGCTCCGAGCCGCGCGAGTCGCTGCCCGAGACGGGCACGCCGCGCTTGAGCAGGATGCGGGCGATGCCGGACATCCCCGCGCCGCCGATCCCGATGAAGTGCACCCGGCCGAGATCCTCGGCCGCGACCGGGTCGACCAGTTTGACCAGGCTCATCGCTCGTCCGCCCCTCCTCGTCCGCCGCGCGGGCGTTCCCGCCCTTCGAGGACCCGCCTTCCCGCCATGAACCGCTCCCCCCGCTCGCTCGCTCCGCGGCCGGCCTCGTCCCTCAGCCGACCACTCCACTCACTCCGCCGGGCTCGTTCCCCTCCCATGGGTCACTCCCCCCGCTCGCTCGCTCCGCGGCCGGCCTCGTCCCTCAGCCGACCACTCCACTCACTCCGCCGGGCTCGTTCCCGCCCGTGGGTCACTCCCGCTCGCTCCCGGCTCACCGCTTCGCCTCTGCCGCGATCTGCAGCACCCTGCGGGCGAGCGTCACGTCGGCGTCCTTGCGGCCCATCCGCACCGCGGCCTCCGACATGGCGACCACGCGCTCGGGGTCGGACAGGATCGGCAGCACGTTCTGGATGATCCACTCCGGCGACAGGTCCGCGTCGTCGACCATGAGACCGCCGCCCGCCTGCACGATCGGCTCGGCGTTGAGCCGCTGCTCGCCGTTGCCGTGCGGAAGCGGGATGTAGGCCGCGGGCAGGCCGACGGCGGTCAGCTCGGCGCAGGTCATCGCGCCGCTCCGGCACAGCGCGAAGTCGGCCGCCGCGTAGGCCAGGTCCATCCGGTCGACGTACTGCAGCACGACGTACTGCGGGTCACCGCGAGGAGGCTCGTACTCCAGTGTGTTCTTCGGGCCGATGACGTGCAGCACCTGCACCCCCGCCCGGCGCAGCGCGGCGGCGGCGCCCAGGGCGGCCCCGTTGAGGGACCGCGCACCCTGCGAGCCGCCGGTGACCAGCAGCGTCGGCAGGTCGGCCTCAAGACCGAACCAGGAACGCGCCTTGTCCCCCATGGAGAGCCGGTCCAGCCCCACGATCTCCCGGCGAAGCGGGATGCCCACGTGCTGCGCCTTGGGCAGCGGCGTGTTCGGGTGCCCGGTGAACACGTGGTCGGTGAGCCGGGCGCCCAGCCGGTTGGCCAGGCCCGGCCTCGGGTTGGCCTCGTGGACCACGATCGGCACACCACGTCTGCGCGCCCCCAGGTAGGCGGGGGTCGCCACGTAACCGCCGAAGCCGACCAGCACATCGGCCTGGACCCGCTCCATGATGCTCGCGGCCGTGTTGATGGCCCCGGCCAGGCGTCCCGGCACGGTGAGCAGCTGGGGCGTGAGGGCCCTGGGCAGCGGGACGGCGGGCACGAGCTGTAGCTCGTAGCCCCGGGCGGGCACCAGCCTGGTCTCCAGGCCGCGCTCGGTGCCGAGGCAGGTGATCCCGATGTTCGGGTCCAGTTGGCGCAGCGCGTCGGCCAGAGCCAGCGCCGGTTCGATGTGACCGGCCGTCCCGCCGCCTGCGAGGACCACCCTCATGTCGGTCCTTTCACTTATCGTCTCTCTCGGGCCGGCCGTCGTTTCCGCGCCGGACCACCCAGGCCAAGCCAGCTTAGGCCCCGCGCAACCGGTCCGGGGCCACGCAGGGCGAGAGCCTCGCGCGCTCCGGGTTCCTGTTTGGCGAAGGAGAGCAGCATGCCGAGGGCGGCCAGGGTCGGCAGAAGCGCCGACCCTCCGTAGGACACCAGGGGCAACGGGATGCCGGTGATGGGCAGCACCCCGATGACCGCCCCGATGTTCACGATCGCCTGCCCGGCGATCCAGGCGACGGCGGCCGCGGAGGCCAGACGGACGAAGGGGTCCTTGACCCTGGTCGCCACCCGCAGTCCCGCGTAGCCGAGCAGACCGAACAGGGCGATCACCACGAGGGTGCCCATCAGGCCGAGTTCCTCACCGAGGATGGAGAAGATGAAGTCGCTCTCCGCGTGCGGGAGTCTGCCCCACTTCGCCCTGCTAGACCCGAGTCCCAGCCCGAACCAGCCGCCGCTGCCGATCGCGATCTGTCCCTGGACCGCCTGGTAGCCGGTCGTCTGCGCGTTGGCCCACGGGTTGAGCCAGCCCTCGATGCGGTCCGAGCGGTAGCCCTCGGTGCTGATCATGATGACGGTCGCGAGCGAGGCGACCGCCAGTACGCCGCCGAACAGCCGCAGCGGGGCGCCGACCACCCACAGCAGCGACAGGAAGATCAACAGCAGCACCAGCGTGGTGCCGAGGTCGCTGCCCAGCATGACCATGACGGCCAGGATCACGGTGCCCGGCATCAGCGGGATGAACAGGTTGCGCCACTCGATCATCCCGCCCCGCGCCTTGCGGGCCAGCAGGTCGGCGCCCCACAGCAGCAGCCCCAGCTTGGCCGGCTCCGAGGGCTGCAGATAGACGGGGCCCAGGTCGATCCAGCGCTGTGCGCCGAGCTGGGAGGTGCCGACGAACAGCACCAGGACCAGCGCGAGCACCGACAGGACCATCAACGGGTATCCGGCGAGCCTGAAGAACCGCTGGGGCAGCAGCGAGCAGATCCACATGAGCGGGATGCCGAGGCCGACCGAGATCGACTGCTTGAAGAACCAGTAAAACGGGCTCCCCATCTCCTGCATGGCCTCGATGCTCGACGCGGAGAGCACCATCATCAGACCCAGGGCCAGCAGCAGCGCACTGCAGCCGAGGATCAGATAGTAGGAGGTCAGGGGACGGTTGAGCAGCTCACGGAAGGCGGTCAGGTGTTCGTGTGTCCTCGCCGTCCCCCCGGCCTCCGCGCGGCGCGCGGTCCTGCGGCGACCGACGTCCTCCTGCGCCGCGGTGCTCACTCCGGCCCGCCGTCACGTCCGTCCGCGAGCCGGTGTACGGCCCGCGCGAACGCCTCCCCCCTCGCTGGGTAGCCGGCGAACATGTCGAGGGAGGCTCCCGCCGGAGCCAGCAGCACGGTGTCCCCGGGGGCTGCGAGCCTGGCGGCTTCGGTGACGACGCGGTCCATGACCCCAGTGTCTTGCCCCGCCACCTCAACCACCGGAACATTCTCGGCGTGTCGCGCCAGAGCCTGACGAATTCGCTCACGGTCGGCACCCAGCAGCACCGCGCCACGCAGGCGGGGGGCGGCCCGCCGTACCAGGTCGTCCACCTCGGCGCCCTTGAGCTGCCCTCCGGCGACCCAGACGATCGACGGGTAGGCGGCCAGGGAGGCCGCGGCGGCGTGCGGGTTGGTCGCCTTGGAGTCGTCCACGTAGTCGACCTCGCCGACCCGGGCGACGTGCGCGATCCTGTGCGGGTCGGGGACGAAGTCCAGCAGGCCCCGCCGTACGGCCTCGGGGGGGACCCCGTAGGACCTGGCCAGCGCCGCGGCGGCCAGGGCGTTGGCCACGTTGTGCGGCGCGAAGGGCCTGACGTCGGACAGGGAGGCGAGTTCCTCGGCCGCACGGACCGGGTCGGCCACGAAGGCCCGGTCGACGAGCAGGTCCTCGACCACCCCGACCTGTCCCGGCCCCGGCACGCCGAGGGTGAACCCCACCGCCCACCCCACCCCCAGGTACGGCAGCGCCAGCCGGGCGGGCCAGTCGTCGTCGGCGTTGTAGACGACCGTGCCCGCCCTGGCGAAGATCTCCCCCTTGACCCGGGCGTACTCCTCAAGGGAGCCGTGCCAGTCGATGTGGTCGGGGGCGACGTTGAGCAGGGCCGCGGCGTGCGGGGCCAGACCCGGCGAGCGGTGCAGCTGGAAGCTGGACAACTCGACCGCCAGTACGTCCCAGGGGCCGGTGACCGCCTCGACGACGGGGGTGCCGACGTTGCCGACGGCCAGCGCCCGGTGCCCGGCGGCCTTCAGCATCGAGGTGAGCATCCTGACCGCGGTGGTCTTGCCGTTGGTGCCGGTCAGCGCCAGCCACGGCGCGGCGCCCTCGGGCCGCAGCCGCCAGGCCAGCTCGACCTCGCTGACGACCTCGACGCCCGCCCGCGCCGCGGCGAGCATCAACGGGTGACCCGGCGGCCAGCCGGTGGTGACCACCAGGCCGGTGCCTTCGGGAAGCTCCTGCGTGGAGGCGCCGAGGCGGACCTCGACGCCCGCCTCGGCCAGCTCGGCCGCGGTCTTCCTGACCCGTTCGCCGTCGCCGCTCTCGACGACGACCACCTTCTCTCCCCTGGCGGCCATGGCACGGGCGGCGGCGGCGCCCGAGACGCCGAGTCCGGCGACGCAGATCATCACTGCTTCGGCATCCATTCCACGTAGAACAGCCCGAGACCGGCGGCGGCGCACAGGGCCGCGATGAGCCAGAAACGGACCACGATGGTCGTCTCTGCCCAGCCGGACAACTCGAAGTGGTGCTGGAGGGGGGCCATTCTGAAGACGCGTTTACCCGTCATCTTGAACGAGCCCACCTGGATGATCACCGACAGGGTGATGAGCACGCACATACCGGCCAGGATGATCAGCAGGAGCTGGGTGCGGGTGGTGATGGCCAGGCCCGCGATCACACCGCCCAGCGCCAGCGACCCGGTGTCGCCCATGAAGATCTTGGCGGGCGGGGCGTTCCACCACAGGAAGCCCAGCAACGCGCCGAGCACGGCCGCCGCGACGACGGCCACGTCCAGCGGATCACGGACCCAGTAGCAGTTGGGCCCGAGCTGGGTGGTGCAGTTGTTGCGCAGCTGCCAGTTGCCGATCAGGACGTAGGAGGCGAGCACGACGCCGGTCGCGCCGCTGGCCAGGCCGTCCAGGCCGTCGGTGAGGTTCACCGCGTTCGAGAAGCCCACGATCATGATGAGCACCCAGATCGTGAACCCGACGATGCCGATGGAGGGCCCGAAGTCCCGCAGGAACGACACGCGGGTGTCGGCCGGGGTGATCAGGTGGCCGTCGGGGAAGCGGGTCACCAGGATCGCGAAGACGGCGCCGACGATGAGCTGGCCCAGGGCCTTGGCGCCGCTGCGCAGGCCGAGGCTGCGCTGCTTGTAGATCTTGATGAAGTCGTCGAGGAAACCGACCGCGCCCAGGCCCGTCATCAGGAACAGCACCAGGCTCGCGGAGGGGGTCGGCAGGGTCCTGCTGTACAGGTGGGCGCAGGTGAAGCCGAGCAGCGCCGCGATCACGATGACGGTTCCGCCCATGGTCGGCGTGCCGCGCTTGTCGTGGTGGCCGGAGGGCCCCTCCTCACGGATGCTCTGGCCGTAGCCTCGCCTGGAGAACAGACGGATCGCCAGCGGAGTGCCGAACATCGACAGCAGCAGTCCGACCGCCGCCGCGATGAGGATCTCCATCATTGGCGCTCACCCCCGGTCAGGGCCTGCGCGACGCGTTCGAGGCCGGTGACGCGCGGCCCCTTGATCAGCACCACGTCCCCTGGGGCGAGCAGCGCCTCGAGCCCGGCCGAGGCCTCCTCGACGTCGGCCACGTGAACGACTCTGGTCGGTCTTCCCGGCAGCGCCTGCCGAGGTGCCCCCGGTGGTGCCCCCGCCTCGGGCGCGTCCGTGACGGACGCCGCGCCCGCCAGGACCGGGGCGGCGTCGGAGCCGACCACGAACAGGGCCTCCAGGCCCGAGCTCGCGGCCATCCGCCCGACCTCGGCGTTCAGCGCGTCGCCGTCCTCACCGAGCTCCCGCAGGGCGGCGATGACCGCGAACCTGCGCCTGCCGCCCGCCAGGGCGTCCAGGGCGCCGAAGGCCGCGCGCATGGAGTCGGGGTTGGCGTTGTAGGCGTCGTTGATCACGGTGACGCCGTCCGGCCTGTCGCTGACCGCCATCCGCCAGCGGCTGCGCGGCTCGGCCTCTGACAGTTCCTCGGCGATGGCGGCGACCGGCAGGCCGAGCTCGTAGGCGACGGCCGCGGCGGCCAGCGCGTTCTCCACTGCGTGCTCGCCGTACAGACGCAGGGCGACCGGCGCGGTCCCCGACGGGGTGCGCAGCGTGAAACGGGCACGGCCCCGCTCGTCGAGGGTCACCTCCTCGGCGCGCACCGCCGCCCGCGGCCCCCTGCCGAACCAGGTGAGGCGGGCGGCGGTGCGCCCGGCCATCCCGGCGACCAGCGGGTCGTCGGCGTTCAGTACGGCCACGCCGTCCGCGGGCAGTGCCTCGACCAGCTCACCCTTGGCCTGCGCGATGGCCTCCTTGCCGCCGAAGACGCCCAGGTGGGCGGTTCCGACGTTGAGGACGACACCGATCCTGGGCGGCGCGATGCGGGCGAGGTCCGCGATGTGACCCGCGTGCCTGGCGCTGAGTTCGAGCACCAGGTAACGGGTCTCCTCATCGGCCCTCATGACGGTCAGGGGGTGGCCGATCTCGTTGTTGAACGACTCGACGGGGGCGATCGTCGGACCGAGCCTGGCGGCGAGCCGGGCCAGCAGGTCCTTGGTCGTGGTCTTGCCCGCCGACCCGGTCACGCCGATGACGGTGGCCAGCGGCAGCTCGGCGGCCACGGCGCTGGCCAGCGCGGCGAGCGCCGCCAGGATGTCGCCGACGACGACCGCGGGGGCGTCGACGGGCCTGGAGGCCAGAACCGCGGTGGCTCCCGCCTCGACGGCCCCGGCTGCGAAGTCGTGCCCGTCCGCCCGCGTGCCCTTGATTGCCACGAACAGCGACCCCGGCTCCACGGCCCGGGAGTCGATGACGACCGGGCCGCGCACCACGGCACGGGGATCGGCCATGCCGGCGAGGGCGCCCGAGGTGATCTCGGCGATCCTGGCCAGCGGCAACGGGATCATGATGAGTCTTCCCTACTCTCCATACGTGCTTGCGTGCCCGGGCCGGTCGCGTCGCCTGACGATCGCGTCGGCGACGACCCGCCTGTCGTCGAACGGGAGCACCTGGTCCCCGACGTACTGGCCCTGTTCGTGCCCCTTGCCCGCCACGACGACGACGTCGCCGTGGCCCGCCCCGGCGACGGCGAGGTCGATGGCGGCGGCCCGGTCCGGCTCAATGATCACATGTGCGCGTTCGTGCGGGGACACGGCGAGGACCCCGTCCAGCATCTCGGCGAGGATCCGCAGCGGGTCCTCGGAGCGCGGGTTGTCACTGGTGAGGATGGCCACGTCCGCGAGCCTGGCCGCCGCCTCCCCCATCATCGGCCGTTTGCCCTTGTCGCGGTCACCGCCGCAGCCGAGCACCACGGTCAGCCTGCCCGTGGTGACCTCGCGCAGGGCGTTCAGCACCGACTCGACCGCGCCGGGTTTGTGGGAGTAGTCGACGATCGCCTGGAAACCGTCGCCGCCCGGCACCCGTTCCATCCGGCCCGGCACCCCGGTCAGCGTCGCGACGCCCGCGATCGCGGCGCGCAGCGGCGCCCCCGACTCGACGAGGGCGACGATCGCGCCCAGCGCGTTGGCGACGTTGAACGGCCCCGGCAGGGCCACCGTCGCCTCCTCCTCGACACCTCCCGGGCCCACCACGCGGAAGGCGCTGCCCTCGGCGTCCAGGCGGACGTCCACGGCCCGCCAGTCGGCCTCGGCCGCGCCCGACGCGGAGAAGGTGGTCATCGGGATCTTGCCGACGGCCAGGAGCTCCCGCCCGTGGGCGTCGTCGATGTTGACGACGCCCACCCGGCTCATCTCCGGGGTGAAGAGCCGGGTCTTGGCGGCGAAGTAGTCGTCGAGGTCCTTGTGGAAGTCGAGGTGGTCCTGCGACAGGTTGGTGAACAGCGCGACGTCGTAGAAGACCCCGTCGACGCGGCCCAGCGCCAGGGCGTGGCTCGAGACCTCCATCGCCGCCGCCGTCACGCCCTGCTCCCGCATGAGGGCGAACAATCCCTGCAGGTCGCTGGCCTCGGGAGTGGTGAGCTTCGGGGTGAGGCACAGCTCGCCCGCGTGGATCTCGACGCCGCCGATCAGGCCCGCCCGGTGGCCCGCGGCCCGCAGCCCCGCCTCCAGCATGAAGGCGATCGTGGACTTGCCGCTTGTCCCGGTCACACCGATGACCGTCACGGCGTCGGCGGGCCTGCCGTACACCCAGGCGGCGACCCTGCCGAGGACGGCGCGCGGGTCCGGCACGACGAGGACGGGCAGGCCGGTCGCGGCCGCCGCCTCACGCCCGTCGGGGTCGGTCAGGATCGCGCAGGCTCCCGCGGCCAGAGCCTGCGCGGAGAAGTCCGCGCCGTGGGAGGTGTTTCCCGGCAGGGCCACGTAGAGATCGCCGCGCTGGACCTGACGCGAGTCGATGGTGACCCCGGAGACCGGGGCCAGCGGCGCCCGTGACGCGCCCGAGGGCACGCCGAGCAGGCTCGCCAGTCCCGAGAGCGGGCGGGATGAGTTGTTCGAAGGTCGCATGGACGACGGGAAACGCACGGCGAGAGCGTACCTTCCCTGCTCATTCCCCGGCGCGTATCCGCACCGCGGGCGGCTTGGTTCCGGTCGGCGGGATCTTCTTGCTCTTCAACGCGAACGTCATCACTTTCTTGAAGACGGGAGCGGCGATCTCCCCACCGTAGTACCCCCTGTGGGGGTCCTGGACCACCGCGAGAACGACCAGGCGGGGCTTGTCCGCGGGGGCGAAGCCCACGAATGTCGCAGTGTATCCACAGTAGCCCTGACATTTGGCGTCATAGCGCATCGCGGTACCGGTCTTACCGGCCACACGGTAACCGTCGATGGCGGCGAGGTTACCGGTGCCCTCCTCGCTCACGGCGGCCTCGAGCATGCCCGAGATCTGCGCCGCGGTGTCCTGCCCGATCACCCGGGTCCGCCCGGCGGGCGCGGCGGGGGTGAAGGCGCCCTCTGCGCCGGTCGTCCCCGCCACGATCTGCGGGGTCACGCGTACCCCGCCGTTGGCGATGGTCTGGTAGACGCTGGCGGTCTGCAGCGCGGTCACCGAGACGCCCTGACCGTAGGCGACCGTGCAGCGCTGGCTGCCCGACCACTTGCGCCAGTCGGGCAGCAGTCCCGCCTCCTCGCCCGGCAGGCCGGTGCCCGGCCTGGTGCCGAAGCCGAAGCGCTTCAGCATCTCGTAGAGCTTCTGGTCGCCGACCTTCTGCGCGGCCAGGATCGTGCCGACGTTGCTCGAAGTGGCCACGACACCGGAGAAGGTCAGCCGCTCGACCGGGTGCGGATGGGAGTCCCTGAGCACCTGGTCGGCGCAGCGGATGTTGTCCCTGACCGAGAACACGCTGTCCGGGTTGACCGCCCCGGACTCCAGGGCGGCCGCGGCCGTGATGACCTTGTTGGTGCTGCCCGGCTCGAACACGTCCGTCACCGAGCGGTTGACCCAGTCCTCCGGAGCGGTCTTCTGCCAGTTCTTCAGGTCGAGCTCGGGCGCGTTGGCCATGGCGAGCACGTGCCCGCTCTGCGCGTCCAGGACGATGGCGCTGCCCGTGCGCGCGCCGACGGCCTTGACCTGGTCGGCGATGGCCTTCTGCGCGGCCCACTGGATGTCGCGGTCGATGGTCAGGCGCACGCTCCCGCCGTCCACCGGCGTCTGCAGCGTGCTGCCGGTCATCGGGATGCGCTGCCCCCCGGCGCCCGTCTCGACGAGTTGCTCCCCGTCACGGCCCGCGAGCAGTTTGTTGTAGGTGCTCTCCAGCCCGCTCAGGCCGCTGCCGTCGGCGCCGATGAAGCCCAGCAGGGTGCCCGCGAGGTTACCGCCCGGGTAGTCGCGCCGGTAACGGTGCTTGCTGCCGACGCCCTTGAAGTCACGGTCCATGATCCGCTGGGCGACGACGGGGTCGACCGCCGCCGCCACCTGCTGGTAGCGGCCGCCCGCGGCGAACTTCGCCATGATCTGCTCTTTGGGCACACTGAGTTCCGCGGCCAGGGCCGTGGCCACCCGGTCGCGCTGCTGCGGGGTGGTCACCACGCCGGGGTCGACGAAGATCTCGCGCGCCTCCAGGGTCAGCGCGAGTTCGTGGCCGTTGACATCGGTGATCGCCCCACGCCGCGCGGGCAGCTTCTCCGGCCTGATCCGCTCGGCCGCCTTGGCCGCGTAGACCTTGGAGTCGAGGCCCTGGAGCTGGATCAGCCGCCCGGCGAAGATGGACAGCACGAAGGTCATCCCGATCAGGCCGATGCTGATCCGCCGTCCCGGGTTGCCCAGGCGCAGTACGGCCGGCGGACGTGCCGGAGGCCTGCCCCTGCCGGAGCCGGGATCACCCGTCCAGCCGGCTCTGGAGACGAGCCCCTGGACCATCTGGGAGAAGGGCGAGGGCCGCGGAGGCCTGGGGCCTCGCGGCGGGCCCGGTCTGCCCGGTGCCTCCGCGCGTGCCTGCCCCGCCGCCCTCGGTCGCGCGGGACCGCCGCCCACCGGCCCCGGCCCGGACGCCGGCGTCCGGCGCGCCTGGCGTGCCTGCCCGGGGGGAGGAGCCTCCGCCCGTGACCCGGTCGTTCTGGGGCCCGCCGGCCTGCCGCCCCGCGTGGAGCCGTCCTGGGGGGTTGCCTGGCGGGGACGGCCCGGCTGCCCGTTCGCGGGCCTGCCCGCAGACCCGCTCTGAGGTCCGCCCCGGCCGGCCGCCGGCCGTTCCTGACGCGGCCTGCCCGCCGGCTGGGACCCGGTGCCCCTGTTCGGGGAAGCGCCCTTGGAACCGCCCTGCTTACCGGGAACACCCGGCCTGCCCGATGCGCCCTCCGGGCGGCCCTGCCTGCCGGAGCCACCCTGGGCTCCCTGCCCGCCCTGCCGTGCCGTACCGCCCGGCCTGCCGGTCGAGCCGTCGGGGCGTGGCCTGCCCGTACCGTCCTTACGGCCGGGGGCGCCTGGCCGTCCTGAACCCTGCTGCCTGCCGCCGTCGTGGCCGCCCTGTCCCTCCGGGCGCCGGGGGCGGCCGGGCTCACCCTGCCCGTCCTGGCGGGGAGGGCGGCCCTGCGGCCCCGGCTTCCCCGCGCCGTCCTGGCCCGAGGGTCTGCCGGTACGGCCCGGCCCTCCCGGTCCCCTGCGGCCCGGGTTTCCGGCGGAACCGCCGCCCGAGCCGCCTCTGCCGGGTCTCGGACCCCGCCCGCCGGCCTCTCTCACCGGCCCGTGCCCGGCGCTCGCTCCTGCCCCGCGGGCGTCTGGCCGTCGTTTCCGGCGGCGCCCACGGGGCTCTCCCCCGCGGCCCCCACCGGGGCGCCCTCCTTGGGCGTTCCCGGAGTGGGGCGGCCGGGGACCATGACGTTCGGGTTGTCCCAGTCGGGTTCGAGTCCCTGCTTCTCGGCGTTGCCCGCGAGCCACTCCGGGGTGTCCATCAGGGCGTTCTGGTGCTTGAGCGACTCCTTCTTCTGGCGGAGCTGGTTGTTGCCGTTACGCAGCTCGGTGGCCCTGAAGGAGTCCTGGTTGAGGATCGTGTTCAGCAGCTGGAGGCTGACCAGGCCACCGCAGAGCAGGCCGATGACGAGCAGCACGAACGGCGTGCGCGGCGCCTTCCGCCCGCGGGCCGCGGACGGTTTGGCCGCCCCCGCCGCTGCCGTCGCGGGAACGTTCCTGGCCGGACGCGTCCTGCGCACCTGGGGCGTCGTGCGGGGAACGCGCGTGGGCCGCCCGCCGCGGACCGGTGCACCGCGGCGGACGTCTTGCTCACTCCTCGTCAACTGCCTCACGAATCCTCTCTGCCGCCCGGCACCGGGCGGAGGCGGCCCGCGGGTTGCGGGCGACCTCCTCTTCGCTCGGGAGCTCGGCTCCCCTTGTCAGGAGGGCGAACCGCGGCTGGTGAGCCGGCAGCGGGACGGGCAGCCCTGGAGGGCCCGTCTCCTTGGTCCGCGCCGCGAGGACCCGTTTGGTCAGCCGGTCCTCAAGGGAGTGGTAGGCGAGCACGACCACGCGCCCGCCGAGCGTCAGCGCGTCGAGCGACGCGGGGAGGGCGCGTTCCAGTGCCGTCAACTCCGCGTTCACCTCGATCCGCAACGCTTGGAAGGTCCTTTTGGCGGGGTTGCCCCCGGTTCGTCGAGTGGCGGCGGGGATGGCCTCACGGACAATCTCCGCAAGCCGCTTAGTCGACGTTATGGCCTCCTTGGCCCGTTCCTTGCCGATTAGGTGCGCGACACGCGGGGCGAATCGCTCCTCGCCGTAATCCCGGAGAATCCGGATCAGCTCGGGGATCGGGTAGGTGTTGACCACGATCTCCGCGGTCAGCTCCTGCCCCCCGTCCATCCGCATGTCCAGCGGCGCGTCGTAGGAGTAGGCGAAGCCGCGCTCGGCCTCGTCGAGCTGAGGAGAGGAGACACCCAGGTCGAACAGCACCCCGTTGACCCGGGGGCGCCCGAGGTCGGCCAGCACCTCGGCCAGCTCGTCGGAGACGGCCTTGACCAGCGTGATCCTGTCGGCGTACGGCGCGAGCCTGGCGGTGGAGCGTTCGATGGCGGTGGGGTCCCGGTCGATTCCGACCAGGTGCAGCGCGGGGTGGGCCGCGAGCAGCGCCTCCGCGTGACCGCCGAGGCCGAGGTTGGCGTCGACCACGACGGAGCCGGGTCCGGAGAGCGCGGGCGCCAGCAGCTCAAGCACCCGGTCGAGCATCACGGGAACATGGCCGCCCCGGCCCTGGGAATCCCTCTTGTCGTCTTCGGCGCGCATGAAGCGCCAACCCCCCTCTCGCCGCGTCTCCCGCGCGGTCACGCGGCGGACGCCCATCGGTGTCTTTCTCCTGGCTCCCACCCCCGGGGGCCGTCCGGCCAGGTCCCCATCCGCACCCGCTTTCCGTCGCCACCTGACACCGGGGAAGGTGCATCAGCTGACGAACATGTGGTTGCGGGTGGAGACCTCGCCGAACGACGTTTTCACCGATGAGTCGACCGTGCAGTCACAGAATCCCTGGCAGCACCTCCTCCGACAGGTCGGAGAATGCCTGCTCCTGGTCGGCCAGGTACTTGTCCCAGGCCTGGGCGTCCCAGATCTCCAGCCGGGTGTTGGCGCCGATGACGGCGCAGTCACGGCTGAGTCCGGCGTAGTCGCGCAGGGCCTGCGGGACGGTGACCCGACCCTGTTTGTCGGCGACCTCGTCGGAGGCGCTCGCGAAGAAGACGCGGCTGTAGTCACGGACCGCCTTGGCGGTCACCGGCGCTGTGCGCAGAGCCTCGGTTATGCGCTGGAACTCCTCTACGGGGAAAACGTAGAGGCAGCGCTCCTGGCCTTTGGTGATCACCAGACCCTCCGCCAGCTCCTCACGGTACTTCGCCGGCAGGAACAGCCGTCCCTTGTCATCGAGGCGCGGGTAGTGGGTGCCGAGGAACATCGGCCTCACCTCCCGTGCCTAGCGGAGCACCTGGCGCTGTGGCCCCTGCCCTCCACTGCGCACCACCATACTCCACTTCTCTCCACCGTCAACTGATTCCGCGGCTCTTAACGATGGGTTTCGCCGCCATTTTCCCAGCTCAGAACAGGTGGAGCGGAGTGGAGGGGCAAGGCGCCTCCGGTATGTCACGGGCGTGTCGAGAAGGTAAGCGATAGTCGGACAATCGAGGAATGAACCAATCGGCGGCACCGCAGAGGGAAAGTGGAGCGCGCGACCGCCGGAAGGCCTTGCCCCACGGCCCGTCACAAGATCCGGACACGTCCTCCACACGAACAGAACGCTCAGCTCACACACTGTGGCTGTCCACCCGGAAACAGCCCTAATACCCACATAGAGTCGCTCTGGAACCTCGGGCGTCGTAGTGTCGGTACGCACAATGGAAAAGGGCCTATAAAGACCCCCAAATACCAACCCCCGGCGTGAAACCGCCGCAGCTTCATGGAGGCCTGGTGGCAGTAACCCATGACATCTCACCTCGGCTCGATGATCTGGTCGTCACGGCGCATCGCATCCGCCAGGCGATCGAGTCGGTGATCGAGGGCAAGGGGGACGCCGTCCGCCTGACCTTGACCGTTCTCCTCGCGGAAGGGCACCTCCTCATCGAGGACGTGCCCGGTGTCGGCAAGACGATGCTCGCCAAGGCCCTGGCCCGTTCCATCGACTGTCCGGTCCGCCGTATCCAGTTCACCCCCGACCTGCTGCCGAGCGACATCACGGGGGTCAGCGCCTACAACCAGCAGACCCGGGAGTTCGAGTTCAAGCCCGGCCCGGTCTTCGCCAGCATCGTGGTCGGGGACGAGATCAACCGCGCCTCGCCGAAGACGCAGTCCGCGCTGCTCGAATGCATGGAGGAGCACCAGGTCACCGTGGACGGCGCGACCTACGCGCTGGAGAGCCCCTTCATGGTGATCGCGACGCAGAACCCCATCGAGATGGAGGGCACCTACCCCCTCCCCGAGGCGCAGCGCGACCGCTTCACCGCCAGGATCGCGATGGGCTACCCCGAACCCGGCGCCGAGCTGGAGATGCTCGACGTTCACGGGGCGGCCTCGCCGCTGGACAAGCTGGAGCCGGTCGCCACGACCGCGGAGGTGCGGGCGCTCATCGAGGCGGTGCGCGCGGTCTACGTCTCGCAGCCGATCAAGAAGTACGCCGTCGACCTGGTGACCGCGACCCGGCAGAGCCCCGAGCTGCGGCTGGGCGCCTCCCCGCGCTCGACCCTGCAGCTGGTCAGGGCGGCCAGGGCGCACGCCGCGCTGGCCGGGCGTGACTACGTCATTCCCGACGACCTGCAGGACCTGTGCGTGCCGGTGCTGGCGCACCGGCTGCTGCCCAGTGTCGAGGCCCAGGGGCAGCGACGCATGCCGGAGCAGGTGGTGGCAGACCTGGTTCGCCGGGTGCCCGTGCCCGAGGTCCAGACGAAGTGACCTCGGGCCTCAGAGCGCTCACCGCCCGCGGCTGGTCATTTCTCGCCTCCGGCGCCGCGGCGCTGCTGTGCGCCTTCTTCCTCGGCGAGCACGACCTGCTCAGGATCGGGGTGCTGATCATCTCGCTGCCGCTGCTCGCGGCGATGGTGGTCAGCCGCACCCGCTACCGGCTGAGCTGCGCGCGCCGCCTTGACCCGCCCCGGGTCCCGGTCGGCGGCGAGACCACCGTGACGCTGCGCCTGGAGAACGTCACCCGGCTGCCCACCGGTCTGCTGATGATCGAGGACACCGTCCCGTACGCCCTGGGCGCCCGTCCAAGGTTCGTCCTGGACCGGGTGGAGGCGCTGGGAATCCGCGAGATCGACTACCGGGTCAGGTCCGACCTGCGCGGCCGGTTCGGCATCGGCCCGCTCACCGTGCGGATCACCGACCCGTTCGGCCTCGTCGAGCTGACCAGGTCCTTCACCATCAGCGACACGCTCGTGGTGACGCCCCAAGTCGTCCCGCTGCCCCGGGTCCGCCTCTCCGGGGAGCTCGCGGGCGGGGGCGAGAGCCGTACCAGGAGTGTGGCGGCGGCCGGTGACGACGACGTCGCGCCGCGCGAGTACCGGCAGGGCGACGACCTGCGGCGGGTGCACTGGCGCTCGACCGCCAGGTACGGCGAGCTGATGGTGCGGCGTGAGGAGCAGCAGTGGCAGAGCAGGGGCGCGCTGCTGCTGGACACCCGCAGGTACGCCCACCGGGGTGAGGGACCCCGCTCCTCCTTCGAGGTCGCGGTCTCCGCCGCGGCCTCCATCGGGCTCCATCTGGCGCACGAGGGGCTCGGCCTGCGCCTGGTCACCGACCAGGGCGCGGAACGGCTTCCGGAGACCGGGCTGAGCTGGGCGCTGCTCGACACCCTCGCCGAGATGCGCACCAGTTCCGCCCGCTCCCTGGAGTACGGCGTGGCCGCTCTCCGGCAGGGCGGCGGCGAGGGCCTGATCGTCGCCGTGCTCGGCACGGTCGACGCCGAGCAGGCCCGGGAACTGGCCCGGCTCAGGCACGGCAACATGACCGGGGTCGCCGTGCTGCTGGACGTCGCCGGCTGGGAACGGCCGGAACTCGGCGACGATGAGGGCCACCAGGCGGCCCAGGCCGTGCTGGCCGGGGCCGGATGGCGTGTCGTGCCACTGCCCTCTGGCGCGACGATCGCGAACGTGTGGCCGAAGGCGGCGCAGGGCGGGCGATTCGTACTCAGTGGGGGCGGCTCATGAGACTTCCGATCGCGGCGGGCGCGGCGACCATGGCGGTCACCGTCTCGCTCTACCCCCTCTTCCAGGGGGGCGCCTGGTTCTGGGCGAGTCTGGGGGCCGTCGTCGTCGTGACGGCGGTCGGCGTACCGGCCAGCCGCTACAGCCTGCCGGGCTGGCTGGCGCCGCTCGGCCAGGTCGTCGCCATCTGGATCTATCTGACGGCCGTCTTCACCCCGGAGAAGGCGTGGGGCAGGGTCGTCCCGACCAGGGAGTCGGTCGTCGCGCTGGCCAGGATGCTGGTCGGCGGCTTCGCCGACATCCAGCGCTTCGCGGCGCCCGTGCCCGCGACGACCTCCATCACCCTGCTGACCTGCGGGGGCGTCGCCCTGATCGCCGTCCTGGTGGACCTGCTCGCCTCCCGCGCGCGCAGGGCGGCGCTGTGCGGGCTGCCGCTGCTGGCGCTGTTCACCGTCCCCGCCGCGGTGGCGACCGAGCCGGTCAGCTGGCCCGCGTTCATCGTCGCGGCCGCCGGCTACCTCGGGCTGCTGGTCGCCGACGGCAGGGAACGCGTGGGTCACTGGGGCAGGGCCGTACTGGTGCGCCGTGCCTCGGTGACGGCGCGGACCGTCGCCGACGTCGGCCCGCTGCGCCTGTCCGGCAAGCGCATCGGGCTCACCGCGGTGGTGCTGGCCGTCCTGCTGCCCGCGCTGCTGCCCACACTCGAACCCTCCCCGCTGTTCGGCTTCGGCGTCGGCAACGGCAGGGGGAAGGGCAACAACTCGATCAGCATCTCCAACCCGATCGTCGGCCTGCGGGGTTCGCTGTCGCTGCCGGCCAACGCCGACGTCCTCAGCTACACCACCAGTGACAACCTGCCGCGCTACCTGCGGATGTACTCGCTGGACATCTTCGACGGCCAGCAGTGGACGATGGCGGGGCCCAGCGGCCTTCCCGAGGACCGGATCTCACGCGGGCCGCTGCCCCCGCCTCCCGGTCAGAGCCGTGAGACGCCCGTCGCGACCGTGACGACCAGGATCACGGTGAGCAAGACCCTCAAGGGGCTGGAGTTCCTGCCGCTGCCGTACCCGCCGAACCGCATCGGGATCGAGGGCGACTGGCGGCCGGACCGTGACTCCCTGATGGTCTTCTCCACCGAGGACACCGCGGAGGGGATGACCTACACGGTCGTCAGCGACGAGCCCAGGCCGACCGCGGAGAGGCTGAGGTCGGCCGCGGCCGCGCCCCAGCAGATCACCGACCGTTACCTGCAGCTGCCCAGGGACCTGCCCAGGGAGGTCAAGGAACTGGCGGCGAGGGAGACCAAGGACGCGAGGACGCCCTACGACCGGGCGGTCCGGCTGCAGGAGTTCTTCACCAGCAAGGGCGGCTTCGTCTACACCCTGGCCGCTCAGGGACACGGCGGGCAGGCGCTGACGGACTTCCTGATCCGCAACAAGGCCGGATACTGCGAGCAGTTCGCCGCCGCGATGGCGGTGCTGGCCAGGGTGCTCCACATCCCGGCCAGGGTGGCCGTCGGCTACACCGGCGGCAGCAGGGTCGGAGACCACTGGCAGGTGGGCACGCACGACTCCCACGCCTGGCCCGAGCTCTACTTCGAGGGGACGGGGTGGCTGCGCTTCGAGCCGACCCCCACCGGTCTCACCGGGCAGGGCAGCGCCACGGTTCCCTCCTACAGCCGCGCGCGGGCGGCGAACGAGCCCGGCGACCAGCCTTCGGCCGCTCCCGCGATCGGTTCCGGCTCCTCCGACCTGGCCAACGGGTCGGCGAGCAACCCCCGCAACCGCAGGCCCGAGCTCGACTACGGCGGCAGCGGGCCCATCGTGGTCGAGGAGGAGACCCCTCTCGCGGTCAGGATCGGCCTCGGTGTCGCGGCCGTGGCGTTCATCGTGCTGATCCCGGCGATGCTGCGGCTGCGGCTGCGCGGGCACCGCCGCCGGATCTGCTCCCGCGCGGCACGACCGGCCGTCGTTCTGGCGGAGGCGCCGGGAACCGTCACGGTCAGGACGGGACTGTGGAAGCAGGCGACGACGGCCGTCTGGGCGGAGCTCGGTGACACGCTGTACGACTACGGGGTGTCTCGCGCGCCCAGCGAGACCCCCAGGGCACTGGCCGTACGGCTGAGCGCCCAGCACGGGTTCGACGCGGACGCGGAGGCCGCCGTGACGCGGATCGCCGCCTCGGCCGAGCGGATGCTCTTCGCCAGGACCCCCGGCGAGACCGGCTCCCCGCGTGAGGACCTGCGCGTGGTACGGCGGGCGCTGGCGGCCTCGGCGCCCCGGGGCAGGAGGATCCGCGCGGTGCTGCTGCCGCCCTCGACGCTGACCGGGATGCGGACCCTGGGCACGCGTCTGCTGGACGTCTTCGACCGGCTGGAGAACCTCCGCCTCACCGGCAGGAAGGCCTGACCCCCACCGCGAAGCGCCCACACGCCCGCGTCCGGACAGATCCGGGCGCGGGCGTGGTCCGTTCGGCGGCACCGGCCGGAGACCGGTCACAGGGAGGCGGTCACGGGGGACGGTTCGGGGAGACGTCCGGACGGCATGACCCAGGTGGCACGGTCCAGTCGGCACGGGACCCGGCCGGACTCCGTGCCCCGAGGGCGTGCCGTCCCAGAGGGTGCGGGGAGAGGCTCAGCGCTCGTCGTTACGACGGCGCCAGCGCTCCTCCATCCGTTCCATGAAACTCGGTTTGGGACCACTCCTGCGGCCCGCCCTGCCCGTCTGGCGGGAGGGGCCGCCGGCCCCTGAGGTCTCACCGAAGCCGTTCATGCGCTTCCAGCTGGACAGACCCCACAGACACGCGGCGAGCATGACCACGAAACCGCCGACTCCGAGCGGGATGTAGTTCACGACGCCGACCATCAACAGGACGACGCCCAGGACGAAGCCGATGGAGGCCTTCACCAGGCGGCGCTTGTAATGGCTGCGTGGATCACTGATCCTTACGGTATTGGCCCACTTCGGGTCCTCGGCGTAGAGGGCCTGCTCGATCTGGTCGAGCAAGCGCTGCTCGTGCTCAGAGAGCGGCACGGCGCCTCCCAAGGACAGCCCCAGTACGGGGAAGACGGTGACGGACGACACGGGGTGTCCGAACCTCGCGGTCGGTTATCCCCAGAATACGAGGCTGTAGACGTAGACGAAAGAAAACGTCCAACGTAGTCCAAACCGGAGGCTGTGTCATAGATCTATTTCACCAAACGACGGGCGAACAAGCGACGCCGGGAGCACCGCATCCTGACCGAACCTGCGGGCCGCCCTGTCCATCGCCTGCTCGGCCTCCCGCCAGCCCGTCTCGCGCTCCCCCAGGCCGAGTTGCCTGGTCACCCCGGCCGCCGGCACGAGGTTCTCGACCCGCACCCCGACCAGGCGCAACCGCACTCCCAGCAGGCCGGAGGCGCCGTAGAGGTCGCGGGCCGTGGCGTACAGGACGCGGGCGACGTCGGTCGGCTCTCTGAGGGTGCGGGACCTGGAGATGGTGGTGAAGTCGGCCCTGCGGAGCTTGACGCTGACCGTGCGGCCCGCGTGACCGGCCTGTCTGAGCCTGGCCGCGACCCGCTCCGACAGGCGCAGCAGCTCCCGGTGGATCCGCTCCGGGTCGTCGACGTCTGTGGCGAATGTCTCCTCGGCGCCGATGCTCTTGTCCGGCGTGTGCGGGGTGACCCGGCGCTCGTCACGGCCCCAGGCCAGCGCCGCCAGGTGGGTTCCCACGGCCTGGCCGAGCTCGTGCTGGAGGGTCTCGACGGGGATCCTGGCGAGGTCGCCGACCGTCCTGACGCCCAGGCGCGCCAGGGAGCGCTCGGTGCGCTCCCCCACGCCCCACAACGCCGCGATGGGCAGCGGGTGGAGGAAGTCGACGACCTGGTCCGAGGGGACGACCATCAGGCCGTCCGGCTTGCAGTGCTGTGAGGCGAGCTTGGCCACGAACTTGCTGTTGGCGACCCCGACGGAGCAGGTGATCCCGTGCTCGCCGGCGACCCGTTCACGGATCATGGCGGCGATCGCGGCGGGCGGGCCGAGCCTTCTGCGCGCTCCGCCGACGTCCATGAAGGCCTCGTCGGAGGCGATCGGCTCGACCTCGGGGGTGAAGGTCCGGAAGATCTCCATGACGCCCCTGGAGACCTCGGAGTACTTTCCCCGGCTCGGCGGGATGATCACGGCCCTGGGGCACAGGCGCCGGGCGCGGATCATGGGCATGGCCGAGTGCACCCCGAACCGCCTGGCCTCGTAGGTGGCGCTGAGCACCACCCCCCGCGGGCCGGGGGCGCCCACGATGACGGGCAGGCCGCGCAGTTCGGGACGTTCACGCAACTCGACGCTGGCGAAGAAGGCGTCCATGTCGACGTGGAGGATCGGACAACCGGTGTCGTCCGTGCCCAGCGCCGAGACCGGACGCGGCACCTGCTGTTTCCTCGACACGAGGCCATTGTACGAAACACATGGGAACACACGTTCGGCGAGAACTCACTTTCTGCCGAGGACGTGGAGCTGGGTGGCGATGTCCCTGAGCACGGGGTGGGCCGCGGCGGCCTGTTCGAGGGCCACCAGGGCGCGCGCGGCCCCCGGCTCCCCGTCCAGCAGGCGGCTGGGCACCAGGTCGGCGAAGATCCGCACACCGTGGACCTCACCGGGGGTGAGCCCGGCGGCGGACAGGAGCACGGCCAGGGTCTCGCGGGTGAACCGCCGCGGCGTGGGGTCGCGGTCGCCCCAGCGCCCCTGCGGGTCGTCCAGGACCTGCAGTGCCTCCTCGAACCGGCCCGCGATGGAACGATGCAGGGCCGCGGCGAGCGGATTGGCGGCCAGCACGCTGATGGCGCCCCCCTCGCGCAGCAGGCCCGCGATGGCGCCCAGGGCGCCCGCCGGGTCCTCGACGTACTCCAGGACGCTGTGGCACAGCACCAGGTCCGCCCCGTCCGTGGGGAGGATCTCCTTCAGGTCGGCCGCGTCCCCCTGCAGGGCGCGAACGCCGACCCCGGCCTCGGCGGCCCGGCGTTCGAGCGCGGCCAGCGAGTCGGGACTGGGATCGACGACGGTGACGGCGTGCCCGAGCCCGGCCAGCGGTACGGCGAAGCCGCCCGTGCCCCCTCCGGCGTCGACGATGTCGAGCCGATCCCTGCCGGTCGCGGCCACCCGGTCGGCGAGCACTGCCCGCAACACGTCCCACACGACGGCGGTGCGGACCGCCGGAGTGGCCGACGGGCGTGAGATGCCTACGGCGCGCAACTTAAGATCGCCTCCTCTTTCGCGGTACGAGCCCCAGCCTACGCCGGGCCGTACCCGGTGCCGTCCGGGGAGGAACCGGGGCCGGGCTCGATCTGCTCTTTCCCCGGCGTGGAAGGAGTTCGGACCGGGGCCGCGTGGTTCAGGAGGTCGGAACGGAAAGGTCCGTTCACGGCTCCCGCGGGCGCGTCCGTGGAGAGGACCGGAGAGGGGTCCTCCCCACGGATGTGACCTACAGCGCCAGGGACGGCTTGAGCTGCTTGAACCGGGCCATGAGGCCGTTGACGAACTGCGGGGACTCGTCGGTCGACAGCTCGGAGGCCAGCCCGACCCACTCGCTGATGACGACGCCCTCGGGCACGTCGGGCATCCACAGCAGCTCGTAGGTGCCGCCGCGCAGGAGGTTGCGGTCGACCGCGGGCATGCGGTCGAGCGTCCATCCCTCGGCGTAGGTGGTGATCAGCTCGTCGATGCGCGCGCGGTGCCTGCACACGCCCTCGACGATGGTCGCGGTGTACTCGTTGACGGGCGGCTCCGCCCTTTCGAGACGCTCGGCCAGAACCGCGAGCGGGTCCTGGCTGCGCGCCTCGGCCTCGAAGAGGATGTCCAGCGCGCGCCTGCGCGCCTTACCCCGTGCGGACATCAGGCGCGGCCGAGGTATTCGCCGGTGCGGGTGTCGACCTTGACCTTCTCACCGGTCGTGATGAACAGCGGCACCTTGATCTCGGCGCCGGTCTCCAGCTTGGCGGGCTTGGTGCCGCCGGTGGAGCGGTCGCCCTGCAGGCCCGGCTCGGTCTCGGCGATGATCAGGTCGACGGCCGCGGGCAGCTCGACGTAGAGCACGTTGCCCTCGTTGACCGCGACGGTGGCGAGCATGTTCTCCAGCAGGTAGTTGGCGCTGTCGCCGACGGCCACCCGGGAGACGTTGAGCATGTCGTAGGTCTCGGTGTCCATGAAGACGAACTCTTCGCCGTCCATGTAGGAGAACTGCATCTCGCGCTTGTCGACGTTGGCCACCTCGACCTTGACGCCCGCGTTGAAGGTCCTGTCGACGACCTTGCCCGACTTGATGTTCTTCAGCTTGGTGCGGACGAACGCACCGCCCTTGCCGGGCTTGACGTGCTGGAACTCCACAACCGTCCAGAGCTCACCGCCGTCGAGCTTGAGCACCAGGCCGTTCTTGAGGTCGTTCGTCGTCGCCACTAGTTTCTCCTGCGTACGGCCGCTCTTTAAAGGACAAGCAGCTCTTTGGTCGTCCGTGTGAGAAGCTCCGGTCCGGCATCACGCGTCACGAGCGTGTCCTCGATGCGGACGCCGCCCATACCCGGCAGGTAGACACCAGGCTCGACGGTGACCGGAACTCGATCCTCTAGTCTAGCGTGCCCGGCATCGCTGTCTGGCTTCGGCGGAGCCAGGAACGGCACCTCGTGGATCTCCAGCCCGACGCCGTGTCCCAGGCCGTGCCCGAAGCGCTCACCGTGCCCGGCCGCGGTGATCAGGTCGCGGGCCGCGGCGTCCACCTCGTGGGTGAGCGCGCCCGGCCGTACGGCGTGGCGGCCGGCCCGCTGGGCGGCCCTGACCAGGTCGTAGAGCTCCCGCTGCCAGGCGGCGGGCTCCCCGATCGCCACGGTCCTGGTCATGTCGGCGTGGTAGCCGTCGTACAGCGCCCCGAAGTCCATGGTCACGAGGTCTCCCCGTTGCAGGGGACGCTCCGAGGGCGAGTGGTGCGGGATCGAGCCGTTCGGGCCCGAGGCGACAATCGAGTCGAAGGCGGGCTTGTCCGCGCCCAGCTCGATCATCCGGGTCTCCAGCGCCCTGGCGACCTCCCGTTCGGTCACTCCGGGCCGCAGCCTGGGCAGCACGTCGCCGAAGGCCTGGTCGGTGAGCGCGCAGGCGGTGCGGATGAGGTCGATCTCCTCCTCGTCCTTGACCCTGCGCACCGACTCGACCAGCCCGCTCAGCCGCGGCAGGTCCCCGCCGAGACGGAAGTAGTCGGCCACGGACATGTGGTGCGCCTCGACGCCGACCCGGCCCGCCGCCGTCGCGACCAGGCTTCCCGCGACGTCGCGTTCCTGGCGCACCTCGACATCCGGGCACAGGCGCCTGGCGGTCTCCGTGTAGCGGGAGTCGGTGGCCAGCGTGGCGGTGCCGTCCGCCGTGACCAGCACCGCGGCGTTCGAGCTCGCCAGGCCGGTCAGGTAGCGCACGTTCACCCCCCGGGTGACCAGGACGGCGTCCACGTCGTGGGCGGGCAGCAGCTCCGCCAGACGCGTACGGCGCGTGGCGTGGGTGGCGGTCATGCCTCGCATGCTATTGACCTCCTCCGCCCCTGTCTCCACCCCCGCCCGCCACACCTTGGGCGGCGGCGGGCGGGAGAGGCGGTGGCGGGCCGCAGGTGCCGCCCGCCATCTCGGGGCGTCAGGCGGGGGCGGGGGCGCCCCCGGTGACCAGCGGTCTGGCGGACGTCTCGTCCAGGGGCAGCGGCGGGGCGTTCAGCACCGCCTCGTCGAGACGGCCCTCGGAACGGGCGACGAGCACGGGCACCACGATCTGCCCGGCCACGTTCGTCGCCGTACGGATCATGTCGAGGATCGGGTCGACGGCCAGGAGCAGGCCGACGCCCTCAAGGGGCAGGCCGAGCGTGCTCAGGGTGAGGGTGAGCATCACGACCGCGCCGGTCAGGCCCGCGGTCGCGGCGGAGCCGACCACCGAGACGAACGCGATCAGCAGGTACTGGCCGAGGCCGAGCGGGACGTCGTACACCTGGGCCACGAAGATCGCGGCGAGGGCGGGATAGATCGCGGCGCAGCCGTCCATCTTGGTGGTCGCCCCGAAGGGCACCGCGAAGGAGGCGTAGTCGCGGTCGACGCCCAGGCGTTCGACGGTGACCCGCTGGGTCAGCGGCAGGGTCCCGATCGAGGAGCGGGAGACGAAGGCCAGCTCGATCGCGGGCCAGGCGTTGCGGTAGAAGGTCAGCGGGCTGACCCGGCCGACGAGGGCGAGCAGCAGCGGGTAGCTCACCAGCAGCACCAGCAGGCAGCCGACGTAGACGCCCGCTCCGAGCTTGGCCAGCGGGGCCAGCAGGTCCCATCCGTAGGCGGCGACGGACTTGCCGATCAGGCCCGCGGTGCCGATCGGGGCCAGTCTGATGACCCACCACAGGGCCTTCTGCACCAGTTCGAGCACCGAGCGGCTGAGGACGAGGAACGGCTCGGCCGCCTCGCCGACCGCCAGGGCCGCCGCGCCGAGGACGACCCCGATGAAGACGATCTGCAGGACGTTGAGCTCGGTGAAGGCCGTGACGACGTTGGTCGGGATGATCCCGGTCACGAAGTCGAGCCAGGTCCCCGCGCCGTCGAGGTCGGGGGCCTTGGCCCCGGCGGTGGAGATCGTGACGCCCTCGCCGGGGTTGATGACCAGGCCGAGGCCGAGGCCGATGACCACCGCGATCAGCGAGGTGACCAGGAACCACAGCAGTGTCTTGCCCGCGAGCCTGGCGGCTCCGCCGACGTTGCGCAGGTTGGCGACACTGACCACGACCGCGGTGAGGACGAGCGGCGGGACGGCGAGTTTGAGGAGCTGGACGAAGAGCCTGCCGACCTCGGTCAGGGTGGTGGTCAGCCAGGCGATCTCGCCCGCGCGGGCGAGGAAGCCGAGTGCGGCACCGGCCACCAGGCCGAGCAGCAACTGCAGGGAGAAGGAGACTTTCTTCATGAACGCGACTCCGACGTGAGAACGTGCCCGCGCGGGGCGGGAGGGGAGCGGGAAATGCGTTCAGTGACAGAGCTGGCCGTTCAGGCGGCACAGATCCACATACGGCCGCCCGACGAGCAGAGGGGTCACCGGGGAGAACCTCACAGGGCGTGAAACCACCTATTCTGGTAGGAAATTTCATCTATACCTGTGATCAGTATCACGTTCTCCCCGGCCAGAGAAGGCCCGGACAGGGCTCAGGAGGCGAGTTCCCCGACCTTCTCGACGAGCCGGACGCGCTCGGCGTGGGTACGGCCGAGCGGGGTGACGTTGACGGTTGTGACGCCGGAGTCGCGCATCGCCTGCAGGCGGTCGCGCACATGACCCTCCGGCCCGATCAGCGAGACGGCCTCAAGCAGTTCCCTGGGGACCAGCGCGGCCGCCTCCTCCTTCTTGCCCGCGAGGTAGAGGTCCTGGATCTCCTCGGCCTCCTTCTCGTAGCCGTAGCGGCGGGCCAGGTCGTTGTAGAAGTTCCTGCCCTTGGCGCCCATGCCGCCGATGTAGAGGGCCGCGACGGGACGTCCGAGGTCGACCAGGCCGGACACGTCGTCACCGATGGCCAGCGGGGCCTGGGCGATGACGTCGAGGGCTCCCAGCGAGGGGTCGCGCCTGGCCCCTCCCGCGGCCAGGGAGGCCCCCCAGACCTCGGCGGCCTTCTCCGGCATGTAGAAGATCGGCTCCCAGCCCTCGGCCAGCTCGGCGCACAGCTCGACGTTCTTCGGGCCGATGGCCGCGATCACGATGGGGATGCGCTCGCGGACGGGGTGGTTGACGAGCTTCAGCGACTTGCCCAGCCCCGTCCCCTCCCCCTCGGGCAGCGGAAGGGTGTAGTGCCTTCCCTCGTACTCCAGGCGCTCGCGCCGCCACACCTGCCTGCAGATCTCGACGACCTCCCGCGTGCGGCCGAGCGGCGCGGTGTACGGCACGCCGTGGAAGCCCTCGACCACCTGCGGCCCCGAGGCGCCGATGCCCAGGGTGAAACGGCCGCCCGAGACGTAGTCCATGCCGGCCGCGGTCATGGCCAGCAGGGCGGGGGTGCGCGAGTAGATGGGCAGGATGCCCGAGGCGATCTGCAGCCGCTCGGTCCTGGCCGCGATGTAGCCCATCTGGCTGACCGCGTCGAAGCTGTACGCCTCGGCGACGAAGACGATGTCCAGCCCCGCCCTCTCGTAGTCGGCCAGCTCGTCCACGGTCTCCTTGAAGCCCCCCGCGTAACTCAGGGCCATACCGATACGCATCGTCAGGATCGTCCTTCCCGCACCACAGGAACCGAATGTTATTCCGTTCTCTCTGCCCAGAAGGCTATCGACTCCCTCCGGCCCGCTCCAAGACCCGCGCCGCCCGCACGAGGCCGGTAGCGTACGGGTCTCGGGCTCGGGAGGCCCGTGCGGGCGGGGGTGGACGGCCCGCGATGGTGGCGCGGACGAGGAGCGGTGTGCTGAGGCGGGCGATCATGGTGCTTGCGGGGGCGCTCGCCCTCGTTCTCGGCGGCCACGGACTCCTGCCCGACCTGGGAGGGTTCACCCCGGTGCTGGAGAGCCTGCTGCCCTGGCTCGGCGTCACCGTCCCCTTCCTGCTGCTCGGCGCCCTGGTCACCCGGTCGTGGCCGGTGATCGTCGCCGCGCTGCTGCCCGCGACCGTCTGGGGGATCATGTTCGGCCCCACGCTGCTGCGCGCCGTCCCCGGCGGCCCGAGCGACGTCTCGGTCGCCACGATCAACGTGGGGGCGGCCAACGGCGACTCGGCGCAGGCCGTACGGACCGTCTCCGGCGGACGGGACCTGGTCGCCGTGCAGGAGCTGACCGAGGGGGGTCCCGCGGCCAAGGAGCTCGACAACCGCTTCCCGCACCGCTACCAGGTGAACACGGTCGGCCTGTGGAGCAGGTTCCCGATCCTGCAGGCTCGCCGGGTGGACATCGGGCTCGGCTGGGCCAGGGCGCTGCGGGCGGTCGTCCAGACGCCGAAGGGCAGGCTGACCGTCTACGTGATGCACCTGGCCTCGGCCCGTCCCGGCCAGACCGCCCAGCGGGACGAGACCCTCACCCAGGCGGGAAGGCTCGTCGAGCGCGACGGCAGCCGGCGCCTTCTCCTGCTCGGCGACCTCAACACCGCCACGACCGACCGTAAGCGCTCCGGCCTGGTGCCGCCGCTCCTGGACGCCCAGCAGGAGGCCGGGACCGGGTTCGGCTTCACCTGGCCCGCCTCCTTCCCCGTGACCAGGCCCGACCACATCCTCTACCGGGGCCTCACCGCGGCCACCGCGGGCGTCGAGGCCGCGGCGGGCAGTGACCACCGCGCCGCCGTCGCCTCCTTCCGGCTGCACCGGGAGACCCCCTGATCTCAGCCCCGCCGTCGCCAGGCCTCCAGGTCGCCGGGGGTGTCGATGTCGGCCGGGTCGCCCACGTCGTCGCAGGGCACCTCGACGACCAGTTCGGGGTGCGCTCTGAGGAAGGCCCTGGCGCCCACGTCACCGGCCGCGAGCCCGGCGACCTCGGCGAAGTGCTCCCTGGCGACCAGCACCGGGTTCCGCCGCCTGCCCGCGTAGGTCGCGACGGCCACGGAGGCCCCCAGGCGCGCGGCCTCGACCAGCCGGAGCACGGCCCGCGGCCCGATGGACGGCTGGTCGGCCAGGGCGATCACCACCCGCTCCGCGTCACCGGGAAGCGCCGCCAGGCCGGTCCTGAGTGAGGAGCCCATGCCGCTCCGCCAGTCCGGGTTGCGCACGACGACCGCCCCGCGCACCTGAGCGTCCGCGGCCCCGAGCACGACGACCACGGGATGGCAGCCGCCCTCACGCAGCAGCCTGACCCCCCGGTCGACCAGCCGCTCACCGTCCAGCTCGACCAGCGCCTTGGGGGTGCCGAGCCGGGAACCGCCGCCTGCGGCCAGCAGCAGCCCCGCGCTCGCCGCCCGCGTCATGTCCGGCGGCCGGGCGCGTGGATGCGGCCCGAGCCGTCGCTCAGCGGCCGTCCCGAGCCGCCCCAGCGCAGCTGGATCAGCTCGGCGGCGATGGAGACCGCGGTCTCCTCCGGTGTCCGCGCGCCCAGGTCGAGGCCGATCGGCGAGCGCAGCCGCCCGAGCTCCTCCTCCCCCAGGCCCGCCTCGCGCAGCCGCGCCAGCCGGTCCTCGTGCGTACGGCGTGAGCCCATCGCCCCGACGTAGATGGCCGGGGTGCGCAGCGCCACCTCCAGCAGCGGGACGTCGAAGCGGGGGTCGTGGGTGAGCACGCAGATCACGGTCCGCTCGTCCACGGTGACCGAGCTGAGGTAGTCGTGCGGCCACTTGACGACCACCTCGTCGGCCTCGGGGAAGCGCCTGGCCGTGGCGAAGACGGGACGCGCGTCGCACACCACCACGTGGTAGCCGAGGAACCTGCCGATCCTGGCGACCGCGGCGGCGAAGTCGATGGCGCCGAAGACCAGCATCCTGGGCGGCGGGGCGAAGGAGTGCACGAAGACCGCCAGGTCGTCGAGGCGCCGCTCACCGTGCGGGCCGTACCGGCGGATCCCGGTGAGACCCTGGGCGAGCATGCCGCGGGCGTCGTCGTCGACCGCGTCGTCCAGCCTGGCCGGGCCCAGCGAGCCGGAGGCGCGCTCAGGGCCGACCACCCGGCGGGCCCCGACGGCGCCCGGGCCGGACAGCACGGTCGCGACCGCGACCGGCTCGTGTTCCCGCACCGCCGCGGCGACCTCCCCCAGCTCGGGGAACGTCCCGCGCGAGACCGGCTCGACGAAGACGTCCAGAATCCCCCCGCAGGTCAGCCCGACGGAGAAGGCGTCGTCGTCGCTCACCCCGTAGCGCCGCAGCACCGGGGTCCCCGAGGCGGCCACCTCACGGGCCAGCTCGTAGACGGCTCCCTCGACGCAGCCACCGGACACGCTGCCCGCCGCCTCCTCCCCGAGGACGGCCATCGAGGCTCCCGGTGGCCGGGGCGCGCTGCGGAAGGTCTCGACCACGGTCGCCAGGCCGAACGTCTCACCCGCCTCCCACCAGCGCGTGATCTGCGAGAGGATGTCACGCATTCCGCCCTCCCAGCAGCCGGGCCAGCGCCTCGAAGGCCGCCAGGCTGTGCCCGGCCACGAAGTCGTCCACGTACGGCAGCGCCGCCCGCATCCCGGCGGTGAGCGGGCGGTAGCCCTCCTGCCCCTTGTGCGGGTTCACCCAGATCACCCGGTGGGCGGTCCTGGACAGCCTGGCCATCTGCGCGCCGAGCAGCGAGGCGTCGCCCCGCTCCCACCCGTCGGAGGCGATGACGACGGTCGCGCCCGCCGCGTCGTGCAGCCGCAGGAGGCTCCGCAGTTCCTCACCGAGGCGGGTTCCGCCGTTCCAGTCGGGGATGGCGGCGGAGACGGCCTCCATCGCCGCCGCCGGGTCACGCAGGCGCAGCTCGGCGGTGATCCTGGTCAGGCGGGTGCCCACGCTGAACACCTCGGTCGCCCTCGGCTCCGCGCGCACCAGGGCGTGTCCCAGGCGCAGCAGTGTGTCGGCGTAGGGGGCCATGGAGCCGCTGACGTCGACGAGCAGCACGACCCCGCGGGGCCTGGTGCGGTGGGCGCGGTGGCGCAGCCGTACGGTCTGGCCGCCGTGCCGCAGGGTCTCGCGGATCGTCGCCCCGCCGTCGAGGCGCCCCCTGCGGGAGGGGCCGAACCGTCGTGACCCGCGCCGCTCGCGATCCACCCGCAGCAGGGCGAGCAGGCGTCGTACCTCGGCCAGCTCGGCACCGGTCATCGCGGCCACGTCCCTGTTGCGCAGGACCTCCGCCGGGCTGGCGGCCGCCGCCCGCTCCTCACCGTCCCCCGCCTGTCCCCGGGTGCCGGTCAGGGTCGTGACGCCCCGGGTGACGTTGACCGTGGGCGGGGGAACCGGACGTGCCCGCGTGCCGCCGAAGTAGGCGTCGAAGACACGGTCGTAGCGGGGCAGGTCGTCGGGACAGGCGCACAGGGTGAGTCTGCCCGCCCAGTAGACCCCGCGCGGGACGGCCGCGCCGAGGACGGCCAGCGCGCGCAACAGGGCCTGGGTCCGCTCGTGGTCGGCGGGCACCCCGGCGGCGCGCAGCGTCCTGGCGAACCCGGTCATGACCGCGACCAGGTCGCGCCCCGCGTCCTCCACCGCGTCCTCCACTGTGTCCGCCGGCTCCTCCAGGGGGCCCTCAGCCACGGGAGACATCGAAGAATCCGTTCCCAAGGACCGTCTCGTGGTCCTCGCGGTGCTTGAGCAGGGCGCCCAGCGTCGCCGCGGCCAGGCCGGGGTCCAGCTCCCTGGCGCCCAGGGTCAGCAGTGCCTCGGCCCAGTCGAGGCTCTCGGCGACGCCGGGCGGCTTGACCAGACCGGCCTCGCGCAGCCGCCCCGCGGCCCCGGCCACCTGCTCGGCCAGGGCCCTGGAGCAGCCCGGGAGTCTGCGCAGCAGGATCGTCACCTCCCGCTCGAAGGAGGGGTGTTCGAGCCAGTGGTAGAGGCAGCGGCGTCTCAGCGCGTCGTGCAGCTCGCGGGTGCGGTTGGAGGTCAGCACGACGACCGGCGGGCTCTGCGCCCGGACCGTGCCGAGCTCGGGGATGGAGATCGCGAAGTCGGACAGCACCTCAAGCAGGATCGCCTCGAACTCCACGTCGGCCCGGTCGACCTCGTCGACGAGCAGCACGCTCGGCTGGGTCTCCACCGCCTTGAGCAACGGCCTGGCGATCAGGAAGCGCCGGTCGTAGACCTCCCCCTCAAGCCGCGCCGCGTCGGTGATCCCGCTCGCCTCCGCGGCCTTGAGGTGCAGCAGCTGGCGGGCGAAGTCCCAGTCGTAGAGCACCTGGGGGCCGTCGAGCCCCTCGTAGCACTGCAACCTGATCAGCGGCGCGCCGAGCACCGTGGCGAGCGTCCTGGCCAGCTCGGTCTTGCCGACCCCGGCCTCACCTTCGAGCAGCAGCGGGCGGCCCATCCGCAGCGCCAGGAACGCCGCCGTGGCCAGCCCCTCGTCCGCGAGGTAGGCGCACCGATCGAGGAGTTCCCCCAGATGTCCCGGTGACTCCACGTCAGAGGTCTTGACCGTCCCCCTCAGCATCACCTCAGGCTACGCCGCGGGGGCCACTGACGGGACAGGGCACGTGGGGCGGACGTGGCGGTCGTCTCCCCGGCGTATTCTCACCCCTCGTGAAGAACGTTCTGCGGCGGATCAACACGCCGTCGAGGGTCGTCGTGGCCGCCTTCCTGGTCGTGGTCATGTCGGGCTCGGCGCTGCTGTCGCTGCCCGTCGCGGTCGAGGCCGGGCGGGCGGCGTCGTGGACGTCCGCGCTCTTCACCGCGACGTCGGCGGTCTGCGTGACCGGCCTGGCCGTACAGGACACCGCGACGCACTGGTCGGTCTTCGGTGAGCTGGTGATCCTGGCGCTGATGCAGATCGGCGGGTTCGGGATCATGACGATGGCCTCCATCCTGGCGCTGGTCGTCTCGGGCAAGCTCGGCCTGCGCGCCAGGCTCAACGCCCAGGCCGAGACCCGGACCCTGGGTCCCGGCGAGGTGCGCCGCCTGATCGCGGGCGTCGCCAAGGTGACGCTGGCCGCCGAGGCGCTGACCACGGCCGTGCTGGCCGCCCGCTTCCTCATCGGATACGGCGAGTCGCCCGGCCGCGCCCTGTACCAGGGGCTCTTCCACGCGGTCTCCTCCTTCACCAACGCCGGCTTCACCCTGTGGCCGGACGGCGTCGTGCGCTTCGTCCACGACCCGTGGATCTGCCTGCCGCTGGCGATCTCCGTGGTCGTCGGGGGGCTCGGCTTCCCCGTCTACACCGCGCTCCGCCGCAGCTGGCACAGTCCCAGGCTCTGGTCGCTGCACGCCAGGATCACCGTGGGGATGACCGCGGTCCTGCTGTTCGGCGGGGCGCTGGCCGTCGCCCTCACCGAGTGGGAGAACTCCGCGACCCTGGGCGGGCTGCCGCCCTGGCAGCGGATCATGGCGGCGTTCTTCCACAGCTCCATGACCCGCAGCGGCGGCATGAACTCCGTGGACGTCTCGCAGATGCACGAGACCACCTGGCTGATCAGCGACGTGCTGATGTTCGTCGGAGCGGGCAGCGCGAGCACCGGCGGCGGCATCAAGGTGACGACGTTCGCGCTCCTCGGCTACGTCATCCTGGCCGAGCTGCGCGGTGAGCCCGACGTCACGGTCGGCCGCCGCCGCCTGCCCGAGCAACTCCAGCGCCAGGCGCTGACCATCGCCCTGCTCAGTGTGGCCTCGGTGGCGCTGGGCACGTTCGTCCTGATGGCCCTCACCCCGTTCAAGCTCGACCGGGTGCTGTTCGAGGTGGTCTCGGCGTTCGGCACGGTCGGCCTGTCCACCGGGATAACCGGCGATCTCGGCGCCCCGGGACACCTGGTGCTGACGGTCCTGATGTTCGTCGGCAGACTGGGGCCCGTGACACTCGGCGCGGCGCTGGCGCTGCACGTCCAGACCCGCAGGTTCCGTTATCCGGAGGAGGGCCCTCTCGTTGGCTGACAGGAAGGACCGCGGCGACGCGGTCGCGGTGATCGGCCTCGGCCGGTTCGGCAGCGCGCTGGCGCTCGAACTGGCCGAGCGCGGCGTCGAGGTGCTCGGCGTGGACAGCGACCCCAAGATCGTGCAGCAGCTGTCCGGGCAGCTCACGCACGTGGCCTGCGCGGACTCGACCGACCCGGACGCGCTGACCCAGCTGGGCGTCGAGGAGTTCGGCAGGGTCGTGGTCGGCATCGGCGGCGACATCGAGGCGAGCATCCTGACCACCTCGATCCTGGCCGACTTCGGTGTGCCGGACATCTGGGCCAAGTCGATCAGCCGCCAGCACAGCCGGATCCTGGACCGGGTCGGCGCGCACCACGTGGTGCAGCCCGAGTACGACATGGGAGAGCGGGTCGCGCACCTGGTGACCGGGCGGATGCTCGACTACGTCGAGATCGACGAGGGCTACGCCCTGGTCAAGACCAAGGCGCCGGGCTGGGCGGTTGGCAGGACGCTGGGCGAGCTGGGCATCCGCACGAAGTACGGCGTGACCGTGGTCGGGATCAAGAGCCCCGGCGGCAGGTTCACCTACGCCACCTCCGACACGGCCATCCACGGGAACACGGTTCTGCTGGTCGCGGGCGAGACGGGTATGGCCGAGCGTTTCGCCGAGGAGACCTGAGACGCCCGGCGTCGTCTCCGGCCCGGCCTCGCAGGCCGGGCCTCAGTCGTCGTCCCCGGCCCGTCCGCCGTTGCCGCCCTCGTCCCTGGCCTCGCCGCGTTCCCTGATGAGCGCGGCGAGCTGACGGACCTGCTGGACGGTCCGTTCCTTCTCCGAGCCCTGCAGCCCCATGGCGCCGATCGTCGCGCCGTCGGTGAAGTCGATCTTCGCCCAGGGCTCGCTGTCGGTCAGCGTCACCGCGAGCACCTCCGGCCACTCGTAGCGGTGCACCCGCAGCGCGTTGACCAGGGTGACGCCCGTCTCGTCCGCCTCGACCCGGCAGCGGCCGAGCAGGTGCAGCACCCCGGCGACGGCGGCGCCGAGCACCACCATCGCGACCTTGTCGACCACGGTGAACGGCGGCGGCAGGAGGATCGCCAGGACCACGGCTCCAACGATGATCAAACCGGCGAAGCCGTACGCCACGACGCGTCCCTTCCTCGGCCGCCACACGACGGGCAGCTCGGGGGGCGAGACGTTCTCTTGACTCACCTGGAGATCACGTTCCTTCGGGAAAAGCACCGGTCACGGCGATAGGAAACCTACCGCACGCCCCGGCCGGCCCCGCGTCCAAGACGCTCGGGGACCTCAGGCGTCCCTGAGGTCCCGCAGCAGCAGCGCCGTCTCCAGGGCCGCGACGGTGGCCTCGTAGCCCTTGTCCTCGTGGCTGCCGGGCAGTCCGGAGCGGTCGAGGGCCTGGTCGAGGGAGTCACACGTCAGCACCCCGTTGCCGACCGGCGTTCCCTCGTCGAGCGAGACACGGGTGAGCCCCGAGGTGACCGACTCGCAGACGTAGTCGAAGTGGGCGGTCTCCCCGCGGATCACCGCGCCCAGGGCGACCACGGCGTCGCAGCGCCTGGCCAGCGCCTGGGCGACGACCGGGATCTCCAGGGACCCGGCGACGCGGATCACCGTCGCGCTCGCCCCGCTGTCCGCGCTGGCCAGCACCGCCCGCGCCACGAGCTGATCGGTGATCTTCTCGTGCCAGCGGGCGGCCACGATGCCGACGGTCAGCCCGGCCGCTTCGACGGCCTCGGCCTGGGGACGTCCCGCGCCGCTCATACGTTCTCCTTGTTGATCTCGTGGCCCAGACGGTCGCGCTTGGCCGTCAGGTACCTCTCGTTGTGGGGGTTCATCGCCACGGGCATCGGCTCACGGCCGAGGACCTTGACCCCGTAGCCGTCCATGCCCCGCAGCTTGGCGGGGTTGTTCGTCAGCAGCCTGACCGACTTCACCCCCAGGTCGGCGAGGATCTGGCCGGCGTTGGAGAACTCCCTGGCGTCGACCGGCAGGCCGAGCTCCAGGTTGGCGTCCACGGTGTCGCTGCCCGCGTCCTGCAGGCCGTAGGCCCGCAGCTTGGCCAGCAGCCCGATACCACGGCCCTCGTGCCCGCGCAGGTACACCACGACACCACGGCCCTCGGCGGCGATCTCCGACATCGCGTGGTCGAGCTGGACCCCGCAGTCACACCGCAGGGAGCCGAACACGTCCCCGGTCAGGCACTCGGAGTGCGCCCTGACCAGGATGTTCTCCCCGTCCTCCAGATCGCCGTAGACCAGGGCGACGTGCTCGCCGCCGTCCAGGGCGCTGGCGTAGCCGTAGGCGCGCCACATCCCGTACGCGTTGGGCAGGCGGGTCTCCGCGACCCTGCTCACCATCCGTTCCGTGCGGCGCCGGAACTCGACCAGCTGCTCGATGGAGACCAGCGCCAGGTCGTGCTCGTCGCAGAACTCGCGCAGTTCGGGCAGCCGCTTCATGGTCCCGTCGTCGTTGACGACCTCGGCGAGGGCTCCGGAGGGCCGCAGCCCCGCCAGCCTGGCCAGGTCCACGGCCGCCTCGGTGTGGCCGCGCCTGACCAGCACGCCGCCCTCGCGGTAGCGCAGTGGGAAGACGTGGCCGGGCCGTACCAGATCGTCGGGCTCGGTGGCCGAGTCGCACAGGGTGCGGATCGTCCTGGCGCGGTCGGAGGCGGAGATGCCGGTGGTCACCCCGTCGCGGGCGTCGACGCTGATCGTGTAGGCGGTGCGCAGGCGTTCCCTGTTCTCGTGCACCATCAACGGCAGGCCGAGCCGGTCGAGGTCCTCACCGGGCAGCGAGACGCAGATCACGCCGCTGGTGTGCCTGATGGTGAAGGCCAGCAGCTCCGGTGTCGCCTTGGCCGAGGCGAAGATGATGTCACCCTCGTTCTCACGGTTCTCGTCGTCGACCACCACGACGGGCCTGCCCTCGCGAATGTCGGCGATCGCCCGCTCTATGGGGTCAAGCTCGGTCACACAGCCTCCTTGGGGACGAGCACGGTCCTGGACCGGTACTCCTTGAGCCAGTTGAAGAGTCCGATGAGGACAAGGACGAAGAAGACCCCGTAGACGGCCCCCGAGACGACGAGACCCGAGCTGAAGGCCAGTGGCACGCCGACCAGGTCCACGGCCACCCAGATGATCCAGAAGTCCACCAGCGCGCGCCCCTGGGCCCAGGTGGCGACGGCGCTGCCGACGAAGATGTAGGCGTCCGCCGCGACCAGCAGATAGCCCCTCGGCGGCGGCACCAGCGCGCCCCAGGAGAGCTTGGTCACGAAGAACAGCACGCCGACGACGGCCGTGCCCAGCAGCATCGTGGCGGCCATCGCCAGCCGTTCCCAGCCGGTCGCGGGCCGTACGGCCAGGCCCTGGCCCGCCCGGGTGCCGCGGGTCCAGCGCCACCAGCCGTAGACGGCCAGGCCGCCGAACATGAGCTGTTTGAGGGCGTTGCCGGTGATGTGGGCGCTGAGGGAGGTGACGAACAGCAGGACCGCGGCGGTGAGCTGCACCGGCCAGGTCCATATCGATCTGCGGATCGCCAGCAGCACGGTGGCCAGCGCGGCCACGTTGCCGACCAGGTCGGTCCACAGGACCTTGACCCCGAGAAGCTGGAAGCCCTCGTTCACCCAGTTCATGACCCGTTCCCGGGGGCGTAGGCGCCGACGAGCCGCTCCACGTGCTTGGCGATCACGTCGACTTCGAGGTTCACCGGGTCGCCCGGCTGCTTGGCGCCGAGGGTGGTCAGCCGCAGCGTGGTGGGGATGAGGCTGACGGAGAAGCCCTCGTCGTCCACGCCGACCACGGTCAGGCTGACCCCGTCGACGGCGATCGAGCCCTTCTCCACCACGTAGCGGTTCAGCGCGGCGGGCAGGGAGATCCGCACGACCTCCCAGTGCTCGTCCGGCTCACGCGCGAGCAGCACGCCGGTACCGTCCACGTGGCCCTGCACGATGTGGCCGCCGAGGCGCTGGTCGGCGCGGACCGCGCGCTCCAGGTTGACCCTGGAGCCGGGGCGCAGGGCCCCCAGGCTGCTGCGGTCCAGGGTCTCCTTCATCACGTCGGCGGTGAAGACCTCCCCCTCGACGTCGACCACCGTCAGGCAGACCCCGTTGACGGCGATCGAGTCGCCGTGCCCGGCGTCGCCGGTGACGACCCCGCCGCGGATCGACAGCCTGGCGGCGTCGCGCAGCGTCTCGATCTCCGCGATCTCGCCGAGTTCCTCAACGATTCCGGTGAACATTCACAGCTCCTTCGCAGGGCGTGCGTAGATGACATCGGGAGTGAACCCGCGCGGGGCCGCCCGTCTTCCTGGCCTCACGGGGCCTGCCGGGACCGGGGAGCCGGTACGGCGGGCGTTTCCCAGGACGTGGGCACGTGGAAGCCGGCCAGGCCGTAGGGGCTCACCGGGAGAGGCCGTGGAGATCGCGGGGACACGGCGGGCGAGACGGAAGAGGGGACCGGCGGCGCCGCGACCACGCGCGGGCAGGCCGGTCGGCTGACGCGGGTGCGCCCGACCACACATCCGGGACTCCTACTCGCCGGTAGCTTTCTGCCACGGCGGGCCCCGGGGGATCACAGGCACGTACACCCATTGGCGGCGAGGCGCCCCACCAAGGGACGTCCCTGCCGCCCGCGCGCTTCCTCCCATCCGGACTTTGACCGTCGGTCCTGGAGTTTCACCAGGTCAACCGGCCGATGGCTTCGGACGGGTCGCGGACTGTAACCGCCGGCTCGGAATTTCACCGACCCCGGAGCACGCTGCTCTCCCTCCAGTGTGCCACGTCCGGCAAAAGATGACGTGTCCCCCTCCCACCAGATGGAACAACCGGACATCGGGGAGAGGCACGCCGCGCACCCTCGCGCCCGGGCCGGGCACGGTGGTACGAAGGGAACAGGGGCGAAGGGGGCGCGGGGCCACAGGGGGCCGAGCGGGACCCGGACGGGTCACCCGTAGTCAACACGCGTTCACGCACCCACCCGGCGGCCGGACCGCCTTCCGCCCCACCTGCGGACACCACACGACGAGAGGTGACACGACGACCACACAGACCGTCATGGTCGTGTCATAGGTATGTCACAAATCCGTGAATAAGAGACGGTGGGGAATCTCATCATTCCATCCGACCCCCCACCCAGGTCAATGGAATTGCAGCCACAACCTGATCTATATTGCACAACAAAAAAACAAGTAACAGCTAGGCCATTGATTTGCCCCTGACTGTTTTGCAATGGTTCCCCCAGATCCCGCTCAGTCATGCTCGTTGGGGGCTCCCGCACGATGACCATCCCTGCACCTGCCGCGACCACCGCCGATGAGGCGCCCGTGGTGAAGGCACCGGAAACGGTGGGCCGCTCACCAGGGCAGCTGATGTGGCTCCGCTTCCGCCGTGACCGGACCGGGGTCGCCTCGGCCATCGTGGTGATTTTCTTCATCCTGGTGGCGATACTCGCACCGGTGATCTCCTGGCTGTACGGCAAGGACCCGTACACCCTCTACGGCCAGGACACCCCGGGCCTGCTCAATGACTTCGGCTATCCGATCGCCCCGAACGGCGGCATCAGCTCGGAGTTCTGGTTCGGCATCGAGCCGAACCTCGGCCGTGACGTGTTCACCCAGCTGGTCTACGGAATCAGGACCTCGCTGCTGATCGCGCTCATCACGACGATCCTCACCACGCTGATCGGCATCGTGATCGGCATCGTGGCCGGATACTCCGGCGGCAAGACGGACTACGTCATCGGCCGCGTGATCGACACGGTGCTGTCCTTCCCCTCGGTGCTGTTCATCATCGCGTTCATGCCCGTGGTGGAGAACCTCTTCGTCAGTCCCGACCAGGAGACGCCGGTCTGGCTGCGCGCCGTGACGCTGGTGCTCGTGCTGACGTTGTTCGGCTGGGCCGGTCTGGCCCGCCTGTTGCGCGGCCAGGTCCTCACGCTCCGCGAACGCGAGTTCATCGAGGCCGCCCGGGTGACCGGCGCCTCCCCCGCGCGGATCGTGTTCAAGGAACTGCTGCCCAACCTGTGGACGCCGATCCTGATCCAGGCGACGCTGCTGCTGCCCGCGCTGGTCACCTCGGAGGCCGCCCTGTCCTTCCTCGGCGTCGGCATGATCGAGCCGATCCCCGACTGGGGCAGGATGTTCCGGCGCGGTACCGAGGTCTACCAGAACGACATCACGTACCTGATCTTCCCGGGCGTCGCGCTGGTGATCTTCGTGATCGCCTTCAACCTTCTCGGCGACTCCGTCCGCGACGCCTTCGACCCCAAGCTCAAGCGCTAGCCCCAGCTCAAGCGCTGAACAGATAGGAGAGAGATGACAGTCAGAAAGCGGTCAGCCGTGGCCGTCCTGGCCATCGGTGTGCTGGCCGTCACCAGCGCCTGCGCCGAGGGCAACCAGGGGGCTCCGGCCGCCCAGCCGTCCGGCAGCTCCAACGGTGCCTCCTCGGCCCCCGCCGCCGCCTACAAGCCCGCGGTCATCACCCAGGGCACCGCGGAGGACTCCAAGGGCCCCGCGATCCCGCCGGAGGGCGTCGTCAAGGGCGGAACGGTCACGATGATCGACCGTGACGACTTCTCCCACCTCGACCCCGCGCAGATCTACGTCAACACCGAGGCGAACTTCGCCCGGCTGATCTCCCGCACCCTGACCGGCTACAAGCGCGTCGCCAAGGGCGAGTTCAAGCTGGTCGGCGACCTGGCCACCGACACCGGCACCCAGTCCGACGGCGGCAAGACCTGGAAGTTCACGCTGAAGGACGGCGTGAAGTGGCAGGACGGCACGCCGATCACCTCCGCGGACGTCAAGTGGAGCATGGAGCGGACCTTCGCGCCGTTCGTCACCCAGGGCCCCACCTACATCCAGCAGTGGCTGACCGACGTCGACTTCAAGAAGGCCTACCCCGGCCCGTACGACGGCAAGGAACTCGACGCGATCGAGACGCCGGACGACAAGACGATCATCTACAAGTTCAAGACGCCGCACGCCGACGCGGCCTACGCCTTCGCCATGGCCGGTTACGGCATCGTGCCCAAGGCCAAGGACACCAAGGAGCAGTACGACAAGGAGCCTGTCTCCAGCGGGCCGTACATCATCAAGTCGCACGTGGTCGACAAGACCATGGACCTTGAGCGCAACCCGAACTGGGACCCGGCGACCGACCCGATCCGCGGCGCCTACCCGGACAAGTGGCACCTTGAGTTCGGCTTCGAGGCCCTGCAGGTGACCGACCGCCTCATGGCGGACTCCGGCGCCGACCAGACCGCCTTCACCTTCTACGCCTCGACGCCGCCGGAGCGTCTGCAGCAGGTGCTGAGCGACCCCAACCTGGCCTCCCGCCGGATGAACAGCCCCTCGCCGTACGGCAACTACTACTACTTCAACCTTGACCGGGTGAAGGACCCCAAGGTCCGTCAGGCCATCAACTACGCCTGGCCGTCCAAGCAGATCCAGCAGGTCATGGGCGGCCCGGCCGCCGCGGCGCTGCCGACCACGATTCTCAACGAGAACACCACGGTCGGCTACCAGTCCTACGACCTGTTCAACAAGGAGACCAAGCCCGAGGGTGACGTCGAGAAGGCCAAGGAGCTGCTGGCTCAGACCAGCACCCCGACGCCGACCATCGTCTACGCCTACAACCAGACGCCGGTCCAGGAGCAGGTGACCGTCGCGATCAAGAGCGCCCTGGCGAAGGCCGGCATCAACGTCGTGGCCAAGCCGCTCGACCGCAAGACCTACTACGACTCGATCGGCAAGCTCGGCAACCAGTTCGACATGTACTGGGGCGGCTGGGGCGCCGACTGGCCGTCCGGCTCCACGGTGCTCCCGATCATCTTCGGCCCGGTCGCCGAGGGTGCGCCCAACTACTCGCACCTGAAGGACCCGGCGCTCACCGCCGAGATGGACAAGATCACCGCCATGACGGACATCGACGCGGCCAACGCCGCGTGGATGGCGCTCGACAAGAAGATCCAGGAGACGATCACCCCGCTGGTCGTCGCGGAGAACCGGATCGCCACCATGCTCCACGGTTCCAAGGTGGGCGGTGCCGAGATCGACCCGCAGCAGTGGATCGTTCAGCCGGACACCATCTTCGTGAAGCCGTAGAGACGGCAAAGGCCGTGGCCCCGCTGACAGGCGGGGCCACGGCCCGCGGGGGCTTCACGGCCCCCGCGGCGGTCTCCCAGCAACCGTCGGGAAACGGGCCATGTTTCGATTCATCACTCGCCGCACCCTCGGCGCCGTGGTCACCCTGCTGATCATCGCCGCGTGCACGTTCTTCCTTTTCTTCGCCGTTCCAGCCGACCCCGCCCGGCTCGCCTGCGGCAAGGTCTGCCCGCCCGAGCTGCTGGAGCAGGCGCGGCACAACCTGGGACTGGACCAGCCGCTGTTCGTGCAGTTCCTGACCTGGGTCGCCGGCATCTTCGTCGGCCGCGACTACGAGGGCCTGGGCAACTGCGCCGCCCCCTGCCTGGGGTTCTCCTTCGTCAACAAGGCCCCGGTGCTGGACACGATCCTCGACCGCATGCCGTTGACCGTCTCGCTGACGATCGGCGCGGCCATCGTCTTCCTCCTGTTCGGAGTGGCGACCGGTATCGTCGCGGCGCTCAGGCAGGGCAAGGCGCTGGACAAGATCGCCAGCGTCTCCTCCCTGATCGGCGCCTCGCTGCAGATCTACTTCGTCGGCACGCTGGCGCTGTACTTCCTCGTCTACCACAACCACATCCTGCGGCAGCCGCGCTACGTCCCCATCACCGAGAACCCGCTGGACTGGGCGATGGGGCTGATGCTGCCCTGGGTGGTGCTGGCGATCATCTTCACCGCCAACTACACCCGTATGACCCGTTCGACGATGGTGGAGCAGCTCTCCGAGGACTACGTCAGGACGGCTCGGGCCAAGGGCATGCAGAACCGCTCGGTCGTGATGAGGTTCGCGCTGCGCGGCACCCTGATCACCATCGTCACCATCCTCGGCGTCGACCTGGGCACCCTGATCGGCGGCGCGATCATCACCGAGCAGACCTTCGGCCTGCAGGGAATCGGGCAGCTGTCCATCAGGGCCGTCTGGAGCTCGGACCTGCCTATGCTGATGGCGACGGTGATGGTGGCCGCAGGCGCCATCGTCGTGTTCAACATCATCGTGGACGTCTTGTACGCCGTCATCGACCCCCGCGTGCGGCTGAGCTAGGAGCTGGAAGAAGTGTCGAACCCGTTCCTGTCGGTCCGTGACCTGACCGTCGACTTCCACACCGAGGACGGCCTCGTCCACGCGGTGGACGGGCTCTCCTTCGACGTGGAGAAGGGCACCACCCTGGGGATCGTGGGCGAGTCGGGATCCGGCAAATCGGTGACCAACCTGACCGTGCTCGGCCTGCACAACCCGGAGACCACCAAGATCAGCGGTGAGATCCACCTCGACGGTCAGGAGCTGATCGGCGCCTCCCGGTCCACCATGGAGAAGCTTCGCGGCAACAAGGTCGCGATGATCTTCCAGGACCCGCTGACCGCGCTCTCGCCGTACCACACGATCGGCAGGCAGATCGGCGAGGTCTACCGCAAGCACACCGGCGCGAGCAAGTCCGAGTCCAGGGCCCGCGCGATCGAGATGCTGACCCGGGTCGGCATCCCGCAGCCGAAGACCCGTGTGGACGACTACCCGCACCAGTTCTCCGGCGGCATGCGGCAGCGCGCGATGATCGCGATGGCCCTGGTCTGCGACCCGGACCTGCTGATCGCCGACGAGCCGACCACCGCGCTTGACGTGACCGTGCAGGCCCAGATCCTGGACCTGCTCAAGGAGCTCCAGGACCAGACCGGCACCTCCATCATCATGATCACGCACGACCTGGGCGTGGTCGCCAACACCGCGCACAACGTGCTGGTGATGTACGCGGGCCGGGCCGTCGAGCGCGGCACGGTCAAGGAGGTCCTCGACACCCCGCGTCACCCCTACACCTGGGGGCTGCTCGGCTCGATGCCGCGGCTGAGCTCCTCGGTCGACATCCCGCTCAAGCCGGTCCGCGGCACCCCGCCGAGCCTGCTCAACGTTCCCTCCGGCTGCCCGTTCCACCCCAGGTGCGACTACATGGACCAGGCGGGACCCGAGCTGTGCAAGGGTGAGCGGCCCGAACTGTCCCCGCACCGCGGCCACGGCGACGCGTGCTATCTGACCCTCGCCCAGAAGCGGGAGATCCACAAGTGAAGCAAGGACGGCCAGTGAACGGGCTTGGCGGCTCGCGGACGCCGTCTGCGAGGGAGGACGCGTGAGCGAGGAACTGCTGGAGCTGTCCGGGCTGGAGAAGCACTTCCCGGTGACGGGCGGGCTGATCTTCAAGCGGCAGGTCGGCAAGGTGCACGCGGTCGACGGGCTCGACCTGACCGTGCACACCGGTGAGGCCCTCGGCCTGGTCGGCGAGTCCGGCTGCGGGAAGTCGACCACGGGACGGCTCGCCGCCCGGTTGCTCGAACCCACCGGGGGCTCCATCCGCTACCGGGGCCACGACATCACGCACGCAGGCCGCAAGGAGCTCAAGCCGATCAGGTCCGAGATCCAGATGATCTTCCAGGACCCGTACTCGTCGCTCAATCCCCGCCACACCGTAGGCACGATCATCAGTGGCCCGATGGAGATCAACGGCATCGAGCCGCCCGGTGGCAGGGAGAAGCGCGTCAAGGAGCTTCTGGAGACCGTCGGTCTCAACCCCGAGCACTACAACCGCTTCCCGCACGAGTTCTCCGGCGGTCAGCGCCAGCGCATCGGGGTCGCCCGCGCGCTGGCCCTCAACCCCAAGCTGATCATCGCCGACGAGCCGGTCTCCGCGCTTGACGTCTCGATCCAGGCGCAGGTCGTCAACCTGCTCCAGCAGCTCCAGAGGGACCTGGGGATCGCGTTCCTGTTCATCGCGCACGACCTGGCCATCGTCAGGCACTTCTCGCAGCGGGTCGCGGTCATGTACCTCGGCAAGATCGTCGAGATAGCCGACAGGTCCTCCCTCTACGAGCGCCCCCGGCACCCCTACACCCACGCGTTGCTGTCGGCGGTGCCCGAGGCGACCACGGAGGCGGGTGCCCGCGAGCGCATCCGCCTCGCCGGGGACGTGCCCTCCCCCATCGACCCGCCGTCCGGCTGCCGTTTCCGCACCCGCTGCTGGAAGGCACAGGACAAGTGCGCGACCGAGGAGCCGCCCCTGGTCCGGCTGGAGGGCAACAAGGAGGGGCATCTGACCGCCTGCCACTTCCCCGAGGAGCCGACCGTCAGCGGCGAGGGTGTGATCCTCGACCCGGCCCTGCAGGGCTAGCCCGCCCGCTCCACGCACTCTCGCGGCTTCTCGAAGGCCCCGGGGCCGCCCGACGGCGTCCCCGGGGCCTTCGAACGTCTGGAGGCCGTCAGGCCTTCTCCGCCGCCGACCGCAGCTCGTCGATCGCACGGGCCGGGTCGGCGGCGCCGTAGACGGCGCTGCCCGCGACGAACACGTCGGCCCCGGCCTCCGCGCAGCGCTCGATCGTCTCGGCCGAGACCCCGCCGTCGACCTGCAGCCAGATCTGGCCGCCGTGCCCGTCGATCAGCCCGCGGGCCCGGCGGATCTTGGGCAGCACGATGTCCAGGAACCGCTGGCCGCCGAAGCCGGGCTCCACGGTCATCATCAGCAGCATGTCGACCTCGCCGAGCAGGTCCTCGTACGGCTCGACCGCCGTGGCGGGGTTCAGCGCGAGCCCGGCGCGGGCCCCGGCGGCGCGGATCTGCCGCAGGGTGCGCACCGGGGCCTTGGCGGCCTCCACGTGGATCGTCACGCTGCCCGCCCCCGCCTCGGCGTAGGCAGGTGCCCAGCGGTCGGGGTCCTCGATCATCAGGTGGCAGTCGAGCGGCGTCGAGGTCGCCTTGAGCAGCGACTCGACGACGGGCAGGCCAAGAGTCAGGTTGGGCACGAAATGGTTGTCCATGACGTCCACGTGCAACCAGTCGGCGTTGGGCACCGCCGCGGCCGCCTCCGCGAGGCGGGCGAAGTCGGCGGACAGGATGCTGGGCGAGATCTGTACGGCCATAGTGCGGCCGAGTCTATTGGGCGCCGCCCTCCGGTCACCGGGCGGGCGGAGCCCCCGCGCGCGCTCAGAGTTTGAGCCGCACGTCGTACTCCTCAAGCCAGGCGTTGAGCCCGAGGAAGCCGTCCAGCGCCGCCCTGCCGTCCAGGTCCGCCTCCCCCTCCTGCCGGTCGAGGACGGCTCGCACCCTGCCGAGGTCGGCCAGCTGCGCGGCCGCGACCCCACCCCGGTCGAGCAGCCCGGCGACCTGCTTGCTGAGGGCCTGGTCATAGGCGGGGTCCTGGGTCGTGGGGTAGGGACTCTTTCGGCGTTCGAGCACCGAACCGGGCAGGATGTCCGCCGCCGCGGCGCGCAGCACGCTCTTCTCGCGCCCGTCGAAGCTCTTGATCGACCAGGGGATGTTGAAGACGTACTCGACCAGCCGGTGGTCGCAGAACGGCACCCGGACCTCAAGGCCGACGGCCATGCTCATCCGGTCCTTGCGGTCGAGGAGGTTCTGCACGAAGCGGGTCAGGTTCAGGTAGCCGATCTCCCGCATCCGCCGCTCCAGCCCGCCCTCCCCCGGCAGCCTGGGCACCTCGTCGAGCGCCTCCCGGTAGCGCCTGGCGCGGTAGGCGGGCAGGTCGAGTTCCCGCAGCAGCTCCTCGCCGAGGATCCCGACCACCCCGTTGAACCGCTCGACGCCCGGCATCGCCAGCCACGGGAAGGTGTCGCCGCCGACCGCGGCCGGTTCGTGGAACCAGCGGTAGCCGCCGAAGACCTCGTCGGCCGACTCCCCGGACAACGCGACTGTCGAGTGCTCCCTGATCGCCCTGAACAGCAGGTAGAGCGAGGTGTCCATGTCGCCGAGCCCGAGCGGCAGATCCCGCGCCCGCAGTACGGCGGCGCGCGCGGCGGGGTCCATGAGGTCGGCCGGGTCCAGGACGATGGAGGTGTGGTCGGAGCCGACGTGCCGGACGACGTCGAGGACGTACGGCGTGTCCGGGGTCGAGCGAATCGCGTCCGGGGTGAAGTTCTCGTCGTAGCCGGCGAAGTCGACGGAGAAGGAGCGGACCCCCTCCTTGCCGTCCTTCCGCAGCCGGTCCATGGCCAGCGCGGTGACCGTGCTCGAATCGAGGCCGCCGGACAGCAGGGTGCACAACGGCACGTCGGAGACCAGCTGGCGCCCGACGACGTCCTCCAGCATCCCGCGCACCGTCCGTACGGTCGTCCCGAGGTCGTGGGGGTGCTCGCGGGCCTCAAGCCGCCAGTAGAACCGCCTGCTCAGGCCCGCACGGCTCACCCGGATCACCTGGCCTGGCCGCACCTCGTGCATTCCCCGGTAGACGGCGTGTCCGGGCGTCTTGCTGAACGCGTAGATCTCCCGCAGGCCGTCGAGGTCGACCACGGCGGGCTGGGCGAGCGGGTTGGCGAGGATCGCCTTAGGCTCCGAACCGAACAGCACCCCCGAGGGGGTCGGGTGGTAGTACAGCGGCTTGACGCCCATCCGGTCGCGCGCCAGCAGCAGCTCCTGACGCCGGACGTCCCAGATCGCGAAGGCGAACATGCCGTTCAGGCGGTCGAGAAGGTCCTCGTCCCACTCCAGGTAGGCCCGCAGCAGGACCTCGGTGTCGCTCCGGGTGCGGAAGCGGTGGCCCCGCGCGGCCAGCTCGGCGCGTAGCTCGGGAAAGTCGTACAGCTCCCCGCTGTAGACCAGGACGGCAAGCGGCTCACCGTCCTGGTCGGCGACCATCGGCTGACGCCCGCCCTCGACGTCGATGACGGCCAGCCTGCGGTGGCCGAGCGCGACGTGCGGGGCCGTCCACAACCCCTCGTCGTCGGGCCCCCGGCAGGCCATCGTGTCGGTCATGGCCTGCGCGACGTCCCGGGACGGCCCAAGGTCACGCTCGAAGTCCACCCACCCGGAGATTCCACACATCAGTAAATCCCCACGTCCCATCGGCGATTTCCTGCATTGTCCGCAGAACCGATATTCATCTCAACGTGGGGGCAAGATTCGGACTTCCTTAACCTATCTTCACAAAGAGTTCAAATCCCGTTACCGGCGGCGCAGCAGGGCGAGGAACATCGCGTCCGTACCGTGGCGGTGCGGCCAGAACTGCGCGTACGGCCCCTCACCCAGCCCCTCGACGCCGGGCAGGAAGGCACGGGCGTCCAGCGCCTCGGCGTCCGCACGGCCGCGCAGCGCGTCACCCACGACGGCCACCGTCTCCGCCAGATGCGGCGAACAGGTCACGTAGGCGACGACCCCTCCGGGACGGACGGCCTCCAGGGCGTGCGAGAGCAGCTCCCGCTGGAGCGTGCCCAGCTCGGGAAGGCTACGGGGATCACGGCGCCAGCGCGCCTCGGGGCGACGGCGCAGCGCGCCGAGACCGGTGCAGGGCGCGTCGACCATGACCCGGTCGAAGACACCCGGCCGCCAGGCGGGCACCGTACCGTCCGCGGCGACCACCGCGGCCTGACGGGTGGCCTGCCTGACCAGACGGGCGCGGTGATACTGCAGCTCGGCCGCCAGCAGCCTCGCCCCGCCCCGTACGGCCAGCGCGTCCAGCAGGCCCGCCTTCCCGCCGGGACCGGCGCACATGTCGAACCAGCGGCTGTCCCCGCCCTCGACCGGGACCCGCGTCAGCGCCAGCGCGACCAGCTGACTCGCCTCGTCCTGTACGGCGGCGCGCCCCTCGGCCACCGCCAGGATGGAGCCCGGATCACCCTCCTTCAGGTAGGCCGCGTACGGGGAGTACTCGCCGGGCTCGGCGCCCGAGGCCAGGAGCTCCTCGACCGAGGCCCGTCCGGGACGGGCGACCAGGGTGACGCGGGGACGCTCGTTGTCGGCGGCCAGCAGGGCGGCGGTCTCGTCGAAACCACCGCCGACGGCGTCGCGCAGCGCGTTGACGATCCACCGGGGGTGGCTGTGGGCGACCGCCAGGTGGCCGACCGGATCCTGCCCGGGATCGGGAGCCACGATCGGGACCCACTGGTCGAGCGAACGGCCCGCGACCTTCCTGAGCACCGCGTTGGCGTATTTCGACGCGCCTGTCCCCACCCGCAGCCGCACCAGGTCGACGGTCGTGCCGACGGCGGCGTGCGGCGGGACACGCGTCTTGAGCAACTGGTGCACACCGAGCCGGATCGCGTCGAGCAGCGGCGGATCGAGGTCCTCGGGGGGACGGTCACTGCAGGCGGCGATGACCTCGTCGTAGGTGCCCAGCCCGCGCAGCGTCCCGTAGGCCAGCTCGGTCGCCAGGCCCGCGTCACGCCCGGAGAGGCGGCGCTCCCTCAGCAGGGCGGGCATCAGCAGGTTGGCGTAGGCGTCCCGCTCGTCCACCGCGCGCAACAGGTCGTAGGCGACGTTCCTGGCCTCGTCACGGACCGGCTTCGGCGGGCGCGGGCGCCTGCTTCCACGACCCGCCCCCCGCCGCTCTCCGCCGCGAGAGGCGGTCTGATCGTCCCGTGAGTGGCCCGCCGCACGGCGGCCACCGCTCCCCCGCTCGTTCATGTCCTAGCCCAGCCGATCGTCTTCGGTGAGCCGCACGCCGCGGGCCCACTCCCCCGCGCTCATCGCGCGCTTGCCCTGTGGCCGCACCTCACCCAGCTCGACCGGGTGCGTCGCGGTGCCGACCAGCACCGTGTTCTTCGAGGCCGCGATCCGCCCCGGGGCGAGCGAGGGCGCCCCGGGCGCGGGCCGCACCGGGCCGAGCTTGACCCGCAGGCCGCGGAACTCCGTCCAGGCGCCGGGAGCGGGGGAACAGGCCCGGATCAGCCGGTCGACCCGCATGGCCGGCGCCGACCAGTCGACCCTGGCGTCGTCCACAGTGATCTTCGGGGCGAGGCTCACCCCCTCAGCGGGCTGGGGCACCGCCTCCAGCGTGCCGTCCTCGATGCCGTCGAGGGTCGCGGCCAGCAGCCCGGCGCCCGACTCGGCGAGCCTGGCCAGCAGCTCCCCGCTGGTGTCGGCGGGCCTGACCTCCTCGGTGACCACGCCGTAGACCGGTCCCGCATCCAGCTCCCTGACGATCTGGAAGGTGGCCGCGCCGGTGATCTCGTCACCGTGCAGTACGGCGTGCTGCACGGGCGCGGCGCCCCGCCAGGCGGGCAGCAGCGAGAAGTGGAGGTTGACCCACCCGCGAGGCGGGATGTCCAGGGCGCTCTGCGGCAGCAGAGCCCCGTAGGCGACGACGGGACAGCAGTCGGGGGCGATCAGCCGCAGCCGGTCGAGGAACTCGGGGTCCCCCGCCCTGACCGGTCTGAGGATCTCCACCCCCGCCTCCTGCGCCAGTTCGGCGACCGGACTCGGCTGAAGCTTGCGGCCCCGGCCCGACTGGGCGTCCGGGCGGGTGACGACGGCGGCGACCTCGTGGCGCGGCGAGTCGAGCAGGGCCCTCAACGAGGGCAGGGCGGTTTCCGGAGTTCCGGCGAAGACCAGACGCAAGGTTCCTACAGAGCCTTCCCGTGGGTCGCGTGCGGGGAGAACTTGAACGCGGGGGCGGACAGACCGCTCCACTCGGCCGCGCGGATCTCCCTCATCGCGAGCTTGCGCTGCTTGAGGTCCATCCGGTCGATGAAGAGCACCCCGTCGAGGTGGTCGGTCTCATGCTGGAAACAGCGCGCCATGAGGTCGGTGCCCTCAAGCGTGACGGGGTCACCGTGCATGTTGAACCCCGTCGCCACGGCCCTGATCGCCCTGGGGGTCGGGAACGACAGACCGGGGAAGGACAGGCAGCCCTCCTCACCCTCCTCGTCCTTCTCCTCGGACAGGTCGAGGTCGGGATTGATCAGATGACCGAGCTGGTTGTCGACGTAGTAGGTGAACACCCGCAGGCCGACCCCGATCTGCGGCGCCGCGAGCCCGGCCCCCGGCGCGTCCATCATCGTGTCCGTGAGGTCCTTGACGAGCCTGCGCAGCTCCTTGTCGAAGTCCTTCACCGGCTCCGCCGGCGTACGCAACACCGGGTCGCCGAAAAGACGGATCGGCTGAATGGCCAACAGGGATCTCCTCAGTGCTTTTCGGAAGCCTCAGTGTATCTGTGTCTCCTTGCTCCGCCTGGCGGCGTCGCGGGCTTGGGCGCTGTGTCTCTTTGCGACGCCTTGCGGCGTCGCGGGCTTGGGCGCCTCCGAGTCGGTGCTTTCCCTCGTCACTCCGTCGCTTCGCTCCTGCGTTCCTCAGTCCAAGCACCGACGCGCCCAAGCCGGACACTCCTCACACACGGCACCGGTAAGGCACAGGCCAACCCCTCGCTCCCGGTGCCGGTAAGTCCACGCTGGACTCCTCGCTCTCGGACGTTGTCGGCCGTCCCGTTCAGAGTCGGTTCCGACGCCCCGGTGCCGGGAGTGAGGGGTTTGATCTTGTGCTTTACCGGTGCCGGGAGTGAGGGGTCTCGGCTTGGGCGCGCCGGCGCTTGGACTGAGGAGCGAAGGAGCGAAGCGGATGAGCGACGAGGGAAAGCGTCGGCGCGCCCAAGCCCGCGACGCCGAAGGCGGCGCAAAAAGGCACCCCGTTAGTCCGGCGGCGCCCCTCGGGCGCCGCCGGACTAACGGGAGCGGGTTTTCATCGCCGCCTTGCGGGCCGCCTTGGCGACCGTGGGGTCCGGGTGACGGGCACCCAGCAGGTCGAGCACGGCGATGGTGTCGGGGTGGTCGGCCGCGGCCATCTCCTCGGCCAGCCTGACCAGGTCCTCACCGGGTTCGAGCGCGTCGAACTCGCGGATCGCCTCGGCCGTCCTGCCGAGCTGGGCCAGCGAGGCGAGCGTGTCGACGGCGATCCAGGTGCGGTCCTCCTGGGCGAGGGCCGGGGCCGGGAGGTCGCGGATGTGCAGCCAGGAGGCGGCGTAACGCCACAGGGACGGCTCCTGGAGCGCCTCCCTGAGGGGGGCCTCCGCCTCGGGGCCCAGCTCTTCGAGGATCGTGCCGACGGTGCCGCGCTGGCCGGCCGTACCCGAGGCGGCGACCCTGACCAGTTCACGGGCGGCGGTCTCCGGGGTGCGGGACTCAAGCCAGACGGTGACGGCGCTGGGGGCCGCGGAGCGCTTGATGATGGCGTCGACCAGCTCGGTGGCGCCCAGGTCGGCGAAGACGGCGACCTCGGCCCCCGTCGGCGCGTCGTGGCCCTCCCGGATGAGGTCCTGGCGGACGGCCCAGACGCCCAGGGGGGTCAGCCTCGGCCTGCCCGTCTCGGACGGCTCGATGAGACCGCAGTAGCCGAGCAGGGACAGCGCGGCGTCCAGTTCGCCGGGCAGGGAGGCGCTCAGCGCCCGCATCTCGGCGGGGCGGGCCTGGCAGGCCACCTCGTGCGACTGGAGGATGCCCTTGACGAGGGTGGCGGCGGACAGGCCGTCGCTCACCGCGTACATCGTGGCGAGCATCTCGGCCAGGTGGTCGTCGACCACGGCGGAGCCCGTGAGGCCCTCGTCCGCCCGGTCGAGCACGTCCATGACCACGCCGTCCCAGAACTCCAGCATCGCCCGGTGCGGCAGCTCTGCCGACAGCGCCAGCGGGCCCTCCGTCGCCATGCCCCTGGAGATGCGGAGCATGCCGGTGTTGACCGCGACGACCCACAGCAGGTGCAACCGCGCCGGGCCGGGCAGGCCGAGCTCGGCGCACGCCAGGAAGGGGTCGGGCAGCAGGCCCTCCGGGGTCACCGGCCTGGTGCCGGTCCAGACGGCCAGCCGCTGGGCGTCCAGCACCAGGGGGACCCTCAGCACGGCCTCGGCCAGCTCGCCGTCGGCGGCCAGCTCGACCGGTGGGAAGCTCAGCACCTCGGTGCCGCAGTCGGAGCAGTCGCAGTCGCCGTCCGCCTCGGTGGCGCCGACCGCGTCGAGCACGGCCGCGCGCAGCTCTCCGGGTGCCGCCCCGAGCTCGCCGACGAGCCTGCGCAACTCGCCGAGGTCGAAGACGTTGCCCGTGTTCCCGCTCTTTGCCACTCGTGAAACTTACTGCACTCAGGCCCCACGGGTGTACGGCTAGCCGATCGCGCGCGATCTGGCCTTGAAGGCTGCCTTGCGCGCGGCCTTGGCGACGTTCTGGTCGTGCAGGGAGCGGCCGAGCAGTTCGAGGACCTGCACGACGTCCGGGTGGTCGACCCGCCACATCTCGTCGATCATATGGGCGGGCGGACCGGACGCCGCCATGTTCTCGGCGAACGTCTCGGGGTCGTCCTCGGCCGCGGAGACGGCCAGGGCGAGGGTGTCCACGCTCATCCACAGGACCTCCTCCTGGGTGAGCGCCGGGGCGGGCAGGCCGCGCGCCGACAGCCAGTGGATGACGTGGGGGCGCAGCTCCGCCTCCTGCAGATGCCCTCTGACCGCCCGTTCGGCCTCGGGGCCGAGCCTGTCGACGATCGTCACGGCGATCCCCCTGGCGACGGAGGGGGCGCCGGTGACGGCGCCGAGGAGCTCGGCCGCGGCCTCGGCCGCGCTTCTGCTCCGCAGCCACTCCTCGATCTCGGCCTCGGCCAGTTCCGTGGGGATGCCGGACAGCAGTCCCTCGATGAGTTCGGAGGCGTCCACGGCGGCCAGGTCGGCGGCCTCGGGGGCGTCGATGCCGAGCCCGGTGTAGAGCTCCCGCAGGGCCCACACGGCCTGCGGGGTCAGTGCGAGCTCCATCCGGTCCGGTTCGACGACGCCGCAGTAGGCCAGGCGCCCGATGGCCTCCTCAGGGTCGAGTTCGGCCTCGTCGGTCAGCCCGGCCTCCTGGGCGTACTCCATCAGCAGCGGGACCGGCATCGGCGTCTGCAGCCGGTAGAGCACGTCGCACAGGCCGTAGAGCTCCTCGTCGAGGGCCGGATTGCCGGTGACGGCGCCGCCGGTCTCCTTCTCCACGACGAACTCGACCACCGAGGCCCAGACGTCGAGCGGGTCGAGGTCGTCGGCGTCGAAGACGGCGGTGCCCTCGATCTCGACCAGGCCCGCGTAGACCGCCAGGTCCCACAGCAGGGCGGGTTCGGCGACCGAGAGCTGGGCGGTGGCCTCGGCGGCGTCGCGGACTCTGAGGCGCCCCTTGACGGTCGGAGTGCGGCCTCCGGCGAGCATCCACTGCACCAGCCGCCGGGCGTCGGTCACCATGGGGACCCGTAGCGCCGCCTCGGCCAGTGCCTCGCGGGCGGCGAGCCGTACGGGGGGCAGGGGGGCGCATCCCGGGCAGTCGCACGGCCCGTCCTCGCTCTCCTCCCGGACGGCCTGCGCCGCGGGCCGTTCGGCCGGGGTGAGGGAGAAGCCCTGTTCGAGGGCTTCGGCGCCCATCGCGCTGAACAGGCTCTTGGCCATGCCGAACCGGGAGGTGTCGGCGAGCGCGATCGGCATCTCCGGTTCGATTCGGTCCAGTACGGATCGCATTCTGGTCGCCATCTTGCCGCCGATCTCCTCGGTCGCGAGGAGGAAGTCGACCAGGGTACGGGCGGCGGCGACGGTCTCTGGGGCGCTCTCCGGCGGGGCGATGACCTTCCGCGGGTAGATGTTGAGCAGCAGTTCCTCGAAGGTGCCCGGGGTGAAGTCGCCCAGCTCGTTCACGTCCAGATAGTCGCTCGCGTAGTCGCAGAGCAGACGTACCTCGTCCACGTCAACGGCCAGGCCGTGCGCACGCCCCCACGCGCGCAGATCGTCTACGGCCTGATTCACCCATTCGATCGACACAGAGGAAAATTAACGGCTTACTGTCAGCACCGCGAATCGGGGAAACAACTCAAATGACGTCCAGGGGGTCAATGCACACCCGGACCACCTCCGGTGACTTACGGGCGGAGCGTACTCCCGCCGCCCCCTTCAGCGCCGCGGACAGCGCCGCCCCCGCCGCCTGCGGGACCCGTACCATGGCACGTTCCCGCACCTGGTCGCCCCTTGGCGTGTCGAGGGGGACGGGCCCGAGCACCTGCGCCTGCCCGGGCAGTTCGACGTCGCCGAGTATTTCCCGTACCGCGCCGGGGGACCCGGTCAGGGTGGCGATCCTTACCGCCGGGGGAAAACGGAGTTCTGTCCTGTCGGCCAGTTCACGTTCGGCGTGGGTGGCCGGGTCCCAGCGCAGCAGCGCCTGCACGGCGGGCACCGAGGAGTCGGCGAGCACCACCAGCTCCGCCCGTGGCCGCAGCAGCGCGGCCGCGTTCATCCACCGGCGCAGCGTCTCCTCGGCGGCCCGCAGGTCGGGCCTGCCCAGCATGGCCCAGCCGTCCAGCAGCACCGCCGCCGCGTAGCCGCCCTCCGCGACGGGCTCGGCCCCCGGGGTCGCCACGACCAGGGCACGCGCGTCACCGACCGCGGCGAGCACCCCGTCCCTGCCCGAGGTCCTGACCGGCACCGAGGGAAAGGCCCTGCCCAGTTCCTCGGCCGTACGGCGGGCGCCGACCACCTGCGCCCGCATCCGCGCCGCGCCGCAGGACTGGCAGCGCCACTGTCCCGCGATCCGGCCGCACCAGCGGCAGTACGGCATGGCGTGTCCCCCGCGCAGCGCGAGCGGCCCTCCGCAGTGCCCGCACCTGGCCGTGGTCCGGCAACTCTGGCAGGCCAGGCCGGGCAGGTATCCCCGCCGGGGGACCTGGATCAGCACCGGCCCCGTCTCCAGGCCCGCGCGCAGCGCCCGCCAGGCGAGGCTGGGCAGCCTGGCCGCCCGCGCCGCCTCGTCCCTGGCCAGTTCCGCGTCGTCCCCCGCGGGGCGGACCCTGGGCGCCCTGGCCCTGATCGTCTCCCGGTCCGCGACGATGGCACCGGCCCAGCCGGTGGCGACGAGCCTGGTGGCCTCGGCCGTACGGGCGTGCCCGCCGATGAGCAGTCCCGCCCTGCCGTGGTGGGCGCGCAGCGCGAGGACCTCCCTGGCGTGCGGGTAAGGCGCGAGCCGTTCGGCGTGCAGATCGTCGCCGTCGTCCCAGATCACCACCAGGCCCAGATCCCTGACCGGGGCGAAGACGGCGGCCCTGGTGCCCACGACGACGCGCACGTGGCCCCTGCGGACACGCAGCCAGCGCCGGTAGCGCTCCGCGGGGCCCAGGTCCGAGGTGAGCGCGACGTGCGTCCCGGGGTCCAGGACCGCGCCGAGCGCGGCGTCGGCCATCGCGACGTCCTTGCCGTCGGGGAGGACGACGAGGGCGCCCCTGTCCCCCCGGAGGGTCTCCCGCACGGCGACCGCGACCGCCCTCGGCCATTCGAGGCCGTCCTGTCCCGTCCCGGGCAGCGCGCTCCACACCGCGCGGGGTGAGCGGCCCTGGGCCAGGGCCGTGAGGAAGGCCGCCCCCTCCGGATAGCCGGCCCACGGCCCCAGGTCTCCGCCGGTCTTCTCCCCGGACGGCTTCTCTGCCGGTTCCCGCTGGGGTTGCGGCTCGGCCTCGACCCTGGCGTGGCGGGGCGGGACGGCGAGCCTGAGCACGTCGGCCATGGTCCCCGCGTAGCGGTCGGCCACGATCCTGGCCAGCAGGGCGATCTCCGGGGCGAGCACCGGCTCCGGCGAGACGACCCGCTCAAGCCTGGCCAGTCCGCCCTCGTGCTCGGTGTTCTCGGCCCGTTCGAGCAGGAAGCCGTCCACGAGCTTGCCCGCGAACCTGACCCTGACCCGCGCGCCCGGGACCGCCTCGGCGTCCATGGACGCGGGCACGAGATAGTCGAACGGCCGGTCCAGGTGCGGCAGCGGCGTGTCCACGACGACCCGTGCGACCGGCAGCGTCGCGGCCGGCTCCGGCACCCCCCTGGCGGACCTGGCGGCGGGGACGGGCCCGCGACGCACGGCGTCGAGCGGAAGCAGGGCGCCGTCGTCCGCGGGGAGGCTGGTGTGGGTCACCCACTTGTCCTACCAGATGCGCGGGGACCGTCCCGCCAGACGTGGGAGGGGTTCGGCCAGTGGGTCACGCCCGACACAGGGAAAACCCCAACATACTTCAGGTGGAAGGGGACCCCTCCCTCAAGACCACCCGACGCTGCGGAACGCTGGAGCACACGGTGTCCCACTGGCCACCACCATGATGACCGCCGCCACCCCCCTTCCGCATCGGGCGATGTGCCTATGTCGAGGACTGATAATCGCTTTCCGCGACCCAGGCGGCGACCTGGGTGCGGGAGGCGAGGCCGCCCTTGGCGAGGATGTTGCGGACGTGGGCGTCCACGGTGCGTTTGGCGATGTCAAGCCGTACGGCGATCTCCGGGTTCGAGAGCCCCTCGGTGATCAGTTTGGCCACCTGGAGCTCCCTGGCGCTCAGTGTGCCCGCGGGCCTGGCCGTCCCGCCCGGCTGCCGGGGGGAGGGCAGCCGTCCCCCGCCCCGCAGCGGACGCTGTACGGCGGGCCGCCACGGGCTTCCCGAGGGTTCGAGGCCGACCCTTCTGTAGGCCTCCAGCATCCGGTACCTCTCGCCTGGTTCGCGAAGTACGACGGACCCCTCGACCAGCTTCGCCAGGACGGGCGCCACCCGTTCCCCGGGGAGGTGTCCCCGGCACGCCGCGCGCGCGTCCGCCAGGCCGAAGGAGCCCGGCAGCGCCGACAGCAGGGCCCACAGCTCGCGCTGCTCGGCGTCGCAGAGGTCGTAGCTCCACATGACGGCCGCCCGCAGGTCACGGTGGCGCGGCAGCACGGTCCTGCTGACCCCGGTCAGCAGGGTGAAACGGTGCCTGAGCTCCTCAAGCAGGTCCCTGGCCAGCATGGACCGCACCAGGGTCGCGGCCAGCTCGATAGCCAGCGGCAGCCCGTCGAGCCTGCCGCAGATCTCCGCCACGATCGGCGCCGTGGCCGGCGTCAGCGCGAACCGGGGGTCGACCGCTATCGCCCGGTCCTCGAACAGTCGCACGGCCGAGGTGAGCGGTAACGGCGCGAGCTGCAGCACCCGCTCCCCCGGCAGGCCGAGCGGCCTGCGCCCGGTGACGACGATCGCGGCCCTGGGCGCCTCGGCCAGCAGGTCCTCCGCCAGCGCGGCGACCTCACCGGGAATGTGCTCGCAGGTGTCGAGGACGACGAGCGGGCGCCGTTCGCGCAGGGCGGCCCCGATCTCCCTGGCGGACGACGTCCGGGGCAGTTCGAGCGCCTCGGCCAGTGTGGTCACCGGGTCGGCTGTACCGGACAGTTCGGCCCGCCAGGTCCCGCCCGGGAAGCGGCGGCGCAGCCTGGCGGCCAGGCGCAGGGCCGTACGGGTCTTGCCGACGCCCGCGGGTCCTGTGACGGTCATGATCCTGGCCTCTGTGAGGTGGCGCAGGCCCTCGGCCAGCTCCTCCGCCCGTCCCACGAAACTGGACAGGTCAACCGGCAGGTTTCCCGGCCCCCGCACCATGTTCATCCTCCGCTTCCGCTTGGTGCCGTGCCCGGCGAAAGGCGAACGCCCTTGGCGCCGAATCGGCCGTGCTCTTCTGGAACATCCGTCTACGGCAAAAAATTCACGCCGACCAGAACATTCACGTCCAGCAAAATCGCCGGCTCTCAAGGCATACCTGTACACGCGGACACTTCATGCCCACCTGTACTTGATGTCCGGTCAGCCGTCCGTGCGGCCGGACCTCACACGTGTCCCCTGCGCTGCCTGATCGCCCAGGCCGCGATCTGGGTGCGCGCGGAGAAACCGAGCTTGGCGAGGATGTGCTCGACGTGGGAGTCGACCGTGCGCTGGACGACCACCAGCCGGTGGGCGATCTGCCGGTTGGTCAGCCCCTCGGCGACCAGTTCCGCGACCTCGCGCTCCCTGCGGGTCAGCGGCGCCCAGCGGGAGTCCCGTACGGCGGGCCCCGTGGCCACGTCCTCGCCGAGCGCGTAGGCGATCGCCCGTTCCGAGCCGAGCGCGGCCCCCTCCCTGACCGCCTGCTCGGCCTCCCTTCGAGGCAGCTCCGCGGCGACACGCTGGGCGCAGCGGGCGCTCTCCTCGATCACCACCGGATAGCCCTGCTCGATCAGCCCCTTGTCGAGCCGTTCCGCGCGCGCCGCGGCGAACAGCCGCCCTGCCCTGGCCAGGTCGCCCTCGTCGGCCGCGGCGCAGGCCAGCAGCTCAAGGCAGGAGACGACGCCCATGGTGTCGGAGAAGCGTGTCTTGACCCGCAGGGAGTCGCGGGCGTGCCCGACCGCCCTGGCGGCGTCGCCCTCCGTCCGCGCCACCAGGCCGAGGACGTAGTCGGCGTGCGCGTTCGCCCAGACCTCTCCCAGCTCGTCGCACAGCTCACGGCATTCGAGCAGGATCCGGCCCGCCGCCTCGGGCTCGCCGCCGAGCACCAGGCAGGTGCCCAGCTCGACCATCGCGGGCAGGAGCACCTCGGGCAGCTCCCGGTTGGGGCGAAGCCGTTCGATCACCGTGCCGAGCATGTCCTCCGCGGCCCGGGGGTCGCCCTCGACCGAGGCCAGTGTGCCGTTCATCTTGAGCTGGACCAGCTCGACCAGCTCGGCGCCCGGCGTCCCCGGCGGGCTGTGCGCCCTGCACCGTTCCAGCAGCAGCCGCGCCTCGTCCAGGTCGCCTCTGGCGTTGGCGATGTAGACGAGGGTGAGCAGCCCCCACGACCAGGCCTGACTGCCCGGCATGGGCTGGGCGAGCAGCCTTTCGAGCTGGTCGCGGCCCTCCCTGAGCATCCCGCAGGCCACCCAGAGGTACCACAGGCCCGCGGCCATCATCAGGCCCGTCTCACGCAGTTCGGGGTCCTGGACGCACAGGTCCAGGGCGGCGCGGATGTTGGGCCACTGCCTGCGGACCCGGCTCCACGACTCGACCTGGTCGCCGTGCCGGCCCGACTCCTTGCCCCTGAGCGCCAGCTCGAAGTGGTAGCGCAGGTGCCTGCGGCGCAGCCATCCCTCGTCCCCGGTCTCGGCCAGCCTGGCCGCGCCGTACTCCCTGATGATGTCCAGAAGCCGGTAGGCCGTGCCCTCCTCGCGTTTGACCGGGATCACGATCGACTTGTCCACCAGGCCCAGCAGGGTGGGCAGGATCCGTTCCGCAGGCAGCGCCTCGTCGGCGCAGACCCCCTCCGCCGCCGCGGCGTCGAAGTCGGAGACGAAGATCGGCAGCCGCGACCACAGCAGCCGTTCGTCGGGGGTGCACAGGTCGTGGCTCCAGTCGACGGTCGCGCCGACCGTCGGGTGCCTGCTGGCCGTCACCCGGCCGGACAGCAGCCAGAGCCGGTCGTCCAGCAGGTCGCGGACCCGGCCGAGGGTGAAGGCGCGCATCCGGACGGCGACCAGTTCGATGGCCAGCGGGATCCCGTCGAGCTTGGTGCAGATCTCCGCGATCTCCTCGGCGTTCTCCCCGGTGAGGGCGTAGTCCGGCTTGACGGCGGCGACACGTTCGAGGAACAGCGTGACCGACTCGCACCGGGAGAGCGCGCCGACCGACTTCATGGCGCGCGGCCCCGGCAGGGCCATCGGCGGCAGGGCGACGATGTGCTCGCCGGGCACTCCGAGCGACTGCCTGCTGGTGGCCAGGATGCGCAGGTTGGGGCTGCTCTCCAGGAGGGTCTGGGCCAACCGGGCGCAGGCGTCCACGAGGTGCTCGCAGGTGTCGAGGACCAGGAGCATCTGCCGGTCGCGGAGGTGCTCGACCAGGACCTCGGTGTCCGGCCTCACGGACAGGTCGACCAGTTCGAGGGCGTACGCCACGGCCTGTTCGAGACGGTCGGGGTCGCTCACCCCGGCCAGTTCGACGAACTTGACGCCGTCGGCGAAGGTCGCGAGCACCTCGGAGGCCGCCCTGACCGCCACCCGGGTCTTGCCGATGCCGGCGACCCCGGTGACGGTGACCAGCCTGGAGACCTGGAGCAGACGCCTGACCTGACGAAGCTCTTCCTTGCGGCCCACGAAGCTTGTCGCCTCCATGGGCAGTTCGCCTGTCCCAAACCGCCTGATCACGTCTCTCCCCCAAGATCTCCAAAAGAGAAGTTACACAGAATTGGACGGTTCAGGGGACACAGTTGGTGGTCAGGCTCCATATGTGCGCTCCTGACCCGTGAAAGGCGGGACGCAGCCGGTCACCGCCACGCCTCCGGCCTCGCACGCGGAGCCGGACACGGTCAGGACCACACGGGGAGAAGGCCGGGAAAAACGGCACGGCCCCCGCGAGGGATGCTCGCGGGGGCCGTGCCTGCGGGGTCAGAGACCGGCGGCCTTGCGCAGGGCGTCGGCGCGGTCGGTGGCCTCCCAGGAGAACTCGGGACGACCGAAGTGACCGTAGGCGGAGGTCGCCGAGTAGATCGGGCGGAGCAGGTCGAGGTCGCGGATGATCGCGGCCGGGCGCAGGTCGAAGACGCTGAGCACGGCCTCCTGGATCTTCTCGACCGGGACCTTCTCGGTGCCGAAGGTCTCGACGAACACGCCGACCGGGTGCGCCTTGCCGATGGCGTAGGCGACCTGGACCTCGGCGCGGTCCGCCAGCTCCGCGGCCACGATGTTCTTGGCGACCCAGCGCATGGCGTAGGCGGCCGAGCGGTCGACCTTGGACGGGTCCTTGCCGGAGAAGGCGCCGCCGCCGTGACGGGCCATGCCGCCGTAGGTGTCGACGATGATCTTGCGGCCGGTCAGACCGGCGTCGCCCATCGGGCCGCCGATCTCGAAACGGCCGGTGGGGTTGACCAGCAGCCGGTAGCCCTCGGTCTCGATCTCAAGACCGGCGAGCACCGGGTCGACCACGTGCTCCTTGATGTCCGGGGCGAGCATCTCCTTGAGGTCGATCTCGGCCGCGTGCTGGGTGGAGACGACCACGGTGTCGAGGCGGACCGGCTTGTCGCCGTCGTACTCGATGGTGACCTGGGTCTTGCCGTCGGGGCGGAGGTAGGGGACGGTGCCGTTCTTACGGACCTCCGACAGGCGCTCGGCCAGGCGGTGGGCCAGCTGGATCGGCAGCGGCATCAGCTCGGGGGTCTCACGCGAGGCGTAGCCGAACATCAGGCCCTGGTCGCCCGCGCCCTGGCGGTCGAGCTCGTCGGAGCCCTCGCCCTCACGGGCCTCGTAGGCGGCGTCGACGCCCTGGGCGATGTCGGGCGACTGCGCGCCGATGGACACCGAGACGCCACAGGAGGCGCCGTCGAAGCCCTTGTGCGAGGCGTCGTAACCGATTTCGAGGATCTTCGCCCGGATGAGACCGGGGATGTCGACGTAGGTCTCCGTCGTCACCTCTCCGGCGACGTGGACCTGACCGGTGGTGATCAGCGTCTCGACCGCGACACGGCTCCGGGGGTCTCCCTTGAGCATGGCGTCGAGAATCGCGTCACTGATCTGGTCGGCGATCTTGTCCGGGTGGCCCTCGGTGACCGACTCGGAGGTGAACAGGCGACGGGACAAGTCAGTGGCTCCTCATGCAGCGGCTGCTGGCGTCTGGGACTTCGGGGCACACGGCACCCGAAGCGCTCGCCGAATTCTAGCCCCACCAGGTACGGCGCCGCGAAATCACCCTGAATCCGGCGTGCCCGAATCCTGACGCCTTGCCGTCCAACCAGCCCAAAATCACACTAAACCAACCCATTTACCGGGATATCACGCTACGGACGGCGACCGGAGAGCAGGGTTCAGAGGTCGGGCAGGGGGTCGGCGGGCAGCGTCTCCGGCGCGAAGACCTCGGCGTCCGCGGCGCACACCACCGCCGCGTACTCCTCGTCGATCTCGAAGACCATCCCGCCGAACTCGATGGCCGCGCTCGAGGAGAACTCGACCGGGCCGAGCCGGGTACGGCGCGCGTGCGTCGCGTAGACCGAACTGGGCATGCCGTGGTCGAAGAACTTGGTGGACATCACCAGGATCGACCGGTCGGTGACCACGATGAGGAAGGCCGCCGTCCCCGGCGAGCTCACGGAGAGGGCGGGCAGGACGTAACTGATGTCCTCCCCCGGCGGAAGCAGGGCGCGGCAGCGCGCCCTGACGGCAGCGGAGACCGGCATGGTCGGGAACCCTCCGGGCGTGACGTTCCAGGTCGCTCCGGACGCAGTATCCGCCGCCGGCCGATCTCCGGCAAGGGAGTCAGGCCAGGCGTTCGGCGACGAGGTCCCAGACCACGTCGGCCAGGGCCTCCTTGGGGCCGCGCGGAATCTCGACCCGGCCGCCCTCCGAGGCCAGCACGACCGCCGCGTTGTCAGGTGTCCCGAAGGCGAGATTCTCCCCGACCTGGTTGACGACCAGCAGGTCACAGCCCTTGCGGGCGAGCTTGGCCTGCCCGTTGGCGAGCACGTCGTCGGTCTCGGCCGCGAACCCCACGATGACCCGCGGGCTCGGCCCCTCCCCCTGCCTCCGGCGCTCACCCAGCTCAGCAAGGATGTCCGGATTTTTCACCAAATGGATAGGGTCGGGATCGGCCGAGGTCTTCTTGACCTTCGACTCGTTCCGCCGCGCGGGCCTGAAGTCGGCGACGGCGGCGGCCATGACCACGGCGTCGGCCTCCTCGGCCGCCTTCAGCACGGCCTCGCGCAGTTCGAGTGCCGACTCGACCCGGACGACCGTCGCCCCCGCCGGATCGGGCAGTGCGACGTTGGCGGCGACCAGGGTGACCTCCGCGCCGCGGGCCAGGGCCGTACGGGCCAGCGCGTAGCCCTGCAGGCCGGAGGAGCGGTTGCCCAGGAAGCGGACCGGGTCGATGGCCTCGCGGGTGCCCCCCGCCGAGACCACCAGCCTGCGGCCCGCGAGGTCGGCGGGCCTGCCCGCGAGCACGCCCCGGCAGAACTCGAAGATCTCCACGGGGTCGGGCAGCCGTCCCCTGCCCGTGTCGGCGCCGGTGAGGCGGCCGACGGCGGGCTCGACGACGAGCGTGCCGCGCTCGCGGAGGGTCGCCACGTTCGCGCGGGTCGCGGGGTGCTCCCACATCTCGGTGTGCATCGCGGGCGCGAGGACGACCGGGCAGCGCGCGGTGAGCAGCGTGTTGGTCAGCAGGTCGTCGGCCAGCCCGTGGGCGGCCCTGGCCAGCAGGTCCGCGGTCGCGGGCGCGACGACGACCAGGTCGGCGCCCTGGCCGATCCTGACGTGGGGCACCTCGTGCACCGACTCCCAGACGTCGGCGGCGACGGGGTTTCCGGACAGGGCGGCCCAGGTGGGCTCGCCGACGAAGCGCAGGGCCTGCCTGGTGGGCACGACGCGCACGTCGTGGCCCGACTCGGTGAACAGGCGCAGCAGCTCACAGGCCTTGTAGGCGGCGATGCCGCCGCCGACCCCCAGGACGACGGCCGGTCGGCGGCGCGGGCCGGGGACCGCCTGCTCCGCCGGGACGGGCTCCGTCCGGGATGGTTCCGCGAGGGAGGAGGGGAGGGCGGTCTCGCCCTCGCCAGGCGTCCGCATCGGCGGGACTAGCCCTCGATCGGCTCTGAGGTCAGCAGACCCTCACTGACCTCGCGCAGCGCGATGGACAGCGGCTTCTCCTGGGCGTGGGTCTCCACGAGCGGCCCGACGTACTCCAGCAGGCCCTCGCCGAGCTGGGAGTAGTAGGCGTTGATCTGACGGGCGCGCTTCGAACCGAAGATCACCAGACTGTACTTGCTGTCGACGATCTCCAGCAGGGCGTCGATCGACGGGTTGGTGATGCCTTCGGAGTAGGCCGCGTTCGTTGCCACGTTGTGTTTTCCCCTAGTTAGGTGAACGTCCGGGGCTCGAAGCCTCGGGAGCATCAGCCAACAAGGCTATCAGCCTGTGGCATACCTCCTGGACGGACGTGTTCACCAGGGAGAGATCGAACTCCTGCTCCGCGGCCATCTCGATCCGGCCCGCGGCCAGGCGGCGGGCGATGACGTCCTCGGGCTCGGTGCCCCTGCCCCGCAGGCGCTTCTCCAGCTCCTGCCAGCTCGGCGGGGCGAGGAAGACCAGCAGTGCCTCCGGCATGCTCGCCCGGACCTGACGGGCCCCCTGCAGGTCGATCTCCAGGAGCGTGGGCACCCCGGCCGCGAGCTTGGCGAGCACGGGGCCGCGCGGCGTGCCGTACCGGTTGCCCGCGAACTCCGCCCATTCGAGCAGCTCGCCCGAGGCGGCCAGGCGGTCGAACTCCTCGTCGTCGACGAAGAAGTACTCGACCCCGTGGGTCTCACCCGGCCGGGGCCTCCTGGTGGTCACCGAGACCGACAGCCACACCTGGGGGTGTGCCCGCCGAAGCTCGGCGACGACCGTGGACTTGCCAACGCCTGACGGCCCTGAGAGGACCGTCAGGCGGTTGCCGGTCGGCCCGGGGAAGGCTCCAGCCCCCTCCGGACCTTCGACCGGGGACACGGAGCCGCCGGACCCGCTCTCAGCGGTCTTCCCCGGAGCCCGACTCCCGTCGGACCACGATGTTCCGGTCAACTCCACAACCCCCCGTGATGCCGTTCCCGCGCCAGGCGCGGATGAGCGTGTCCGTACCGGACCGAGACTAGCCCTCGGCCCCGCCGAACTCACGCTCAAGGGACGCCCGCTGGTTGGCTCCCAGGCCCCGCACGCGGCGGGACTCTGCGATGCCAAGCCGCTCCATCAGCTGCTTGGCGCGGACCTTGCCCACGCCGGGGAGCGACTCCAGAAGAGCCGACACCTTCATCTTGCCGATGACGTCGTCAGCCTGCCCGTCTTTGAGCACCTCAGCCAGAGAGATAGCGCCGTGCTTCAGGCGGTTCTTAACCTCGGCACGCTCTCGGCGGGCCTTGGCAGCCTTCTCTAGGGCTGCGGCGCGCTGCTCAGGGGTAAGGGGAGGAAGAGCCACGCCGGGTCACCTCGAATTTCCTGTCGATGTACTCGGACGGGAAGGGAAACTAGCTGGTCATCGCGCTTCAAGCAACGTCAAGACCAGTTTCTTCCCTTAGAAAATCTACTTCGTCACTTTGTGTAGCGTGAAAGTCGCCGAGTGTCGATGAAACAACCCTCAACTCCGTGTTTTACGGGGGCGTGGATCACATCCCGGATCAGGCGTTCCCACCGGCCGAGGAGAGGGCTCTGCGCAGCGCGGCGGCGATTCCCGCGGCGGCCGCGCCGGGGTCGGCGGCGCCGGTGATCGGGCGGCCGATCACCAGAAGATCGGCCCCGTCGGCCAAAGCCCTCTCCGGAGTCGCTACTCTTGCCTGGTCCTGAGTCTCAGAACCGGCGGGGCGGACGCCGGGGGTGATCAGGGTGACGTCCTGGCCGACCTCTGCCCGCACCGCGGCGACCTCGCGGGGTGAGCACACGAGGGCCTGGGCACCCGCGCCCACGGCCAGCGAGGCCAGGCGGCGCACGGCGTCGTCGGGAGAGCCCTCCAGGCCGACGCGCTCCAGATCGGCCGCGGACAGCGACGTGAGCACCGTCACGGCCGCGATCCGGGTGTCGGGCAGCGCCTCGACGGCCGCCCTGATCATGGCGGGGCCTCCGGCCGCGTGGACGGTCAGGATGGCGGGCTTGAGCCGTGCCACGGCCCTGGCCGCGCCGGCGACCGTGTTGGGGATGTCGTGCAGCTTGAGGTCGAGGAAGATCTGGACGCCGCTGGCGCCCCTGACCGAGGCGATCACCTCGGGGCCGTAGCGGAGATAGAGTTCGAGTCCGACCTTCACGGTGCTGACATGCGGGGTGACCATGCCCGCCCAGCGGGCTGCGGTCTCCAGGTCGGGCGCGTCCAGGGCTACGGCGATGGGTGCGGGCGTCACAGGGAACTCTCCTCCAGGTCTATCCGGTTCCGGGCGGAAGCGCCCGGCGGGCGATGGGCCAGCCCGACCGCGTCGGCCAGCCGGTGGAAACCGCGCGCCGCCAGGAGCTCCTCAAGCTCTCTCAGGACACGCAGGCAGGCGTAGGGGTCGTGGAACAGGGCGGTGCCGACGGCGACGACGCAGGCGCCCGCCAGGATGAGCTCGAAGGCGTCCCTGCCGGTCAGCACGCCGCCCATGCCGATGATGGGCACGCTGGGCAGCGCCGCGTGCACCTGCCACACGCAGCGTACGGCCAGCGGCCTGATGGCCGGTCCCGACAGGCCGCCGGTGACCGCGGCCAGGGAGGGCCGCATGGCCTCGGTGTCGATGCTCATGCCGATCGGGCTGTTGATCATCGAGAGGGCGTCGGCGCCGCCGTCGACGCACGCCCTGGCCACGCTCACGATGTCCATCACGTCCGGCGACAGCTTGGCCACGACCGGCACGTCGTAACGCATGACCGAGCGGACGGAGGCGACCACCTCGGCGGAGGCGGCCCCGTCACGGGCGAAGACCCTGCCCCGGTCCTCGATGTTGGGGCAGGACAGGTTGACCTCGACGGCGGTCACCCCGGGGGCGTCGGTGAGCCTGCGGGCCAGCGCGGTGTACTCGGCGACGGTGCCGCCCCCGATGGAGACCACGGTCCTTATCCCCCGCTGGGCCAGCCAGGGCAGCTCGCGTTCCAGGAAGGCGTCCATGCCCGGCCCCTGCAGGCCGACGGCGTTGAGCAGCCCCGAGGGGGTCTCGGCGACCCTGGGGGTCGGCCTGCCCGCCCTGGGGGCCATGGTGATCGATCTGGTCGTCAGGGCGCCGATCCTGGCCAGGTCGAAGAACTGGGCCAGCTCGGCCCCCGAGGCGGCGCACCCCGCGGCCGTGGTCATGGGGTTGGCCAGTTCCACGTGCCCCAGGTAGGTCCGCATGTCAACCGACATTCCGTGTTCCCCCACCCGGCGCTCCCAGCGCGTCGAACGGGATGGTCCCCACGTCGTCGAAGCGGACGCGCTCGCCTCTGAAGACCGGTCCTTCGACGCACGAGCGCACCATCCGGGTGACGCCGTCGTCTCCGATGACCGGCAGCACACACGTCATGCACACGCCGATCCCGCAGGCCATCCGTTCCTCGACGGCCACCTGCACCGGGATGTCGAACTCGACCGCGACGGCGGTGACGCCGCGCAGCGTCTCCATCGGGCCGCACGCGTAGACCGCGTCCGCCCTGACGTCGGCGATCACACCGGGCAGCACGTCGGCCACTCTGCCGCGCATACCGAGGGAACCGTCCTCCGTGGTCAGGGTGGTCGTCTCTCCCATCCTCCTGGCGCGCAGCGCGCCGAAGACCCGGTCGGCCGAGGCCGCGCCGAGCACGAAGTCGACGCGGCAGCCGCGCTGCTGGAGGGCGTCGGCCACGGTGAACAGTGTCGCCGAGCCGTACTCGGCGCCGACCAGGACGCAGGTCGCGGGGTCGCGGGGCAGCGGGAACGGCCTGCCGAGCGGGCCGACCAGGTCGAGGGTGTCGCGGGCGCGGCGCTCGGCGAGCCAGGCCGTGCCCGGCCCCCTGACGGTGAAGACGAACTCGACCGTGCCGCCGTAGTCGGGTTTGACGTCGTGGACGAAGAAGACCCGGCGCGTCAGCATCGACGTCTGCGGCCCGCCGACGGCGACCGAGACGAAGTGGCCCGGCCTGAACCGCTCGGCGACGCCGGGCGCGACCACGGTCAGCGCGTGGTAGGCGTCGACCCGGCGCGTCGTCAGCACCGTGCCCGTCACCTGCACGGGAGTAACAGCCGTCTCTCTCACCTCCGCCTAGGCGTCGACCCCGCAGGTGTTCTCGTCTCCGTGACGTCCGGTCCCTCGCACGGCGCGGAGCGGGCCCGCGGCCTGCCGCCGCTCACCCGTCCCGCCTGCCGGACGCGCCCGCGGTCCGCGTCCGGCTCCTCATTCTCCACGCCCGGGACCGGTCCTCGTCCGCCGCGGGAGGACCACCGGGCCGAACCGGGCCGGCTCAGCCCCGCAGCCGCCGCGCGTGCTCCTGCAGCGACCGCACGCCCACGTCACCGCGGACGATGGCCTGGATGCCCTGTACGGCCGCCGCCAGCCCCTGGACGGTCGTGATGCAGGGCACGCCCCGCAGCACCGCCGCGGTGCGGATCTCGTAGCCGTCCAGCCTGGGTCCGGACTGGCCGGGGCTGCCGAAGGGCGTGTTCACGATGAGGTCCACCTCACCGTCCAGGATGCGCCCGCCGATGGTCGGCTCCCCGTCGGGCCCCGGCCCCTCGCTCTGCTTGCGCACGACCTTGGCCTGGACGCCGTTGCGGTGCAGCACCTCGGCGGTCCCCTCGGTGGCGAGGATCTCGAAGCCGAGATCGGCCAGCGCCTTGACCGGGAAGACCATCGCGCGCTTGTCGCGGTTGGCGACCGAGACGAACGCCCTTCCCTTGGTGGGCAGCGAGCCGTAGGCGGCGGCCTGCGACTTGGCGTAGGCGGTGCCGAAGAACTCGTCGATGCCCATGACCTCGCCGGTCGAGCGCATCTCGGGGCCGAGCACGGTGTCGACGCCCCTGAACCGGTTGAACGGCAGCACGGCCTCCTTGACCGCGATGGGCGCGTCGAGCGGCAGGGTGCCGCCGTCGCCCTCCGCCGGGAGCATGCCCTCGGCGCGCAGCTCGGCCACGGTGGCGCCCATCATCACCCTGGCCGCCGCCTTGGCCAGCGGGACCGCGGTCGCCTTGGAGACGAACGGCACCGTACGGCTGGCCCTGGGGTTGGCCTCCAGGACGTACAGGATGTTGGCCGACAGGGCGTACTGCACGTTCAGCAGGCCCCGCACGCCCACGCCCCTGGCGATCGCCTCGGTCGCGGCGCGGATGCGCTTGATGTCGTGACTGCCGAGCGTCATGGGGGGCAGCGAGCAGGCCGAGTCGCCGGAGTGGATGCCGGCCTCCTCGATGTGCTCCATCACGCCGCCGAGGTAGAGCTCCTCGCCGTCGAACAGGGCGTCCACGTCGATCTCGACGGCCTCGTCGAGGAACTTGTCCACCAGGACCGGGTGGTCGCTGGCCGCGCCCGCCCTGGCCATGTAGGTGGACAGCGTGCTGTCGTCGTAGACGATGGCCATGCCCGCGCCGCCGAGGACGTAGGAGGGCCGGACCAGCACCGGGTAGCCGATCTCCTCGGCGATCTCCAGCGCCTCCTCGACCGTGACGGCGGTGCCGTGCTTGGGCGCGGGCAGCCCGGCCTCGGCCAGGACCCGGCCGAACGCGCCGCGCTCCTCGGCGAGGTGGATCGACTCGGGCGAGGTGCCGACGATCGGCACCCCGGCGTCCTTGAGCGCCTGGGCCAGGCCGAGCGGGGTCTGGCCGCCGAGCTGGACGATGACGCCCGCGACGGGGCCGCTCTGCTGCTCGGCGTGGACGACCTCCAGGACGTCCTCCAGGGTGAGCGGCTCGAAGTAGAGCCGGTCGGAGGTGTCGTAGTCGGTCGAGACGGTCTCCGGGTTGCAGTTGACCATGACGGTCTCGTACCCGGCGGCCGAAAGCTCGAAGGAGGCGTGCACGCAGGCGTAGTCGAACTCGATGCCCTGGCCGATGCGGTTGGGCCCGGAGCCGAGGATGAGGACCTTGGGGCGCTCGCCCTGCGGGACCTCGGTCTCCTCGTCGTAGGTGGAGTAGAGGTAGGGGGTCTGGGCGGCGAACTCGGCCGCGCAGGTGTCCACGGTGTTGTAGACGGGCCGTACGCCCAGCGCGTGCCGCAGGGCGCGGATCCCGGGCTCGTCGGCGCCGCGCAGCTCGGCGATCTGCGTGTCGCTGAAGCCGTACCGCTTGGCCCTGACGAGGATCTCGGCGGTGAGGTCCTCCGCCTGGCGCACCTCGGCGGCGATCTCGTCGATCGCGTAGAGCTGGTCGAGGAACCACGGGTCGACCGCGGTCGCCTCGAACAGCTCCTCGGCCGTGGCGCCCGCGCGGATGGCCTGCTGCATGGTCCGCAGCCTGCCGTCGTGCGGCGTTCGGCAGGCGGTCAGCAGCGCGTCCTTGTCGCCGGGCTCCCCGGCCCAGGTGAAGGTCGACTCCTTCTTCTCCAGGGACCGCAGGGCCTTCTGCAGGGCCTCGGGGAAGGACCTGCCGATGGCCATGGCCTCGCCGACCGACTTCATGTGGGTCGTCAGGGTCTGGTCGGCCCCGGCGAACTTCTCGAAGGCGAAGCGCGGCACCTTGACCACGATGTAGTCGAGCGAGGGCTCGAAGGAGGCCGGGGTCTCCCTGGTGATGTCGTTGGGGATCTCGTCCAGGGTGTAGCCGACGGCCAGCTTGGCGGCGATCTTGGCGATCGGGAAGCCGGTGGCCTTGGAGGCCAGGGCGCTGGAGCGGGAGACGCGGGGGTTCATCTCGATGACGATCATGCGCCCGGTGGCCGGGTTCACCGCGAACTGGATGTTGCAGCCGCCGGTGTCGACGCCGACCTCGCGGATGACCGCGATGGCGACGTCGCGCATGTTCTGGTACTCGCGGTCGGTGAGGGTCAGCGCGGGGGCCACGGTGACGCTGTCGCCGGTGTGCACGCCCATCGGGTCGAGGTTCTCGATGGAGCAGACGATGACGACGTTGTCCGCCTTGTCGCGCATGACCTCCAGCTCGTACTCCTTCCAGCCGAGGATGGACTCCTCAAGGAGCACCTCGGTCGTCGGGGAGGCGTCCAGGCCGGCGCCGGCGATCCTGCGCAGGCCCTCCTCGTCGTGGGCGAAGCCGGAGCCGACGCCGCCCATGGTGAAGGAGGGCCGCACGACCAGCGGGTAGCCGAGCTCGCCCGCGGCGGCCAGGCACTCGTCCATGGTGTGGCAGACGAACGAGCGGGCCGACTCGGCGTTGAGACCGTGCTCGGCGGCGACCTTGGTCACGATGTCCTTGAACATCTCGCGGTTCTCGCCCGCCTGGATGGCGTCCACGTCCGCGCCGATCAGCTCGACCTCGTACTTGGCCAGGACACCGGCCTCGTGCAGGGCGATCGCGGTGTTGAGCGCGGTCTGACCGCCCAGGGTGGGCAGCAGCGCGTCGGGGCGCTCCTTGGCGATGATCTTCTCGACGATCTCCGGGGTGATCGGCTCGACGTAGGTCGCGTCGGCGAACTCGGGGTCCGTCATGATCGTGGCCGGGTTGCTGTTGACGAGGATCACGCGGAAGCCCTCGGCGCGCAGCACGCGGCAGGCCTGGGTGCCCGAGTAGTCGAACTCGCAGGCCTGCCCGATCACGATCGGCCCCGAGCCGATCACCATGACCGACTGGATGTCCGTACGCTTAGGCACCCTTGTTCCCCCTCGTCGTGTTCCCTGTCTCTTCCTGCGTCGCTTCCATCAGGGCGCAGAAGCGGTCGAACAGCCCGGCGGAGTCGTGCGGGCCCGCCGCGGCCTCCGGGTGGTACTGGACGCTGAAGGCCGGCCTGTCGATCAGCCGCAGTCCTTCGACGCAGTCGTCGTTGAGGTTGACGTGGCTGACCTCCGCCGGGCCGTACGGCGTGTCGAAGGAGCCGTCGAGCGGGGCCCGTACGGCGAAGCCGTGGTTGTGCGCGGAGATCTCCACCTTGCCGGTGCGGCGGTCCTGGACGGGCTGGTTGACCCCGCGGTGGCCGTAGCGCAGCTTGTAGGTGCCGAGCCCGAGGGCGCGGCCGAAGATCTGGTTGCCGAAGCAGATGCCGAAGAACGGCTTGCCCGCCTCCAGGACGCCGCGCAGCGCCTCGACCTGGTGGTCGGCGGTGGCCGGGTCGCCGGGGCCGTTGGAGAAGAACACCCCGTCGGGGTCGAGGGCGAGGATGTCCTCTGCGGTGCTGGAGGCGGGCAGGACGTGCACCTCGCAGCCGCGCTCGGCCATCCGGTGCGGGGTCATCGCCTTGATGCCGAGGTCGACGGCGGCGACGGTGAAGCGCTTGGCCCCGACCGCCGGCACCACGTACGGCTGGGCGGTCGAGACGGCCTCGGCGAGGTCGGCGCCCTCCATGGCGGGGCTGTTCCTGACCCGGGCGAGGAGCTCCTCCACCGGCGCGAGGGCCTCGCCGGAGAAGACGCCCGCGCGCATGGCGCCGCGTTCGCGCAGGTGGCGGGTGAGGGCGCGGGTGCCGGGGATGGCGATGCCGACGACGCCCTGGTCCCTCAGGTAGTCGTCGAGGGAGCGCCTCGAACGCCAGTTGGAGGGGATGCGGGCGGGTTCGCGGACCACGTAGCCGGAGACCCAGACGCGCGAGGACTCGGGGTCCTCGTCGTTGACCCCCGTGTTGCCGATGTGCGGCGCGGTCATCGCGACGATCTGGCGGTGGTAGGAGGGGTCGGTGAGCGTCTCCTGGTAGCCGGTCATCCCGGTGTTGAAGACCATCTCGCCGAAGGTCTCACCTTGGGCCCCGTAGGGGGTCCCGTGGAAGACGCGGCCGTCTTCCAGCACTAGCACTGCGGTCACTCGAACACCCCGATCATCTCGGTCATTGCTCCGCAAAGTATGAAATATCTGGCGCACCTGAGAGGTGTCTCTCCATGATGTGGGACGGCCTCGCGCCACCCGCGGCGACACCCTGCGGCTGCGGGGTCGCGACGGCGCCCTGACGCCGCGGGGGCGACGCCGGGACGGCACAGCCGTACGGCAGGCCCGCTCGGGCCGGGCCTCACGCGATCTTTCCGTCCAGGACGGTCGGCCTGCCGCGCAGGAAGGTCGCCACGACCCTGCCGGGCAGGCTCCTGCCCTGGTAGGGGGTGTTGCGGCTCTTGGAGGCGTATCCGGCCGGGTCGACCTCGGCGCGCGCGGCCGGGTCGTAGAGGGTGACGTTGGCCGGGGCCCCCACCTCGATCGGCCCGCCGTGCTCGGCCACCCGGCCGATCCTGGCCGGGGCGGACGACATGCGCTCGGCCACACCCGCCCAGTCGAGCAGCCCGGTCTCGACCATGGCCTCCTGCACGACGGACAGCGCGGTCTCCAGGCCGATCATGCCCATGGCCGCGGCGGCCCACTCGGTCTCCTTGTCCTCCACCGGGTGCGGGGCGTGGTCGGTGGCGACGCAGTCGATCGTGCCGTCGGCCAGGCCCGCGCGCAGCGCCTCGACGTCGGCGCGGGTGCGCAGCGGCGGGTTCACCTTGTAGATGGGGTTGTAGGAGCCGACCGGGGAGTCCTCGACGAGGTCGTCGGTCAGGAGCAGGTGGTGCGGGGTCACCTCGGCGGTGACGTCCCAGCCCTTCGACTTGGCCCAGCGGACGATCTCGACCGAGCCCGCGGTGGACAGGTGGCACACGTGCAGGCGTGAGCCGACGTGCGCGGCGAGCAGGCAGTCGCGGGCGATGATCGCCTCCTCGGCGACCGCGGGCCAGCCGGTCAGCCCGAGCCTGCCGGAGACCGCGCCCTCGTTCATCTGCGCGTCCTTGGTCAGGCGCGGCTCCTGGGCGTGCTGGGCGACCACGCCGTCGAAGGCCTTGACGTACTCCAGGGCGCGGCGCATGAGCACCGCGTCGGAGACGCACCTGCCGTCGTCGGAGAAGACGCGCACCCGCGCGGCCGAGTCGGCCATCGCGCCGAGTTCGGCCAGGCGCTCGCCGTCGAGCCCGACGGTGACGGCGCCGACCGGGCGCACGTCGCAGTGGCCCGCCTCCTGGCCGAGGCGCCAGACCTGCTCGACGACGCCCGCGGTGTCGGCGACCGGGTCGGTGTTGGCCATGGCGTGCACGGCGGTGTAACCGCCGAGCGCGGCGGCGCGGGTGCCGCTCTCCACGGTCTCGGCGTCCTCGCGGCCCGGCTCGCGCAGGTGGGTGTGCAGGTCGACCAGGCCGGGCAGCGCGATGAGCCCGGTGGCGTCGACGGTCTCGTCCCCGCTCAGGTCCTGGCCGATCTCGGCGAAGACTCCGTCGCGGATCAGGATGTCGGCGGGCTCTCCGCCGAGGATCCTGGCGCCCTTGATGACGATGGTCTTCACTGGATCTCTCCTCCGAGGTCGGCGCCGCCGAGCAGCAGGTAAAGGACGGCCATGCGGGTGGTCACACCGTTGGTGACCTGTTCGACGATCGTCGAGCGGGGCGAGTCGGCCACCTCCGCCGCGATCTCCATGCCCCGGTTCATCGGGCCGGGGTGCATCACGACGGCCTCGTCGTGCAGCCGGGCGACGCGCTCGCGGTCGAGGCCGTAGCGGCGGCTGTACTCCCGCTCGGTGGGGAAGAAGGCGGCGTTCATCCGCTCGCGCTGCACGCGCAGCATCATCACCACGTCGGACTTGGGCAGCACGGCGTCGAGGTCGTAGGAGACCTCACAGGGCCAGGATCCGACGCTCACCGGCAGCAGGGTCGGCGGGGCGACCAGGGTCACCTCGGCGCCGAGCGTGGCCAGCAGGAGCACGTTGGAGCGGGCGACCCTGCTGTGCAGGACGTCGCCGACGATGGTGACCTTCCTGCCGTCGAGCGAGCCGAGGCGGCGGCGCATGGTGAAGGCGTCGAGCAGGGCCTGGGTCGGGTGCTCGTGGGTGCCGTCCCCGGCGTTGACGACGCTGCCGCGCACCCAGTTCGCCAGGCGGTGCGGGGCGCCCGAGGCGCCGTGCCTGATGACGACGGCGTCGGCGCCCATGGCCTCCAGGGTGAGCGCGGTGTCCTTCAGCGACTCCCCCTTGGAGACGCTCGACCCCTTGGCGGAGAAGTTGATGACGTCGGCGGACAGGCGCTTGGCCGCGGCCTCGAAGGAGATGCGGGTGCGGGTGGAGTCCTCGAAGAAGAGGTTGACCACCGTACGGCCCCGCAGGGTCGGCAGCTTCTTGATGGAACGTTCCGAGATCTTCGCCAGTTCGTCGGCGGTGTCCAGGATCAGCAGGGCGTCGTCACGGCTCAGGTCGGCCGCCGAGATCAGGTGCCGCTTCACTTGTCGTCTTCCTTCAGCAGCAGGACGGCGTCGCGGCCGTCGTTCTCCTCCAGGTAGACCTTGACGATCTCGGACTTGGAGGTCGGGAGGTTCTTGCCCACGTAGTCGGCCCTGATCGGCAGCTCCCTGTGGCCCCGGTCCACCAGGGCGGCGAGCTGGACGGCCTGCGGACGGCCCAGGTCGTTGAGGGCGTCGAGGGCGGAGCGGACGGTGCGGCCCGAGTAGAGGACGTCGTCGACGAGGACGACGATCCTGCCGTCGATGCCGTCGGCGGGCACCTCGGTGCGGCCGAGCGCGCGGGCGGGCCGCAGGCGCAGGTCGTCGCGGTACATGGTGACGTCGAGGGACCCGACCGGCACGGAACGGCCTTCGAACTGCCTGATGTAGCCAGCCAGGCGGCGGGCCAGGTGAACGCCCCTGGTGGGGATCCCCAGCAGGACGATGTCCTCGGCACCCTTGGTGCGTTCGAGGATCTCGTGGGAGATGCGGATCAGCGCGCGATTGATGTCGGGTCCTTCGAGGACCGCGTGCGCGCCCCCGCGGGCATGCGAAACGGCATCAGCCAATGCGAACACCACCTTTCCCGCCTCACGGGACGGGTCTTAAAGGAAGCTGACGTCCTCACGTTAGCAGCCGCCCGGCGATGCTCCTGAAGCACCCCCTTGACCCTCCAATCACGACAAACCACACATATAGCCCATATGCCTACAATCTGGATATTTCATGGTATTGATCAACATCTCTGGATGGACGAAGATCTACCTCCCTAGCTTGGCAAAACCCGACAAAGTGCCATTAAAATCCTTCGGGTCATCGTCAGCCACCGGGGAATCGAGAACCATGGGCTTGTCCGCTCGCGAAAAGCGCGCCCTCGACGGGATCGCCGACCGGATCTACAGCGAGGACCCCCTCCTGGCCGAGACGCTGTCGTCGTTCGCGACCGGCGCGGTCACCGCCGAGCCCCTGCCCGCCCGCCGCGGCGCCTTCCCCGGCGTCCTGATCCCCGTCGCCCTGCTGGCCGCGATCATGGCGATCATGGCCGTGCTGCTTCCCCCGATCTCGGGTTCGGCCGCCGAGGTCGCCCCCTCCCCCACCCACGCGCTGACCCGCGGCTGACCTCCGGCTCCGCGCGCCGTCCGCCCTGGTAGGACGGGTTTCACACCTTTCCCCGTTGGGGACCCCATTGGTTATCGGCACCCGAAACGGGCAGTGCGGGGGATGCGTGCCAGGGGGCGTGGGATGGGAGATTCCTTCGGCGACCGTCCGCGAGGGCGCACCGCCGCAGAAGAAGGAGTGATCCGCGACGAGGCGGCCGAGGAGATCGCCGGGGAACACGGCAAACTCGGCCTGCCCGCGGCCATCGCCCTGATCGTGGGCAACATCGTGGGCACGGGCGTGTTCCTGCTGCCCGCCTCGCTGGCCGCCTACGGCACCGTCAGCATCCTGGCCATGGCCCTGGTCTCGATCGGCGCCGTCGCGCTCGCCGTGGTGTTCGGCAGGCTCGGCGCGCGCCTGCCGGAGGGCGGCGGGCCGTACGCCTACGCCAAGGACGCCTTCGGCGAGTTCTCCGGCTTCTGGAACGCCTGGTCGTTCTGGCTGACCGCCTGGATCGGCAACGCCGCCATCGCCGTCGTCTGGGTCAACTACGTCGGCTACTTCCTGCGCTGGGACTCCCCCGCCGCCCGGATCGCCCTGGCGCTCGTCGCCCTGTGGGTCCCCGCGCTGATCAACCTGAGCGGTGTGCGGAACATCGGCGTCTTCGCGCTGGTCACCACGGTGCTGAAGTTCGTCCCGCTGGTCTTCGTCGCGGTGGTCGGCCTGTTCTTCATGCGGGGCGCCGACTTCGGCCCCTTCGTGGCGACCGGCGGCTCCTGGATCGCGGCCCTGTCCACCGCGGGCGCGCTGGCGCTGTTCATCTACTCGGGCGTGGAGAGCGTCACCATCGTCGCGGAGAAGGTCAGGGACCCGGCCCGCAACATCGGCAGGGCCAGCGTCTACGGCGTGCTGATCTGCGCCGCGATGTACATGCTCAGCACGGTCGCCGTCTTCGGCGTCGTCCCGCACCAGGCGCTCGTCGGCTCCACCGCCCCCTTCGCCGACGCGATCAACGCCATGTTCGGCGGGAGCGTCGGCGGCGGCGTCATGGCCGCCTGCGCGATCGTCTCCGGCATCGGCGCCATCAACGGCTGGACCATGCTCGTGGCGGAGATGCCGATGGCCGCCGCCAGGGACGGCCTGTTCCCCTCCGTCTTCGCCCGGCGGTCGCGCCGCGGCGCCCCTTGGGTCGGCATCGTCGCCGGGACCGCGCTGACCTCGCTGGTCGTGTTCTACAACTATCTCGGCTCGGAGGGCGGCTTCGACAGGATCCTGCTCATCGCCACCTTCACCACCGTCATCCCCTACTTCTTCTCCGCCTGCGCCCAGCTGTTCTGGCTGGTCACCGGGGCCCGCGAGGTCAAGGGGGCCAGGCTCGGCCGCGACCTGGCCGTGACCGCCCTCGCCGTCCTGTTCGCCTTCTGGATGACGTACGGCGCCGGCACCCAGGCCATCTTCGTCGGATTCCTGATGCTCCTGGTGGGCATCCCCGTCTACATCTGGACCAAGGCCAGACGCGGCGGGTACGGCCCGGGAGGTGAGGCCGCCGTACCGGCGGCCGGGCACGACCGTTGACCGACCGGCCATCACGAGGCCAGCACGGAGGAAGAGAGATGACCTTTCACGTCGACTCCGAAGTCGGGCGGCTCCACCGGGTCCTGCTCCACAGGCCCGAGCTGTCCCTGAAGCGGCTCACCCCGTCGAACAAGGACGACTTCCTCTTCGACGACGTGCTGTGGGTGCAGCGCGCGGTCGAGGAACACGAGGAGTTCCAGCGGGTGCTGCGCGAGCACGGGGTCGCCGTCCACCTCCTCGGCGACCTGCTGCGCGAGACGATCGACATCCCCGAGGCCCGCAAGTACATCCTCGACCACGTCATCGAGGAGCGTTTCTTCGGCCCCATGGCCGTGGACGCCCTGCGCAACGCGCTGGACGCCATGCACTCCGACGACCTGCAGCTCTACCTCACCGGCGGGATCACCAAGCAGGAACTCGTCGAACGGGGCACCGACCCCAAGAGCCTGGCCTTCCACACCCTCGGCCCCGACGACTTCGTCCTGCCCCCGCTGCCCAACCACCTGTTCACCCGCGACACCTCCTGCTGGATCTACGACGGCGTCTCCGTCAACGCGATGCGCAAGAAGGCCCGCCAGCGCGAGACCGTGAACTACGAGGCGATCTACCGTTTCCACCCGATGTTCGCCCCGGGCTTCGACAGGCCGCAGGAGGGCGGCTTCAACCTGTGGATGCCGGGCATGGCCGCCGCGCCCGCGACCATCGAGGGCGGCGACGTGCTGGTGCTGGGCCGCGGGGCCGTACTGGTCGGGATGAGCGAGCGCACGCAGCCGCAGGCGGTCGAGATGCTCGCGCGCAGCCTGTTCGCCAAGGGCGGCGCGAAACGGATCGTGGCCCTGAACATGCCGAAGGCACGGGCGTTCATGCACCTGGACACCGTGATGACCAGCGTGGACGTCGGGGTGTTCGTCAAGTTCGCCGGGCTCGGGATGCTGCCCTCCTACACCGTCGAACCCGGCGACACGGAGAAGGAACTCAAGATCACCGATCACGCGCCCGAGGACATGCACCGGGCCATCGCCCGCGCCATGGACCTGGACGAGATCAGGATCCTCACCCCGACGCAGGACGTCTACGCGGCCGAGCGGGAGCAGTGGGACGACGGCTGCAACGTGCTGGCGATCAGTCCCGGCGTGGTCATCGCCTACGAGCGCAACACCACCACCAACAACTACCTGCGCGCCAACGGCGTCGAGGTGACCACCATCAGGGGCAGTGAGCTCGGCAGGGGCCGCGGCGGTCCCCGGTGCATGAGCTGCCCCCTCGAACGCGACGGCATCTGACCTCTCACCAGGGACAGGCACATGGCATTCAACCTGCGCAACCGCAGCTTCCTCAAGGAGCTCGACTTCACCCCCGAGGAGTTCGGGTTCCTCCTCACCCTCGCGGCCGACCTCAAGGCGGCCAAGTACGCGGGCACCGAGAGGCCGCGCCTGAGGGGCAGGAACATCGCCCTGATCTTCGAGAAGACCTCGACCCGCACCCGGTGCGCCTTCGAGGTCGGCGCGCACGACCAGGGCGCGCACGTCACCTACCTCGACCCCTCCGGCTCCCAGATGGGCCACAAGGAGTCGGTGCGGGACACCGCGCGGGTGCTCGGCCGGATGTTCGACGGCATCGAGTACCGCGGCAGCAGGCAGGCCTACGCCGAGGAACTGGCCGCCTACTCGGGCGTCCCCGTCTGGAACGGCCTCACCGACGAGTGGCACCCCACCCAGATGCTCGCCGACCTGCTCACCATGCGGGAGCACAGCGACAAGCCCCTGCGCGAGATCTCCTACGCCTACCTGGGCGACGCCCGCAACAACATGGGCCACTCGCTGCTGGTCACCGGCGCGCTGATGGGGATGGACGTGCGGATCGTGGCTCCCAGGCAGCTGTGGCCGGAGGAGACGGGGGTCGCCGGGCCCGCCAGGGACCTCGCCGAGGCGACCGGCGCCAGGATCACCGTCACCGACGAGGTCGCCGAGGGCGTCAGGGGCGTGGACTTCCTCTACACCGATGTGTGGGTGTCCATGGGCGAGCCGGACGAGGTGTGGGACCAGCGCGTCAAGCTGCTCATGCCGTACCAGGTGAACGCCTCGGTCGTCGAGGCGACCGGCAACCCCAGGGTGAGGTTCATGCACTGCCTGCCCGCCTTCCACGACCGGGAGACGAAGGTCGGCGAGGAGTTGTTCGAGAAGACCGGCCACGACGCCCTCGAGGTCACCGACGAGGTCTTCGAGTCCCCGCTGTCGATCGTCTTCGACCAGGCGGAGAACCGGCTGCACACGATCAAGGCCGTCATGGTCGCCACCCTGGGAGACTGAGGATGCGCGTCCTGGCCGCCCTGGGGGGCAACGCGCTGCTGCGCAGGGGGCAGAGCCCCGACGCGCTGCCCCAGCGGGAGAACGTCCGGGTCGCCGCCGCCTCGCTGGCCCGGCTCGCGGAACGGCACGAGCTGATCATCACGCACGGGAACGGCCCCCAGGTCGGCGTGCTGGCGCTGGAGAGCGCCAACGACCCCAACCTGGCCAGGCCGTACCCCCTGGACACCATCGGCGCCGAGACCCAGGGCATGATCGGATACTGGATGCTGCAGGCCCTGCAGAACGCGCTGCCGGGGCGGCAGGTGGCCGCCACGGTCAACCAGACGCTCGTCTCGGCGGTCGACCCCGCCTTCGACGACCCGACGAAGTTCGTCGGCCAGGTCTACGAGCGGGCGGAGGCGGAGAGACTGGCCGAGGAGTACGGCTGGACCGTCAAGCCGGACGGACGGCACTGGCGCCGGGTCGTGCCCTCCCCCGTCCCGCAGCGGGTCGTGGAGACCCGGCTGCTGCGCCGCCTGGTCCGCGACGGCGTCGTGGCGATCTGCGCGGGCGGTGGCGGGATACCGGTGATCCGCAACGACCGGGGACAGCTCCAGGGGGTCGAGGCGGTCATCGACAAGGACCTGACCGCCTCCGTGCTGGCCGAGGCCCTCGAAGCCGACGTCCTGATGATCCTCACCGACGTGCCGCGGGTCGCCAGGCACTTCGGCACCCCGCGGCAGGAGGAGATCACCCATACCACTCCCCACCAGCTGCGCGCAGAACGGTTCCCTGCGGGCTCCATGGGCCCCAAGGTCGAGGCCGCCTGCCGGTTCGTCGAGACCACCGGCGACATGGCCGCGATCGGCAGGCTGGACGAGGCGGAGCTGATCCTTGAGGGCGAGGCGGGCACCATCGTCACTCCCAACGCCACCTGGCCGCTGGCCAGCACCCTTTGACCTGTCTCTTCGAGGAGGACATCACGTGGACTCCGTGGTACGGCGGCTGCTGCGCACCAAACCCACCGAGCAGATCGTCGCCGAGGGCGGTCACGGCGAGGGCGGCGAGCTGCGCCGGACCATGACCCTGTGGCAGCTCACCCTCTTCAGTGTCGGCGCCACACTCGGCACCGGCATCTTCGTCATCCTCGGCCAGGCCGTGCCGAAGGCGGGCCCCGCCGTGGTCGTCTCCTTCGCCCTGGCCGCCGTCACGGCCCTGTTCTCCGCGCTGTCCTACGCCGAGCTGGCCGGGACCATCCCGGTCTCCGGCTCCTCCTACTCCTACGCCTACGCGACGCTGGGCGAGCTGGTCGCCTGGGTGTGCGGCTGGTGCCTGATGCTGGAGTACGCCGTCTCCGTCGCGGCGGTCGCGGTCGGCTGGGGCGAGTACCTCAACCACTTCCTCCGTGACCTGTTCGGCTGGCAGCTGCCCGCCGCCGTCACCCACTCCCCCGGCGACCAGGGAGGGGTGGTCAACGTCACCGCGGTCCTGATCGTCCTGCTGGCCACCTGGCTGCTGCTGCGCGGCGCCTCGGAGAGCGCGGCCGCGAACGCGGTCTTCGTGCTGATCAAGATCGCGGTGCTGGCGTTCTTCTGCGTCGTGGCCTTCACCGCCTTCGAGAGCGGCAACCTGACCCCCTTCGCCCCGCTGGGCGTCGCCGGGATCACCGCCGCCGCCTCGCAGGTCTTCTTCTCCTACATCGGCTTCGACGCCGCCTCGACCGCCGGTGAGGAGGCGAGGAACCCCAAGCGCGACCTGCCGCTGGCGATCCTGCTGTCCCTGCTCATCGTCACGGTCGTCTACGTACTGGTCGCGCTGACCGCCGTCGGCGCCATGCCGTGGCAGCGGTTCGACCCGGACACGACCGAGGCCAGTCTCGCCCTGATCGCCGACCGCGCGACCGGCTCGACCTGGGCGGGCCTGATCATCTCCTTCGGCGCGGTCATCGCCATCGCCAGCGTCGTGCTGACCGTGCTGTACGGCCAGACCCGCATCCTGTTCGCGATGTCCCGCGACGGCCTGCTGCCGAGGATCTTCGAACGGATCGATCCACGCCGCCAGGTCCCGGTCGCGAACACGATCATCGTCGCCGCGTTCGTCTCCCTGCTGGCCGGGTTCATCCCGCTCGGCCAGCTCGCCGAGGCCACCAGCATCGGGACCCTGTTCGCCTTCGCCATCGTCAACGTCGGCGTGCTGGTGCTGCGCTACACCCGGCCGGACCTGCCGCGCAGCTTCAGGACCCCGTTCTTCCCGCTGACACCGGTCCTCGGGGTGATCTTCTGCGTGGTGGTGATGCTGGGGCTCGCCGGGGTCACCTGGCTCGCCTTCGCGATCTGGATGACCGTCGGCCTGCTCGCCTACTTCCTGTACGGCTACCGCCACTCACGCCTCAGCAGGAGCGTCCGATGAAGATCGAGCACATCCTCGCCGGATTCGTCCCCGGTGGCCGGGGCCAGGACGGGCTGACGCTGGCCGTACTGCTGGCCCGGCGGGCCGGGGCCCGGCTGACCGTCGCCCACGTCCACGTGCCCACCTGGCCGACCCCGGGACCGGGGAAGATCGACGCCGAGTGGCGCGCCTACGTGGCCGCGCAGGCGCAGACCGTCCTGGAGCAGGCCCGCGAGCTGCTGGCCGGCGTGCGGGACGTGCCGGTCGACTTCGTCTCCCACGGCCACCGGGGCAGCGGCAGGGGGCTGGTCCAGCTCGCCGGGCGGCTGGAGGCCGACGCGGTGGTCATCGGCCCCGCCCCCGGAGGCGGTAAGGGCCGCATCCGGGTCGGCAGCACCGCCGACCAGCTCCTGCACACCTCCCCCGTGCCCGTCGCCCTCGCGCCCCGCGGGTACGCCGAGAGCCATCCGCCGGCCCTGCGGAGGCTGACCGTGGCCTACCGCCGCGACCCCGCCTCCGACGAGGCCGTACGGCAGGCCTTCGAGCTGGCCGGGCGGATGGACGTCCCGCTGCGCCTGGTCACCCTCGTGCTGGGCGGGGGACGGCGGGGCGGGGTCGAGGCCGAGATGCTCGGCAGGATCAGGGAGAAGGTCACCGCCGACCTCGACGAGATCGTCCGGGGGCACGACGACGTCCGGGTCGACGTGGAGGTGCTTGAGGGCAGAGACGTGGCCGCCGCGCTGGCGGGCACCGACTGCGAGGGGGCGATGTTGATCTGTGCCTCCAGCGAGACCGGGCCCCTGCGGCGGGTCTTCCCCGGCGACGTCTCGCTGAAGATCATACGTTCGGCCCCCTGTCCGGTGATGATGGTGCCCAGGAGTCCCGCCGGGAAGCGAGGGTCCGCCGGACGGCGCGGGAAACGGTGATGATTCACTATCCGCCATGGGACAAGCACGGCGTTTGAGGCGGACCACATCGGATCGGATTCGACATCTTTTTTCCAATCAGCTTGACCTTAGGCGCCCACAGCTTTACCGTCACTGTCCGTAACCACACCTCGCGGCGTTATCGGGTAAACCCCGACGCATCAGTCACCGAAGGTGCCTACCCCAGGCCAACCCGGTGGTTGGGGCATAAGTTGCGAGGGAGGACAATCAACTGAAAGCAGTACATAACCGAGCCGGGGGGCCACACGATGCCGTCTGAATACGCCAAGTCGCTGGGTGCAAGACTCCGCGCGATTCGCACTCAGCAGGGCCTGTCCCTGCACGGAGTCGAAGAGAAGTCCCGCGGTCGTTGGAAGGCCGTTGTCGTCGGCTCCTACGAGCGTGGGGACCGTGCGGTCACGGTGCAGAAGCTGGCCGAGCTGGCCGACTTCTACGGGGTTCCGGTCAATGAGCTCCTGCCCGGGGGCAGCGCGCCGAGCCCTCTTGGCCCCACGCCGAAGCTTGTGATCGACCTTGAGCGTCTTGCCCAGCTGCCCAAGGAGAAGGCGGGTGCGCTGGCTCGTTACGCCGCCACCATCCAGAGCCAGCGTGGTGACTACAACGGCAAGGTGCTGTCCATCCGTCAGGAGGACCTGCGCTCCCTGGCCGTGATCTACGACAAGTCCCCCAGTGAGCTCACCGAGGAACTCATCACCTGGGGTGTGCTCGACCCCGAGGCCCGCAGGGCCGTCGAGTCCTTCTGACGACCCGTCCGGTCGCGGGCACGCGCGGCTGGGCGTGCCCGCGAGCCGTGGTCTTCCTCTCTCGTTAGAACATGGCCCGCACGCCGCCACGGATCACCATCGCTGTGGTAGGAAAAGGCAAACATGGCATTTAACGAGATGTGGTGGACATGGCCCGGGGAGAGGATCGTCACGATCACTCTCGACCGCGCCCTGAAGGCCGTCTCGCCTCACTCAAGGCGGCCCTGGGCTCGACCAAGACCCGGGCGTTCCTTCGGCTGCTGACCTCCGTCGGGGCGACCAGGACCCAGGAGACGCTCAGGCTGCTGCCGTTCGTCGTCATGGCCCTGGTCGCGCTGATCGACTTCGGCTCCGGGCCGACCTCCGGGCTGCTGCCGCTGCTCGCCCTCGGCCCCGCCTTCGCCAGCGTGGCCTGCGGCCTGGCCAGGACCACGGTCTCCGGCCTCATCGCACTGGCCCTGTGCGTGGCGCTCGGCGTCTACAACGACATCCTGTGGACGCCCCGCACCAACATCACCATGGCCGCCATCCTCGGTGTCACGGTGGCCAGCGTGCTGGCCAGCGCGGGACGCCTGCGGCACGAGCGTCAGCTCGCCGACGTCCGCTCCGTCGCGGAGGCCGCCCAGCGGGTGCTGCTGCGGCCGGTCCCGCGCCGCGCCGGGCCGGGGATCGGCGTGGCCGTCTCCTACACCTCCGCCACGGCCGAGGCCCGCATCGGCGGCGACCTGTACGAGGTGGTGACCACCCCGCACGGGGTGCGCATCATCGTGGGAGACGTCCAGGGAAAGGGCCTGGAGGCCGTCGAGACCGCCGCCGTGGTGCTCGGCGCCTTCAGGGAGGCCGCCCACGACGAGGCCAAGCTGCAGGGCGTCGTGGCCCGCCTGGAGAACGCGCTGTCGCGGGAGCTGTCGGGCGAGCAGTTCGTCACCGCCGTACTCGCCGAGATCACCGACCTGACCGATCTCGGCGAGGCGCAGGAGGGCACCTCCATCACCGTCATCAACTGCGGTCATCCGCCGCCCATGGTGCTGGCGGCCGACGGCAGCCGTTCCTTCGCCGACCCGCCCGACGAGGCCCTTCCGCTGGGCATGGCGTCGTTGAAGGGGGCCGAGGCCGTGCCGTACCAGATCGGCTTCGAACCCGGTGACCAGGTGCTCTTCTACACCGACGGGGTCATCGAGGCGCGCGACGGGACGGGCCGGTTCTATCCGCTGGCCGACAGGGCGCACCTGCTGAACGGCTCCGACCCGCAGCTGGCCCTCGACGCGCTACGCGCCGACCTGCTGCGTCACGTGGGCAAGCCGCTGAACGACGACGCCGCCATGCTCCTGCTGCGCCACCGCGCCGCCCGCCCGCTGGCCTCATCGGCGGCCTAGAGCCGCTAGCCGGCCAGAGGGACGCGGGCCGGGAGGGTGGTCTGGGCGGGCAGGCCCAGGAGGGTCTCCACCGTGACGACGAACCGCTCGGCCTCGGAGATCAGCTCCTCGGCGTCCCTCGCCGAGACCATGCGGGTCATGCCCGCCTCGGCGGCGGCCCGTTTGGTCGCGCTGGTCTCGAAGTAGGGGGCCCACTCGGCCAGCCTGGGCTCGGCCTCAGGCAGCAGCTCCCAGGCGCTGCGCAGACGGCGCCTGCGGCCGTCCATGGGCCGTGGCCGCGCGGCCAGGATCGCGGCCGCGGCTCTGAGCGCCGCCAGGTGGGCGGCGACGTATCGGGTTGCGGGGGTCCGGGCGGCGCCCGCCTCCTCAAGACAGTCGCGCGCGTCGGCCAGGTGCGCCCGCACCGTGGACGAGAGCCGGGGCCCATCGGAATCGCTGAGCCGAGGGGTCATGTGCTTCAGCCTCCTTGGTCGCAAGCGGCTCCCGGCGAATCCGCCGGTCAGGTCAACACTCGCAGACCCCACCGACAAATCCTCCGGGCGGCCGGACGAGGAGCTTCCCCTCTCCCCGCCCGCCCCGGCCCGGCCGGGCCGCCGTGGCCGACGGTCCCGGAAAGGCCAACCACCCTGGACGTGGACCGCGAGCCCCACGTCATCACATCGAACATAAATTCGATCACTGGTAGTGTCAAGTAAACGCACGAACAAAAGTTCGACACCACCGGGCAGCCTGGAACCATACGAATCACCCACCCCGGAAGAACCGCCGGAGAGTCGCCGGTCGCGCGCGGACAAGCCGGGGCGGTCACGGCCAAGGGGTTTCGGACATCCCCGGCTTCCCTCCCTCACCCAGCGGACGCACGGCCGCCTCCATACCCCTTTCCCTGTCGCATTGGCTGATTTATAGGCCTGTGCCTGCTTTAAATGTTCAAGGTGGAGTTTGAGCGTTGTGCGGTTTTCTGCGGCATCTCGGTGGCCGGGAGTCGTGGGCGCCGCGCGTTCCGCGTTGCCCACGAGTTCCCCATGACGAGAACACGGCCCGGTGTTCACAGGGCGGGGAAACAGCCGTCAAGGCGGGCCCGCCACGGCGCCCTTTCCCGCGCCCCCGCGGCGACCCCGGGAACGACCGTGCCCCCGGCCCTTGAAGGACCGGGGGCACGAAGAACCGTGTTCACTCCGTCAGCGAACGAATCTGCCCCGGACGTGCACCGGGACTCCCGTGCCGAGCATGCCGGGCAGGACCGCGGCGACGTTCATCGGCAGCCGCACACAGCCGTGGGAGGCCGGGGCCAACGGCACCGAGAGTGCGCCGTGCAGGGCGATACCGCCGTTGAAGAAGATCGGGTTGTAGAGCTGACCAAGGTATGACCTGTGCCAGCCGTTCCTGCGCCAGGTCGTCTTGTAGTCGCCCGTCGGCGTGCGGGCGCTGCCGCAGAACTTCTGGGTCTTGCCCTCCCAGGTGGCCGTCTCGCAGTACGGAATCCCGCTGCCCGAGGAGATGTGGCTGATCAGCTTCACCCTGCCGTCCACGTACAGGGTCATCACCTGCTGGGTGAGGTTGACCTCGACCCTGGTCGGCTTGCCGTTGGGCACCAGCACCTTCGGCGACCTGGGGTTCTGTAGAGCGTTCCAGGTCTTCCTGGTCACGGTGCTGGTCGGCGCGATGCCGTTGATCTTCTGGAAGGCCCACAGCGCGGTCAGCGTCGTGCCGCCGTAACGCCCGTCGGCCGTGCCCGGCAGGTAGCCCAGCTCCCGCAGCCTGGTCTGCAGCGCCTTGACCGCGGTCCCCTTCGCCCCAAGCCTCAGCGTCTGGCCGGGGGCGACGAACCCCGGCGCCGCCTGGGCCGTGACCGCGGTCGCCGCGGAGGTGACGACCTGAGCGTTCGCGACACCGGGAGAGGCCAGAAGCGTCGCCCCCGCCGTCACCAGGGCGGCCACTCCGAGCCGTCCTCCAACCCCCATCACCATCATCCCCTCCTGTCAGTCAAGCCCGAACAACGGACCATAGCGCACCAACCATCCACTCTCCGGCAACGGTTATGAAGAGGTAATCGATGGTCAACCCGTTTAGAGTGACCGGGTGCCGGAAAAGTTGCATCCCAACATCGAGAAGGTCGCCGCGGCTCTGAGAGAGCACGGCGTCACCGGAGAGATCGTCGTCTTCGACGAGGCGACGCCGACGGCGGCGACCGCCGCGGCGCAGCTCGGCTGCGAGGTCGGCGCCATCGCCAACAGCCTGATCTTCGACGCCGACGACCGGCCGCTCCTGGTGCTGACCAGCGGTGCCCACCGGGTGGACACCGGTCTGGTCGCCGAGAAGGTCGGCGCGGCGCGGGTACGGCGGGCGACCCCCGACTTCGTCCGCGCGGCGACCGGCCAGGTCATCGGCGGCGTCGCCCCGCTGGGACATCCCGCCCCGATCAGGACCCTGGTCGACGTCTGGCTCGACAGGCACGAGGTGGTCTGGGCCGCGGCCGGCCACCCGCACACGGTCTTCCCGACCTCCTTCGCCGAACTCCTCCGCGTCACCGGCGGGACCCCGGTCGAGGTCGAGCGCTGAACGCCAGGCGGACACCCGCCAAACCCTGACGAACCTCTCAGATCCTCATGGTGGTCGTCCTGCTAGGGTGCGTTGCGTGATCGAACTGCGACGGGTCGGCCCCGAGGAGTTCGCCGTGAGCCTCGACGCGGTCCTCGACGTCTACACCGCGGCGATGCTCCCGCCCGCCGACCAGCTCACCGGGCGAAGGGCGATCATGAGAGGCCACGCCTCCTACTCCCGGTTCACCTGCCTGTTCGCCGAACGCGCCGACGGCAGGATGGTCGGCTTCGCCTACGGCTTCCACGGCGAACCCGGCCAGTGGTGGCACGGCGTCGTCCGTCAGGCGATCACCGAGCACGACGGCCAGGCCAGGACCCGCGAGTGGCTCGACGACGCCTTCGAACTCGCCGAGGTCCACGTCCACCCCGACTACCAGGGCAAGGGCGTGGGCCGGGCGATGGTCACCGGCCTGTGCGCGGGGCGCCTGGAGCGCACCGCCGTACTGTCGACCCGTGACCAGGAGACGGCGGCACGTCATCTCTACCGGAGCCTGGGCTTCGGCGACCTGCTGACCGGGTTCGTCTTCCCGGGGGGCCAGGAGCGCTACGCGATCCTGGGCACCCCGCTCCCGCTGGCCCAGTACGCCTAGACCGCCAGCCGGTCGTCCGCCCCGGTCGTGACGTCGAGGGCCTGGAAGACCTCGCGGGTCGCGCTCGACCGGTTGAAGGTGATGAAGTGGATGCCGGGCGCGCCCTCGTCGAGCAGGGTCTGGCACAGCTCGGCGGCGTGTTCGATGCCCAGGTCGCGCACCGCGGCCGGGTCGTGGGCGACGGCCTCGAACCTGGCGGCGACCTCGGGCGGGAACGGCGCGCCGGAGAGCTGCTCGGAACGGGCGATCGTGCTCATCTGGGTGACGGGCATGATGCCGGGGATGATCGGGGTCTCGCATCCACGGGCGGTCACCCGGTCGCGCAGCCTGAGATAGTCCTCCGCGCGGAAGAACATCTGCGTGATCGCGTAGTCGGCGCCCGCCCGGCACTTGCGCACGAAGTGCTCGGTGTCGGCCTCGACGGAGGTGGACCTGGGGTGCTTGTAGGGGAAGGCGGCCACGCCGACGCAGAAGTCGCCGGACTGGCGGATGAGCCTGACCAGCTCCTCGGCGTACTGCACGCCCTCGGGGTGGCGGATCCACTCTCCCGTCACGTCGCCGGGCGGGTCGCCCCGCACGGCGAGGATGTTGCGCACGCCCGCCCCGGCGAACCTGCCGATCAGGTGGCGCAGCTCACGCAGGGAGTGGTTGACGGCGGTGAAGTGGGCGACCGGGGTCAGCGTCGTCTCGTGGGCGAGCCGCTCGACGATCTCCACCGTCCGGTCGCGGGTGCCGCCGCCCGCGCCGTAGGTGACCGAGACGAACGTCGGCCGCAGGGCCTCAAGCTCCCGGATGGCCCGCCAGAGCTGACGCTCCCCCTCGTCCGTCTTCGGTGGGAAGAACTCGAACGAGAACGAACGGCCACCGGCGGCGAGGAGCTCGCGGACGGTGGGCACACGTTCGGGGAAGACTGACGAGCGACCCAGAGCCATGCCCCTAGGGTACTGGCCGCCCGACGGAGCGCCACAACCGTGATCGGTTCAACACCCTTCCTCCTGCCGGGCCCCGGCGGGGACACCGCGGGCATAACCTCGCACCTCCGGGCCGATAATCTCGGGGTATGACCCCTTCCGCGGCTGCTCTCGACACCATCCGTTCCGAAGTGGATCGATCCCTCAGGGAGTTCGTCGACCGGCAGCGCCCCCTGGTCGGCGCGCCCGAACTGGTCCCGCTGCTCACCGCGGCCGAGGAGTTCCTCGCGGGCGGCAAGCGGCTGCGGCCCGCCTTCTGCTACTGGGGCTGGCACGGCGCGGGCGGGGAGGACGATCCGGCGCTGTTCACCGCCGCGGCCTCCCTTGAGCTGCTCCAGGCCAGCGCCCTCGTGCACGACGACGTCATGGACGCCAGCGATCTGCGCAGGGGCATGCCGTCGGCGCACCGCAGGTTCCAGGCGATGCACGAGAAGGCGGGCTGGCGCGGTTCCGCCGGGCAGTTCGGCGAGGGCGCCGCCATCCTGCTCGGCAACCTGCTGCTCATCTGGTCCGGGGAGATGTGGCGCAACAGCGGGCTGCCCGTGGAGTCGCTGGCCGCTGCCCAGCGGATCCACGACCACATGCGCACCGAGCTGATGTGCGGGCAGTACCTCGACCTGCTGGAGCAGGCGCACGAGGAGAACACCTTCGACAGCGCGCTGCGGGTCGCCCTCTTCAAGAGCGGCAAGTACTCCGTCGAGCAGCCGCTCAGGCTCGGCCTGGTGCTGGCCGCGCGGGGCGTCGAGCCGTGGATCGACCGGCTCTGCGAGGAGTACGGCCGTAGCGTCGGCATCGCCTTCCAGCTCCGCGACGACGTCCTCGGCGTGTTCGGCGACCCCGCGGAGACGGGCAAGCCCGCCGGGGACGACCTGCGGGAGGGCAAGCGGACGATGCTCGTCGCCCGTGCCCTGGCCGTGGCCACCCCGCTCCAGGCCAGGACGGTCGAGGAGACGCTCGGCGACCCCGACCTGGACGCCGCCGGGGTCGCCAGGCTGCGTCAGATCATCGAGGAGACCGGGGCCCTGGCGGCGTGCGAGAGCATGATCAAGGAATATCTCGACCACGCCCTCGTCTCGCTCGACGGCGCCCCGATCACCCCGCGGTCCCGTACGGCCCTGGCCGATCTGGCCGTGGCCGCGACGTCACGTCGCACCTGAGGCCGGGCCCGGCGTCCACCGGGCCCGGACCGGTCGGATGCGGATCAGGTGAGCCCGGCGGTCAGGCGCCGCCTGAACTCCCCGGCGGCGGCCTTCGGGTCGTCCGCCTCGGTGATGGCCCGCACGACCACGACCCGGCGCACGCCGTACGACATGACCTCGTCGAGGTTGGACAGGTCGACACCGCCGATGCCGAACCAGGGGCGTTCCGTCTCCAGCGCCGCGGCGTGCCTGAGCAGCGCGGGGCCGGGGGCGTGCCTTCCCGGTTTGGTCGGCGTCGGCCAGACGGGACCACAGCAGAAGTAGTCGACTCCCGCTTCGACGGCCGCGGCTGAGGCCTCCTGCGGGGCGTGAGTGGAACGCCCGATGAGGATGTCGTCGCCGAGGATGTCGCGGGCGGCCCGCACCGGCAGGTCGTCCTGTCCGAGGTGGAGCACGTCGGGACGGGCGGCGTGAGCGATGTCGGCCCTGTCGTTGACCGCGAGCAGCTTGCCGTGGCGGTCACAGGCCTCGCGGAAGACCTCAAGGAGGGCGAGTTCCTCCCTGGCCTCAAGGCCCTTCTCACGTAGCTGGACGATGTCGACCCCGCCCGCGAGGGCGGCGTCGAGGAAGTCGGCCAGGTCTCCGCGCTCACGGCGCCCGTCGGTGCAGAGGTAGAGGCGGGCGTCAGAAAGCGAGCGCCTGGGCACGTCTCTTGACCTCGGTGTGGCGGCCCGCGACTATCGCGTCCACCGGGGACCCCGGGAGGGTCTCGTCTGGGGTGAAGAGCCACCGGAGCGACTCGACGTCGTCGTATCCGGCGTCGAGCAGCACGGTGAGCGTGCCTGGCAGCCCCTTCACCACGTCGTCCTTGCCGAGGAAGGCGGCGGGAACCTGTGGCTCGCCCCCGCCCCTTCGCACTCCGATGAGCTTGCGGTCCTTGAGAAGTTGCTTCGCGCGACCGGCGCTGAGGTTGAGTCTCCTGGCGACCTCGGTCAAGGTGAGCCACTCGCCCACCAGTTGGTCTGTTTCCCGGTCGATCTGCGCAACAGAAAGCGTCACGAATCCACCACTACCACATCGTGCCTTCCGCCAAACACCCGGTGGGCAGGTTAAGCGACCGTGCAGTCGCGCAGCGCCACCGCCGGATCGGCCAGGCGAACGGCGTCGAGCCGCTGGCCGCCCTCGATGAGACGGCGCCCCTGCAGGAGGTCGCGGGGGCGGTTCACCGCCAGGACCGCGGCCAGCCTGCCGTCGCCGCGGACCCAGCAGGCCCCCCACCTGGAGCCGCCCTCCGGGTCGCCGCGCAGGACGAGGCGCTCGCCGTCGTTGCCGTCGTCGTGGTGCCCGGCGTACTGCACCATGTGGCCGAACTGCTCCGACCAGAAGTAGGGCACCGGGTCGTAGACCGCGTCTCCGCCCATGAGCGCGGCCACCGCGACCTCCGGGGCGCCCAGCGCGGTGTCCCAGTGCTCCACCCGCAGGCGGCGGTCGTAGCGGCGCGACCACCAGGCGGCGCAGTCGCCTACGGCGACCACCCCGGGCAGCGAGGTGCGCAGGTGCTCGTCGGTGACGACGCCGTTGTCCAGCTCGACACCGGAGCCCGCCAGCCACTCGACGGCGGGCCGTACGCCGACGCCGGTGACGACCACGTCCGCCCTGACCCGTGAGCCGTCGGCCAGGGTGAGCCCGTCGTGGTCGACGGAGGCGACCTGGACGCCCAGGCGCAGCTCGACGCCCGCCTGTTCGTACCAGCGGGCGGTGTGCCCGCCGACGGCCCCCAGGGCCTGGGAGAGCGGCAGGTCGGCTGCCTCGACGACGGTCACCTCGCAGCCCGCCCTGTGGGCGGCGGTGGCGACCTCGGCGCCGATCCAGCCCGCCCCGATGACGGCGACGCGCACGCCCGCGACGAGCCGCTCGCGCAGGGCGAGCGCGTCGTCGATGGTGCGAAGCACGTGCTGCTCGCCGTCGCCGCGCAACCGGACGGGACGGGCGCCGGTGGCGATGACCAGTCCGTCGTAGGCCACCTCGCCCTCGGTGGTCTCGACCACGCCCGGCCGCAGTCCCTTCGCGGCCACCCCCGGGCGGAAGTCGACCTCAAGCGCGTCGAGATCGGAGTCGACGACCGTGGAGTCCGTCTCCCCCAGCAGGACGGACTTCGACAGCGGGGGACGGTCGTAGGGGCGGTGTGCCTCCTCGCCCATCAATGTGATCGTGCCGGCGAACCCTCGGGCTCGTAACGCCTCGACACTGCGCACGCCGGCCAGGCCGGCGCCAACCACCACGACATGATTCACAACTCACGAGCCTAAGCGCCCTGCCCGATCCTCTGCCATTAGCTGTTTGATAACGAAAACGGTATTTAGCTCGCATCCAACGCAGTGAGGGCGTCACCACAGCCCTTAAGGTGGAAGCGAGCAGACGCGCGGGAGCCCGGAGCGCACCGGGCTGAGAGGAGGGCTACGGGGCGACGCGGACCATCGAAGGCCATTTGACGTGCTGATACACCGTGCCGGCGCACGGGGCGCGCGTCCGGCGGCGATGATCCCGGCGTGACCGTCAGCGGCCCTCGACCGCCAGGAACCTGATCCGGGTCATGCCGGCGAAGGGAGCGGAGGGTACGAATGTCACACCACTTCGACGTGCTCGTCATCGGCGGAGGCGTCGCCGGGCTCTCCGTGGCCTGGCGTGCGGCCAGGAGGGGGTCACGGGTGGCCGTGGCCGACCCCGACCCCGGCTCGGGGGCCTCGCACGCGGCGGCGGGCATGCTGGCGCCGGTCAGCGAGGTGACCTACACCGAGGAGCCCCTGCTGCGCCTCGGGCTGGCCTCCCTGGCCAGATGGCCCGCCTTCGCCGCCGACCTGACCGAGGACGGCGGCCTCGACCTGGACTACCGGGCCCTGGGGACGCTCGACGTCGCCTTCGGTTCCGACGATCTGGCCGCGCTCGACGAGCTGGCCGCCTTCGTCGACAAGCTCGGCCTGCCCGCGGAACGGCTCACGGGCCGCGAGTGCCGCCGCCTGGAGCCGATGCTCGCCCCGTCGGTGCGCGGTGGCCTGCTGGCCGGCGGCGACTCCTGGGTCGACCCGCGAAGGGTCGTCAAGGCGCTGCTGACGGCGCTGCAGCGGCGCGGCGGCGCGCTGGTCCGCTCCCGCGTCGCCGGGCTCACGACCGACGCCGCGGAGCGGGTCACCGGCGTACGGCTCGCCTCCGGCGAGACCATCGGCGCGGACCTGGTGGTCCTGGCCGCCGGCGCCTGGTCGGGCGGCCTTGAGGGGCTGCCGCCCGACGCGGTGCCGCCGGTGCGGCCGGTCAAGGGACAGATCATGCGGCTGCGTTCGGCCACCCCGATCCTGGGGCGGTGCGTGCGCGGCGTGGTGCACGGCTCCCCCGTCTACCTGGTGCCGCGCGGCGACGGGGAGGTGGTCGTCGGGGCGACCCAGGAGGAGATGGGCTTCGACACCCGGGTGACCGCGGGAGGCCTGTGGGAGCTGCTGCGCGACGCGCGGGAGCTCGTTCCCGGCGTCACCGAGCTCCAGGTCCACGACGTGGTCGCGGGCCTGCGTCCGGGCACCCCGGACAACCTGCCGCTGGTCGGGCCGTCGGCCGCCGCCGGTCTGTCGCTGGCCACCGGCCACCACAGAGGCGGCGTCCTGCTCGCCCCGCTCACCGCCGACCTTCTCTTCCCACCGTCCTCGTCCGAGGCGCACTCCCCCGGCGCGCCACCCGGCGAGGAGGACGAACTGCGGGCGATCTGCTCTCCACTGCGTTTCCAGGAGCACCGATGAACGTGACGATCAACGGAACCGCCCACGAGCTGCCCAGGGGGGCGACCGTGGCGCTGGCCGTACAGCGGCTGACCGAGGCCAGGAGCGGCGTGGCCGTCGCGGTGAACGACGAGGTGGTCTCACGCGGCGCGTGGGACTCCACGACGCTCGCCGAGGCCGACCGGGTCGAGGTGCTCACCGCGGTGCAGGGAGGCTGAGGGACATGCTTGAGGACACACTGACGAACCCGGACGACGACCTGGTCATCGGCGGGGAGAAGTTCTCCTCGCGGCTCATCATGGGCACCGGGGGCGCCCCCTCGCTCGACGTCCTCGAACAGGCGCTGGCCGCCTCGGGCACCGAGCTGACCACGGTCGCGATGCGGCGCCTGGACCCGTCCGCGCGGGGCTCGGTGCTCGACGTGCTGCGCAGGCGCGGCATCAAGGTCCTGCCGAACACCGCGGGCTGCTTCACCGCGGGGGAGGCGGTGCTGACCGCGCGGCTGGCCAGGGAGGCCCTGGAGACGAACTGGGTGAAGCTGGAGGTCATCTCCGACGAGCGCACCCTGCTGCCCGACCCCATCGAGACCTTCGACGCCGCCGAACGGCTGGTCGCCGAGGGCTTCGTCGTGCTCCCCTACATCGGTGACGACCCCGCCCTGGCCCGCAGGCTCGAACAGGCCGGGTGCGCGGCGGTGATGCCGCTCGGCGCGCCGATCGGTTCCGGTCTGGGCGTCAGGAACCCGCACAACATCGAACTCATCGTGGAGGCGGCGGGCGTTCCGGTGATCCTCGACGCCGGGATCGGCACCGCGAGCGACGCGGCGCTGGCGATGGAGCTCGGCTGTGACGCCGTCCTGCTCGCGACCGCCGTGACCAGGGCGAGGCGTCCCGACCTGATGGCCCGCGCCATGCGCTCCGCGGTCGTCGCGGGCCGTACGGCCAGGGCCGCGGGCCGTATCCCGCGCCGCAGGTACGCCGAGGCCTCATCCCCCATGACTCCTTAGGGATCGGTCAACTTCTCCGCATCGGTTTCGAACACGCCGACCCTGTGGGCGCCAAATCGCCCGTAAACTCTGCCGGGTGGACACGACGCTTACGGACCCCCTGGTCGGGAAACTCCTCGACGGGCGTTACCGCGTCGAGTCCCGGATCGCCCGGGGCGGGATGGCGACCGTATACCTGGCTCTGGACGTCCGGCTCGACCGCACGGTCGCCGTGAAGGTGATGCACCGCACTCTCGCCGAGGACCCCGCGTTCGTGCGCAGGTTCATCGGCGAGGCCAAGTCGGTGGCGAGTTTGTCGCACCCCAACGTGGTGCACGTGTTCGACCAGGGCACGGACGGGGGCAACGTCTACCTGTCGATGGAGTACGTCCCCGGGCGCACCCTGCGCGACGTGCTCCGCGAGCGGGGCAGGCTGCCGGCCCGCGAGGCCCTGGAGGTCATGATCCCGGTCCTCGCCGCGCTGGGCGCCGCCCACCAGGCCGGGATGATCCACCGGGACGTCAAGCCGGAGAACGTGCTGCTCGCCGACGACGGGCGGGTCAAGGTCGTGGACTTCGGCCTGGCCCGCGCGATCGAGGCGACGAACCAGACGCGCACCGGTGTCATGATCGGCACCATCGGCTACATGTCGCCCGAGCAGGTGACCTCCGGCTCCGCCGACGCCCGCAGCGACGTCTACTCCGCCGGGATCATGCTGTTCGAGCTGGTCACGGGGCATCAGCCGTACGAGGGTGAGACGCCGATGTCGGTGGCCTACCGGCACGTCCACGACACCGTGCCCGCGCCCTCCTCGCTGCTGCCGGACATTCCGCCGCTGCTGGACACGCTGGTGGCCCAGGCGACGGCGCGCGACCCCGCGCTGCGCCCCGTGGACGCGACCGCGCTGCTGGTCGCCGCGGTCGAGGCGCACCGGACGCTGCCCAGGGACAGCGCCCCCGTGGCCGGGCACGCGGGAGGGCAGCCGACCGGGCCCACCGGAGGGCACACGGCCGCCGCCGGGTTCCGTCAGCCTCCCGCCGCCCCCGCGGCGGGAGGCGTCAACCACACGCTGATCCAGCCACGGGGTGACCTGCTCACCGGCCCCGCGGCCGACCCGCACCCGCGCCCGCCCGCGCCCGCGCGCAGGGGGTTCCGGCCGAACTGGTACCTCGTCGCGCTGGCCGTGGTGATGGTGATCGCGGTCGGGGTGACCGGCTGGCTGTTCTCCCAGAACACCACGATCGTCGTCCCGGTGCTCACCGGCAAGAACGTCAACGTCGCCCAGAGCGAGGCCAGGGCTCTCGGCTTCCTCGTCGAGATCGGCAAGCCGGAGAACGACGAGAAGGTGCAGAAGGGCAACGTGATCAGGACCGATCCGATCGCGGGCACCACGGTGGACAAGCAGTCCAAGATCGTCCTGTTCCCCTCGGACGGCCCCAAGCGGGTCGTGGTGCCCAACGTGATCGGCATGACCGAGGCCCAGGCGAGGTCGGACCTGGCGAGGGTGACGCTGACCGTCGACGACGTCAAGAAGCAGCCCAGCAACACCGTGCCCCGCGGGCAGGTCATGCGGACCGTCCCCGCCGTGGGCAACCGGGTCAAGGAGGGCACCAAGATCGACCTGCTGGTGAGCGCGGGCCTGGTCGCGCCCGATCTCAAGGGCATGCCTCGCGACCAGGCCGACGCCCTGCTGCGCGGCGCGGGTTTCGTGCCCGAGTTCGTCGAGCAGACCGACGCCGCCCAGCCCTGCACGGTCATCGCCCAGGACCCGCAGCCGAACGCGGAGATCGACGCGGGCGCGACCATCAGGCTCACCGTGTCGCTGTGCAACAACCCCCAGTGGCACTGGCCCTGGGAGATCAACAACTCCGTGCCGGGAGACGACGGCGGAGACGTGGCCCAGCCCCTGGCCGTCGTCCCCAACGTGATGTTCAAGGACGTCAAGGCGGCGCGCGAGGAGCTTCGCGCCGCGGGGATGAAGGTGACCGTGCGCAAGGGGCTGGGCAGGGGCAGGGTCCTGGCCCAGCGCCCGCCGGGCGGCCAGCAGGTGCCGTCCGGGACCCAGGTCACCATCTGGCACTGAAAGAGGCACTGAAAGAGGTGCTGAGGGGGCACTGAGGGGGCACTGAGAGGCCTCCGGGCGGGCGGGGTCAGAGCCGTTCGCGCGCGACGGTCTCCGCGAGCCGTTCGAGCAGGGGACCCGCCTCGGCCAGGCACACGGCCGGGTCGGGTTCGACGGCGGTGAGCGGATAGGCCGCCGTGATGCCCGCGGCGTTCAGCTCCTCCTCGCCGAGGTCGCACCGGCCGCACACCGCGACGACCGGCACCCCCGCCTTCGCCGCCGCGGAGGCGACCCCGGCGGGCGCCTTGCCGCGCAGGGTCTGCTCGTCCAGCGCGCCCTCGCCGGTGATGACGAGGCGGGCGCCGTCGAGCCGTCGGTCGAAGCCGAGCAGGTCGAGCAGATACTCGATGCCGGGCCTGAAGGCGGCACGCAGGAAGGCCAGGGCCGCGAAGCCCGTTCCACCCGCCGCGCCCGCGCCCGGCATGCCCGCCACGCCCATGGAGCGGACGACGCCGTCGTGCTCGACGGCACCGGCCAGGCCGTGGGTGTGCGTGGCGACGGCGGCGAGCCTGGCCAGGGCCCGTTCCAGCAGCTCCACCTCCTCGGGACCGGCGCCCTTCTGCGGGCCGTAGACGGCGGCGGCGCCGTACGGGCCGAGCAGGGGGTTGTCCACGTCACAGGCGACGACGAACTCGACGCCCTCCAGGGGAACGGTCCCCGAGGTGTCGATCCTGTCCAGTTCGCGCAGGGCCGCGCCGCCTTCGGGCAGTTCCGCTCCCTCCGCGTCCAGGAAGCGGACGCCGAGGGCCCGCATCATGCCCGTCCCGCCGTCGGTCGAGGCGCTGCCGCCGAGGCCGAGCACGATCCGGCGGGCTCCGCGCCGCAGGGCGTCGGCGACCAGTTCGCCGGTGCCGCGGGTGGTCGCGGTGAGGGGGGCGAAGCCGGGGCCGTCTCCCCGCCGGGGCAGTACGCGCAGTCCGGACGCCTCGGCCAGCTCGACGACCGCGGTCGGCCCTGGCTCGCCCTGGGCGGCCTCCCGCCAGGCGTAGGCGGCGCGCACCGGCTCTCCCGTGGGGCCCGCGACCTGGATCTCCACCCGGGTGAACCCGGCCGCGACGACGGCCTCGACGGTGCCGTCGCCGCCGTCCGCGACCGGCAGCGTGACCACGGTGACGCCGGGGCCGAGCCCCCTCGCCACGTGCGCGGCGACCTCGGCCGCGCTCAGCGACCCCTTGAACTTGTCCGGGGCGACGACGACGTGGCCCGGCGACTGAGACAACCCTGCTCCCCTGCGGCGAAAAACGGGCGGACGACGGCGTGCGCCGCCTTCCGCGTGCTGGACGCCCATCATCACACCACGCCGCCGGGACATGGGTGACGGGTGCGAGTCCCCGGACGGGACGCCCCTAGACTGGCTCCACCATGAGTTCCGTGTCCCTCATCGGCGGACACGTCTCCGTCGCCGGTGGCCTGGCCACGGGCGGCCTGCGGGCGGCCTCGGAGATCGGCGCCGAGGTGATCCAGGTGTTCGTCACCAATCCGCGCGGCTGGGCGCTCGCCGAGGGCGACCCCGCCGAGGACGCCCTGTTGCGTGAGTCCGGCATGCCGTGTTTCGTGCACGCGCCCTACCTCGTCAACATGGGTTCCCCCAACCAGCAGACTCTGGACCGGTCGGCGGACACCGTACGGCACTGCCTCCGGCGGGCCCGCGCGATCGGCGCCCGGGGGGTGGTCGTCCACACCGGGTCCGCGGTGACCGACCCCCGTGAGAAGGCCCTGCGCAGGCTGCGTGAGCGTCTGCTCCCGCTGCTCGACGAGATCCCGGACGACGGCCCGGACCTGTTGCTCGAGCCGATGGCGGGACAGGGCGCGATGCTCTGCGCGACCGTCCAGGACCTGGAGCCCTACCTCGCGGCCCTCGACTGGCATCCGAGGGCCCGTGTCTGCCTGGACACCTGTCATGCCTTCGCGGCCGGGCACGACCTGTCCACCGCCGCCGGGGTCGCCGAGACCCTCGACGCCCTGCACGGGTTCGCCCCCGGACGGCTGGGGCTGGTCCACGCCAACGACTCCATGGACGTGTGCGGTTCCAAGAAGGACCGGCACGCGAACATCGGCACGGGCCACATCGGCGTGCGGCCCTTCGGTCACCTGCTGTGTCATCCGGTGGTGGCGGGGGTGCCGGTCTGCGTCGAGACCCCCGGTTCCGCCGCCCGCCAGGACATCGAGACGCTCAAGGGTCTCCGCCGGGCACCGGTGCCCTCGGGTCCCCGGGTGTGACGGGACGCCGCCGCCCGCAATCCGGCCGCCCCCGCGCGTGACCGGATCGCTCGGACCCGCCCCCGCGGGTCGGCGCGGGCGTCCCGTCACACCGGAGGCCGCCGGGCCCCCTTCCCCCCGGTTGGGGGCCCGGCAATGGGTGACCGCGCTTGGAGGTCACCTCGGGTTTCCGCGCACCAGGTGTTCTCGAGCCTTTCGGCTCTCTCCCCCTCTCCGGTGCCGCGGGTTTGGCTCTCCGACGTACGGAACACTAGAGGGGGTGCTCCGAGGACGACTCACCATTTTTTGACCAGCGCGATTAACGGTGCGTAGTCGTCGATGTACGGAGCGTTCGGAGGCGACGAGCGGCAGCGCCCGGACGACGAGCGGTAGCCCCTCCTTGGGACGCCTCCCCCCGGCCGGTCAGGCCGGTCCTGCGGCCAGCACCCCGGTGCGATGGAGGTGGTCACGGGCCGCGGCGATGGCCTGCGGGGTGGTGGCGAAGACGTGTCCGGCCTCGTCGAGGTCCGCGATGACACCCAGGGCGTTCAGCGGCTGGTGGTGGCCGTCGCGGATGCCCGAGACGTAGACGGTGATGCCGCGCCGTCGTAGCCGCCCGATGGCGTCGGCCAGGACCAGGGCGCCGCTGGCGTCCACGGTGGTGACCCTGGACATGCGCAGGATGACCACCGAGACGTCGGCGACCTCCGACAGCTGCAGCAGGAAACGGTGGGCCGCGGCGAAGAACAGCGGCCCGTCCAGGCGGTAGGCGACGATGTGCTCGGCCAGCAGGGCGTGTTCCTCGTCGGTGTGGTCACCGGGCAGGTCGGGCCGCAGCGGCATGGCCTCAAGGCGGACGTCGCGGGCGACGGCCCGCAGCGCCAGTGCCCCGGCCACGATCAGGCCGAGGATGACCGCCTGGACCAGGTCGAGCGCCAGGGTGGCGACGGCGGTCAGCGCCAGCACCACGGCGTCGCCGCGGGTCGAGCGCAGCATGGCGACGACCGAGCCGACCTCGACCATCCGGATCGCGGTGGCCAGCAGCACCCCGGCCAGCGCGGCCAGCGGGATCCTGGCGACCAGCCCGGCGGCGGTGAACACGATCAGGCCCAGGATCACGGCGTGCGCCAGCGCGGCCAGCCGCGAACGGGCGCCCGAGCGGACGTTGACGGCGGTACGGGCGATCGCGCCGGTCGCCGGGACGCCGCCGAACATCGGCGCGAACACGTTGGCCAGTCCCTGCCCGAACAGCTCCCGGTCGGGGTCGTGCCGGTGGTTGACGCTCATTCCGTCGGCGACCGCGGCCGACAGCAGCGACTCAAGCCCGGCCAGCGCGGCCACCGCGACGGCCGGGGCCAGGAGCGACCCCAGGGCCGCGGGGTCGAGGAAGGACAGTGAGGGGGCGGGAAGCCCGGCGGGCAGTTCGCCGATCCGGCTCGCCTCGATCCCGGTCAGCTCGACCACGACGGTCGCGCCCGCCACGGCCAGCAGGGAGAAGGGGACGGTCGGCCGCCATCTGGCGCCCACGAGCATCGTCGCGACCACCCCGGCCGCGATCGCCGGGGCCCATCCCCCGGGGTCGGCGGCGAAGTCGAGCACGGCCCGCCAGGCCACGACCGTGACCTTCTCCCCCTCGGGCGTCGGGACGCCGAGCGCCGCCGGGACCTGCTGGAGCCCGATCACGCAGGCGATGCCGAGGGTGAAACCCTCGACCACCGGGGCGGGCACCAGCGCCATGTACCGTCCGGCACGGGCCAGCGCCAGCGCGATCAGCAGCAGCCCGGCCATCACGCCGACGGTCAGCACTCCCGAGGCGCCGTGCTCGTGCACGATCGGCACCAGCACCACCGTCATCGCCCCGGTCGGGCCGGACACCTGCAGGCCGGATCCACCGAAGAACGCGGCGACCGTGCCCGCGATCACCGCGGTGGCCAGCCCGGCCGCCGCGCCGAGTCCCGAGGAGATGCCGAACCCGAGGGCCAGCGGCAGCGCCACGATCGCCACCGTCAGCCCGGCCAGCAGGTCCCTGCCCGGGCGGCGGGCCATCGCGGCCATGTCCGCCCTGCCGGGCAGCAGCGCGCGCAGGCGGCCACCCGGCGAAACCACCGTGTTCACGACGTGCCGCTCCCCGCCCTGTCCCGCAGCAGTTCGTCGAGCAGTTCGTTCTGCCCGGTCAGCTTCTCCGTCAGGAGTTCGCGCGCCGCCCGCAGCAGGCCCGCGACGCGCCCACCGGCCAGCGCGTAGACCACGGTGCTGCCCTCGCGCTGCGCGGTGACCAGCCCGGAACGGCGCAGCACCGCCAGGTGCTGGGACAGGCCGGTCGGCTCGACCTCGATCTCGGCCAGCAGTTGCCGTACCGGCCTGGGGCCGTCCTGCAGCAGCTCCAGCACCCGGATGCGCACCGGGTGCCCCAGCAGCCGGAACAGCTCCGCCTTGGCCTCGTACAGCGGTACCGACATCACGAGTCCGCCTCCTCCTCGGCCTGGGGGCCGAGGTCGAGGCTCACTCCGTGTTCGCGGGCCAGACGCCGGACGTCCTCCCACTCGTTCTTGGCCGCCAGGCCGGCGTGCACGTCGTCGTCCTCACGGGCCTGCTGCAGGGCCTGCCAGGCCTGGCGCGCCCGTTCTCTGATCGCCGCGGCGAAAGCCGTACTCACGTCATCCCTTCGATCGCGGCGCGGCCCGGGGGGACACACCTACGTAATTGCGAATTTTCGCAATTACGATACCTCGCGGCCGGACCACCCCGGCCCGCGAGGGGTCACTCCTCGCCGGAGAAGCGCTCCCAGGCCGACTGACGCGTCATGCCCAGGGCGGCACCGATCCTGGCCCAGGTGACCCCGCGCCCGCGCAGCCGTTCGATCCAGGCCCGCAGGTCGCCCTCGACCCTGGCGCTCGCCGCCGCGACGCGGGGCAGGTGGGCGAGGATCTCCTCCTCGGTCATGCCCTCGGGCCAGGGGATGCCGGGGACCTCCTCCTCCGGCTTCTCCCGCCCGCCGGCCTCGCCGGGCTTCTCCGGCTCGCCCTGCTCGGCCGTGGACGTCCGGGTCTCGGCGAGGATCGCGACGCAGAGGTCGACGCACTCGTTGCAGATGTAGACGCCGGGACCGGCGATCACCTTCTCCACCTCGGTCTTCGGCTTGGCGCAGAAGGAGCAGTGGATCTCCTGCTCGGCGAAAGACGTCACGGGCATACGACCCTCCACACGTATGGCTGTCAGGCCCACCCTGACAAGCATCGCCGCGAGCCTATACCGTCAGGCAGCGCCTGACAAACATCAACCGAGCGTCCCCTGGGAGGCCGGACGGTCCTGGAGCTGACGGACGAGCCGCTCCCTGACCCGGCGGGTGTGGCGGCGGCTGACGGGCAGCGTCTCCGCGCCCACCCGCAGTGTCACCCGGCCGCCGTCGAAGTGCAGTTCGCTCACGTGCCGCGCGGAGACCAGCGTGCTGCGGTGCACACGTATGAAACCGGAGGAGGCCCAGCGGCGTTCGAGCGCGGCCAGCGACATGCGCACCAGGTAGTCGCCGTCGACGGTGTGCAGCCGCACGTAGTCGCCCTTCGCCTTGGCGAACCTGACCGCCTGCTGGGGGACGAACCTGGTCCTGCCGCCGAGTTCGACCGGGATGACGTCGTCGATCTCCGGCCCTTCCGACGCCTGCGCGGCGCATTCGAGACGCCGTACGGCCTCCGCCAGCCGGTCGGGCCTGACGGGCTTGAGGAGGTAGTCGACCGCCTCAAGCTCGAAGGCCTGGACGGCGCAGTCCTCGTGCGCCGTGACGAACACCAGCCGGGGCGGGTTGGGGAAACCGCCGATGAGACGGGCCATGTCGAGGCCGTCGAGGCCGGGCATCCTGATGTCGAGGAAGACTCCGTCGAGCCGTTCGCCCGCCCCGATCATCTGGACCATGTCCTGCAGCGCGTTCACCCCTCCCGAGGCGGTGAAGACGTGCTCGATGCGGGGGTCCTGACGCAGGAGGTAGGCCAGTTCCTCCAGCGCGGGGACCTCGTCGTCGACAGCCAGGACTCTCAACATGGCCCCACGCTGCCCGCTACGGCCGCCTTCTCGCAAGGGAAGAGGAAACTTAGCGTAACGAGATGACTACAATTAGCTATGCCCGGCAGGAGAGCTTGGGAAGGCGCAGCCGCACCTTGGTGCCCGCGCCGGGCGCGGTCTCCACGACGAGCCCGTAGTCCTCGCCGTAGATGTGGCGCAGCCGTACGTCCACGTTGGCCAGGCCTATCCCGCCCTCACCCCGTTCGTTCCGCGAGTCGTCGCCCAGCAGCAGCCTGGCCCGCTCCGGGTCCATGCCGAGTCCGTCGTCCTCAACGCTGACGTGCGCCTCTGAGCCCGCGTCCGAGGCCAGCACCCGCACCTCACCACACCCCCCGGTCTCGCCCATGCCGTGCTTGATGGCGTTCTCGACGAGCGGCTGCAGGCACAGGAACGGCACCGGGACCGAGAGCACCTCCGGGGCCACCCTGACGGTGAAACGGAGCCGTTCCCCGAACCTGGCGCGCTCCAGCAGCAGGTAGCGGTCGACGCAGTGCAGCTCGTCGGCGAGGGTGGTGAAGTCACGCTCACGGCGCAGGGCGTATCTCGTGAAGTCGGCGAAGTCCATCAGCAGCTCGCGGGCCCGCTCCGGGTCCGTGCGGACGAACGAGGCGATGGTGGTCAGCGAGTTGTAGATGAAGTGCGGGGAGATCTGCGCCCGCAGGGCCCGGGTCTCCGCCTCCATCGCACGCCGCCGTGAGGAGTCCAGCTCGGCCAGTTCGAGCTGGCACGACACCCAGCGGGCGACCTCGGTGACGGTCCTGACCAGTGAGGGGCCGACGGCCGAGTCGTAGGCGGCCAGCGCTCCGACGACCCGCCTGTCCACGGTGAGCGGGACGACGACCGCCCCTCTGATCGCGCATCCGGGGACGTCGCAGGACAGGGCGTGCCCGGTCACCACACGCGGCCTGCCCGAGGCCAGGACCGCACGGGCGTGGCCCGGGGCGTGCTCACGCTGGCAGTCCACCTCGCCGTCCCAGGCGAGCACGCCGTCCACGTCCGTCACCGCGATGGCGCCCGCGCCCAGCAGGGCGCGCAGGTGCCTGATCGTCTTGCGGGCCGAGTCGCGCGTCAGGCCCGCGCGCAGGGAGGGGGCCGCCAGCGCGGCGACGTGCAGGGTCGCGAAGGTGGCCTCGTCCGGTGAGCCGCCCGCGCGCCGGGGGAAGACGGGGGTACGGCCCGGCACAACGAATCCCAGGAGAGTCCTGACGGCGCAGAGCAGCGCCCAGACACTGGTCGACATGCGGGAAACCGTAGTCAAACCCGCCTGTCAATCAGGCAAGAACGCCGATCACGGCGGCCCTTCACCCGGTTCCTCCTGATAGGAGTAGCGCTGCTCCCGCCACGGATCGGCGACGTTGTGGTAACCGCGCTCCTCCCAGAAGCCGCGCCTGTCCTCCACGAGGTACTCGATGGCGCGCACCCACTTGACGCTCTTCCAGGCGTAGAGGTGGGGAACCAGGGCGCGGACGGGGAAGCCGCGTTCCGGGGTGATCGGCTTGTCGCCGAGTTCGAGGGCGAACAGCGTGTGGTCGCGGGCGAAGTCGCTCATCCGCACGTTGGCGCTGTAGCCGTACTCGGCCCAGATCATGACGTGCCTGACCTCGGGGGCCGGAGGGACCAGCTCCATCAGCGTGGCGGCCGAGACGCCGCGCCACTCGTTCCCCATGACCGAGAACTTGGTGACGCAGTGGAAGTCCGCGACGACGGTGGTGCGGGGCAGCTCGGAGAACTCGGGCCAGGTGAAGCCGTGCGGCTCCCCGGAGGCCGTGGCCCCCATCACCTGCAGCCGCCAGGAGGCGGGCCGGAAGGTGGGCACCCTCCCGTAGTGGATCACCGGATAGCCCCGGGGAACGTACTGGCCGGGAGGCAGGCGCGCATCCTCCCCCGGAGGTTCGGGCTGCTCCACCATCACTCCCCTCGCCGTCGCGCCCCGATCACTCGGGGCAATCCTGCCATCGTGCGTCCACCGCCCTCGCGGCGGCCACCCGCTAACGCGTCGCCGGTGTCACCCGGCGTTCACGGGCCCGCCATGGTTCCCCGGCCCCTCGCCGTCGCCTCCCGGCGGTGCGCTACTATTGCCCGCGATGCGTACTGCGTTCTGGTTTTGGTATGGCGACGGACCCGTGGGTCGGACCGTTCGCCTCCAGATGCTGCGCTAGACAGCCAGGCGAACGTGAAGGCCCCGGGTCCGGACAACGGACTCGGGGCCTTTCGTTTTCCCGGAACTTCCACCGGATCAGCGAAGGAGAGACATGGTCATCGTCATGGGCCCCGACGCCACACAGGGCGACATCGAGGCGATCGTGGAGATCATCGGCACCGCGGGCGGCGACGCCTTCGTCAGCCGTGGCGTCAGCCGTACGATCATCGGCCTCGTGGGCGACGTGGAGCAGTTCGGCGCGCTCAACCTGAAGGGCATGCGCGGAGTCGCCGAGGTGATGAGGGTGACGGCCCCCTACAAGCTCGTCAGCCGGGACAACCACCCCGAGCGCTCCACGGTCAGGGTCGGCGGCGTGCCGATCGGGCCGGGCCTGGTCACCCTGATCGCCGGCCCGTGCGCGGTCGAGACGCCGCAGCAGACGCTCGACGCGGCGCTCATGGCCAAGGCCGCGGGTGCGACCCTGCTGCGCGGGGGCGCCTACAAGCCCCGCACCTCCCCCTACGCCTTCCAGGGACTGGGCGAGGCGGGCCTGCGCATCCTCGCCGACGTGCGCGAGCAGACCGGGCTGCCCATCGTGACCGAGGTCGTGGACGCCCACGACGTCGAACTTGTCGCCTCCTACGCGGACATGTTGCAGATCGGCACCCGCAACGCGCAGAACTTCGCGCTGCTGCAGGCGGTCGGCGGGATCGGCAAGCCGGTCATGCTCAAGCGCGGCATGAACGCCACCATCGAGGAGTGGCTGATGGCGGCCGAGTACATCGCCCAGCGCGGCAACCTCGACATCGTGCTGTGCGAGCGCGGCATCCGCACCTTCGAGACGGCCACCCGCAACACCCTTGACGTCTCCGCGGTTCCGGTGGCCCAGCGGCTTTCCCACCTGCCGGTCATCATCGACCCGTCCCACTCGGGCGGACGGCGTGACCTTGTGCTCCCGCTGACCCGGGCGGCCATCGCCGTCGGGGCGGACGGAGTGATCATCGATGTGCACCCGCAGCCCGAGCTGGCCCTGTGCGACGGCCCGCAGGCACTGGTCCAGAGTGATCTTGAGGAGCTCTCCGAGGTGATGCGCGCCCTGCCCCCGCTGCTCGGCAAGACGGCGACCGGCGACGCCCTCGCCACCGCCTGACGACCACCGGCGAGTACGGCCCGGCCCGTGGGCCGTACTCGCCAGTAGCATCGTACTCACCGGTAATTAAGTAGGAACACCCAGGTGTCACGGCCGGCGGCCGGGGATCGTTGGGGCATGACCAAGACGATCCAGCCACGGCACACCGGCGCCTTCTACATCCAGTCGGTCCTGTCCTTCTGCGTCTCCGTCTCGGCGGTCGCCATCGGAGTCGCCTACCTCCCGGTCGAGGCCTGGGTTCGCGCCTTCCTCGGCATCGGCGTCCTGTACGTCGTCACCTCGGCCTTCACCCTGGCCAAGTGCGTGCGCGACCGTCAGGAACTGACCGACGTCACCAGCCGCGTCGACCGGGCGCGGCTGGAGAAGCTCCTGACGGAGCACGACCCCTTCAAGCCCGTCTGAGGCCTCACACCTGCAGCTTGTACTCCTGCAGGGAACCGGCCAGCTGCACGGCGAGCTCCTCGGCGTCCAGGCGTCGCTCGATCTGCTTCAGATCGGCGATCTTGGCGGCGGTCTCCGCCCTGCGGGGCGCCAGGAGCGTGCAGCAGTCCTCGTCGGGCAGCTCGGAGATCTGCAGGGTGCCGATGCGGCGGGCCTCCGCCATGATCTCCGTCTTGTCGAGGCCGATGAGCGGGCGCAGGATCGGCATGTCGACCGCGTCGTCCTGGGCGGTGATGTTCTGCAGCGTCTGGGAGGAGACCTGCCCCAGCGAGTCGCCGGTGACCAGCGCCCCGGCCCTGAGGCGGCGGGCGACCTCCTCCGCGGTCTTGAGCATCAGGCGCCGCTGGGAGATGACCGCCAGCCGCTCCTGGCCCGAGGCCTTGATGGACTGCTGGGCCTTGCCGAAGGGGACGACCCACAGGCGGGACCTGCCCTGGAACTTGTCCAGCGCCCTGGCCAGGGCGTACGCCTTGTAGATCGACTCCGAGGTGGTGAACGGGATGCCGGAGAAGTGCAGGAAGTCCACTCGCAGGCCCCGGCGCATCATCCGGTAGGCCGCGACCGGGGAGTCGATGCCGCCGGACATCAGCACCAGGCCCCTGCCGCTGGTGCCGACCGGCAGCCCGCCCTGGCCCGGCTGCCCGCCGGTGAAGACGAAGACCTCGTCACGGTCGACCTCGATGGAGACCACGAGCTGCGGGTTCTTCAGGTCGACCGGCAGGCCGTAGATGTCGTTGAGCTCGCCGCCCACGGTCCGGTCGAGCTGCATCGAGGTCAGCGGGAAGCGCTTGTCGCGACGGCGTGAGCGGACCGCGAAGGAGACGCCCCGCCGGACGTCCTCCCGGTCGGCGAGCAGTTCGATCGCCGCCTTGGTGACCGCAGAGGGGTCCTTGGCGACCCGCCACGCGCGGTGGATCCAGACCAGGCCGGGCACGTTCCCGACGCGCTCGGCGACCGCGTCGGCCCGTTCGACCCCCGAGCCCTCCGGCAGGAAGAGCGCGATGACTCCGTGACGCTGCCGCAGATCGACCTTGAAGTCCAGGTCCTTGACGGAGGCCTTGATGTTGGACTGCAGGGTGCGTTCGAAGAGCTCACGGTTGTTTCCCTTGAGGACGACCTCGCCCAGTTTGAGCAGAACGCAGGGCTCGCCCAAGGCCGACATCGTCATGGCGTAACCTCCGGTGGAACTTCGAGGGGAAAAGGGGCGCACGGCACCGCCGTCACGCGGCGGGAGCCCTCAGGACCGCGCCACAACGCCAAGTGTCGCGCGTTACCTGATAAAGACAACTCACTTTAGTCGCCCCCGGGACCGTCGAGCCCCCTCTCGATGGCGTAACGGATCAGCTGGGCCCGGTTGTGCAGCTGGAGCTTGTTCAGGGTGTTCTGGACGTGGTTCTGCACGGTCCTGTGCGACAGGACCAGACGCTCGGCGATCTGCCGGTAGGACAGTCCCTTGGCGACCAGGCGGAGCACCTGCGTCTCCCGCTCGGTCAGCCGGGGGCCGTCCGCGGGGACCGGCTGGGCGGCCAGCCTGCGGTACTCCCCCAGCACGAGCCCGGCCAGGCCCGGGGTGAAGACCGCGTCGCCCTGCGCGGTACGGCTGACCGCGTCGAGGAACTCCTGCCTGCTCGCCGACTTGAGCAGGTATCCGGAGGCTCCCGCCTTGACCGCCTCAAGCACGTCCTCCTGCTCGCCGCTGGCCGACAGCACCAGGATGCGGGGCTGGGGGTCGTGCGCCGCCAGCCGCCTGGCCACCTCGACCCCGGACAGGTCCGGCAGCCGCAGGTCGAGGACGACCAGTTCGGGCCTGACCGCGGCCGCGGCCCTGAGCGCCTGAGCGCCCTCGCCGACCGTCGCCACGACCTCGTATCCCGCCTCGGTGAGGTCCCTGGCCACGCCGTCCCGCCACATCGGGTGGTCGTCAACCACCATCACGCGCATCCGCCAAGCCTAGACCGGACGGGGACGGACATCTCGATCTCCGTCCCCTCGCCGGGGGACGACATGATCGTGACCGTGCCGCCCAAATCGGTGACGCGGCCCCTGATGGACTGGGCGACGCCGAGCCGCCCGGCCGCGGCGGCCTCCTCAAGGCGTCCGGCGGGGATGCCCGGCCCCTCGTCCCTGACCGTGACGGTGATCAGGCCGTCGTCACTCTCGGCGAAGACCCAGGCGGGGGCGTGCGGGCCGCAGTGCCCCGCCACGTTGTCCAGGGCGGCGCCGACCGCCGCGGCCAGCTCCCTCGCGACGGTCTCGGGCAGGGACATGGGGGTCGCGGGGACCGAGACGGTCACCGAGGCCGAGCCGTACGCCTGGAGCAGGACGCGCAGGTCGGCGACGCCGTCGCGGGGCGGCTCGGGGCGGAGCCTGACGAGCTCGCGCAGCGCGGCCTCCTGCTCGCCCGCGAGCCTGCCCAGCTCGGCGGCCTCCCCGCCGATCTCCTGGCCCCTGCGCTGGACCAGCGCCAGCACCTGCAGCACCGAGTCGTGGATGTCCCTGGCGATCCTGTCCCGTTCGCGCCCCGCGGCCTCGATCTCGATGGCCCGTTGCAGGCGCGCCTCGGCCCTCCTGGCGAGCTGGGCGACGTGCCCCACCAGGACCCCGGCGAGGAAGAGCAGCACGCTGCCGTTGATCGGCAGGTTCTCGAAGCCGACACCGGATCCGCGCAGGTCGTGCAGCCACAGGTCGGCCACTGAGACGACCAGGGCCGCGACCGCCCCGGCGCGGCGCCCGCCGTACACGCCCCAGGCCAGTACGGCGCCGCCCATCCAGGTGCCGGTCACCGGCAGGCTGCCCGTCCGGTAGGCGCCCTGGACCAGCGGGGTGGCCAGCAGGCAGCCGAGCGTCACGACCATGTCGGCGGCCAGCAGCGTACGGCCGCGCAGTTCGGGTGAGGAGTAGGCGAAGGTCGCCACCGCGCTCCACAGCGCCATGACGCAGATCACCAGCCAGCCGGTCACCGGGTGGGCGTATCCGCCCGCGCGCAGCAGCAACAGGACCGCGTAGACCAGGGAGGCGACGCGGAAGACCGCGATGACCCGCCAGAACGGACCCTCGATCCCCGTCACTCCTGGACCTTATCGCCACCCGCAACCCTCCCTTCTCTTCCGCGAAACCCCCTCTTTTACGCACAACGACCAACAACTGCCATAATCCAACAAATCACCCACTGACTCAGAAATTGGAACATGTCCCACGTAGACCACTTCTCATATGGCCTGGTCACCCCCATCGCGGCCTATATCGTCTCGACCATCGGGTGCATGCTGGGCCTGGCGCTCACCGCCAAGGCACGGGCCGCGACCGGGCCCGCGCGGGCGCGCTGGCTGGTCGGAGGAGCCCTCTCCATCGGGGGCACCGGCATCTGGGTCATGCACTTCGTCGCCATGATGGGCTTCACGGTCGGCGGCAACCCCATCCGCTACGACGTGCTCCTGACGAGCGTCTCCATGCTCCTGGCGGTCGTCATCGTCGGCGGCGGGCTCTTCCTGGTCTCCTCGAAGAACTACAGCGCGTCCCGGCTGGTGGTCAGCGGCATGGTCACCGGAGTCGGCGTGGCCGGGATGCACTATCTCGGCGTGTCCGCGATGAACATGTCGGCGACCGTCTACTACGACGTGACGCTGATCGCCCTGTCGGTCGTCATCGCCATGGTCGCCTCGACCGTGGCGCTCTGGTTCAGCGTCAAGACGGACGGGACGCTCGCCACCGCGGGCGCGGCCCTCATCATGGGTGTCGCGGTGTGCGGCATGCACTACGTCGGGATGTTCGCGATGGAGGTGCGCCCCCGCATCTCCCTGACGCCCGTCGACGGCGCGCGCGGCATCGACTTCATGCTGCCGGTCCTGGGAGCGGTCAGCCTGCTGACGCTGGGCCTGCTGCTCGCCGTCATCCTGGCGCCCTCCGAGCAGGAGATGCGTACGGACGCCGAACTGCTGGCCCAGCTGGAGAACCGCCGCACCACCGCGCGTCACGCCGCGACCGCGGCCGCGGCGAGCGCCCCCGCCGCGCAGAACACCGTGCAGAACACCGGGCAGAACGCCCCCGCCGAGCAGCGACGTCCCTCCCTGTTCGACGCCCAGGACAGGTGATGTACGGCTTGCGCCCGGACGGGCCGCTGCTGAGGCGCAAGCCGTACATGGAGAGGTAGCGGATCGTCGCGCATCCGCGGCCCGACGGTATGCCCGGGGGGTTGCAGAACGTTTGCAGGCCGATACAAGGCGTGGGCGGCGCCCCGTCACCGGTGCGCCGCCCGTCGATCCCGCCGGTTTCCCGGCCCGTCAGCCGAAGAAGACCTCGGCCTCCTCGTAACGGCTGACCGGCACGGTCTTCAGCTCTCTGGTCGCCTCGTCGAGGCCGACGGTGACCACGTCCGTGCCGCGCAGCGCGACCATGGTCCCGAAGCGCCCCTCGTGCACCGCGTCGATGGCGTGCAGCCCGAACCGGGTGGCCAGCACCCGGTCGAAGGCCGTGGGTGTGCCGCCGCGCTGGATGTGCCCGAGGACCGTGGTCCTGGCCTCCTTGCCGGTGCGCTTCTCGATCTCCTTGGCGAGCATCTCGCCGATGCCGCCGAGGCGGACGTGCCCGAAGGAGTCGAGTTCGTTCGCCTGCAGGGTCATCTGCCCCTCGATCGGGTGCGCGCCCTCCGCGACCACGATGATCGGCGCGTAACGGGTCTTGAAGCGTGACTCCACATAGGCGCAGACCCGGTCGATGTCGAAGGGCTTCTCCGGGATGAGGATGACGTTCGCCCCGCCCGCCATGCCCGCGTGCAGGGCGATCCAGCCCGCGTGACGGCCCATGACCTCACAGATCAGGGCACGGTGATGGGACTCGGCGGTGGTGTGCAGCCGGTCGATCGCCTCGGTCGCGATGTTGACCGCGGTGTCGAAGCCGAAGGTGTAGTCGGTCGCGTTGAGGTCGTTGTCGATGGTCTTGGGCACTCCGACGACGTTGACGTCCTTGTCGAAGAGCTGCTTGGCGACGCCGAGGGTGTCCTCGCCGCCGATGGCGATGAGCGCGTCGACCCCGGTGGCGGCGAGGTTGTCCTTGATTCGCTCGACACCGCCGTCGATCTTGATCGGGTTGGTCCGCGACGAGCCGAGGATCGTCCCGCCGCGTGGCAGGATGCCACGGACCGCCTGGACGTCCAACGGCATGGTCTCGCCTTCGAGCGGCCCTCGCCACCCGTCACGGAAACCGACGAACTCGTGACCGTAGACACTCACGCCCTTGCGCACTGCGGCGCGGATAACGGCGTTGAGGCCGGGGCAGTCGCCGCCCCCGGTAAGCACTCCAATACGCATGGCATCCTCCGGTGGTGGTTCCGAGGCAAGACGGCCAGACTTAAATGGGGTGACGCGGCCGGCGGTCGAGGGATTTTCGGACGCCGACGCAACGCATTCTGCCTGCCGACACGCCAATGGTCTAGACCAAATCGAAGGAGTCCCTCATATGTCGGTTCTCGCCATCGACGCCGGGACGACCGGGGTCACCGCGCTGGTCGTGACCGAGGACGGCCGGGTCGACTCCCGCGGCTACCAGGAGTTCCCTCAGTACTTCCCAGAACCGGGATGGGTCGAACACGATCCCGGGGAAATCTGGCGGGCGACCCTGGCGGCCTGTGGTATGGCGTTGGAGAGGACGGGCACGAGGCCGACATGTGTGGGGATCACCAACCAGCGCGAGACCGCGGTGGTGTGGGATTCGGACACCCTCGCCGCGCCACGCCCGGCGATCGTCTGGCAGGACCGCCGCAGCGCGGGGATCTGCGCGCGGCTGCGCCAGGCCGGGCACGAGCCCCGCGTCAGCGCGTTGACCGGGCTTCGGCTCGACCCGTACTTCACCGCGACCAAGCTCACCTGGATCGCCGAGAACGACCCCCGCTCCTGGGCGCGGGTGCTGTCCGGCGAGGCCGTCGTCGGCACCGTCGACTCCTATCTGGTCGCGCGGCTGACCGGCGGCGCCCGGCACGTGACCGACGCCTCCAACGCCTCCCGCACGCTGCTGTACGACCTGGAGGCCGGCGGGTGGTCGGCGGAGCTGTGCGGGTTCTTCGGGGTGCCGCGCGAGGCCCTGCCGGAGATCGTCCCCAACCACGGGGTGATCGGTGTGACCGACCCGGACTCCTTCCTCGGTCTCCGCCTGCCGATCGGCGGCATGGCGGGCGACCAGCAGGCGGCGCTGTTCGGTCAGGCGTGCTTCTCCCCCGGCGACGTCAAGTGCACCTACGGCACGGGGTCGTTCGTGCTGATCAACACCGGCTCCAAGCCGGTACGGCCGGGCGGGGGGCTGCTGACGACCGTGGCGTGGCAGTCGCCCTCCGGTGAGATCACCTACGCCCTGGAGGGTTCGATCTTCGTCACCGGAGCCGCCGTGCAGTGGCTCCGCGACGGGCTCGGGCTGATCGGCCACGCGCCGGAGTCGGAGGCGCTGGCCCGTACGGTCCCCGACAGCGGCGGCGTGGTCTTCGTGCCCGCGCTGACCGGGCTCGGCGCGCCGTACTGGGACCCGGACGCCCGGGGCGCGATCCTCGGCCTCACCCGGGGCACGACCGCCGCCCACCTGGCCAGGGCGACGCTTGAGGCGATCGCGTTCGAGGTGCGCGACGTCGTCGAGGTCATGACGGGCTCGGCGGGCCTGCTGATGCCCTCGTTGAAGGCCGACGGCGGGGCCAGCGGCAACGACCTGCTCATGGAGACGCAGGCCGCCCAGCTCGGTGTGCCGGTCGAACGGCCCGCGGTCCAGGAGACCACCGCGCTCGGGGCGGCCTTCCTGGCCGGGCTCGGCACCGGTGTCTGGTCCTGCGCGGACGAGCTGCGCGAGACGTGGACCCTGGACCGGCGCTTCGAGCCCGCCGGGCGGGACGAGAAGGCTCACGAGGCCGCCGAGGCGGCCTACGCCCGCTGGCTCAAGGCCGTCGGCCGTGCCCGTTCCTGGGTGTGAACCGGTGCCGGTCGTGCCGGGCGCCGCGCGCGGCGGGGCGGTGCCCGGCCCGGTGGCGCTTCCAGCGGCTCATCGGCACGCGGTTCTTCGCGGCGTCGCGGGCGCGGTCCCGGACCTGGTCCCCGGCCCTCCGTACCGGGTTCAGGCCGAGCGCGGCGAGGTTGTCCCTGGCCGGGTGCCTGAGGGCCGCCGGGCCCTCGGCGAAGGCCCGCAGCACGTTCGTCGTCGCGGCGCGGACGAAGGCCCCGGCCCGGTCGGTGACGCCGTGGCCGCAGGCGGAGCCGCGCATCGCGCAGACCCAGCGCATCGTGCCCGTGCTGAACACGCCCGCGCCGCTCGGCGCGGTGTAGTAGGCGCTGTGCGCCGTCGTCGGCCTGCCGCTGCAGTCGACCGGGGAGACGGACAGGACCTCCATCGGGCGCGGCAGCGGCATCGTGGGCAGCACCTCGTCGGTCTCCACCCCCGCCAGGCCGGGGAAGGAGGTGCCGCGCCGTACGCCGGTCCCCTCGAAGACCCAGCTGTCGGGGGTGTGGACCACGTAGGTGGCCTCCGCCGGGAAGCAGGTGTACATCGGGCCGGTCAGTGAGCTCTCCGGCTCGGTCACCCGCCAGCGGTCGGTGGTCGGGTCGACCCTGCCGTCCTTGTGGCAGATGACCAGGCGGTTGGGGCCGAGCGGCGTCGAGGCGAAGCGAATGCGCCAGTAGACGGCGTTCGCGCCGAGGAAGGCGAGGTTGACGCCCTGGTCCCGCGCGTCCTCGACCGTACGGCGCATGCCGGCCGACCAGTACTCGTCGTGCCCGAGGGAGACCAGCCCCCTGGCCCCGTCGAGGATGTGCGGGTCGTCCTCCAGTTCGAGGCTGGTGATGTAGGCCAGCGGGGCTCCGCTGTGCTCGGCCACCTCGATCGCGGGGCGCTCCATGTCGAGGAACAGCCTGGCGCCCGAGGTGTCGTAGGGACGGTCGAAGCTGACGGCCGTCGACCTGTCCTCGAAGCCGCCCGGCCCCTGGTAGAGGCTGCGCCCGCCCCAGAGGTTGTAGGCCTGCCAGGTGGTGACGCCGTTGACGACGACCAGGCGTCCCTCGGTCGAGGCCGACCGCACCGTGATCGGGACGAACCGCCTGCCGCCGGTCGAGGCCTCAAGGCGGATCAGGTAGGAGCCCTCCGGCCAGTCCGCGGTGTCGACGACCGGGCCGGGCCTCCAGTGGGCCGCGGTGACCGTGCGGGTCCCGGGGATCGTCCTGGCGGGCTCCTGGACCGTCCCCGGCAGCTTGTCCGACCGCCAGACCCTCCTGGCCCCGGCGCCGCCGTACCAGCCCATCCTGAAGGCGGTCGCGGTGTAGTGGGCGGCCGTGGTGGACACGCGCAGCCGGAAGGTCTGGCCGGGCAGCACGCTCACCTTGTCGGCGTAGCCCTCGATCTCGTGCTCGCCGCCCCTGGGGGTGGCCTGCCAGAGCGGGTCGCCCGGCTTGGCGTTCTCGGCCACGGTCGGGTTCGGCTCCGTCGCCGTCGCCGTCGCTGTCGCCGTCGCCGGGGGCTCCGTGCCCTCCAGGGCCGCCCCGGCCGCCGCGGGTGAGCCCTTCACGGGCAGCGCCCCGCCACCGGCCGGGGCGCCGGGGAGATCAGGGGCCATGGTCACAGTGCCGGACACAGTGCCAGACACGGTGCCGGTCGCCGGGGCGCACCCGGCGACCGCCGCGACCGTGGTGATCACAGCCAGTGTGACCGTCAGATGAGTGAACGCTCGGAACATGACATCCAGCATGATCACGGGAACCCTCCCCACCGGGGAGGCCTGTCCGTGATCGTCCGGGGACTTGGCCGGATCTTGGTCCGCACACGCCCCAGGACGTTCCAGGGCCCCTCAGGACGGTCTCAGGGCGACTTTCAGGGCGACTTTCAGGGCAGGGTGAGCACGCACGCGGGGGTCCCGGTGGCGAACACCACGGGGTCGGACTGCGGGACGCCGTCCTTGAGCACCAGCACGGCGACGCCGTCGGAACGCTGGTTGGCCACGTACATCCGGTTGTCGGCGATGGCGAAGTGCCTGGGCCACGACCCGCCGCAGGCGACCTCGGCGACCGGCTCCAGGGTGTGCGGGGACAGGACGGAGACCGTGTCCGGGCCCCGGTTGGCGACGTAGAGGAACCCGCCGGAGACCTCAAGGTGGGAGGGATAGTTCGTACCCGGCGCCGAGCTGGACGGGGCCGCGGCCACCTCGTTCCAGGCGTCGTCGTAGACACGGACCGTGCCGTCGAGCTCCCCTGCCACGTACCAGTGGTCCGCGAAACGGGTCATGTGCCGGGGACCCATGCCCGGCGCGAGCCGTACCGGGCCGTCGGGGTGGGGGACGACCCTGTCGTCGTCCGGGTCGGTGAGGTAGCGGCGCACCTCGTCGGCGCCCAGATCGGGCACGTAGAGGACGCCGTCGGCGCCGAAGACCGTCTGGTGGGCGTGGGAGCCGTCCCGGTAGGGGAAGGAGCACAGCTCGGTCAGCAGGCCCGCGGCCCCGACGCGGTGCACGCTCACCGTGCCGTCGCCGTAGTTGGCCACCGCGAGCAGCCTCCCCGACGGGTCGACGGACAGGTGGCAGGGGAAGGAGCCGCCGCTCGGCCGCTGCCCGAGGGGCGTGGGGGCGCCCTCGCCGAGGGCGTAGACGCCGACGGTGCCGCGCTCGCTCTCCCCGACGGTGTACAGGATCGGGAGGCGGGGGTGGACCGCGAGGAAGGAGGGCCCGCTGGCGGGCGTGGTGCCGAGCCTGGTGAGACTGCCCAGTTCGACCACGGTGATCCCCGTGCCCGATCCCCCGGTGTCGGGGGTGTATCCGCCGATGTACGCGACCTCAGCCATCATGCTCCCGTCACTGGGTCGGGCGGCCCGGGCCGCCCGAAATCTTCAACCGTTCTCGGCCAGTCTGCGAACTTAGCGCAGCGACTCGGCCCCTGGGCACCCGGCTTTTCCCGGATGCGATCCCCTGTCCCGCTCGTGGCTCCATGCCCCTCGCGGGGGCCTTCATTGACCTGGACAACGGGAAAGTTGATCGTGTCAACCATGGAGAACCTCGTCGCGCGGATACGCGCGTTCAACCACTTCTACAACGAGGTCATCGGCGCTCTCCACCGGGACATGGTCAACACCCCCTACTCCCTCACGGAGGTGAGGGTCCTGTGCGAGCTCAACCTGCGGGACCGCATGGAGACCGGCGAGCTGCGGCGGCTGCTCGAACTCGACTCCGGCTACCTCAGCCGGATGCTGGGGCGCTTCGAGACCGACGGGCTGGTCACCCGTGAGCGCTCGCCCGCCGACGCCAGGCGGCAGATCGTCGCGCTGACCGAGGCGGGCAGGATCGCGTTCACGAACGTCGACGAGCGTTCGGCCGCGCAGGTCCGGGACCTGCTCGAAGGACTGACCGGGGAGGAGCGCGACCGGCTCGCCGCGAGCATGACGACGATCAGGGAGATCCTCTCCAGGAACAGGAGCGCGGCGCCGTACGTCATCCGTCCGCCCCGGCCGGGGGATCTGGGCTGGGTCGTGCAGCGGCACGGGGTGCTCTACAGCCAGGAGTTCGGCTGGGGCCTGTGCTTCGAGGCCAGAGTCGCCAGGCTCGTGGCCGACTACGCGGAGAAGTACGACCCGAGGCGGGAGGCCTCGTGGATCGCGGAGGTCGACGGCGACCGGGTCGGCTGCGTCTTCTGCGTCCGCAGGGACGACGAGACGGCCCAGCTCAGGCTGCTGCTCGTCGAGCCCTCCGCCAGGGGGATGGGCATCGGCGGGCGGCTCGTCGACGAGTGCCTGCGCTTCGCGGGCGAGGCGGGCTACCGGCGGATCATGCTGTGCACCAGGGACGTGCTGACCGACGCCCGGCGGATCTACCGCACGGCGGGCTTCGAGCGGGTCGAGGAGCACACCATGGGTGGCGTCGTCGAGGAGACCTGGGTCATGGACCTTTAGCCGGCCCCTTCCCGTATTAATTCCTTCTATTTTGATAGGTATTTTATGGAGGGAATCCGGGCATCCACGGGGAAGGAGGCGACGGTACGGTTCCACCGGGCCGTCAGCGGGGGAAGGGGCCGGTGATCTCGTAGGTGACGCCGTCGGTGCCCGCGGCGTCGTCCCGGCGGCCGCGCTGGGAGGAGAAGTACAGGCGGGCGCCGTCCGGGGAGAGGGCGGGGCCGGTGATCTCCGAGCCGGGGTGCCCCTCGACCCGCAGGAAGGGGGCGGCCGTCCGCCCGGGACCGGCCAGGACGAGTTCCATGAGGTCCCCGGCCTCCGCGGTCTCGACGGTTTCGAGCCGTTCCCGCAGGGTGTCGTAGGCCCAGACCCGTCCGTCGTCGCCGCTGGTGAACAGGCACACCCCGGCCGAGTAGTGGCAGGCGCCTCCCCCCTGGAACCTGTGGGCCGTGTCCACCTGGTGGCGGGTCGCCTCAAGCAGCGCGGCGGGGTTGGGCACCCGCCGCCAGGCCGTCGAACCGTCGCCCGGCAGGACGCAGAGCACCTCCAGCCTGCCGGTCGTCAGGTCTCCCCAGCAGGCGGGGACGAACCGGTAGAGGCAGCCGTCCGGTTCGTCCTCCGTCAGGTAGACCACCCGGTTGACCGGGTCGCAGGCCGCTCCCGCGTGCCTGAAGCGGCCCATGGCCAGGCGCGGCATCGCGGCGCGCACGCCGTACGGGTCGCACTCGAAGACCTGCCCGCGCGCGGTCTCCTCGCACGAGAGCCAGGTCTTCCACGGGGTCGCGGCCCCGGCGCGGTTGAGGTCGGTCCCCGACAGCACACGGTAGGCGCCGTGCACGCTCCCGTCGGGCCGGAACCTGATGGCGGTCGCGCCGCCGAGCAGCGGGATCTCCGAGTTGGACACGTAGACCCAGCCGTCCCCGTCGGGGAAGCAGGCGCCGTCGCCGGGGGCCGGGTGCCAGAGCACCCCGCCGACCCGGTGGCCGGTGCGGGCGACGACCCGGCTGGAGAAGCCCTCGGGCAGCACGACCCCGTTGGCGTCCGGGGGCCCCGGCGGGCCGTACGGGCCGGACAGCACGGCCAGGCCGCCGCGGGAGGCGTCCGCGCCGGCGGCGCCCCACCGCAGAGGTCCCGCGAAGGCCGTTCCCGGCGCGGGCTCCCCGGTGCGCACGAACGTACGGCGAAGCATCGCTCCTCCTCGTCACCTTCACGGTAGACGGCCAGTCGATCGGACCCACGTGAACAGGGCGACTCCCCCCGCTCAAACTTTGCGGAAACCGGAGAGCAAGCGTTTCCCAAAACCGGGCGTTTCATGCCCGATGTCCCCGATCACCGCCACCCGGGCGTTCACAGTGGAGATCACACCGTCGTCAGAGCGGGGGCACCGTTGAGCGAGGGACTCACGTTCGCCGATCCGGCGGCCCGGGCCGTTCCCGCCGAGGGCGGCCGCCGGGCCCTGGTCCTTCTCGACGCGCCGGACCCCTCCTCTCAGGAGGCCCCCGCGCGTCCCGACGCCCGCCTGGCGGGCGCGCTGCGCGCCGAGGGCTTCGCCGTCGAGGCCGAGTACGGCCGGGGCGCGCGGTGGGACGGCGAGCGGGTGTGGGAGTTCCTGGGTTCGGCCAGGGAGGACGACCTGCTGCTGATCCGGCTGCCCTCGGACGGCGGCTGGACGTCCAGGCAGCTGGGAGCCATGATCGGCGCGTTCGGCAGGCGGGTCGGCCGGTCACTTGCCACGGCCGTGCTGCTGGTCGTCGACTTCGGCTGGAGCGCCCTGGAGGAGACGGCCTCCCCCGTGCGGCGGCTCGCGGTCGCCGGTGAGCCCAGGATGGCCGCGGCGGCCCTGACACTGACGCTGAAGGTCGGCGAGGCGCCGAGGGGGCCCGCGCGGAGCCTGACGGACGTGATCGCGGAGGGGCTGGCGACCAGGGCCGCCGACCTCGACGGCGACGGCGTGATCACCGTCGGCGAGCTGCACGCCTACGCCCTGGAGCGCTACGCGGCGGCCTGCGCCGCCCGCGTCCCCATCCTGATCGCCTACGGCGCCGTGGCCGACGTCCCGCTGACCGGCGGTCCCGGCCCGGCCCGGGCCGTCCCCGCCGCCCTCGCGCGGGCCGCCGCGGGACTCGGCGGCGCCGTGGCGCCCGCGTCGGGGTTCGAGGTCGTCAGGCGCGTCTACGAGCTGCACCTGAGCGAGGCGGGCAGACGGCTGCTGCGGGTGGCCTCGCTGCTGGCCGAGGACGAGTCGGTCGAGGAGGTCTTCGGCGACGCGTCCGAGCTCGGCCGGTGGGGGCTGCTCGGCGAGCACACCACGTTCGCCCACCCGGACGTGCGGGCCTTCGGCTACTCACGGCTGACGCCCGCCGAGCGCGCGCAGACCTCCGCGCTGCTGCGCCGCAGACGGGCGGGGCTGCGGGCCGTACCGCCGAGGGCCCGGCTGACGGCCGACCGGTGGACCACGCAGGACCAGCTCGGGCACCGGCTCTACGCGGAGGCCGTGGCCGCGTTCGTCAGGCACCCGGAGACCCGGCCCCCGCTCACCATCGGCGTCAAGGGGCCGTGGGGGGCGGGCAAGACCTCCCTGATGCGGATGATCCAGGACCTGCTGGACCCGGGGGCCGCGGGGAACACCCCGGCGAGGATCCACCTGCCGGGAATCGGCCCGCCCGGCGCCCGTGCGGGCAGGACGCCGACCAACGCCGAGGTGCTCGCCCACGCGGGACGGCGCCGGGCGGAGGACGGGGAGGGCGCGGTGCGCGCGGAACCCGGCCACCTTCCCGTACGGCAGGCCGACTGGCGCCCGACCGTCTGGTTCAACCCCTGGATGTACCAGAACGGCGAGCAGGTCTGGGCCGGGCTCGCCCACGAGATCATCAGCCAGGTCACCGAGCGGCTGCCGAGGGCGGAACGGGAGCGTTTCTGGCTGCGGCTCAACCTGGCCAGGATCGACAGGGAGGCGGTCCGGCGGCGCGCCTACCGGCTGGCGCTGACCCGGCTCGCGCCGCCCGCCCTCTGCCTGGTCGCCGGGCTCGTGCTGACCGGCGCGCTGCTGGCGGCCTCGGCGCTGCTGCCCGCCGCCGGAGAGATGATCCGGCACCTCGCCGCCGCCGTCGGCACCGTGGGCTCGGCCGGTGTGCTCGGGGCGGGAGCCGTACGGCTGGCGCGGTTCTTCGGCGAGTCGGCCGACAACGCCTTCGCCGAGCTGGTGCGCAGGCCGGACCCGCTGGCCCGGGACGCGGGCGGGCTCTTCGCCGAGGCCGTGACCGGCCCCGGCTACCGGTCCAGGACCGGGTTCCTGCACCTGGTGCAGACGGACATGCGGCACGTGCTCGACCTGGTCGCCACCGAGGAACGGCCGCTCGTGGTGTTCGTCGACGACCTCGACCGGTGTTCGCCGGGGACGGTCGCGCAGGTCATCGAGGCGATCAACCTGTTCCTCGCCGGTGAGTTCCCCAACTGCGTCTTCGTGCTGGCGATGGAGCCCGAGGCGGTGGTCGCGCACGTCGAGGCCGCCTACCGGGACCTGACGGAGGCGAGGCCCGCCTCCGGGGCCGGGCTGGGGTGGCGGTTCCTGGAGAAGATCGTGCAGCTGCCGCTGAGTGTGCCGCTGCTCGACGACGCCGACCGGCTGCCCGCCTTCGTCCGGGCCCTGCTGGGCGTGCCCGACCCCGCGGAGGGGCAGGACGCGCCGTTCGTCGCGCCGCCGCGCTCCCCCGCCGACCCGCCGATCGCCGACCCGCTGCCCGGCCCGGCGGAGCCGCCGGACCCGGTCCAGGTGAGCCGTCTTGAGGAGGCGATCTGGGCGCTGCGGCCCACGGCCACGACCCTGGACGAGGCGGCGAGGCTGGCGCAGGAGAGGCTGGGCGTCGAGAGCCGCGACATGGTCGGCGGCCTGTCCTCGGCGGCGCGCGAGGCGGCCGACCGGGTCTTCGACGACCTCTACAGCGACGAGAACGCCTACCGGGCGATCGAGTTCGTGCTGCCCGCGCTGACGTTCTCCAACCCACGGCAGATCAAGCGCTATGTGAACGTCTTCCGGTTCTACTCGTTCCTGACCTACCGCCGGGCGCTGGCCGGGGCGGCGCCCGCCTCCGACGCCGAGGTCGCCAAGCTCGCGGCGCTGACCGTCAACTGGCCGCACCTGCTGTCGTCGCTGGTCACCGAGGCCGGGGGGCCGAGCGCGCTGGAGGGCCTCGAAGGCGCCGCGGGCACCGGCGACGACAGGATCTGGGAGCGGGCCGTACGGCAGGCGGGCCTGACGGGCGAGGGCCTCGGCGGCCCCAGGGACTCCTGGGGCGCCGAGCTCGACGCCCTGCGCGAGCTGCTGGCGCGGCCGCACCCGATCGCGGGGCTGGCCCGTCACCTGCTCTGAACGGCTCTCAGGACCCCTTGCCGAGGCGGGGCAGGCGGCGGATGGGCCAGGCGACGACGAGGGCCGCGGCGCAGCCAAGGGCGATCACGGCGGCGGTCAGCAGCATGTCCCTGATGCCGAACAGCGCGCTGGCGGGACCGGCGATCGCCTGACCGAACGGGACGGCCAGGATCGACCCGGCGATCTCGTAGGCCGCCACCCGGTTGAGGCGGTCGGCGGGGATGTGGGTCTGCACGGTCGTGGCCCACTGGACGCCCCAGAACGCCCAGCCGAGGCCGCTGACGCCGTAGCCGAGCATGAGCAGCGGCAGGGAGGGGACCAGCGCCGCCGCCAGCGGCATCAGCGGGAAGAGGAACATGGCGACCGCGCCGCCGAACAGGGGACGGGAGGGGCGCAGCCTGAGCGCGGCCAGCCCGCCGAGGACGCAGCCCGCTCCGAACGCGGCCTCGGCGAAGCCGAACGCCGCCTTGCCGTGCGCGGCGATGATGGAGGCCGCGCCGAGCGGGGTGATCGGCCCCCAGACGAACACCCCCAGCACCCACCAGATCAGGATGACCCCCCACAGCCAGGACCGGGAGCGGAACTCCTTCCAGCCGGTGCGCAGGTTCTGCAGGGTCGTGGCCGACCGGTCGACCTCGAAGGCGGGCAGCCGCAGCGCCACCAGGCAGATCCCGCTGACGGCGAAGGTCGCGGCGTCGATGGCGAACACCCAGCCCGCCGAGGTCACGGCCAGGAGCGTTCCGGCGATGGCGGGACCGGCCATCGTGGACAGGCCCTCGCTCACCTTCAGCACCCCGTTGGCCTGCTGCGGGTCTGCGGCGACCTGCGGCACCAGGCTGGAGACGCCCGGCTGGAACATCGCGGTCGCCATCCCGCCGAGCACCGAGGTGACGATGACGAACCACACCGGCGGATGGCCGAGCCCCAGATAGAGCGCGAGCGAGCCCTGGATCAGAAACCGGGCCGCGTCCGAGCCGATCATCAGCGGGCGGGGGTGGAACCGGTCCGCCAGCACTCCGCCGAACACCACGAAGAGGGCGAAGGCCCCCATCCAGGCGGCCAGTGCGAACCCCGCACCGCTCACCCCGTAGCCGAGGGAGAGCATCGCGACCGAGAGGGCGACCGGGAACATCGCGTCGCCCAGCATCGACACGATGCGGGCGACGAAGTAGAGGCGGAAGTTCCTGGTCCACAGACGGGTAGGGGCCGCGACGGGGGGAAGCACGCGGGCACTGTGTCAGAAACCGGCTATTCCGACAACCCTTTTTCTTGGCGACAAACCACCCATAACCCCTAAGTCGCGCCCCATGTACGGCGGGGCGCGACCGGCCGTCCCGGACTCAGTCTCCGGAGGTGGCCGGGGCGGTGACGTGCCGGGCGATCACCTCGTCGAGCCGGGCGATCGCGGGCCGCCAGTCGGCGGGCGGTTCGTGACAGCGGGTGGCGCTCCTGCCGTGGTACTCCAGGGTGTAGGTGAAGTGGTCGGGGACGTCACAGCCCGCCGTGGAGGACGACCACGTCCTGATACGGTCCAGCCCCTGCCGCAGGGAGCCGAGCTCGGCCGGGGTGAGCCTGAAGGTCCTGGTGGCGCCCGCCGAGCCGCCGCGGGCCAGGCCGTTCCCGTCGACGACGAGCGTCTGACGGATCCCGGCGAAACCGCCGGTCTTCCGGTAGGAGATCGTCCCCCAGGGGGCCTCGGCCGCGCCGCCCCCCGGAACGCCGGCCCGCGCGGGCACCGGGCCCATCGTCGCCGCCGCCAGGATCGCGGCGGCGAGCAGGTGTCTCACCATGACGTCTCCCTTCGTCGATGTGGAACGTTCCATGGTTTCGTCGGGAACCCCGGGACAAGGCTCTCGGCGACGACCGCAGAAGACCATCCGCCGCGCCGGTCACCCCCGGATCGCCGCGAGCGCCAGGACGGCCCCCACCCGAGACCGCGACCCCGCGGACGTGTCGCACGGTGGAGGAGATCCTTCGACGGACCTGCCCGCGGAACGACTCCGCACACCGACCGCCGCCGATCTCCCGGCCGCCCCATACGGCCCCGGCCCTGTTTTCCAGGCGGGAATTCCCCCGGCCGGGGAAAGGCGCGTTTCCCGATGCCCCCGAGTGGCCGAGGCGTCGCCGAAGACGAGATCCGGACCGCACGGCGACCATCGAGTCGCCCGTGGCGAACTGGCGAAACGCCCCGACCGCCCTTCGGATAACCGGCCGCCCGGAATGCCTTTCCGGGCGGGCGAAAATCCGGTCGGATATTCGGGAAAACCGGCCTACCGGAAAGCGTTCCCTCCCCGCCGAAAACGTCATGTCACGAGCCTTCACGGGATCTTTTCACCACCGTGTCGATTACCCACAGTAACAACAGCCAAGCCGAAAGTAAGGAAAAGAGCTGCTTTTACCCCTCTTGCGATGGCCGGATTCGGCGATCTATGGTTCTCCCCGAAAACGACAACCGTTTTCACCGTCGAAAGGAGAACCATGAACACGGATCTCGGCTTCGAGGAGCTGACCTCCGCGGCGGCGCTGCCCGCCTTGCAGGGACCGGGCACCAACGCCCTCGTCCACACACCGTTCGGCTTCGAGGAGCTGGCTCCCGCCACGGCGCTGCCCGCTCTCCAGGGGCCGGGCACCAACGCCCTCGTCCACACCCCCTTCACCTGGAACGCCTGAGTTCCAGAACGGACGGCCCGCTCCCAGTGCGGGCCGTCCGCCCATCCCATCCTTCCCCCTTTGCGAGTCGCGGAGAAGAACAGCCCATGGAGTCCATCACCCCCGGCCACCACCTGTACGTCGGCCCGGACGGGACGTGGCGCTCGTGCGACGAGAACGAGCGGTTCACCCGCCTGACCGGCCGGGCCGACCTGCTCGAACGCATGCGTGAGCAGTCCTACCTTGGTGGGAACGCCCCCGACCTCGAACCGCTGGCCACCGCTCTGCGCGAGCGGGGCGTGCTCACCGACGCTCCCTCCGGGAGCGAGGAGCCGCTTCGGGTGTGCGTGCGCGGGGACGGGCCGGTGGCCGCCGAGACCGTACGGCTGCTCGCCGGCACGGGGAACGCGCTCGCCGTGGACGACCCGGCCGCGGCGGACGCGCTGGTCGAGTGCGCGGGCTGGCTCCCTGACGGGCGTTGGCTGCGCCTCGACGACGACGGCGCCGTCAGGCACCGCTGCCACGTCGAGGGCCGCAGGCTGGTCGTGGGCCCCATGACCGTGCCAGGCCGTACCGCCTCCTACCGGGACCTGCGGGGACGCAGACTCGCCGCGGCGGCGCTGCCCGACGAGTTGGCCGGGCTGTGGACCTACCTCGACGAGGGCGCCGCCGGTACGGTGCCGCTTCCGCCGGTGCCGTGGCCGAACCCCGGCGCGATCGCGGTCGCCGCAGGCCTGCTGGTCAACGACCTGCTGACCTGGTGGACCGGTGACCTGCCCGCCACCGCGGGGCTCCAGCTCGTGGTCGATCCGGCCTCCGGACGGGTCGACCGGCACCCGGTGCTGCCGCTGCCGGTCCGATGAACCGGTTCAACCTGCGGCTGCCCGGCTGGGACGGCACCCTGCTCGCCCTCGACGTCCGCCTGCCGGACCCTTCCTCGTGGCCCGTCCCCACCGTCGTCACCCGCACTCCGTACGGGCGAGGCCGTCACCTGGCGGAGGGGGCGGGGTGGGTCAGCCGCGGCTTCGGCTACGTGGTCCAGGATGTGCGGGGACGCCACGACTCCGACGGCGCCTGGGAGTGCTACCGCAACGAGCGCGGCGACGGCGCCGCCCTGGCCGACTGGATCACCGCCCAGGAGTGGAGCGACGGCCGGCTGGTCGGCTACGGCGGTTCCTACGGCGGGTACACCGCCTGGGCGCTGGCCGTCGAACGCCCCGAGACGGTGCCCGCGGTGGTGAGCATGGGTCCGTCCATGGCGCTGCACCGCACCAAGTTCGAGGACGGCGTGCTGCGGCTGGCCGAGCACGCGGCCTGGTGGCTCGAACGCGCGGACAGCCGTACCAGCAGGGACGGCCTCGCCGCCTTCCTCCTCAAGGAAGGAGACGCGCTGGCCCGTCTGCCGGTGACCGGCCTGCCCGAACGGCTCGGCGTGCGCCTGCCAGGCTGGGCCGGGGTCGTCCTGCGGGGTCCTGACCACCGCCCCGCCGAGGAGATCACCGAGGAGGAGCTGGCCGCGCTGCCCACGGCGGGGCTGCACGTCGGCGGCTGGTACGACCTGCTGGCCGACGAGACCGTCCTGCACTGGCGGACGGTCGGCTCCGCCCGCACCCCGCGCCCCCCGCAGCGGCTGATCATGGGACCGTGGGGGCACGACCTCGCCTTCACCGGACGGACCCGGCACATCGACCGGGAGCACGGCCCCCAGGCGCTGTTCGACCTGGGCGCGGCGCAGGTCGCGTGGATCCGCGCCTGCCTGGCGGGCGAGGACCCCGGCCCTGACATGGTCCTGCCCGTCGGCGGAGCCTCCTGGCGGCCCTGGCCGGCCACGACCCGCGAACGCGTGCTGCACGCCCACCCCGGTAAGGGTGTCGACGAGGTTCCCGGGGACGGCTCGCCCGATGGAAGTCTTGAGGAGGTCCCCGGGATCGGTCCGGCCGGCGCCTTCGTGTACGACCCGGCCGACCCGTGTCCGTCCCTGGCCCCCGGCACCGACCGCCGCGCCCTGGACGGGCGGCCCGACATCCTGCGCTTCAGCACTCCGCCGCTGACCGCGCCGCTGTCGTTCACCTCGGTCGCCGTCCACCTGGACGTCACCGCCTCGGCCCCCGACGCCGACTGGATCGTACGGCTCGCCGAGCACACCGTGGACGACCAGGTGTTCGAGCTGGCCAGGGGCAGGGCGGCGAGTTCGGGACGTCTGGCGCTCAGCCCGGTCTGGGCGTGCCTGCCCGCCGGGTCCCGGCTCCGCCTGGAGATCACCGGCAGCGACTTCCCGCGCCTGGCCCGCTCCCTCGGCACCGGCGCCGACCGCCACACGACCACCGCGACGGCCCCCGTCCGCCAACGGGTCCGCGCCGCCCGCCTGGTCCTGGAGACCCCGAGAAGCCCGCAAGACCTGGAGAACGCGTGAACAACCCGGAAGACCTGCTGGTCGACTCCCGTACCGGCGTGCTGACCGCGCTGGAACCACAGCCCCGCCGCCCCGGCCTGCCCCGCTGGTGGACCGGATACGGCGCCGCCGTCGCCGACACCCGGCGGTTCGCCCCCTGGACCGCCGACCGGCACGGGTTCGGCGCGACCGTCGGCGACCCGTCGCACGCCCGCGCCGCGGCGCTCGGGGAGGCCGTCGAACGCTACTGCGGCAACGCCGTCCCCTCCGGGCTCACCGTCTCCTCCTGGCGTGACCTGACCGAGGCGGCCCTGGACCCGGAGACGATCCCGCTGTACTCGGCCGCCCAGTACCGCGAACCCGGTTTCCCCTTCGTCCCGTTCACCCGGGACCTGCCGGTCGCCTGGACTCCGGCGCGGGACATGCGTGACGGCTCCCGGATGCTGGTTCCCGCGTCCCTGGTCTGGCTCGACTACTTTCACGGTCCTCGTGCCGCCGAGCCGCCGACCCACGCCCTGCCGTACTCGGGTATCGCCACCGGGCGCGGCCGGGAGCACGCGGAGCGGGCGGCCCTTGAGGAGCTGTTCGAGCGGGACGCCACCACGATCTGGTGGTCGAGCGGAGCCGCCTGCGAGGCCGTGGCCGATCCGGAGACGGTCACCGCGGCCCTCGGCGACGGGAGACAGGAACCACGGGTCCGGCTGCTGGCCGTACCGTCACCGTTCGGTGTGCCGGTGATGGCGGCCTTCCTTGAGGACCTCGCCGGCGGGATCGTGGCCTTCGGCGGCGCCTGCCGGGCCACTCCCCGTGAGGCGGCGGCGAAGGCGCTGGTCGAGGCCTTCGGCCTGTACTCCCTGACGCTCCAGCTCGCCGACCCGCGGGGCGCGGTGTGGCAGGCCGTGGCCGCCGGAGTGCTTGAGGAGCACGTGTTCCGGCCCTACCGGGCCGACCGTTCCTACCGGGACGCCTTCCGCCCGGACTACCGCGACCTGACCGACCTGCCCGCCGTCGCGCAGCTCTACCTCGACCCGCGCATGCAGGGCGAACCTCTGGCCCGGCTGCGCGCGGCTCCCGGCCCCCACCTGGACGACCTGCCCCCGGCCGACGCGGCGAGCTATCTCGACCGGCTGGCAGGGGCCGGGCTCACCGCCTACAGCGTGGACCTGACCACCCCCGACGTGGCCGCGGCGGGGTTGTGCGTGGTGCGGGTCCTGGTGCCCGGCCTGGTGGGAAACGCCCCACCGGCCTTCCCTCTGCGCGGCGGCGGACGCCTGTACGAGGTGCCGGAAAAGCTCGGCCTCACCTCCCGCGTCCTGGACGAGGACGACCTGTTCCCCCACCCTCTCCCCCTGGCCTGACATGACTGCTCCCACCGCCCTGGAAACAGGGGCGTACTCCTCGCTGCTCGACTCCCGCACCGGGATCGTCCGCTCCCTGGTCCGCTCCGCCACTCCCGGCCATCTACCCGCCTCGTTCGAGCTGGTCACCGCGGTGCTCTCGGACACCAACAGGTTCGGCCCGTGGCCCTGCGACTCCGCGGGTGCCGGATACGCCTTCGCCGACCCGCAGGCCGCGCGCGGCGCGGCGTTCGGCGAAGCCGCGGAGCGCTACTGCGGCAACCTCGTCCCTCCCCGGCTGGTCCTGGCCTCCCACGCCGACCTGACCGCCCAGGGGGCCCGTGCCCTCGACCCCGAGGACCTGGCGCTGTACTCCCCCGCCCAGCACGCCGCCCCCGGTTTCCCCCTGGCGCCGTTCACCCGTGACCTGCCGGTCGAATGGACGGAGGCGGTCGACCTGCTCGACGGCCGGGGGACGCTCGTGCCGGCGGGGCTGGTGTGGGTGTCGTACTTCTCCGCCGACGTCACCCCGCCGACGCCCCGCGTCAACCCGGTCATCCAGGCCGGACTGGCCGCCGGGCCGACGCGTGGGTACGCCGTCCGGGGCGCCCTGTACGAGATCGCCGAGCGCGACGCCATGACGCTGGCCTGGCACGGGCGGGCCGGGCTGCGCGCCCTGACCCCGCCGCCCTGGCTGGCCGACTTCGCCACCGGGCCGCTGCGGCGGCTGCACGTGCGTTTCCTCGGCTTCCCCACCGCCACCGGTCTGCACGTGACCGGTGCGCTGGTCCGCGACCGGGAGACCGGCCATCTCACTCTCGGCATGGGCGTACGGCGCGAGGCCCAGGAGGCGATGGTCAAGGCCTACGGCGAGGCGTTGCAGTTGCAGTTGTTCACCGCCGGGCTCGACGACCCCGCGGGGCCGTACTGCCAGGTGGCCGCCGACCCGCGCAGTCCCCTGAAGCCGTGGCGGGCCGACCGTGCCTACGGCTCGTCCTACCGGTCCGACCTGGCCGACGTCGTGGACTACGGCTGCCACCTCCAGCTGTACCTCGACCCGGCCGTCCAGGAGGAGTTCGAGGAGGAGCTCGCCGAGGCGCTGGCCGAGCACGTGCCCGCCCGGGCGGTGCCACCACCCGGGGACACCCGCGAGCTGGCCGTACGGCTGGGCCGTCAGGCGCTGTGCGCCGAGGTGACCACCCCGGACGTGCGGGAGGCGGGCCTGCGCGTGGTGCGGGTCGTGGTGCCCGGCACCTACTCCAACACCGCGGCCGGGCTGCCGTTCCTCGGCGGCACCCGGCTGGCGGAGACCCTGGGCGGCCGTCCCCGCCGTCGCCTGCCTCTGCCCCACTAGAGAGAGTCTCCCTTGGCCTCCTCCCGTCTCATCTCCGTGCGACGCCACCCGCTGGCGGTGGCGCTGCTGCTGGTCGCGGTCCCGCTCGCGATGGTGGCCGCCGTCAGCCTCGGCGCCGTCGACCTGCCCGCCGCGGATGTGTGGCACACGGTCGTCGCCCACCTGACGACCGGGCGGCGTCCCGCGGACGTCAGCGGCATCGACGACGAGATCATCTGGAACTCCCGGGCCCCGAGGACCGTCCTGGCCCTCGTCGCCGGGGCCGGGCTCGCCGTCGCCGGAGCCGTGCTGCAGGCGGTGGTGCGCAACCCGCTGGCCGACCCCTACGTCCTGGGGGTCGCCTCGGGGGCGTCGCTGGCCGCGGTCGCGGTCATCACCCTGGGCGGCGTCGCCGGGCTCGGCGTGCCGGGGGCGGCCTTCGTGGGGGCGTGCGCCACGCTCGCCCTGGTGCTGCTGCTCGGCAGCAGGCGCGGCACCCTGGCGCCGACCCGGCTGATCCTGGCCGGGGTCGCCCTGTCCTACCTGCTGCAGGGGGCCACCGGCTACCTCCAGTTGCGCGCCCAGCCCGGTCAGCTCTCCGGCATCCTGTTCTGGCTGCTCGGCTCGGTCTCCGGCGCGGGCTGGGACGACCTGACCGCGCCGTGCGCGGTGGTCGTGGCCTGTACGGCGTGGCTGACGGCGCAGGGCAAACGGCTCAACGCGATGCTGCTCGGCGACGAGACGGCCGCCATGCTCGGCGTCGCCGTGCACCGGTTCCGATTGACGCTGCTGGCCGTCGCCGCGCTGTTGACGGCGGCCGTCATCTCGGTCGCCGGGGGCATCGCGTTCGTCGGGCTGATCGTGCCGCACACCGTACGGCTGCTCGCGGGCCCCGACCATCGCCGCGCCCTGCCGCTGGTCGCGCTGGGCGGCGGCCTGTTCCTGGTCCTCGCCGACCTGGCCGCCCGCATCCTGTCACCGCCACTCGAACTTCCGCTCGGCATCCTGACCGCCGCGATCGGTGCGCCGTTCTTCCTGTGGCTGCTGCGCAGGGAAGGGGCGGTGTCCTGATGCGAGTGGAGGTCACCGGCCTGAACCTGCCGCTCGGCGGGGTCGAGGGGGTCGCGCTGCGGGTCGAGCCCGGCGAGTTCGTCGGACTCATCGGCCCGAACGGCAGCGGCAAGTCCACGCTGCTGCGCGCGCTGTACCGGGCGCTGCGTCCGGACGACGGCACGGTGCTGGTCGGCGGAGACGACGTGTGGCGAGCCCTGACGGCCCGTGAGTCCGCCGGGCGGATCTCCGTCGTGGCCCAGCACGGCGGGGACGGCTTCGACTTCACCGTCGCCGAACTCGTGGCCACCGGCCGTACCCCGCACCGGACCTCGCCCTCGGCCGACCGGGAGATCGTCACCGCCGCCCTCGAACGGGTCGGGATGACCGGTATGGCCGAGCGCCTGTACTCGACGCTGTCCGGAGGGGAACGGCAGCGGGCGCTGCTGGCCCGCGCCGTGGCCCAGCGGGGCGCCCTGCTCGTGCTGGACGAGCCGACCAACCATCTCGACGTCAACGCGCAGTTCGAGCTGCTCGGCCTGGTCCGTTCCCTGGGCGTGACGACGCTGGCGGCGCTGCACGAGCTGAACCTCGCCGCCGCCTACTGCGACCGGCTCTACGTACTTGAGGCGGGCCGGGTCGTCGCCCACGGCTCCCCCGGCGAGGTGCTGACCCCGGCCCTGCTCGCCGAGGTGTTCGGGGTCCGCTCCCACCTGGGCGTCAACCCGCTCACCGGCCGGCCGAACCTCACCTTCGCCCCGTTGAAGGACACCCTCAAGGAAACTGGAGACCCCCGATGAGAACGCCACGAACGGCCCTGTGCGCCCTGGCCCTCCTCGCCCTGTCGGCGGGCTGCGGCGCCGGCCCCGCCACATCCGCCGCCCCCTCGGCTCCGCGCGGTGAGGGCGTCTTCCCCGCCCAGGTCGTCAACTGCGGGCGGAGTGTCCAGGTGGACAGCCGGCCGAAGCGGATCGTGTCGTTCTTCCCGTCCAACACCGAGTTGCTGCTCGCCCTGGGGGTCAAGGACCGGCTCGCGGGCCAGGTGTGGGCCGGCCAGTCGGCGCCGAAGCCGGCCTACGCCGCCGACTACGCCGGGGTCAAGGTCCTGTCCGGGGGTGAGGTGTCGAAGGAGACGCTGCTGGCCGCCCGTCCCGACTTCATCCTGGCCGACGGGGAGTACAACTTCGACGGCAGGAAGCTGCCAACCATCGCCGAACTGGCCGCGCTGGGCGTGCCCGTCTACGTCGACGCCGCGTTCTGCCCGGGGACCACCGGCTCGGCGACCCTCGCCGACATCGGGCGCGACCTCGACGCCCTCGGCGGGCTGCTCGGCGTGCCCGGACAGGCCGCAGGCGCCAAACGCGACGTCACCAGGGCCCTTGACGGCCTGCGTCGCCGCCTCGACGGACACGCCCCGGTGCGCACCGCCATGGTGCAGGTCTTCGACAGGCAGCTGTACGGCCTGGCGGGCGGCCTGTACTCCGACATCCTGCGCGTCGCGGGCGGCGCCAACGTGCTCGACGGGCTGATCCCCCCGGGCAAGAACTTCGACGTCGTCTCCGTGGAGGCCGTCGCCAAGGCCGACCCGGAGACGATCGTCTACCACTACACCGACGAGGCCGACCGCGCCTCGGCCGAGAAGTGGCTGCGTGAGCACCTGGGGCAGACCAGGGCGGTCAGGAACAGCCGCCTGGTCGCCACGCCCGCCGCCGACTACTCGGGGCTGCGTGCCGTTGACGGCGCCCAGACGATCGCCCGCGCCCTGCACCCGGACGTGTTCTGATGCGCCGTTACCTCGCCGCCCGGATCATCTCGTGGGCCGGGTCGTCGATCACCCTTGTCGCGTTGCCGATGCTGCTCTACCAGCGCACCGGTGACGCCGCCCTGACCGGCCTGCTCACCGCCATGGAGGCGGTCCCCTATCTGCTGCTCGGCCTGCCCGCGGGGGCGCTCGCCGACCGGTGGGACCGCCGCCGTGTGCTGACCCTCACCAGTCTGCTCAGCGCGCTGCTGGTGGCGAGTGTCCCGCTGGCCGCCGCGCTGGGGCTGCTCACCACGCCGCACCTGTTCGTCGTGGCCGCGGCGACCGCCTCGTCCTTCGTGTTCTTCGACGCCGCCGCGTTCGGCGCGCTGCCCGCGCTGGTCGGGCGGGAGGGGGTGGCCAGGGCGACCGGCGTCCTGATGACCTGGAGCACCCTGGTCTCGCTCGTCGGCCCCGCCCTGGCGGGGGTGTTGGTCGCCGCGACCGGCGCGGCCCCGGCGATGGGGCTGGACGCGCTGAGCTACGTGGCGGCGGCGCTGCTGCTGGCCCGGCTGCCGCCGGCCAAGCCGGGGCCCAGGCCTCGCCGTGATCTGCGCGCCGAGGTCCTCGACGGCGTCCGCTACATCCGCGCCCACCCGGTGGTCGGGCCGCTGACCTTCCTCGGCGTCGGCAACAGCCTCGCCGAGGGGGCCGTGATGGGGCTGCTGGTCGTCGTGGCGGTCCAACGGCTCGGCCTCGGGCCCGCCGATCCGGCGATCGGCCTGCTGTTCGCCGCGACGGCGGCCGGCGCCATGGCCGCGGGCCTGGCCGTACCCCGGCTGCGGCTGCGTTTCGGCACCCCCGCGATCTCCCTCACCTCGTTGACGGCCGTGGGGATGCTGCTGGTGGTGTGGGCCCTGACCGAGCACCTGGTCGTGGGGCTGGCGGTGCTGGCCGTCTGGCAGGCGGCCAACAGCCTGGTCAGCCTGAACGGCATCATCGAACGGCAGGAGCGGACCCCCGACCACCTCCAGGGCAGGGTCAACACCACCGCCAGAATGATCGCCTGGGGCGGGCAGCCCGCGGGAGCCGCCCTCGCCGGGCTCCTGGCCGAGCTGACCTCTCCCCGTACGGCCCTGCTGACGACGGCGGTGGCCGTACTGCTGTCGCTTCTCCTGCCTCCGGCACGTGCCCTGGCCCGGCAGGCTCCCTTGGCGTCGCGGGACTGAACGAGGATTCCGGCCATGATGGAAATCCTCCGGCTGGAAGCATCCCCGACTAGTCCCATAAAGTGCAGATTTCGGGCCATATCAGGAAAATTCTGCATCGAGTCGAGCAGCCCATATTCCTCTTTACGGAAATATTGATCTTGTTATATTTTGATATTAAGACCGGTATTCCTCGGGGGCGGGTCATCCAGTGACGGATACAGACGAGGACATATGGCCAAACAGCTCGTACGGTGGGAGATCGACGGCGGAACGGTGGTCGTCGAAACGGACGAGGAGTACGTCACGGACTGGGTCCCGGTCTCCTCGACCGGTGACCGGGTCATCTACGACGCGAGACAACGCTTCGAAGAGGCCCTCAAACACGTCAGGGGCGCGGCGGAGACCGCCCTGAGGACCTTCCGTGAGAGCGCGATCGGCCCGGACGAGGTCGAGGTCGAGTTCGGCGTGAAGCTGGGCACGGAGGCGGGGGCCGTCATCGCCAAGGCGTCCGTCGAGGGGAACCTCACCGTCAGGGTCAAGTGGTCGGGGACGCACAACCACGAGCACCGCGGATGAGCCGTGCTCACCACGTGGCGGGCCCGGATCACCGGGAAACGTGACCGGTCACTGGTCACGGGCGCGGGCGTCCTGGTGGACGCCGGGCACCTGCTGACCTGCGCGCACCTCGTGTGGGGCTGCTCGGACCTCACCGTCAGCTTCGTGCAGACGGGCCGGGGAGACCTCCAGAACATCCCCGTGGGCGTCTCGTACACGGGTCCCTGGCGACGTCCCGGAGACCCCGGCGACATCGCCGTTCTCGAACTGCCCGAAAAGGTCGATCTCTCTCCGGCCAGGTTCTCTCTCCGGCCCGGCACCGCCGCCGAGTTGAACGCTCACGGTTTTCCGAGGGACGCGGGTCCTTTCGGATCGGTTCTCCGGCTACGGGTGACCTCCTCACACGGAATCGGTGAATGGCTGCACATCGAGGCCGCCACGGGTCACGCGGAGTTTCCCCGGGAGGGGTTCAGCGGTTCCGGCGTATACGAGGAAAACAGCGGCGAGGTCCTCGGCGTGATCTCGGACGCCTCACACACCGAGAGCCGTCGCACCGGCCGCATGATTCCCGTCGAGACGATCCGCCGCCACTGGGAGGACATCGACGACCTCCTCGACCTCCCCTGGCTGTCCAGGGACGCGCGGGTCCGGCTGCGGGCGGTCGTCCACGGCGCCGGGACCGGCGCCGACCTCACGGAACTGGTCATGGGGACCTTTCCCGGCATTCCCCGGCCGAGGGACCTCCGCTCCCCGTGGGACGCCATCAGGTTCGTCGCCGAGGAGCTCCGCGCGGAACCTCACGGAGACGACCGGCTCACCAGGATCGTCACCGCCCTGTCCACGCGGCTGACCGGCCCCGGTGTCCGGGCCGGGCTGCAGGAGTGGCTCAGGACCGCCCCGAGCTCTCCCCCGCCGGGGGAGGAGGCCACCGGTCCCGCCTTCTTCCTCTCCTCCTGCGCCGAGGACGCCGCCTACGCGGAGCGGCTCGGCGAGTACCTGCGTCTCCAGGGGGTGCCCGTGTGGCACGACGCCCATGTGAGGTGGGGCGACGACTCCGTCGAGGAGACCAGGCGGCGCATCTCCCAGGCCCTGGGCGTCATCGTGCTCGTCTCACCCGACGCCGAGAGATCCAGCCGGGTGATCGGAGAGGTCCTGGAGGGCCAGCGGCGCAACCGCAGGTTCTTCCCCGTCCTCCTGCGCGGGGAACCCCTCTACATCCTCGGCGCCACCCGGCACTGTGACGCCCGCGACGGCGCGATGCCCGGCGAGGACTACCTGCGCGTCCTGCGGGAGGTCCGTGACGCGGCCACCGGGACGGCTCCCCCGCCACCCGCAGAACCGCCTCGGAGAGCACCGTCCTGGGAGGCACCGCCTCGAAGGACACCGCCCAGGGCGCCGATCCCGGTTCCACACGTCACCGGCAGGGCCTCGGTAAGGAAACTCACCTCCCTCCTGGACGGCGGCGGCCTCGAACACGCCGACATCTGGACGACGACCCTTCTCCTCGACGCCGCCGGACGTCTCGGGGACGGCTGGATGCGCCGGCTCGACGGAGAGCTCCTGCCGTACGGCCTGCTGGAGGAGGTGGACGCGGTCTGGGCCCGCTCCATGGGCGGGACGCAGGGGTTCGGGGCGCAGCTGGCCCGCTACGGCGGCCCTCCCCCGGGTACGCCCGCCGGGCACGCCGGTGACTTCTTCGCACTGGCCGACGCCCTCGGCTGGCGCAGGGGCCGTCAGGCGACGCCGAGATACGGGGAGTTCGTGCCGCCGGAGCCGCTCCCCGCGGGTTTCTTCCCCACGCTGCGCAACCCGCAGCTCGAACACCACCGAGGCTGGCACGACCAGTGGAGGCAGACGGCGATGGCGGTCCATCTACGACTGAGGAAGATGAGAGGGCGGCGATGATGTCCGGGCTCGTCGTCAAGCTCTCCAAGGGAGAGATCGGCATCGTCCGCCGCAGGGTCGGCCGGATACACCCGGAGGACGAGGGCCGCGAGATCCGCGTCCAGGAGACCTCCCCGGGCGTCCAGGCGGCGGTCCTGCAGTCGGACCGCATCCACGTGCTGCCGGGTGTCCTGTACGAGGTCACGGTGGTCAGGCGGACCGAGGTGCCGCTCGGGACGATCGGCGTCGTCGTGGCCAGGGACGGCGCCCCGCCCTCCCCCGTCAGGAACCTCGCCCCGCACGTCGAGTGCCGTGACTTCCAGGACGGCGTGGCGTTCCTGCGCAACGGCGGAACGCGGGGCAGGCAGCCCGGAGTCCTGCGGGGCGGCGCCTCCTACGCCATCAACACGGAGCTGTTCGAAGTGATCACCGTGAACACCCCCGTGGAGGGCAGGCACGGCCTCACCGACGACGACCTCAGGGAGATCACCATTCCGGAGGGCACCACCGGGGTCGTGGTGGTCCGTGAGGGCGAACCCGCGGGAGAGGAGGAGGGGGCGCTCGGCCGCCGGGTGCCGGGGCACGCGAGCTTCCAGCTCCCCACGGTCTTCCTGGACGGCGGGGGACAGCGGGGGGTGCAGGAGGAGACCCTCGGCGGCGGCGACTACCGGATCAACCCCTGGTTCGCCAGGGTCGTGCAGATCCCCACCCGGGTCCTCGTCCTCGACTGGAAGAGGCCGGAGCAGAAACGGCCGACCAACCTGGACTCCTCACTGGACCAGATCCGGATCAACGTCGAGGGCTACTGGGTGCGCTTCGACATGAGCCAGACCATCCAGATCCCGGCCAGAGCCGCCCCCGTGCTGGTCAGCCGGGTCGGCGAGCAGAAGACCGCCCAGGACGACCCCCCGGTGCGGCGGTTCATCGACAAGGTCCTGGCCCAGACGGTCGAGAGCTACTTCCAGCGCGCGGCGGCGGGCCGCCTGACCCTCGACTTCCTCGACAGTCCCGAGCCGATCCGGCTCGAACTCGCCGGGCAGGTGCGCGAGGCGCTCGGCGACTGGCAGGTCACCGCGATCAGCACCACCATCGGCGAGTTCGAGCCCGAGGACACGACCATCCACGAGCTGCGCAAGGCCAACGTCGAGGCGCGCACCCGGAAGCAGCGGCTCCAGCACGAGAACGAGAACGCCGACATCGAGGAGGAGATCAACCGGAAGCGGATCAGGACCGAGCGGGAACGCCGCAGGCTGGAGGCCGTCATCCTTGAGGAGCAGGTCCGGCTCCTCGGCGCCGACCACGTCGCCATGGAGCGGTTCATGTCCCACCTCAAGGAGATAGGCGTGCCGACCTACGTCGGCGGCAACGCGGAGGGAATCCTGCAGTACATGCCGCTCCAGGTCGCGCAGGAGGTGATCAGCACCGCGCTGAACGGCCCACGGCGGCCGGAGATCGCCCGGGGACCGTCGGGAGGCCGCGTCGAGGCCGAGTTGAAGCGGGCCCTGACCGACCAGCGCTCGGCGTTGCTGGCCGACATGGGCGGTGAGCCGCCCCTCGAACAGCGCGTCGTCCTCTGTCTCGGGCGGGAGGACGACCACGCCGACGTCCGGGACGCCCTCGACCGGTTCGTCCGGTCCTGCGGATGGACCGTCGCCGGGGAGTCCGAGCCCGTCACCGACCCGTGGTTCCAGACGGTCACGATCAGGGCGGCGGACGCGGGCAGGGCCGCCACCTCCGAGGAGCTGGAGGCCGAGCTGCGCCGCGCCACGGACCGGGAGGCCCCCGGCTCGGACCTCGCGGCGGAGCTGGTCGAGGTCCTGGAGGGCACGACGCCGGCCGTACTGCTCGTCGGGCCGGTCCTGCTCGCCGCGGCCGGCGGGGAGCACGCCGTGCTCCGCCTGGGGCACCGGCAGCTCAGCCACCTCATCCGCAGGCCCGGCCGGCTGCTCACCGAGCCGCTTGCCGTCGTCGCGGAGCTCCGCGCAAGCGGCGGGGGCGCCGGATGACCGCCTACGGCATCGACCTCGGGACCACCTATTCCTGCATCGCCCGGGTGGACGAGACCGGCAGGCCCACGGTGCTGCGCAGTCTGGAGGGCACCGACACCGTCCCGTCCGTGGTGTTCTTCGAGTCGGCGGACAACGTGGTGGTCGGCGCGGCCGCCAGGGACGGCTCCGTCCTGGAACCCGGCCTGGCGGTCAGCCTGATCAAGCGGGAGATGGCGCACGGCACCCCGCACAGGAGACACGGCAGGACCTACACCCCCGAGGAGATCTCGGCGTTCATCCTCAGGAAACTGGCCGAGGACGCCCAGGTCGCGACCGGGGAGGCCGTGCGCGACGTGGTGATCACCGTCCCGGCCGACTTCGGCGCGGCCGAGCGCGACGCCACCCGCAAGGCGGGCGAGATCGCCGGGCTCACCGTCGTGGACATCATCTCCGAGCCCGTGGCCGCCGCCATCACCTACGGTCTGCTCAACCCGGAACTCGACCGCACGATCCTCGTCTACGACCTGGGCGGCGGCACCTTCGACACCACGGTCATCACGCTCAGGGGCGGGAGCATCAAGGTGGTCTGCACCGACGGCCACCGCGAGCTGGGCGGCACCGACTGGGACGAACGGCTGATGGAGCACCTCGTCGAGGAGTTCACCCTGGAGCACCCCGACGTCGGCAGTCCGCTGGACGACCCGCAGGCCGAACAACAGCTCCGGGTCGACGCCGAGGCCCTGAAGAGGACCCTCTCGTCGAGGAACCGGCACGTCGTGCGGGTCGCCCACGAGGGCAGGGTCGCCAGGGTCGAGTTCACCAGGGAGACCCTTGAGGAGCTGACCAGGGACCTTCTCGACCGCACCGTGGAGATCACCAGGCGGACGATGGAGACGGCGGCGGCCAAGGGGGTGCGCGACTACGACCAGTTCATCCTGGTGGGCGGCTCCACGAAGATGCCCGCCGTCGCCGAGGCGCTGCGGCGGGCGTTCGGGGTCCCGGTCCTGATCCAGGACCCCGACCTCGCGGTCGCCAAGGGGGCCGCGCTGTACGCCTTCGAGGAGACCTACCGGCGCCTGCTGCGCTCGGGCGACCACGCCGGGGCCGAGGCGGTCGCCGCCCAGGCCGGGCTGACGGCGGAGCGGCGGGAGCTGATCGAGAACACGACGATCAGGACGGTCGCCTCCCGAGGCTTCGGCATCGTCCTGACCGGCGGAAACAGCGAGACACCGCACGTGCTCCACCTCGTGCACGCCAACGACCCCCTGCCCACGTCCGTGACGGAGGAGTTCTACACCGTCGTCCCCGACCAGGCCGTGGTCACCGTCGAGATCGTGGAGCAGGCGGGAGCCGCCGAGTCGCCGCGCCTCGACGACAACGTCAGGATCGCCACCGGGCAGCTGCCGATCCCGCCGGGCAAGCCGAGGGGCTGGCCGATCGAGGTCGCCTTCGACCTGGACTCCTCGGGCCTGCTGCACGTGACCGCCAGGGAACGGGAGACCGGCGAACGGCTCGACCTGCGGGTCCAGATAGGAGGCATGTCCGAGGAGAAGGTCGCGGAGTCCCGCACATGGCTGTCCCAGGTGCGGGTCGGCTAGGCGGCCCCGATGGCCTTCGACCACGACCGGTACGTCGAGGAGGTCCTCGAACCCGCCCGCCGCCCCGGTGGCGCGCTCCCCGACGATCCGCGTGCGCGCTACCGGGTGGACGAGACGATGAGCGCCGCCGAGGTCACCGAGACCGTCAGGCGGGTACGGCAGAGCTGGCGGCTGGCCAGGGGGCAGCTGAAGTTCAAACGGCTCGTCAACCGGCTTGAGGCCGACGACCAGGGGAGGTACCGGGAGATCTTCTCCGCGGCCGAACGGGGGGATCTCGGCCCGCTGCGCACGGCCCTGGCGGAGACGGCGGAGCACGCGGCCAGGCGGCGCGCGGACGCCGAGGAGCGTCTGCGGGCCGCCGCGGGCCGCCTGCGCCTGGTCCTTCCCGACGTCGTGGAACGCATCGCGCGGGACACCGGACTCGGGGCGGAGGAGACCCTCGCGCTGTGCGGCGAGCTCAGGATCGAGGCGCGCGAGCCCGACCGGCTGCCGCAGGCCCCGCCGTACGCGGGCTACGGCGAGGTCCGCGCGGCCCTCGACACGCTGGGCGAACGGCATCTGGCGCGTTTCGTGCTCGGTGACGCCTGCCGGGATACGCGGGTGCTCGGCGGCTTCTCCCTGCCGGACGGGACACCGCTCGGCGGTGACGCCCTCGAAGGGGTGCGGGCGAGGTGGGCGGCCGAGCCGAGGGGGACGCTGACGACCCAGGCCGAGACCGTGCTGACCGCGCTGGGCGCCGTACCCGACCCGGCTGAGCTGGTGCGTCACGACCTCGTGACCCGGGTGCGGGAGCGGGCCCGCGAACACGCCGACGACGGCACCCTCGTGCGGTACGCCGTCGGCCGTCTCGGCCTGGCCCTCGACGAGGCGCGCGGGCTGGTCTTCGCGGTCCGGCACGAGAGCCGCTACGGCGGCGCGCCGGGTGACACGGCGGCCCGGCTCAAGGAGCTGATCGACGGAGGGGACGTCGTCGGCGCCGTCGATCTCGCGCGGACCCTCGACGTGGCCGCGATCGCCGGAGAGGTCGGCGACCTGGTGGCCGAGGCCCAGACCAGGCTGGACACGGCCGTGCGCCTGAGGGACGAGGCCGTACGGGACGGCACGGACCCCGACCGGGCCTGGCTGATGCTGCGGGACGCGCTGGCGAGCGTGCCCGGCCTGCCGGAGGCCGGGGAGCTCCAGGCGAGGCTGGCCCCGCACCCGGCCGGGCCGGTCACGGCCGAGGCGTGCGCGGAGGGCGTCCTGGTCTCGTGGGAGCCCTCGGCGTCCAGGGTCGGGGAGATCGGCTACGAGGTGCGCAGGAACGGCGTCCCGCTGGCCGTCGTCGCCGGATGTTCCCTCCTCGACGAGGCCCCCGCCGTCGACACCGCCCTGCGCTACGAGGTGGTCGCCCGCCGGGGCGAGGCCGCCGCCGCGCCCTCGGGCGCCGAACCACTCCTCCTGCGCCCGGAGGCGGTCCGCGCGTTCGCCCTCGAACCCGACCCCGAGGAGCCGGGGGCGTTCCTCGTGCGCTGCCAGGCGCCCACGACCGGCGTCCTGGAGATCGTCGCCCTGCCGGGTGAGCCGCCCTGGCCGCCGGGAACGACGGTCCCGGTGGCCGGCCTGCGCGCGGCGAGTCGTACCGTGCCCTCCTCCCCGCACCGGGACGGCCTGACGGTCCGGCCCGCCGGGGTCGGCGCCGTCCTGCTCGCGGTGACCGTCTTGGGCGGTCTGGCCACGATCGGCGGCCACCGTGAGCACGTGAGCCTGCCGCCCGTCGCCGGTCTCACCGCCGAACGCCGGGGCGAGGTCGTGTACGTGGGGTTCGCCTGGCCGTCCGAGGTGAGCGAGGCGCTGGTGCGCTGGAACGGCCGGGAGCGGATCGTCTCCTCCGCGCTCTACCGCGGCCGGGGCGGCGTCCGGCTGACCGTCCCCGAGGACGAGGAGCTGACCGTCGAGGTGGCCCCGGCCCTGTTCCTTGAGGGGGGACACGTCTTCGGGCCGGTGTCCTCCGTACGGCTGCCCGCCAGGCCGCCGGTGCGCTACGACGTGATGTGGCAGGGACCGCCCTGGCGGCGCCGCCTGGTGCTCACGTTCACCTGCGAACGCCCCGTACGGCTGGCACGCCTGTCTCTCGTGCTGCGGCGGGGCCGCGTCCAGCCCGTTTCCGCCGCCGACGGCGTCGTCCTGGCCGAGTGGAGCGACCTGGAGGTCCCGGTCACTCTGGAGGCGCCGGTGCCCGGCCGGGCGGGGCCGTACTGGCTGCGCTGTTTCGCCGAGGGCGAGGCCGAACTCGTCGATCCGCCGGTGCGGCGGCTGAGGGTGGGGTGAGCCGTGGTCACCTGTCCGCACTGCTTCGCGAGGCTGCGTCCCGGCCGGATCGAGTTCCGGTGCGTCGGAGCCTCGGGGCGCAGGGGAGGTTGCGACCCCGAGCCCGACGAGGTCCTGGCCCGCCATCTCGGCTCGGCCTCGGGGGTCTCGCTGCCTCCCGCGTTCGCGGTGCCCCGTCCCGGGAGCCGGGCCGAATGTCCCCGTTGTCACCGGCCGACCGGCCGCCGGGTCTGCCCCCGGTGCCACGGCCCGCTGCCCGCGGAGTACTGCCGGCGGCCGGGAAGGATCGTCGCCCTGGTGGGGGCGAAGGGCTCGGGGAAGAGCACCTACCTCACCGTCCTGCTGCACGAACTGGCCAACCAGGTCGGCGAGGAGCTGAACACCACCCTCATGGGCTGCGACGAACGGACCATCGAACGCTACCGGCGTGACTTCGCCCGCCCGCTCTACGAGGAGAACCGGCTGCTCGGCGCGACCCGCTCGGCGGAGACCGAGCCCGGTGGGCCCCTGGTCTATCTGCTGTCCAGGACCGTCTGGTCGTTCGACCGCGCGGTGCGGCTGTTCGGGCGGGAGTTCCGGATCAGGTGGGACAGGACGCGCTCGCTGGCGCTGGTCCTGTTCGACGCGGCGGGTGAGGACCTGCGCAGCCGCGACCGCAGTGAGCTGTACCTGTCCTACCTCGGCGCGGCGGACGGCGTCGTCGTCCTCCTCGACCCGCTCGGGCTTCCCGGCGCGGGCCCCCCGGTGAACGGCGACCCCGGCGACGACCCCCTCGACGTGCTCGCCAGGGTCACCGAGCTGCTGCGCGAACGGCACCGTTCGGGGTGGCTCTCGGGATGGTTCCCGCGGCGGCTGCGGATCCCGGTGGCGGTGGCGCTCAGCAAGATCGACGCGCTGCGGCCCGAGTTCGGCCGCCAGTCGGCCCTGCACCGCGCCCGGCCCCGCACCGGCCGTCTCGACCTCGACGACCGGGAGGCGGTGCACGAGCAGGTGCGGGCGCTGCTCGACCGGTGGCAGGCGGGCGCGATCGACCGGTATCTGGGCCAGCACTACACCGGCCACGCGCTGTTCGGGCTTTCCGCCCTCGGCGGGGAGCCCGACCTGGGGACCGGCAGGGTCGGGCCGGGAGGCGTGCGCCCCTACCGGGTCGAGGATCCGCTGCTGTGGCTGCTGTACCGGTTCGGCATACTGCGCGCGGGGCGGTGAGGCGGTGGCCTGGCAGCTGCACTACACCTCGGTGGCGGCGGGCCCGACGGGCCGGGCGGGGTTCCAGTTCGTCGCGGAGACACCGGGGCTGCCCGAGGGCCTGCGGTCGCGTGTCGCCCCTCTGCTGACCTACCGGCCGCCGCCCGGCGCCCCGCTCGCCCCGACCGAGCGGGAGGCGTCGCGTTTCCCCGTCGCGCTGACCTACGACCTCCTCGGCTCCCACCGGGTGCTGACCCGCTGCGTCCATCTCGGCCGGGACTACTCGGGGCGCTACGGCAACTTCCTCGGGCACGCCCTGGTGGTCTCCCCCGGCGAGCTGACCGGCCTGAGACCGGTGGAGCTGTGGCGGGCCCCCTTCTGGAAGGACTCCCCGGAGACGGCTCTGCCCGAGCTGACCGAGATCGTCCCCGGCGGCACGGCCGACCCCGAATCCCTCGGGGAGTGGCTCGCGGGCCAGGGCGACGGCGGTTACGCCCGGCTCGGTTTCCTGCTGGAGACGACGGTGCGGGCCCTGACCCGGGGGCACGGGCGGCTGGTCCTGGTGGCCGGGGACGTCGAGGAGATCGTCCGGTGGATCACCGTGATCTCCTACTCGCTGCCGCAGGCCGTCGCCCTCGGCCTGTCGTTCGCCACCTACAGCGCCGATCCGGCGGCGGCCTCGCAGATCATCGTGGGGACCACGCCGGACGTCTGGCTCCCCTCCGACCTGGACGCCGAGGTGGTCGATCTCACCCGGCCCGCGGCCGGCTCCGGGACCGGCCGCCTGGCCCGTACGGTCGTGGACCGCTGGCGGCGGATGGACATGGCCGCGCTGGACGGCATGGCCGAGCTGGGCCGTACCGACCCCGAGGCCGCCGCGGCCCTCGTGGCCTTCTGCGACGGCGACGTCACCGTCACCCGCGCCGAGCAGCTGGACGCGGCACGTCTGCTGGAGGCCGGTCTCCCCGCCTGGGTGTGGCGGGCGTTGGAGGGCGCCGCCGGCCGGATGGAGTACGAGCTCGCCGCCGCCGCGAGCGCGACCGGCCCGCCGGACACGGCCGACCGCTGCGCAGCCCGGTGCGTGGCGCTGGCCCTGCGGGACCCCGAGCTGCCGTTGCCCGCCGTACGGCTGCGCGCGGCGACCCGCCGGGCGCTCGAACCCCGGGTGCGGGACGCGCTGGGCGGGGCGGAGAGCCTGACCGGTCTCGCCGCCGTGGCGCTGCTCGCCGTCGAGGCGGGGCTGGCCGTACCGGGGCGCGACCTGGAACGCCGGGCCGCCGCGCTCGTCCGTGCCGGGGCGGGTGATCTCCGGCGTGCCGCGGGGCGGATGCCGTACGGCTGGCGCGGCAGGCTTGTCGAGGGCGCGCTCGCCGGGCTGGAGACGGCGCCCGAGGAGGTGCGGGCCCGGCTGCTGACCGACGAGGTCTGCGACCTGCTCGCGCCCGCCGACCTGACACGCGCCCCGCGTACCGGAGCGGCCGTCCTCAACCGCCTGGTGCGGCGCGGCGCGCTCGGCAGGATCGACGCGACGGAACGGCTGGTACGGCTGGCGCCGGAACCCGGACGTGACACGGTGCTGCGCGAGATCTGGGCCGGGCCGCCGACGCCTGCCGAGTGCGGGGCGCTCGCGGAACGGCTGGGCGCCTCGGCCGGGGTCTCCCCGGTCCTGGCGGAGCTGCCGGGGCGCGCGTTCCTCAGCGGCGGGCCGCGGGAGGAGACGGCCAGGCTGGCGAGACTGGTGACGTCGACCGCTCCCGCCGGGAGCGCCGAGCTGGTGGTCGTCGTCGCGGAGATCTCCGGCGCGGTCCGGCCCGGTGACCTGGCCGGACCGCTCGAAAGGCTCCTCGACGCCAGGGAGACCGCCGGTCCCGAGCTGCGCGGGGCCGTGGCGAAGGCGGTGCTGGGAGTCCTGGACGCCAGAGGGCCCGAGTTCCGGGCGAAGGTCGTCATGACCGCCTCCCACCGGGCCGCCGCGTGGCTGGTCGACCTGTGGCTGAGACGCGTCAGGTCGCGGGAGGAGCAGGCGAGGCTCCTGGAGGTCACGGTCAGGCTGCGGCTGGGCGGGGCCGGATCAGAACGGCTCGACGCGTGGGCGCGCGGGTCGCCCCTGGGCTCCGTGCGGGCCAGGTTCGCCCACGACCCCGACCTCCTGCGGGGCTACGAGGAGCTGGTGCGCCCGCGAACCGCCCTGTGGGAACGTCTGCGTCCCCGGCTGGTGTGGAAGCGGGAGTGAGCCGTGTCGATCTGGGTCGTGATCGCGGTCGTCGTGTTCCCCTTCCTCGCCGGTGCCGGGCCTGCGCTGGCGGTCACGGTCCTCACCGCCGCCGGGTACCACGTCCACCGGTCCTGCCGGGTGCTGCTCTCCCGTACGGCCGCCGCGGTTCCCCGCCCCGGCGGCCAGGGCGGGGATCCCGCCTACCGGATCTACGCGCTGCGGCAGATATGGCGTGACTGGGCGGCGCTGGACAGGGCGAGCCGCCCGGTCGTCGTCGCCAGGGCCGGGGCCGTCCGGGACTGGGTCGGGCAGCGGTGGCGGGAACGGCCGCAGGTGTACTTCCTGTTCCCGCTGTGGCTCGGCGTCGAGACGGGCGTCGTGCTGGGCATGGTCGTGCTCGCCTTCGCCCTGGCCGTGTCGTTCGCGGCGTACGCGCTGGTCGCGGGCGTGGCCCTGCTGGTGTGGCTGCCCTGCGTCCTGGTGCTGCGCGGCCTGGACCTGGCCTTCACCGCCGTCCACCGGGTCCTGCAGGTCTGCCAGAACGCCGACTGCTACGAACGGCTGACGCTTCCCGAGTACGCCTGCCCCTCCTGCGGGGAACGGCACCGGCGGCTGCGCCCCAACGGGGACGGCGCGTTCCGGCACGTGTGCGTGTGCGGCGCCCGGCTCCCCACGACGATCCTCCTCGGCAGATACCGGCTGGCGGGGTACTGCCCCGGGTGCGGCAGGCCGCTGTCGCCGAGGACGGGACGGGCCAGGGCCGAGCCGCTGCCGTTCGTCGGCGGCCCCGACGCGGGTAAGACGACGTTCATGACGCTGGCGATCGCCGCGCTGCACGCCGCGGTCGAGGCGAACGGCGGGCGGGCGAGCTTCGTGACCCGTCAGGACGGCCTCGCCTTCACCCGCCACCGGGACGAGATGCGGCAGGGCAGGGTGTCCAAGACGCCCACTCCCCTGCCGACGGCCATGACGCTGGACGTCTCGCTTCCCACCGGGTCCCGCAGGGGGAACCGGATCATGTACCTGTTCGACCCCTCCGGCGAGCACTACACGGGGGCGGCCGCGGTCGAGGCGATGGGCTACCTGACGCACGGGGAGCGGATGGTCCTGGTCGTCGACCCGTTCGCACTGCCACTCGTACGGGGCGGCCTGACCACGGCCGAACGCGACATGCTCACCGCGGCCGGGGTCTCCTTCTCCTCGGAGGACCCGGCCGACACCTTCCAGCGGGTACGCAACGAGCTCGCCTCCCGTCCCGGCGGGGGCGGGCAGCGGCGGGTCGCGGTCGTCGTCAGCAAGGCCGACCTGCTGGTGCGGACGGGCGTCGGCCGGGGGGCCGGCCCGGGAGACGGTGAGGTGTCCGGCTGGCTCCGCACGATGGGCATGGGGAACATGGTCAGGGAGCTGTCCTCCACGGCGGGCGAGACCCGCTACCTGGCGTCGGGCCTTCCCTCCGACGCCGTGGCCGTCGCCCGGCTGGTCGCCTGGCTGGTCGACCTGCCGCTGGCCGTACCGGACGAGCTGCCCGAGGGGCGCCCGGTGACCGCCGATCCCCGCAGGCCGTGGCGGGTGTCACCGCGCCGGGACGGCCTCGTGCCGGTCGGTTACGTGGCCGCCCGGCGGGCCGTCCTCGCCGTCTCGATCCTCCTGCCCTGCGCCCTGGCCGCCATCGCGATCTCGGCCCTCATGTCCGGGTAACGTCGGGGAGAATGCCTTTCATGTCCCAGACGACGTTACGCACCGGCCGCATCCTTCTCGTCCCGCTGGCCGACAAGCACCTTGAGGACGAGGTGGAGCTCGACTCCGACCCCGAGGTCATGCGTTATCTCGAAGGCCGGGCCCGTACCCGCGAGGAGGTCGAGCGCTTCCACCGGAAACGGCTCGCCGCCGCGGACCGGGTGCCGGGCCTGGGGTTCTGGGCCGGTTCCGTGGACGGGCGGTTCGTCGGCTGGTGGATCCTCGAACCACCGCAGCGGGCCGACCAGGGCCCGGTCGAGGGGCAGGCCGAGCTCGGCTACCGCCTCCTGCGCCGTCACTGGCGTCAGGGCCTGGCCAGCGAGGGCGCACGGGAGTTGCTCCGGCACGGCTTCGAGGATCTCGGGCTGAACCGTGTCTTCGCCGAGACGATGGCGGTCAACGCCGCCTCCCGCGCGACGATGGCCTCGGTCGGCATGCGGCACGTCCGCACGTTCCATCTGGAGTGGGAGGAGCCGCTTCCCGGCAGCGAGCACGGCGAGGTCGAGTACGCGATCACCCGGCAGGAGTGGCTCAGGAGTTCCACGAGGCCTTGACGTCCGCGACGGAACCGATCCGGGTGACGCGGCGGCGTCCCGGGTACGGCACCCGCGACCCGGCCGACTGGAGGCCCGGCGCGCGACGGCCGCCGGGGACGTCGCCCGCGCCGTGCCACCCCATCCCCCGGGGGTCCGGCCAGGGCGAGGGGCGCCGCCGTCAGGCACCGGTCAGGAGACCGGGAAGTCGAATTCACCGTCCTTGACGCCGCCGACGAACGCCTGCCATTCGGCGCGGGTGTAGACGATCACCTCGGCGTCGCGGCGACGGCTGTGCCGCACCGCCACCCGGCCGCTGCCGTCCGCCAGCGGTCCGGCCTCCACACACTGACCGCCGGTGTCGGGGCTCTTCGAGCTGATGTGCCAGGCGACACCCGACAGTTCCTCGGGGGTGATCATCTGCTTCTCCCTGTCGTCTCATTTGAATCGGTCGACCGCGTTCTTGACAACGGTCGCGGAATCATCCGGGGTAAGCGCGGCGTTCAGCAGCGAATCGTATGCCTGGACGAAGTTTTCGGCACCGTCCGCCTCGGTGTAGACGGCCCCTGCCTTGGTCTCCACGTATGTCACGTCGGAGTAGGGCTCGGGCATGCGGAAAACCGTGAAGGCGCCGTCCACTCCGGCGTGCGCCCCGATCGCGAACGGCAGGACCTGAAGGGTCACATTCGGCCTGGAGACGGCCGCGAAAAGGTGCTCCAGCTGAGCACGCATCACATTCGGGCCGCCGACCGCCCGGTGAAGCACGCCCTCGTCGAGGACGATCATCAGCTTCGGCGGCGCCTCCCCGTCGAGCACGTCCTGCCGGGCCATCCGGAACGCGATCCACTGCTCGACCTGACGGGCGGAGGCCCCCGTGGCCCCCGCCGTGATGATCGCCGAGGCGTAGTCACGGGTCTGGAGGAGGCCGGGGACGACCATCGCCGCGTAGGAGTAGACGGCCCTGGCCCGGGCCTCCAGCCAGGCGTGGTCGAGCATGCCGCCGAGGGAGTCGGCCGAGAAGCCGTCCCACCAGCCCTTGCGCCAGATGTCACGGCTGAGCTGTTCGAGCCCGTCACGGATCCGCTCGTCGTCGATCTCGTACAGGTTGAGCAGGGCCATGACGTCGGACACCCGGGCCGGGATGATGCCCGACTCAAGGCGGCTGATGGTCGCCGCGTCACGCTGGAGATGGTCACCCGCCTGCCTGAGCGTCAGCCCGGCCGCGTCGCGGTACTCCTTCAGGTGCTTTCCGAGCCACTGCGCCCGCAGCGTCGGCCCTCTCTTCGCGGCCATCTCACTCTCCTTTGCGACCGTTTCCCCTTATGGGACCAATTCCAGGTAAATGCGGATATTCTCAACTGCCTTTTTTCGTAAGCTTGCGCTTTTGTGAAGGCAATGTCACGCTACCACCGCACCAACGGTCACGCTCAGCATTGACATGGGAGCGTAAAGGAACCTCCACGGCGTTCCATCCGTCATTCACACCCGGCGCCGGCCGGGCCGGGAGGCGAGGCTCCAGGAATGACCGCCCGCCTGCCGATCCGGTGAAGCCATACACACGCCCCGAGGAGTCCGTGACGAATCAGGGCCGTCACGTTTCGTTCCCTGGGCGGCACGAACGCTTTACCACGACGTTGACATCACCCGCTTCGCCCCCTCCTACAGTGGTTGGAACCCGGCGTACGCCCGGTTCGCGCCCCCGAGCCAGGCGGAGAAAAGGGGAGGCATGACCCACGAACCGGTGACATCCAGTGGCCACTCCGGGAACGGCAGCCGCGCGGGACACGCATCCATGTCCCCGCTCCTCAGGGAACGGCTCGACGCCGCCGTCGTCTCCGCCCGCGCCGAGCTGATCAGCGCGAGCGAGAAGAGAGCGGGCCTGCTGCTGTCATGGGCGGGCGTCGCCTACGGCGTGCTCGTCACCCTCATCCTCACCGGCCCGGCCCGCTTCCCCGGCATCGGGCGTTTCGGTGTCGTCCTGGCGCTGATCCTGCTGACCGTGGCGGTCACACTGATCCTGTTCACCATCCGCCCGCTGTCCCCCAGACGCGGCGGGCTGCGGGTCCTCGGCTACGCCGACGTGCCGACACCACAGGCCCTGATCGAGCGGATGAACACCGAGACCTCGGACTACGAGCTGTTCCTGGCGACCGACGCCCTGTGGATCGCCCGGGTCGCCCGCACCAAGCACCGCAACCTGCGCTGGTCCGTCGATCTGATCGTCGCCGGCATCGTCACCATGACGGTCATGGTCTTCCTGGAGCGCCTGCTCTGACCTCCGGTTCCTCAGGTGAGGTCGCCTCGCCGGTGACCGAGCACCGCGGCGATCGGCAGGACCGCCACCAGGCCGCTGATCAGCACCGCGGCGAGCGCTCCCAGGATGGCCTGCGCGTCGTCGAAGGCGATCCCGACGGCGGCCAGCGGAGGCCCCACGTTGCGCACCGCCGTGACGCACCCCATGGTGGTACGGCGCGCGGACGGCCCGGTGGCCAGCAGGGTGCCGGCGGCGAACGCGGCCACGGCCAGGACGAACCCCGCGAGCAGGGTGCGCGAGCCCAGCAGCGCGACGACGTCGTGCCAGCTGCCCAGCAGCATGCCGGCCAGCACCATCAGGAACGTCACGTTCGACACCAGGGCGGCGACCGGGTGCCACGAACGCGCCGTGGAGCGCGCGCAGTGACGCACCACCAGCCCCACGGCGAACGGCACCAGCTGCAGGACGGCCACGGTCCGCACCAGCGCGGCGACGTCCAGGGAGATCCTGGCGCCGACGTCGGCCACACTGAGGACGGCCGTGCTCATCGGGCCGAAGGTGAGGCTCGCCACCGCGGCCAGCAGCACCTGCGTCGCCGTACCCGCGCTCACATCCCCCTTCTGCACCACGCTCAGCTTCGCCCCGAACGGCCCGCCCGGGGAGGCCGCGACCAGGATCAGGGCGATGAAACCCGCGGTGGGCAGGGCGAACAGCGCCGCGAGACCCCAGCCGAGCAACGGGACGGCCACCAGGTTGGCCAGCAGGGCCAGCGCGAGCAACCGCAGGTCGGTGAGGACCGCCCGCAAGGCGGACAACGTGGTCGCCAGGCCCCCGGCGAACATGGTGACCGCGATGAAGATCACGGTGATCGCGTTGAACAGTGGCTGCAGCGCGTTCATGGAACCTCCGGCCCTGCGCCGTGCGTCAGCCGCCGAGTTCGCCCAGCCAGCGCAGGGCACTCAGCGAGGGCATGAAGCAGTACTCACCGCCGCGTGTGACCACGAACCGTGGCAGTCCCCTCAGGCAGCGCCGCAGCGGCCTGCGGGGAATCGTGAAGTCGCCGGAGCCGTCACCGGAGCCGACGACCGGGTCGCGCTCACCGCCCGCGCCGAAGAAGACGCCGTCGTTCATCCACTCGGACTGGACGAACTCGAACTGCCTGCCGAGATGCGCCCCGATGAAGGCGAACATCAGCCCGCGGTCGGCCCCGTCGTCCTCCAGCACCCCTTCGGGCAGCGGCGGGCCGTAGGCGGTGCCGCGCCGGATCATCCGGTGCAGCCTCGGCACGCCCGCCACCGCCGCGTCGCGGGGATTGCCCCTGCGGATGTGACAGCCGCCGGGAGTGGTGAACCCCGCCGGGTCGTCCCGCTCGTAGCCGAAGGCGTTGTTACGGGACGGATCGGCGCCCAGAGCGGGATCGTCGCGGCCGGGGCTGAGCGCCAGCGGGGCGCCGCTGCGCCAGCGGCCCATGATCTTCGCCGCCAGCCACTCCTCGTCCGCCGGATCGGCCGCGTTGTCACGCAGGTAACGCCGGAACGCGGCGACGCGCTGGTGAAGCTTGCGGAAGACCGCGTAGCTGCCGTTGCGCCCCAGCACCTCGGGCTGCGGGACCTGGAGACCACCCAGCTCGTCGGGGTAGCCGAGCACGAACTCCCCGGCCCTGAGCGGCGTCTCCAGGCTGTTGGACCCGGCGATGCCGCTGCCCTCGACGGCCGGGTGGCTGATGCCGTCGCGGTAGCCGAACGGCTCGGTCTCGGTCGACAGCGCGTGACAGTCCTGCCGCCAGATCGCCGTGACGCCCGGCAGGGCGTGGTAGGCGGGCCGGGCTCGGTCGAGGGCCGCCTCCAGCCGCGTGTCGTCGGGGGCGAGGGCCACCAGCACCACGTGGACCTCGGAGGTGCCCAGCGGGGTCTCCCAGTTCTCCGGGGCACTCTCGCCGACGTCGCCCAGCGCGCGGGCGCGGGCGGCCATCCCCTGCCCGAACTCCCAGGAGAAGGTCTCCAGCGACTCCCTCGGCACCCCGAGCGCCGCCAGGCCGTGGTGGGTGAGCGCGACGCTGACCCAGGTCTCCCCCAGGGGGCTGGTCGTGTCGGCGGCCGAGGTGACCGCCGTGCTGAGGCGCCGCATCAGCTCCCGGCCGTGCGCGCGGTCGTCGATGCGGAACAGGACGTAGGTCGCCGCGTACGGGCTCGGCCGGGGGCTGAGCACCCCACGCTGGATGTCGTCGAGTTCGAGTACGGCCACCGCCCGCCCGGTCATGTCCCCCTCCGGTCCGTGACGATGTTCCGCCAGAAGGCGCGCAGGCTCTCGTCGCCGCCGAACAGCGAGCTGAAGACCGTGGAGTCGGCCAGCAGCACGTCACCGGCCCGGTCGCCGCCCGGGGGCATCCACAGGACCACGTCGAACTCGGTGTTGCCCTCCTCGGTGAAGGGGTGTGTCGGCCGGGTCAGGTCGATCGGCTGCCGGCCCAGCACACGGACGACGTCCGGGTCGTCGGTCGTCACGGCGTAGTGCGGCAGATGCATGTGGAAGTTGAGGGTGGTCACCCCCTCCAGCCATCCCGCGCCGTCCAGGTCCCGGGCGATGGTCAGGGGCGCGATCTGCTTGGGTCCGCTCACTGCGGGGCGCAGGCCGTAGCGGTTCTCCACCGGGATGCCGAGTTCTCCCATCAGGGAGCGCAGGTAGCGGGCGAAGCGCTGCTGCCGGGGCACCAGGGGGTCACCGTGGTGGCGGTGTTCCCTCTCACGGACGGCCAGGTCGTCGGAGGCTCCGACGTCGTGGTGCGGCCCCAGCACCAGGCGGGTCCCCTCCCGGGCGAGGAAGGCCCGAACGGCCTCGACCTCCTCGGGCGCCGGTTCCTGCCCGGTGATCATGTGGTCCAGCCCGAACACCAGCAGGGTGTCGGTGTCGGCCAGCACCCGCTCGTCCAGCGGGGTGGGGAAGCCCGCCTGGTCGACGCGCTGGTACACCGGCACCGGGTGCCCGGTGACCTCCTCGGCGAACCGCTGGAACGGCAGCCAGCCCCAGAAGAACAGCTCAAGGGATCCGGCGACACCCTGCTGGAAGCGCAGCGGGTCGGACCACTTCGGATCCTCGTAGGCGGGCCAGGCCGTCCGCCGGACCTCGGTCATCGTGGAGAAGCGGTTGTCCAGCTCGGCCGGGTTCCTGCCCGCCTCCGCCGGATAGCTCCACGAGACGTAGACGCTCACCCGCCGCCCACCGGGGGTGTACGGACGCGGCACGTGGTTCTGGTTGTAGGTGCGTGCGGTCGCTGACCGGCTCATCTCGTCTCCCCTGTACGGCGGGACACGCCTGGCGCCCGGCCCGCCCTGGCGGCTCACGGCTCGGATCTCACTGCATCTGGTCGAGCATCTCCGACAGGGCGCTCTTGATCCGCAGCGCCTTCTTGATCTCGTCGGCGGTGACGTAGGGGTACTCCCCGTACTCGATGAAGCTCGGGCAGTGGTGCTCGCGGACGAACCTGACGAACGCCTCGGGGTTGGTCCGCCAGTCCTCGGGGAAGCCCTCAAGGTTCTCGAAGGCCGTGCTCACCCCCGACATGGTGAACAGCGCGACGGCGTCCTCGGTGTACTTGTCGAAGTCGGTGTCGAAGATCCCCTGGTACATGAAACGCGTGTCGTCGTCGAAGAGCACCCAGCGCAGGTAGTGCAGTTTGAGCGGGGCCAGCAGGTGCGGGTCGGCCTCCAGCGCCCTGGCCAGGGTGTGGCCGTGGTCCCTGATCGCCTCGGCCCGCCCCGGTTTGACGTCGGCGATGATCGTGAACCCGTAGCACGCCGGGGTCCTCGGGAAGACGGGGCCGTACTTACCCTGTTCGAGATGGTCGGTCTCCTTGGGGATGACGACCGCCCGAGGAATGATGTCCATGCCCGCTCCCCCTGTCACTCGGCCAGGGGGGAAGCAGGCGAAGCTGCCTGACCTGCAGAATTATCCCATGCCCTGGTCCGGGGACGGCGCCCGCCGTACGGGTTGCGCGGCGGGCGCCCGGTCCCCCGGGGCTATCGCAGCAGCCGCCTCATCGTGGCGATCTCCGCCGACTGGCCTGCGACGATGTCGGCGGCCATCCGCCTGGCCGGTTCGTGGACGCCTTCCGCCTGCTCCTGCCCGGCCATGGCGACGGCGCCCTCGTGGTGCTGGATCATCATCGTCAGGAACGCCCTGTCGAAGGCGGCGCCCTTGAGCCCCTTGAGCTCCTCCATGGCCTGGCCGGACATCATGCCGGGCATGTCGTGGTCCATGGGCGTGCCCCGCTCACCCGGCACCTGCGCGCCCCAGGCGGTGAGCCAGCCGCTCATCGTCCGGATCTCCGGCTCCTGGGCCGCCTCGATCTTCCCGGCCAGCTCCTTGACCTGGTCGCTCGCGGCCCGGCCCTCGGCCAGCTTCGCCATCTCCACCGCCTGGCGGTGGTGGGGGATCATCATCTGGGCGAACATGACGTCCTTGCCGTTGTGGTCGGCGGCCGGAGTGGAGGCCGCCGGCGCGTCCGGGGCGGATTCCACGGCGAGTGTGGTGCGCCCGGTGGAGCCACAGCCGGTGGCCGGCAGACCGGCCGCCGCGAGAACGAGTGCGAGAATGACGATGCGCTTCATGACGAACACCCTTCGTGTTCAACAAGGTGAATGAGAAGTCGGCGCTCGACGGTCAGAACGGACCGCCGAGTGCGGCTTCTACACCCGGATCACACAAAGCTGGGCGAGGGTCGGCCCTCTGGGGCGGGCGGTGGGCCCGCGCGGCAGCCCGCGAACGAGCGAGCGGGCCCGCGTCGGCACCGGCCGGCCGAGAACCGTCACGGCGGCGAGGAGCAGGAGTGCCGCCCCGGTGAGCAGGAAGGCCAGGCAGACCTGGCCGCCCATGTGACCTTCGTGGGAGGAGTCCGGCATCGGGGCACCGGCGCCGGAGGCGTGGCCGAGCCCCATGGTCAGAACGCTCGCCGTGGGTGCCGGGCCGGGCGAGGGCTGCACCCCGTGCATGACGATCAGACCGCACAGGACGGCGGCGACCAGCAGCAGCCCGCCCAGCGGGGCGAGTCTGCGAGCCGCGTTGCCCATTGCCACAGTCGTCACATTACCGGCCGCCCGGTCACGACAGTTCCTCGACGGCGCGCTGGTAGGCGCCCAGGGTGTCGAGGAACATCCGGCGCTGTTCCGGGGTGAGCGGTTCGAGCGCCCTGCGCCAGGCGACGGCCCCCCTGGCCAGCCAGTCGTCGATCGCCGGGCGACCGGCCGCGGCGATGCTGACGATCCTGCGGCGCCGGTCGTCGTCGTCCTCGCGCCGCTCCAGGACGCCCTTGCGGCTCAGCTCACCGACCATCAGGCTCACCGTCGTCGGCGCGACCTCAAGGCGCGCGGCCAGCTCGTTCACCGTCATCGGCCCGTCGAACAGCAGGTAGGACAGCAGCGACAGATGCCGGGGCCCCAGCGCGAGCGACTGGAGCGGCTCGGGGACCGGCAGCCGTTTCGCCCGCCCGACCATGCGCGGCATGAGCAGCAGCAACGCCCGGATCGCGTCGTCGACGCCCAGTCCGGGCCCCTCGTCTCCGCTTGACATGCCCCACCCCTCACAAATTACCTTTGCGAACAAAGATATTTGGCTTCCAAAGCAAATCCATCGTAGTCGTACAGGGGGAATCGATCATGACCATCCTCGTCACCGGCGCCCGGGGCAACATCGGCGGCCGTCTCCTCACCCTGCTCGCCGAGGGCGGCCACCGGGTGCGCGGCTCGGCCAGGGACACCTCCGCACTGCGGCTGCCCGAGGGCGCCGAGCCCGCCGAGCTGGACGTCACCGACCCGCGCGGCGCCGAGCAGGCCCTGCGGGGCGTCGAGACGATGTTCCTCTACCCCACCAGAGGCGAGACCGGCGCCTTCCTGAGGATCGCCGCCGAGGCGGGAGTGCGGCACGTCGTGCTGCTGTCCTCCCCCGCCGCCTACGAGGCCGGGGAGTACGACCGGCCCATCGGCCTCGTCCACCGGGCGGCCGAGCGGGCGCTGGAGGAGTCCGGCCTGCGGCACACCGTGCTGTATCCGAGCTGGCTGGCCACCAACGCCCGCCGAGACTGGGCCGGGGAGATCCGCGCCACCGGGCGGGTCGGCATCGCCCATCCCGACGCGCAGGTCAACCCCGTCCACATCGACGACGTCGCCGAGGTGGCCGCGCGCCTGCTCACCGAGGAGGCGCACCGGGGCCGGAGGCAGGTGCTCACCGGCCCCCGGTCGATGCGCCTGCGTGAGGTCGTCGCGGCCCTCGGCGAGGCCGTCGGCGCGCCCGTCGAGGTGGAGGAGCTGACCGTGGAGCAGGCGCTCGGACGGCGCGACCCCCGGATGCCCGAGCCGGTCCTGCGGACGCTCCTTGAGGTGACCGCCTCGGCCGTCGGCGTTCCCGCGCCCGTCACCAACACCGTCGAACGGATCACCGGCCACCCCGCCCGCGAGTTCGCCGAGTGGGCGAGCGCGAACCGGGCCGACTTCCGATGACGCGGGGGCGCCCCGGCCACGACGGTCCGGAGCGCCCCCGAGCGGATACGGCACCTGTTCTGTGGATCCTTCACGTCCACCGCGGCCGCCCAGGCGGCGACCCACGGAACAGGTCCTAGCGCTGGGCCTCGATCATCCAGTGCTGTTCCTCCAGTTTCTGGGTGATCTCGATGAAGATGTCCTGGGTCACCGGATCGGCCTTCTCGGTCGCCTCGACGCGCTCACGCATCCTGCGGATGATCGATCCGAGGATGTCCGTCATCGCGGCGACGACCTTGCCGTCGTTGATGTAACCGGCCTCCAGTTCCGGCAGCTCGCTGGTCTTGGCGAGCGTCGAGGCGCGCCCGTCGGGGTTGCCCCCGAGAGCGACCGCCCGTTCGGCGACGGTGTCGGCGTACTCCCTGGCCGAGGCGACGATCTCGTCGAGCTGCAGGTGCAGCGAGCGGAAATGGTGGCCGATCACGTTCCAGTGGGCCTGCTTGCCCAGCAGTGACAGCTCCAGAAGATCCACGAGCGCGCCCTGGAGCGCGGTGATGACGACCTTCTTGTCCTCGCCCTTGAGCGAACTGGTGATCGCGGACATGTGGTGTCCTCCCCCTGCTTGCAGGATCGGTTTCCGTTTTGTACGGAAACGTCCCTACCCATCAATATGGCCCTTATGTTGACACTGTCATTGTGACAGTGTCACTATCGTCATATGGAATGGACCATCGGTGAGCTGGCGGAGCGGGCCTCCGCCGCGTTGTCCCCGACCGCCCAGCTCAACGGGCGGGTCAGGGACGTGCCCAACGAACGCCTCATCCGGTGGTACGCCACGATCGGCCTGCTCGACCCGCCCGCGTCCCGCCGGGGCCGCGTGGCCCTGTACGGCAGGCGTCACCTGCTCCAGCTCGTCGCCGTCAAACGCCGCCAGGCCGAGGGGCTGACCATCGCCGAGATCCAGGCCGAGCTGGCCGGGGCGAGCGACCAGACCCTTGAGGCCGTCGCCGACCTCCCCTCGCCGGCCTCTCCGAGCTCTCCGGGCCCTCCTGCGGGCCCTGCGGGCGGCGGAGGCGCGCGCCCGAGGTTCTGGGCCGAACCACCCAGGACATCCGCCCCCCGGCCGCGGGCGCGGCCCGTCCCCGCCCAGGTCAACGGCGTACGGCTGGCCGCCGGGGTGACGCTGCTGCTCGACGGCGGACATCCCCTCTCCCCCGGCGTGCTCGCCGACATCGGCGCCGCCGCGGAGACGCTCCTGGCGGTGCTGCGCGAGCACGGCCTTGTCCCCGACGTCCCCGGCGCCCCCGGCATCCCCGGCAAACCCGACAACCCCGATCACGGAGGGAACCAACCATGATCACCGAGATCACGGCGCTACGCCCCGAGGAGTGCGAGCCGGTCCCCGGCGCCGGTCTCGGGGCCCTCGTCACCGACCGGGGCAACCTGCCGCTGGAGAGCGTCGAGGTGACCGCGGGCGTCTGCGGCCTCGCCGCGGGGGTCGAGGTCGTCCAGACCTTCCGCAACCCGCACGAGGTGGCGCTTGAGGCAACCTACGTCTTCCCGCTGCCCGACCGCGCCGCCGTCACCTCCTTCACGATGGAGGCCGACGGCCGGGTCGTCGAGGGCGTCCTGAAGGAGCGCGGCCAGGCCAGGGCCGACTACGACCGGGCCGTCGCCGAGGGCAGGCGGGCCGCGATCGCCGAGGAGGACCGGCCCGACGTCTTCACCATCAGGGTCGGCAACATCGTGCCCGGCGAGCGGGTCACCGTACGCCTCGGGCTCGACCAGCCGCTCCCCTACGAGGACGGCGCGGCGACCTTCCGCTTCCCGCTGGTCGTCGCTCCCCGTTACGTTCCCGGCGCCCCGCTGGACGGTGAACGGGCGGGTGACGGCTGGGCGTGCGACACCGACGCGGTGCCCGACGCCTCCCGGATCACACCCCCGGTGCTGCTGCCCGGATTCCCCGACCCGGTCCGCCTGTCGCTGGCCGTCTCCATCGACCCCGCCGGTCTTGACCTGCGCGAGATCCGCTCCAGCCTGCACGTGGTCCAGGAGGAGGGGAACACCGTACGGCTGCGCCCCGGCGAGCGTCTCGACCGCGACTTCGTCCTGCGCCTGGCCTTCGACGCCTCGACCTCGCTGGCCCTGGTCCCCGACCCCGGGAAAGACCCCGAGGACGGCTCCGGGGAGGGCACGTTCACCCTGACCGTCGTGCCGGGCCCGGCCCAGGTCACGGACAGGGCGAAGGACGTCGTGCTGGTACTGGACCGCTCGGGCAGCATGACCGGCTGGAAGATGGTCGCGGCCCGGCGCGCGGCGGCCCGCATCGTCGACACGCTCACCACCGGTGACCGGTTCGCGGTGCTGTCCTTCGACACCGTCGTCGAGGGTCCCGAGGGACTCGGCGAGGGATTGTCCGAGGCGAGCGACCGCAACCGCTACCGCGCGGTCGAGCACCTGGCGCGTCTTGAGGCGCGGGGCGGCACCGAGATGCTGGCCCCCCTCGAACGGGCGGCCGGTCTGCTCGCCTCCGGCGGGAGAGGCGGGAGAGACCGTGTCCTGGTGCTCGTCACCGACGGCCAGGTCGGCAACGAGGACCAGATCCTGGAACGGCTCGCCCCCCGCCTGGCCGGGACGCGGGTGCACACGGTCGGCATCGACAGAGCGGTCAACGCCGGGTTCCTGAGCAGGCTGGCCGGGATCGGCGCGGGCCGGTGCGAGCTGGTCGAGTCGGAGGACAGGCTCGACGAGGCCATGGAGCACATCCACCGCAGGATCGGCTCTCCTGTGGTCACCGGCCTGTCCCTGGAGGCCGACGGGCTCGGCCTGCTCCCGGACGGCGTCAGCCGTCTCGACTCGCTCTACCCGGGGGTCCCGCTCGTCGTCAGGGGACGTTACCGGGGCGCCGCCGAGGGCTCGCTGGCCGTACGGGGGACCGACGCCGCCGGGAACGCCTGGCAGCGGCGGGTCGCGGGGAGCGTGGCGGACGGCCCGGCCACCGGGGCGACCCGGGCGATCTGGGCGCGGGAGCGCCTGCGGGCGCTTGAGGATCGCTACGCCGCCGGGGACCACTCCCTGGAGGAGGAGATCGTCGCGGTCTCCCTGAGGTACGGCGTGCTCTGCCGGTTCACCGCGTTCGTCGCGGTCGACAGCCGGGTGGTGGCCGAGGGCGGCCCCGGGCACCGGGTGATCCAGCCGGTCGAGCCGCCCAGCGGGTGGGAGCGGCCGCTTCCCCCGGCGGCGGCGCCGATGTCGCTGACCGGGATGGCCGCCCCCATGAGCGCCGCGCCCGGGTTCGCGGCGGCGAGCTTCGGGGGCGCCCCCGTCCCGCCTCCCGCGCCGGGCGCCGCCGCTCCGCGCTCCGTTGCTCCACGTGTCGCCGCACCCGGCCCCCGCCCCCGGCTCGCCGGCCCCGCCCCGGTGGCTCCTCCCGCGCCCGCGCCGCTCGGTGAGCTGCTCGCCGGGGAGCTGCGCGGGCTGCGGGAGGCGGCGTCCCTGCCCGCCGCCGACCGGCTGCGTCATCTGGAGGACCTGGCGGGCAGGCTCGCCGCCCTGGCGGTCTCCCTGGGCGGTCACGCCGGGCTTGAGGCCCTGGTCGCACGGCTCCGGGCGGGCGGGGACGTGGAGGACCTGTGGCGCGAGACCCTCGAAGGGCTGGAGGAGCTGGGCCGTACCGGAAAACGCCGCTCTTTCTGGAGGCGATAACGGCCATTTCTTAGGAGATATAACCTATTTCATATGGAGGGTATAACGCGCCGCCACCACAGGGGATAGCTTCCTCTTATAAGGGTCAGGACGTTATGCGACAGGCGATTAGCCGCAGGTCAGGTTGGTTAAAGTTCCCGCGTGACCAGTCCCATTTTCTCTCTTTGTGATGAATATGTTTCGCGTTCGGCGGCGCTCGACCCGGTCGCCGCCGGAGCGGCGGGCATCGCCGTCGAGTTCGCCGCCGCGTCGGACTACGGCCCGGACGGCCACGCCGCGCGGGCCGCCCTGATCAGCGAGACATTGACCAGGCTCGCCACCCTGCGCCCCCAGGGTGAGGCGGATGTGCGGGCGGCCGCCCATCTGCGGGAACGTCTTGAGGCCGAACGCGCCTGGCACGAACTCGGCGAGCCGCTGCGCGCGGTGCAGGCGCCTTTCGGGCTCGTCAACGACCTGCGTGACAGCGTGGACCTCCTGCCGAACGGCACCGACGACGAGTGGCGTGACGTGGCGGCCAGGCTGGCGGCGATGCCCGAGATGCTGGACGGCTGGCGGACGAGCCTGGAGACCGGCCTGTCCAGGGGACTGCGGGCGGCCCGCCGCCAGGCGCTGGAGTCGGCGACCCAGGCCCGGCTGCTGGCCGACGGCGGCACCCACAATCCGCTGCTCGCCCGGTACGGCGACGGGCCGGTGCGGCAGGATCTGGCCAGGGGGGTCGCCGCCGCCCACGCCGCCTACGCCCGGATCGCCCGCTACCTGCGTGACGACTACGCGCCCATGGCCGAGGAGGCCGACGCGGTGGGCGCGGAGCGCTACGCGGCGGCCGCGAGGATCAGCCTGGGCGCCGACATCGACCTGGTGGACGCCTACGAGTGGGGCTGGGCCGAGCTCGAACGCATCGAGACCGAGCTCGCCGTCGAGGCCGACCGGGTCAAGGCGGGCGCCTCGGTCGAGGAGGCGACGGAGATCCTCAACGACACCCAGTACGTCGTGGGCCGCGACGCCTACCGTGACTGGCTTCAGGAACGTCACGACAGGGCGGTCGAGAGGCTGCACGGCACCCACTTCGACATCGCCGAGCCGCTGCGCCGGGTGGACGTCACGCTGGCCGTCGGCTCCTCCTCCGGGGCGCCCTACTACACCTCGCCGAGTGAGGACCTGTCGCGGCCGGGCCGTACGTGGTGGCCGGTCAGTGAGGACAGGAACCGGTTCGAGACCTGGCCGGAGCTGACCACGGTCTTCCACGAGGGCGTTCCCGGGCACCATCTGCAGTTCGGCGCGACCAAGGTGGCCGGGGAGAGCCTGTCCCGCTTCGGCAGGAACTCCTGGGTGAGCGGGCACGGGGAGGGCTGGGCGCTGTACGCCGAACGGCTGGCCGACGAGCTGGGCTGGTTCACCGAGCCGGGCACCCGCCTCGGCATGCTCGCCGGGTCGGCGCTCCGGGCGGCCAGGGTCGTCGTGGACATCGGCGTCCATCTGGACCTGCCGCTGCCCGACGGGTCGCGGTGGACCTTCGCCAAGGCCTGCGAGGTGCTGGGCGAGCGGGGCAGGTGTGAACCGCACCGCATCCACGCCGAGATCGTCCGCTACTTCGGCTGGCCCGGCCAGGCGATCTCCTACAAGCTCGGGGAGCGGGCCTGGCTGGCCGCCAGGCAGGAGGCCAGGACGCGCCTGGGCGCCGCCTTCGACCTGCGCCGCTGGCACACCTCCGCCCTTGAACTCGGCCCGGTCGGCCTGTCCAGCCTGGCCGAGGCCCTGCGCCGGATCGGCTGAGCGCCGGGTGGCCGGGGAGGGGGCGTCCTCCCCGGCCACCCGTTACACCCATAAAGTGATGGAATGACGGTTCTCGACGGCGGGCTGGCCACACATCTCGAAGCGCTCGGCGCGGACCTGCGCGACGAGCTCTGGTCGGCGAAGCTCCTGATCGAGAACCCCTCGGTGATCCGTCAGGCGCACCTCGACTACTTCGCCGCCGGGGCCGACGTCGCCACCACCGCCAGTTACCAGGCCAGCGTTCCCGCCTTCGTCCGGCGCGGGCTGAGCGCCGTCCAGGCCGAGCGGCTGATCCTGCTCTCGGTACGGCTCGCGACCGAGGCCAGGGACGCGACCGGCCGGGGCGCGGTCGCCGCCAGCGTCGGCCCCTACGGCGCGGCCCTGGCCAACGGCGCCGAGTACACCGGCGACTACGACCTCGACGAGGACGGCCTGTTCGCCTGGCACCGGGACCGCTGGCACATCCTGGCGGGCTCCGGGGCGGACCTGCTGGCCTGCGAGACCATCCCGTCCCTGGCCGAGGCACGGGCGCTGCGGCGGCTGCTCGACGAGACGCCGCAGACCCGGGTGTGGGTGAGCTTCTCCTGCCGCGACGGCGGTCACATCAGTGACGGCACCCCGCTGCGCCAGGCCGCCGCGCTGTTCGCCGGTCACCCGGGGGTGGTCGCGGCCGGCGTCAACTGTGTCGCGCCGAGCCACGTCCCCTCCCTCATCAAGGAGGTCACGGACGTGCCCGTGGTGGTCTACCCCAACTCCGGTGAGACCTGGAACGCCGCGGAGCACCGCTGGGAGGGCCTGGCCGACCCCGCCGAGTACGGCGCCGCCGCCGCGGAGTGGCACGCGGCCGGCGCCTCCTTCGTGGGGGGCTGCTGCCGTACGACGCCCGAGCACATCCGCCGGATCCGTGAGCGTCTGCCTGACTGAGCGGCGCTCAGCCCCGGCCTCCCTTGGCCGCCTCCCTGGCGGCACGGGCGGCCTCGACCTTGGCGCTCGCGGCGTACTTGTCGACGTACTCCTGGCCGGACAGCTCCATCAGGGCGTACATGATCTCGTCGGTGACGGCGCGCAGGACCAGGCGGTCCTCCTCCATCCCGTAGTAACGGGAGAAGTCGAGCGGCTTGCCGAACTTCACGCCGGGGCGGATGCCGAGCCTGGGCAGGGGACGCCCCGGCGGCATCATCTCGAAGGTGTTGACCATCGCCCACGGGATGACCGGGACACGCGACTCAAGCGCCAGCCTGGCCACGCCGGTCTTGCCCTTGTAGAGGCGCCCGTCGTGCGAGCGGGTCCCCTCGGGGTAGATGGCCAGGACCTGTCCCTCGGTCAGGATGCGCTTGCCGGTGCGCAGCGCCGCCTCACTGGCCTTCCCGCCGGAGCGGTCGATCGGGACGGTGCCGACGCCGCTGAAGAAGGCCCGGCTGAGCACGCCCTTGATCCCGCGTCCGGTGAAGTAGTCGGACTTGCCGAGGGAGATGACCTTTCTGGGCAGGAACAGCGCCCCGAAGAAGTGGTCGGCGAACGACAGGTGGTTGCCGGCCAGGATCACCGGGCCCTCTCTCGGCACGTTGTCCACCCCCTCCGCCCACGGGCGGAAGATGAAATGGAGGAAGGGCCAGAGGATGGCCTTCACCACCCAGTAGAACACGCGAGGCTCCTTCGGTCGGCATGTGGGACCTGGAGCAATCCTCCCACCTCCCGGACGGACCACCTACATCGCCAAACCACACATATCGACCTCTCGCAAAACACGCCCCAGTCGTGCGACGATCGGGCGAACCTTACAAGGAGCTGCGATGCCAGTCATGCCCGGCGCGGAGCCGTACCACCACAGAGGGGGACGGGTCGGGGTTCTGCTCTGTCACGGATTCACCGGGTCGCCGCAGTCGCTGCGTCCCTGGGCGGAGCACCTGGCCGCCGCGGGCCTGAGCGTCGAGCTTCCCCGGCTGCCCGGCCACGGCACCACCTGGCAGGAGATGAGCCACACCCGCTGGGAAGACTGGTACGCCGAGCTGGACAGGGCGCTGGCGGGCCTGCGCGGCCACTGTGACGAGGTCTTCACCGCCGGGCTCTCCCTGGGCGGCTGCATGGCGCTGCGGCTGGCCGAGGTGCACGGCACGGGCATCAGGGGGGTCGTGGTCGTCAACCCGTCGATCGCCAACGACGTCCCCATGCTCGCCCTGGCGCCGCTGCTCGGGCTGTTCGTCTCCTCGGTGCGGGGCGTGGCCGGGGACATCAAGAAGGAGGGGGCGAGGGAACTGGGCTACAGCCGTACCCCGGTCAAGGCCGCCGCCACCCTCCCCCGGCTGTGGGCGCTGACCCAGTCGGAACTGCACAAGGTCACCCAACCGGTACTGGCTTTTCACAGCCCGCAGGACCATGTGGTGAAACCAACTAGTTTGCGCATTTTGCGTGAAAAGCTAACCGGGGGGAACCTTGATGTTGTGGAACTCAACGACAGTTACCACGTCGCCACCCTCGACAACGACGCGGACCGGATCTTTGCGGGGAGCCTGGAGTTCATCAACGCGAACGCCTCTGTACCCTTGCAGGGAGAGTGAAGGCAGGCGGGGCATGCGTGGTCTCCGGGAGGGACGGGCCAGCTAAGTGACACCCCAGAGCGATGAGGACGAGGTCTGGCGTCAGATCGTCGCCTCCTTCAACGACACCTCCGAGCTGGACTCGGCCGATCAGCCGTGGCCGGACAGCGAGAACCTCCCCGCCGGCCCTCCCAGGAGGGTCGTCAAACCGCCGGAGGAGGCGCGCCAGCCGCTGCCCGAGGAGTTCGCGGGCCTCGGCCGGGGCGGCGAGACGGAGACCGAGGACGACGAGGGGCACTACGTCCCTCCGCCACCGCCTCCGCTGCCCAAGACCGACACCGCGACCAAGCTCGCGTGGCTGGCCCTGTTCGGCGGCCCCGCCTACCTGCTGCTGAGCGCGGCGCTGAGCTGGCGGCTGCAGGGGTGGATGCTGTTCACCGCCGTGGCGGCCTTCATCGGCGGCTTCGTGGCGCTGGTCGTGCGGATGGGCGACGGCCCGCCGACCGACGGCTGGGACGACGGCGCCGTCGTCTGAGGACGGGCCGACGCAACGGCCCGGCTCCGATCCCGCGCGCCCCGGGAGCCGGGGCGGGCCTCAGGGCTCGACCGGCCGCCCGGCCGCGCCGAACCGCTCGACCACGTCTGTGTAGCGGCCCGAGGCGTCGACCACGTGGCCGACGGTCCACACCGTCCCGGTGGCCGTCAGGTAGGTCACCGACTGCAGCCTGATCGTCCTGGGGGCCGCGCCGTCCGCGCCGCGCACCGTCTTGACCCTGTGACCGTCGTAGGTGAGCAGGAACGCCTCTCCCGGGCGCTCCATGTCCACACCGGAGATCCAGAAACGGCCCTTCCTGTCGCCGGTCACGCCGTACAGGCGCACGTCGTCGCCGGGGGCCTTCACCCTCGACCAGCGTTTGCCGTTCCACGACAGGATCAGCGGGCCGACCCCGCCCGACCTCAGGTAGACGCCGCCGACGGCCAGCGCCCGCTTCGGCGAGTCGAAGTAGACATCCCGCAGGTAGCCGCCGGGCACCGCCGGGACGGAGACCTGCCTCCAGCGGTTCCCCGACAGCCGGACGACCAGCGGCCCCGTGCCGGTGTCGCCGACCGCCAGCCCGTCGCCCTTGCCGGACAGCGCGACGCCGTACAGGGTGCCCCTGCCCTTGATCTGGGTGAGCTTCCACTTCGTGCCGGTCTGGGTGAGGACCAGCGGCTGCTCGCCCCGGCGGCCGACCGCGGCCATCCGTCCGGGGAGCGCGGCGACCCCGGCGAGCCAGTCGCCGACGTGCAGCTTGTCGACGACCACCCGGTCGAAGGTGGTCCCGCTGCCCGAGGCGAGGTACGGCAGGCCGTCGTGGCCCTCACCGACCGCCCACACCTGGCCGGGCGCGGCGGCCACCGAACGCAACAGCCCCGCGCCCGTCGGATCGTTGCGGATGCCGACCTCGGTCCAGGTGCTGCCGTTCCAGTGGGTGAGCGCGCCGCGGCTCTGCCAGATGTCCCACACGCTCTCCTGGCCGACCGCCCAGATGTCGGAGGCCGAGACGCCCGCGACGTCGGACAGCGATCCGTCGCTGCTCAGCCGCGCGCTCGTCGGCGCCTGCCACGCCTCCGCGACGGAGGCGGGACGGGGGTCGGCGTGGGCGGGCGGCGACAGAGAGGCCGTCAGGAGCAGTCCTCCCGCGCACAGCGCCAGCGCACGCCGCGGAAGGCGACGGGTCATGCCCCAAATGGTACGGCGCCCGGCACGGCCCGTGTGCGTGCCCGCTGTAGTTGCCCTCCCGACGGGGATCTCGGGGAGAGGCCCCGGCCCCGTCCTTTCCCGATCTCGGCGCCCCCGTCGCGCCCCTCAGCCGGGCCTCTCGCCGGAGAACGACAGCTCCGCGAGCACCGGCAGGTGGTCGGTCGCCAGCCGCAGGTCACCGGGATCGGCCCCGGCCACACCGCAGGAGATCACCCGCGCCCCGGGCGCCGCGAAGACCGCGTCGATGCGCACGCGCGGCGCCCGCGAGGGGAAGGTGAGGCCGTCTCCGCGCGGCGCGAGCGGGTAACAGTCGGTCAGCCGTTCCGTGATGAGCCGCCAGGCCGGCTCCCCCGCCTCCTCGTTGACGTCCCCGGCCAGCACGGGCAGCGCGCCGAAGCGCTCGGCGACCTCCCCGAGCATGGAGAGCGCCTGGCCCGCGTGGTGGGCCCTCGCGGCCGGGTCGAGGTCGAGGTGGACCGAGCCGACCGCGACCCGGTGCCCGCCGTACTCCACGACGGCCATCGCGATCGCGCGCTGTTCGAGGCCGGGAAAGAACCGCAGCAGCCGCCCCCGCCCGTGCAGCGGCCGTACGGCGGGGCCCGTCAGCACCGCCACCCCGCCCAGGCGGCGGCCCGCGACCACGGACATGCCTCCCGAGGCGGCCAGCCGCCCACGTCTGCGGCGCCAGCGCCAGAACCTCGGCGCCTCCTGCACGCACAGCACGTCGGCGCGCAGGGCGGTGATCACCCGCCCGAGCGCGGCCTGGTCGTCCTTCATCGAACGGACGTTGTAGGTGGCGATCCTGAGCGGCGCCGTCGGCGGCTCCCTCAGCGGATCCTGGCCAGGTCCGCGGCTCCGACCAGTCCGGCGGAGGCGCCGAGCTCCGCCAGGCGGATCTCGGCGATCGGGCGGTGCCCCCGGCCGGTCACGTTGGCGGCGAACGCCTCCCTGACCCGGTCGATCCACAGGTCGGCGGCGGTCGAGACGCCCCCGCCCAGGACGAAGCAGCCGGGGTCGAGGATCGCGGTCAGGTCGCACAATCCCTGGGCCAGCCAGTCGGCCATCGAGGAGAAGGCGGCGAGCGCGGCGTCGTCGCCCCTCCTGGCCGCCTCGGTCACGAACCTGCCCTCGATCAGCTCCGGCGTCCCGCCCGCGAGTTCGAGCAGCGTGGCGGCGCGGCCGGGATCGGCGCCGGCGATCAGCCTGGCCTCGGCGACCAGGGCGTTGCCGCTGGCGTACTGCTCCCAGCAGCCGAGGTTGCCGCAGCCGCACAGACGGCCCTCGGGGACGACCTGCATATGGCCCAGCTCGGCTCCCATGCCCCAGCGGCCGCGGAAGAGCGCGCCGTCGAAGACGATGCCGCCGCCGATGCCGGTGCCGACCGTGACGCACACCAGATGGCTCTCGCCGCGTCCCGCGCCGAACCTCGCCTCGCCCCACGCCATGGCGTTGGCGTCGTTCTCCACCACGACGGGCAGGCCGACCAGGGCGGAGACCTTCTTCTGCAGCGGCTCCTCGCGCCAGGCCAGGTTGGGCGCGAACCGCACCAGGGAGCGCGTCTCGTCGACGAAACCCGCGGCGCCGAGCCCGACGGCCTCGACCTCCCGGCCCTCGGCCAGCTCCCCGACCACCTCGGCGATGCTCTCCGCGACCCGTTCGGGGTCGGTGGCCGGGGTCGGCCGCAGGAGATGCTCGACGATGCGGCCGTCCTCGTCCACGACGCCCGCCGCGATCTTGGTGCCGCCGATGTCAACGCCGATGGTCAGCGCCATTACCCGTCCTCTCTCCCCGGACTCATCCCAGGTCGATGTGCTCCACAGGGGTCTCCCGCTCACGCTCACGCGCCCGCTGCCCCGGCGAGGGCCGGTTAAGCCCGTCGACGGCCGACCTGAACGCGGCGAAGAGCTCACTGCCCGCCTGCGTCAGGTGATCGACGACCGCGCCGCCCGCCTCGCGCTGCGCGGCCATCGCCCGGCAGACGGGGCAGGCCCGGCAGATGTACTCGTCGTGCTCGGAGACCGCCTCCTCCCACACGTCCCGGCTTCTCCCGCCACCGGTGAAACCACCGGTGAAGGCGCCGCCGAGCCCGCCGATCGTGCCCTTGACCAGGCCCTTCCGCAACTCTTTGGCCGCCTTCTGCTGGATCGTCTCGAAGAGTTTGAACGCCTCCTCGGCCGCGTTGCCCAGCGGGTCCCTGCCGTCGCCCGTGGCGCCGGTTCCCGTCGTCGTGTTCTCGGTCTTCTCAGTCATCAGGCCCTCCCGTCTCGAACCGTACCCGGAGAAGGCCGTCGCGGAGCACCGCCTCCCGTACGGCTCTGCGCGCCAGGGCCGCGGGCAGCGCCAGAACCCTGCGGTGGAAGCCCGCGTCGACGATCAGTTCGTCGCCCTTGCGCGCCACGTTCACCTGGCTCCTGTCGGCCAGCGGCAGCGCCAGGACGAGCTCTCCCTCCGGGGTGATCCGCAGCGGCGGATCGCCCTGCGGCGGGGCGAACGGATCGGCCTGGCCGTACATGGCCTCGGCGACCCGGGCCAGGGCCGCGGGGCCGACGGGCTCGGCCTCAAGGTAGGGGACCGTGTGCACGGGCAGCGGGGCGAAGGACTCGGCGACCTCGGCCAGCCGCGCCGCCTGGGCCCGCACCCACCCGCTGCGCCACGGATCGGCGCCCTCACCCGGGAAGACCCGGTTGGCGATCACCGCGTCCACGCGGTAGCCGTACAGGCTGAGGGAGGTGAGCGTACGGCGGGCCTCGGCGAGCACGACCGCCTCGGGGGTGAGCACGAGCCGGACGCTGGCCGAGGGGCCGGTGAGCAGCTCACGGACCTCCAGCAGGCCGCGGTGGAACCGTTCCCCCGCTCCGATCACCTGGTCGTCGGGGACGCTGACCTGGGCCACCCTGCGCACCAGCGGCGCGACCGCGCGCAGCAGCCGCCTGCCCGCGGGCAGCAGCCGGTTGACGTGCCAGTCGAGGGCCTCCGGCAGGGCCAGCAGCCTGAGCGTCTCGGCGGTCGGCGCGCAGTCGACGACGACCACGTCCCACGCCCCGGCGCGGGCGTGCTCACGCAGTTGCAGCAGGGCGAGGACCTCCTCGGCGCCGGGCAGCACCGTGATCTCCTCGGCGGTGATCTCGTCGAGGCCGAGTTCGGCGAACAGTCCCCTGGCGTAGTCGCGCAGCTCGCCCCACTGGCGTTCGAGCGCCCGCTGGGTGTCCACCTGGTGCAGGTAGAGCCCGGGGACGACCTCGGCCGGCTCACCCTTGGCGTCGACGCCGAGCGCGTCGGCGAGCGAGTGGGCGGTGTCGGTCGAGACCACGATCGTCTTCAGACCCTCCCCTGCCGCCCGTACGGCGGTCGCCGCCGCCGCGGTCGTCTTGCCGACACCACCCTTGCCGGTGAACAGCAGGATCCTGGTCACGAACCCTCCCCCTGGGTCAGGAACCCTCGACGCGCTTCTTCAACCCTCTCAGGGCGGTGTCGATGATGACCTTCTCCGCCTTACGCCTGACCATGCCGATCATCGGAACCTTGAGATCGACCGCCAGCTCGTAGGTCACCTCGGTACCGCCACGCGTCTCGGTCAGGCGGTAACTCCCGGTGAGCCCAGAGATCATCCTGCCCGTCTCGGTGACACTCCAATCGACGGATTCGTCCCCGTGCCAGACGTAACCGAGGGTGTACTCGTCGCTGATCACCCCGGCGTCCAGGGAGAACCTGACGGTCTCCGGCAGGCCGTCGGACCCGGTGGACAGGACGCGCGCCGTCCTCACCTGTCCCGCCCACTCGGGATACGCCGGGAAGTCGGCGATCACCTTCATGACAGTGGGCCGGTCTGCGGCGATGACGATGTTCGAGGTGGTGCGGTCAGCCATGGGTTCACCGTACTCTTTCGACCGTTCCGCGACGATCTCCGGCTCACCACTCAAGCGCGAAGGGCACTCCCCTGCCGCGGAAGTGCCCGACGTTGAGGCACTCGGTCCTGCCGACGCGGGTGCGGGCGGCCAGCGGCTGGTGGACGTGGCCGAAGAGCGCGTAGCGCGGCTGGGTGCGCCTGATCGCCTCAAGGGTGGCCTCGCTGCCCCGCTCGAAGCGCCGGGCGACCACGTCGTAGAGCAGTTCGGGGATGGCCGGGGGGATGTGGCAGCACAGCACGTCCACCTCGCCGACCGCCTCGACCTTGCGCGCGAACTCCTCGTCGTCGATCTCGTTCGGCGTCCGGTACCGCGTGCGCAGCCCACCGCCGACGAAGCCGAAGCGCAGGCCGCCGATCTCGACACTCTGCCCGTCGAGCACGTGGTGCCCGTGCCGGACGTAGTCCGGCCAGTAACGCGGCACGTCCACGTTGCCGTGGGTGATGTAGGCGGGCGTCGGCATCGCGGCGAAGATCTCGGCGTACTGCCCGCGCACCAGGCGCTCGATGTGGTCGGCGGGATCACCGTCGAGCGAGGCCCACAGCTCGGCCGTCATCCGCCTGGCCTCGTCGAAGCGGCGGGCCGTCCGCAGCCCGACGAGCCTCGTCGCCGCCTCGGCACCGAACAGCTCGGGGAAGATGCCCTGGGAGTGGTCGGCGTAGTCGACGAACAGGATCAGGTCTCCCAGGCAGACCAGCGCGTCGGCGCCGTCCGCCGCGCGGGCCAGGGCGTCCGCTCTTCCGTGTACATCGCTGACGACGTGGACCCGCATTCCGCCATCCTAGGTCGCCCGCGCCCCGCCGTCCCGGATGCCGTCTCGGGCACCGCGACACGGACGGCCGGACATCGATCAGGAGGTCACGCCCGGCGGGGCTGATACCGTGAGACCGCCCCCGGGAACGCCTGGTGAGGAATCCGCCGTGACGACCTCCAGGCGTCCGCCGACCGCGCGTCCTCTGGAGTCACCCGTGCGTGAGTACAGCGTCCCCGTGCTCGTGGATGTCCCCCTCTCCTCCAGCCTGACCGACACGGTCTTCCTGCGCGGCGAACGGGAGCCCGGCAGGGTCTCGCTGCGCCGCAAGTCCGGCGACGACTGGGTCGCCGTGACCGCGGGCGAGTTCCGCGATCAGGTCCTCGCGGTGGCCAGGGGGCTGGTGGCGGCCGGGGTCGAGGCAGGTGACCGGGTGGCCCTGATGTCGCGGACCCGCTACGAGTGGACCGTGATCGACTACGCGATCTGGACGGCGGGGGCCGTCGGCGTGCCGATCTACGAGAGCTCCTCGGCCGACCAGGTCAGGTGGATCCTCTCCGACAGCGGCGCGCGGGCGGTCTTCGTCGAGCTGGACGCGCACGAGGAGACGGTGCGCGAGGCCACGGCCGACCTTCCCGGGCTCGGCCACGTGTGGAACATCGAGGGCGGGGCCCTGGCCAAACTGGCCGAGGACGGCGCCGGGGTGGACGAGCGGACGGTCGAGGAGCGCAGGAGCGGGCGCGGCGGGAACGACCTGGCGACCATCGTCTACACCTCGGGCACGACGGGCCGCCCGAAGGGCTGCGCGCTGACCCACGACAACCTGCTGTTCACCGCGAGGAACGTCGCGGCGGGCCCGCTCGAACCGCTGTTCAGCGCCGACAGCGCGGCGTTGCTCTTCCTGCCGCTCGCGCACGTCTTCGCCCGCATGATCCAGCTCGTGCTGCTGGAGACGGGCACGGTCCTGGCCCACTCCCCCAACATGAAGAACGTCGCCCCCGACCTGCGGGGCTTCAGGCCGACGTTCCTGCTGGGCGTGCCCAGGGTGTTCGAGAAGGTCTACAACGCCGCCGAGCTGAAGGCCACCGTGGAGGGCAAGGGGAAGATCTTCCACGCCGCCGCCACGACGGCCATCGCCTGGAGCCGCGCCGAGTCGGCGGGCGGCGCCGGGTTCGGGCTCAACCTCAGACGCGCCCTGTTCGACAGGCTGGTGTACGGCAAGCTCCGCGCGGCCACCGGCGGCAGGCTCTCCGCGGCCGTCTCCGGCGGTTCGGCGCTGGGTGAGCGGCTCTCGCACTTCTTCAGGGGCGTCGGCATCGAGGTCTACGAGGGCTGGGGCCTGACCGAGACCTCGGCGCCCTCCGCCGTCAACCAGCCGGGCGCCAACAAGATCGGAACCGTCGGCAAGCCGTTCCCCGGCGTCACGATCGGCATCGCCGACGACGGTGAGGTGCTGGTCAAGGGCCGCCACGTCTTCAACGGCTACTGGAACGACGAGAAGGCGACCGCCGAGGTCGTCGACACCGACGGCTGGTTCCACACCGGCGATGTCGGCGAGCTCGACCGGGACGGCTACCTGCGCATCACCGGGCGCAAGAAGGAGATCATCGTCACCGCCGCGGGCAAGAACGTCTCCCCCGGGCCGATGGAGGACCGCATCCGCGCCCACCCCCTGGTCAGCCAGGCGATGGTGGTCGGCGACGGCAGGCCGTTCGTCGCGGCGCTGGTGACGCTCGACCCGGAGGCGCTCGACCGGTGGAAGACGGCCAACGGCAGGGCGGGGGCGAGCGTCGCCGACCTCAGCCACGACCCGGCGATCCACGCCGAGGTGCAGAAGGCCGTCGACGAGGCCAACAGGGCGGTCTCGAAGGCCGAGCAGATCAAGAAGTTCACCGTGCTCGACATCGACCTCACCGAGGAGAGCGGGCACGTCACCCCCTCGATGAAGATCAAGCGCGCCGTGGTCGCCCGTGACTTCGCCGACCGGATCGACGCCCTGTACGGCGGCGCCGTGCACACCCCCTGACCTCTCCTCTCTCCGCCGCGGTGACCGGCCAGGTCACCGCGGCTTTCACATTCCCGCACCCCGAGCGTCGCGGATGCGGCACCAGGACGCCCTCTGGTCACGCGCCTGCGAGAGGTCCCGGCTCTTGTGCCTGGAATATGCGAAGGTATGGTGATTGTTCGTGACGACGTTTCGGATCAGCGAAGCCGCCACGCTGCTCGGGGTCAGCCCCGACACCGTCCGCAGGTGGATCGACGCCGGCAGGCTCGCCGCCCGCCGGGACGGCAACGGCCACCGGACGGTCGAGGGGGCCGACCTGGCCGCCTTCGCCCGCTCGCAGATCGAGACGGGCGGCGGCTCCGGGCGCTCCTCGGCGCGCAACCGCCTGCGCGGGATCGTGACCGAGGTGATCAAGGACTCGGTGATGGCCCAGGTGGAGATCGCCGCCGGGCCGTACCGGGTGGTTTCGCTGATGAGCCGCCAGGCCGCCGACGAACTCGGCCTGGAGGCGGGAGTGGTGGCGGTCGCCGTGATCAAGTCCACCAACGTCGTCGTGGAGATCGCCGATCCCGCTCGCACGGTGGGTCAGTAAGGAGACCTCGTTGCCCATGCGGCCGACCACGTTCCGCCCCGTCCTCGCCCTCGCCCTCGTGCTCACGACGGCCCTGTCCGGCTGCGGCTCCCGGGACGCCTCCTCCGGCCGGGCGACGACGCTGACCGTGTTCGCCGCGGCGTCGCTGACCGGAACGTTCACCGAGCTGGGCAGGGTCTTCGAGGCCGAGAACCCGGGCACCACGGTGCGGTTCAACTTCGGCTCAAGCGCCACGCTGGCCCAGCAGATCGTCCAGGGCGCCCCCGCCGACGTCTTCGCCGCCGCCAGTCCCGCCACGATGAGGACCGTCACCGACGCCTCCCTGGCCGCGGCCCCGGTCACGTTCGTGCGCAACACGCTGCAGATCGCCGTGCCCGTGGACAACCCCGCCAAGGTCGACGGCCTGAAGGACCTCACCGGCCCCGGGGTCAAGGTCGCCCTGTGCGCCGTTCAGGTGCCGTGCGGCGCCGCGGCCGCCAAGGCACTCGACGCCGCGGGCCTCAAGGTCACCCCGGTCACCCTGGAGCAGGACGTCAAGGCGACCCTGACCAAGGTCGAGCTCGGCGAGGTGGACGCCGCCCTGGTCTACAGGACCGACGTGATCGCCTCCGGGGGCGGGGTCAGGGGCATCGGCTTCCCCGAGGCGGGCAAGGCGATCAACGACTACCCCGTCGCGACGCTGACCAAGGCACCCGCCCCCGGCCTCGCCAGGAGGTTCGTCGACCTGGTGCTGTCGCCCCGGGGCAGGGACGTGCTGACCAGGGCGGGCTTCGAGGCCCCCTGATCCCGTGACACGCTCCCGGAGCAGGACATACGGGAGCCGGGGCCGCCCGCCCTGGCTTCTGCTGCTGCCCGCCCTCCTGGGTGTCGTCTTCCTGGTCCTGCCGCCGGCCGGGCTGCTGCTGCGCGCGCCCTGGCCGACCATGGCCGCGCGGCTGGCCGAGCCCCAGGTACTGCAGGCGCTGCGTCTGTCGCTGGTGACCGCGACCCTGGCCACGCTCGCCTGCCTGCTGCTCGGCGTGCCGCTGGCCTGGCTGCTGGCCCGGGTCTCCTTCCCCGGGCGGCGCCTGCTGCGCGCCCTGATCACCGTCCCCCTGGTGCTGCCCCCGGTGGTCGGCGGGGTCGCGCTGCTGCTGGTGCTGGGACGGCGCGGCCTGGTCGGCCGGTGGCTCGACGAGACCCTCGGCGTCAGCCTGCCCTTCACCACCGCCGGGGTCGTGGTCGCCGAGGCCTTCGTCGCCATGCCGTTCCTGGTCATCAGCGTCGAGGGGGCGCTGCGCGCCGCCGACACGCGTCTTGAGGAGGCCGCGGCCACGCTGGGCGCCTCCCGGCTGACCGTCTTCCGCCGGGTGACCCTGCCGCTGGTCGCCCCCGGCGTGCTGGCCGGGGCCGTACTGTGCTGGGCCCGCGCGCTCGGCGAGTTCGGCGCGACCATCACCTTCGCCGGGAACTTCCCCGGCAGGACCCAGACCATGCCGTTGGCGGTCTATCTGGCGCTGGAGACCGAGCCCGAGGCGGCCGTCGTGCTCAGCCTCGTCCTGCTGGCCGTCTCCGTGGTCATCCTGGCCTGCCTGCGTGACCGCTGGACGGGCACGCCGTGAGCCCGCGCGAGCGGTGGCCGCAGGGCCCCATGACCCTGCGGGCCCGCGTCGTCGTCACCAGGCCCTCCTTCCGCCTCGACATCGGCCTGACCGTCGCCCCCGGCCAGGTCGTCGCGCTGCTCGGCCCGAACGGCGCGGGCAAGACGACCGCGCTGCGCGCCCTGGCCGGGCTCACCCCCATGGACGACGGCCACATCACCCTGGACGGGCGTCCCCTGCACACGCTGCCGGCCGAACACCGCCCGGTCGGCATGGTCTTCCAGGACTATCTGCTCTTCCCCCACCTCTCCGCCCTGGAGAACGTCGCCTTCGGACCGCGCTGCCAGGGAGCAGGCCGGGCGCGGGCACGCCGTACGGCCGCCGAATGGCTGAGGCGGGTCGGCCTTGAGGAGCACGCGGCGACCAGGCCGGGGCGCCTGTCGGGCGGGCAGGCCCAGCGGGTCGCCCTGGCCCGCGCCCTTGCCGCCGAGCCGCGCCTGCTGCTGCTGGACGAGCCGCTGGCCGCGCTGGACGCCCACACCCGGCTGGAGATCCGCTCCCGGCTGCGCCGCCACCTGGCCGACTTCGACGGCGCGACCGTCCTGGTCACCCACGACCCGCTGGACGCCATGGTCCTGGCCGACCTGCTGGTCGTCGTCGAGGACGGCACGGTCGTGCAGGAGGGCACCCCGGCCGAGGTGGCCCGCCGCCCGCGAACCGACTACGTCGCCCGCCTGGTCGGCCTCAACCTCCACCGCGGCGTCGCGGCAGGCTCGCACGTCACGGTCGGCACCGGTGACGGGGTGCGCTTCAGCGTGGCCGAACCCGTCGAGGGCCCGGCGTTCGTCGCGTTCGCCCCCTCCGCGGTCGCCCTGTACCGGACCCGCCCCGACGGGAGTCCGCGCAACCTGTGGCGGGCCGTGATCGAGGGCGTGGAACGCCACGGCGACAGCGTCCGCGTGCACCTGGAGGGGCCGCTGCCCGTCGCAGCCGACGTCACCACCGCCGCGGTCGCCGAGCTGGGCCTGGCCCCCGGGCAGTCGATCTGGGCCTCGGTCAAGGCGACCGAGACCCACGCCTATCCGGCCTGACCCGGCCGCTCAGGGCCCGGCGTCGAGCAGATGGGCGAAGCGGCCGGTGACGTGGCTCCAGTCCCACTCCTGCTCGGTCCAGGCGCGCCCGCGCTCCCCCATCTCCCTGGCCCGCGCCGGGTCGCCGAGCAGGCGGACCAGTGCCCCGGCGACCTCCTCCGGGCGGGAGCCGTCGACGACCAGGCCCGTCTCGCCGTCCAGCACCGCGTCCGGGGCGCCGCCTGAGGAGCCCGCGACCACGGGCAGCCCGGTCGCCGAGGCCTCCAGGTAGACGATGCCGAGCCCCTCCACGTCGAGACCCCCCAGCCTCGTACGGCACGGCATGGCGAAGACGTCTCCCGCGTCGAGGTAGCCGGGCAGCGACGCCCACGGGACCGGGCCGGTCATCATGACCGAGCCGCCCAGGGGCCGGGCCAGGCGTTCCAGCGCGCCCCGGTAGGGGCCGCCGCCGACGATCAGCAGGACCGCCTCGGGAACCGCGCCGAGCACCCGGGGCCAGGCCCGCAGCAGGACGTCCTGGCCCTTGCGCGGCACGAGCCTGGACAGGCAGACCACGACGGGACGCCCCCGCAGGCCGAGTGCGGCGCGGACCGCCTCACCCCCGGCGCCGGGGCGGAACAGGCCGGTGTCGACGCCGGGGGCGAGCCGTACCAGGCGGTCCTGGGGGATCACCCTGGCCAGGCGCCGCCGGGTGTACTCCCCCAGGTAGGTCACCGTGTCCGCGTGCGCGCCGATCCTGGCCAGCAGTCTTCCGACGGCCGGGACCGCGGCCCAGGCGGCCTCGTGGCCGTGGGTGAGCATGACGATCCGCCGCGCCCCGGCCGCGCGCATCCTGGGCGCGAGCAGGCCGAGCGGCGCCGCCGCCCCGAAGACCACCGTCTCGCACTTGAACTCGGCCACCAGCCGGGCGGCCCTGCGGGCGACCTGCCGGGTGGGCAGCATCAGGGAGGTGGGGTGACGCACGACCGGGTACGGCTGCCGCGCGTCGAAGGCCGTGGCCCCCGGCCAGCGCGGGGCGTAGACCACCACCGTCTCCGGCGGGCGGCCCGCGGCCAGTCCGTGCACGAACGACTGGATGCCCCCGGCCCTGGGCGGGAAGTCGTTGGTGACGATCAGTGTGCGGGTCACGGTTCCCCGGCGCCGTTCAGCAGGGCCCAGGAGCGGGCCATGGCGATGCGCTGCGGTGTCGTGGGATGAGACACATAGAGCAGATATTCAATGACATCTGGCGACAAATCAGAAATGTTGGTGATCGCGAGCCGTTTCTGCATGGCCGTGAACGTCTCGGGCCGCCGTGTCAGGTCGAGCGCGTGCGCGTCGGCGCGGGCCTCGATGTGCCTGCTGATCACGTTCTGCGCCGGGCCCGACAGCACGGTCGCCAGACTCAGCAGCCCCATCAGGAGCCCGACCGCCCTGGGGTCGGCGGCCGAGGGGACGCCGGTGCGGCGCCGTACCGGACCGGCCGAGGTGATCAGGTAGAGCAGACAGGCCCCGCAGGCGGCGCCGAGCGCGCCGACGAGCGTGCCGTACAGCACGTCGCCCGCCTTGGCGTGGCCGAGCTCGTGCGCCACCACCAGCTCGACCTCGTCGGCCGGGGCCCGCAGCAGCGTGTCGTAGACCACGATCCTGCGGGTCGCGCCGAACCCCGAGACGTAGGCGTTGAGCGCGGTCGTGCGCCGGGAGGCGTCGGCCACGAGCACGTCCTCGACCGGGACGCCGTCCTTGGCCGCCATGTCGAGCAGGCCGGAGCGCAGCTCCCCCGCGGCCATGGGCTTGAAGTCGTTGAACAGGGGCTCGACGACCACCGGGTAGGCGAAGGAGGCGAGCATGGTCAGCGCGAAGGCCCCGATCGCCGCGGGCAGCCACCACCGCCGGTAGCGGCGGGCCAGCCCGACCACGGCGACCACCATGATCGCCGTCAGCACGGCGCCGACCGCGGTGTTCTTGATCCGGTCGGCCGACCACGACGCCCAGGTCTGGGTGGACAGGCCGTACTCGCGCAGATAGGTCTCCGCCCACATGCCGAACGGCCAGCGCAGCACCGCGACGGCCACGGAGATCACCAGCACGCCGAGCAACGCCCGCAGCCACCACGGCCCCCGCAGGCGGCCCAGCAGCCGCGCGCCGAGCGGGGTGGCGACCAGCACCCCGGCCACGACCAGCGTCAGGCCCAGGGACAGGTAGGACGGCAGGCTCACCGCGGCGTCGAACGCCTCCGCCCTGGCGATCTGCGCCGGGGTGAAGTCACGGGCCGGGTCCGGCGCGACGTACGGCGCCGCCTCGGGCAGCGCCCGCCACGGCGTGGTGAACGCCACGACCGCCAGCGTGATCGCCCCCAGGACGGCGAGCGCGATCCCCGCTCCCCTGGCCCCGCCCCGCTCCCGCGCCGGTGTCTCCTCCACGCTCCGCGTCATGAGAGTTCCCTCCGGAGATGGTCGCGCCACGCGGCGGTGAACTCCGCGCGCGACAGGCCCAGCGTGCTGCCGACATCGCTACCGTAAAGCCTCACCAGCGCCTTCTCACCGAAGCGCTCCGCGACGTACCGGCACGCGAGCCAGGCCTCCTCGTAGGCCTGCGCGAGTCTGGGGGCGCCGGGGGCGAAGCCGTCCCCGGCGGGAAGCTCCGTGGGCAGGACGCCCGCGCGCACCTCGGCCGCGAGCTCGGCCGCAACGGTCCTGACGGCGATCCCCGCGTCCCGGTAGCCCACGTAGTCGGCGAACCCCTCCGACAGCCACATCGGGACCCGCCCGCCCCTGGTGGCGCCGGTCGCCAGATGGGTCAGCTCGTGGGTGATCACCACGTCCCTGCCGGTCTCGCTGAGCCTGGCGTATCCCGTCGGCACCACGACCACCCGGTCCGCGGTCGCCAGCGCGGCCAGCCCGCCGGTCCGCGCCGTCCCCGCGAGCTCCGCGGCCTCGTCGTCGGTCGCGGGGACCACGACCACCGCCCTGACCGGCCCCCAGACCCGTGCGATCGTACGGCAGGCGCGGTCGGCCCTGGCCGCGAGATCACGCAGTTCGGCGGGCGGGACACGGTGGCCGACGACAAGGGAGCGCTCGCCCCGGACCACCTCGGCGGCGCCGGGCCACAGGTCGCGGGCCGTCTGCGGCGTGGGCCTCGCCCCGCCGAGCCCGGCGCCCGCCAGCGCGAGCATCCCGGCGAGCACGGCGCGGCGCCCCTTCGGGACGGACATGGCAGCCGATGCTAGCCGACGCCCCGGCCGGAACGTTCCCCGGCAGGCGGCGGCCCCGCCCATCCGCGGGAGGATGGGCGGGGCCGTCCGCCGCTGTCAGGTGCCGGGACGGACCGCTCCTGCGAAGGCGGACCTGTAGTACCCCTTCAACGTCACGATCCTGACCGACTTGCCGCTGCTCGGCGAGTGGATCATCTTGCCGTGGCCGACGTACATGCCGACGTGGCCCTTGCCGTAGAAGAACAGCAGGTCACCGAGGTGCAACTTGCTCCACGAGACCTTCTTCCTGACCGCGCGGTACTGGCTGCCCGTCACCCGGGGGAGGGAGACGCCCGCCTTGCGCCACGCGTACTGGACCAGGCCCGAGCAGTCGAACGCTCCGGGACCGGAGGCACCCCACCGGTACGGATCGCCGATCTGTTTCCTGGCCGTCGCCACGGCCGTCCTGGCCCTGGACCGCTGCCGTGCGGCCCGGTTCGTCGCGGCCTTCGCCGTGCGCTTGACACGGGCCTTCGCCGTGTTCGCGGCAGTGCCCTCCGACGTGCCCTTCGATGCGCTCTTCGACGTGTCCTTCGCCGTACTCCTGGCCTGAACCGCGACCGCGGTATCCGTCGTCGCCTGTGCTGTTGCCGGCCCCAGTGCCACCGCTCCGGTTGAGGCGGTCAGCGTGAGGACGAATCCACCCAGGTAAAGGCGGAAAAAGCGCGACAAACGGGGGTTTTGCAGGGTGGTAGACAGGATTTCTCCTTGGGACTTCCACTGATGCCTACCGGGTTAGCTGACGGGTTCGGGCTGGGAAGACGCCCTACGACGACAAACGCGTCGATTCACCCCGGGCCACATGTCAAGGGCCGATGGTTCCCCGGCTCCGTGCCTCCTGGCTGCACGAACTCGGCGGGCCGCCGTGATGGGAACCGATCCCTTCGGGGAACGGCGGCCGACTGGATATCTATACGGACACCGGCCCGCAGGACCGGCATTCGACGCGGTGGCATGGCTTGCTCACTGCGACCGCCAGAAGGTACCCCGATCACCAAGCCCCGGCAAAGACCCCATCAAATACGAAGATCCACAAAAAGGTTTTCATGTTTACGAAAGGCCTGATAGTGCGGCATCACGATCTTATAAATATGACCCTCGTCACATTCGAAACGATCTTCCAGAGAAGCACAACAAGTGTCACATAAATCACATTTATCAGTGACTTCCCAAAGCGCCCCTTCACCTACAAGGGCGTCGAACAGGACCACTCCGGCGATCCCGGGCATGCCAAACGGGCCGCCCGTGGAACGGACGGCCCGCGGTCGCGAAGGCGTTCAGACGGCCCCCAGAGGCCCCGTGGACATGGACGGGGCCAAGGGGGGTCAGGGACGGACGGCCCCGAGCAGACGGCCGCCGTAGGAGGAGAGGGGGACGACCTTGACGACGTCCCCGGTCTGGGGAGCGTGGATGATCTTGCCGTTGCCCGCGTAGAGCCCGACGTGCCCCAGGCCCTGGCTGAAGAGGATGTCCCCCGGCTGGAGGTCGCTCAGCGAGACCTTGCGCTTGGCGCCCCAGCTCCACTGCTCCCAGGTGGTGCGGGGCAGGCTCACGCCTCCGCTGCGCCAGGAGGCCTGCACGAACCCCGAGCAGTCCCAGCTGTCCGGGCCGGTGCCGCCGTACCGGTAGGGCTTGCCGAGCTGGGCGAAGGCGAAGGTCAGCGCGGCCCTGGCGTTGCCCGAGGCGGAGCCGTTGTACTGCATGCCGGTGCTGTTGGGGTCACCCGGCCTGAAGGTGCCGAGGTCGCGCAGCACCTTCGTCTGGATTTTGATCATCTTCTCGACCTTCTCCTTCTCCTCGGCCAGCTCGTCGCGCGTCTGGTCCGCGTCGGCCAAGGCCTGCTTGGCCTTGTCGCGGTTGTCACGCAGCGTCTTGTTGGCCTCGTCGAAGGCGTGCAGGCTCTCGGCACGGGAGGCGGAGATCTGGTCGGCCGTGGCCAGGCCGCTCAGCACCAGGTTGGGGTTGACCTCACCGACGAGGTTCGGCCAGCCGATGGCGCCGCCCTGGTAGGTGGTGACGGCCATGGTGACGAGGTCGTCGCGGAGCCCGGCGACCTTCGCGGACTGCTTCGACAGGTCGGCGTTCAGGTCCGCGTACTTCTTGCGGGCCCTCTTCCACTTCTCGCCCGCCTGGTTGTACTTCTCGACGAGCTGGTCGGCCTGCTCGTTGAGCTTGGCCAGCTTCTGCTTGGTCTGCGCGACCGTCGGCTTCGGCTTGGCCGCCGCACTCCCGATCGGAGTCACGAGCAGGGCCAAGGCCAGTCCCGCAGCCATCGGCACACGCACGAACCCAACCGGCACACCCGCCACGGCCACGACGCCGCCTCCCCACGCAAAGACCACGTAAAGACCTGGGGCGAAATAGTACAGAACCGGTAAGGGTCAGCTCACCTTTTTGGCGGTTTTGTTCTTTACCTGTAGATGTCAGCCAGGAGGCGGCCCGAGCCGGGAAGGACGGATCAGGCGCGTCCGAGCCTGCGCAGGAGCAGCACCGCGGGAACGGGCCTGGCGCCCATCCGGCGGACCGACTCGGCCACCTCGCGGTCGGAGGAGACGACCGCGACGGCCCGTCCGACGGGCTCGGCCCGCACGAGCTGGCGGATCAGGTCGTCGGCGATCTGCCCGGGGGAGCTGAACATCACCCGGACGCCGCGCGGCGCGGAGACCGGCACCGGGCCGTTCAGCTCGGCGCCGTCGAAGACACAGGTCAGCTCGGTGCGGGTCTGGGCGTACAACGCGCCGAGCCCGGTCAGCAGCCGATTGCGCTGGTCGGCCAGGGTCAGCGCGCCGTACCCGGTCTTGGTCACGTTGTAGCCGTCCACGATCAGATGGATCTGCGGCAGCGCGAGCAGCTGGTCGAGCAGGGCGGGGTCGTCGTCGGCCAGGGCCCGCGCGGGCACCGCCTGGACCCCGTGCCTGCCCGGCGCGACAGAGGAGACGGAGTCGGCGGGCCGGTGGATGCTCGACGGCAGCGCCAGCTCCCTGCGCAGCCCGGCCGCGGCGTCCTGCAGTGCGTCGAGCAGCATGCGGACCTTGGTGTCCTCCACGCTGCGGCCCTCACGGGCGGCCCTTCGCGTGGCCTCAAGCTGGCGTTCGGCGTCGGCCACCCGTTCCCTCAGGCGCCGCAGCTCGCTCTCCCCCGCGCTCCCCGCGGCGGTCGCGGCGGCCTTGGCCTCCTGCGCGGCCTCCTCCATCTCGGCGGCCCGCGCCTCGGCGGCCCTGGTGCGCTCCCTGGCGTCGTGCAGCCTGCGGCGCAGGTCGGAGATCTCGGACCTGGACCCCTTGAGCTGCTCGCGCAGCCGGTCGGCCTCCTCCTTGGCCGAGGCCTTCTGCGCGGCCAGCTGCTCGCGCAGCCGGGTGAGCGTCTGCTCCTGCGCCGACCCCTCGGCGACGGCGGCGGAGCGCTCAAGGTCGGCGCGGGCGGTCTCGACCATCTCCACCCAGCCGGGTGGCCTGGTCAGATAGGCCGCGGCCGCCACCAGCACCGGCTCGGCCGCGGGCGGCACGACACCCTCGGCGAGGCTCTCGACCAGCTCGGGCCAGCTCGCGGCCAGTGTCTCCGCGACCAGCTCGCGGAACTTCTTGTCGGTCTCCAGCTGGGCGGCGATCGGCGCGCCGCCCAGCCTGGCCCGTTTCCTCGGGTCGAACTTCGCGATCCCCCGTAGCGGCGCGGGCATCACTGCCTGCGGCATCGACCCCAGAACCTGGGACGCCAGCTCCACGACGTGTAAGCGGACCTGCTCGGGCAGTGGACGAGACAGGCCCTCTCCGGCTGAACTCATCACGGCCCCTACTCGGATCGGTCTTCACGTCAAGGGTACGGCTACCTCACCCGGGCACCGACCTGGCCGACATCCGCCGCCCCCCTTCCCAGGCGAACGTGACATCGGCGGCGGGTGTCCGGCCAGGTGCCCCGGCCATGCCCGGCACGGTCGTGTCCATACCTGGCCAATTCAGATCAGAACAGGTCAGATCAAATGACCCGCGTCGTGAACGGTCAGCGCGATCTGGACCCGGTTGTTCAGTTCCAGCTTCGTCAGCACCCGGGAGACATGCGCCTTGACCGTCGCCACGCTCATGTAGAGCTCGGCGGCGATCTCCGCGTTCGACCTTCCCCTGCCGACGGCGAGCGCGACGTCGCGCTCACGCTCGCTGAGCACCGCGAGCGACGCCCGCGCCTGCTCCCTGCGGGTGCCCGCGCCGACGTCGGAGACGTGCGCGATGAGCTGCCTGGTGACGGCGGGCGACAGGATCGGCTCGCCCGCGCCGACCCTGCGGATCGCGGCGACCAGGTCGGCCGGAGGGGTGTCCTTCAGCAGGAACCCCGCCGCCCCGGCCCGCAGGGCCCGGAGCACCTGGGCGTCGGCGTGGAAGGTGGTCAGCACGACCACCTCGGGAGGGGCGGGGGCGGCGCGCAGCCGCTCGGTCGCGGTCAGTCCGTCGACCCTGGGCATGCGGATGTCCATCAGCACCACGTCCGGCCGGTGCGCGGCAACCAGCTCCGGTACCTCAAGCCCGTCCCCCGCCTCGCCGACGACGAGCAGGTCGGGGGCGCCGCCGAGGATCATCGACAGCCCGGCCCTGACGAGGGCGTCGTCGTCCACGATCAGCACGCGGATCGCCTGACCCGCGGGCGGGGAACTCATGTCCGCCACGTTAACCACACCCCGTCACCTCGGCCGTCATCGCCCCGCCGTACGCCTCACGTGGCCCACGGCAGCCACGCGCTGAGCCGGAACCTGCCGTCCTCACCCACACCGTAGGCGAGGCGCCCGCCCACGAGCCCGGCCCGCTCGGTGAGCCCGATCAGCCCCGTCCCGCTGCCCGGGATGGCCCGCCCGGAGGTCGTGGGGTTGCCGATCTCGACGGTGAGCCCGTCTCCCGGCCCTCCCCTGACGGTGACGTCGACCGGGGCCGCGGTCGCGTGCTTGCGCGCGTTGGTCAGTCCCTCCTGGGTGATCCGGTAGACGTTCCTGCCGAGCCCTGCGGGCGCCCTGCCCGGCTCGGCCACCCGCATGTCGAGCGTCACCTCCATGCCCGCGAGCCTGGACTCCTCGACGAGGCCCTCCAGGTCGGCGAGGGTCGGCTGGGGCCGGTCAGGGGCGGTCTCCTCGCCGCCGAGCCGCAGCACGCCGATGACCTCCCGCAGGTCCTGGAGCGCCTGGTGCGCCCCCGTCCTGAGCACTCCCGCCGTCCTGACCAGGTCGTCGCGGGGGATGTCGGGGCGGTACTCCAGGGCCCCGGCGTGCACGCTGAGCAGCGACAGGCGGTGCGCGAGGGCGTCGTGCATCTCCCTGGCGATGCGCTCGCGCTCCATGTGCCTGGCCCGCTCGACCCGCAGCTCGGCCTCGACCTCCGCCCGTTCTGCGCGGTCGCGCAGCGAGAGCACCAGCTGGCGCCTCGCCCTGACGAACATGCCCCACATGATCAGCAGCAGGTAGGACAGCACCGAGAACGCCATCGCCCCCCAGTAGGAGACCTCCGGGTCGGGCCGCCACCACAGCTGGGGGACGAGTGCGAGGACGTGCAACCCGGTGATCGCGGCGACCGTCTTGAAGGGGCGGTGCACCGCGACCGTGAAGAGCGCCACGGCGACGGCTCCGGAGGCGATGCCCGAGGCGAGCGCGGCGGGCACCATGACGAGGGCCAGGCCGACCGGCCAGCGGCGCCGCAGCCACAGCAGCGCGCACGCGGCGGCCCCGACGATCTGGTCGGTGAGGACGACGGCGTACGGGGTCGAACCTCCGGGTCGCATGGCCAGCGCGGTGGCGAGCCCCAGCAGCGCGGCCACGACGAAGACGACGATGTCGACACCCCAGTCGCGGGCCGAACGCCGCGTCGGGGACCGCTCTCCCGCCAGGTCGCCGTGCAGGACCGCGGGCAGCAGCCACCGATACTCCGTCACGTTGTCCGAGGGTAGGACCCATCCGGAACGTCCGGTACCGACCAAAGTCGACGTTCCGCCGACTTTCGGCCGACGCGGCCCATCCGGTCCCCGCGTCACCATCGAGGGCATGAGAGCGACCCTGCGGATCCTCGGGAGCGTCTGCGTCGTCCAGGCCGCCGGCGGCGTGATCGGCGAGTTCGGGGGGCCGGGGAGCCTCGGCCGCGAGTGGTTCCTGGTGCACCGCGTGGGCCTGCTGGAGGGCTACGAGGTCTTCGCCTGCATCGTGCTCGGGGTGCTCGGGCTGGCGCTGTGGGCGGCGGGCGCGGCCGTACGGGACGAGTGAGCCCATCTGAGCCTCTCGTGCCCCATGGTGCCCGCGCGGTGAGATGAGGGTTACGTGAGGGTTGCCGGAACACCAAGGGGGAACGACGCCAGGCGGACCCCGGAGCGGTAAATGTCGGTCGATGCTCCTATGGTCGTGAGCCGTGGAGTACGCCGTGCAGGGGACGCTTGACGAACTGGGCACGCCGCTTGAGCAGATCACGTTCGTCGTGTTCGACCTGGAGACCACGGGGGTCTCCGCCGACGAGCACGCCATCACGGAGATAGGCGCGGTCAAGGTTCGCGGCGGTGAGGTGCTCGGCGAGTTCGGCACGCTGGTCGATCCGGGTTCACCGATCCCGCCTTTCATCTCGGTGCTCACCGGCATCACCGACGCCATGGTGACCGCCGCGCCGAGGATCGACTCGGTGCTGCCCTCCTTCCTGGAGTTCGCCAGGGGCGCCACGTTCGTCGCCCACAACGCGGGCTTCGACCTGTCGTTCGTCAGGGCGGCCTGCGCGGCCCTGGGCTACCCCCCGCCCGGCAATCCCGTGGTCGACACCGTCGTGCTGGCCCGCAGGCTGCTGACCCGCGACGAGGTCCCCAACTACAAGCTCTCCACCCTGGCCAGGGTCTTCAGCAGGACCGAGCCGTGCCACCGCGCGCTCGCCGACGCCAGGGCGACCGTGGACGTGCTGCACGCCCTGATCGAGCGGGCGGGCTCGTTCGGGGTGCACACGCTGGAGGAGCTGAAGGGCTTCGTGCGGGCGCCGACGCCCGAGCAACGCCGCAAACGCCACCTGGCCAACGGGGTGCCCGGCGAGCCGGGGGTCTACGTGTTCGAGGACGATCGGGGCGAGCCCCTCTACGTCGGCAAGAGCACCAACCTGCGCAACCGTGTCCGCAGCTACTTCACCGCCGCCGAGACCCGGCCGAGGATCCGCGAGATGGTCGCCGTCGCCGAGCGGATCAGGACCATCGTCTGCGCCACCCCCCTTGAGGCCGAGGTCAGAGAGCTCAGGCTGATCGGCTCGGCCAAACCGCGCTACAACCGCAGGTCGCGTTTCCCCGAGCGGATGGTCTGGCTCAAACTCACCGAGGAGCCCTTCCCCCGCCTGTCCGTCGTGCGCGAGGTCAAGGACGACGGGGCCGGATACCTCGGCCCGTTCGGCAGCGTCCGCGCCGCCGAGGACGCCCGCTCCGCGCTGCACGAGGCGATCCCCCTGCGCCGGTGCACGGAGCGGATCACCCTCCGCACGGGCCGGCCCGCGTGCGCACTGGCCGGGATCGGCCGGTGCGGCGCCCCCTGCGAGGGCCGTCAGAGCGTCGAGGAGTACGGCCTGCACGCCGCGGCCGCCCGCAGGGCGATGGAGCTGGACGCCTCGGAGGTCTTCTCCGCGATCGAGGCCAGGATGGAGCGCCTGTCCCGTGAGGAGCGCTACGAGGAGGCCGCGGCGGACCGCGACCGGCTGGCCTCCTACGTGCGCGTCTCGGCGCGCATGCAGCGGCTGCGCGGGCTGACCTCGCTGCCGCAGCTGGTCGCCGCGGCCCCGCTGACGGGCGGCGACTGGGAGATCCACGTCGTCAGGCACGGCAGGCTGGTCTCGGCCGGGGTGATGCCCAGAGGCGCCCACCCGACCCCGTTCGTGGACGCGCTGGTGGCGACGGCGGAGACCGTCGTGCCCGGTCCCGGCCCGGTCCCGGCCGCCGGGGCCGAGGAGACCGAGTGCGTGCTGCGCTGGCTGGAGGCCCCCGGGGTGCGGCTGGTGCAGGTCGAGGGCGGCTGGAGCCTGCCGATCGGCGGCGCCGGACGGTTCAGGTCCCGCATCGACCTGGCCTACCGCTCCCGTGAGCAGTACGGGGACGGCGAGGGCCGCAGGGGGCGCTGATAGCGTCGTGGGAGCAGTTCCCAACCAGGAGGAGAGCCAGTGGTCACCGCGATCGTGCACATCAACGCCGAGGTGGACCGGATCCCCGAGGTGGCCCAGACGATCGCCGAGCTCGACGGGGTGAGCGAGGTCTACTCCATAACCGGGGAGTACGACCTGCTGGCCATCGTCCGCGTCCCCGCCTACGAGCAGGTCGCCGAGGTCATCCCCGGCAGGCTGAACAAGGTGGCCGGGGTGCTGCGCACCGAGACGCACATCGCCTTCCGCACCTACTCCCGGCACGACCTCGAGGCCGCCTTCTCGATCGGCCTGGGCGAGTCGGACTGACCGGCCCCTCAGGTGGGCAGGCGGGCCCCCGGGCGTAGTTCGCCCGTTGTCGGCAGGCGGGCCCGCACCTCGAACCCCCCTTCGGGCATCGGCCTGGCCTCCAGGCTCCCGCCGAACATCGTGGCGCGCTCACGCATGCCGAGCAGCCCCGTCCCGGCGCCGGCCCCGGCGGGCGGAGGAACCACCTGGCCGTCGTCGCGGACGAGCACGTCGAGGAAGCCGGGACGCCAGCGCAGCGTGACATGGGCCGTACTGGCTCCCGCGTGCTTGAGCGTGTTGCCCAGCGCCTCCTGGACGATCCGGTAGGCCGCCAGTTCCAGGGTCAGGCCGACCTCCGCCGGGGACCCGTCCTCGACCACCTCGACCCGCAGGCCCGCCGTACGGACCTGGGTCAGCAGGTCGGACAGGTCGGACAGCCTTGGCTGGGGGTGCCTGGTCGCCGCGGGGGCGCCCTCGACGCTCAGCAGGCTCAGGATCCGCTGTAACTCGACGAGCGCCTGACGGCCCGACTCCTCGGCGACGCGCAGTGTCTCGCGGGCCCTCGCGGGGTCCTTCTCCATGATCATCCGGCCCGCGCCGACGCCGAGCGTCATCATGCTGACCCCGTGGGCGACCACGTCGTGCAGTTCCCCGGCGATGCGGGCGCGCTCCCGCATCGCCGCGGCACGGCTCAGCGCCTCCCGCTGCCCGGCCAGCCTGGTGCGCTCGGCGGCCAGGCTCAGCAGCAGCAGGCGTCGCTCACGCGCCAGCCTCGCCGCGGCCAGCGAGAGGCAGACGACCGCGAGGACAAGCAGGCCGAGCGCCACTCGCCAGGCAGGAAGGTCAACACGCCACATGGGCGCAATCTAGGGCGGCCACGACCAGCGCGACATCCCCTCACGGGAGGATCTTGCGTCCGCCCGGGAGGGGAGGACTCGCGGATCAGGGCGTTTTCAGAGCCTGGCTGACCTCGACCCAGCGGTCGAGGAGCGCCCCGGCCTCGCCGGAGTCGACGGCCTGTCCCGCCCTGGCGTAGGCGCCCGCCATCGCGGCGTCCAGGTCGTCGCCCGCGGCGTCGTAGGCGACCAGGGCCGCGGCGGCGTTGAGCAGCACCGCGTCGCGGACCGGCCCGGTCTTGCCGCCCAGCAGGTCGCGTACGGCCTGCGCGTTGAAGGCCACGTCCCCGCCGCGCAGCGCGTCCTGGTCGGACCTGGGGATGCCGAGCACGGCCGGGTCGAAGACGGTCTTCCTCGCGGTGCCGTCACGCACGATCCAGACGGTCGAGGTCGTCGCGGTGGTGAGCTCGTCGAGACCGTCGTCGCCCCTGAAGACCAGGGCGGAGACGCCGCGCTCGGCGAACACGCCGGCGACCACGGGGAGCATGATCGGGTCGAAGATGCCGATGGCCTGGGCCTGCGGCCTGGCGGGGTTGGTCAGCGGCCCGAGGAAGTTGAAGACGGTCGGGATGCCGAGTTCCTTGCGCGCCGGCCCGACGAAGCGCAGCGCCGGGTGGTAGACGGGCGCGAAGCAGAAGGAGATGCCCGCCTCGACGGCGACCCTGGCGGTGTTCTCCGGCGTCAGGTCGAGCACGACTCCCAGGTGCTCCAGCACGTCGGCGGCCCCGCAGAGGGAGGAGGCGGCCCTGTTGCCGTGCTTGACGACCCGGGCGCCGGCCGCGGCGGCCACGATGGCGGCCATCGTGGAGACGTTGACGGTGTGGGCACGGTCGCCACCGGTGCCGACAACGTCGACGACGGGCCCCTCGACCGTCAGCGGGGTCGCCCGTTCCAGCATGGTGCGCGTCAGCCCGGTCAGCTCGGCGACCGTCACCCCCTTGGCCCGCAGCGCCACGGCGAAGCCCGCGATCTGCACGGAGGTCGCCGAACCGGACATGATCTCGTTCATCGCCCAGGAGCTCTCGTCCGCGGTGAGGTGCTCACCCGCGAGCAGGGCGGACAACAACGCGGGCCAGGTGGTGCGCGCGTCCATGTGGGGTCTCCAGAGGGGTTCGGTCTACCGGGCGGTCAGGCGGGTCGACAGGCGGCGGCGCATCAGGTCGGCGACGGTGTCGGCCAGCACGACCGGGTCGATCGGCTGCGGCACGACGGCCTCGGCGCGGGACCACTCGGCCAGCCACCGGTCGTCGCGGCGGGCGATCAGCAGGCAGATCGGCGGGCAGTCGTACACCTCGTCCTTGGCCTGCCTGGCGACCCCCATGCCTCCCGCGGGCTGGGTCTCGGCGTCGAGCACGGCGACGTCGATCTCACCCGAGTCGAAGTGCTGGACGACCTTCGCGTGGGTGGCGCACTCCACGATCTCCACGAGGGGCACGTCGGCGGCGGGACGCCTGCCGATCGCCTGCCGCACCTTCTCGCGAGTGCTCGCGTCGTCGCTGTAGACGAGGACCCTCATCTTGTCGTCGGTGCTCACGGTGGCGCTCACTATCCCTTGTCGATGTATGGTCACCTGGGATGGTACCGGGCGGCTCGCCCGGAGACCCAGACCGGACGCATCCATGAGATAAATGCGCCATAAGCCCGGTTTTAGGGAGCGCGGGGACCCCCTAGTGGGGGGTCGTGCGGCGACCCGACCAGGAGAACCGCAATAATGCTGCCCGTGGCGACAGCATCCGCAATATCAACGACGACGACAGCGCATTCGTCCCGCAGGCCAGACCTGGTCAGCGTCGGGACGATCGTCTGGCTGTCCTCTGAGCTCATGTTCTTCGCGGCGCTGTTCGCGATGTACTTCACCATCCGGTCGGTCAGTCTCGGCCAGGGTCTCCCCTGGCCGGAGGCTCACTTGAACGTCCAGTTCTCGCTGGTCAACACGATCATTCTGGTCCTGTCGAGCGTGACCTGTCAGCTGGGCGTGTGGGCGGCTGAGAAGGGCCAGGTCGCCAAGCTGCGCTTCTGGTACATCGTCAGCTTCCTGATGGGTGCCGTGTTCGTCGCCGGCCAGCTGTACGAGTACAGCCAGCTGGTCGAGGAGGGGCACACCCTGTCGCACTCCGCGTACGACTCGGTGTTCTACCTGACCACGGGCTTCCACGGCCTTCACGTGACCGGTGGACTGATCGCGTTCCTGTTCATGCTGGGACGCACGTACGCCGCGAAGCGCTTCACCCGTGAGCAGGCGACCAGCGCCATCGTCGTGTCCTACTACTGGCACTTCGTCGACGTGGTCTGGATCGGCCTTTTCGTGACCATCTACGGCATTCATTAAGGAATCGGGGATCTCTGTGAATAGGATCACCGCTGGGCGGCGGCATCCCCTCGCGAGATACGCCGTCCTGCTTCTTGCCCTTGGGCTGCTCGGGGGGTTCTACACCCTCGCGGCTCCGACGAGCGAGCGGGCTGACGCGGCCATCGCGTCCGGCAGGGCCGACGACGTCGCCGAGGGTAAGAAACTCTTCGAGCAGAGCTGCTCCAGCTGCCACGGCCTCAGCGCCGAGGGCACCAAGAACGGCCCGACGCTCGTCGGCGTCGGCGCAGCCGCCGTGGACTTCCAGGTCAGCAGTGGCCGTATGCCCCTGGCCAACCCCGGCGCCCAGGCCCCGCGCAAGCCGACGGCGCCCTGGGTCAACGAGGACACCGTCCGGCAGCTCTCCGCCTACATCCAGTCGCTGGGCGGCGGTCCCACCGTCCCCGCCGACGAGCAGGTCGACCCGGCCAAGGGTGACAAGTCGAAGGGTGGCGAGCTGTTCCGCGCGAACTGCATCCAGTGCCACAACTTCGTCGGCGCCGGGGGTGCCCTGACCCAGGGCAAGTACGCCCCGCCGCTGAACGAGGCCACCCCGAAGCAGATCTACGAGGCCATGGTCACCGGCCCGCAGGCGATGCCGGTGTTCAACGACAGCATCATCACCCCCGACCAGAAGCGGGACATGATCGCCTACATCGTGGGCGTGCGTGACGAGCCCAACCCGGGCGGCGCCGGCCTCGGCCGCATCGGTCCGGTGACCGAGGGTCTCGTGGCCTGGATCGCGGGCATCAGCCTGCTCGCCCTGGCCGCTATCTGGATCACCGCCAAGAAGCGACAGGCCCACCAATGACAGACAACAACCACGACATCGAACAGCCCGAGGGGCGCGTGCCACACCGCGTCATCGGCACCCCGGCGCCCGCGACGGCCACCTCCCTGCTGGGCGAGGAGGAGCGCACCGAAGCCGCAGCCGACGTCCCGGGTGTGAACCTGCAGGACGAGCAGACCGCCAGGAAGGGTGAGCGGGCCGCGGCCCTGTGCTTCCTCATCACCTTCCTGGCCGCGGTCGCCTTCGTCGCCTCCTACGTGATCTTCCAGGTGGGCGACGTCGAGACGACCAAGACCTCGACCCTGGCGCTGGGCGGCTCGCTGACCCTGGCGCTGCTGTCGCTCGCGGCGGGCATCGTGTTCTGGGTCCGCATGGTCATGCCGAAGTACAGCCTGGTCCAGGAGCGCCACACGATGGCCTCCTCCTCCGAGGTCAGGGGGCAGGTCGGCGAGACCTTCCTGCAGGGCGCCGCCGAGAGCGGCATCACCAAGCGGCCGCTGCTGCGCCGTACGCTCCTGCTGGCCGCCGCCCCGCTGGGCGTGCTGCCGATAGTGCTGCTGCGCGACCTCGGCCCGCGCTACAAGAACTTCCCCGAGAAGCTGCGGCACACCGTCTGGGGCGAGAAGACCAAGGACGGCAAGGACCGCAGGCTCGTCGTCGAGGGAACCGGCGCGCCGATCCGCGCGGCCGACTTCAACTCCCCCGGCGGCATCCTGTCGGTCGTGCCCGAAGGTTACGAGCACGACCTCGACGCCCTGGCCAAGGCCACGCTGATCCTGATCAAGTTCCGCCCGGAGGAGATCAAGTCCGGGACGAACAAGAACTGGACGCACGACGGGATCGTGGCGTACTCCAAGATCTGCACGCACGTCGGCTGCCCCGCGGCCCTGTACGAGCAGACCACCCACCACATCCTGTGCCCGTGCCACCAGTCCACCTTCGACGCCGCGGACGGCGCCAAGGTGATCTTCGGTCCGGCCGCCAGGCCGCTGCCCCAGCTGCCCATCGCCGTCGACAGCGAGGGCTACCTGGTCGCCACGGCCGACTTCGCCGTCCCGCCGGGACCCAGCTTCTGGGAACGCGGCGACGCCGAGGCCGAGGTCCGTGAGAAGGGAGGCCACGCATGAGCACCGGAACGGTTCCGAAGCCCATCGCGGGCGCGAGCGGTTTCCTCGACGACCGGCTCGGCGCGGGAAACTTCCTCAAGCGCAACCTGCGCAAGGTGTTCCCCGACCACTGGTCGTTCCTGCTGGGTGAGATCGCGCTCTACTCGTTCATCATCCTGCTGCTGACCGGCACCTTCCTGACGTTCTTCTTCAAGCCCTCCATGGCGCACGTCGTCTACGAAGGCTCCTACGAACCGCTCAAGGACGTCACGATGTCCGAGGCGTACGCCTCGGCTCTGCAGATCAGCTTCGACGTGCGCGGTGGTCTGCTGATGCGGCAGATGCACCACTGGGCGGCCCTGCTGTTCGTCGCCGGCATGATGGTGCACGCGCTCCGTGTGTTCTTCACCGGTGCGTACCGCAAGCCGCGCGAGCTGAACTGGCTCATCGGCGTGCTGCTGCTGACGCTGGCGCTGGCCGAGGGCCTGACCGGCTACTCCCTGCCCGACGACCTGCTCTCCGGCGCGGGTCTGCGCATCACCGAGGGTGTGGCGATCTCGCTGCCGCTGGTCGGCACCTGGATCACCTTCTTCCTCTTCGGCGGCGAGTATCCCGGCGAGGACGTGATCTCCCGGTTCTACTCGCTGCACATCCTGCTCATCCCCGGCATCCTGCTCGCGCTCATCTCCGCCCACATGGTCCTCATGTGGGTGCAGAAGCACACCCAGATGCCGGGCAAGGGACGCACCAACGAGAACGTGGTCGGCGCGCCGTTCTACCCGGCCTTCATGGCCAAGGCGGGCGCGTACTTCATGTTCACGTTCGGCGTGATCGCGCTGCTGGGCACCTTCGCCCAGATCAACCCGATCTGGCTGTTCGGTCCCTACACGCCCGCCGACATCTCGGCGGGTTCCCAGCCCGACTTCTACATGGGCTTCCTTGAGGGCTCGCTCCGTCTGATGCCCTCCTGGGAGATCAACGTCCTGGGCTTCACGCTGCCGATGAGCGTGCTGATCCCGGCGCTGGTCCCGATGGGCATCATCATGACCGGCCTGGCCCTGTATCCCTTCCTGGAGCAGTGGGTCACCGGGGACCGCAGCGAGCACCACGTCGCCGACCGTCCCCGCAACAACCCGCACCGCACCTCGATCGGCATCTCGGCCATCACGTTCTACGGTGTGCTGTGGCTGCTGGGCGCGAACGACGAGATCTCCTCGGTCTTCCACGTCTCGCTCAACTGGACGACCTACATCGGCCGGGTCCTGGTCTTCCTCGGCCCGCTGGTGGCCTACATCGTCACCTACCGGATCTGCCTCGGCCTGCAGCGCAGCGACGCGGCGATCATCGGGCACGGCGTGGAGTCGGGTGTCATCAAGCGTCTGCCCCACGGTGAGTACATCGAGGTCCACGTTCCGCCGGAGTCCTCCATCGAGGCGCACCTGCGGGGCAAGGCCCCGGTTCCGACCATCGCCGGGACCGACACCGACAAGGACGGCATCCCGCCCAAGGGGATGCGCGGCCCGCTCGGCAGGCTCCGCGCCAAGATGAGCAAGGCCTACGGCGGCGAGAAGATCCCGCTGGACGACGGCCACGGTCACGGCGTCGAGCACGGCGAGCACGCGCAGGTCGGCTCGGGCGGGGACGACAGGTCCCTGACCCACTAGAGGCCGTCACAAGCTTCGCCACACGACGGGGCCCGGACACCGATCAGGTGTCCGGGCCCCGTTGTCTGTCTCCGCCCGGAGCCGGCGACGAGCCCCGCCCGCCCTGGGACGCCCCTGTACGGCTCACGGAGCCCCGGAAACGGCCTGGCCGCATTCCTGACCCGAGAGCCGCAAAAGGCCTCTCAGCGGCCTTCAGGCGTCACAGGGAGTCGGTGGTGAAGTACTTGACGCTGCTCCACTTCAGCCACTGCTTCCAGTCCTCCTGCCAGTGGCCCCAGCCGTTGGTCGGCTCAAGCGGGCGAGGGGTGCCCGTGATGATGATCGGGTCACCGATGAGGGTGTTGTTGATGAACCAGACGGCGTTGTCCGGGCTGACGTTGACGCAGCCGTGACTGACGTTGGAGTACCCCTGGGAGCCGACCGACCACGGGGCGCTGTGCACGTACTCGCCGCTGTTGGAGATGCGGACGGTGTTGTAGACGGTCATCTGGTAGTAGCCGGGAGAGCCGGGGCCGATGCCGGGCGAGGTCATGATGGTCACCGGCTCCCTGGACATGGCCAGGTGCACGCCGCTGGTCGTGTAGTACTTCCAGGCGCCGCCCTGGCCCGCGCTCATCGGGATCTGCCTGACGACCTTGCCGTTGCGCCTGACGGTCAGGTGGTGGGTCTGGGTGCTGCCCCGGGTGATCTGGGAGCGGCCGACCCTGAAGCGGATGCTCTGGTTCTGCTTGCCGTACACGCCCCTGCCGCCCCTGACGCCCTCAAGGTTGGCGTCGACGCGGACGGTGGTGTTGGCGGGCCAGAACGTCTTGGGGCGGAAGTGCACGGTCTTGTCGTCGAACCAGTGCCAGGCCCCGAGGACCGGCTTCGAGGAGCGGATCGCCAGGTTGCGCTCGACCTCGACGCGGTCGGTGATGGGCTGGTCGAAGGTGATCATGACCGGCATGCCGACCCCGACCGTCAGGCCCGTCAGCTCCTTGTCGGGGAGGAACTCCTTGATCTCGAAGGTCTTCTCCGCCTTGACCGTGGAGAAGGAGGTGTGGGTCTCGCTGACCTTTCCTCCCGGGTTCACCGCGACCGCGGTGACCTCGTAGGTCGTCCCCGGCAGCGCGGTGTCCTGACTGTGCCACTGGGTCCCGTCGGCGCTCAGCACACCCGTCAGGGAGTTCCTGGGGCCCTTCACGGTGACGTTCCTGAGTGTCCCCCCGCTGGCCGCCACCAGGACGGTCGCGTGGGTGGGCACGTTGCCCGCCCTGTCGAGGGGGACCACACTGACCGCCGCGTCCGCGTGCGACACGGGTCCCGCCGGCCCGCGCGCGGCGGTGGTGGAACCGTCCGAGCATGAGGCCACCAGTAGCAGGGCCAGTAGCCCGGCCCCCGGAATCGAACCACGCATCGTCTGTCCCACGTGCCCCACGTGTACTCCCCTGTTCAGGACCGGTCCGGTGATCCTGTTATTACCCGTAGTAAGCGGAGCGCCACATATGGCGATGGGTGTGGGTCCCCAATAAACACCAAAAAACGGGCCACGGAATCTCCGTGGCCCGTTTCCGGAAGCCTGGGGTGGCGACGCGCTCAGTGCGAGAAGTGACCCCGGTAGTACTCGAAGACGAACCCGATCATGCTCATGATGACCGCGAACACACCGATCAGGAACAGCCACCAGCCGATGACCAGGCCGACCGCGGTGAGCGAGACGGCCAGGCAGACGAACAGCGGCCACCAGCTGTGCGGGCTGAAGAAGCCGAGTTCCCCCGCGCCGTCGCTGATCTCGCCCTGCTTGTCGTCCTCAGGCTGCTCGCCGATGCGGCGGGCGGTGTACATGAGGTAGTAGCCGATCATGAAGGCGAAGCCGACCGAGATCGCCATCGCCGTCGTGCCGACCGGTTCCCTTGACCAGAACCAGTAGACGACGTCCACCGCGGCGAAGAAGATGCCGCAGAGGATGAACAGCCAGCCCTGGACCTTCATCGGTTGTCCTCCAGCTCACGCGAGGCCGAGGTGATGTGCGGGTACTTGAGGTCGAACGCGGGGCGCTCGGACCTGATGCGCGGCAGCGAGGTGAAGTTGTGCCGCGGCGGCGGGCAGGAGGTCGCCCACTCCAGCGAGTTGCCGTAGCCCCACGGGTCGTCCACCGTGACCTTGGGGGCGGACTTGTGGGTCCGCCACACGTTGTACAGGAACGGCAGCGTCGATGCGCCCAGCAGGAACGCGCCGACCGAGGAGACCATGTTCAGGTTGGTGAAGCCGTCGGCCGGGCTGTAGTCGGCGTAGCGGCGCGGGAAGCCGGCCGCGCCGAGCCAGTGCTGCACCAGGAACGTGGTGTGGAAGCCGATGAACAGCGTCCAGAAGTGGACCTTGCCCAGCGTGTCGTTGAGCATCTTGCCGGTGAACTTGGGCCACCAGAAGTAGAAGCCCGCGAACATCGCGAAGACCACGGTGCCGAAGACGACGTAGTGGAAGTGGGCCACCACGAAGTAGGAGTCCGACACCTGGAAGTCCAGCGGCGGCGAGGCCAGGATGACGCCGGTCAGACCACCGAAGAGGAAGGTCACCAGGAAGCCGATCGAGAACAGCATGGGCGACTCGAACGACAGGTGTCCCCGCCACATCGTGCCGATCCAGTTGAAGAACTTCACTCCGGTCGGGACCGCGATGAGGAACGTCATGAAGGAGAAGAACGGCAGCAGCACCTGGCCGGTCGGGAACATGTGGTGCGCCCACACGGTGATCGACAGACCGGCGATGGCGATGGTCGCGCCGACCAGGCCGATGTAGCCGAACAGCGGCTTGCGGCTGAAGACCGGCAGGATCTCCGTCACGATGCCGAAGAACGGCAGCGCGATGATGTACACCTCGGGATGGCCGAAGAACCAGAACAGGTGCTGCCAGAGCATGGCACCACCGGTGGCCGAGTCGAAGATGTGCGTGCCGAGCTTGCGGTCGGCCTCGAGCGCCAGCAGCGCGGCGGCCAGCACCGGGAAGGCCATCAGCACCAGGATCGAGGTGAGCAGGATGTTCCAGGTGAACATCGGCATGCGGAACATCGTCATGCCCGGAGCGCGCATGCACACGATCGTGGTGATGAAGTTCACCGAGCCGAGGATCGTGCCCAGACCGCTGATGGTCAGACCGACGATCCACAGGTCGCCACCGATACCGGGCGAGTGGATCGCGTCCGACAGCGGGGCGTAGGCGAACCAGCCGAAGCTGGCCGCGCCGCCCGGGGTGAGGAAGCCCGACAGGGCGATGGTGCTGCCGAACAGGAACAGCCAGTAGCTGACCATGTTCAGACGCGGGAAGGCCACGTCCGGGGCGCCGATCTGCAGCGGCATCAGCTCGTTGGCGAAGCCCGCGAACAGCGGCGTCGCGAACATCAGCAGCATGACCGTGCCGTGCATGGTGAACAGCTGGTTGAACTGCTCGTTGCTGGTGAGCTGCAGCCCCGGCTGCGCCAGCTCGGCCCGCATGATCAGCGCCATCACGCCGCCGATCAGGAAGAACACGAACGAGGTGATGAGGTAGAGGTGTCCGATGATCTTGTGATCGGTGGACGACATCCACTTCGCGACGACCGAGCCCTTGCGGGTCGTCACCGGGGTCAGAGCGATGGGCTCTTGAAGTGCGGTCACTGGGCACCCGCCTGACTAGCGATGTACTTGTCGAACTCGGCTGGGCTGACGAGTTCCACGTAGAAGAGCATCCGGCTGTGGTCGGTACCGCACAGCTCGGCGCAGCGGCCCGCGAACACACCGGACTTGTTCAGGGTCTCGACCTCGAACTTGTTCTCCACTCCGGGGATGACGTCCCGCTTGAAGTGGAAGGCGGGAACCCAGAAGGAGTGGATGACGTCGGGCGAGACGAGGTCGAACTCCACCTTCTTGCCCGCGGGAAGCACCAGCCGCGGGCCCTGGCGGTAGTCGCTGACGGGCATGCCGACCACTTCGGCCTTCTTGCCGTTGTAGTCGGTGGTGAAGCGCCAGCTCCACTGGAAGCCCTCGACCTTGACCTTGACGTCGGCCTTGCCGGAGACGGCGTTGATGTAGTTCTGGTCCCGCGCGGTGAAGTAGAAGAAGACGCCGACCATGATGATCGGCACAACCGTGTAGAGGATCTCGATCGGGAGGTTGTAGCGCACCTGCGGAGGCAGGCTCTCCTTGGAGTTCTTCCTCTTACGGTGGAAGGCCACGGACCACAGGATCAGGCCCCACACGACCAAACCGGTGGCGAGTGCCGCGATCCAGGAGCCGTTCCACAGGCTCTGGACGGTATCGGCCTGCTTGGTGATGCCCTCGGTCATACCGCCACGAGACCACTCCCCGGCGATGTTCTCAGCACTGCACGCCGACACGGAAACCAGCAGCAGCGCCAGAGCGGCAGCGCGTGGCACCCGGCGGCGGGCCAACGGACGCCGTGCGGAACGGCGGGTCGGACTCACGGATCGCCTACCCCACAGATGAAGCCCAGAAATCGCTCCTGGGCGGTCGTTTGTTCATGTTCACAACTTGTAGTTCACAGCTTTACGCTGGGGGACACATTAGCGCGGACCACCCTCGCCCCCCCGCGCAGCCCCCGATTGCGCCGCGTGTGATGCGACGATTGGGACGTGGCGTACTTCGACGCGGCCTCGACAGAGCCGCTGCACCCTCAGGCACGCGAGGCTCTCATCGCGGCGCTCGACGCCGGCTGGGTCGACCCGGCGAGGCTGTACGGCCCCGCCCGCCGGGCAAGGATGTTACTGGAACAGGCGCGTACAGAGGTCGCCGAGGCCCTGGGAACCCGCCCCGACGAGATCTCCTTCACCTCCTCCGGGACCCAGGCCGTGCACCTCGGCGTGCTGGGCGCCCTGCACGGGCGGCGCAGGACCGGGCGCCGCCTGGTGACCTCCGCCGTCGAGCACTCCAGTGTGCTGCACGCCGCCGAGGTCCACGAACGCGACGGGGGCAGCGTCGAGACGGTCGGCGTCGGCCTCACCGGCGCGGTCGACCCGGCCGCCTTCCGCGAGGCCGTACTGGCGCCGGGCACGGCGCTGGCCTGCCTGCAGAGCGCCAATCACGAGGTCGGGACGCTCCAGCCGGTCGCCGAGGCGGCGGCGGCGTGCGCGGAGGCGGGCGTGCCGCTGCTGGTTGACGCCGCGCAGACCGCGGGCCGGATGCCGACGCCCGGCGGCTGGTCGGTGCTGACGGCCAGCGCGCACAAGTGGGGCGGCCCCGCGGGGGTCGGTGTGCTGGCGGTCCGCAAGGGCACCCGCTGGCGCAGCCCGCTGCCCGAGGACGAGCGTGAGCGGCGCAGGGTCCCCGGGTTCGAGAACGTGCCCGCGATCGTGGCCGCCGCCGCCGCGCTGCGCGCCGTGGCCGCCGAATCCGCCAGGGAGTCGGCGCGCCTGTCCGCGCTGGTCGACCGGATCAGGGCCGAGGTCCCCCGGCTCGTCCCGGACGTCGAGGTGATCGGCGACCCGGTCTCCCGGGCACCGCATATCATCACCTTTTCCTGTCTTTACGTCGAAGGTGAAGCGTTACTGACAGAATTGGACAAGGCAGGGTTCGCCGTATCATCTGGCAGCTCCTGCACGGCCAGTACGCTTCGTCCGTCGCATGTTTTGGAGGCCATGGGCGTGCTTACGCACGGGAACGTACGGGTATCGCTGCCCCAGGGCGCGTCCGCGACGGATGTCGACCGTTTCCTCACCGTCCTGCCGGACGCGGTGAGGAGGATTCGTGAGGACGCGGGAGTCAAGTCGTGACCAAGATGTGGGGAGTGAGCGCTCCATGACGTCCATCCAGGCGGCTGAGGCGGAGGCGGGCCAGCCTCCCGCGCTGACCATCGACGCGCTGGGCAAGAAATGCCCGATTCCCATCATCATGCTCGCCGAGCAGATCAACTACGTGCCGCGCAACGCGATCGTCTCGGTCCTGGCCGACGATCCCGCCGCCTTCACCGACATCCCGGCCTGGTGCAGGCTGAAGTCGCACCACCACGTGGCGAGCTACGAGCTTCCCGACGGAGGCTGGGCCATCCACGTGCGGCGCAACTACTGACCGGCCCCTCCCGGCGCGCGGGAGGGGCGGTGTGCGATCTCAGGCGTGGTGGCACCGTACGAAACGGCCCGCCTCCTCGGCGGCCTCGGCGCCGTAGGCGGCGGCGAGGCGCTTGAGGAACTCCTCCTGGCCGAGTTCGTACTCCTGGCCGCCGACACGCTCAAGGACGTGGGTCGCGGTGAGGTTGCCGAGCTGGCCGCAGCGCTCCAGCGACAGGCCCCAGGCCAGGGCCGACAGGAATCCGGCCCGGAAGGCGTCGCCGACGCCGGTCGGGTCGGCCTTGCCGTTCTCCGGGGCGGGCGAGACGTGCAGGGACGGCTCGCCCTTGCGGTCGATCACCACGCCCTTGGGGCCGAGCGTGGTGACGCGGACGCCGACCCGCTCCAGGATCTCCTCGTCCGACCAGCCGGTCTTCTGCTCGATCAGGCCGCGCTCGTAGTCGTTGCCGAACAGGTAGGCGGCGCCGTCCACGAGCCTCCTGATGTCCTCACCGGGCATGCGCGCGAGCTGCTGGGAGGGGTCGGCGGCGAACGGGATGCCCCGATCCCGGGCCTCGTCGGTGTGCCTGAGCATCGCCTCGGGGTCGTTGGGGCTGATCAGGACGAGATCGAGGCCGCCGAGCCGTTCGGCGATGGGGCCCAGCTCGATGAGCCTGGCCTCGGCCATCGCGCCGGTGTAGAACGAGGCGATCTGGTTGTGGTCGTCATCGGTCGTGCACAGGAACCGGGCCGTGTGGTGGACCTCGGAGGTGTGCACGGAGTCGCAGTCGACACCGTGCCGTTCGAGCCAGGAGCGGTAGTCGGCGAAGTCCGTGCCGACCGCGCCGACCAGGACGGGCCGCAGCCCCAGGCTGCCCATGCCGAAGGCGATGTTGGCCGCGCAGCCTCCGCGGCGGACCTGCAGGTCGTCCACGAGGAACGACAGGGAGACCCGGTCGAGCTGGTCGGCGATGAGCTGGTCGCCGAAGCGCCCCGGGAAGGTCATCAGGTGGTCGGTCGCGATGGAGCCGGTGACGGCGATGCGCACGGGGTCATTCTCCTCGTTGTCAGCATCTTCTGGATGGACGGGGTTTGGAGCCCCGCAAGAATACGTGACCACATGGACGCACGGCGGCCCCGCGAGGTGAGAGATCTCACCCCGCGGGGCCGCCGTATGTCACTTGCCGCGGACTGTCCGCGTGCGTCCGTTAGTTGAACGAGTCGCCGCAGGCACAGGAACCGGTGGCGTTCGGGTTGTCGATCGTGAAGCCCTGCTTCTCGATCGTGTCGACGAAGTCGATGGTCGCGCCACCGAGGTAGGGCGCGCTCATCCGATCGGTGACAACGCTGACACCGTCGAAGTCCGAGACGACGTCGCCGTCCATCGAACGGTCGTCGAAGAAGAGCTGGTAGCGCAGGCCCGAGCAGCCACCGGGCTGCACGGCCACGCGCAGCTTGAGGCCTTCCTCGCCCTGCTGCTCCAGCAGGCTCTTGACCTTGGCCGCGGCCGCGTCACTGAGGACCAGGCCCTGCGTCTTGGTCTCGCTGCTCTCAACCGACATGTGGTGACTCCCGCGTCTGCGTCAGCCGCCCGGACGGGTCGGCTGTCTGTGTGTGACGTCCTTCTTAGACGCTACCAACACGTGCAGACCGCTACACATTCCTGGGGCTTCGGCCCTTCCCCACCCCGGAATAAAACCCCCGGAGGCGTGTGTCATCATTAGTCGTCAGTTCGACGATAAGGGGGTGTGGTCGTGACGACCACCGAGACCGGCCTTCCGCTTTTCGTCCTCGGCAGGGGGACAGACCCGCACAGCGAGCGCGGTGTCGACTGTCCCGGGGAGCTGCCGACCGCCTCGGACCCGGCGCTCGTCGAGCGTGCCAGGCGGGCCAAGGCGGCGCTCGGGGAGCGGGTCTTCGTCCTCGGCCACCACTACCAGCGTGACGAGGTCATCCAGTTCGCCGACGTGACCGGCGACTCCTTCAAACTGGCCCGCGACGCCGCGGCCAGGCCGCAGGCCGAGTACATCGTCTTCTGCGGCGTGCACTTCATGGCCGAGTCCGCCGACATCCTCACCAACGACGACCAGAAGGTCGTGCTGCCCGACATGGCCGCCGGGTGCTCGATGGCGGACATGGCCACCTTCGACCAGGTCGAGGAGTGCTGGGAGGCGTTGCAGGACGCCGGGATCGCCGAGACGACCGTCCCGGTCACCTACATGAACTCAAGCGCCGACATCAAGGCCTTCTGCGGGCGCAACGGCGGCGCCGTGTGCACCTCCTCCAACGCCAGGCGCGCCCTCGAATGGGCCTTCTCCCGTGGGGAGAAGGTGCTGTTCCTGCCCGACCAGCACCTGGGGCGCAACACCGCGGTGCTGGAGATGGGCCTGTCCCTCGACGACTGCGTCGTCTACAACCCGCACCGGCCCAACGGCGGCCTGACCGCCGAGCAGCTCCAGAACGCCAAGATGATCCTGTGGAAGGGGCACTGCTCGGTCCACGGCCGTTTCACCGCCGAGTGCGTCGACGAGGTGCGTGAGCGCATCCCCGGCGTCAACGTGCTGGTCCACCCCGAGTGCAGGCACGAGGTCGTCACCAAGGCCGACTACGTCGGATCGACCGAGTACATCATCAACAGGCTGAAGGAGGCCCCCGCCGGGTCGTCCTGGGCGGTCGGCACCGAGCTGAACCTGGTCAAGCGGCTGGGGCAGATGTTCCCCGACAAGAACGTGACGTTCCTCGACAAGACCGTCTGCTACTGCTCGACGATGAACCGGATCGACCTGCCGCACCTGGTGTGGGCGCTGGAGTCGCTGGCGGCGGGCCAGACGGTCAACCAGATCACCGTGGACCCGGAGACCACCCGCTGGGCCAAGGTCGCCCTGGACCGCATGCTCGCCCTGCCCTGACCCTCTTTCGCCGGGGCCCCGCTGTGGGGCCCCGGGCGGGCTCCAGCGGGGCTCAGCCGAGCCCGTAGACCACCCTGACGCTGACGGAGACGGTCTGCTGGCCGGGGCTGACGGAGGCCTTCTCCGCGGCGAACCCCGCCCCGTAGGACACCGGCCTGGGCGGGGTGACGTTCTCCTCGGCGATCGCCACGACCCGGCCCAGCCGGCGGCCCGCCAGCCTCGCGTACTGCTCGGCGCGGGCCCTGGCGTCGGCGAAGGCCAGGTCGCGTGCCGCCCCGAGCGCGCCACGGCTGTCGGAGACCTCGAAGGACAGGCCGTTCAGGCGCACCTCCTCACCCACGGCCACCGCGGCCTCGATGACCCTGTCGGCGCTCTCCAGGTCACGCACCACGGCCTCGACGCCCTGGGCCGCCCGGTAGGCGGAGACCTTGGGGTAGGTCTCGTACTCGGGCCCCAGGGACAACTCGTTCGTGCGCAGGTCCTCGGCGGCGACGCCCGCCCCCCTCAGCGCCGTGGTCAGCCTGGCCGCGGCGGCCCTGGCCTCGGCGAAGGCCTGGCTCGCGCTCGCGTGGCGCACCTCGACACCGGTGTTCAGGCGCATGACGTCGGGGGCCGAGGAGACGCTGCCCTCCCCCACGACCGTCACCTGGTCTCGGTTCTCCTCCATGACCGTCCTCCCGGTGTCGAAAGCGGTGCCGAAAGCGGTGTCTGCGGACGCGGCCCCGCCGAGCGGCCCCGCGGTGACGAACACCGCGGCGGCCACGGCGGCCCCCGCGGCCGTGATGTGAGACAACTTGATCATAGGCTCATGGCACCACGGCGGAGCGGTGGCGCCGGGGAGAAGCCCGGCGCCGTCCGCCGTGTCTTGCGGAGACTTGGGGATCGGACCGTCAGTCGGCGCGGGTGAAGCGCATGTACTGCTTCTTGTACTCCTCGGCGTTGGTCGTGGTGGCCAGGACCCGCTTGACGCGTCCCTCGAAGTCGATCACCACGGCCTCGTAGCCGCTCCCCTTGCGCCGCCAGCCCGCGATGTGCGTGTCGTCGTACCAGCCGATGAGCCGGTCGGTCTCGAACGGGACCCGGTGCTGGGCGTCCGCGTCGGCGACGGTGGACCAGACGCAGACCTTCTTGTTGTCCTGCTTGCAGTAGGTCATGATCAACGTGCCCGAGGGGGAGACGTCGTCGCCCTCGACGGTGAGCGGGGTGCCCACGTCGAGCAGGGTCTGCAGGACCGTGCCCTGCAGGTCGTAGAAGCGGATGCGCTTGGTCTTGCCGGTGAGCGCCCAGGTGCCGACCGCCTTGCCGTCCCCCCGCCAGAAGTAGCTCCACTTCCCGGCGTCCTTCTCCTTGACCCGGACGGTCCTGACCTTCTTCTTGGCTATGTCGATGATCGCGTAGCCGTACTCCTTGCTGGTCTTGCCCGCCGACTCGTACAGCGTCACCAGGCCACGGGTGCCGTCCGGGGACCACTGGGGGACGGTCGCGTAGACCGGCGTCTTGGCGATCCTGAGCGGCGTCACGGAGTTGTCGCTCCGGTCGACGAGGGAGACGACGGCGTAGTTGCCCGAGTCGTACTGCCTGTCGACCCCCAGTGCCTTGGTGCCCTCGGTGTTGACCACGTACTGGAAGTACTTGTCGTTCTTGCTGAAGGCGCCGGCCCGGGAACGCGTGTAGAGGGTCTTGTCCCAGTCGAGGCTGTAGGCGGTGAGCTTGATCGGGTCGTCCGGGTTCTCGTGGAGCGTGATCGAACTGCCCGGCAGTTTGATCTTGTTCGTCTGCTGCGGCGGGTCGGCGACCGTGGGGTCCTGCGTCGGCGGCGCGTCGCTCCGGTCCGGCTTCACCGGGTCACCGGTCTCCGCGACGTCGATCACGCCCGTCTCGCTGCCCGTCTCCGGCTCCCCGTTCACCAGCGTCAGCGCGAGGCCGCCCCCGGCCAGCAGGACGACGAGGCCCGCCGCGAGCGCGATCCAGACCCCCCGCCGCCCCTTGTTCCCGTACGGCGCCGCCCCGTGGGGCGGGTAGCCCGGCGCGGGCGACTGCGGGTAACCGGGCCCGGGAACCGGGTAGGACGGCCGTCCCGCCGGGACCGTTCCCAGCGCGCCGGGCCCCGTCTGGTCGGGACGGCCGTAGAACGGAGCCTGCGGGTAGGCCTCCTGGACGGGCGGTCCGGGCTGCTGGTGGTGCTGCTGAGGGAACCGGGGCTGCTGAGGGGGCGCCTGGCCGTACCCGCCGGGACCCGTCCGCTGGGCGGCGGCGGCCGACCCCTCGGCGAGGATGCCCCCTGGCGCCGCCGGTGCCGCGGTGCCTGGCATGCCGCCCGGTACGGTGCCCGCGTGACCGAGCAGCCGCAGCAGGGCGTCCCCCGCGCTCGGCCGTACGGCGGGGTCCTTGGCCAGGCACTGGCCGACCAGTTCGCGCAGCGCCGGGTCGGCGATGGCCCGCAGGTCGGGCTCAAGGTTCATGATGCGGTTGAAGATCGCGGGCAGGCTGTCCGTGCCGAACGGAGGACTGCCGGTGGCCGCGAAGACCATCGTGCAGCCCCAGGCGAACATGTCCGCGGGCGACCCCGCCGTCTCCCCGGCGAGCTGCTCGGGCGTCATGTAGGAGGGGGTGCCGATCGCCGTGGCGGTCAGCGTCGAGGTCCGGTCCAGCGCCTTGGCGATGCCGAAGTCGATCACCCGGGGCCCGTCGGGGGCCAGCAGCACGTTGGACGGCTTGAAGTCCCGGTGCACGATCCCCGCCTGGTGGATCGCGACGAGCGCGGTCACCGTGCCGATCGCCAGGCGGTGCAGCGCCGAGCCCTCACGCGGCCCCTCGGCGGCCACGACCTCCGCCAGCGTCGGGCCGTCGATGTACTCGCTGACGATGTAGGGGCGGTTACGGTCCATCCCGGTGTCGATGACCGCGGCGGTGCAGAACGGCGCGACCCGTCTGGCCGTGCTGACCTCGCGGACGAAGCGCTCCATCGCCTCGACGTCCTGTGCCAGATCGGCCCGCAGCAGTTTGACCGCGACCTGGGCACCCGTCGGGGAGACGCCGAGGTAGACCGTTCCCTGCCCGCCCTCGCCGAGCCGCGCGGTGAGCCGGTACTCCCGGACCTGCTCGGGATCTCCAGACCGCAAGGACGCAAGGTCCGGCATACCTACCCTCCCTTTAGGGGCCTTTTAGGCTCCATTGTGACGGCAAATAGTCACGGTCAGTGCATCAGCGCCCGGCCACGGGAGGTGTGTCGCGCGGGACGTCGAGTGTCCTGACCGCCTCGGCGACCGCCTCCGGCCGGTCGAGCTGTACCTCGTGCCCGCTGTCCGCCAGCGGGACCAGCCGGGCGCCGAGCAGCCGGGCCAGGTCGCGGTGGCAGGCGTCGCCGGATCCCGCGCTGAGCACGACGACCGGGACCGGGGGCAGGGGGCGGGCGCGGCGTAGTTCGTCGAGTTCCGCGGCCATCTCCGGGTAGGCGAGCCACTCGGCCAGTGCCGCGGCCAGCACCCGGCCCCTGCCGTACACGAGCCCGGCCTCCTCGTGCTGCCCCATGAGGAGGCGGTGCGCCGGAGGCAGGACCAGACGGGCGAGCACGGTCGCGCCGAACGTCCCGCCCAGTGCGGGCAGCGCCCTCTGCACGGCACCGCGCACGGCCCCCCGTGCGGCCCGCGTCCCGCCCCCGCGCCCGGCCGGCCGTTCGCAGCTCGGATCGACCAGGACCAGGCCCGCGACCCGGCCGGGGTTGAGTCTGGCGAAGGCCTCGGCGTGGAAGGCCGCGACGGAGTGACCGACCACGATCGGCCTGCGCGCCAGCGCGGCGATCCGTCCCGCCTCCTCGGCCAGGGACGGCGGCCCCGGGTGGCCCGAGCTGAGCCCGAGGCCGGGACGGTCGAAACGGATCACCAGGTGGTCGGAGCGAAGGTCCTCGGCGACCCGGTCCCAGTGGAACCACGCCCCGGCCATTCCCGCGCAGATCACCACCGGCGGCGTTCCCGTCCCCTGGAGCAGGACGTGCGACCTCTGCGGGACCACGCGTGTCCTGTCGCGCCACAGCGCGGCCCCGGCCAGCAGCAGCCAGAGCGCCACGACCCCGACCTGCAGACGCTGGGCGAGACCGACGGGGACACCGGGCACGCCTTCCTCCGCCTCGGCGACCAGGATGAGTGTCCACGCCGTCGCGGCGGCCATCAGAACGGCCAGTACGGCACCGCCGTACCCCAGCGGGAGCAGGCGGCGCCGCCGCAGCGCGCTCACCGGCAGCGCGACGAGGCTGAGCCCGGCCCCCGCGAGGGCCAGGGAGCTGACCGCCGCGTGGACGGTGTGGGAGACGGACAGACGGCCCGCCGCCTCCGCCGCGGCGCACGAGGGGTCGCTCAGCACCGCGCAGTCCAGCGGGAAGACACCCGCGTCCAGCACCGTCATCGTCCCGAACATCGCCAGGCCGAGCCAGCCGGCCGCGCCCGCCCCACCGGGACGCTCGTCGGGCGCCAGGGCGACCCCGGCCAGACAGGCGGCCCCGGCCAGCACGTCGGCGCAGCGCACCAGCCACGACCACGGCTGGTCCACGGCGGCCAGTTCGCTGAGATAGGAGAGGGAACGGTCCACCCGCGGGTTGAGGAACTGCAGCGGCGCCCAGGCCGTGTAACACAGGCCCGCCAGGAGGAACGCCAGGGCGGCGGCCTTCGTCACACCTCGCCTGGAGCGCACCGGTCACAGCCCGGGGGCGCCCCAGAGGGGGAACCAGCGGCCGAGGTCGGGCTCGATCTTCAGCTCCCCGGCGAGCGCGCCGCGCACCTGAAGCTCCAGCGGGTTGTCCCTGCGCCGGCCGGGCATCGGCGCGAACGGGTAGAAGGTGCCCCGTTTGTAGAGGTAGACCAACGCGATCCCCCCTCCCGGGGAGGCCGAGCCGGTGAAGGTGACCAGCGAGCAGAGCAGGGACGGGCCGAAGCCCGCCACCTCCAGGGAGGAGTTGACCGCGTGCAGGTCGGTGACCAGGCCGCCGAGCGCGCCGGGGTCACGGCGCACCACCAGCCAGGTGTAGCCGTAGGAGTCCCTGACCTCCTCGACCGGCGGTCCCTCGCCTGTGGCGAGCAGTTCCACGACGTCGTGTTCCAGAGCGCTGAACGCCCCGCCCTCCGCGGAGCGGAAGCAGACGGACCCCACCCCGTTCGGCTCAAGGCCGGTCGCGGCCTGCAGGGTCACCGCGGCCGACGGCAGCGCGAACAGCGCGTCCAGGTCGGGCTTGACGGGGTCGGTACGGCCAAGCAGCGCGTCCCACCATCTGGCCACCGGCTCACACCCCCTGGCCGAGCTGGCCGGAGATCCTCCGCAGCTGCTCAAGACGCCGGTCGAGCGGGGGGTGGGTGGCCAGCAGCGAGGCCAGGGAGGCTCCCGCGCGACCCGCGAGCGCGGGGACGAAGAAGAACGCGTTGAACGGCTCCGCCTCGCGCAGGTCCCTGGTCGGGATACGGGCCATGTCACCGGAGACCTTGACCAGCGCGCTGGCCAGGGCCGACGGCCGCTGGGTCAGCAGCGCCCCCGCGCGGTCGGCGGCCAGCTCGCGGTAGCGCGACAGGGCGCGGGTGAGCAGGAAGCTGACCGCGTAGACCAGGACGGAGACCAGCATCACGATCAGGCCGATCGGCGGCCCGTTCTGGTTGTCCCTGCGCCCACCGAGACCGCTGTAGAGCGCGACCCTGGTCATCAGCCCGGCGACGATGCCCAGGAATGAGGCGATCGTCATCACCGCGACGTCACGGTGGGCCACGTGGGACATCTCGTGGGCGAGCACGCCTTCGAGCTCGGCGCGGTCCAGGCGCCGCAGCAGGCCCGTGGTCGCGCAGACCACGGCGTTCTTCTGGTTGCGGCCGGTGGCGAACGCGTTCGGGACGTCCGAGTCGGCGATCGCCACCCGCGGCTTGGGCATGTCGGCCATGGCGCAGAGCCGGTCGATCACGCCGTGCAGCTCCGGCGCCTCCTGGGGGCCGACGACACGCCCGTGCATCGCGAACAACGCGATGCGGTCGGACATGAAGTACTGCACCAGGAGCATGGCACCCGCGATGAGCAGCACCACGACGGCTTGGACGCCCAGCGCCACCAGTACGCCGACGAACACGACGTAGAGCAGGCCCAGCAGGAACATGGTCAGGACCATGCGGTTGGTCAGGCCCCGGTCCGGGGCGAACCGGGTATGTGCCATATGCCCAAACTATCCGGGAATCAGGCCCTCATCACCGAGCATCTCCCGCACTTCGTCCATGGAAGCGTCTGCCGGAGGCAAAATCAGCTCGGACGGCTCCAGACTGTCGTCGGGAAGCGCCTTGCCGACGTGGCGGACCTTGTCGAGCAGGTCGTGCAGCCTGCTCCGGAAGGCGGCCTCGTCCTCGGCGGCGATGGCGGCCTCAAGCTCGCCGTCGAGGGTGTTGAGAACGTCGAGGTCGGCCTCGTCGATGGCGATCTGCCCCTCGCCCATGATTCGTACGATCACAGCCCCTCCCCCGGCTGGCGGAACTGCTGGGTGCCCTGGGGCTGCTGCTGCGGCTGCTGGTGAGGCTGCTGCTGGTAGCCCTGCTGGGACGGGCCCTGCTCGATCGCGCTCTTCGGCGCGGGGCCCTGGCCGAGCTCGGCCTTCATCCGGGCGATCTCCAGCTCCACGTCGTGCCCGCCGCCCATGCGGTCGAGCTCGGCCTGGATGTCGTCGCCGCGCTGGCCGCTGAAGTCGTCGAGCGCGCCGCTGGCGAGCAGCTCGTCGATGGCGCCCGCGCGGGCCTGCATCGAGGCGGTCTTGTCCTCGGCCCGCTGGATCGCCAGGCCGACGTCGCCCATCTCCTCGGAGATGCCGGAGAAGGCCTCGTTGATGCGGGTCTGCGCCTCGGCGGCGGTGTAGGTCGCCTTGATCGTCTCCTTGCGCGTACGGAAGGAGTCGACCTTGGCCTGCAGGCGGTGCGAGGCGGTGGTGAGCTTCTCCTCCTCGCCCTGGAGGTTGTCGTGCTGCACCCGGAGCTCGGCGATCTGGGTCTGCAGGCTCGACCGGCGGGTCAGCGCCTCACGGGCCAGGTCCTCACGGCCGACCCCCAGCGCCTTACGGCCCTGCTCCTCAAGCTTGCGTGCCTGAGCCTCGATCTGGTTGATCTGCAGTTCCACCCGCTTGCGCGAGGTGGCGACATCGGCCACACCACGGCGCACCTTCTGCAACAACTCCAACTGACGCTGGTAGGAGTAGTCGAGGGTCTCGCGCGGATCCTCCATCTTGTCCAAGGCGTTGTTCGCCTTGGACTTGAAGATCATTGAAAGTCTCTTCATCACGCTCATGCGCGTCGGCCGTCCCCTTCTTCAAATGCGCTTCGGGTCACCCCAGTGATTCCAGCCCCCCAAGCTAAGCACCGGAGCCACCTAGGTTCACCCTACGCATAACGCACGAGGGCGTCACTAAGTTGCACTCCCGGTAGGCTGACGATGTGTTCCGACGTACCCAGACCACCGCGGACGACTCCCCCGTCTCCGTCAACGATCCTAAGCCTGCGGGCAAGGGGCGTCCCACACCCAAGCGCCGCGACGCCGAGGGGCGCCGCCGTCAGCCGGTGAACGCCCCCCAGAACCGCAAGGAGGCCTACCGGCAGCTCCGTGAGCGCCAGGCCACCGAGCGCGTCAAGGCCCGCGAGGGCATGCTGCGTGGCGACGAGCGATACTTCCCCGCGCGTGACCGGGGCCCGGCCCGCAAGTTCGCCCGGGACTGGGTCGACTCCCGGCGCCTGCCCAGTCAGTACTTCCTGCCCTTCTCCCTGTTCATCCTGCTGGTGACCTGGGTCCCCTTCCCCGAGCAGATTCGCGGCCAGATCTACGTCGCCGTCATCACGATCGGCTGGCCGCTCATGATGATCGGCGTGCTGATGACCTCGATCTGGGTGGGCTGGAAGATCAAGCGGCTGGCCGAGGAGAAGTTCCCCTCGGACAACCTCAAGGGCATCGGCTTCTACGCCGCGATGCGCGCGCTGCAGATCCGCAAGCTGCGCTTCCCGCCGCCTACCCTCCTGCCCGGCGGCAAGCCGGTCCCGCCCAAGAAGTAGAACGCGGAACGGGCCCCGTCCACACGGACCGGGGCCCGTGGCATGTCACGGCATGTCACGGATCGGCGTACTCGGCCTCGGCTCCGGCGTCGACGATCTCCCAGTCCAGCGCGCCGCCGGCCGCCCTCGGCCTCCAGTAGCCGATCCTCCCGCCGGTCTCCAGCGCGTCGGCGGTCGCCTTCAGCAGCGCGTAGTAGGACCTCAGGCGAACCCCGCCCGGCGTGAAGCCGATCGGCTCGTCCTCGCACTTTCCTCCCACGTCGCGCGCGACCGAGTCGATGAGCAGATGGCAACCGGTGCCGTCCGCGGTGAACGGGATCATCCGCCCGTCCCACCACTCCGACCTCTCGCCGATCTCCTCACCCGTGTATCCGTCGACGCCGTCGACCTCGCACAGCGTCCGCCAGGTGTCGCGGATCCCCCTGACGTCCAGCGGGCTCTCCCCCATCAGGAGAGGCGCCCCGCCGTTGTGCCGCAGCAGGGAGGCGCGCAGGTCGTCGGGCAGGCGCAGGCCCATCTGAGCCTCGGCGACGGCGATGGTCCCGGACCTTGCGGGGGCACTGAGCGCGCGGTAGGTCCGCGGGGTGTTGGCCCTCAGCCACCTCTCTATCCTGTTCCACTGCCGGTCGACCGCCCTGGTCACCCTGGGGCTGACCGGCCTGCGGTGCGGGGTACGCGCCGCCGGGTCGCAGTCGGCGTCCGGGACGGCCGGCGCGGGCGTCTCCAGGATCTCCGTCACCGGCGCCGCGGCCCTCTGGCAGACCGTCTCCCCCGCGCACGGCTCCCCCGCGTGCCTCCTGCCGGAGAAGACCGCGTCGTCCAGGACCTGGGCGCCCACGGCCAGTAGGCCCAGCGCGCACGCGGCCGCGGCCCAGCGGGTCAGCACGCGCCTGGCGGCCCCGTCGAGCGGCGTGCGCGGTACGGCCTGCCGGGTGAGGAAGGCGGGAGGCCTGGTGACGGTCGCGTACCCCTTGAGGATCTCTGCGTTCGGCGTGCCGAGGATCGGGGCGGGAGGCCACGCCCTCGGTTCGGGGGCCGCCCGCACGCCGGGGGCCGCGGCGGTCTCGGCGCGGGACGGTTCGGGAAGGCCCTCCTGACGCCGGACCGCCGGAGGGCGGCGCAGGCGCAGGACCGCCACGACGACCGCCGTCACCACGGCGGCCACCAGTGCGAGCCGTACCCATCTAGAAGTGATCAACCGCGACACGCCGGGCAGAGTATCCCGAATCCCTCTGTTCTATGACGCCTACTAGGGTCAGGGCATGGAATTCCGTCACCTCGGCCGTAGCGGCCTCAAGGTCAGTGAGATCAGCTACGGCAACTGGATCACCCATGGCTCCCAGGTCGAGGAGGACGCCGCCAAGGAGTGCGTGCAGGCGGCCCTCGATGAGGGGATCACCACCTTCGACACCGCGGACGTCTACGCGGGCACCAAGGCAGAGGAGGTGCTCGGCCGGGCGCTGAAGGGTGTGCGCCGCGAGTCCCTGGAGATCTTCACCAAGGTCTACTGGCCGACCGGAAGCGGCCCCAACGACCGCGGCCTGTCGCGCAAGCACATCACCGAGTCGATCCACGGCTCGCTGCGCCGCCTGCAGACCGACTACGTGGACCTCTACCAGGCCCACCGGTTCGACTACGAGACTCCGCTCGAAGAGACCCTCAAGACCTTCGACGACCTCGTACGGCAGGGCAAGGTCCTCTACGTCGGCGTCAGCGAGTGGACCGCGGACCAGATCGCCGCGGCGCTGCGGATCGCCGACGACATGGGCTTCGACCGCCTGGTCTCCAACCAGCCGCAGTACTCGATGCTGTGGCGGGTCATCGAGGCCGAGGTCGTGCCGCTGTGCGAGAAGGAGGGCCTCGGCCAGGTCGTCTGGTCCCCGATCGCCCAGGGCGTGCTCACCGGCAAGTATCTCCCGGGTCAGCCCCCGCCCGCCGGATCCAGGGCCACCGACCCCACCGGAGGCGGCTTCATCTCCCGGATGATGGACGACGACCTGCTCACCCGGGTCCAGCAGCTCAAGCCGATCGCCTCCGACCTCGGCCTGACCATGGCCCAGCTCGCGGTCGCGTGGGTGCTGCAGAACCCGAACGTGTCCTCGGCGATCGTCGGCGCGACCAGGCCCGAGCAGGTCCGCGACAACGTCGGGGCCTCCGGGGTCAAGCTGGGTGAGGACGTGCTCACCAGGATCGACGAGATCATCGGCGCCGTGGCCGAACGCGACCCGGCCAAGACCGTGAGCCCGCAGAAGCGCCCCTAGCTCACCCCTCTCCCGTGGCCCCGGCAGGAGCCACGGGAGAGCACGGCTCACTCGGGGCGCAGCGACATGTTCGCGTACTCGACCCGGCCGTCCTCAAGGAGCGTGACGCTCTCGACACCCGCGTCGAGCAGCTCACGCCAGCTCTCGCCGAGCCACGACTCCGCGTCCGCCTGGCTGGGGAACGCGTCGGACGGCGTGACCCCCTCGGTCACCTCGCCGCCGTTCGCGTCTTCGTAACGCCAGTGCCACGTCATGCCACGCGCTCCTTCTCAGAGGTCCGGCTGTGCCTTCCGGTGTCTTCCCGACGTCTTTCCGGCGGCTCAGCGAACCCTACATCGCCCGAGGCCGCCCCGGGGGTTGGCCGTACGCTGGGCCCGTGAAGGTCCTGTTCTCCGGTACGGCGGGCGCCGAGGGATGGCCGGTTCCCGGATGCGGATGCGCCTCGTGTTCCCGCCTCTCCCCCGGCGACCGGCGCCCCGCCGAGATCGTCCTCGACGGAGCGGTACGGCTCCCGCACGATCTGTCCGGCGGCCCCCTCCCGGCGGGGCACCGGGTCTTCGCCGACCCGGGCGGCCTGCTGCTCACCTGCCCCGGCGGCCACCGCGTCCTGTACGCCGTCCCGCCCCACGTCCGGTCCTTGGACGGTCCCGCCGGGCGGGCGTGCGACCTGGTGCTGGTCGACGTGCTCGACCGGCCCGAGCTGCTCGGCGGCCTGCGCCGCCGGGGCCTGGTCACCGACGCGACCCACGTGGTCGCCGCGCACCTGGACCACCGGGTGCCCTCCGAGGCGGAGCTGGCCAGGCGGACCGCGCTGTGGGGCGTGCGGACCGTACCCGACGGGACGGTCCTCGACCTGGACGAGCCCGCGCCCGCCCCCTGCGCGCCTCCCCGGCGGACGCTGTTGCTCGGCGGGTCCCGCTCGGGCAAGTCGGCCGAGGCGGAGCTGAGGCTGGCGGCCGAACCCGAGGTCCGCTACGTGGCGACCGGCCCGAGCGGCGACGGGGACGACGAGTGGGCCCACCGGGTCAGGGCGCACCGGGAACGCAGGCCCGCCCGCTGGGAGACGGTCGAGAGCACCGACCTGGCCGGGCTGCTGCGTGACTCACCGGTTCCGCTGCTCGTCGACGGGCTCGGGACCTGGGTCGCCGCGGTCTTCGACGAGTGCGGGGCCTGGTCCGGTGATCACGGCCTTCCCGCGGTCGAGGCCCGCTTCGACGAGCTGGTCGAGGCCTGGCGGCGGGTCCGCCGCCGGGTGGTCGCGGTCTCCGACGAGGTCGGGCTCGGCGTGGTGCCCGCGACGGCGAGCGGCCGGATGTTCCGCGACGCCCTCGGCGCGCTGAACCGGCGGCTGGCCGCCGAGTCCGAGGACGTCGCCCTGGTCGTCGCGGGCCGCCCGATGCCCCTGCCCGTCTGATGAGGACCGCCTGATGAGGACCGACGACCGTGCCCGGTGACCCGCCGCCGGAGGGGCGGCCCTCGACGTTCGCCGACGGCCTGCGCCTGGCGGCCGGGACGCTGAGCGTCCTGCCCGCCGGGATCGGGGTCGTCGACCGCCGGGCCGGGGGCGTCGCGATGACGGTCGCCCCCTTCGCCGGGGCGCTGCTCGGCGGTGCCTGCGCGGCCGTGCTCGCCGTGGCGGTGTGGCTCGGCCTGGCTCCCCCGCTCGCCTCGGCGCTGGCCGTCGCGGCCCTGGCGCTGCTCACCCGGGGCCTGCACCTGGACGGGCTGGCCGACCTGGCCGACGGGCTGGGCAGCGCCAAACCCGCCGAACAGGCGCTCGACATCATGAAAAAATCCGACATCGGGCCGTTCGGTGTGGTGACGCTGGTCCTCACCCTGCTGATCCAGGTGACGGCCCTGGCGCAGGTGACGGCCTCGGGAACGGGCCCCGCCGCGCTGGTGACCGCGTGCGCCACGGGCAGACTCGCCCTCACCTGGGCCTGCCGTTCCGGGGTGCCCGCCGCCCGCCCCGGCGGACTCGGCAGCCTGGTGGCCGGCACCGTACGGCCCGGCCCCGCGCTCGCGGTGACGGCGCTGACGCTCCTGGGAGCCGCCCTGGCCGGTCCGCGAGCCGTCCTCGCCGTCCTGGTGGGCCTGCTGGCGGCCTGGGCCCTGCGGCGGCGGGCCGTACGACGGCTCGGCGGCGTCACCGGGGACGTGCTCGGCGCGCTCGTCGAGACCGCGACCGCCGCGGCGCTCGTGGTGTGCGCGACGGGCGGCTGACTCAGTTCGGCGCCGGTACGGCGGGCCGCACCGGGGCGCGGGTGAACAGCAGGAGCGAGAGCACGGCCACCAGCGCCGAACCCACCAGGCCGGTGATCCCGGCGACGACCAGGTTCGGCGGGTGCGCCGCGTCGGCGACCAGCAGGATCAGGGTTCCGGAGGCGTTCAGGGCGCCGTGGCCGACGGCGGCGGGCCAGACGCTGCCCGAGCGAAGGCGCAGCCAGCCGAGCAGGGCGCCGAAGGCGACGCAGAACACCACGAAGAAGGGGGCCGCCCAGGCGCCGAGTTCCGGGTAGTTGTAGCCGCGCAGGGTGAGCGGGGCGTGCCAGGCCCCCCAGATCACCCCGGAGACCAGGATCGCCCGCCAGGTGCCCAGCGGCATCAGCCTCGGCAGCAGCCACCCCCGCCAGCCCCACTCCTCGCCGAAGGCCGGAATGACGTTGACCAGCGGCGCGAGGAAGACCGCGAGCGCGATCTGGACGGCGACCAGCGCCTCCGGCGACGACGGCAGGAGCCGTCCCGGGGCAGCCTGCTCCAGGCTCTGCCTGAACAGGCTGAACCCGTCGAGATCGAGACCGAACAGCCCCAGGGCGGCGCTGAGCGCGATCACCACGACCACGAGCAGCGGCACGCCGAACCAGGCCAGCGCGAAGAGAGCCGCCGTACGGCCCCGCCGCTCCCCCAGCGTCAGGCCGGTGCGCCCCGCCCACTCACGCCAGGTGGTGCCCGGCTCGCCCCGGCGCCTGCCGTACGTCCGGACGGCCAGGACGCCGAGCGTGGGGGTGAACATCATCACGGCGGCCGTCACCACCAGCGACGGGGAGCCGAGCGGGGAACCGGTCAGCCAGACCGGCAGGGCGAAAAGCCAGGACAGGCCGAACGTGACGATCAGGAACAACCACAGATCCGTGGAACGACGGGGCATGACACCACTTCCTTGGAGGGTTCGCGGACGTGTCCCGCGAGTCAGTGGGCGGCTTCGGCGACGTAGGCGTTCAGCAGGGCGGCGCCGTGGCTCGCGTCGTCGACGGAGACCGCGAACTCGCCCCCGGTGACGCGCCGGATGACCAGGCACTCGCCGCCGCGCAGCATGAACGTGACCCGGCCCGTGCCGGGCAGGCCCCGTATCCCCCAGCCGCCGACCTCGGCCGGGCTGCGCGTCTCGACCCAGGCGGACTCGATCCTGTCGATGGGCGTACGGCGCGCGAGGCCGCCGAACGGGCCGAGGCCGACGCGCAGGCCGTTCTCGTCGACCCGGACACGGGTCGAGCAGGTGGCCAGCCCGAGCAGCGCCGCCACGGACAGCCCGGCCAGGGCGACCAGGCCGGGCCCGGACAGCAGCCCGATCACGGCGAGCCCCGCGCAGACCAGGGCTCCGGCCAGGGCCACCAGGGAAAGCCCGACCAGCCAGCCGTTGCTCGCGCGGCTCACCCAGACCGAGCGCCGCCCAGGACGCAGTCGCACGGCCGGCAGGGCGTCCGGGTCACGGCGCGGGTCGGGACCGCCCCTGCCCAGCGCCCCCGCCAGCACGCCGGCCGCGAGCGCGGCGAAGACGACCACGGCCACCTGCCAGGGGGGCAACCCGGCCTGACGCCAGTCGGCGACGTCGAGGTTGGCGGCGACGGTCGAGACCTGCACGCCGACGGCCAGCACGGCCCAGCCGAACAGGAAGCCCGACCAGCTCGCACGCCCGAGGCGGGTGTCGAGCGCCGGTCCCCACAGGGCGAGGGCGGTCAGGACGACCCAGGCGACCCCCCACAGGGCCAGGCCCGCCCACAGGGAGGCGGTGAAGGAGAGGTGCCCGTCCGGGGTGCCCGCGCCGCTCCAGTGGGTGGCGAGCGGGTCGGGCAGACGGTCCCGCAGGGCGAGCGGGACGCCGGCGACGGCGGCGGTGACGAGGGTGCCCCAGCCGAGGGCGAGGGCGGCGCGGCCCTTGGAGGTCATCGCGCCTCCTTCCGTAGAGACGAGCGGGTCGGGAGCCGTGGCGCGAGGGGTCATGTCAGCTCCCTGATGATGTGGATCACTTCCTCGGGGCCGTAGCCGTACCGGTCGGCCTCGGCGAGCAGTTCGCGCGCCGCCTCCGCCAGCACGGCCCTGGCGTCCGGCCTGCTGAGCACGCTGACCCCCCGGCCCCTGCGGAACTCCAGCAGCCCCTCGTCCCGCAGGTCGCGCAGCGCGCGCAGCACGGTGTTGGCGTTGATGCCCAGCGCGTCCGCCAGATCCCGGGCGGGCGGCAGCCGATCGCCCGGCCGGTAGGAGCCATCCGCGATGGCGCGGCGGACCGCCCCCGCGACCTGGTCGTGCAGCGGTCGCGGATCGTTGAGATCCAAAGAGAGCAACATAGTGATAGCGACACTAGCACCATCGCCCGAATGGTGCTAATTCGAGTAGCTTCATCGCCGTCCAGTCAATTCATAGGACGAACCCTCGTTTATGCGTACGGCGCAAGCACGGCTAGCATCGGGCGCGTGACCACTGTGCGGGTGAATTCAACTGACAACGTCGTCTCGTTCGAAACCGATGCGCTGGTCGTCGGCGTCCACTCCGGTGAGGACGGCCCCCGTCTCGCCCCCGGCGCCGAGGGACTGGACGATGCGCTGAACGGCAAGCTGGCCGCGACACTCGACGCCATAGGCGTCAAGGGCAGATCCGGCGAGGTCGCCAAGGTTCCGACCTTCGGCGCGCTGGCCGCCCCGCTCCTGGTGGTCGTCGGCCTCGGCGACGCCCCCGCCGACGGTGCGGGCTACGACGCCGAGGCGCTGCGCCGTACGGCCGGCGTGGCCGTACGCGCCCTGGCGGGCACGGCCCGCGTCGCGCTCGCCCTGCCCGCGGCGGACGCCCGGCAGGTCGGAGCTCTCGCGCTGGGCGGCCTGCTCGGCGCCTACTCCTTCACCAAGTACCGCACCAACGGCGAGCAGCCCGCCCCGGTCGGGGAGCTGACCGTGCTGAGCGGCGCCGAGGACGCCCAGGCGGCGGTCGAGCGGGCCGTCACCGTCTCGGAGTCGGTCTCTCTCGTGCGCGACCTGGTCAACACCCCGCCCTCCGACCTGTGGCCCGCCCGCTTCGCCGAGATCGCCGAGCAGACCGGCTCCGCGGCAGGCCTCTCGGTCGAGGTGCTGGACGAGAAGGCCCTCAAGGAGGGCGGCTACGGCGGCATCGTGGCCGTCGGCCAGGGCTCGGCCAACCCGCCCCGCCTGGTCCGCCTCGCCTACAGCCACCCCGAGGCCGCCAAGACGGTCGCGTTCGTCGGCAAGGGCATCACCTTCGACTCCGGCGGCCTGTCGCTCAAGCCGTCGGCCTCGATGGACTGGATGAAGTCAGACATGGGCGGCGCGGGCGCGGTCTTCGGCGCGCTCGTCGCCATCGCCAAGCTGGGCCTCAAGGTCAACGCCGTCGGCTACCTCTGCCTGGCGGAGAACATGCCCAGCGGCACCGCCCAGCGCCCCTCCGACGTGTTCACCAGCTTCGCGGGCAAGACCGTCGAGGTGCTCGACACCGACGCCGAGGGCCGCCTGGTGCTGATCGACGGCATCGCCAGGGCCGCGCAGGACTCCCCCGACGTGATCGTGGACGTCGCCACCCTCACCGGCGCGCAGCTCGTCGCGCTCGGCTGGCGCACCTCCGGGGTCATGTCCAACGACGACGCGCTGCGCGAGGAGGTCGTCGAGGTCGCGGGCGAGCAGGGCGAGGGCGCCTGGGGCATGCCCCTGCCCGAGGAACTCCGCAAGGGTCTCGACTCCCCCGTGGCCGACATCGCCAACCTGCACCCCGAGCGCTGGGGCGGCATGCTGACCGCGGCGATCTTCCTGCGGGAGTTCGTGCCCGACGGCGTCCGCTGGGCCCACATCGACATGGCGGGCCCCGCCTTCAACAAGGGCGAGGCGCACGGCTACACCCCCAAGGGCGGCACCGGTGCGATCACCCGCACCCTCGTCGGCCTCGCGGAGCGTTACGCGGGCTGACCCGTGCGGGTCACGAGCGGCACAGACAGATGAAAAGATGCGGTTGCCGAGGCCAGGCCACGGGCGGCAGAGCCAGGGGCGGGCAGCGGCACGGCGGCGAACCGAGCGCCCCGGGACACGGCCGCGGACACCGACGGGTGTCCGCGGCCCCCGGGACACGGAGCGGGCGCGACCGCGAGAAGGTATTTCGATCCGACAAGGAGCTTTCCTGTGGCTGATGGCAGCGGCCCGTACGACATCGTCGTCCTGGGGGGCGGTAGCGGTGGGTACGCCTGCGCTCTGCGGGCGGCCGAGCTTGGCAAGACGGTCGTCCTCATCGAGAAGGACAAGATCGGCGGCACGTGCCTGCACCGGGGTTGCATCCCCACCAAGGCCCTCCTGCACTCGGCGGAGGTGGCCGACGAGACGCGGGAGAGCGAGACCTACGGCGTCAAGGCCCGCTTCGAGGGCATCGACGTGCCCGCGGTCCACGCCTTCAAGGACAAGATCGTCACGCGTGCCTGGAAGGGCGTGCAGGGCCTGCTGAAGAGCAAGGGCATCACGATCGTCGAGGGTGAGGGCCGCCTGGTCGGCCCGAACCGGATCGCCGTCGGCTCCGACGTCTACGAGGGCCGCAACGTCGTGCTGGCGACGGGCTCCGCGCCCAGGTCGCTGCCCGGCCTTGAGATCGACGGTGAGCGGATCATCACCAGCGAGCACGCGCTCAAGCTCGACCGGGTGCCCGCCTCGGTGATCGTCCTTGGCGGTGGCGTCATCGGCGTCGAGTTCGCCAGCGTCTGGCGTTCCTTCGGCGCCGAGGTGACGATCGTCGAGGGCCTGCCGCACCTGCTTCCCCTTGAGGAGGAGTCCAGCTCCAAGCTGCTGGAGCGCGCCTTCCGCCGCAGGGGCATCAAGCAGGAGCTCGGCGTCTTCTTCGAAGGTGTCAAGACCACCGACACCGGTGTCGTCGTCACCCTCGCCAACGGCAAGACCCTTGAGGCCGAGCTCCTGCTCGTCGCCGTCGGCCGTGGCGCCGTCGTGACGGGCATGGGCTTCGAGGAGGCGGGCGTCGCCGTCGAGCGGGGCACCGTCGTGGTGAACGAGTACTGCCAGACCAGTGTCCCCGGCGTCTACGCCGTCGGAGACCTGATCCCCACCCTGCAGCTGGCCCACGCGGGCTTCGCCGAGGGCATCCTGGTCGCCGAGCACATCGCCGGGCTCAACCCGGTGCCGATCGACTACGCCGGTGTCCCCAGGATCACCTACTCCGACCCCGAGGTCGCCTCGGTCGGCATCACCTCCGCCCAGGCCAGGGAGCGGGGTCACGAGATCGTCGAGTTCACCTACGACCTCGCGGGCAACCCCAAGAGCCAGATCCTGCAGACGCAGGGCGCCGTCAAGATCATCTCGGAGAAGGACGGGCCCGTTCTCGGCGTGCACATGGTCGGCCGCCGTATAGGCGAGCTCGTGACCGAGGGTCAGCTGATCTACAACTGGGAGGCGCTGCCCGCCGAGGTCGCGCAGCTCATCCACGCGCATCCGACCCAGTCCGAAGCCGTCGGTGAGGCGATGCTGGCCCTGGCCGGCAAGCCTCTGCACGTTCACAGCTAGTTCGAAGCCCTCACTCGGAACACGAGAGAAGTCATCATGCCGAAGTCCGTACAGATGCCCCAGCTCGGCGAGAGCGTAACCGAGGGCACCGTCACCCGCTGGCTGAAGAAGGAGGGCGAGCGCGTCGAGGCCGACGAGCCGCTCCTGGAGGTCTCGACCGACAAGGTCGACACCGAGATCCCCTCCCCGGCCGCGGGCATCCTCACCAAGATCGTTGTCGGCGAGGACGAGACCGTCGAGGTCGGCGCCGAGCTGGCGATCATCGACGAGAACGCCACCGAGGGCGCCGTGCAGACCGAGGCGCCCGCCCCGGCTCCCGCCCCGGCCCCCGAGCCCGAGCCCGCTCCGGCGCCCGCCCCGGCTCAGCCGATCTCCTCGATCCCGCAGCCCGCGCCTGTCGCGGCCCCGGCTCCCGCCCCGGCCCCGGCTCCCGCGCCTGCCCCCGCTCCTGCTCCGCAGGCTGCTCCGGCTCCGCAGGCTCCCGCCCCTGCCGCCGAGCCGGTCTCCGGTGAGAGCCCGTACGTCACCCCGCTGGTCCGCAAGCTCGCCGGCGAGCACAACGTCGACCTGGAGACGCTGACCGGCACCGGTGTCGGCGGTCGCATCCGCAAGCAGGACGTGCTTGAGGCGGCCCGCAGCCAGCGTGAGCGCGCCGCCGCGGCCCAGGCCCAGGCCGCTCCGGCCCCGCAGGCCCCCGCCCCGCAGGCCGCCGCCCCCGCTCAGGCGCCCGCCGCCGCCCCGGCCCCCGAGCCGGTCGCGGTGGACACCACGCTGCGTGGCCGTACCGAGAAGATGTCGCGGCTGCGGCAGACCATCGCCAAGCGCATGGTCGAGTCGCTGCAGGTCTCGGCCCAGCTCACCACCGTGGTCGAGGTCGACGTCACCAAGGTCGCCCAGCTGCGCGACCGCGCGAAGGCGGAGTTCCAGCGGCGCGAGGGCGTCAAGCTCTCGTTCATGCCGTTCTTCGCGCTGGCCACGATCGAGGCGCTCAAGCAGCACCCCAAGCTCAACGCCACGATCAACAGCGAGACCAACGAGGTCACCTACTTCGACGCCGAGCACCTGGCCTTCGCGACGGACACCGAGCGCGGCCTGATCGTCCCGGTGATCAAGGACGCGGGCGACCTCAACATCGCCGGCCTCGCCCGTAAGATCGCCGACCTGGCCGAGCGCACCCGCACCAACAAGGTGAGCCCCGACGAGCTCGGCGGCGGCACGTTCACGCTGACCAACACCGGCAGCCGTGGCGCGCTGTTCGACACGCCGATCCTCAACCAGCCGCAGGTCGGCATGCTGGGCACCGGCGCGGTCGTCAAGCGGCCCGTCGTCCTGGACACCCCCGAGGGCGAGGTCATCGCCGTCCGCTCGATGGTGTACCTCGCGCTCAGCTACGACCACCGCCTGGTCGACGGCGCCGACGCCGCCCGCTTCCTGACGACGATCAAGCGTCGTCTTGAGGAGGGCCGCTTCGAGAACCAGCTGGGCCTCAACGTCTAGCCTCCGCTTCGCGTTTCCGGGCCGGTCCGCGTTCTCGCGGGCCGGCCCGGCCTTTTTCCTCCTCCGGAGAGACATCTGCGTCCGCGGACCGCCCGGTTCCCGAAAACCCCGGGGGAGGTTGTTTAGATTGAACGACATGACGATCATCGTGACCGGCTCCTCCGGCCTGCTCGGCTCGGCCCTGACCGAGGCCCTGCGGGCCGAGGGCGCGCGGGTGGTCCGACTGGTACGGCGTGAGCCTCACGGGCCTGATGAGGCGTTCTGGAACCCGGCGAAGGGGATCCTGGACCCGGCGGCCGTCGACGGGGCGCGGGCCGTGGTGCACCTGGCCGGGGCGGGCATCGGCGACCGGCGGTGGAACGCCGACGTCAAGCGTGAGATCGCCCGCAGCCGCATCGAGGGCACCAGGACCCTGGTCAACGCGCTGACCAGGGTGGACGCCAGGCCCGAGGCGTTACTCTCCGGTTCCGCGATCGGTTTCTACGGCGACACCGGAGACAGGGAGGTCGACGAGACGTCCCCGCCTGGCGAGGGGTTCCTGGCCCGGGAGGTGGTCGTGCCCTGGGAGGCGGAGACCGAACCCGCGCGGCAGGCGGGTATCCGGGTCGCGCTGCTGCGCACCGGCCTGGTGCTGAGCCGCGAGGGCGGCATGCTGCCCAGGATCCTGCCGATCTTCAAGATGGGGCTGGGCGCGCCGCTCGGGTCCGGCCGCCAGTACTGGTCGTGGATCACGGCCGACGACTGGGTCGGGGCCGTGCTGCGCGTCATGCGCGACCCCGGCCTCTCCGGGCCGGTGAACCTGACCGCGCCGCACCCGGTCACCAACGCGGAGTTCACCAAGACGCTCGCCCAGGCCGTACGGCGGCCCGCCATGCCGCTGGCCGTACCGGGGTTCGCGCTGCGTGCCGTCGTCGGCGGGTTCGCCGAGGAGGGGGTGCTCACCGGGCAGCGGGTGATCCCCCGGCGCCTGACCGAGGTGGGGCACACGTTCCGGCATATCCGTCTCGGCGACGCACTGTCCGCCGTACTCTAGGGTCCCTGTTTCCACCACATCAGCTGGGAGATCACCTATGGGCAGGTCCGGGCAGTCTCACATCCTCGCCATCGGGGGCGGTTCCTTCCGCGCCTCACGACGGCAAGGGGTCATTGAGGCGAGCGCCCTGCTGCGGTACGCCCTCGACCTGACCGGCCAGGACCGCCCAAGACTCGGTCTGCTCGCCACCGCGACGGGTGACGACTCCCAGTGGTTGCTGAGCATGTACGGCGCGTTCCGGGCCTGGGACGTCGAGATCAGCCACCTGACCGTCTTCCCGATGCCCAACGTCGACGATCCGCGCGAGTGGATGCTGAGCCAGGACGTCATCTACGTCAGCGGCGGCAGCGTTGCCAACCTCGCGGCGCTGTGGCGGCTGCACGGCCTCGACGAGGCCTTCGAGGAGGCGTGGCGGGCGGGTGTGGTGCTGGCCGGGCAGAGCGCGGGGGCGCTGTGCTGGCACGTGGGCGGCAACACCGACTCCTTCGGGCCCGAGCTGCGGGTGTGGGCCGACGGCCTCGGGCTGCTGCCGTACTCGTGCGGCGTGCACTACAACTCCGAGCCGCAGCGTCGTGCGCTGCTGCACGAGTCGGTCGCCTCCGGTGAGCTGCCCGGTGGTTACGCCGCTGACGAGGGGGTGGCGCTGCACTACGTCGGCACCGAGTTCATCCAGGCCGTGAGCGTCGACCCGAAGGGTTACGCCTACCGGATCGAGCACGACGGGCAGGGCGGGGTCAAGGAGTTCCGCATCGAGCCTCGGCTTCTCACGACTTGAGCATGAGCGGGTCAACTACTCTTTAAGCGTGACTGAGCTGGCGATCGTTCGTCTTGGCGTTGACTTCCCCTATGAGCAGGCTTGGGATCTTCAGCGGCGCATTCACGCCCGGCGCGTGGCCGACGAGATTCCCGACACCTGTCTTCTCCTCGAACACGCTCCGGTCTACACGGCCGGCAAGCGCACCGCCGCGCACGAGCGGCCGACGGACGGCACCCCGGTCATCGACGTCGACCGGGGAGGCCGCATCACCTGGCACGGTCCAGGCCAGCTCGTCGGTTATCCGATCATCAAGCTCGGTGACCGGCTGGACGTCACCGCATACATGGGACTGCTGGAGGAGACCCTCATCCGGGTCTGCGCCGACTTCGGCGTGCAGGCGGGGCGGGTCGGGGGGCGCAGCGGCGTCTGGGTCGCCGGAGACCCCTCCCACGGCCTCCCCGACCGCCAGCTCGGCGCGATCGGCATCCGCGTCACCCGGGGGGTGACGATGCACGGCTTCGCGCTCAACTGCTCCAACGACCCGAGCTGGTACAACCGCATCGTCCCGTGCGGCATCAGCGACGCCGGGGTCTCCTCGCTGTCAGCGGAGACGGGCCGCAGGATCGTGGTCGACGAGGTCACGCCGTACGCCGAGAAACGCCTGGTGGAAGCCCTGGGCGCCCAGGCCTTCGACCTCCCGGAGGAAGACCTCTTCCGCCGCTGATCCCCCGGGACCCTCAACGCCGCCCCCAGGGGTTCGCCCGAGCCTTCCCCACCAAGCATGAGAACCGTCTCCTCCCGCTTTCCACGAGGAGCATCGGCTTGTGCCTTACCGGTGCCGTGCGCGAAGAGTGCCCGGCTTGGGCGCGTCGGTGCTTGGACCGAGGAACGCAGGAGCGAAGCGACGAAGAGACGAGGGAAGACACCGACCCGAAAGCGCCCGAGCCCGCGACGCCGCCAGGCGGAGCAAAGAGACCCGGCTTGGGCGCGTCGGTGCTTGGACCGAGGAACGCAGGAGCGAAGCGACGAAGAGACGAGGGAAAGCACCGACCCAGGGCGCCCAAGCCCGCGACGCCGAAGGCGGAGCAAAGAGACCCGGCTTGGGCGCGTCGGTGCTTGGACCGAGGAACGCAGGAGCGAAGCGACGAAGAGACGAGGGAAAGCACCGACTCAAAGGCGCCCAAGCCCGCGACGCCGCCAGGCGGAGCAAAGGGACAGGGACCCAACCCCGCGCGCGGCCTCCTTCCCGCTGGACATAAGCTGAACGATGTGACCGTTGCTCCTGAAGGCCGAAAGCTCCTCCGCCTGGAGGTGCGCAACAGCCAGACCCCCATCGAGCGTAAGCCCCCGTGGATCAAGACCCGGCTGAAGACCGGGCCGGAATACACCGAGCTCAAGTCACTGGTGAAACGCGAGGGGCTGCACACGGTTTGCGAGGAGGCAGGCTGTCCCAACATCTACGAGTGCTGGGAGGACCGGGAGGCCACCTTCCTGATCGGTGGCGACCAGTGCACCCGGCGCTGTGACTTCTGCCAGATCGACACCGGCAAACCCGCCGAGTACGACACCGACGAGCCTCGCAGGGTGGCCGAGTCGGTTCAGCAGATGGGCCTGCGGTACGCCACGGTGACCGGGGTGGCCCGTGACGACCTGCCGGACGGCGGTGCCTGGCTGTACGCCGAGACCGCGCGGCAGATCCACGCGCTGCTGCCGGGGTGCGGTGTCGAGCTGCTGGTGCCGGACTTCAACGGCGACCGGGGGCAGCTTGAGGAGGTCTTCTCCGCCAAGCCCGAGGTCTTCGCGCACAACATCGAGACCGTGCCGCGGATCTTCAAGCGGATCCGTCCTGCGTTCCGTTACGAGCGTTCCCTCGAAGTGATCACCAGGGGTCGTGAGGCCGGTCTGGTGACCAAGTCCAACCTGATCCTCGGCATGGGCGAGGAGCGGGAGGAGGTCGTGCAGGCCATGCGTGACCTGCACGAGGCCGGTTGTGACCTGCTGACCATCACCCAGTATCTCCGCCCGACCCCCCGCCACCACCCGGTGGACCGCTGGGTCAAGCCCCAGGAGTTCGTCGAGCTCCAGAAGGAGGCCGAGGAGATCGGCTTCGCCGGGGTCATGTCGGGTCCGCTGGTCCGCTCCTCCTACCGGGCGGGCCGTCTGTACCAGCAGGCCATCGAGGCCCGCAGGTACGCCTGACCGTCGTCGTCCGCGGGGCCCGGTGATCGTTCCCGGTCATCGGGACTCCCGTGGGACGGCAGGTCACGTTTTCATTTCTTGACCCCGGAATTTGTATCCTCAAGTCATGGCGAAGAAGCCCGAAGACCAAGAGCGCCCGGGGCGCATCAAGCAGCTCCGTATGATCGCGGGGATCATCAAGCAGGCGAACCCGAAGGGTATGCCGATCGTCTACGCGTCAGCGCTCGGCACGTTCGCGCTGTGCGTCGTGATCGGCCTGGTCACGGGCTCGATCTGGTATCTGATCTTCATCGGATTGATGCTGTCGCTGACCGTCGGCCTGGTGGTCTTCGGCCAGCTCGCCCAGCGCGCGCAGTACTCCATGTTGCACGGCCAGCCCGGCGCGGCCGCCGCGATCCTGCAGGGCATGCGTGGCACGTGGGAGGTCGCTCCCGCCGTCGCGGTCAACCGTGATCAGGACATCGTGCACCGCGTGGTCGGTTTTCCCGGTGTGATCCTCGTCTCCGAGGGGCCGGGTTCCCGGGTGCAGAAGATGCTGGTCGCGGAGAAGAAGCGTGTCCAGCGTGTCGCCCTGGACGTCCCCGTCTACGACATCCAGTCCGGTGACGGCGAGGGTCAGGTGCCCATCGCCAAGCTGCAGCGGCACCTGATGAAGCTGCCGAGGAACCTCAAGAAGCCCGCGGTCTACGAGGTCAACAACAGGCTCAAGGCCCTGCCGCAGACGTTGCCGATGCCCAAGGGCCCGCTGCCGCGCGGTGCGAAGATGCCCCGCCCCAAGATGCGCTGATGGACGTGGCGGGGATCGACCGGCGCCGGGTGGGCGCCGAGGAAACCTCGCGGGCCAACCGCGGCTGGTGGGACGGCGCCGCGGACGAGTACCAGGCCGAGCACGGCGGTTTCCTGCGTGACTGCGGGTTCGTCTGGTGCCCGGAGGGTCTGGACGAGGCCGACGCCCGGCTGCTGGGCGACGTCGCGGGCAGGGACGTGCTGGAGATCGGCTGTGGCGCGGGCCAGTGCGGGCGGTGGCTGACCGGGCAGGGGGCGCGGGTCGTCGCCTTCGACCTGTCGTTCCGGCAGCTTCAGCACTCTCACCGGATCGATCTGGACAGTGGTTCCGGGCTGCCGGTCGTCCAGGCCGACGCCGAGGCGCTGCCGTTCGCCGGCGAGTCGTTCGACCTCGCCTGTTCGGCCTTCGGCGCCCTGCCGTTCGTGGCCGATCCCGGTGCCGTCCTGTCCGAGGTCCGCCGGGTGCTGCGTCCGGGGGGCCTCCTGGTCTTCTCGGTGAGTCATCCGATCCGCTGGGCCTTCCCCGACGATCCGGGCCCCGCCGGACTGACCTCCGACCGGTCCTACTTCGACCGCTCGCCGTACGTGGAGGTCGGTGCGGACGGGAAGGCCTCCTACGTCGAGCATCACCGCACGATGGCCGACTGGGTGGGGCACATCGTCGCCTCCGGCCTGGTGCTGCGCGGGCTGACCGAGCCGGAGTGGCCGGTCGGTCACGAGCGTGAGTGGGGAGGCTGGAGCCCGCTGCGTGGCCGTCTGCTGCCGGGGACGGCCATCTTCACCTGCGTGCGGCCGTAACTCACATACGGACGACCACGGTCGCGGCGGCGCGGTCGTGCAGGCCCCGCTGGTCGCGGTCCCAGATCAGGGCGGGTACGGCCAGGCACAGCAGCACGGTTCGCACGAGGATCGAGGGGAACGGGGCGCGCCCGCCGTTGAGCGCGGCGATCCTGATGCCGGTCAGGCGCATGCCGAAGGTCATGCCCATGGTGCCCGCGAGCAGGAGGTATTCGGCGGCGAGCACCGCGACCGGAACCCAGCTCTGGTGGGTCGGGTCGATCCGCAGGAGTCCCTGGGTGATGGCCCAGGTGCAGATCAGCCAGTCGATCACCAGGGCGCCGATCCTGCGCCCGAATCCGGCGACCGATCCGCTGCCCTCCTGGGGCAGCCCGAGCCTTTCCCCCGGGTAGCCCAGGTCGACTCCGGCGGATCTGACGCCGCCGAGCCAGGTCTGGGTCCAACGGGGCTGCTGCCTGCTGTTCATGGTTCAACGGTATCCGCCCCCGTGGTCGCCCTCGAACTCCCCCAAACGACCGCATCGGCCATGCGATCGGTACATCATGGTCATGATCTTTTTCGCCCTCCCCTCCCGGAGCACCCCCAATGACTGACAACGACGACATCAACCGGCGCTTCGAGGCCCTGACCTCGCAGATCGAGCGCAAGGAGCGGCGGAGGATGGAGAAGGCGTGGTCTCACCTGCCGCGTTACAGGCGTCGCCGCGGGCGGCGGATCACCTTACTCGCGGCGTTCGTCCTCGTCGTGGCCGCCGGGCTGGTCGCCGTCTACCGGCCCGGGTGGGTCGCCCCGGTGGGCGAGGCCCTCTCCGCCCGTTTCCTTCAGGTGCGGGAGGACCACGGTGGCCCGGTTCCCGAGGAGACCGAGCCCGTCCCCGTCACCCCCGAGCCGGTCTCCCCGTTCGAGGGGTCTCCCGCCAAGGACTACGCCGAGGGTGTCAAGGGACTGACGTCGCCGAAGGCCCGGGCGACGGGCGGCCTGAGCCGCAAGGACGTCGCCACCGCCTTGAAGAGCACCCGGGACATGCTCGCGGCGACCCATCTCGACCGTAAGACTCTCGCGGGTGGCAGGCCGACGGCGCTGGCGAGGCTCCTCCCTGCGGAGCAGCGCGAGTGGTTCCTGAAGGACCTGGACAACAGGAAGCCGAAGAAGGGTCACTTCAACACCAGATACTGGGTCACCAGCCTGGCTCCCAAGGCCGCCGAACTGGCCACCGACGTGATCAAGGTCAACGGGCGGACGAAGTACGCCTCGTTCCATGAGGATGGCCGCACCGGGGCGAAGATCACCGTGAACTACCTGTTCGTCTACGCCGTACGACGGCCGGGGGAGACCGGGCGGGGCGAGCGGATCATCGTGCACAGCGTCGGCGAGGTGATCGCCTACCGGGAGAACGGCCGGCTGGTGGTGTGGCCCGTCAAGTGGAACGGCGGGGCCGTCACGGGTGCCCGCTGCGACGTCGACGACGGCTTCGTCCACCCGTACTACGAGGACTCCGTCCCCGACAAGGAGCTCTCCAAGGCCACCGGCGCCCCGGTCGACCCCTACGAGCTCGACCGGGAGCCGCGCGAGGAGGAGTGCACGCTCGCCTCCCGCACGTGAAAAGTCCGGCAAAGGAAGCGTTCATCCGCCCGGTACGGCCGCATTCCAGGACTAACGTGGGGCGATTCTCCTTAACACGGGTGAAACAAATGAGACACGGGGCGGTAACGGCTCAAGCCTACTTTCGAGCTGAAAGCTCGTCCCCCTTGGGAGGTTCGCGTGTTCAACTCCGCCGACGACGTCCTCAAGTTCATCAAGGACGAGGGGGTGCAGTTCGTCGATGTCAGGTTCACGGACCTGCCCGGGACGACTCACCACTTCACATTCCCCACGGAGAACTTCGGGGCGAACGTCTTCACCGACGGCCTCATGTTCGACGGCTCCTCGATCCGCGGCTTCCAGGCCATCCACGAGTCGGACATGCTGTTGCTGCCCGACCCCTCGACGGCCGTGCTCGACCCCTTTCGCCGGCACAAGACGCTCAACATCAACTTCTTCGTGCACGACCCGCTGACGGGTGAGGCCTACAGTCGCGACCCGCGCAACGTCGCCCGCAAGGCGGAGGAGTATCTCAAGGGGACCGGCATCGCCGACACGGTCTTCTTCGGCCCGGAGGCCGAGTTCTACATCTTCGACGACGTCCGCTTCGAGACCAGCGCGCACGCCAGCTACTACCACATCGACTCCATCGAGGGCGCCTGGAACACCGGCAAGGCCCAGGAGGGCGGCAACCTCGGCTACAAGCCGCGTTACAAGGGCGGCTACTTCCCGGTCCCCCCGATGGACCACTTCACCGACCTGCGTTCGGAGATGGTGCGCCGCCTCATCGAGGCGGGCATCCCGGTGGAGATGCAGCACCACGAGGTCGGCACCGCCGGGCAGGCCGAGATCGACTTCCGGTTCAACACGCTGCTCAAGGCCGCCGACACGATGATGCTCTACAAGTACATCGTCAAGAGCACGGCCATCGAGTACGGCCACACCGTCACCTTCATGCCCAAGCCGATCTTCGGCGACAACGGTTCCGGCATGCACTGCCACCAGTCGCTCTGGAAGGACGGCGCGCCGCTGTTCTACGACGAGGTCGGCTACGCGGGCCTGTCGGACACCGCCCGTTACTACATCGGCGGCCTGCTCAGGCACGCCCCGTCGCTGCTGGCCTTCACCAACCCGACGGTGAACTCCTACCACCGTCTGGTCCCCGGCTACGAGGCTCCGGTCAACCTGGTCTACTCCCAGCGCAACCGCTCGGCGTGCATCCGCATCCCGATCACGGGGTCCAACCCGAAGGCCAAGCGCATCGAGTTCCGGGTGCCCGACCCGTCCTGCAACCCGTACTTCGCCTTCGCCGCGCAGCTCATGGCCGGGATCGACGGCATCCGCAACAAGATCGAGCCGGTGGAGCCGGTGGACAAGGACCTCTATGAGCTTCCTCCGGAGGAGGCCCGCAGCATTCCGCAGGTTCCCGGTTCGCTCAGTGAGGTGCTCGACGCGCTGGAGGCCGACCACGACTACCTTCTCGAAGGCGGTGTGTTCACCCCGGACCTGATCGAGACCTGGATCTCCTACAAGCGTGAGAACGAGATCGACCCCATCCGCCTGCGTCCCCACCCCCACGAGTTCGAGCTTTACTACGATGTGTAGATAAGTGCCATGACCTGCGAAAACGCTGCTGTTTAAGGTCGCCGGGCGGCCTTTCACAGATGTTCCTCCCCGCACGGCGGGGAGGAACGTGTCATGCCCGCATGATCCGGGCGTGCAGGGCGTCGGGGTCGGGCACCAGGTCGCGGGCGGCCAGCCACGCGGCGGCGCACGCCGCGTCGCCCGCCGTCGTCACCGGGGCGTTCCAGCGCCGGGTCAGCCGGTCCCGTACGGCGTGGCCGAGCGGACCGTTTCCGGTCAGCAGGCTGCCCGCCAGGACGATCGGGCCGGTGTCCCCCGGCGCGCGTACCTTGGCGACGGTTTCGACCAGGTGGACGGCCGCCCGCGTGATCAGGTTCGTGGCGGTGGTGTCCCCGGCTTGCGCCGCGGCGGTGACGAGTGGCGCCAGCTCGGCGAGTGCCAGGGGCGCGCGGGCGTGGACCGCCCGTATCACCTCGTTCACCCGATCGGGGCCGGGTGGTGTCCCCACGGCTCCCAGCAGCCGTTCCACCACGGTCTCCGCCAGTGTTCCGTACGGGGGCACGCCGTGGCGCAGGGTGTCGAGCACGCTGCCGACCGCCTGCCGACCGAGCCAGAAGCCGGAGCCTGTGTCGCCGAGCAGCCAGCCGTAGCCGTCGGAGACGGCCGTGACCGACCGGTCCGCGAGGTGCGCGGCGATCGCCCCCGTCCCTGAGATCAGCACCGTTCCCGAGGGGGCCGCGGTTCCGGCGCTGAAGGCGATCTCGACGTCTCCCACCACGCGGGGTGAGACGCCGAGTCCCAGCGCGGCCCAGAGTTCGGTCAGGTCATCGGGAGAGGCGGAGGATCCGGCCACACCGGCGACCGCCGCGCGCACCGACGCCGGATCGTGGGCGCCCAGCGCCTGACGCACCGCCGAGGCGAGGTTCGAGCGGGCTACGGCCGCTCCGTGCGCGGTAGGGTTGCCGCCCCCGGAGCGGCCGTAGCCGACGGGGTCTCCATGGAGGGTGCGAACCGCACAGCGGGACGACGTGCCGCCCGCGTCGATGCCGAGAACCAGGTCCATGGCTCGACATCCTGGGGCTTGACGCGACCTTGGGGCGGTACCGACTCTCACCGACGTCCGCCCGAGGTGAAAGTCCGTCGGATCCAGGCGGAACCGAACCGCTCGCCCGAGGCGTTTCGCCGCTCCCGAAGGTCGTCGCGTCGAGGGAAACCGATCCCCTGCCGGGCGGCGGCCTGACCGTCCGAGCCTGATGCGCACGGCTCTCCACCGGCCAGGGCATCCGCCTCGGCCGGTTCGTCTGTTCCCGCGACGCCTCGCGGATTCCGCTGCCACATGCCGCCGGGTGTCGCGTAGAGTGCGATCTTGTCGTGCGCGCTTCGCCGTATTCGCGGCGGTTGCCGGGGTTCGCTCAATCAGGGGGACACGGTGTTCCGGTGGATGACCAGGACGGCCACGCCGGTGCCGTCCGATCCCGAGACCCGTGCGCGCGCGCACGGCAGCCGGATGCTCGCCGAGGCCCGTGAGGAGCTCAACCGGGCCGACGCCAAGGCACAGGTGCTGCTGGGTGTCGCGGGGGTGGGCATCGGCGCGGTCGCCGGTGGCCTGCTCGCGGGGAACTGGTCACCGCTGAGGCTGCACACGGCCCTGCAGTGGCTGTGGTGGGCGGGGGCGGGGTGCGCGTTGGCCGCCCTGTTCTGCCTGGCGAAAGCGGTGTACCCGCGCATCACCAGACGACCCCTCGGCATCACCTACTTCGGGGACGTCCGGCGCTACCGTTCCGCCGAGGAGATCGCCAAGGCGTTGCGCGACCGTACCGACGGCGACCTGATCGAACTGGCCGAGCAGATCAGGGCGGTCAGCGTGATCGTCCTGAGAAAGTATCTGCTCATCCGCTGGGGCTTCTGGCTGCTGCTGGCCTCCGTCGGGGCGACGGTCGGCTCCGCGGTGCTCCAGCTCGCCTTCTGACAGGTTCGCCCGATTGCCAAAGAGATGCATCCGACGTACGCGTCGCGCCAACGGCTTCAACGGGTGGATCACTCGGACAGAAGTGGCGGTACCGTAACGGAATGCCCCGGAAGCAGCCTGACGACCGCGATGGGCGGGAACGCCGGAGGGCCTCTCCACGATGGCCGATGCTCGCGATCGTGCTCATGGGGACCCTGCTGGTCTGCGGGGGGTCGGTGCCGGTTCTGCCCGCCCTGTTGAAGCGGGTGACCACCATCGCCTACGCGATCAAGGCCGGGCAGGAACAGCCCGGCTGGCGGGGTGGGCGGATCCCGTACTCCTGGGGCGGCGGCCACGACGAGGTTCCCGGGCCCTCCTTCGGCACCTGTACGGGCTACCGGGGATCGATCAGGCCGTGCCCGGCGACGACCACGCGGGGGCTCGACTGCTCGGGACTCGTCAGGTGGGTCTACTCGCTCGCCTACGGCGGGGACGTGCTCGGGCCCGGCAACACCGACGACCACATCCGGCGGCTGAGCAGGATTCCCGCTTCCGCGGCGCGCCCCGGTGACCTGGTGTTCTACGGCAGGCTCGGTGACCGGGTGAAGACCCACCACGTGGGCGTCTACGTCGGCGACGGCAAGATGATCAACGCGCTGCGAACCGGGACGAGGATCAGGATCGACCCGATCACCACCGTCAAGGATTTCGCCGGATATTTCCGCTATATGTAGAAATGCTCGCTCAAGCTCAAAGCTCCAGCAGGGCCGGGGCCAGCTCGCGCCACTGCCGGACGGGCAGGTCCTCCCCCGCCGACAGGACCTGGACGCAGACGTGGTCCGCGCCCGCGTCGAGATGCTCACGCACCCGTCCGGCGATGTCCCCGGCGTCCCCCCACGCCACCAGGGCCTCGACCAGCCGGTCACTGCCGCCCCCGGCCAGGTCGTCCTCCCCGAAGCCGAGCCGTTCGAGGTTCTCGACCTGGTGGCGCGCCTGGCCGTACCCGGCGACGAAGCCGCGGGCGATCTCGCGGGCGCGCTCGGGCCGGTCGAGGACGACCGTCTGCTCGACCGCGAGCAGCGCTCCCGGCCCCATGACCTGCCTGGCTCTGGCGGTGTGCTCGACCGGCACGAAGTAGGTGTGGGCACCTCGGGTGCGTTCGGCGGCGAGTTTGAGCATCCCGGGGCCGAGGGCGGCCAGGGCGCGGGGCGAGGGCTCGGCCGGCGCCGGGCTCTGCAGGGGCACCTGGTCCATCGCGTCCAGGTAGGCCCGCATGGTGGGCACGGGACGGCCGTGGTGCGGCAGGAGACCGGCGGGCTGGTCAACGGTGCGGTGCCCGCCGAGGCCCAGCAGGAAGCGGTCCGGGAAGGCCTCGGCGAGGGTGCGCTCCGCCGCGGCCATGGCGATCGGGTCCCGGAGGAAGACGTTGGCGATGCCGGTGGCGACGGCCAGCCGCCCGGTCGCCCCGAGCAGCAGCGCCGCCTGGGTGAGCGCCTCCCTGCCGAAGGCCTCACCGAACCAGATCGCGCCGTAGCCCAGCTCGTCCAGCTCGGCCACGGCCTCCCGCACCTCGGTCGCGGGCCTGCCGTCGAAGGCGAAGGTCCACACGCCGATACGCCCGAGATCCACACTCATGGGTCGCGCTCCCCCGAAGGATTTTTACCGGAGGCACTCTCCGGTTCACCCAACCATACGGAGGCACCCTCCATTTATCAACTCGAACGGCTGCCGCGGATGCCGGTGAGCCTGCGCAGGATGTCCCACCAGAAGGAGGCTCCGAACAGCAGGGCGAACACCGTGATCAGATAACCGGGCCAGTGGCCGATCGTGGTCAGACGGCTCCACCAGGCGCCGGCGTCGAAGGTGAAGGAGGGGCCGGAGTCGCCCGCGGGGATCGTCACGCTCATCACCGCGTGGTCGAAGATCTTGACCAGCGCCGGAGAGCTGAAGACCTCGGTCACACAGGAGTACGGCTCGACGGACCCCGCGACGGCGCACCTGTCCCTCAGGGAGTCCTTCAGCTCAGCCGTGCTCTCCCCACCGCCCGCGATGGCCGCGACCGCGGCCCGGTAGGCGTTGTCCCGCAGCAGGGTCTTGCCGTACTCCAGCGAGTCCATGCTGAACAGCAGGGTCAGCGCCACGGCCAGGGTGAAGACCACCCACTTGACGTAACGACGGTAGAGCCGCGACAGCCGCTGCATCTCCCCGTCGAACCAGTCCTCCACGCCCTTGCGGAACCTGCCCATGTCGCGCTGGGCACCCTCCCAGACACCCCTCAGGTGTCCGGCGAGCGGGCTGCGTACGGCCTCCAGCTTGGCGATCAGCCCCTCGACGCCCTCCTTCTCCGCGGCGACCAGTTCGAGCAGCGCCCAGGCGAACCGCTCTGGCGGGATGTCGGCGATGCTGGTCCTGGCACCCTCGGGACGGTCGATCTCCTGCAGGCGTTCGTAGAGCCGCTTGGTCATGTCGACCGCGGGCGCGGGCGCCTCCGTGGCGAGCACCACCTCGGGATCGACCGGCACGGGCTCCACCACCGGCGGCGCGGGCTCGGGATCGTGCACGGGCCTCGGATCGTGCCTGGAGAAGGGGAGCCGCGCGAAGACGTCGAGGACCTTCGACGGAATCCACGAGACGCCCTTGCCCCGCCCGCCGTCGAGCGTGTCACGAAGATAGGCCCACAGGAACTTGCTGCGGATGCCGAGCAGTCTCACGATGGCCTCGTTGACACCGCTCACCAGGAGCGACAGCAGCAGGAAGGCCAGCACCAGGCCGATGGCCAGGTCAACGTATACCGATATCACAGTAGATCACCCGCACCGTTGATACACGTCCGTCCCTGGAGGCGCAACAACATCACCGGAAACCGGTAAAACGCTCACTCGCCGTAGAACACGCGTTCCATGACCAGACGGGCGCGGCGGGTGACCCGGCGGTAGTCCTCGACGAGGTCCCCGCTGTCGTCGGGCGGATAGCCGAGGGTGCGGGAGATGAGGGCGCGTTCACGGACGTCGACCGGGATGGAGTCCGCGGCCCTGCCCCTGACCAGCATGATCGCGTCCCGGACGCGGGAGGCGAGCCGCCAGGCCCCGGCGAGCGCGGCCTCGTCCGCCTCGGAGAGCAGCCCTTCGGCGAGCGCGGCGCGCAGCGTCTCCAGGGTCCGGGTGGTCCGCAGCGACGGCAGCGGCCCCGCGTGACGCAGCTGCAGCAGCTGCGCGACCCACTCGACGTCCGACAGGCCTCCCCTGCCCAGTTTGGTGTGCAGGGCGGGATCGGCTCCCCGGGGCAGCCGTTCCGCCTCCATCCTGGCCTTCAGTTTGCGGATCTGCAGCACCGCCGCGTCGGGGATGCCCCCGGCCGGATAGCGCACCGGGTCGGCCAGGGCGAGGAACTCCGCGCCGAGCGCGGCGTCCCCGGCGGAGAGGCGGGCGCGCAGCAGCGCCTGGGACTCCCAGGGGGACGACCAGCGCCCGTAGTAGGCGGCGTAGGAGGCCAGTGTGCGCACCAGCGGCCCCTGACGGCCCTCGGGGCGCAGGTCGGGGTCGATGAGCAGCGGCGGGTCGGGGGCGGGCAGCGCCAGCAGGCGGCGCAGCTCGTTGGCGACCGCGAAGGCCGCCTCCGTCGCCTCCCGCTCCGCCGCCCCCTCCAGGGGCGAGTGCACGAACATCACGTCGGCGTCGCTGCCGTAGGAACATTCGAGGCCGCCGAGACGGCCCATCGCGATCACCGCGAACCTGGTGGGGAGCGGGGTTCGCCGCTCCATCTCGACCTTGCCGATCGCGGCGTCGAGCGCGGCCTGGACGGTCACGTCGTTCAGCGCCGACAACGCCTGCCCCACCCGCTCCACGTCGAGGAGCCCCGACAGGTCGGCGGCGGCCGTACGGACGTGTTCCCTGCGCCGCAGCCCGCGGGCGGCGGCGACCGCGCTCTCCGCCTCACCCGGGTAGCGCCCGACGGTGGCCCGCGCCTCGGCCAGCAGCGCCTCCGGGGGCCGGGGGGCCAGGTCGGCGTCCGAGCCGAACATCGCGACCGCCTCCGGGGCGTGCAGCAGCAGACCCGTCACGTAGCGGCTGGTGCCCAGCAGCCTGGCCAGGCGTGAGGCGACGGCGGTCTCGTCGCGCAGCAGCCGCAGGTACCACGGGGTCGCGCCGAGCCTGTCGGAGACCTGGCGGAAGCCGAGCAGGCCCGCGTCCGGGTCGGGGGCGTCGGCGAACCAGCCGAGCATGACCGGCAGCAGGGTCCGCTGGATCGCGGCCCGCCGGGAGACCCCGCTGGTCAGCGCGCTGATGTGGCGCAGCGCCCCGGCCGGGTCCGCGTAGCCGAGCGCCTCAAGACGGGCCTGCGCCGCGGAGGTCGAGAGCCGGTCCTCCGACTCGGGCAGCCGGGCCACGGCCTGCAGCAACGGCCGGTAGAACAGCTTCTCGTGCAGGCGCCTGACCTCCATCGCGTGCCGCCGCCACCGGACGGTGAACTCCCCGACCGGATCGACGGTCATGCCCAGCCCGCGCCCGAGCCGCCGCAGGTCGCCCTCCCCCTCCGGCACCACGTGGGTACGGCGCAGCCGGTAGAGCTGGATCAGGTGCTCGACCCGGCGCAGGAAGGTGTAGGCCTCGGCCAGCGCCCTGGCGTCGTCCCTGCCGACGTAGCCTCCCCTGGACAGCGCGGCCAGCGCGGGGAGCGTGGCGCGGCGGCGCAGCAGCGGGTCGAGGCGGCCGTGGACGAGCTGCAGCAGCTGCACCGCGAACTCGATGTCGCGCAGCCCGCCGGGCCCGAGCTTGATCTGACGATCCGCCTCGTCACCGCGCACGTGGGCCTCGACCCTGCGGCGCATCGCCTGCACGTCCTCGACGAACCGGTCCCTGGTGGCCGCCTGCCAGACCATCTCGTTCGTCATCGAGACGTACTGCTCGCCCAGTTCGAGGTCTCCCGCGACGGGGCGGGCCTTCAGCAGCGCCTGGAACTCCCACGTCTTGGCCCAGCGGCGGTAGTAGGCGCGGTGGCTGGCGAGGGTGCGCACCAGCGGCCCGGACCTGCCCTCCGGACGCAGCGCGGCGTCCACCTCCCACAGCGCCCCCTCGGGGGTGCCCGCCGAGCAGACGTGCATCATGCCCTGGGCCAGGCGGGTGGCCAGCCGGATGGCCTCGGTCTCCTCCGCGCCCTGGCGGGGTTCGGCCACGAAGACGACGTCCACGTCGCTGATGTAGTTGAGCTCCCGCGCCCCGCACTTGCCCATGCCGATGACGGCGAGCCGTACGGTTCCCGGGTCGGCGTGTTCGGCCCGGGCCACGGCCAGCGCCGCCTCAAGCGCGGCTCCCGCCAGGTCGGACAGCTCGGCGGCGACCTCCGCGAGCGAGGCCTGGCCCAGGACGTCACGGGCGGCCAGGCACAGCAGGCGGGCCCGGTAGGCAACCCGCAGCGCGACCAGGGTCTCGGTGCCGGTGACCGCCGCCCTGGGTTCGGGGTCCGCCGGGTCGGCGCCGACCGCCCGCAGCAGGCAGGCGCGGAGTTCGGGTGCGGCGGGACGCCTCAGGTCCCGCGCGCCGTCCAGCAGGTGCCGGTGTTCCGGGTGCCTGACCACGTGGTCGCCGAGCGCGGCGCTGACCCCGAAGACGCCCAGCAGGCGCGCCCGCAGGACGGGGTCGGCGGTGAGCGCCTCGACGGCCTCCTCGTCCCGTTCGGCCAGCCGGTTGAGCGAGGTCAGCGCCAGGTCGGGGTCGGCGGTCGCCACGAGGGAGTCGAGCAGCGGGTCGAGCAGGCCCGCCTCGCGCGCCGCCCGCGTGCCCAGTTCGCCGAACAGCCGGTCCGCCCTGGCCGCGTCGGCGAAACCGAGCCTGGCCATCCGTCCCGCGGTCGTCTCCATCCGGGGCACGGCGCTCACCCTCCCTCGTCCACGGTCACCGGGCACGGGTGTGGCCTTCCCCGATCACCGCCCCGTCATCCCCGCCCGGTACGGCCGCGCCGATCAGCCGGCGGCGTCCGTGCCTTCCCCGGCGGACTCCACGACGGCCGCGAAACGCCGGGCGAAGGTCCGCCAGGTCCGGGTCAGGTCCTCCTCGGCCGCCTTGACCCCCGCGTTGAGCTCCTCGACCGAGTGGCCGAGCCCGGTCAGGTGCTCGGCGGAGTGGCCGGTCCAGTCGGTGAAGACCTCGACATCCGCCTCCGGGTGGAACTGCACCCCCCAGGCCCTCTCGCCCAGGCGGTAGGCCTGGTTGGGGTAGGGATCGCCGACGGCGAGCGGCACGGCTCCCTCGGGCAGCCGGGTCACCGCGTCACCGTGGTACTGCACGGCGGGCACCGGGCCGAACCCGGTGAACAGGGGATCGTCGGCGGCGGCGGGGAGGGGGACGACCTCGGTGACGCCGACCTCAAGGCCGTGCTCACCGCGTTCGACGGAGCCGCCGCAGGCGAGCGCCATCAGCTGGGCGCCCAGGCAGACTCCCAGGGTCGGCACGCCGTTCTCGACGGAGGACCTGATCAGGGCGCGGGTCTCGGGCAGCCAGGGGAAGCGCTCGTCCTCCCAGGCCGCCGCCGTCCCGCCGAGCACGATCAGGCCGTCCCGCGCCCGCCGCGGGATCGGCTCTCCAAGGTGGGGGCGGACGACCTCGCACTCGGCGCCGCTGTCGGCCAGCCATCCGGCGAAGGCGCCCAGGCCCGCTCCGGCTTCGTTCTCGACGACGGTGATTCTCATGCCGCAATTATCGGCGAAAGCCGTACCAGACCCCATATCGGTCTTCAATGGGATACGGGGGTGCGGCCCCCGGTCCCGTACGACCTCAGGCGGAGGTGATCCAGACGGCCTTGGCGGCGGCGACCAGGGTGCCGTCGACCTCGTAGACGGCGCTCTCGCCGAAGAGCTTGCGGCCTTCGCGGCCCGTGGCGCGGGCGACGACGGAGTAGGTGCCGCCGGGGTAGACGCGCCGCTCGACCTTGGCGGTCAGCCTGCCGAGCAGGGCCGACTCACCGGGTCCGAAGTGGGCCCAGCCGGTAGCGCAGTCGAGGGCAGCCCAGACGAGCGCGTCGGGGACGACGCCGTCCTCGTCGGTGACGGTCATCGGCACCCGCCAGCCCGCGGCGACCAGCTCGCCGCCGGACACGGCGCCGGGGAAGATCCGCAGGCCGTCCCCCGGGTCGCGCAGGCCGCAGACGAAGCAGCCGGGGAAGGGGTGGCCGGTGATCCCGGCGAAACCGCTCTCAGCGCGGGCGGCCTCGTTGAAGGGCACGAAGTCGGGGGCGTTGAGCCGCTCGGCGACCGGGATGGCCTCGACAAGCAGGGTCTCCCCGTCGGTGAGGGTCGCGCTGTTGGCCAGGTGCCGCAGGGAGAGCTCGGTCTCCAGCGGTGTGGGGGCATGCAGTGTGACCTCGACGGCCGAGTCGTGCCGGGCGCCGTGCGACGCCTGGGAGACCGTACCCGCGATCCATCCGCCGTTCGCTGAGCCCTCGGGCCCACGGAAACGCGCCGGGACGGTCACCACGGTCTGCAGCTCGGCAGCCGTTGTCATACGGCACCTCCTAATCGCCCTTTACGGCGATTTGTCCTCGAAAAATCCCTATAAATGGACCGACTGATTTTACCGGAGCCGCCACGGGACCGGCGAACCAGGTGACGGTGACGAGCGGATCAACGGCGCCTTGCCACCCGCCGTCCTGAGGGGAACCGCGGGGGGCGCGTCCTTGCCGACGAGTCTTTCGGGGACGGCCCGCCGGTCGTCGCCGCGAAACCTCGCCCGGCCCGCGCCCCGCGGACCGGCCGGTCGCGGGCACGCCGAAGCAGCCCGCATGATCGGGGGTCACAGGGTACGGGCGCCGGAACCGCCCGCGCGCTTGAACTCTACCGCGCCCGGGACGCCCCCGCGTGAGGCAGGTGGGGTACGGCCCCCTGCCGCACCCCGGAGACCGTCACAGCACCGGAAGGTAACGGCCGAGTTCGAACTCGGTGACCTGGCGGCGGTACTCGCTCCACTCGGCGCGCTTGTTGCGCAGAAAGTAGTCGAAGACGTGCTCGCCCAGGGTCTCGGCGACCAGTTCGCTGCGCTCCATCACGGCGATGGCCTCGTCGAGCGACTGCGGCAGCGGCTGGATGCCCAGCGCCCGGCGCTCGGCCGAGGTCAGCGCCCAGACGTCGTCCTCGGCGCCGGGAGGCATCTCGTATCCCTGCTCGATGCCCTTCAGGCCCGCCGCGAGGATCACCGCGAAGGCGAGGTAGGGGTTGCAGGCCGAGTCGAGCGAGCGGAACTCGATGCGGGTCGAGCCGCTCTTGTGGGGCTTGTACATCGGCACCCTGACCAGGGCGGAGCGGTTGTTGTGCCCCCAGGAGATGTAGCTCGGCGCCTCGCCGCCCGCCCCGGCGATGGCCTCGGCTCCGCCCCACAGCCGCTTGTAGGAGTTGACCCACTGGTTGCAGACGGCGGTGATCTCGGCGGCGTGCGCGAGCAGCCCGCCGATGAAGGACCGGCCGACCTTGGAGAGCTGGTAGTCGGCCCCCGGCTCGTAGAAGGCGTTGCGGTCTCCCTCGAACAGCGACATGTGGGTGTGCATGCCGGAGCCGGGGTGCTCGGTGAACGGCTTGGGCATGAAGCTCGCCCAGATGCCCTGCTCCAGCGCGACCTCCTTCATGACCAGCCGGAAGGTCATGATGTTGTCGGCCGTGGTGAGCGCGTCGGCGTAGCGCAGGTCGATCTCCTGCTGACCGGGGGCGCCCTCGTGGTGGCTGTACTCGACCGAGATGCCCATCGACTCCAGCATCATGATCGCGCTGCGCCGGAAGTCGTGTCCCGAGCTGTGCGGGGTGTGGTCGAAGTAGCCGCCGTCGTCGATCGGCTCGGGCCGCCTGCCCGCCTCCGGCCTGTCCTTCAGCAGGAAGAACTCGACCTCGGGGTGGGTGTAGAAGCTGAAGCCCATGTCGGAGGCCTTCGCCAGGGTCCGCTTGAGCACCCAGCGCGGGTCGGCGTGCGACGGTGAGCCGTCCGGCATGAGGATGTCGCAGAACATCCTGGCCACACCGGGTGTCTCGCTGCGCCAGGGCAGGATCTGGAAGGTCGAGGGGTCGGGCTTGGCGAGCATGTCCGACTCGTAGACGCGGGCGAAGCCCTCGATCGCCGAGCCGTCGAAGCCGATGCCCTCCGCGAAGGCCCCCTCAAGCTCGGCGGGGGCGATGGCGACCGACTTCAGGAACCCGAGCACGTCGGTGAACCACAACCGGATGAACCGGATGTCGCGCTCCTCAAGGGTACGGAGAACGAACTCCTGCTGGCGGTCCAAAGCCTCTCTCCTCCACTGCCGAGGCCGACACGGTGCACGTCTGCGGGCACACGCCTGGCCTTCTACCAGTCTGCCCGCTCAGTGTTTCGGACACGTTACGGAGAAGGCGGCGAGACGCCGTTTCGCCCCTTTCCTGCCCTTCCTGTGTCACCCGTTGTGTCCCTTCGTGTCCCCGCCCCCGCCGTACGGCCCCGCGGAGGCGGCGAGAGGTCGCCGCGAGAGCGGGACACGCCCGGCGCGAGAGGTACTGGAACCTGCGGTGACCAGGCGAAACAATGCGGGCCACCGGCCCGCGCGCACCGGCGGGCCGGGATCGGGGACACCGTACGGCCGATCATCCGAACGGCCGTCCCGATAGCCCGCGGCGGCCGCGCCACGGCGAGGTGGGACACCCCGGGCCGTGACGGGCTCCCGGCTCCGCCCTCCGGCGGCCCTGCCCTCGCACACCACGTCCCGCCGACGTCCTTCTGGGGGAGAACGATGCGTACCCGGCTCAACGCTCCACGGGGGGCGGTCCCGCCCGGAGTCCCGCTCAGAGAACGGCTGGCGGCGCTGTCCGCGCCCTGCCCCATGCACCCGTCCGCGCACCGGATCGAGGCGGCGGTCATCGACTGGGCGCGCAGGACCGGCCTGGACGCCGACCCCGCGGAGGAGGTCCACCGGCTGGCCGGGCGGGCGTTCGCCCGGCACGACACCGGCACGGCCACGCTGTTCGCCCGCTGGCTGACCCTGCTGACCCGGCTGCGCCGCCAACCCGCGGCTCTTCCCGGGGTGCTCGCGGTCGCCGGGGGCGGCGAGCCGGGGCACGCTCCGGTCGAACGGGCCTTCGCCGACCTGTGGGGGTCCTGCGCTCCCGGGATGAGCCGGAGGTGGCGCGAGCGGTTCGTCTCGGGACTCGCCGTACCGGCCGGGGCGGGGTTCGGGCGGCAGCTGCTGGACCTGGCCGAACCGTGTCTCGGGGTCGAGGTGCCCGCCACGCTCCAGGAGAGCCGCCGATGGCGCGCGGCGACCGAGGCGGGCGGTGACGTGGTGACCTGGTGTGACGCCCTGCTGACTGGTCGCCTGCCGGTCATGGCCGCCCCGTCCTCTCCGCCCGTTCCTCCGGTTCCCGCCGCGCGGGCGGAGGCCTTCCCGCAGGGCGCCCAGGCCCGGGCGGTCGACCGCGTGGTCGAGCGCATGGAGGAGTTGTGGGCCGCCGCCCGCGTCCTGCCCCCGCTCGTCGGACGCCACGGCCTCGGCCTGGACGCCTCCCGTGAGGTGATCCAGGTGGCCTGTGCCTTCTTGACGATTCCAAGGGCTTACCTGGAGGGACTTCTGGAATCCCGTCGCTATCGTCACCTAGAGTAACCGCCTGTGTCCCACAAGTAACGTGGAGGTGTAGGATGAGCACAGAGCTTCTCAAGAGCAGGTTGGATCATGCCTTCGGGCAACTGGACGCCGATGGCAACGGGCGGGTCGAGCGTGACGACCTACTCGGCCTGGGTGCCCTGATCCTGGTCGGTTTCGGCGAGTCGCCGACCTCGGCCGCGGGCAGCAAACTGGTCGACGGGTTCGAGTCGGTCTGGCGAGCCCTCTCCGGTGAGGTCGGCGACGGCGCCATCTCCCCGGAGGAGTTCAGAACCGGCATGTCCTCGGTCCTTTCCGAGGACGCGCGGTTCGACGCGGTGCTCCGCCCCGCCGCGGAGGCGGTCGCGGAGATGTGCGACACCGACGGCGACGGTGTCGTCGAGGCAGCCGAGCTCCGGCTTCTGCTGAGCGCGTTCGGCGCCCCGTGCGGTGAGGCGGAAACCGCCTTCGAGCGGCTGGAGCACGAGCGCGGGGTCTCGGTCGGCGAGCTGGTCGAGGCGACCAGGGCCTACTACACGCTCCCCTCCCGGCCCGGCGGTTCGCTGTAGTGTCCGTCATCGACACGGCGACCAGGACCGGTGGACGGGCCTCCTCGGTCGCCGCGGCTCTGCTGCTGCCCCTCGTCGACCGGGTTCCGGTCATGGCCGCCCCGTGCCGCATGCACGCCTCGATCGACCGGATCACGGCCTCACTGGCGGACTGGACCCGCGAGATCGGGCTTGAGACTCCCGTGCTCGCGCGCTTCGACCGGATGGCGGGCCGCGCCTTCGCCGGGTTCGGCACCGAGTCGACACTCCTGTTCGCCAAATGGCTGACCTGGCTGTTCCACTTCGACGACGAGTGGGACGAGAAACCCGCCGGGCGGGCGGCCGGGATCGTGGAGGCCACCTTCTCCCGTCTGGTCCGCCACACCGCGGAGGCCGTCCACGGTGAGACGCAGGCGGCCAGAACGGCCATGACGGCGTCGCTCACCGCCGCACGGCCGAGGCCTTCGGCACCGGTCATGACGCGGATCCCGTCCCCGCTCCCGGTCAGGACGCCGAGGCCGGAGGGGGTCTCCCCGGTCGAGGCGGCCTTCCGCGACCTGTGGGGGGCGACCGCCCCCAGGATGAGCCGCCGCTGGCGGGAACGTTTCGCCCACGGGCTGGCGGCCCAGGGAGTGGCGTGCCGTACCGAGGCGGAGAACCGGTGCGCGGGGCGGGTGCCCTCGATCACGGAGTACCCCGTGCTGCGCAGGGGAACGGTCGGCCCCTACCTGTTCGACCTGGTCGAACCGTGCCTGGGGGTCGAGGTCCCGGCCGAGCTGCGGGAGTGCCGGACCTGGCGGACGCTGGTCGACGCCTGCAACGACGTCACCGCCTGGTGCAACGACGTCGCCTCGCACCACAAGGAGCGGGCCAACGGTGACGTGCACAACTACGTGATGGTCGCCGCGCACGCCTTCGGCCTGTCCGACGCCGAGGCCGTGGCCTGGGTGAACGACCGGATCGCCGAGCGCTCCGAGGACCTGCGGGCCGCCGCGCGCCGGCTGCCCGGACTGTTCGACGAGTTCGGGCTCACACCCGTCGAGGCGAGGAACGCCAGCAAGGTCGCCTGCGCCTTCCTCACCGCGCCCAGGGCCCAGCTCGAATGGCTCCTTGAGTCAGAGAGATACGACGTCACGGCGTGAGGTTCGCGCCGCCCTCGCCCGCGTCCGCACCCGCGTGGCGAAAGGCGGCCTTCCCCTCACCCGGCGCGCCGGGGCGTGAAGGTGAGGTTCTCACGTTGATCATTGGTTGATTCTTTTGTGGTTCGTGCCGGTTAAGGTCCTTTTGAGCACGACATGGAAGGGCCGAGGCGATGCGCGGGCTGAGCCGGGTTTTCCCGACGGTGACGCCCGTCAGGGCGCGGATCTCGGCGGTACTGATCGCCGCCGTCTCCGTGGCCATGGAATGGGGCAACATCTGGGTGACGGCGCAACTGCCGCAGCCCTCCTACACGCCACTGCCGTTCGCGCCCGAGGACGTCACGGGCAGTGCCTTCCCGATCTTCGGGGCGCTGCTGGTGTTCCAGCGGCCCCGGCTGATGATCGGCTGGCTGCTGTGCCTGGGCGGGCTGTGCTCGGCGCTGAACAGCCTGACGACGAACCTCGCGCTGCTGAACGCGGTCGGGCACCTCGGCCTTCCCGAGCAGATCTGGACGGTCGCCGGTGTGAGCGGGAAGCTCACGATCCTGCAGCTGGGTGTGCTGCTGCCGCTGCTGTACCCGGACGGGCGTCTGCCCTCCCGCCGCTGGCGGCCGCTGATCTGGTTCACCGTCGTCGTGCTGACCGTCGACACGCTGCGCGCCGAGTTCCTGATCCCTCAGACACGGGACCGTTCCACCTTCCCCTGGCAGGCCCATCTGCTGATGGAGTACCTCGGCAACGTGGCGATGGTCCTGGCCTTCGTCTCGCTGGCCGTACGGTTCCGGCGGGCGGGGCTGGAGGAGCGCAGGCAGATCCTGTGGCCGCTGCTGGCGATGGCCACCGTGATCATCCCCTGGGTGGTCGGCAACCCCCTGTGGTGGCTGACCTCGTTCACGGTCCTGCTCATCCCCGCCGCGATCACCTTCTCCGTGCTGCGCCACCGGCTCTACGGCATCGACACACTGGTCACCCGGACGCTGGTCGGCGCGGGACTGGTCGGTGTGATCGGCGGCGTCTACATGGCGGCGGGCGCGGCCTCCAGCCTGTTCCTGTCCGACGTCTACCCGGTCGGCGGACTGCTCGCCGCGCTCTGCGCCGGGGCGTTCTTCCATCCGCTGCGCCGTCTGCTGCAACGCGGCGCGGACAACCTGCTCTACGGCAGCAGGGGCGACCCGGTGGCGCTGGCCGAGGGGCTACGGCGGCGCCTGCAGCGTGTCGATCCCGCCGGCGGGCTGGTCGCCGCGCTGGAGGTGCTCCGGGAGGGCCTGGCGGTGACCGGGGTCGCGGTGCGCTTCCCGGGCGGCGGGCCCGCGGAGGTGACGGTCGGCGAGCTGCGGGAGGTGGTGCGCGACGTCGAGCTGGTCTGGCACGGCGGGCACGTCGGCGACCTGCTGATCGGACCGCCCGGAGCCAGGCGGCTGCCCGCCGCGCACAACGGACGGGTGATCGCCGCGCTCACGCCATACGTGGCCGACGCCGCCCACGCGGTCAGGCTGGTCGGCGCGCTGCGGCGCTCCCGCGAGCGGATCGTCGCCACCCGGGAGGAGGAGCGCCGCCGCCTGCGGCGGGACCTGCACGACGGGCTCGGCCAGTCGCTCAGCGGGATGGCCATGTCCATCACCATGGCCAGGCATTCGCTGCGCACCTCCCCCGAGGCCGCCGAACGCGTGCTCAGCGACCTTCGCTCCGGCATGGACGCGGTGACCAGCGACATCAGGCACCTGGTCTACGGCCTGCGCCCGCCCGCCCTGGACGACCTCGGGCTCGCCGGGGCCGTCAGGCAGATGGCGGGCCCCGGGGTCGAGGTGAGCGGGGAACCGGCCGGGCTGCCCGCCGCGGTCGAGGTCGCCGCCTACCGGATCGTCCAGGAGGCGCTCACCAACGTCCGCAAGCACGCCGGGGCCCAGGTGGTGCGGGTCGTCCTCGAACGGGTCGCACCGGACCGGGACGGGCAAGAGCACCTGAACGTCAGGGTGAGCGACGACGGCATCGGCCTGCCCGCGAGCAGGCGCTCCGGGGTCGGACTCTCGTCGATGCGGGAGAGGGCCGCCGAACTCGGCGGCACCTGCGTGATCACCTCACCGCCGGAGGGCGGGACGGTGGTCGAGGCGGTGCTCCCGTTGAACGCGAACGCGGAGACCTGATCTTTGGTGATTTCTCACAGGATGCGAACGATGGTGGGTATTACCGTATGACGTTAGCCCTGCTAGCCCTACGCTTACCCTGCGATGCTGATATTTCGTGCTCTCGGACCGTTCCAGGCTCGCCACGGCGACACGGTGATCGATCTAGGCGGCCAACGCCAGATGGCCGTGCTGGCCCGCCTCCTCGTCGCGGGCGGTCGCGCCGTGCCCGTAAGCATGCTCATCGACGAGCTCTGGCCGGGCGAACCCCCCACTCAGGCCCTGTCAACCGTACAGGGATACGTCTCGCGGCTGCGGCGCGCCCTCGAACCGGGCCGCGCCCCCAGGGAGGAGGCGGAGGTGCTGGTCTCGGCGCCGCCGGGGTACGCGCTGCGCGCCGACGCCCAGCAGGTGGACGCCTGGATGTTCGAGGACGCCGTCAAGACCGAGGGCGACCCCGCGACGGTGTGGAAACGGCTGGGAGAGGCCCTGTCGCTGTGGCGGGGACCGGCGCTGGCCGAGTTCTCCGACCTGCCCTGGGCGATGACCGAGGCGGGCCGCCTTGAGGAACTGCGGCTGATCGCGTTCGAACGCCGCGCGGACGCGGGGCTGGCGCTCGGCCGCTCCGGCGCGCTGGTCGCCGACCTGGAGGCGCACGTCTCGGCGCACCCGCTGCGGGAGGAGGCCTGGCGGCTGCTGGCGCTCGCGCTCTACCGGGGCGGCAGGCAGGGCGACGCCCTGGGAGCGCTCCGGCGCGCCAGGACGACGCTCCGCGAGGAGCTCGGCCTCGATCTCGGCGCGACCCTGCAACGGCTCGAATCAGACATGCTCTCGCAGGCCGCCCACCTGGATCCGCACGGGGACGCGCCGTCCGTCAGGGAGACCGTCACCGTACGGCCCGCCGCCCCCGTCCTTCCCGCCGCCCCCACGCTGCGCGTGGTCGTGGCCGACGACCAGGCCCTGGTCCGCACAGGTCTGCGCGTCGTGCTCGACAGCGAGCCCGGTTTCCACCTCGTCGGTGAGGCGGAGAACGGCGAACAGGCCATCACGGTCGTCCGTGAGACCCACCCGGACCTGGTGCTGATGGACATCCAGATGCCCCGTCTCGACGGCCTGACCGCCGCGCGGCGCATCCTGTCCGACGAGGCCCCGCCGAAGGTGATCATGATGACCACGTTCGGCACGGACGACAACCTCTACGCGGCGCTACGGGCCGGGGTGAGCGGGTTCGTGCTCAAGACCTCCGCGCCGGAGCAGCTCATCAGCGCGATGCGCGCCGCGCAGGCCGGTGACGCGCTGATCGACCCCGCCGTCACGACCCGCCTGATCGCGGGCTTCGCCGGGCGGGCCAACCCCTCGGCTCCTCCCGGCCTCGCCGGTCTCGGCGACGCCGACCTCGACCTGATGAAACTGATCGCCAGGGGGCTCACCAACCGGCAGATCGCGGCGACCCTGGCCGTCCAGGAACGGTCGGTCGCCCAGTCGGTGGCCAGGCTCCTCGACCACCTGGGACTGTTCGACCGCGCCCAGCTCGTCGTCGCCGCGTACGAGTCGGGCCTGGTCAACCCGGGTGACGTGGGCAGGTGACGATGCCGGTCGAGACACCTCCCGGCCGCCCCCCCGACGTCCCCGGAACGGCCCCCGCCGTGGACGTGCCCGGGCGGGCGGCGCGGGGGCGGCGGGCCATCTCCCGGCCGCGCCTGGTGGTCATCGCGCTCTCGGCCGCCGCCTCCGCGCTGACGGTGGCCGCGCTGGTGGTCACCTGGGACCTGCCGTCCGAGTGGGGCGTCGGGCTGCTCGTCTCCCCCGACCTGTCGTGTGCCCTGACCTTCCCGCTGGTCGGCGCCTTCCTGCTGGCCCACCGGTCCCGCCCGCCCGCGGCGTGGCTGATGTGCGTAGGCGGGATCGCCTGCGCCGTCAACGTCCTGGGCACCGCCCTGATGCTGCGCTCGGGGGCCCAGGGCGACCTGATGGCGGCCGGGACATACCGCTACGCCGCCGGGATCGGCTGGGCCGTCGGCGGGCTGACGCTGGCGGTCCTGCTGCCGCTCTACTCCCCCGACGGCAGGCTGCCCTCCCGGCGCTGGCGTCCTGTCGTGGTCCTGACGGGCGTGGTGATGGCCGTCGAGGCGTTCCGCCTGGTCGTACGGCCCACACCGCCCCTGGACGGCTACCCGCTGCCCGCCCGGCTGCCCAACCCGCTGGCGATCGAGGCGCTGAGGCCGTACAACGCGGCGCTGCAGAACGTCATGCTGGGGATGATCATGGGCATGGCGGTGCTGGCGATGCTCTCCCTGGTGCTGCGCCTGCGCCGGGCCGACCCGGTGATGCGCCGCCAGATCGCCTGGCCGCTGGGCGCGTTCGCCGTCTACATCGTCTGCATGCTCGCCGGGAAGGACTGGGTCCTGACGGCCACCGTGTGGACCGGGCTGATCCCGATCGCCATCACCTTCTCCGTATTGCGCCACCGCCTGTACGGCATCGACACCGTGATCAGCCGTGCCTTCGTGGCCGCCGGGCTGATCGCCGCGGTCAGCGTGGTCTACTTCGGGGCCGGGGCCATCGCCGGGTTCGCCCTGTCCGGCTACGACCGGATCGGCGGCCTGGCCGCCGCCCTGCTCGCCGGGGTGTTCTTCCACCCGTTGCGCGGGATGCTCAGGCGCTGGGCCGACCGTCTCATGTACGGCACGCACGGAGATCCGGCGGCCCTGGCCGCCCGGCTGACCAGGGAGGTCGGCCAGGCCGAGCCCGCCAACGCGCTGGCCGCCGTGGCCGCGGCCGTCAAGGACGGCCTGAGCGTCACCGGTGTGGCGGTCGAGGCGCGGGCCCCGGGAAGCAGGAGGGTCGAGATCGGCCTGCTGGGACCCGCCCCCCGCGTGGTACCGCTGGTCTGGCACGGCGAGCCCGTCGGACGGCTGCTGCTGGGCGCGCCCGGCCCCCGCAGGTTCGCCGCGGCCCACAACGACCGGCTGATCGCCGTGGTCACGCCGTACGTGGCGGACGTGGTGCACGCCGTGACGATGACCGCCGACCTGCGGCGCTCCCGCGAGCGCATCCTCACCGCCCGTGAGGAGGAGCGCAGGCGCCTGCGGCGGGACCTGCACGACGGGCTCGGCCATGCGCTGACCGACATGGCGATGTCGATCAACATGGCCAGGATCAGCCTGCGCTCCGCCCCGGCCTCGGCCGACCGGCTCCTGGCCGAGTTGCGCGAGGGCATGGACACGGTCGGTCAGGAGATCAGGGAGCTGGTCTACGGCCTGCGCCCGCCGACCCTCGACGAGCTCGGCCTGGCCGGGGCCGTACGGGCGCTGGCCGCCGACGGCGGGCCCGAGGTGGCCGTGGAGACCGAGGGCGACCTGTCCGACCTGCCCGCGGCCACCGAGGTCGCCGCCTACCGGATCGCGCAGGAGGGGCTCACCAACGTCCGCAAGCACGCGGGCGCCAGCTCCGCCGTGGTCTCGCTGCGCCGGGGCGAGTCGCTGGTCGTCCGCGTCCAGGACGACGGAGGCGGGCTGCCCGAGGGGCGCCGTGCGGGCGTCGGCCTGCTGTCGATGCGTGAGCGCGCCGCGGAGCTGGGCGGGACGTGCGTGATCGGCGCCGCGCCGGGAGGCGGTACGGTCGTCGAGGCCGTGCTGCCGATCTCCGCCGCCTGAGTGTGAACTTTCCGGTGCTCCCGCGTGTCTGACATGGCGTTGCTGAAATTATCCGAGGAGTTTCGCGTGAAGCACCTGGCCCTGGCCGTCGGCGCCGTACTCGCCGCGTCCACCGTCGTGTCCGTCGCCGCCGTCCCCGCCCCCGCCCGGGCCGCCACCACTCCGGGGGCCGTCTTCTTCGGCTACAAGGGCGCGGGGGTCGAGGTGGTCACCCAGCAGGGGGGCCTGAGCAAGCTGGCCGTCGGCGGCTCCTCCTTCGCCGGGCAGTTCGCCGCGGCGCCCGGCGGCGGGAAGGTCGCCTGGATCGACGGCAAGGGGCGCCTGCACGTCAAGAGCGCGGCCGGCGACAAGGTGGTCGCCACGAACGCCGCCTACGTGGGGCCGTGCCTGACCCCCGCCTGGAGCGCGGACGGCAAGCGGATCGCCTACGTGACCAGGGGCGGTTCGGACAAGGCGACCGTCGCGCTGGTCGGCGCCGGCGGCGGCAGGCCGGTGATCGCGGGCAAGACCGCGGGCGTGTGCCACCTGGCCTGGTCGGCCGACGGCAGGACGCTCGCCGGATACGCCGGGAACACCGACGGCGTCTACCTGCTGAACACCGTCTCGCACGTCTCGACCAGGGTCCCCGGGATCCGGCTCGCCAACCACGTCGACGGTCTGTCCCCCAACGGCGACCGGGTCGTGGTGAACACGATCGGCAAGAACGCCCCCGGCGGGGACGGCTCCTGGCCGCTGTCCTACACCCCGTCGCTCTACGACACCAGGACCGGCAGGAAGATCCCCATCCCGGTGCGGGGCACACTGATCGGCGCCAGGTTCCTGACCGACGGCACCCTCGTGGTCCGGGTCAAGGGCAAGAGCGCCAACACCTGGGTCGTGCTCGACCCCGACACCTACAAGGTGAGCCAGCGCGTGGGCGAGATCCCGCAGGCCAAGAACCTCGGTCTGCTCAGCGTCATCGGCTGACCCACCCGTACGGCCCCCGCCGCGCCGGAGGGCGGGGCCCCAATAGGGTGGGACACGTGGCTCAACTGCGCATCGCCCTTGCCCAGACCAACCCCGAGGTCGGCGACCTGGCGGCCAACGCCGACAGGATCGTCGAGTGGACCAGGCGCGCCACCGAGCGTGGCGCGCATCTGACGGTCTTCACCGAGATGTCCCTGGTCGGATACCCGGTCGAGGACCTGGTGCTGCGGGCGTCCTTCGTCGACGCCTCGCTCGCCGCCGTCGAGGCCCTCGCGACGCGGCTGGCCGAGGAGGGGCTCGGCGAGATGCCGGTCGTGGTCGGCTACGTGGACCGGGCGAACCTCTCCCCGAGGCTCGGCCTGCCGAAGGGGGCCCCGCTGGACGCCGCGGCCCTCATCCACCGGGGCCGGGTCGTGGTCAGGACCGCCAAGCACCACCTGCCCAACTACGGGGTCTTCGACGAGTACCGCTACTTCGTGCGCGGTGACCGGCTGCCGATCTTCCGGCTGCACGGGGTGGACGTGGCCATCGCCGTCTGTGAGGACCTGTGGCAGGAGGGCGGGCCGGTCGCCGTGGTCGCCGAGGCGGGCGCCGGGCTGCTGATCACGCCGAACGCCTCGCCGTACGAGCGGGAGAAGGACGACGTGCGGCTTGAGCTCGTCGCACGGCGGGCCAGGGAGGCGGGCTGCGCCCTCCTCTACGTCAACCAGGTCGGCGGCCAGGACGAGCTGGTCTTCGACGGTGACTCACTGGTCGTCTCGGCCTCGGGTGAGCTGGTCGCGCGGGGCGCGAAGTTCGCCGAGGAGCTGCTGGTCGTCGATCTCGACCTGCCCGAGGCGCGGTTCGGCGGCCTGGGGACCTTCGAGACCGAGGCGGGCGACGGGACGGTCATCACGGTCGAGCGGATCGAGCTGTCCGCCCGCTCGCTCGAACCGTACGAGCCGCTGGCGCCCTCGGTCGCCGAGCCCATGGAGGACACCGCGGAGGTCTACTCGGCACTGGTTCTCGCGGTGCGCGACTACGTGCGCAAGAACGGCTTCCAGTCGGTCATCCTCGGCCTGTCCGGGGGGATCGACTCGGCGCTGACCGCGACGATCGCCTCGGACGCGATCGGCCCCGAGCGGGTGCACGCGGTGCTGATGCCCTCCCGCTACTCCTCGGACCACTCCCTGAGCGACGCCAGGGAGCTGGTCGAACGGCAGGGCATCAACTCCAGGGTCGTCCCGATCTCCGGTGTGGTCGACGCCTTCGAGAAGGAGATCGAGCTGTCCGGGCTGGCCGCGGAGAACCTCCAGGCCAGGGTACGCGGCATGATCCTGATGGGCCTGTCCAACCAGCACGGTCACCTGGTGCTGACGACCGGCAACAAGAGCGAGCTCGCGGTCGGATACTCCACCCTCTACGGCGACTCCGCCGGTGGCTTCGCGCCCATCAAGGACGTGCTCAAGACCCTGGTCTGGGAGCTGTCGCGCTGGCGGAACGCCCAGGCGGGCAGGTCGGGCGAGTTCCTGTACGGCTTCGCGCGCCCGCCCATCCCGGAGAACTCCATCGAGAAGGAGCCGAGCGCGGAGCTGCGCCCCGGCCAGCGTGACACCGACTCCCTGCCCGAGTACGACGTGCTCGACCCCCTCCTGCACGACTACGTCGAGGAGGACATGGGATCGGCCGAGCTGGTCGCCGCCGGTCACGACCCCGCTCTGGTCGCCAGGATCATCCGCCTGGTCGACCTGGCCGAGTACAAGCGCCGCCAGTATCCCCCGGGTCCCAAGATCACGGCCAAGAACTTCGGCCGCGACCGTCGTCTGCCGATCACCAACCGCTGGCGCGAGACTCCCCTCTGACCTGCCTGAACGACTCCGGTGGGGCCGTGCATGAGCTTTGCGGGGTGGGTATCACCGCAGGGAGGGTCACCGGCGGCCGGGGAGGGGGCTGAGATCGGCCGCGGTGGTCCGGCGGGCGGCGAGCGGGCGCCGTCAACTCCCCTCCACCCGTCCGCCCGCGCTCGGCGGCCCGCCGGAATCCAGGAGACAGGGGGAGATCAGATGAAGGCAAAGGTAGGTGACAGGCTCGTCGTCGAGGGCACCCGGCACGGGGAGACCCGGCGGATCGGTGTGGTCGTGGGGCTTGTCCACGAGGACGGCTCCCCGCCCTACATGGTGCACTGGGAGCACGACGAGCACGAGACCATGGTGTTCCCCGGCCCGGACGCCCACGTGGTCTCCGAGGACCGGAAGGAGACCCCGCTCACCACCTCGTGACGTGAGGGGGGTCGTTCGCCGTCGTCCCGGCCCGGGGCGGCGGCGAACTCGTCTCCGCATCCCGGGCAGCAACTCTTTACGGCATAAGCTATTCTTGCGCCCATCAACTCCTTACGGCGTACGGAATTCCCGCCGCCGCTGGAAGAACCGGAGAGACGCCCATGCCCACGGTGACCCTGCACGACGCGAGTCCCATCGAGGTGGAGGTCCACGGCGAGGGACCCGTCCTGCTGCTGCCCGTCAACCCCCTCCCCGCCGAGGGGCCCCAGGCCGAGGCGATGCGCGCCTGGGGCACGGACCCCGCACTCGGCCGCTCCCTCATCGAGGGCCTGCGCGACGCCTTCACGGTGGTCGCCTTCGACTACGAGAACCATGTCCTGGCCAACCCCAAGCCCGGCACCCTGACCCCCGCCAACATCGCCCGCGACCTGCTCGCCGTCGCCGACGCCGCGGGGGCCGACCGCTTCGCCTACTACGGCTACTCCTGGCTCGCGTTGAGCGGACTCCAGCTCGCGCTCAGGACCGACCGGCTGTCCGCCCTGGTCATGGGTGGTTTCCCGCCACTCGGCGGGCCGTACGCGGAGATGCTGCGGGTGACCATGGCGACCCATGAGATGGCGCTCGCCGGGGCCTCGAAAAAAGCCGTGGAAAAAGCCACCGGAGAGGCCGCCGAGAAGCCCTCCGGGCCGCCGGAGAAGGACGACTGGTCGTCGGTCGAGGTGACGTTGTCGCCGGACCAGACCAGGCAGTTCGTCACGCTGTACGAGGAACTGCGGGGGTTCGACGACCTGGCAGCCCAGGCCCGGATCACCTGCCCCAGGCTCTGTTTCGTCGGATCGGCCGACGACATCGAGTACGGCGAGCGCTGGGGCGGGGTGCGTGTGGGCATCGCGAGCGCCGTCGCCGGGCGGCGGGCCGAGATCGAGGCCCTCGGCTGGGACGTGACGGTCCTGGACGGGCTCGACCACATGGGGGCCATGCAGCCTCCCACGGTCCTGCCCCTGGTGCGCCCGTGGCTGCGGGCACGGATCGGCGCCCTGCCCGCCGGGTGAAGCCCGGGCGGTGAGGCGGGGATCAGCGAGGGGACATGCCGACGAGCAGATGGTCGATGACCCGCTCGGCGGTCCCCTCGGGGAGATCCTCCTGATCGGGGCCGAAGCCCCTGACGTACCAGACCACGGTCCCGATCAGCGAGGCGATGGAGACCGGCACGTCGAGGTCGGCCCTCAGCTCGCCGGTCGCGATGCCACGCTGCAGCAGCGCGGTCAGTACGGCCCTGCGCGGCGCGATGGTCGCCTGGTGGATGCGCTGCACGAGGCGGGGATGCCGTTCGGTCTCGTTCATCGCGATGTTCATCACGCACCGCGACCGCGCGTTGCGCGCCTCCTGCAGGAAGACCTCGGCGCAGGCGACCAGGTCCTCGCGCAGCGACCTGCCCGCCAGCGCGGGCAGTGGCGCCTTGAGGGCGGCGAGGGCGTCGACGAGCAGATCTTCCTTGTTGGACCATCGGCGGTAGATCGTCGTCTTGCCGACGCCCGCGCGGGCGGCGATCGCCTCGATCGACAGCTCACCGAGGCCGCTGCTCTCGCTGATCAGATCGAGGGTCGCCTCAATGATCGCCTTCTCTGCCCTGGCGCTGCGGGGGCGGCCCGCGGGACGGGCCGCCTGAGTCTCATCCGTCGTGGTCATCGTATGTCCACATTACCTACACGCCGGCCGGTTCCTTATCGAGATCGTGCTGTTCCGCGACCGTCACCGGGGCGTTCTTTCCCGGCAGCCACCTGAGCACCACCAGAGCGCCGAGGAGCGCGATGGCGGCGGAGACCAGCGAGGTGACGTGCATTCCGTCGAGGAAAGCGTGCTTGGCGGGCTCTATCAGCGCGGCACCGCGCTCGCCGAGGGCCTTGGCCGCGCCGATCGTGGCCGTCAGGGACTCACCCGCCACGTGCTGGAGCCCGGCGGGCAGACCGGTCAGGCTGGGGGCGATCTCGTCGCGGTAGGTCGCCGAGAGCAGCGAGCCGAGCAGGGCAACGCCGAGCGCGCCCGCGACCTGGCGGATGGTGTTGCTCATGGCCGAGCCGACGCCCGCCTTCTCCCTGGGCAGCGCCTCCATGATCGTGGTGGTCGCGGGCGGCATGATGTTGGCCATCGCCGCACCCTGGACGAAGAAGACGATCTCGATCAGCAGGACGGGGGTGTTCTGGTCCATCAGCGCGTACGAACCGAGGGCCGCGGCCACCACGACCATGCTCACGGTCGCGCTCACCTTGCTGCCGAAGCGCCTGACCATCTGCTGGCTGAGCGGGGCGAAGATGATCTGCGCCGCGGCGAACGGGATCATCAGCGCGCCCGACTCCATCGGGGTGAAGCCGAGGACGATCTGCAGGTAGAAGATCAGGAAGAACATCGCGCCCATCATCGCGAAGAACACGATGCCGATCATGCCGACCGCGGTGGAGAAACGGACGTTGGAGAAGTAGCGGACGTCGAAGGCCGGGTGGTCGATGCGGCGCTCGTACCAGACGAAGGCCGCGAGCACGGCCACACCGAGGATCGTCGGGACCAGCACCTCGGCGCTGGCGACCGTGGCCAGCTCACCGCCCCTGATGATGCCGTAGGTGATCGCCACGAGGCCGATGATGGACAGCAGCACGCCGACCGGGTCGAGCCTGGAGGGCTTGGGGTCACGCGACTCGGGCACGACGAGGGCGATGAGCACCATGCTGACCAGCACGATCGGCAGGTTGACCAGGAAGACCGAACCCCACCAGAAGTGCTCGATGAGCAGGCCACCGGTGATCGGGCCGATCGCCACAGCGATGCCGACGCCTCCCGCCCAGACGCCGATCGCCTTGCCGCGTTCCTGCGGGGGGAAGACGTTGGAGATGATCGCGAGGGTGGCCGGCATGATCGCGGCGCCCCCGACGCCCATGAAGGCGCGCGCGACGATCAGCTGGGTCGGGTCCTGGGCGTAGGCGCTGGCCAGCGACGCCAGGCCGAAGAGCACCATGCCGATGAACAGCATGCGCTTACGGCCGGTACGGTCGCCGATCACACCGAAGGTGAACAGCAGACCGGCGAAGACGAGCGTGTAGGAGTTGATCGCCCACTCAAGCTGGCTCTGCGTGGCCCCCAGACCCTCCTGAGGGTCGGCGATCGTCTTCAGCGCGACGTTGAGGATCGTGTTGTCCAGCACGACCGCCAGGAGGCTGAAGACCAGCACCCCCAGGATCTGCCACCGTCTCGGGTGGCCGGTTTGGTGTTCCATGGATGCCCCGTTTCGATACACAAAAGTTTCGAAACAGTACCGTATCGGTAGATCATACGATACGCAACCGTTGCGTTTCGTATTTGCCGGATATTTCCGGCAGATTCACGTGGAAACCGGCACAGATTCCTCAACCCGGACACCGGTTCGTCGCCAGAACGGCAGGGCGAGCAGCACCATCGCCACCCCCACGAGGCCCGCTACGGCGAAGGCCCAGCCCGGCCCCCAGGAGTCGATGAGCGCCCCGCCCATCGGCGCCGACACGGCGCCGCCGATCAGCAGTGCCGTACCGTGCAGGCCCATCGCCTCACCGCGTGCCCCCGCGGGAACCCAGCGGCTCAAGGTATCGACCGTGGCCGACAATCCCGGCGCGCACAGCACCCCGGCCGGGACGAGCGCCACCATCAGCCAGCGCCAGTCGTCGCCGACCAGCCCGACGGGGATGGTGAGCGCGCCCATGGCGCCGATCAGCAGCAGCGGGGAGAAGCCCCGCGGCAGGCCACCGTACACGAAGCCACCGAGCAGGGAGTAAGCGCACCAGACGCCGATCGCCAGGCCCGTCCAGGCGGTGTCGCCCGCCTGCTTCATGACCGCGACCAGCGAGAGCTCGGTCGTGGTGAGCACGAAGGTCGCGGCGCACACGGTGCCGAGCAGGCCGACGAACGCCGGGGTCAGCCAGGCTCGCCTGGACACCCGCTCCCCGGCCTCCGCCATCTCCCGCGCCTCCTCCGCCGAGCGCACGGGCGGGTTCAGCGCGAACAACGTCGCACCCGCCCCGACGAGCCCGACACCGACCACGCACATCGTCCACGTGCTGCCGATCAGGGTGACGCCGAGGACGCCGAGCGCGGGACCCGTCATGTAGGACAGTTCGATGATCATCGAGTCGAGGGAGAAGCCGAGCCTGCGCTGTTCGAGAGGGACCATCGCCGCGACGCACTGCCTGATCACGCTGAACAGCGGCAGGCTGAGCAGCCCGGCCAGCGCCGTCGCGGCCAGCAGCGCGGGGAACGGCAGCGCCCAGGCCGTCGCCCAGAACGCCAGCTGCGCCAGCGAGGTCACCAGGATCACGGGCCGCAGCCCCCTGCGGTCGACGAACCGTCCCGCGAGCGGCGAGCCGACGGCCGTGCCGACGGCGCTCGCCATCGCGGCCAGTCCCGCCTGGGCGAATCCGAGTCCCAGCCCGTTGACCACGTGCAGGGTCAGGGTGATCCCGGTCGCGGTCGCCGGAATCCGGGCGACCATCCCCACCAGCAACAACGACCGCACACCGGGAACGGACAGCAGACGACGGTAAGGCTCCAATGCCATTTGATTGCTTACCTCCCCACGTATTGTGTCGTATGGCACTGACACGCTCCGCACCGGATTACGGTCGGGGCCGGGGGTGTTTATCAAGACGTCCGCGTGCAATCATCGGAAGCAGTCCGGGGACGTCACAGGGACGCCTCGAGACTTCACTGGAGGCTTTCCATGCCCTCTTCTGTGTCTTCGTCCATGCCCTCCTCCGGGCCCTCCTCCGCGCCCTCCACGGCCGGCCAGCCGACCGCCCTCTACGGCGGCAAGGCCGGGCGAAGGGTCACCGTCCGCGACATCGCCGCGGCCAAGGAACGGAGCGAGAGGTGGCCGATGGTCACCGCCTACGACGCCATGACGGCGAGGGTCTTCGACGAGGCAGGCATCCCGGTGCTGCTCGTCGGCGACTCGGCCGCCATGGTCGTCTACGGCCACGACTCCACGTTGCCGGTCTCGGTCGACGAGCTCCTCCCGCTCACCTCGGCCGTGGTGCGCGGCTCCTCCCGCGCGATGGTGGTCGCCGACCTGCCGTTCGGCTCCTACCAGGCCTCTCCCCAGCAGGCGCTGGAGACGGCCGCCCGCTTCATGAAGGAGGCCGGCGCCCACGCGATCAAGCTCGAAGGCGGGCGCCGGGTCCTCCCCCAGGTCGAGACCCTGGTCTCGGCGGGCATCCCGGTGATGGCCCACCTGGGCCTGACCCCGCAGTCGGTCAACGCCTTCGGCGGCTACCGGGTGCAGGGGCGCGGCCAGTCGGGTGACGAGCTGATGGCCGACGCCAAGGACCTGGAGTACGCCGGGGCCTTCGCCGTGGTCCTGGAGTGCGTCCCCGGCGACCTCGCCGAGCGGGTCACCGCCTCCCTGTCGATCCCGACGGTCGGCATCGGCGCCGGTCCCGCGACCGACGCCCAGGTCCTCGTCTGGCAGGACCTGATGGGGCTGACCCCCAACCCGCCGAAGTTCGTCAAGCGGTACGCCGACCTCGCGGGCGAGATGGACCGGGCGGTACGCGCCTTCGCCGACGAGGTGACCGGCGGCGCCTTCCCCACCGTCGAGCACAGCTACCGCTGACCCGCTGCTAGTCCACCGCTGACCCACTGTGTACGGCCCGGTGTTCGCCGGGCCGTACACCCCTCAGCGGATCGTCATGAGAGCGCCTGGGAGAAGTCGTCCCACAGGTCCTCGATGTGCTCGATGCCGACCGCGACCCGGACCGTGCCCTCGCCGATCCCGTGCCGGGCCAGTTCCTCCGGCGTCAGCGACCGGTGCGAGGTGGTCGCCGGGTGCAGGACGAGGGTCTCGACGCCGCCGAGTGACGGGGCCAGCAGCGCCAGCCGTACCGAGCTCATGAACTTCTCGCCCGCCGCCCGCCCGCCGACGAGGTCAAAGGAGAAGACCCCGCCGAAGTCGGGCAGCAGCTTCCTGGCCAGGGCGTGCGAGGGGTGGGAGGGCAGGCCGGGCCAGTGCACCGCGACGACCGCGGGGTGGTTGTCCAGGCGCAGGGCCAGCTCCCGGGTGTTGGCGCAGTGGCGTTCCATGCGCAGCGGCAGCGTCTGCATGCCGCGCAGGGTGAGCCAGGCGGCGAACGGGTCGGCGGTGGCGCCCAGCTCGACCGCGAAGTGCCACACCCTGCGGTACAGCTCCTCCGAGGCGAAGACCGCGACGCCGCCGAGCACGTCGGTGTGCCCGCTCAGGTACTTGGTCGTCGAGTGGACCACGATGTCGGCCCCGTGCTCGATCGGACGGCACAGCACCGGTGAGGCGAAGGTGTTGTCCACCACGGAGACCAGCCCCGCCTCACGGGCGGCGGCGCACATCCCCGGCAGGTCGGCCACCTGGGTCACCGGGTTGGCGATGGTCTCCAGGTAGACCAGCCTGCTCTCCGGCCGTACGGCGGCGCGCAACGCCTGCGGGTCGTCCTCCGAGACGTAGGAGACCTCGATGCCGAAGCGCGAGGCCAGGTCGTTGAGCATCGCCGCGGTGCCGCCGTACAGGGGCTTCTGCGCGATCAGGTGGTCGCCGGGCTTGAGCAGCCCGAGCAGCACCGAGTTGATCGCCCCCATGCCCGAGGCGGTCGCGACCGCCCCGACGCCGCCTTCCAGCCCGGCGACGGCCTCCTCTAGGGAGCGGACGGTCGGGTTGGACAGCCTGCCGTACACGAAGGCCCCGTCGGGACGGTTCATCCCGTCGGCGAACACGGCCGGGTCCTCGAAGGAGAAGCCCGAGGTCTGGTAGATCGGCACGGCGATGGGGCGGCTGCCGTTCAGCGACGGCCTGGGCAGGTGGACGGTGCGCGTCTCCGGGCGAAGTTCAGTCATGTGTCAAGGATGTCCACCACGCCGTGGACCTAGTCGAGGAGGGTCCGAGGACTTTGCCCTGATGCGCCAGACATGTGAATTCCTCACTGCCGCAGCGGCAGCCGGAACCGCATGCTTTGAGCTGTGACAGCGATTCAGGTGGACGGGCTCAGGAAGAGCTACGGGGAATTCACGGCCGTCAGGGACGTCTCGTTCGAGGTGGCGCAGGGAGAGATCTTCGCCCTGCTCGGGCGCAACGGCGCCGGGAAGACCACCACGGTCGAGGTGCTGGCCGGGTTCCAGGAGGCCGACGAGGGCACGGTCTGGGTGCTCGGCCTCGACCCGGTCAAGGACCGGGTCAAGATGCGCCGCAGCAGCGGCATCATGCTCCAGGAGGCGGGGTTCTTCCCCGACCTGACCGTGGCGCAGACGGTGGACGCCTGGCGGGACTTCGTGGCCGCCCCGAGGCCCAGGGACGAGGCGCTCGGGCTGGCGGGGCTCGACGCGAAGGCGGGCACCAGGGTGCGCCAGCTCTCCGGCGGGGAGAAGCGCCGTCTCGACCTCGCTCTGGCCATTCTGAGCAGGCCGGACGTGCTCTTCCTCGACGAGCCGACCACCGGGATGGACCCGAGGGCCCGCAGGGACACCTGGGAGATCATCCTGGAGCTGGCCGGGCAGGGCACGGCCATCCTGCTCACCACGCACTACCTGGAGGAGGCGCAGCGCCTGGCCTCCAGCATGGTGATCATGGACCGTGGGACGGTCGTCGCGGGCGGCGGGATGGCCGAGACCCTGGCCGCCCAGACGGGCCGGGTCGCCCTCGAGCTGCCCCCCTCGACCCGCCTGGAGGACCTGCCCGTCCCCCGCGCGACGGCGGAGGGCGACCTCGCCGTCTACCGCGTCCCCGACCCCGACCTCACCGCCCACGCCCTGCTGAACTGGGCGGCCGGTCACGGCCTGCGCCTGCGCGGCTTCGAGGTCCGTACGGCGACGCTCGAAGACCTGTTCCTCGACCTCGCGACCGGCGAGAAGACCGACGAGACGAAGAAGAAGGAGGTGGTGTGACCGTGTCCGCACGCGACCTGGCGGTCGTCGCCCGCTTCAACGGCCGCCTGTTCTGGCGGGACCGTACGGCGCTGAGCACGTCCGTGGCGTTGTTCCTCCTGCTCGGCACCGGGATGCCGCTGCTGATGGACCGGCTGGGGGCCGGCAGCCAGGAGCTCCTGGTCAACATGCACCTGGGGATGCTGACCACGGTCCTCGTCATCTCGACGTTCCAGCAGACCACGGTCACCCTGTGCGTCCGGCGCGACCAGCTCCTGCTCAAGCGCCTGCGGGCCACCGGCCTCAGCGACCGCGACATCCTCGGCGGGGAGATCGCCAACCTCGTCCTGCAGAGCACGGCGCTGACCGTGCTGGTCTCGGTCGCGCTGTACGGGCTGACGAGCCTGCCGGTGCCGCGTGATCCGCTGCTGTACCTGTTCGCCGTGGTCGCGGGCGCCCTCGTGCTGTGCCTGCTGGGCGCGGCCTTCACCGTGGCCGTGCCGCGCAGCGAGCTGGCCGCCCCGATGGCGATGCCGTTCTTCCTGCTGGCGGGACTCGGCGCGGGCGGCTTCGGCCCCATCATGCAGGTGCTGCCCGGCTGGGTGGGCACGGTCCTCGGCCTGTTGCCGACCGACGCCATCGTGGACATGGCCCGCACCGCCTACGCGGCGCACGGCAGCCTGGGCGAAGACCTGCGGGCGGCCGCCGTACCGACGCTGAAGCTGGCGGTCTGGGCGGCGATCGGGGCGTTCGTCATCGTCCGCAGGTTCCGCTGGGAGAGCAGGAAATCGTAGGTTGGTAGGTTCCTGACATGCGGATCACCCCCCAGCACGTGGCCGTGGGCACCGTCTACGTCATCGCCGTCGGCTTCACCCTGGTCATCTTCTCTCTGGTCACGACCCCCCTGGAGGCCGTGATCCTGACGGTGGCCGCCCTCGCCTTCCTGGTTCCGCATCACCTGGTGGTACGGCGGGCACTGCGGGGGCGGGAGCCGCGCGGCGTGCCGGTCGCCCTGATCGTCGAGATCGCCGTCACCTACGGGACGATCCCGGTGCTGTTCTCGCTCTCGCCCTTCCTCGGCTACAACTGGGCGTCGAGCATGCAGACGATCCTGGCCTCCGCGGTGCTCCTCAGGCTGCGGCTCGGAGCGGCGATCCCCGTGATGGCCGTGATCGGGGTGATCGACCTGGGGATGGGGTTCGTCGTCTCCGGCGGCAGCGTGCCGCTCGCCCTGTACAACCTGGTCACCGTCATCGTGACGAGCGGGGTGACCTACGGGGCGGTGCGGCTGGCCGTCGTCAGCGAGCAGCTCGCCAAGGCCAGGATGGAGCTGGCCGAGGCCGCGGTGCTGCGGGAACGACTGCGGATCTCCCGTGACCTGCACGACGGCCTGGGCAGCAGCCTGACCGCCATCGCCCTCAAGGGCGACCTCGCCCACCGGCTCGTGGACGCCGACCCCGGGGCGGCCAAGACGGAGCTGGCCGAGCTGGCGGCCGTGGCCAGGGACGCCGCGCAGGAGGTGCGGCAGGTGGCCAGGGGATACCGGGAGATGTCACTGGCGCAGGAGGTCCACCGGGCGGTCGCGCTGCTTGAGGCCTCCGGCGTGAGCTGCCGGACCGACCTGGCCGAACTGGCGGTCCCCCGCCCGGTGGACGAGGCCCTCGCCTGGGCCGTGCGCGAGGGGGTCACCAACGTCGTACGGCACAGCCAGGCCACGACCTGTTCGATCAGCACCTCGGCGGACGAGGGCGCGGTGCGCCTTGAACTGGTCAACGACCGCGCCCGCAGAGGGGCCGGGCGCGGCAACGGGCTGACCGGCCTGCGGGAGCGGGCGGAGGGACTCGGCGGCTCGGTCAGCGCCGGCCGGACCGAGGGCGGCGGGTTCCGGCTCGCGATGGAGGTGCCCGCGTGATCAGGGTGCTGCTGGCCGAGGACATGCACATGATCAGGGCGGCGCTGGTCGCGCTGCTGCGGCTCGAACCGGACATCGAGGTGGTCGCCGAGGTCACCGGGGGCGACGAGATCGTGCCCGCCGCGCTGCGGACCCGTCCTGACGTCGCGGTGCTGGACATCGAGCTTCCCGTCGTCGACGGCATCACCGCCTCCGTCGAGTTGCGGGAACGGCTGCCCGGCTGCCGGGTGCTCGTGCTCACCGCGATGGGTCAGCCGGGGCAGGTGCGCAGGGCGCTGGCCGAGGGCATCGAGGCGTTCCTGGTCAAGGACGCCCCCGGCGACCGGCTGGCGGACGCGATCCGCCGGACCGCCCAGGGCCTGCGGGTACTCGACCCCGAACTGGTCGCCACCGCCCTCGCCTACGGCGCCAGCCCGCTGACCCCGCGGGAGACGACCGTGCTGAGGGAGGCCGCGCTCGGCGCCCCCGCCGAGGAGATCGCCGCGAGGCTGCACCTGTCGGCGGGGACGGTCCGCAACTATCTGACCGGGGCGATCGCCAAGACCGGCGCCAGGAACAAGGTCGAGGCCATCAGGATCGCCCAGGACGTCGGCTGGATCTGAAGCCTGTTCGTGTGGATCTCCGCGGTCGCCCGGGGGCGCCCCGCGCGACAGGACCCGGCCGGTGACGAGACTCAGACGTCGGTGACGCGCAACCCGGCGTGGGCCTTGTAGCGGCGGTTGATCGAGATGAGGTTGGCGGTCAGCGCCTCGATCTGGTGCGCGTTGCGCAGGCGGCCGCCGTACACGCCGCGCACACCGTTGATCCGGGAGGCCAGCGCCTGCACGGTGTCGGTCGCCTCGCGGTCGTCACCCAGGACGAGCACGTCCAGGTCGATCTCCTCGACCTCCGGGTCGAGCAGCAGGACGGCGGAGACGTGGTGGAAGGCGGCGACGACCCGGCTGTCGGGAAGCACGGCGGCGGCCTGCTGGGCGGCGCTGCCCTCCTCCACGGGCAGCGCGTAGGCCCCCTGCTTGTCGAAGCCGAGCGGGTTGACGCAGTCGACGACGATCTTCCCCGCCAGCTCGGCGCGCAGGGACTCAAGGGTGGAACGGTGGCCGTCCCAGGGGATGGCCACGATCACCACGTCGGCCTGGGCCGCCACGGTCGCGTTGTCCGCGCCGCTCACCTGGCCGCCGAGACCCGCCGCGGCCTCCTGGGCGCGTTCGGCGCTGCGCGAGCCGATCAGCACCGGATTGCCCGCCAGGGCGAACCGCCTGGCCAGTCCCTTGCCCTGGTCACCGGTGCCGCCAAGGATTCCGATGGAGATGCCGCTCACGTCTGGAAGATCGGTGCTCACTGGTCGCTCCCCGCTCACTGTCTGCCCTCACGGCAGCCCTGCCCGGCGTTGTCTGTCCAGATCATGCCAGGGTCGTGTTCCTCGGGCCGTACCGGGGCGACGGGGGGCACCATGGAGGGATGGACTCTCGGTCAGCGGAAATCCTACGTGAGATCCTTTCCTCCTCCGGCTGGGTCGAGCGCACCCGCGAGTTCGGTCTCACGCTGCGCGCGACGCGCTCACCCGGCGGACTGCTGGTCGTCGGCACGCCCGGCGAGGAGCCCTGGCACCTGGCCGCGCACCTGGGTGACGAGGCCAGGCTCGCCGGGCTTCCCCAGCTCGCTCCGACCCTGGTGCGCTGGGCCCCCGCCCCCGACGCCCCCGAGCACCTGCGTGTGGGGCTCGACCGGATCGAGCGGGCGAGGCGGGGCGAGACGCTGTTCGTCGTGGCCGAGGAGCGGGCCCCGGCGCCCCTGCTCGAACGGGTCAGCGACGCCCGGCGTGTCGGGGCGACCGTCCTGGCGCTCGACGGCGGCGACCCCGAGCTTGAGGGCCTCGCCCACGACGCGCTGGCCGTCACCGAGCGGGCACCGCTCTCCTTCGACGGCGCCCAGCACCTCATCAGCCTGGCCGCGGGTGAGACCGGGAGGCGGCCCGGCCTGCGCGACAGGCTGGCCAGGCTGCTCGAACGGGTCAGCGGCCCCCGGGTCCCCTCCTACTGACCGCCCCTGCCCCTCCACCGTCCGTGCCCCAGGTGAAGCGCCGTCGTCGCGGCGTCCCGTAGCGCTTGCCGACCCGGGCGCCGAGAGCCTGCGCCGCCTCCCTGAGCGCGGCGATGACCACCGCCTGCACCGGTCCCGGCTCTCCCGAGCGGGCGCGGCTGATCCGGGTCACGACGCTGAGACTGCGGGCTCCCACGTTGGAGATGCCGGTCACCACGACCTCCCCCGCGGGGACCTCCAGCAGGGCCAGCGAGGGGACGATCGCCACCCCGTGCCCCGCCGCGACCATGGAGAGGGTGGGCGGGAACTCCTCGATGACGTGCGCCCTGCGCGGGGTGAACCCGTGCAGGGCGGCCAGCCGTTCGAGCGCCTGCCCGCAGGCCTGGTCGGCCGGTCCGGCGATCCACGGCATCCCGCCCAGGTCCGTGACGGCACGGGGGATCTCCGCCCAGCCGGGAGGCGCCACGATGCGGTACTCGTCCACGTAGAGCGGGTGCGAGACGAGCGCGGAGTGCGTGGGGACGGGCTCGTCGGCGTCCTGCTCGGTGATGGCCAGGTCGATCCCGCCGAGCCTGAGCTCCCGCAGGGCGGGCGCGCCGTACAGCTCGTGGACGCGGGGGGCGACCTGGGGGTGGCGCTCGGCGAGGGTGACCAGGGCGGGCAGCACCAGGTGCCGGATGACCGTGGGGAAGGCGGCGATCGAGACGGGACCGGCCAGCAGTTCGGTGAAGCGGGTCAGCTCCCGCCTGGCCTCGCTGAGCTCCTCCTCGATCCGCCCGGCGTATCCGGCCAGCACCCGGCCCGCGGGGGTGAGGGCGACCCTGCGCTGCGAACGGTCGATGAGCGCGAGACCGACCTCCCGTTCGAGCTGGGCGAGTTGCTGGGAGACCGCGGAGGCGGTCAGGTGCAGTGCCTCGGCCGCCCGCATGACACCGCCGCGGACCGCCACCTCGTGGAGCACCAGCAGCCGCCGCGGATCGATTTCCATGCAGCTCAGCTTACGCTCCTGTTTAGAAGACTTTATTTGCGCTTCAACAAGGGAGGCCGGGACCATGGAGGCATGAGCACCCTCCCCACCGGGGCGTGATCCGGTGCCCCTCCTCGTCGACGTCCTCGGCTGGTCCGGCGCCGCCGTCATGCTGTACGGCTACGCCATGGTGTCCTCGTCCCGGATGGCCGGGGACGGCCTGCCGTACCAGGTGATCAACCTCGCCGGGTCGGCCGCCCTGATGGTCAACGCGGCCTGGCACTCCGCGTGGCCCTCGGCGATCCTCAACGTCGTCTGGGCCGCGATCGGGCTGACCGCCGTGCTCAGAAACGCCCGAAACGACAGAAGGACGATGGGTCTCCCATGACACGGCTGATCGAGCTGAGCCACCGCATCACCGACGGCATGCTCACCTACCCGGGCGTCCCCGGACCCCGGCTCGGTGTGCACCTGAGCAGGGAGGCCTCACGCGAGGTCTACGCCCCGGGCACCGAGTTCCACATCGGCACCGTCGAGCTGGCCGCCAACACCGGCACCTACCTCGACACTCCCTACCACCGTTACCCGGACGGCCCCGACCTGTCGGGGGTGCCGCTGGAGGCGGTCGCCGACCTTCCCGGACTGGTCGTCAGGGCCGAGGGGGAACGGTCCGTCGGAGCCGACCGGTTCACCGGTCTTGAGGTGCGCGGCAGGGCCGTGCTCGTCCACACCGGCTGGGACCGGCACTTCGGCACCGAGGCCTACTTCCACGGCCACCCCTACCTCGAACCGGAGGCGGCGCGGTGGCTGCAGGAGCAGGGGGCGGCCCTCGTCGGGATCGACTCGCTGAACATCGACGACACCCCGCCGAGGGGCGAGCGCCCGGCTCACACGCTTCTGCTCGGCTCGGGCATCCCGATCGTCGAGCACATGACCGGCCTGTCCGCGCTTCCCGACACCGGGTTCCGCCTCCACGCCGCTCCCCCGATGGTCGTGGGCCTGGGCACCTTCCCGGTCCGCGCCTACGCCGTCGTCGAGGAGCGGTAGCGTCCGCTCAGTCGTCGTCCCAGGCCTTGTCCTGCGCGCGCCAGGACTCGTTGCGCTCGGCCGCGGTCTTCAGGGCGTTGGCCGCGGCCTCCCGGGTCTCGTAGGGACCCATGCGGTCCTTGTTCGGGCAGCCCTCGTCGGGCTCGACCGCCATGTGCGTGAGACAGAACCACCATCGATCGCTCATACGATCAATCCTGCCCAGTGAGAACCGCAACTAGACTGGGGGACCATGACGACACTGCTCCAGCCCGGGCGGATCTCGCCCACCCGAAAGGTTCCCGCCCACATCGAACGGCCGGAGTACGTAGGGAAGAAATCCCCCAAGACCGGGGAGCCCGACGTCAAGACCCCCGAGATCATCGAGCGGATGCGGGTCGCGGGCAAGCTGGCCGCCCAGGCGCTCGAAGAGGTCGGCAGGCACGTGGCGCCCGGCGTCACGACCGACGAGCTCGACCGGATCGGCCACGAGTTCCTCTGCGACCACGGCGCCTACCCCAGCACTCTCGGCTACCGCGGCTACCCCAAGTCGCTGTGCACCTCGATCAACGAGGTGATCTGCCACGGCATCCCCGACGACACCGTGCTGCGCGACGGCGACATCGTCAACGTCGACATCACCGCGTTCATCGGCGGCGTGCACGGCGACACCGACGCGACCTTCCTGGTCGGCGAGGTCGACGAGGAGTCCCGGCTGCTGGTCGAGCGCACCCGCGAGGCGACCAACCGGGCCATCAAGGCCGTCGCCCCCGGACGCCAGCTCAACGTGGCGGGCCGTGTGATCGAGGCCTACGCCAAGCGGTTCGGCTACGGCGTGGTGCGCGACTTCACCGGGCACGGCATCGGCACGACCTTCCACTCCGGGCTGATCGTCCCGCACTACGACGACCCGTCGCTGGCGGTCACCCTCGAACCCGGCATGACGTTCACCATCGAGCCCATGCTGACGCTCGGCACGATCGACTACGAGATCTGGCCCGACGGGTGGACCGCGGTGACCCGGGACCGTAAGCGGACCGCCCAGTTCGAGCACACCATCCTGGTCACCGAGAGCGGCCACGAGATCCTCACGCTTCCCTGACGGCCGCGCCCGGCGTCTCCCGGGCGGCCCGCTCAGCGTCCCAGGCGTCCGATGGGAACGGTCCCGGTGACGGTGGTTCCCCCGCCCGGGACGCCCTTGACGCTGAGCGTCCCGCCGACGCCGGCGAAGTGCCCGCGCATGGCGGCGACCCCCCTGCCGACGGCGGAGCCGTACACTCCGGCCCCGTTGTCGCTGACCGTCATGCGCAGGCCCGCCTGTCCCAGGGTCACCGCGACGGAGACGACGTCGGCCCCGCTGTGCCGCAGGACGTTGGACAGCGCCTCCTCAAGGGTGGCCAGGAGGGCGCCGGTGACCTCGGCCGGCACGTCGCGGGCGGGCAGCGCCCAGATCTCGACGGTGACGTCGTTGTCGCGCGCCCACCCGGTCAGGTGTTCCTCAAGGACCCGGGCAAGGGTTCGGTCCGCGTGCATGCTCAGTTCCTTGGCCACTGCTCACCCCTTCCGCCGCGTACGGCGGTCACCGGCCTCCCTGTCGGACACGTGGACCCCCGTATGTGTCCGGGTACGGCGCGTGGCGATCGGTGTGCCGTCGCGGTGGTGCTGATCCCCGTTTCCTCCAGGTTACTTGCCGGAGCCGCCAATGGCCTTGGTGGACAGGATCACCTGACGTCCGGGCGACCGGACTCGGCCGCCGTGAGGCATACCGCGGAGCGGGCCGTGGAGACGGCCACGGTTCACTGGGAGCTGTCGCGCTGGTTGAGCCTGGCCAGATAGTCGTTGTAGGCGTCGAGTTGCGCGTCGCCGGTGCCCCCGGTGCGGGCCGCGGCCGCGTCGGCCCTGCGGTCGGCTCTGCGGGCCTTGCGGTCGTCGTCGCGCCACCACTGGAAGGCCAGCGCGATCAGCACGATCAGCGTCGGGATCTCCCCGAAGCCCCAGGCGATGGCGCCGCCGGTCTGCTGGTCGGCCACCGAGGAGGCGCCCCACGTACGGCCGAGCTGGTCGTACCACTCGGCGGCGATGACCGTCCCCATGCTCATCAGCGCGATACCGAAGAACGCGTGGAACGGCATCGTGACGAACAGGACGATCAGCCGGGCCACGTGGGGCAGCGTGTGGGGTGAGGGATCGATCCCGATGATCACCCAGAAGAACAGGCAGCCGCTCAGCAGGAAGTGCGCCGTCATGGCCATGTGGCCGAGGTGCTCCTCCATCGCGGCGGTGAACAGCGGGGTGAAGTACAGCGCGTAGGTCGAGACCACGAAGATCGCGGTGGCGATCGCCGGATGGGTGACGAACCGGACGAACCTACTGTGCAGGATCGTGGTCAGCCACTCGCGGGGACCCCGGTCGCCCCTGCGGGCGGCGGGCTTGAGGGCGCGCAGCGCCAGCGTGACGGGAGCCCCGAGGACGAGGAAGATCGGCACCAGCATGGCCAGCGTCATGTGCTCGGCCATGTGCGCGCTGAACAGCACCTTGGCGTAGCGGGCGACCCCGGTCTGGGTGGCCAGGACCAGGATCAGCAGGCCGACGAACCAGGCGGCCGTACGGCCCGCGGGCCAGTGGTCGCCGCGCCTGGACAGCCGTACGACCCCGGCGAGGTAGAAGCCGCCGAGCAGGGCGATCATGGTGCCGGTGAACAGGTCGAACCACCACAGCGACGCCAGGTTCGCCACCGAGATCTCCGGCGGCAGGGGGTAGCCGAGCAGGTCGACGACCGGGTCGGTCCGCAGGACCTCCTCGGGCGGGGCGGTGCGGGCGAGCACGACGGCCACGCCGACGGTCGCGAACATGATGAGCAGTTCGACGGAGGCGAACCGGGCGAACACCCTGGGCGTCCCCGCGGAGAGCTGCGGCAGCGTGTGCTTCCTGTGCCACCAGCCGAACACGCCGAGCACCGCGAACGCCGCGGTCTTGGCCAGCAGCATCAGGCCGTAGGCGGAGGTGAACAGCTCCTCGACCGAGGTGAGCCTGGCCACCGTGCTGAACAGGCCGGACAGGCCGACGGCGACGAAGCACCACAGTGCCAGCGTGGAGAAGCGCGTGGCCGCGGTCTCCAGGAGCGGCTGCCGCCGCAGCGCGTGCAAGCACAGCACCGCCAGGCCGCCGACCCACAGGGCCAGGGCGAGCAGGTGCGCGGCCACCCCGGTGGTCGCGAGGTCGTGGTTGGGGGCCGAGGAGGAGTGCCCGGTCAGCGCCGGGGGCAGCAGCGTGGCCATAGCCAGCACCAGCAGCCCTCCGCAGGCCCCCACGGTGATCGTCCCCCGGGCGAACAGCGCGATCGCTATCGAGAACAGCACCACGAGGGTGAGCGCGATGCCCTGGGAGATCTGGCTGGCGTAGCTGGTCAGCTCGTCGCCGCCGAGCACGTCGGCGACGGGGACCCTGAGCGCCTCGGACAGGCTGAAGATCATCGTCGCGGCGGCCGAGGCCGCCCAGGCGAGCGCGAGCCACGAGGCGCCCTTGACGTAGGCGAGGGCCGGCTTGCCGAGCAGTCCCTTGTCGCTGGGCAGGAAGACCGTCGCGGCCAGCAGCACGCCGACGGTGAGCACCCCCGACACGTCCATCAGCATCTTCGACAGCGGCAGGCCCCAGCGGGTGAACGCGCCCTCGTCCGGCAGACCGGGGATGACGCGCGGGGTCGCGGCGCCTCCGGCGATCATGGCGATCACCAGTGCGACGACGGCGACACCCGCGCTCGCGAGGGCGATCCTGACGACCTTCCCGTTGTCCGCCGTCTCCTCCACGGCGGGCACGGCCCGCTCCCGCCTGCTCATGACCGCCTCTTCCCGCGCAGGCTGAACATCAGCCCGATGCCGATTCCGACGAGACCGCCGACGACGATCCACACCCAGCCGGGGATGCCCCTCGAAGGCTCCTGCGCCGCCTGGGCGACGGGGGCGGCCTCCTGTGACGAGGGAGCGGCCTCGGCGGCCGGCGCGGCACTCGGCTCGGTGCCGGGGTCGGCGGCCGGGGCGCTCCGCGAGGGCGACGGATCACCGGAGCCGCTCAGCGTGAAGGGGATCTCCCCGTCGATCGGGTGCCCGTCCGAGGAGACCACCTGGTAGGCGATGACGTACTCCCCGGGCGGCAGGCCCGGCTTGAGCCGCTGGGTGACGACCGGCCCGTCGATGACGGGCTTGCCCTCCTGGTAGGCGGCGCCTTCCTTGGCGTGCACCACGACGATCGGGAAGTTGACCTTGGAGGTGAAGGTCAGCTTCACCCGGTCCAGGCCGTCCACCGTGGCGCCCTTGGCGGGGTCGCTGCTCTTCAGCGAGTCGTGCGCCAGGGCGGGTGAGGCGAGAGCCGTACCGAGGAGGAGAGCGGCCAGGAGCGTGAGGGCTGCCGCGGCAGGGGAAGTCTTCATGGCACCCCCAAGGCTACCGACGCCCTCATGCGGTCCCTACCTCCGTGTCTGCACGCGCCGGCGACCCGCCTCTGCGGCCGTCCGTAAAACGTCCGAGGCCATGCCCGGCAATCCCCGGGCATGGCCTTTCGGATGTCACCTTTTCCATTCCGCTCCGCCGAACCCGTGAGCCCGGCGGAACGGAGCGGTTCCTACAGCCCCACGCAGGCCAGCGCCCTCTTGTAGGCGTCCACGCTGCGGACGGGCTCGTCGATGCGCTCCAGGACCCGCGCCGCCGTCAGCCAGGCGTGGGCGGTGTAGCGGGTCGCGGGCAGCTTGTCGAGCGCCTCGGCCGCGGCCTGCAGCTCGTGCAGGGCCCGCTGCTGACCGTCCAGCTCGGCGGAGGTCTGGCCGTGCAGCAGGCGTGCCTCCATCTGCAGCGGCCTGGGCATCCCGTCGAGCATGTCGCAGACGGCCTTGATGTGCTCTCCGGCCCGCTGGGGGTTGGCGAGCAGCAGCTCGGCGCGGGCGAGGTTCATCGCGCAGCGCATCTTGTCCATGGGGTTGGCCGAGCTCTCCGAGAGCTCCTTCTCGACCTTGGCCAGCAGCTCACGCCAGGCGCCCGCCTGCATGGGCCGTACGGTCAGCATGACCTGGGCGTAGTCGTTGCGGAGACGGGCCAGTCTGCGGGGGTCGCCGTACTCGGACTGGATGGCCAGGGCGCGCTCGACGTGGGTGACGGCCTCGTCGCCGCGCCCGCTCTCGACCGCGACGATGGCCGCGCCCCAGTGCGCCAGAGTGAGCGCCTGCGGGGTGCCGAGGACCTCGGCCGCGGCGAGCACCTCGGCGGAGAACTGCCTGGCCCGCAGCAGGTCGCCCCGCTCGACGTAGGCGGCCAGCAGCTGGCCGCCCAGTCTCATCAGGCCGTCGGTCCAGGCGGGCCTGACCGCGCCGCCGAGGATCTCCTCGACGACGTTCACCGCCTGGGCCAGGTCTCCCTGCTCGCGGTAGCAGCGCGACAGGGCGACGGCCACGGCGATGTGGCGTTCGGGGCTCATCGTGGCGGGGTCGTTCTCGCGCAGGCCGTTGAGCAGGGCGATCGCGCCGTCGAGGTCGCCGCAGGCCTCCGTGGCCAGGGCCAGGCCGTACTCGGCGTCCTGTCTGTGCTGGGGCAGGCCCGCCAGGCCGCTGTCGGCGAGAAGCTCGGCGTAACGCGTGCGCGCCTCGCCGACCTCGCCGTTCTCCATGGCCAGCCGGGCGTAGCCGAGGCCCAGCTCGATCTCCTGCATCTGCTCGGCGGTCACGCCGTTGATCAGGTAGGTGAGGGAGCAGTCGAGCTTCTCGGCCAGCAGCTCAAGGACCGCCGGAGTGGGCGTACGCTTGCCGCTCTCGATCAGCGACACATAACTGTCGGATAGTTCCGGATGGGCGAGTTGCGCCTGGGAAAGACCACGTTGACGTCGGACGGTCTTGATGCGTTGCCCCACCAAGTCTTGACCAGCCACGTTACCCCTTGAAAGATATCGTTCGAGCAGCAGAACCCACGACAGGAGCCTCCCCCGTGCGCCGACGCCTCGCTTTGTCTGCCCTCGCCGTCCTATTTACGGCCACATTTGCAGCCATGAGCAATGCTACGACTGCAAGTGCTGATTCGTCTTCCCCCTCGCAGAGCACCAGTCAGTATTCTTTGCAGCTCAACCAGGAGAACAAGACGAGCTGGAGCTATCCCGACTAGCAGCGGGTCAGCCCGCCTGTAAAGCCGGTACCAGACCGGCACGGCCCGTCACCGTGGAGAGATCCCGACCGGTGAGCATCGCGATCCGGCGGATACGGCGGCGGGCCGTTCCGGTTCCCGGAAGAGGAACGCCCGGCCGAGGCCCCGTCGGATGTCGCACGGCGAAGGAACGCTCCAGCGCCTGGAATCGGTGCGCCGATCCTAACCCACCCGAACCCCCCTGCACAGGGCGAATCATCTCCGCACGTCACCTTCCGTCCATCCCCGCTTCCCGCCCGGACCGTACGGCTCCGCAATGAAATGGAACGGTCCAGGCCGTGGCCCATGACATCGCGCCGGAACCGCGGGGGTAGGAACCCGATCGTCCTTCAGGGCGATGGGAGGCTCATGGACCGGTTCTTCGAACTGTCGGCGCGTGGTTCGACGGTCGGCCGCGAGGTCAGGGGTGGGATCACCACCTTCATGGCCATGGCCTACATCATCCTGCTCAACCCGATCATCCTGGGCGGGGCGACGGACGTCACCGGCGCGAAGCTGACGATCACGCAGCTGACCACCTCGACGGTCCTCGCGGCGGCGGTGAGCACGCTGCTGATGGGAGTGGTCGGCAACGCCCCCTTCGGCCTGGCTGCCGGGCTCGGGCTGAACGCCGTCGTCGCCTACCAGGCCGCCCCGCACATGACCTGGGCCCAGGCGATGGGTCTGGTCGTGCTGGAGGGCCTGGTCATCGTGCTCCTCGCGGTCTCCGGGTTGCGCAGGCTCATCATGAACTCCATCCCGCTGGCCCTGAAGCACGCGATCAGCGTGGGCATCGGAATGTTCATCGCGCTGATCGGGCTGGTCGACGCCGGGTTCGTGGCACGCGGCACAGGAACGCCGGTGCAGCTGGGCAGGACGGGACACCTGACGGGCTGGCCGGTCACGGTCTTCTGCTTCGGCCTGCTGCTGATGATCGTGCTCTACGTGCGCAGGACCAGGGGCGCCATCCTGATCGGCATCGCGATCACCGCCGTGCTGGCGATCGTCGTCAACTCCGTCGCCAGGATCGACCCGGCGAGCTGGGGCGTCGTGGTGCCCCGGGTGCCCGAGGGCGTGGTCGCGGCGCCGGACTTCGGACTGGTCGGGCAGTTCGACCTCTTCGGTGGCTTCTCCCAGGCGGGGCCGGTGACCGCGACGGTCGTGCTGTTCACGCTGGTCCTGTCCGGGTTCTTCGACGCGATGGGCACGATCATCGGGGTGAGCGACGAGGCGGGACTGGTCGACGAGCAGGGCCGGGTGCCCCGCCTCGGCGCGATCCTGACCGTGGACGGCGTGGCCGGGGCCGTCGGCGGCCTGTCCAGCGCCTCGGCCAACACGGTGTTCGTCGAGTCGGCGGCCGGGGTCGGCGAGGGCGCGAAGACCGGCCTGGCGGCGCTGGTGACCGGCGCCCTGTTCACGCTGAGCCTGTTCTTCACCCCGATCGCCTCCGTCGTGCCCGCCGCGGCGGCGGCCCCGGCGCTGGTGCTCGTCGGCGCGCTGATGATGACCCAGGCCAGGAACATCCCCTGGGAGGACCTGACGCTGGCCGTACCGGCGTTCCTGACGATCGCGCTGATGCCCTTCACCTACAGCATCACCAACGGCGTGGGCGCCGGGGTGATCTCCTACACGGTCGTCCAGGCGGCCGTCGGGCGGGCCGGGCGGATTCCGTGGCTGCTGTGGGCGGTCACCCTGGTCTTCGCCCTCTACTTCGCGATAGAGGCCGTCCAGGGATTGCTCTAGCGGGCCTGGAGGTATCCCTCCTCACAGGCCACGCCGTCGCCGTCCTTGTCGGGGTACCAGTGGTACTCCTTGTGGGTCTCCTTGAAGTAGGGGCCGCGTCCCGCCCTGGCCACGCTCGCGCAGTCCGGATAGCGAGGATCGGTCCCCCGCGCCCCGGCGGCGGGCGCGGCGGCTCCCGTCGTGGGCCCGGTGGTGGGCCCGGTGGTGGGCCCGGTGGTGGTTCCCGTGGTGGCGGCCGGGGTCTGTGGTGCCTGACCGGTGGGCGCGTTCGTGGCCGGTGGGGTGATGGGCGCCGTCGTGGGAGGCGTCGTGGTTCCCGGGGTCGCCGAGGGCTGCGCGTTCGCGGCACCGAGCAGCCGGGCGACCATGGCGTCGGCCTGCTCCTTGGTGAAGGAGCCCGCGATGCTCAGACTGTCCTCGGTGATCACCTGGGCGACCCTGGGGGCCGCGACCACCCGTTCCCCGACGACGATCGCCATCTGCTGCGTGACCGTCTCCTGGGTCAGGTCGTTGATCTGGTCGCGGAAGGTGGGCGCGAACACGATCTTCACCGAGTAGGAGCCGCCCCGGTCCTGGACCGCCTCGATCCTGCGCACCGCGTCCACGCTGACCCCGGCGGCCAGTGTGTAGCAGACCTGCCCGAGGTCGTCGGGCCTGGCGTCGGGGTCGGTGCACGGCCCCTGCTGGGCGCCCGTCACCGGCGCGAAGTGGATGGGTACGGCCAGCCGCCGGGGCGGCGTCGCGCCCAGCGGCAGGTCGGGGTTGCGGGTCATCAGCACCGCGAGGGTACCGAGCACGCCCGCGGTCAGCACGACGATGACCAGGGCGACGACCAGGGCGATCGTGGTGATCCTGGTGGCGCGGGGCGGCTGCGGGGCGTATCCGGCCGCTCGGGGGTCGCGGGGGTCCCGTGGGTCGCGGGGCCCTCCGGGGGGCGTGGGACGGCCTCGGCCGCCCGGCGGGCCGGACCTGTCCCCGTTCCCGCGCCCCGGTCCCGTCGGGTCAGGCCGGACGCCCTGGTGACGGCCCTGGTGATGGCCGTGACGGGCGGGTGGAGGCCCCTGCGGCACCGGCGGGTCGTCCGTGCCGCCAGGACCGGTGCGCATCTCCATCGTCTTCGTCCCCGTATCGTCGCGTCCCTCGCGAACGAGCCTACCGATCACTCAAAATCCCCGGTAATCGGACGGTCAATCGGGCATCCAGAAAGATGACGACTTCCGCAGTTTGACAGCGTGTTATCAACGATGAGCGATTCATTGCACCTTGCGCGTAGTGCCCTCTTTCTCGGGAACGCAGAGTGAAGGTGACATAGGTGCACGAATCTGGAGGAGCCGTGAAGATCGCTGTTCCCCGCGAGGTCAAGAACCACGAGTACCGTGTGGCCCTGACCCCAGCCGGCGCCCAGGAGCTGGTCCGGCATGGTCATCAGGTGTTCATCGAGAAGGACGCCGGAGCGGGGTCGTCGATTCCCGACTCCGACTTCCAGAGCGTCGGCGCCGTCATCATCGACTCGGCCGACGACGTGTGGGCCGAGGGGGACCTCGTCCTGAAGGTCAAGGAGCCCGTCGCCGAGGAGTACCACCGGATGAGCAAGGGGCAGGTGCTCTTCACCTACCTGCACCTGGCCGCCTCCGAGGCCTGCACCCGGGCCATGCTGGAGTCCGGGGTCACCGGCATCGCCTACGAGACCGTGCAGAACGCCAACGGCTCCCTGCCGCTGCTCGCCCCGATGTCCGAGGTCGCCGGGCGCCTCGCCCCCCAGGTCGGGGCCTACCACCTGATGCGGCCCGAGGGCGGCCGCGGGGTGCTGATGGGCGGCGTCTCCGGTGTGCACGCCGCGAGCGTGGTCGTGATCGGTGCCGGGGTCTCCGGCATGAACGCCGCGGTGATCGCGCTCGGCATGCAGGCCGAGGTGGTCCTGCTGGACAAGAACATCGACAGGCTCCGCCAGGCCGACGTCATCTACCAGGGCCACTGCCAGACGGTCGCCTCCAACAGCTTCGAGGTCGAGCGCGCGGTCCTCAACGCCGACCTGGTCATCGGCGCGGTGCTGGTGCCGGGCGCCAAGGCCCCGAAACTGGTCAGCAACGAACTGGTCTCACGGATGAGGCCGGGCTCGGTCCTGGTGGACATCGCCATCGACCAGGGCGGCTGCTTCGAGGACTCCCGGCCGACGACCCACGCCGACCCGACCTACCGGGTGCACGACTCGATCTTCTACTGCGTGGCCAACATGCCGGGCGCCGTCCCGCACACCTCGACCTACGCGCTGACCAACGTGACCCTGCCCTACGTCCTGGCCATCGCCGACCTCGGCTGGCGCCAGGCGCTGCGCGAGGACCCCGTGCTGGCTCCCGGCCTCAACACACACGAGGGGCACCTGACCAACCAGCCGGTGGCCGAGGCCCACGGCCTGGAGGCGGTTCCGCTGGAGCGGGTACTCCGATAGTCCGGTGGTTCAGGACCACCCCCGGCACGCCGTGCGGGGCTGTTCGGCGCCCTGTCAGCCCCGCCGTCCCGGAAACCGGCACCGCGTTACCCTCTCCCAAAGCGGTCAATCTGTGAACCATTTCACATTGCACAAATGCTTGACCGACCCGCCCATTCATCGGACAATGCGCTCACATAAAGTAATGATTTCCATACGGAAATGCTTTCCAAGCCATTCACAGAAACGTCACAGAAATGGCACGTCCGGTGACACTCCGCCCATCCGCCAAACGGGCAGAGAAAACAGCAGGAAGTGATGCCCCAAAAGGGCGGAACAGTCCGAACCGGCGGGCCGAAAAGCTGGAAAAACGCGACCGGTTCGGACGGCCGGGTCACACCCCGGGGAGGGCGGGAGCCCGCCATGACACGGAAAGGCCACGGAAAGGCCATGGTCGCCATGCGGGACGCCCCGGGAGGCGAGCGAATGTCCGCAGCTCACGACCCCCGACCAGGCCGGACGAAGGCCTCCTGCGGGCCCCCCGCGGCCCCGGGGCTCACGTCCGCCCAGGTTACCCGACAGGAGAGTCGGGAATTCGAAACCACATCCTTCCAAATCAATGAATAACCGGCCTCCCGGAATTGCAATTGCCATTCTTCGGCAAGAATCTATTGTTTTGCCGATAAGCGGCGGTTAGCGTGAACAACGTGCCGCCCCGGAGACCACTCCGGCCGCATATTAATCTCTCACGCGCGGAACCGGCGGCCGGAGGAAGGGTCTGCGACATGCTTAACAAATTGGGAATCCTGGGGGACCGGCTGCTGAGCCGGTTCGTGCCCGCGTCGAGCGCGGCCGCGAGCTGCCCCTGTGGCTCCTACCCCTACACGGGGCCGTGTCTCTACGAGATTCCCTGCGGAGGTGGCCTGACCAAGCTGTGCCTCTGCGAGGACAGCGCCCGCCGTATCACGTGCAGCGTCTGCTCCTAGTCCCCGCCTAAACGACCAATGGCACTCGTCACCCTGGGCTGCCAGGTGCTCGTGGCGAGCACTTTCGCCGTAGCGGCGATCAGCAAACGGCCCGGTAAGGCGTTTGCCGAATTCACGAGATCGACCGGCCTGCTGTTGCCTCCCCGCGTGGGCAGGTGGCGGCGGCCGGTCGCCCTCGGAGCGTTCGCCGCCGAACTGGCCGTCGTCGTCCTGACCCTCCTTCCCGCAACCGCCGCGGCGGGATTCGCCCTCGCCACCGTGACGACCACCGGGTTCACGATCGCGATCGCCGCGGCGCTGCGCCGGGGTGAACGTGCCCCGTGCCGCTGTTTCGGGGCCGGAGGCACACCGCTGGGACCGGTGCACCTGGCGCGCAACCTCGTCCTGATCGTGGTGGCGGTGGCCGGCCTGCTGACGGCCCTGCTCTCCCCCGCCGGGCCGACGGAGCCGGCCCTCGCCGTGGTCACGGTGATCGCCGCCCTCACCGTCGCGTCCCTGGTGATCCGCCTGGACGATCTGGTCGCCCTGTTCGCCCCGTCTCCGTACCACCCGAACAAATCGAAGTGAAGAAAGCAGTGGACATGTTTGTTGCCGCAGCCGTGATTCTCTGTGTCGTCGTCACCGTCTTGAATCTGGTCCTCACGCTGGGCGTGATCCGCCGGCTACGGGACCACACAGAACGTCTCGACGGCCTGACCCACCCGAAGTCCATGATCGAGCCGATCACCGGTCCCGGGACCCGCCCCGGTCTCTTCACCGCCCGCACCGTGGACGCCGAGGCGGTCACCGGGGCACAGCTGGCCGGTGGGCTGGTGGGGTTCTTCTCCCCGACCTGCGACGCGTGCCACGAGTGGCTTCCCAGGTTCGCCGCGGCGGCGCGGGCGCTGCCCGAGGGCCGTCGGCAGGCGCTGGCCGTGATCGTGGCGCCGACGGACGAGGTCGCCGCCGACATGGTGTCGCAGCTCCGGGAGAACGTCATGGTCGTCATCGAACGGGATCGCGGGCCGCTGGCCGCCGCCTTCAAGACCTCCGCCTACCCCGCCATGTGCCGTCTCGGCGCGGACGGCGCGGTGACCCACACCGGGCGAGGTGCCGTGGCCGTACCGGCGGAGATGTGAGGCAGGCCGGAGCGACGGCCGGGCTCACCCCCAAAGCGGCGTTCGGCCACACCCTCATGGCGGCGCGGCTGACGCTGGCGGCCGCTCCGGCGGCGCTGGGCGTGCTGGTGCTGCTCTCGGCCGCCGCGGGGCTCGCGCCGGTGGTGGTCGCCTGGCTCACCCGGCTGACGTTGGACGGCCTGGTCGGCGGCGTCTCCGGCACGGCCCTGGTCTGGGCCGCCGTGGCGCTCGCCCTCGCGGGGGTCTGCGCCGTGGTCGTGCCACGGCTGTCCCAGTACACCGAGGCCGAGGTGGGGAGGCGGGTGCGGACGGTCGCGGTCGACCGGCTCTACACCGCGATGAACGACCGGTTGCGGGGGCTGGCGACCCTGGAGAACCCGGACTTCCACAATCGGATCAGCCTGGCGCAGCAGGCGGGCAGCACCGGCCCCGTGCACCTGCTGAACAGCGCCACCGGCATCGGAAGGAGTCTGCTGACCCTGACCGGTTTCCTGGTCACCCTGCTGTTGATCAACCCCTGGCTGGTGCTGGCCGTCTCGGTCACCGCGATCCCCACCACGCGGGCGGAGGTCCTGCTGGGCCGGCGCCGGGTGGGGGCGATGTGGCGGACCGGCTACGCCGAGCGGCGGCAGTACTTCTACGCGAACCTGCTCAGCTCCCCGCGGGAGGCCAAGGAGGTCCGTCTCTTCGGACTGGGGGACTTCTTCAGGAACCGGATGCTCTCCGAGCTGCGCTCGACCAACGCCGTCAACCGCGCCCTGGACCGGCGCGAGCTGGGAGTGCAGATCCTCCTGGCCCTCCTGGGGGCCGGAGTCGCGGGCGGCGGGCTGATCTGGGCCGTCCTGGCCTCCCGGGCCGGACGACTCACCGTGGGTGACGTGACGGTGCTCGTGGCCGCGGTCGCCGGGGTCCAGAGCTCCCTGTCCGCGATCATCAGTCAGCTGGGAGCCTCTTACCAGGCGCTGCTCATGCTGGACCACTACCACGTGGCGACCACGGTCGAACCCGATCTGCCGGTCCCGGCCTCTCCCCGCCCGGTACCGGCGCTGACGGGAGGGGTCGAGTTCCGGGACGTCTGGTTCCGCTACGGTCCCGACCAGCCGTGGGTGCTGCGTGGTGTGAACCTCACCATTCCCGCGGGCCGGGCCACCGCGCTGGTCGGGCTGAACGGCGCGGGCAAGAGCACACTGGTGAAGCTGCTCTGCAGGCTCTACGACCCCACCCGCGGCCAGGTCCGCTGGGACGGAGTCGACCTGCGGGACACCGACCCCGCCCAGCTGCGGGAACGGATCGGCACGGTGTTCCAGGACTACGTGGAGTACGAGCTCTCCGCGGCGGAGAACATCGGCCTCGGTGACCTCGCCCGGCTGGAGGACCGAGATCGGATCGAGGCCGCCGCGCGACGCGCCGGGGTGCACGAGGTGCTGGCCGCGCTGCCGAACGGCTACGACACCATGCTGACCCGGATGTTCCTGGCCGGGATCGACGAGGAGCACCCCGAGATGGGCATGCTGCTGTCCGGCGGGCAGGGGCAGCGGCTGGCGCTGGCGAGGGCGCTGCTTCGGGACGACCGGGACATGCTCGTCCTCGACGAGCCCAGCTCCGGTCTCGACGCGGAGGCCGAGGCCGAGGTTCACGCCCGGCTCCGCGAGCACCGCGGCGGCCGTACCAGCCTGCTGATCTCCCATCGCCTCAACACGGTCCGCGACGCGGACCAGATCGCGGTCCTCTCCGACGGGGAGATCATCGAGTGCGGCGACCACGCCCGGCTCGTCGCCGAGGGCGGCGTCTACTCCCGGCTCTTCTCCCTGCAGGCCCGCGGCTACGAGACGACGCTCACATGATCCGGACCGCGCTGGCCCTTGTCGCGCTGGCCTGCCTCGCGGGCTGGCTGAACCGGCTGCGCCGGGGATACCTGGTGGTCACGGTGCGGGGCCCCAGCATGACGCCCACCTACCGTCACGGCGACCGGCTACTGGTACGGCGCCGCCGGGGAGGCCGGATCCGGGCGGGTGAGGTGGCCGTCGTCGACCTGCCTGAGTGGATACGGCCCGTTCCCGGAGAGCTGGGTCCCCGGGAGGCACTGCGCGTCCGGCGGGTCATCAAACGGGTCGCGGCGATCCCCGGAGATCCGGTGCCCTTTCCCTTCGAAGGGGCCGGGGCGGTGGTCCCCCCGGCCAGTCTGGTGCTCCTGGGAGACAATCCCGACGGCAGCGGAGACTCGCGACAGTACGGTTACGTACCCGCCGACGCCGTGGTGGGAGTGGTCCTGCGCCCCCTGAGAGACCACTCGTGACCCTCGGCGCCCGCGTGGCGGGAGGGCGGCGAGGTCGCCGCCCTCCCTGTCGTCAGGAGGCGCTTGAGGAGGGAGCGGGCGTGGCGTCGGGAATGGGGTTCTGCGACGCGGGCTTGTCGACGCTGTTCGGACCCTCGCAGGAGGCGCCGAGCTCGGGGGTCTCAGGACTGTTCTTGTACTTCGCGACGAACTTGGCCAGTCGCGGATCGTCCGCGCTGTCGAGCTGCAGCTGCTTGTTCCAGGAGCTCAGCACGACGGGCTTGGGGAGACCCGGGTAGGGGCTGAGAAGCATGTAGTCGCTCGATGCGGCCTTCTTCAACGTCTCGACCTGGTCCTTGGGAAGGTCGGGCCGATAGGTGATCCACACCGCGCCGTGCTCCAGGGAGTGCACGGCGTTCTCGTTGTTCACGGGCTCGTCGTAGATGCCACAGCGCTGCCATACGGAGTTGTGCTCCCCGCCCATCGGGGGGTTCTCCGCATATTTGATCTTGGTTTCCTTGTGCGATCCGCCCGCGTATTTGGCGCTTGTCACCGAATCCAGTGAGGTCTGCGCCCGCTCGTTGACGAGGTAGAAGCCGACCACTCCGACGAGCAGCAGAACGACCAGGCCTCCGGCCCCCCACATGATGATCCCGGCACGGCGCTCACGGCGCTTCTGCTGTTCACGCATCTGGTTGAGACGCTCACGTCTCGACCGTGCCTCTTCCTTGATCATCAATCCTCCAGGGGGCAAACCATGTCCGAGTCACCTTATGCGCTACCTACGTATAGCGGGAATAAGTACCGCACTCCCTCCCCACAGCTGGTAACCGGTAGGCTGACTAGGCGATGGAGACCCCCGTAGAACGCCCCAGATCACGTCGACCGTGGACGATCCTTGCGATAGTCATCGTTTTCGCGCTCGTCGGCTCCGTGCTGTTCCTGGGGGGTAGGCAGTCCCCCACCGACTCCTCTGCCGAAGCCGGCTATGCCCGTGACATGGCCACGCACCACTCGCAGGCCGTCGAGATGGCCTTCATCATGCGGGACGACACGACGAACGATCCCCTGCGGGTGCTCACCTACGACATCATCGTCACGCAGACCGCCCAGCGCGGGATGTTCGGCGGCTGGCTCCAGCAGTGGGGGCTCAACCAGTCGACCGAGCGCCCGCCGATGGCCTGGATGTCCGGTCACGGCCACGGCGTAACGGCGGCGGCCCCGGGTGCGATGCCCGGTATGGCCAGCCAGGAGGAGCTCAAGAGGCTCCGCGAGGCCACGGGCAAGGAGCAGGAGATCCTCTTCCTTCAGCTCATGATCCGCCACCACGAGGGCGGCGTGCAGATGAGCGAGGGGCTGCTGAAACTGTCGGACCGCGACGAGGTGGCCACCCTGGCGCGGCACATCGTCGCGGGCCAGACGGGAGAGATCAAGCTGATGACCGACATGCTGGCCCAGCGCGGGGCCAGGCCACTGCCCTCGATCCTCTAGCTCTCCCCGGTCGTTCCCGGGCCCACCCCCTGTACGGCGTCCGCCTCGACGAGGTCGGCGCGCCCCTGCGCCGCCCGTTCCCCCGGCCAGGGCAGCATTGAGCAACCTGGCCGGAGGAGATAGAACAGAAATGGTGAACGACGAACCGGAGAACCGCCTGGAGGTGAGCATCTCCGCCGAGGTCGAGGCCGGGCAGTACGCCAACTTCGCATCGGTGTGGCACACCGAAGATGGCTTCGTCCTGGACTTCGCGGTGATCACCAGGCCGCCCCAGCTCGCCAACGACCCCTCGTCGGGCCAGCACTTCGTCAGTGTGCCGACCAGGATCGTCAGCCGGATCCGCATCCCCCCGAGCCAGGTGTTCGAACTCATGAAGGCTCTGGAACAGCAGCTGACCGCATACGAGAAGGAGACGGGCAGGAAGTCCTGACCCGTCCCCGCGCGACTCTCCCCCGGCGTCAGCCGTACGGGACCGGGCCGCGTGTCCTCACGCCTGCGCGCGCATCTCCTCGGCCACGGCGGCGGCGAAGGCGTCCACATCCGCCTCCGTGGTGTCGAAGGCGGTCATCCAGCGGACCTCCCCGGCGGCCTCGTTCCAGGTGTAGAAGCGGAAACGCTTCTGCAGCCGCTGCGTCACCTCGGCGGGCAGGACCGCGAAGACGGCGTTGGCCTGCACGGGCCTGGGCACCTCGACCCCGGGGATCTCCCGTACGGCGTCGGCCAGTCTGCGGGCCATGGCGTTGGCGTTGCGCGCGTTGCGCAGCCACAGGTCACCGGCGAGCAGCGCCTCGAACTGCACCGAGACGAATCTCATCTTGGAGGCGAGCTGCATCGCGCTCTTGCGCAGGTAGCGCAGCCCCCTGACGGCGTCGGGGTTGAGGACCACGATCGCCTCGCCGAACATCAGTCCGGCCTTGGTGCCGCCGAAGGACAGCACGTCCACCCCGGCGTCCGTGGTGAAGGCGCGCAGCGGCACCCCGAGCGCGGCGGCCGCGTTGGCCGCGCGGGCGCCGTCGAGGTGGACGAGCATGCCGAGCTGGTGGGCGTGCTCGCAGATCGCCCTGACCTCGTCGGGGGTGTAGAGGGTGCCCAGCTCCGTCGCCTGGGTGATCGAGACGACTCTGGGCTGGGCGCGGTGCTCGTCGCCGAAACCCCAGGCCTGGGTGTCGACCAGCTCGGGGGTGAGCTTGCCGTCCGGGGTGGCGACGGTGAGCAGCTTGAGGCCGGCCGACCGTTCCGGGGCCCCGCCCTCGTCGGTGTGGATGTGCGCGGACTCCGCGCAGACGACCGCCTCCCAGGGGGCGGTCATCGCGCGCAGCGCGACCACGTTGGCCCCGGTGCCGTTGAAGACCGGCCACGCCTGCGCCAGGGGGCCGAAGTGGCCGCGGAAGACCTCCTGGAGGGCCTCGGTGTAGACGTCCTCGCCGTAGGAGATCTGGTGCCCCTCGTTGGCCAGGACGAGGGCCTGGAGGATCTCCGGGTGCACTCCGGCGTAGTTGTCGCTGGCGAATCCCTTGACCAGCGGGTCGTGTCTGCGGATGGCGTCTGTCACTTCTTCCCCTTGGTCGGGCGGCCGCCTTTCGGTGTCCGGCCGCCCGCGTCGTTCTCGCCGTCCCGCCTCACGGGGCCAGGACGATCCTTTCGCCGTTCCTGTCGGTGTCCCACAGGCCGTCGATCGCCTCGGCGAGGTCGTCGACGTCGGTGAACCCGGGGAAGGTCCGCTCGGGGGCGGCCTCCCGCATGGCCTGGTTCACCAGGGCCTTGACGACCAGGACGTTCGCCGTCGAGCCCGAGCCCTCAAGGGCGTCGGCGAAGGCCAGGGTCCAGGCCTCGGCCGCGGCCTTGGCGGCGCCGTAGGCGGCGTTGCCCTGGGTCGGCCGTTCGGCGGCCAGCGCGGAGACGATGGCGAACCTGCCCCGTCCGCTCGCCCTCAGCAGCGGCTCGAAGGCGAGGGTGACGTGCTGCAGGGTGCGGACCAGCAGGTCGTGCAGCAGGTCCCAGTCCTCAAGCCTGGTCTCGGCGAAGGTCTTCGAGCCGCGCCAGCCGCCGACCAGGTGCACGACGCCGTCCAGCCGGCCGTGCTCGGCCTGGACGTCGGCGGCCAGCCGCCTGACCGCCTCGGCGTCGAGCAGGTCGACCGGGAGGGTGCCCTCCGCGCCTGACCTGTCGACACCGATGACGGTGTGTCCCTTGTCCGTGAAGCGGCGTACGACCGCCCTGCCCGCGGGCCCGGCCGCGCCCGTCACCAGAATGATCATGCCCGGATTCCCCTCGTGGACTCGACGACATCGCCGAGCTTACGGCGCAGGGCCTCGTAGAACATGCTCAGGGGGAACTCGTCGGGCAGCACCGCGTCCACCACGGCCTTGGGGAAGCCCTCGACCGGCAGCGCGTCCACCCCCCGGTGCCAGACGGAGGCCGGGTGCGGCTCCACGTAGGCGGCGACGAGCTGGTGGGCGGCCAGCCAGTGGGCGAGCTTGGAGCGGTCGATTCCGTCCCGGTAGAGCTTCTCCACCTCGCCCCGCAGGTCGGCGACGCCGTCGGCGACCCGGTCCCAGGCGACGCTGAGCCGGTTGTCCGTCCACCTGACGATGTCGTTGCGGTGCAGGTAGGCGAAGAGCAGCTGCCCGCCGAGACCGTCGTAGTTGCGGACCCGGTCACCGGTGATCGGGAAGCGGAACAGCCGGTCGAACAGGATGGCGATCTGGACGTAGCGGGCGTGCGGGACGCCCTCCCGCTCCAGCTTCACGGCCTCGCCGAACGCGGTCAGGTCGCAGCGCAGCTCCTCAAGGGAGTAGAGCCAGTACGGCATGCGCTGCTTGATCATGAACGGGTCGAACGGCAGGTCGCCGTGGCTGTGCGTGCGGTCGTGGATCAGGTCCCAGAGCACGAAGGTGTCCTGGGCCAGTTCCTGCGAGGCGACCAGCCGCGCCGCGTCCGGCGGCAGCGCGAGTTTGAGCGTCTCGGCGGCGGCCCCGCTGACCGCGCGGAAGCGGGCGGCCTCCCGGTCGCAGAAGATGCCGCCCCAGGTGAAACGGGCCGGGGTCTGGCGCACCGCGACGGTCTCGGGGAACAGGACGGCGGAGTTGGTGTCGTAGCCGGAGGTGAAGTCCTCGAAGGCGATCGGCACGAAGAGCGGGTTGTCGTAGCGCTCGTTCTCCAGGTTCGCCAGCCACTCGGGCCAGACCGTGCGGATCAGCACGGCCTCCAGGTGGCGGCGGACGCTTCCGTTCTGGGTGTACATCGGGAAGACGACCAGGTGTTCGAGGCCGTCGATCCGCTGGGTGTCGGGGTGGAAGGCGTCGAGGGAGTCCAGGAAGTCGGGGACGCCCAGGCCCTGCTCGACCCACTTGCGCAGGTCGGCGACCACCGCGGTGAGGTAGGCCTCGTCGTGGGGGAAGCACGGGGCGAGCCGTGCGACGTGTTCGACGATCTCGGCGATCAGCTCGACCGCCCTGTCCCGGTCGCCCTCGACGGAGCCGTCCTTGGCCTGCAGCGGCTGGAGCGCCTCGACGGCCGCCTTGAGTGCCTGGAAGGACTCGCGGACCACGGAGACTTCCTGGACCTCCTGGGTCTCCCGGCGCCCGGCGGGGACGGGCACCCGGGCGGCCCAGGTGACGAGGTTGCCCCAGAGCACGGCGTGGTCGTAGTCGCCGATCGAGTCGTCACCGAACAGGTCGGAGTCGGCGACGACCACGACCCTGCCCTCGCCGTGCCGTACGGCCAGCGCCAGGGGCGCGTCGGCGGGGTCGGCGGTCCGCGAGGTCCGGAACAGCACGTTCGCGTGCTCGGGGCCGGTCAGGACGCCCGCCCGGTAGAAGCACGCCCTGCGCGCCCCGGCCAGCGGGTCCTCCCGCTGCGAGGGGTCGCCGGGGACGCCGAGGACCCAGGAGGCCACGCCGTTGTGGGAGTTCCCGGGGTCCTGGACGGTGGTGTGCTCGACGGTGACGCCGAAGCGGCCGAGCAGTTCGGCGAGGTTGCTGCCGTACTTCTCCTGCTCGCACTCGGCGAGCACGACCAGGCCGCCTCCGGCCGTGACGTGGTCCTCGATCGCGTCGAGCTCCTCGACCGGCAGGACGGGGCTGCCCAGGCCCGTGGTGCGCTCCCAGCGGTCGGCGGAGGGGTGGGCGATCACGAGGACGTCCTGCCCGGCGAGGAGGGCCGGGGTGATCGGTCCGCCGGTGTGCGCGGCCACGGTGTGCCCGAGGCGGCGCAGCGTCTCGGCGGCGCGGGCGTAGCTGTTGTCGTCGGGATGCCCCGGATTCATCGTTTCGGCCACGTCCCTGCGGATGGTCCATGACTCGTTGTGTGCCTCGTCGAAGAGCACCCGTGGGAACGCTCGCACGATAAATCCTCCCTCAGATGTGAGCCAACGACGGAAAATATACACAAGATGCCCGAATATTGACACACCTCTTACGGCAGGAGCGGTGTGGATCACCCGGGCAAGGGCACGGCGAGGCCCCCGGGGAGGAGGTTTCGGACGGACCAATACACGTGGCCGTACGGGATGGGGGGCGGGCCCGACGCGGCGGGCCCGCCCCGGGAGGTCACCTAGCGGCGAAGTAGTCCGCCACGACCCTGGTGTGCAGCGGGAAGGCCAGCTCGCGTGGCCCGTCGATCGTCAGCCACTCCGTCGTCTCATCGGTCGGCACAACCGGCGGGAGCGCGGCGGAGGAGGTCTCCGGCCCCATGGCGAAGATCAGCACGGTGCCGTCGGGGGCGCTGAGCACGTCGAGGAGCCGGACGTCGTCCGCGCCGACGACGACCCCCGTCTCCTCGCGGAGCTCCCTGACCGCCGCCTGCTGCCAGGACTCCCCCACGTCGACGAAGCCGCCCGGCAGGGCGAGGCCGCCCCGGTGCGGTTCGACGCCGCGGCGGATCACCAGCACGCCGTCGTCGACGGGCAGCAGCATCACGGCGACCGGCAGCGGGTTGAGGTAGGCGGTGTTGCCGCAGAAGGAGCAGGTGCGCGGCCACGCCTGGTCGAGGGCGTATGCACTGCCGCAGAAGGAGCAGTGCGAGTTCCTGGTCATCACGCCGCGAGACTACGGCTCACAACCGCTTCAGCGGCCCGTGCCTTTCCAGCCAGTCCCGGTAGGCGGGAGCCCGTTGCGACTCCGTCCAGTAGGTGGTGGTCAGCGCCCGCACCAGGGCGTCGGCGTGCGCGGTGATCGGCCCGGGAGCGGTCCATCCGATGAGGTGCCGGAAGCGCAGGGGCGAGCCGGCCAGCGGGCGGATCGCGATGCCCTCCCTGGCCGGGACGGTCGCCTGGAACAGGCTGACGCAGCGCCCCTCCGCGACCAGGTCGACCCCGACCTCCAGGTTGACGCCGTAGGCCACGCGCGGGGCGAAGCCGTGCGCGGCACAGGTGTTCCAGAAGTACTCCCTGGGCCCCGACTCAAGCGGGGTCGGCAGCGCCCAGTCCTCCTCGGCGAGGTCGCGCAGCTCGACCTCCTCGTGCTCGGCCAGCGGGTGGCCCGCGGGCAGGCCGACGAAGAGCGGCTCCACCGCGATGGCGGTGTACACCGCGCCGGGCGGCGCGCAGAGCCGGTGGTCCGGATAGTCGTCGAGGGTCGCCAGCTCGATCCGCTCCGATTCGAGCAGGCCGGGCAACGTGTCGATCGTCTGCTCGGTGAGCAGCCTGATCTCCGCGCCGGGCAGCAGCCTGCGGAGGGTCTTGGCCAGGTAGATCCGCAGCCGGGTCGGGGCGCAGCCGACCCGGATCGGCGCCGTCTCCACCTGCGGGGGCGCGTAACGCCTGGCCGTCCGCTCCAACTCGTCGACGGCCGAGACCAGGGAGCGGGAGCGGACGAGCAGCCACTCGCCGAGCATGGTCGGGCGGGCGCCCTCGGGGCCCCTGTCGAACAGGGGGTCGCCGAACATCTGCTCGATACGGCGCAGCTGAGCGGTGAGCGCGGGCTGGGACATCTTCAGGGTCACGGCCGCCTTGGAGATGCTCCCGCTGTCCGCGATCGCACACAGCACCCTCAGATGACGAACCTGGAGATCCACGCATCGAGAGTAAAAGCAAAGAAGCTTTCCAGTAAGACCTAATCGGCGAAGAGCCCGGGGCACGTGCGGTTGACACCCTCCCGCTCCGCGCCCCATCATGAACGAACGTTCATGAACGTTCGTTCATATCAGTTCGGGAGGAAGCATGGGCTCCGTCGTCAACGTCCGCCAGTCCGAGGCCTGGAACGGCTACGAGGGCAACCACTGGGCCGACCACCAGGACCGCTACGACGCCGTGAACGACGCCTTCAACGAACCCCTGCTCGCGGCGGCGGCCGTCGGGGAGCGGGACACGGTGCTGGACGTCGGCTGCGGCAACGGGCGGGTGACCAGGCTGGCCGCCCGGCTGGCCCGGCACGGCCACGCGACCGGCCTCGACCTGTCGGCCCCCATGCTCGCGCGGGCCCGCGCGAGCGCGGACGCCGAGGGCGTCGCCAACGTGACCTTCGAGCAGGGCGACGCCCAGGTCCACCCGCTGCCCTCCGGCCGGTTCGACGTGGCGACGAGCCGGTTCGGGATCATGTTCTTCGCCGACCCTGTCGCCGCGTTCGCCAACATCGGCCGCGCGCTGCGCCCCGGCGGGCGCCTGGCCATGCTGTCGCTGCGGAACCTGGACGACCAGGACCTGGGCCGCGTCCTCGCCGCGATGACCCCGCACCTGCCGCGTCGCCCCGCCACGACAGAACCCGGCGGGCCCGGCCCCGAGTCACTGGCCGACCCCGTCCGCGTCCACGAGGTGCTCACCGCCGCGGGCTTCGAGAACGTGGCCGCGACCCCCGTGGACGCTCCCCAGACATGGGGGGCGGACACCGAGGACGCGGCGGCCTTCCTGGGAGCCTGGGGTCCCGTCCGTTTCATGCTCGGCCAGGTCCATCAGGAGTCGGCCTCCCACGCCCTCGACGCCCTCACCGAGGCGATGCGCCCCTTCGAACGGTCCGGTGCCGTACGGCTGCGCGGCGCCGCCTGGCTGATCACCGCCACCCGGCCGTGACCCACCCGGCTCACTAGGATGCGGGGTGATGTCACCGAGAAAAGCGGCCGCCCTGCGTGACGGCACCGACGGCCTGAGCCTGCGCGAACACCTCGTCGCCACCGCCGGACGGCTCATCGCCGAACGCGGCACCACCGGACTCACCGTCCGCGACATCGCCCGTGCGGCACGGGTCGCGGACGGCGTGCTGTACAACCACTTCGAGGGCAAGGAGGAGTTGCTGGCGCTGGCGCTGCACGCCCACGTCCGCTCGGTCGAGCGCGACCTCGGCCCGCTGCCCGCCAGGCCGGGTGAGGGCACCGTCGCCGGCAACCTGCGCGCCTGCCTCACCTACGGTCTCGCCCTGCACAGGGCCTTCCTGCCCGCCTTCGCGGGCCTGCTCCCCCAGCCCGAGGTGCTCGCCCGCTTCGACGCGCTGCCCAACCCCCTCGGCGAGGGCAGGGGGCTGCAGGCGATGCTCGCCGGCTATCTGCGCGCGGAACGCGACCTCGGCCGCCTGACCCCCTCGGCCGACCCCGAGGCCGCCGCCACGCTACTCGTCGGCGTCTGCCACGAACTGGTCCTCCCCCGCCTCCTGCGCGGCGCCCCCGTCCCCGCCGACGTTCCCCCCGCCACGGCCGACGCCCTGATAGCCACCCTGATGAACGGCCTCGCCCCCTCCGGGGTGGCATGCACGTCGTGAACGAGGCCAGGAGCGGCGCCCCGGCCCTTCCTCCGCTCCCTCCGGCCGGCAACACCGGCTCGGGCAACGCGGGATACGTCATCCGGGCACGTTCCGGACAGGTGAGCGACGGAGGCGGGAACCAGTGCCCCTGTCTGCCGGGCAGCGCTCCGACCTGTTTCTAAGGAACGGCGTCGCGGGATGATACGCCGCCGGGTGGAGAGTGGGTCCCTCCCCCGGCGGACGACCCGGCGCCGGGGACGGGCCTACCTTCCTTGCATTGGTTCCGCACAGCAAGGCACAGCAAGGAATTCCCGATGTTCAAGGACTCAGCCGACTTCAGGCGTATCGCGTCCGGCACACTGCTGATCGTCGCGCCCCTCCTGCAGACGATCGCCGTCATCATCGACCCCGGCACCTGGGGCGACGACCGGGAGGCCGTCAGCTACGGCGACAACCCGGCCCTGGCCCAGGCCCAGTCGGCTCTGTACCACTGGTCCTACCTGCTCATGGCCCTGGCCGCCATCGCCCTGTTGCATGTGATGCGCCGCAGGGCCGTGGTCTTCGGCCACATCGTGGGCCCACTCACCGCGCTCGGCTACATCAACCTGTCGGGCATGCTCATGATCGATCCGGTGGAGTGGTGGCTGGGGCAGCGCAACACCCCCGAGCAGGCCGCCAAGATCCTCGACGAGATGCTGAACCTGCCCGGCGTCGTCTTCGGCTTCCAGATGCCCTGGCTCTTCTTCGCCATCTTCGGCATGCCGGTCCTGCTGGCCGGCGTGTGGCGGGCCGGGTTCGCGCACTGGTGGGTGCCGCTCGTCGTCGCGATCGGCTACGGCACCTCCCTGGTCGTTCCGTACGGCCCCGCCTCGGTCGCGCTGTGGGGCGCCAGCGCGGTCGCGATCGGCTCACTCGGCGTCAAGATGCTCAGGATGAGCCGCACGGAGTGGGTCTCCCACTACCCCACGGACGCGCCCGGCCGTACCACGCCCGACTCGTACGCGAACACCACGGCCTGAGCCCGATCCCGCAGATGAAGCTTCATGAGCACCCGCGCGACGTGCGTCTTGACCGTGGCCTCACCGACGAAGAGCTCCCCGGCGATCTCGGCGTTGGTCATGCCTCTGGCCAGGAAGCGCAGCACCTCAAGTTCGCGCGGGGTCAGCTCGGCCAGCTGCGGCGGGGGCGCCGGGTCGTGGCGGCCCGCGAAGGAGGCGATGACCCGGGTGGTGACCGCCGGATCGAGCAGCGCGTCACCGCCGACGACGACCCGGATGGCCTCGACGAGCTGCTCGGGGGGCGAGACCTTCAGCAGGAACCCGCTGGTCCCGGCGCGCAGCGCGGCGTAGAGGTTCTCGTCGGTGTCGAAGGTGGTCAGCATCACCACCTTCGGCGGGGCGGGCTGGCCGAGGAGCTGCCTGGCCGCGGTGAGGCCGTCCATGCGAGGCATGGAGATGTCCATCAGCACGATGTCAGGCCGGGTACGGCGGGCGACGGAGACGGCTTCGAGCCCGTCCGCCGCCTCCCCGACGACCTCCATGCCCGCCTCGCTCTCCACGACGAGCTTCAGCCCGGCGCGGACCATGGCCTGGTCGTCGGCGATCACGACACGAATGCTCGTCTCAGTTGATCCGTTCATCGGCGAACACCTCCTGGTGGGAGATAGGCAGGGATGCGTGGACACGGAAACCGCCCTCCGGGCGGGGGCCCGCTTCGAAGCGGCCGCCGAAGAGCGCGGCGCGCTCGCGCATGCCGACGAGGCCGTTGCCCGTCGACAGCTCGGACGGGGCTCCGCCGCCGCCGTCCAGGACCTCAAGTTCGATGTGGTCACCGTGGTAGGTGATGGTGATCGTGATCTCGGACTCGCCGCCGTGCTTGACCGCGTTGGTCAGGGCCTCCTGCGCGATGCGGTAGGCCGACAGGTCGAGGCCGGGGGGCAGCCGTACCGGATCGCCGACGACGTCGAGGCTGATCCGCAGCCCGGAGGAGGCCAGCGAGGTGACCGTGCCGGCCAGCAGGTCGAGTCCCGGCTGCGGGATGGCCTCGTCGAGCGGCATGCGCAGCGCGCCGAGCATGACGCGCAGTTCGTCCACCGCCTCCCGGCCCATCCGCTCGATGCCGAGCAGCATGTCCTCGTGCGGGCTTCCCATCCGGCGCATCACCCCGGCCTGCATGACCATCATGCTGACGCTGTGGGCGACCACGTCGTGCAGCTCGCGGGCGATGCGGGTGCGTTCCTGGGCGACGGCCTCGGCGGCCTGGCGTTCCCTGTCACGTTCCAGTTGTACGGCGTGGGCGGCCAGACGGTGCGCCCTGGTGGCGTAGGCGCGCACGGCCAGGCCGGTGAGGTAGGCGGCACCGAAGATGACGGTGAGGAAGATGACCTCGTCGAAGGGCAGCAGGCGGTGGTCGACGGCACCGGAGTCGAAGACCAGGATGCCGGTCACGGCCCAGGCCAGGCCCGGCTTGACGGGCAGCTCGGCGGCGACCGTGTGGAAGACGATCAGCAGGGAGGCCAGCTGCCAGGTCTGGCAGCCTTCGTAGCCCTGCCGGTGCCAGGCGTACTGGGCGAGGATCATCAGGATGAAGACCGCGACCGGCGCCTTGCGCCGGAACCACACCAGTACCCCGGTGACGAGCGCCTGACCGATCCACCACAGTTCGGGGGTCTGCGCCGCGCCGTGGTCGGCGGCGACGGTGAAGGCCTCCAGCGTGCCGAGTGCGATGACGGCCAGGCCGATCAGCAGATCAGCCCTGGGCACCGTGCGGAGGTGCCGGGCGAGGAAAGCGGCGCCGGAGCGTCGCAGGAGGGGAGAGGGAACCGCCATGCGGGGAGACTAATCCCTTCCGCCCTCCGTGCATACAGGACAAAACGCCCAGGCAAGTGGCTTACAAGTGGGCCACAAGTCAGGAGGTCCCGAAGGACACGCTCCGCACGAACCGATTGGCCAGCGAGCTGTCACAGGTGCCCGGCGCGCAGAAGTAAATCATGAGGGCGGGTTTGCCCGGTCGTTCCACGGCCCATCCGGTGAAGTCCAGTCTGCCGCCGCGCTGCGGGTCGGTGATCGAGCCTTCGAGCCGTACGGCCGGCTTGCCGCCCACCAGCACCTGGACGACCTCGGAGGAGACGTTGACCGTGCCCGGCAGCGAGGACTGCAGGGTCTCCTGGAGCTGCTGGGCCCCGCTCCGCGGGTCGAGGGTGTCGAGGGTCTGCGCGTAGATCCCGGTCGCCTCCGCCGGGGAGGCCTTGATGATCTCGTTGACCGCCGCCCAGTCGGCGGTGACCGGCGTGCCGAACAGCGCGTCGAACTCCCCGGCCTTCGGGGAGGCGACCACGAACACGTCGGCGTGCGCGCGGGGGGTCCAGCTCGGCGGATGCTCGAAGGCGACCGGCACCGCGGACGATCCCGCGTACGGCGTCCACTCGCCGCCGCCCCTCAGGACGGTGGCGAGCACCGCGACCAGCGCGACGACGGCCGCCACGGCGACGCCCGCGCCGACGACGATCCCCCGCCCCTTCCCGCGTTTGCGCGGGGAGGCCTTCCGCGAGGCTTCCGGCGCGGGCCTCCTCGTGGGTGCCTCCGGCTCGGCCTGGGAGGTCCGGGAGGCCTGAAGGTCCTGGGGGGCCGCCTCCGCGAGCCGGTAGGACTGGCCGCTGATCGCGTCCCGCAGCTCGGTGACGAACTGCGTGCAGGTGTCGTAGCGCTGCTCGGGTGACTTGGCCAGCGCCCGCGCCATGACGCCGTCCACCTCCATCGGCAGCTCGGGCCGCAGCGAGCTGAGCGGGGTCGGCGTCTCGGCCAGGTGTGCCCACAGCAGCGCGATCTCGTTGTCCCGCCGGAACGGCAGCCGCCCGGCCAGCGCCTCGTAGACCACGCACGCCAGGCCGTACTGGTCGCAGCGTCCGTCGACGCGCTCCTTGTTGATCTGCTCGGGGGACATGTAGCGGGGCGTGCCGATGAACTGGTCGGTCTGGGTCAGCCCGGAGAGCGAGGTGAGGTGCTTGGTGATGCCGAAGTCGGTGAGGTAGGCGTGGTCGCCCTCGGTGTGGCCCGCGATCAGGATGTTGGCCGGTTTGACGTCGCGGTGGATGAGGTCGTGCGCGTGCGCGGTGTCCAGCGCCGCCGCCACCTGGGCGAAGATCCTGTTGGCCTGGCCGACCGGCATCAGCCCCCGGTCGTAGAACAGGCGCCGCAGGTCGGGGCCGTCCACGTAGCGCATCGCGATGTAGAGCGTGCCGTCCTCGGCCGCGTCGGCCTCGTAGACCGGGATGATGTTGGGGTGGTCGATGCTCGCGACCGTCCGCGACTCCAGCACGAAGCGCTGGCGGAAGCGCTCGTCCTCGCCCAGCAGCGGGTTGAGGACCTTCAGCGCCACCTTGCGGTTCAGCCGGGAGTCGATGGCGAGGTAGACCACCGCCATGCCGCCCTTGCCGATCAGGTCCTCGACGCGGTATCCGGCCACCTCCTGGCCGATCAGGGCTCTGTCGTTCTGGGCCATCACGCCTCCGTGGGGTGGCCGCAGTAGCCACAGAAGCGGTGCGCGGGCCCCAGCCGCATCCCGCAGGCGGTGCAGTACTTCTGTTTGACGGGGACGGTGTCCGGCCTGGTCGCGGTCTCCCTGGTGCCGGGCCCGCCGCCCGGGTCCCGCGCGACCAGCACGGGAGTGCCCGGCGCGGTGGTCGTCCTGGGCAGCGCGGGGAAGGAACGGCCGACCACGACGGTGGCGTCGGCCGTCTCGTCCGGTGCCCCGCGCCTGTCCGCCTGTGCCCCGGGGCGAGGCTCAGGGCGGGGTGCGGGCCGCGGTCCGGGGGGCGGCGTGTTCCGTACCGGCTCCTCCTCGGCCTCCTCCTCTTCGTTCCCCCTCCGGCGCCACAGCAGGAAGGCCCCGGCCAGCACGGCCAGCACCAGCACGCCTCCCACGACGAGGAAGGGCCACAGGGGAGGTCCGGCGGCGCTGTCACCGGCGGCGGCCGCGGCCCGTCTGGCCCCCTCGTCCTCGGCGGTCCCGCGTTTCTGCTGGGACGTCTTCAGGTGCGCCGCCGCCAGGACGTGCCCCGGGTAGAGGTCGAGGACACGCTGGAAGGCGGGGACCGCGTCACCGTAGTAGTGGGTGTGGAAGCGGGTCAGCGCCTGCTCGAAGGCCGCGTCGATCGGCCCTCTCCTGGGAATGACCCTGGCCTCGGCCAGGGCCTTGGTGACCTCCCGGACCCCGATCATGCGGCCGTCCTCGCCTCCTCCGACGAGCAGGCCGACGACCTCCCCCTTCTTGTCCTCGATCACCGGGCCGCCGCGCAGGCCCCGGTCGACGAGCGCCCCCAGTTTGCGTGGCTCGTCCACCTTGTTCTCCGGGTCCCGGAACCCTCTGCCGCCCTCGCCCGCGCCTCCGGCGCTCAGGTGGGCGATGTCCACGGTCTCCGGCAGGCCCGCCGCGGGCCGTCTGGTGAATCCGGCGACCGCGACCGGCCAGGAGTCCTTGTCCGGCACCTGGGCCGCCAGCGGCGCCGTCGGCAGGCCCGCGCTGGCGTCCGCGCGTCCGACCGGCACGAGCACGGCGGGACTGTCCGGCTTGTCCCCCACACGGGTGATCTCGGCCTTGAAGCCCTCGTCGTCCGGCCGGGAGATGTTGGGGAAGACACGGATCTCGGTGGTGACGTCGACGATGCAGGTGGCCGTCGGCAGCTTCGGCGGGTAGCACTCCTGCAGGTGGTGGTTGAGCAGTTTGTCCTTCAGGGTGTGCCGCTTGAAGTCGTCAGGGATCTTGACCTTGTGGTGCTCGGCGAAGATCTTGTTGGCGGCGTGGACCGCCACGTCCTTGTCCGTCCTGACCACCCTGGTGAGGGTGACGACGGCGCCCTCGGGGTTGACCACGGTGCCGGTGCCCTCACCGATCGGCACGTCGTAGGAGCGTTCGACGTGGACCAGTTCGCCGATGTGGTCGAGCAGGGTGATGTCGACGCGTGCCTTGGCCTCGACCCTGACGACCGCCGGGGTCACCAGGTCGGTGATGCCACTCGGATGTTCGTGCGCGAACGCGGGGACCGTCGCGGCGGCCACGGGGACGACGACGCCGAGGAGCGCGAGAGCCAAGACGAATCGCCGCATAGCCACTCCATAGGGGGGATTAGGACAAGCGTGGCAACCGTAGTGCAGAAGTCAATAGAACATCACCCGGATAAGTATTCAGTAGACAAACAATCACCGTTCGACCAGGACACATCCCGCCAGACCCCCGAAAACAACGCCTAGATCAACTACCAATCCCTACATTTCGGACAGTCCTGAAGATGGTTCCCGAGCCGCCTGGCCGTTCCTGCCCATCCAGTCACGGGCGCCCTGCCGTACGGCGGCGTGCACCGCGCGGGCGACGCGGGCGCCCCAGGTCGAGCGCGGGCCGCCGAACAGCTCGGCCCGCCCCTCTTCCCGTACGGCGACGCAGACCGCGTCCGAGGCGGTGCCCGTACCCGGGAAGCCCTCCTCGGCCAGCGCCTGGGACTTGGCCTCGGTGACCGTCATGACGGTGTTGACCAGGGCGGCGTCGGTCATCGCCACCGGGACGGCGACGACGATGTTGATCGTCCCCGGCAGGTACATCGGCGCCAGCTCGGGGTCGGGGGTTCCCTCGGGGGCCGCCGCCCAGGTCGGCACGCGCAGGCCGACGGTCGCCGCGACTTCGACTCCCCCGTCTGCGGCCGTGGTGAACCGGTCCACGGCCGCCGCGGTCAGCATGCCGACCCCGGGCCCCGGCGGGGCCATCTCCAGCAGGTGCGCCACCGGGTCCATCCGCGAGTAGCCCCCGGCCACCTGGGCGTTGAGCACCCACTCGACCGGTCCGATGCCGCCGCCCAGCATCGCCGAGGAGATCGCCCGCCAGCCGGGGCCGCACTCCCACAGCAGCGAGGCCAGCCTGGCCCCGTCCTCCTCACGACGGCTCAGTCCGAGTCTCACGGGCGCTCCAGGTGGACCTGTGGTCTGCCGCCCGCGTCGGCCACCACACGGACCCGGGCGTCGAAGTGCTCACCGATCAGTTCCTCGGTGAGGACGTGCGCGGGAGTGCCCGCCGCTGCGGCCCCACCGTCGGCGACCAGCGTCATCGTGTCGGCGTACTGCCCGGCGACGCTCAGGTCGTGCAGCGTCGTGACCACGGTCAGGCCGTCGGCCAGCCTGAGCCGGTCGAGGAGTTCGAGGACCTGCTGCTGGTGTCCCAGGTCCAGGGCCGTGGTCGGCTCGTCGAGCAGCAGCACCGACGCCCGCTGGGTCAGCGCCCTGGCGAGCACGACCCGCTGGCGCTCCCCGCCCGACAGGTGGCCGAGCGCGCGGGCGGCCAGCGGGGACAGGTCGAGCCGGTCGAGCACCGAGGCGGTCACCTCCCGGTCCTCCCGGCTCTCCCTGCCCAGGTGCGGGATGTACGGCGTGCGGCCGAGCATCGCGTAGTCGAAGACCGTCATGTCCCCGGGGAGCGCCGGGGTCTGCGGGGCGTAGGCCAGCAGTCGCGCCCGTTCCCTCGGTTTGAGCCCGCGTACCGGCGCGCCGTCCACGAGCACCTCACCCGAGTGGGGAAGCAGCCCGGCCAACGCCCTGAGCAGGGTGGACTTGCCCGCGCCGTTGGCCCCGATGACGGCGAGCCACTCCCCCGCGCCCGCCCGCAGGTCCACACCGGACAGCACGGCCCGCCCGCCGAGGACGACGCCGAGCCCCCTGGCCTCGACGCGGCTCATGTCTCCACCCGCCGGGTGAGGCGGAGCACGGCCACGAAGAACGGCGCCCCCGCGAAGGCGGTGACCACCCCGATGGGCAGTTCGGCCGGGGCGATCACGGTCCTGGCGGCCAGGTCGGCCAGGACCAGGAAGACGGCCCCGCCGACCAGGGACAACGGCAGCACCACCCGGTAGGACCCCCCGGCCAGGCGACGGACCACATGTGGGACGACGATGCCGACGAAGCCGATGAGCCCGCTGACCGCCACGGCGGAGGCGGTGGCCAGCGAGGCGGCCAGCAGCACCACGAGCCTGACCCTGGCGACGTTCACGCCGAGGCTGGCCGCCTCGTCGTCGCCGACCGACAGTACGTCGAGCAGCCTGCCGTACAGCAGCATGACCACGACGGAGACCGCCGCGTACGGCAGGATCAGCCTGACCTGCTCCCAGCCGCCGCCGACGTTGCCGAGGATCCAGCCGTAGACGCGCTGGAGCTCCTCCACGTCGAGCTGCTGGAGGAACGTCTGGACCGCGGTGAGGAAGGAGGTCACGGCGACCCCGGCCAGGACCAGCGTCGCGGTGCCGCCGCCCCTCCCCGCGACGTTGCCCAGCGCGTAGGCGAGCAGGACACCGCCGATCGCCCCGGCGAACGCCGCGCCGGGCACCAGGAGCGTGTCCCCCTCGCCGGTCGTGAACACGATCACCGCCGTCGTCGTCAGGCCCGCCCCGGCGGCGGCCCCCAGCAGGTAGGGGTCGGCCAGCGGATTGCGGAACACGCCCTGGTATCCGGCGCCCGCACAGGCCAGCAGTCCGCCGACGATCGCGGCGAGCAGGACCCTGGGCAGCCTGAGTTCCAGCAGCAACGCCCGCTCGACCGGCGCGAGCCCGGAGTCGGCGGAGACGAACGGCAGCCAGTCGAGCAACTGCAGCGCGGCGCCGCGCGGCGCGATGTCCGCCGCGCCGACCAGCAGGGCGGCGAGCATGCTCGCCAGCAGCAGCAGGCAGGCCGCCAGTGTGACGAACGGGCGCGGTCCCGCGGTCCGGCGGGGAAGCCGCCTGCCCGCCGTCCGGAGAAGGCCGGGGGCCACCTCGGGCGAGGACGAGCCCGTTGAGGGACGGGAGAGATCGGTCACCTAACTGGTCGCGGTCTTCCGGACGGCCTCGCCGACCTGCTTGACGAGGTCGACGACGCGGGGACCCCAGCGGGAGGCGAGGTCGTCGTCGAGGGCGACGACCCGGTCCTTCTTGATCGCCGAGAGCCCGGACCAGCCGGGACGCTTGGCGAGGGTCTCCCGCGACTGGCCGCAGCACTTGGTGTCGGCGAGGAAGACGATGTCCGGGTCGGCCTTGACGACGAACTCGGCGGAGAGCTTGGGGTAGCCGCCCGCCGCGTCGGGGGCCTTGTCCGCGATGTTGGTCAGCCCGAACAGCCCGTAGATCTGGCCGATGAAGGTGGTCGAGGTCGCCGAGTACGGCGTGCTGTCCAGTTCGTGGTAGTAGGTCAGTTTCTTGTCCTTGGGAGCCTCGGCGGCGAGGGCCTCGATCTGCTTCCTCATGCCGTCGGCGACCTCCTCGGCCCGGTCCACGTTGCCGGTGGCCAGGCCCAGGTCGGTGATCTGGTCGTAGGCGTCGTCGAGTTTGGCCGCCGCGGGCTCGACCAGCACGGGGACGCCGAGCGCGCCCAGCTTGCCGACGACGCCGTCGATGTCGTTGGCGAGCACGACCAGGTCGGGCTTCTTGGCGACGATCGCCTCGACGTTCGGCTTGAACCCGGACAAGGTGGTCTTCGGCGCCTGCGCGGGGTGGTTCGACTGGTCGTCCACCGCGACGACCTGGGGGCCGGCGCCGACGGCGAAGAGGTTCTCGGTCGCGGTCGGCGACAGCGAGACGATGCGCTCCGGACGCTTCTGGACGACGACCGGGCCGTTGCCCGCCTGAACGGTGACGGGGAAGGCCGCCCCCTGCGGGGACTGCGCCGTCGTCGCGGACGGGTCGGCCGTGCTCCCGGTGTTTCCGGCGCCTTCGGTGCTCCCGGCGCATCCGGACAGGGCAAGCACACCGGACAGCGCGCCGACGAGGGCGATACGTACGGGCCTCACTCGGGGGGATCCTTTCGGTCATCGGAACAGGAGAGACCCGTGAAGGGACGGGGTCACCCTTTCCACGAGGGCAGACAGCGTCGGCACAGCGGAAGGCGACCTGGCTCGATCAGGGAGAACGCTCCCCTGACCATGACAGTTGCGGGACAGCGCCGGGCTCACACCGGACTTCGCTACACGCTGTGCAACAAACCAACGCTATCAATCCCCCCGATCCTCTCCTCCGTCAAGCCCGCCCTCCCAACATCCGCGAACCCGGTGCCGTGCATGAGGAGTGCCGGCTTGGGCGCGTCGGTGTCTGGACTGAGGAACGCAGGAGCGCAGCGACGCAGTGACGAGGGAAGACACCGACCCGAAGCGCCCAAGCCCGCGACGCCGCCAGGCGGAGCAAAGAGACACAGTCAAGCCTGATCCTCCAGCTCCCGTTCGGCCTCGGCGATCACCTCCTGGAGGCGTAGGCCGTGTGCCGCGTCAAGGGGATGGCCGCCGCCGCGGGCGACGGTCTCGGCGAACTCGGAGAGCATGACGGCGAACGAGTCGGAGCCGAGGCGGTTCCCGTCGAGGTGCTCGCTGCCGAGCCTGCCGTACACGTCGACCCTGGAGGGCGGCGTCTCGCCGGGAACGCTCATGCACAGCGACGCCTCGCTGACCGCGCCCGTCTCGTGTTCGAGCAGCAGGCCGACCCAGCCGCGCGGGTTGCCGTGGGCGCGCACGCCGGTGATCCGGCCGAGCGCGGCGTCCAACATGTCGATCATGTGCGGGCCGATGTCGAGGATCGCGCCTCGTTCGAGTCGCCAGGGGGTGGCGAAGTCGCCGCCCAGCATGGAGCCGGAGACACTGACCGCGTTGCCGCCGAAGGGCTCGATGGCCGAGACCCTGGCCAGGAAGGCCCTGGTCGCCGCGGAGTAACGCCAGGTCAGGACCATCTGGGAGGGCACGCCTGCCTCGGCGACCGCCTCGGCGAGCCGTCTGGCCCCGTCGAGGTCGGCGGCGAGTGGCTTCTCCAGCAGCAGCGCCTTGCCCGCCCGCGCGGCGAGCACCCCCAGCTCGGCCTGTACGGCGGGCGGCACGGAGAAGGCGACCGCCTCGCAGTTGTCGAACAGTTCCTCGATCCGCTCGTAGACCGGGACCCCGAACCGGGCCGCGGCCTCGGGGCGCCGCGCCCACACACCGACCAGGCGCGTGTCCGGTCCGGCCGCGAGAACCGGTGCGTGCACCATCTCCGCCCACGGCCCCGCGCCCACCAAACCCACAGATATCGTCACGGCCCCAGCTTCTCACGACCCCTTCCGCCGGTCGCGCGCTCATCAGGGACCCACCCCACCAGAACCAGGAGGCCGTACCGGCATGATGGATCACATATGGACGAGATGATTCTGCTGCGGCACGGTGAGACCGAGTGGAGCAGGGACGGGCGTCACACGGGACGTACCGACCTGCCGCTGACCCCCAGAGGTGAGGAGCAGGCGCGGGCGCTCGCTCCGCTGGTCGGGGGCAGGTCCTTCGGGCTGACCCTGGTCAGCCCCGCGTCGCGGGCCCGCCGTACGGCGGAGCTGGCCGGACTGACGGATTACGAGGTCGACCCGGACCTGTGGGAGTGGGACTACGGCGGCTACGAGGGCATCACGACCGTGGACATCCGGCGCACGCGCCCCGGCTGGTACCTGTGGCGCGACGGGGTCGTCCCCGGGGACGCCGAGCATCCCGGTGAGAGCGCGCAGGAGGTCGCGGAGCGCGCCGACCGGGTGATCTCCCGGGCCCGCGCCGCGGACGGCACGGTCGCCGTGGTGGCGCACGGTCACCTGCTGCGGGTGCTGTGCGCCCGCTGGCTGGGACTTCCCGCGCGGGACGGCCGCCTGTTCCGCCTGGACACCGGGACCTACTCCCGGCTGGGCTTCGAACACGGCGAACCGGTGGCGCTCACCTGGAACGCCCCCGTCTGAGAGCCGGGCCGCGGTCCGCGGCCCGTCAACCACATCAGCACTTCCTGGTGGCCCGCGCGGGCCTCCTCGCAGTGCCTCCATCTCCAGTGGCAGGGCTGGTCGCGTACTCCGGTGACCCATGTGCGGTAGGACACCGGAGTGGTCGCACCGTCGCCTGTGGCCTGCGAGGCGACACCATATGTGCGGATCACGACGCGACCGCCTGGTGCGAACAGCACGTCGTCGGCCACGGGATACAGGGTCATCCGGTCGAGCATGGCTTGAGCCCCCATTCGCTGTTGGCTCACACTCTTCCCCGCCGACCCGCTCCCCGGGTTACGTCATCGACACGGCGAGGTTAACCACTCGCCCCGATGTGAAAACGGCGTTACACCGTAAGGCTGTCGAACTCCCCGTCTTTCACCCCGAGCACCAGCGCACGGATCTCGTCGCGGGTGTAAATCAGTGCCGGACCCCCGGGAAAGCGGGAGTTCCGGACCGCGATACTGCCGTCGGGCAGTTCCGCCAGCTCGACGCAGTTGCCCGTCGAGTTGCTGTGACGACTCTTACGCCAACTCGCCCCGGCCAGGTCCGTGGCGGGCATGCCGTTGTAGGTGTGGTTCATTTAGATCTCTCTGAGAAGGTCGCCGAGGATCTCGGCGGTGCCCCCAGGCGTGGTGCTTTCCACGCACAGCTGCTCCATGGCCGTGAGGTATGGATCAATGTCCTCACGTTTGTCCAGGTAGAGGGCACCCCAGAGCTGCTCGACATAAACGACGTCCGACAGGTCGGACTCGGGAAACCGCAAGATGCTGAACGCACCACCCTCGGCCGCGTGCATGCCGAAGCGGAAGGGCATCACCTGGATGGTGATGTTGGTCAGCGCGGCCACCTCCAGCAGGTGCTGGAGCTGTTCGCGCATGATCTCCCGTCCTCCGATAGGGCGCTTCAGGGCCGCCTCGTCGATGACGGCCCACAGGCGGGGGCCGTCCTTCTTCGTCAGGCGCTCCTGACGCTGCATGCGCATATGCACACGACGCTCGATCTCCGCCTCCGGCACGTCCGGGTAGCCCAACCGGATCACGGTGCGCGCGTAGGCCGCCGTCTGCAGCAGGCCGGGAACGAACTGCACCTCGTAGGTGCGGATCACGTTCGCCGCCTCCTCCAGCCCCACGTAGGTGGTGAACCAGTTCGGCAGGAGATCGCCGTACTTGTGCCACCAGCCGGGGGTGTTCGCCTCGCGGACCATCTCCAGCAGGCCGCGCCGTTCTGCGTCGTCGAGCACGCCGTACAGGGTGAGCAGGTCTTCCACGTCTCGTGTCTTGAAACCGACGCGACCCAGTTCCATCCGGCTGATCTTGGACTCCGAGGCCCGGATGTGGAATCCGGCCACCTCACGGGGAAGCCCCTTCTCCTCACGCAGGCGACGCAGGCTTGCGCCGAGCATGATGCGCCGAACGGTGGAACCGGTACCGGGCGGGTCCATGGACACGTGGTTGCTCCTCGCTCGCTTTCCTGATCGACAGTCTGTCACTTCGCGGCCCAAGATTTCCCAGCCGCGGACAAGATCCCCTTTCTGTCCGATTGCCGATTTCATGGGTAACCGTAGCGGTTGCACGCACCTTATGCACGTGCATTCGCTCTTGCACCTGCACGGGAGTTTGCACCATGATGATCGCTGTGCAGTCCGCCCACACCGCGCTCTCCCGGACCTCCTGGACGGCGCTCGACTGGTGGCCCCCCGTCGGCTGGTGGCCCGATACGGCACGCGATCTCCTCTCCGGATCAGCGGCCATGGCGAGCGCCACCTTCGTGCTTCCCCCGCAGGCGGAGTCGGTGCACTCCGCCCGCAGCTTCGCCACGGGGACACTCACCGGCTGGAAGCTCACCGACCTGGTCGAGAACATGGAGCTCATCGTCTCCGAGCTGGCCACCAACGCCTTCAGACACGGCCTGCGCCTGGCCGAGTCACGCGCCAAGGAACCCATCAGGCTCTCGTTGCTACGCCGGGGAGGTCTGGTCACCTGTGCGCTCAACGACCCGGGATCGGGTTTTCCCGCGCTGCGCGATCCGTCACCCCTGGACATCGGCGGGCTCGGACTGCACATCGTCGAGTCGCTGAGCGTGCGCTGGGGCTGGGCTCCCCTGGCCCCCTACGGCAAGATCGTCTGGGCCGTCCTCGGCTGACGCCCCCGTCGTACCCCCGCCAAGACCATCCCGGACGGCGCCGCCTCTTCCCTCATTGGCGCCGGCCGGTCCCGGGCCCGTGACGCACCCCCGCGAGCGGCCCCGGGACCGGCCAAACCCGTGCCGATCCCGGCCTCCCGCCCGTCGCCGATCCACCGCCGGCCCGACGGTGACCTGGCGGTGACCATGTGCTGACCTGGCGGTGACACGGTGAACATCCTGTGAACCTGTCGCATTCTGCGCGGTGCGTCCCCTGGCGACGCCCTCTGCATTACCGTGGATGTTCATGGCTCACGGAGAGTCCCCGTGTGAGATTCCTGCAGAGAGCTGCGAGATGGACGATCACCTGCTCGGCTGGTTGAAGACCCTCGACGAAGAACGGCTCACCCGAATCCTGGCCAACCGGCCGGACGCCATCGCCGCACCGTGGCCGCGGCGCCTCGACACCCTGGCGCAGCGGCTGGGCAACGGATCCGCGATCTCCGCGGTCATGCGCGCTCTTCCACTGCCCTCCTTCGAGGTCGCGCAGGCGGCCCTGGCCCTGGGCGACCGCGTCGACCTTGAGACACTGGCCGGGTTCATGGGCGTCTCGGAGGCCGAGACCGCCCCCTGGATCGACCTGCTGTCCGACCACGCCCTGGCCTGGCCCGACGACGAGGGACGCATCCGGCTCGCCGGGGGCCTGGCCCGCTGCTGGACGGCCCCGTGCGGCCTCGGCGAATCGCTGGCCCACTACCTGAACTCGTGGACCGTCAGCGCCGACGCCCTGCGCGCGCTGGCCAGGGCCCTCGGCCTGCCCAACGGCCAGAAGCGCCAGACGGTCATCAAGATCATCGAGGTGCTCTCCGACCCGGGCCGCCTCGCCGCCCTGCTGGAACGGGCTCCCGAGGGAGCCAGGAGACTGCTCGACGAGTTCGCCTGGGACGGCCCGTCCCGTGGCGTCGACGGCGGCCGGTTCGTGGTCCCCGGCTCCCCGGAGAAGTGGGCGGGCGACCACGGCCTGCTCTTCCGGCCGAGCTGGAACACCGCCGAGATGCCCAGAGAGGTGGCGCTCGCGCTGCGCGGGGCCGACTACCACCCCCCGTTCACCCCCGTCCCGCCCGACCTGGCGACCGTCCCCGTCGACCCCGAGGCCGTCGACCACCTGATGACCCTGGCGGCGCCCCACGTGGTCGAACGCTGCGCCGCGATGCTGGAGAACACCGCGAAGATCCCGTTGCCGCTGCTGAAGGCGGGCGGGGTCGGCGTACGCGAGGTGCGCAGGCTGGCCAAGGACATCGGCTGCGACGAGGACGAGACCCGGCTGCTGCTGGAGATCTGCGCGGTCGCCCGGCTGCTGGCCTGGGACGACACGGCGGGCGGCCTGGTGCCGACCGAGAAGTTCGACCGCTGGCGGCTGGACGACGCGGCGGCCAGGCTCCGGGTGCTGCTCGCCGCCTGGTGGCGCATGGAACGCTCGTCGCTGCGCCGGATCGACGGCAGATACGGCACGGTGCTCGGCGACGACCCCGCGGGGATCATGGTCGCCCGCGCCAGACGGGCGGTGCTGGGCGTGCTGGCCCGCCTGCCCGCCAGTACGGCGTGCGCAGACCAGGCCGGGCTCGTCGAGGCGGCCCATTGGCACGCCCCGCTGCTCGAACGCCCGCTGCTGGGTGAGTGCGCCCCCGCCGCGCTTGAGGAGGCCAGGATGCTCGGCCTGGTCGCCTACGACACGATCACCGACCTGGGGCGCGCGCTGGCCGCGTTGCAGACGGCCGGTGACGAGAACGACGACTCGGTGCCGCTCGTCGAGAACGACCCGCTCCTGGCCGAGTGCTCGATCAGGGCCCTGGCCAGCGTACGGCGCAGCGCGCTGTTCGGCGCCGACCTGACCGCCGTGGTGACGGGTCCCCCCTCCGCCGAACTGGCCGAACTGCTCGACCGGACCGCCGACCGCGAGTCCAGGGGCGCCGCCTCCGTGTGGCGCTTCAGCCCGGCGAGCATACGGCGGGCGATGGACGCCGGATGTTCCGCCGACGACCTGCTGGCCGATCTCGCCGAGGTCGGCACGGTGCCGCAGCCGCTCGACTATCTCGTGCGCGACATCGCCAGGCGGCACGGCGAGGTCACCGTGACCACGGTCGCCTGCATCGTCCAGGCCTCCGACCCGGTGCTGCTGGCCGAGATCGCCGGTCACCGGCGGCTGGGCAGGCTGGGGCTCAGGCTGCTCGCGCCGACCGTGCTCGCCAGCTCCGTGCCCGCGGCCAAGACCCTGGCCGCGCTGCGGGAGAACGGTTACGCCCCGGTCCCGGTCGAGGACACCGGGGAGATCACCGTCCGCCGTGCCCGGATCGAGGAGCCCCAGGGCGGGCGGCTGATCCTGCTGCCCGGGGGGCGGGTGGCCGAGTTCGAGCAACCGCCCTACCCGGTCCTCGACACCCCGCCGGACCCGGGTGAGCACGCCAGACGGCTGCTGGCCACCGGGGACGGCGCCCGGGGCAACGGCAGGACGTGGGCGGTGATCGGCCGCATGGCCTCCCGCCTGCCCACCGCCCAGCAGTCGCTGCTCGGTTTCGTGGTCGACCGGGGCGTGCGGGCCGCGATCACGCTGGCCGACGGACTGACCGCGACCATCAGCCACGGTGAGCTGCGCGGTGGGACACTGGACGCCTGGTGCGAGGAGGCCGGCGACTATCTGGAGTTCCCGCTCGCCGACATCGTCGAGGTCCGCGGCACCTACGTCTGACACCGCTTCTCCGACAGTCCAGGGCGAATCGGGCATCTGCACGTTCGCCTGCACGTTCGGCTGCACGATTCTCACCCCGTGACGAGCGCGCGCACGGCCTTTCTGGCGCGCGCCGGGCCGTACTCGGCGACCAGGGCCGTCATGTGCTCGGCGGCCAGCGGCGCGAGCAGGGCGTGGGCCAGGGGGTCGGCGTCGCAGCCGGGACGGGCCTCGGCGAGCAGGATCGCCACGTGCCGGTGCCAGAACCGGTAGGCGCCGATGCGGTAGCGGGCGCCGGGACTCGCGGTCTCCGACATCCTGACCAGGTCGAGGTGGGCCAGCAGATAGTCGAGGTAGGCCTCGACGAACGCGGTCAGCCGTTCGGCGGCCCGCGCGCCGGGCCCGAGGGGTGCGGGACCGGCCAGGATCGCCTCCTGCAGTTCGCGTTCCCGTTCGTCGAGGAGCGCGACGGCCAGGCCCGACCTGTCGCCGAACCTGCGGAACAGCGTCCCCTTGCCCACGCCCGCCTCGGCCGCGACCGCGTCCATCGAGACGCCGTCCACACCTCGTTCGCGGAACAGCCGCGCCGCGGCGGCCAGCACCTTCGTACGGTTGCGCGCGGCGTCGGCGCGTTCCCTGGGCGGCTCGCCCATCAGCACGCGCAGCGGCTCGTTTGACGAAGCGGACTGCGGTCCGCTAATTTCTCTCCTGTTCACACAAACGGACTATAGTCCATTTATCCTTCGAGAGGCCGGTCATGACCCAGTTGATCACCCGCGACGAGCTGAGGACCGCGATCGAGGCGGGTTCCGTAATCGTTCTGGACACCCTCGGCGGCGAGTACTACGCGCAGCAGCACCTGCCGGGGGCGATCGCCCTGGTCGAGAGCGAGGTCGCCGAGCGCGCCGCCGGGCTGCTCCCCGACAAGGACGCCGCCATCGTCACCTACTGCTCCAACCCCTCCTGCGGCAACAGCGAGGCGGTGGCCAGGCGACTGACCGCGCTCGGCTACACCCACGTCCGCAAGTACCGCGAGGGCATCCAGGACTGGGCCGAGGCGGGCCTGCCCATCGAGTCCGGCCTGCCCGCCTGACACCCACGTCGGCCGGATCCCCTGCCTCGCCGAGGACCCGGCCGACGTCCTACCCCTCCAGGGCGACCCTGCGGGCCAGGCCGAGGGGGAGGCCGCCGGAACCCGCCAGCCTGTCGTGGAAGGCGCGCAGGTCACCCCGTCCCGCGGCCAGGTAGTCGTCCCGGATGCGGTCGATCTCCAGGGCGCCCGTCAGGTAGGACGGCGCCTGGGTGGGCCAGGCGCAGTAGCGGTCCACCTCGCCCTTGGCGGTCCCCGGGGTGAGCGTGGACCTCGTCGTCATGAACTCCTCGGCCTCCTCGACGGTCATGTCACCGCAGTGCAGCGAGGTGTCCACGATGATGCGGGCCGCCCTGAAGAGCCGGAAGTCCAGATGGGCGAGCTCCTGGGCCGCCGTGGTGAAGTAGCCCTGCTCCCGCATGACCTTCTCCACGTACAGGCCCCAGCCCTCGACGAAGTACGGCGTGCGGAACAGCTTGCGGACCCGGCGGGGGCTGCCCGCCACCCAGGACAGGTGCCAGTGGTGACCGGGGTAGGCCTCGTGGACGGCGATGGAGGGCATCTGCGCCCTGGCGTTCGTGCGCAGCCGCTGGCGGACCTGCTCCCCGGTGAAGGAGTCGGGGGTGAAGGGCACGAAGAAGTGCCCGATCCGGGAGGCGGACAGCGGCGGAGGCTGCAGATAGGAGGCGACGGCGAGGATGGGCCGCTGGAACTCCGGAGAGGGCACGACGCGGCACTCCTCCCCCTCCGCGAACGTCACCAGGCCGCGTTCGCGCACGAACCGCCTGGCCCGCTCGGTCTCGGCCTCGTACTCGGCCCGCATGTCCTCAAGGGTCGGCGCGTGGTCGTCCTGGAGCGCGGTGACGGCCGCGTGCCAGTCTTCGGTGCCGCCGGGCAGCCGAAGCGCGACCTCCCGCATCTGCGCGTCCAGTTCCTCGTAGGCCTCCTGACCGCGCTTGAGCAGTTCGGCCGCGCCGTACCCCAGTGTCTCCCGCTCGTACAGCAGCCTGGAGTACAGCTCCTCCCCCATCCGCCAGGTGCCGCCCGCCCGGAAGCCCTCAAGGAAGACGACCAGGTCGTCGAAGGCCGCGGCGGCGGGCTCCGCCGCCTCGGCCAGGCGGGCGCGCAGCCGTTCGTCCTCGACCAGGCCGGGGACCGTCACGGTGAGGAAGTTACGCGCGGTGCGCGCCTGACCGAGCCCCCGCCTGACCAGCAGCTCGGAGGCCAGCGCCGGGTCGAGGTTGGCCCGGCAGGCGGCCAGGACGCCGGGGACCTCGGCCAGCCGGGCCACCGCCGCCTCGACCAGCTCGGCCTCGGGCGCCAGGCGCTGCAGGAACGGGCTGAACATCGAGCCGAAGACCGTGCCCACGTAGACCGCGGGGTCACGCCGCCAGGTCGGCCAGTCCTCGTACGCCAGGGCGCCCCGCAGCGTCGAGACGACGAGTTCGCGGTCGATCTCCTCCTCGAACCCCTCCTCCTGGGGGGCCCTGGCGAGGCGTTCGAGCCAGCGCCGGGACTCTCCCTCCCTGGCCAGGAAGCCCGCCTCGGAGAGGTCGCCGAGGGTCCGGTCGTAGCCCTCGGCCCCCAGCAGGGTGGCCTGGACGGGGTTGCTCTCCAGGTGCCAGGCGACGAAGTCGTTCACGAGCTCAGAGGACGTCATAGCGGAAAATCCTACTTTCGGCCCCTCGGGGAACTTCAAGGCTCGCCTGGGCCCTGCGCCTGACGGGTCCGCCGGATCACCGGTGGCCCGGGGGCGCCGTTCCCATAAGCTTCTACTGTGGGTGACCCGAAATTCGAGATTCAGATGCTCCACGACCGTGTCATGGTCAAGATCGAGCAGGAGTCAGAGGAGCGCCGCAGCACCGCGGGCATCGTCATTCCCGCGACGGTGAAGATGGCCAACCGGCTGGTCTGGGGTGAGGTCTGCGGCGCGGGGGCGAACGCCCGTTCCGTCAAGGTCGGCGACAAGGTCCTGTTCAACCCCGAGGAGCAGTACGAGGTCGAGGTGCACGGGCAGCTCTATCTCGTCATGCGCGAGCGCGACCTGCACGCCATCGCCACTCCGCAGACCGACAACGGCACCGGCCTGTACCTCTGAGCCATCAGGCGCGCCGCGCCTCCATGACCCGCCGGACGGCGCCCATGCGTCCCGGGACGGTCCCGTACGGCCGGGCACCGCGAGGCGGCGCCCGGCGGAGCGGTCAGCTACGGGTGTAGCTCAGATAGATCTTCCTGTTCCAGTCGCGCGCCGAGACGTCGGCCAGGACCCGCAGGCCCTTGCCCTTGACGTCCACGACCACGACCTTGTAGACGCCGGAGCCGGGCAGGACGGCCACGAAGCTGCGCTCGTCCCACCAGCCGAGCAGGGCCTTCGGCTTGACGCCCTTCACCTTGACCGCGATCTTGCCCGAGCTGCGGTCCCAGACGCAGACGTCCTCGGCGTAGCTCGCCGGGCACCAGGTCATCAGCCCCTTGCCTGAGGGGGAGAAGACGTCCTCTCCTCCGCCCGGGGCGCCGGTCTTGGCCAGGGTGCGCCTGGCCGTGCCGTCCTGGCCGTAGAAGCGGACGCCACCCTGGTGGGCGGCGACCAGCTGGGCGTTGTCCGGGGTCCAGCGGAACGTGGCGGCGGGGTCGACCCCGGAGACGGTCACGGTGCGGGCGGTCTTCGCGGCCACGTCGACGATCACGAACCCGGTCGTCGTCCAGCCTCCGGCCGCCTTGCGCTGGACGGTCAGGACCACCTTGCGGCCGTCGCGGGACCAGTGGGCGAAGTGGGCGACGAACGGCTTCTGCACCGTCTGGATCTTGACGGCCTTCTCCGAGACCAGGTCGGCCAGCAGCACCGAGTCGTGCCCCGAGCTGTAGGAGCTGGGCACCGCGAGCGCCTTGGTCCCGCCCGGCGCCACCGTGATCTCCTGGTACCCCTTCTGCTTGGCGAACGCCTCACCTCTGCGCAGGTAGGCGAGATTGCCGAGGGTGTAGGAGGAAACCGTTAGCGGGTCCGCGGAGCTCTCCCTGACGGTCACCCCGGTGTCGGGCAGGGTGACGTCCGCCGGCAGGGCGGCGTGGGCCGCGGACGGGGCGAGCACGGTCAGGCATGCCGCGATGACAGCGCCACCGAGCGTTTTGTTGATTCCAGGAGTCACAGGCACGGGCGCAGCCTAGGGCGGGAGCTACTCATAGTTTGTGATCTATACCGAATCGGTTTCCCTGACAAGGGCGGCCTTCGGGAACGGACTGCTGGGATTCGCCCAAAGAGGACCAAGAAGAGGATGGTTGGGGGTGATTCCAATGGGGAACGGGAGAAATCGGAGACACGCGGGCCGGGCGGGGCTGATCGTCGCCATCCCCGTCCGGCCGGGCGTGTACCGTGAGCGTGGCCGGAGGTCAGCGGCTCAGGAAGGCGCGCGCCTCGGCGATCAGGTCGATGTGAAGGCTGAGCCTCAGACCGTAGTAGACGATCACCGTCGCGGTCACGGCGGCGGCCAGGACCACCAGGATCTTGACCGTCCAGCCCTGGCGCCCGAGCCAGGCGGTCCAGGCGGCCAGCGTCCGCCTGCCGAACTGCAGCAGGCGGTGCGCCCAGTGGAACTCCGTCGCCAGCACGGCCAGGCCCGCGAAGACGACCAGCCAGCCGGGCCCGGGGAAGGGCACCATGATGAGGCCGGCGACGACCAGCACCGATCCGATGACCCCGATGACGATCTTGAGGGTGAGGCGGCCGGTTCTGGTGGACCTGACACCGTCGAGCCAGCCGTGAATGCCCGAACGCCGGGCCGCCTCGTCCTTCAGGACGTCGGCGTCTCCGGTCTCGGACGGACGCCCGGAGGCGTCGCGTTCGTCATGCATCCCGTTGGAAGTGGCCACTCGATCCCCTGGACGTTGGTTTCGTCAAAGAATAGGCGCCTTCGAGTGGATCGCGCTCAATCCTCAGTTCTTGAGCTCGGCGACGATCAGCGTGTTGCCGTCAGGATCGGCCAGGTGCAGCGAACGGCTCTCGGCGTCCTCCCGCTCGTTCCACACCCGCACGCCGTACTCACCCAGGCGCCGGGAGAGGCGACCGAGGTCGGTGGTGTAGAGCACGAGCGACGGCCTGCCGCCGGGTGCCCGCTCCCGGCCGGCGGCGGGCATGAGCCACACCCCGACCGGCTCCTGCCCCGGCAGCCCGACGTGCAGGTAGCGGTAGCCGTCGTCGGTCCGGTCGTGGAGCACGGCGAAGCCGAGGACGTCGCGATAGAAGGAGAGCGCCACGTCGAGGTCGCCGACGGGCAGGACCATCCGGCCGACGGCGGAGAGCGGGGTTTCCGGTGAGGTCGCGATCATGGGAGGGACCCTAGCCGGGGTGACCGACGTTTTCCGGCCGCGACCGGGCGTTACGCGCCCTTGGGGATGACGAGACCCCGAAACGGCCCTGACAAGTCAAAGGTAAAAACCCTGGTGAATTGGGTGATTTTAGCCCCAAAAGTGGGTTAATGTCCGTCCATGTCTGAGGCTCCCCTTGTCAAGACCGTCAGTGTGAGGACCGTGAGCGGCCCCTGCGCCGTGTCCGCCATCACCGGTTCGGTCCTGCCCCGCGAGCGCCTTCGTGCCGACCTGCGTTGGGCGGCGGGTGTCCCGTCCGACCCGCACCGCTGGCTGGACGAGGAGGACGCGGCCTCCGTGGAGCTGCGCGAACTGCGCAGGTCCGACGGGCTCGGCCTGGTGGTCGAGCTCAGTTCCATCGGAACCGGTCGCGACGCCGCGACCCTGTCCAGGATCTCGGCGTGCAGCCGGGTGTCCGTGATCGCCGGAACCGGCTTCTTCGCCGGGCCGTTCAGCCCGCCGTGGGCGTTGACCGCCGACGTGGACACGCTCACCGCCCACCTGATGGACGAGATCGACAACGGCCTCGACGGGACCGGTTCCCGTCCCGGGGTGATCGGCGAGATCGGCTCCTGGGACGAGGAGCCGACCCCCGCCGAGGAGCGGTTCGCGGTCGCCGCCGCCAGGGCCTCCCTGGCCTCCGGCCTGCCCCTGGCCGTCTCCGAGCGCGGTGGCCTGCCCCTGCTGGAGATCCTCCTGTCCGAGGGGGTCCCCGCGCACCGGATCAGCGTCGCCGACGCGGGCACCGACCCCATGACCGCGCACAAGGTCGTCGAGTCGGGCGGTTACGTCTGTCTCACCTCCATGGGCGGCGACCGGCTGCGGGACGCCCTCGACCTCATCGAGGACGGCTACGCCTCCAGGCTGCTGCTCAGCAGCGGCCTGTCCAGGGTCTCCGAGATCGAGCGGTACGGCGGCGCCGGCTACAGCCACCTGTTCCGCACCCTCCTGCCCAGGCTCCGCGAGGCGGGCATCGGTGAGGGCGCCATCCGCATGATCACCCATGACAACCCCCTCCGCTGGCTGACCTGCACGACATAGGCCATGTCGATCAAGGTCGCGAACGCGCCCGTCAACTTCGGGATCAACCGGGCAGGGGGCGGTACACCGAGCCCCGACCTCCTGCTCGACGGGCTGGCTGAGGCCGGTTACGAGGGAATCGACTCGGGGCCGATCGGCTACCTGGGCACCGGCGGCGGACTGCTCGACCGGCTGGCCAGGACCGGGATGGGCCTGGCGGGCGGCCAGGTGGACCTGCGTTACGACGACGAGGACGCCTTCGCCGCCGGACTGGCCGGGCTGTACACGGCGCTGGCGATCTTCGCGAGCGTTCCGGTGGCCGACCCGCGCTTCGCCCCCCGCCTGACCCTGGCCTGTCCGCCGCACCGCAGGCGGTTCGCCCAGGGTGTCGCCCCCGGCCTGCCCGGCGAGGCGTGGGCCGACTTCGCCTCACGGGTGCAGGAGGCCGCCGACCGCTGCCGGGACCGCGGTCTCGAACCCGTCTTCCACCACCACCTGGGCACTCTCGTGGAGACCCCCGAGGAGGTCGAGAGGCTGCTCGACCTCACCGACGTCTCGATCTGCCTGGACACCGGCCACTTCTGGCTCGCCGGAGGTGACCCCGTGACCGCGCTGCGGCTGTGGGGCGACCGGATCAGGCAGGTCCACCTGAAGGACGCCAGCAGGCGGGCCCGCGACCGGGCGCGGGCCGCAGGCGGCGACCTGGCCGCGGTCATCGCGGGCGACGCCTTCCCCCCGCTCGGGGCGGGCGAGGTCGACCTCGCGGGTGTCCTGCGCGAGCTGCGCGACTACGAGGGCTGGCTGGTCGTCGAGCAGGACGCGCCCGGCCCCGGCCAGGACGTCGGACGCGCCATGGCCGACCAGCGCGCCAACCGGCTCTGGCTGAGCGCGCACGGCCTCTGAGGACGGTCCTCAGGCGACCCCGGCCTTCGGCGGGTCGCAGTCCACCGGGCACTCCCGTGGGCGCAGCATCAGCCGTGAGCCGGGGCCGCCGGCCGCCGCCTTGTCGTCGGGGTTGATCAGCGCGCAGCGGTCGAGGGACAGGCAGCCGCAGCCGATGCAGTCGGTCAGGCCGTCCCTGAGCAACTGCAGCTGCCTGATGCGGTCGTCCAGCTCGCTCTGCCAGGCCGCCGAGAGCCTGGCCCAGTCGTCGCGGGTCGGGGTGCGCTCGTCCGGCAGGGCCGACAACGCGTCCTGGATCGTCCTCAGCGGGATGCCGACCCGCTGCGAGACCCGGATGAAGGCGATCCTGCGCAGCGTGTCACGGCTGAAACGGCGCTGGTTGCCGGCCGTACGGCGGCTGCTGATCAGGCCTCTGGCCTCGTAGAAGTGAAGGGCGGAGACGGCGACCCCGCTGCGCGAGGCGAGCTGGCCGACGGTGAGCTCCATGTTCGCGGACACATTCCACTCTAACGCGACCTTCACCTTGATTGAGGTTGCGCGCTGGAATCACGACCTTTCCCCATCCGGCGTGGATCGTCCTCCCGGGGGCTCGAACCGGTCGGGGATGCGCGACTCGGGCGGACACTCCCCGCGACCGCGACAATGGGGACATGACGAGAGCACTGGTGCTTGGCGGCGGAGGAATCGCGGGAATCGCGTGGGAGGCGGGCATCGTGACCGGCCTGCGGCGGGCGGGCCTTGACCTGGGTGAGGCCGATCTCGTGATCGGCACGTCCGCCGGATCGGTCGTGGGGACCCTCATGACCACCGGCGTCGACCTGGAGGAGGCGGTCGTCGCGCAGGCGGAGGCCGAGCCCGCCGCGTCCCCGCAGGTCGACCCCGAGGCGGTGATGACCGTCTTCGGCCTGCTCCACGACTCCTCCCTCGACCCGGAGGAGGCCAGGCGGCGGGTCGGCGCGCTCGCCCTCGGCACCGGGGACACCGGGGCCAGGACCGAGGAGATCGGCAGGCGGCTGCCCGTGCAGGAGTGGCCGGAGCGCCGGCTGCTGGTCACCGCGGTCGACACCGCGACCGGCGGGTTCGTGGTCTGGGACCGTCACTCGGGTGTCCCGCTGTCCTCGGCCGTCGCGTCGAGCTGCGCCGTGCCGTGCGTGTTCCCGCCCGTGGAGATCGGCGGGCGCCACTACATGGACGGCGGAGTCCGCTCGGTGACCAACGCCGACCTGGCCGCGGGCAGCTCCGCGGTGGTCGTCGTCGAGCCGCTGGCGCATCTGGAGACCAGGGAGCGCTTCGAGGCGGAGGTCACCACGCTCGGGGACGCGGCGGTCGCCCACGTGGCACCCGACCAGGCGGCGATCTCCGTCTTCGGGATCGACATCCTCAACCCCACCCTGTGGCGACCGGCCTTCGCCGCGGGCCTCGCCCAGGCCCCCGACGTCGCCGAGGTCGTGGCCAAGGTCTGGCGGTCCTGACCGTACGGCCCGGCGGGCGCGGACCCGTCCGGGAGGTCAGCGCTCGACGCTCCAGTCGTGACGGCCGATGGCGTAGGACCCGCCGTCGGCCGTCAGCCAGCCCGCCCTGGTGAGGGTCTCGACGCTGTGCCGTACGGCCTGCTCCGGCAGGCCGGTGGCGTGGACGATCTCCTCGACGCTCGCGGTCCTGGTGTCGACCGCGAGCACGGCCACCGCCTCGTAGACGCGGGTGTCGGTCGTGGACAGCGCCTGGACGTCCGCCTGTCGTTCCTCGCTCATGCTCCGCTCTCCTTCCCGGATCGGCTTACGGCCCCAGGACCTTGTCTCACCCCTTTCGGGCGTGTTACTCCGGGTGATCCCCGAAAGCCTTTCCACGGCCCCCTGCGGGCCCCCTGCGGGCCTTCCAGGAGCCCTGGCCGGGACCCGCGGCGTCGTGTACGGCCTACGCCCCGGCCCGTATGGCGACGGAGATATTCATGTTCGTGTTTCTCTGGTGTGATCTATCGACACTTCGCCCGATGCGTGCATAAACGTCCCATTGCGAGTAACGTGCGGATGACAGGGCTCTCGGAGCAGGTCTTCCCCGGTGGGACCGCGTGGATCGGCTCCCGTTGTCACGGGCCTCCACCTGCCCCGTCCCGCCTGCGCCGCACCTCTCGGCATTCCTTGTTCCCTTCTCATTGGAGCGCTTTCACGAAATTGAGTCAGATTTCGTGACACGGTTTGCATTGCGGCCATAACGTCTTAGCCTTACCTTCCCGGTATGGATCTCGAGCTCCGACACCTCAGGATCGTGCGCGCGGTCGCAGAGGCCGGGAGCGTCACCAAAGCTGCCAGCCATCTCGGGCTGGCACAGCCCGCGCTGACCGCGCAGCTCAAACGGATTGAGCGAGTGCTCGGGGGAGCTCTTTTCGAACGCGACCACAACGGTGCGCGGCCCACACCTCTCGGGGAACTGGTGTTGTCCAGGGCGATGGTCTTGTTGCCGGCCGCCAGGGAACTCCAGGAGGAGGCGGTCCGCTTCGCCAACGCCACCGGTGACATCCCCCGTTACCGGCTGGGAGCCACCAACGGTCCCATTCTCGGCGGGCTGGTCGACCGGCTCGCCAGGGCGTGGCCGTCGACACCGGTCAGCACGTACACCTCGTGGTCGGCCAGGGAGCTGACCACGATGGTGATGCTCGGCCGGATCGACTTCGCGCTCATCGGCGCCTGCGGGGAGAGCGCCCCGCCGGTCGAGGGACCGGTGGTGTGGCTGACCGTGGGCATGGACCCGGTCTTCGTCCTGCTCAACGAGGACCATCCCCTCGTGGATCGGAAGGAGGTGACACTGGCCGAACTGGCAGGCGAGAGCTGGGCGGTCACCCCGGGTGACAGTTGCTTCGGGGACTGCTTCGCCACGGCGTGCGCCCGCGCGGGCTTCACGCCGCAGACCATCTACGAGACGGACGTGGCGACATGCATGCACCTGGCCAAGGTCGGCCGCGCGGTCGTGCTGTGCCAGGCGACCTTCCAGCCGACACCGGGAGTGGCGCTGGTACCGCTCGTGGACGCGCCGCTGCGGTGGCGGCAACTGCTCGGCTGGCATCCGGAAGGCCCGGGTGCGCGAGCCGCCGCCTCGATCGTCGAGCACGCCAAGGCGGCCCACGCCGACGCGGTACGGCAGAGCGTCCGCTACGCCGCGTGGCTCGCCGACAACCCGCGTTTCGGCACCTCTCCGTGACGCGACGATGAGACATCCGGCGCGGAGCCCGCGGAGAACCCGTACCCCCCGCGTTCACCACCCGCCCGGCCAGAACGGCCGGGTCCCGACCCCCCGTCCCCGAACGCCGCCGCCCCTTTCCGAAGGGACGGCGGCGTCCTGACGTTCCGGCCCCGGCCGGGGCCCGGTGCGGCGGATCGGGAACGTCGAGAACAATGGACGGGTGAGTGAGCTTCTTACGCTGAGCGAGGGCGCGGTGCTGACGCACCTGGCCACCAGGGCCGAGCTGACGGACGGCACGCTGCGGGCCGTGGACGACCTGCGGCTGTGGGCCCGTCTCGCCGACGGCGACGGGCTGCCGCTCGCGGGGGGCGGCACGGTGCGCACCGTGGTCGAGGCCGGCGAGCCGTACCTCACCGGGCCTGAGGGCTGGCTCTCGGCGGTGCGGCCGGAGGAGGTGGTCGCGCTGCGTCTGCGCGGGGGCGGGTTCGAGCTGTCCACCACGACGCTGGCCGGGTTCTCCGCCGAGCGGGCGGTCCGGGTCACCGAGGAGTTCGCCCAGCGGGCCTTCGAGGCGCTTCGCGCCTTCGCCGAGGGACTTGAGCCGAGCCCCGGGGTCTCGATCGACGTCGCGGTCCTCGGTCTGCTGGCCAAGGACCCCGAGACGTTCGCCGATCCGCTGCCGCCGCTCGCCCCGCTGCTGAACGGCGCCTCGCTGGAGGTCCGGGGCGGCCGGGTCGGCATCGTGGGCGCGCCGTGGGAGCCTGACTCCGTCGCCGACCTCGCCCCGCTCGACGTCGTCAGGCTGGCCCTGGTGCGCAGCGCGCTGCGCACCTACGGGGAGGGCGCCGACCTGTCGCGGGCGCTGACCTACCTGGGCCGCTCGGCGGCGGTGCTCACCAGGATCGCCGACGAGGTCGAACGGGAGCCGCTGCCCGCGCGGCTCGTCGAGGCCCTGCCGCGCACCGACCCCGCGGCGCTGCTGCTGGCCGCCAGATCGGCCGAGGGCGAGGGCCGCTCGTTCGAGGCGTCCGGGATCATCGCCGAGGTGCTGGCGCTGTCGCCGGGGCTGGCTCCCGCCGAGCGGGACGCGGCCGAGTACGCCGCGTGCCGTACCGACCCGGGTGATCCGCTGCCCGCGCGGGCCGCGCACCTGTTCCGCGGCCTGCTGGCCTACGGAGACCGCCCGGCCAGGCGCCGCCTGATCGACGACCTGGTCGGGTTGAGCGTCCGGGTCGCCGAGCCCGCCCTGGCCGACCTGGCGCTGTTCGAGAACGACGTCGTCGGCGAGTTCCTCGACGCGCGGGGCGAGTGGCTGCGCGAGGACGAGGTCCGGCTGCTCGATTCGTGGCGCGGGACGCCGCTGCGCCTGTGGGAGGTGCTGGGCGTCCACGACGACCGGATCACCCTGCGCGACGCGGCGGACGAGGCCGGGCGGCCGGTCACGCTGGCCGACGAACTGCTGCCCTCCCAGGCGCGTCCGGGCGACCTGATGCTGACCAGGCTGCTGGACGACGGGACCGGGCCGCACGTGTTCGGCCATCCCTTCAAGGTGGACCCGGCACGCCGGGAGGAGATGCTCGCCCTGCTCACCGACCCGGTCGACCCCTACGCGATCGCGGCCTTCTTCCGGCGCGCCGCCCGTCCCGCGCCGCCCCGGTGACCCCGGCCGGGATCTCCCGCCGGGGTGTCAGCCGCCGTTCTGCGGGACGATCGGGCCCTCGCTCGCCTGGACCAGGACGAACCCCTGCCCCTGGAAGGCGAGCTGGACCGCCTCGCCGCTGCCGCGCCCGATGAGCGCCGAGGCCTTGAAGGTGCGGTTGACGCCGACGCGCAGACCCGTGCTCCAGCACACCGCGGACTGGCTGTCGGCGTAGGTGGGCATACGGGAGGCGTCGAGCAGGACCGGAGCCCCGTGCGCGGTCACGGCCACCCACCCGGTGCCCTGGACGGTGGTGTTGAACAGACCGCCGGTGGCGATGCCCGCGCCCTGCACCCGCTGGATGTCCCAGGTGAGTTGCGGATCGAAGGCCAGCAGGTTCCTGCCGTTGACGGTGATCGCCTCGTTCTCCAGGTAGAACAGGTGGACGTCGTCGGCGTTGTCGGCCAGGAAGAGCAGGCCCTGGCCCCGCACGCGCATCAGGGGCGCGCCCTCCCCGGTGACCATCTTCTTCAGCAGGCGGCCCACGCCGCCGCCCTCGTAGTCGAAGTCCATCTGCCCCTGGAAGGCGACCATCGACCCCTGCCGGGCCAGAACCTCCCCGTTCAGGTGCACCCGCAGCATCTTGGCGTTCTGCAGGGCGAAGTGACCGGGAACCTGCCCCTGGTCGAGGTTTCCGAAGAACGAGCTACGCACAGGCGATGCCTCTCGGTGTCGGGGGATTCACACCGGAATGACGCGTGGGACGACAGAGGAGTTCCCCCCGAGCCCAAAATGCCCAACCATCAGGCGAATCACCGAAAAATCACTACATCTGGTCGTTACGCTACCGCCTCGTGAGCGAGTCCGGACGGGCGGGTGGCGAAGACCGGCCATCGGCCCGTCCCGCCGGGCCCGTCCTGCCGTGACGGTGGGCGACCCGCCCCCTGTCGACAGGACCGGAATTGCGATTAATGATCGTAAATAATCGCGACTGCCGCCGGGGCAGCGCATGTCCAAGGAGATGACGTGACCGCCGAGATCGCGGGCTGGCTGTTCCACACCATCAGGCGCGAGGTCGCCGGAGCCGAAGCCCTCGCCGCGGAGACCGACCTCGTCGCCACCCTCGGGGAGAGGACCCTCGGCCCGGGAAGCGGCCGAGGGTTCATCGACCACATCCGCTCGAACAGCGAGGCGAAGATCAGGATCGTCGAGATGTTCACCAGGAACCGGGCCGTCCTCGACGGGCTCGAAGGCCGCATCCGCGAGGGCGAGAGCCTCACCGCGGGTGAGGCGCACGCCCTGGCCGTCGCCGCCATCCGCGACGAGGTGCTCACCGAGGCGCTCACCGAGACGGCGTACGGCTACCGCCTGCGTCCCGGCTGGAAGGAGGAGTGGAAGCCCTGACCGGGCCCCGGCCGCCCGTCAGGTGAACGCGTAGCACTCGACCTCGGCGCGGCGGTAGGTCAACCCCTTGGCGACCGAGTCCCGCACGCACGCCCGCTCGGCGGGGCTCAGCCGCAACCTGCCGCACACGGAGACCCCGGAGTACTCACGGCAGTCCAGGTCCGGGTTCTCCTCGCCGCCCGCCCGGTAGTCCTGCCTGACCGTGTCCCGGCACTCGGCCCTGCGCCGCGCCGTCGCGGCGTAGGAGCACTGGTTGAGGAGCGTCTCGTACTGTGACCGGCTCACCGGTGTCCTGCCGTTGTCCTTCGGCAGCGCCCGCGCCGCGGTCCCGGTGCCGGTCCCGGTGACGACGAGCCCGACCGTGGTGACCATGACAAGAGCCGTGACGGCGATGATGCGTTTCATGGCGCCCCCCTGTGACCAGTCATGACATCCCTCTGTGACCAGCTCTCAATCCACAGTAACGGGCGCATGGCAAAGAACACTTCCGGGGCGTGAGACACCGGCTGGGGCCGCCGTGAACCGCCGTCCGGTCAGCCGGCCCCGACGGCTCCTGCGGCCCTGCCGCTCCCGGTGACGGCGTTCCTCGGGGAGCGCCTCCCCCGCCCGCCGACGACGACCAGGATCGAGGCCAGGACGAGCGGGCCCATCACGATCAGGTCGGTCGCCGAACCGCCGAACCGCGCGCCCTCCTTCCCCAGCAACATGCCGACCAGCAGGAACAGGACCATGTTGTTGCCCGCGTGCGCCAGGCTCGACGGCCAGATGCTGCCGCTGCGCTGGCGGAGCCAGCCGAGAAGGATCTCCTGGAACTGGAAGGAGACGGTCCAGATCAGCAGCCCGGCCACGACGTCGGCGTACTCGACGTACCCGAGGAAGGCCAGGGGGTAGTGCCAGGCGCCCCAGATGAGGCCGGTCACGACGGAGGCCAGCACCGGGCGGCCGGGAAAAAGGCGCAGCCGCAGGTAGCCGGTCCAGCCGAACTCCTCCCCCCAGTACAGGGGGGACAGCAGGGGGATCAGGCCGACCAGCAGCAGCAGGAAGGCCCACCCCGGCAGGCCGGGAAGCACGTCGTCGAACGACGCCAGGCTCGGGTCGGCCAGTCCCGTGGCCGCGGCGATCCCGGCGGACATGACCACCAGCGCGGGCGGGCCGAACCAGGCGGCCAGGTAGTAGGGCCAGGCACTTCGCAGCCGGAGCGCCAGGCCCGCGTCGCCGAACCCCTCCCCTGTCACCCAGCGGCGTACGACGAACGCCGCGATCGCCGGGACGAAGGCCATCGACAACTGCGCCAGCGGGTCTGCCAGGGACATCCCCAGCAGCAGCCGTACGGCGAACATCCCCGCCCAGGAGACCCCGAAGGTGATGAGCAGGTAGGCGAGCACGCCCCTGTCCTTCCACGCCACCGCCGTTCCGCCTTTCTCTCGTTTCCGTTCACATCCGGGACCGTCCCGGACGCCGCGTCAGCACATCACCCGCCCCGGGCCACGGTCACTACGCCGGAACACCCGATCCGGGGGTGGCCGGCCGTACCCGGGAACTACCGCCAGACGGATGGGACGGGACGAGCCAGCGGGCTAGCGTGGGGCGCGTGCCGTCCCGAGAACCGAGAACCCCGCTTGAGGCGGTCACCGACCGCCGTTTCCTGGCCACGGGCTGGCCGTGGCGCTCCGCGGGCTACCTGCTGACCGGGATTCCGCTGACGGCGGGGGCCGTGCTGGCGCTGGGGGCGCTCGCGTGGCCGTGGGGCCTGGTGCTGCTGCGGCAGGCGCGCGGGCGGCCGCTGTCCCCCGGTTCCGCCGTCGCGCTCATCCTGCTCGGCGCCGGGCTCGTGGCCCTCTGGCCGGTCGTGGCGACCGCCCTGGCCAGGGTCGAACGGCTGCGCACACGCATGGTCGGCTCCCCGCCGCTGGTCTCCGGGCACCGCGCGCCGCCCGCGCCGGGGGCGTGGCCGTGGCTGCGGACCCGTTACACCGAGGCGGCGACCTGGCGCGAGCTGGGTTACGCCCTCCTGCTCGCCACGGCCGGGCCCGTGGTCTACGCCGTCGTACTGCTGCTGGCGCTGCTGACGGTCTCGTTCCTGACCGCCCCCTTCCTGGTGGCCGGGGAGATGGACCCGGTCTCCCTGGGCTTCACCGAGGTCGGCGGCCTCGGTGAGGCGCTGCCGTACGCGTTGGCCGGCCTGGTGCTGCTGCCGCTGCTGCCCTACCCGATCGCGGTGCTCGCGGGCGCGCAGGCGGCGCTCGCGCGGGCGCTGCTCCAGGGCGGCCCCGGCGAACGGCTGCGCGCCCAGCTGGTGCAGGTCTCACGCTCCCGCGCGCGGCTGGTCGACGCCTTCGAGGCCGAACGGCGGCGCATCGAGCGCGACCTGCACGACGGCGCCCAGCAACGGCTCGTCGGCCTCACCCTGCAGATCGGCATGGCCAGGCTCGACGTCCCGCCCGGCTCCCCCGCCGCCGAGGCCATGGCGCAGGCCCACGGCCAGGCGAAACAGTTCATGGCCGAGTTGCGGGAGCTCATCCACGGCATCCACCCCCGGGTACTGTCCGACCAGGGGCTCGCCGCCGCCTTCGACGAACTCGCCGACCGCTGCCCGGTGCCGGTGACCGTCCGCGCCGACCTTCCGGAACGGCTGCCCGCCCACGTCGAGGGGACGGCCTACTTCGTGGCGGCGGAGGCGCTGACCAACATCGCCAGGCACAGCGGCGCCACGCGCGCCGCCCTCACCGCGAGCGCGCCGGGCGGCCTCCTCGTGGTCGAGATCTCCGACGACGGCCGGGGCGGGGCGGACCCGCAGGAGGGAACCGGTCTGACCGGCCTGGCGGACCGGGTCTCCGTCGCCGGCGGCAGAATGCTGATGTCCAGCCCGCCCGGCGGACCGACCCTGCTACGTGTGGAGATCCCTTGCGGTCAGAACGACCCGTCCGAGTAGTCGTCGCCGAGGACGCCGTGCTCCTGCGGGAGGGGCTCGCCGGGCTGCTCGCCAGGTTCGGCTTCGAGGTCGTCGCCGGGGTCGGCGACGCCGAGGCGCTCGTGGCCGCCGTCGCCGAGCACTCCCCCGACCTGGTGGTGACCGACATCCGGATGCCTCCCGGCTTCACCGACGAGGGGCTGCGCGCCGCCGTCGAGCTGCGCCGCGCCCGTCCCGGGCTGGCGGTGGTCGCGCTCAGCCAGTACGTCGAGCAGAGTTACGCCTACGAGCTCATCGACTCCGGGGAGGGCAGGGGGATCGGCTACCTGCTGAAGGACCGGATCGTCGACGTCGAGGAGTTCGCCGCCGTACTGCGCCAGGTGGCCGACGGCGGCACCGTGGTCGATCCGTACGTCGTGCGCAGGTTGTTGCGCCGCCACCACGACCCGCTCTCGGCACTGTCCGAGCGTGAGCGCGAGGTCCTGGCGCTCGTCGCGGAGGGCCACTCGAACACCGCGATCGCCAGGATGATGTCCATCTCGGAGACGGGCGTGGGCAAACACGTCGGCAACATCCTCGCCAAGCTCTCACTCCCGCCGGACGAGGGGACCAACCGCAGGGTCCTCGCGGTGCTGGCCTACCTCAGGAGCCAGGAGGACCACCCGGGAACCTGAGCACCACGGACAGGGCCGGTAGCGTTGCGGGGACGGGTTCCACCGGAGGGGGAGAGTTGGACGACCACGAGTGGCTGCGGCTCGCGTGTGACCTGGCCGGGCTCTGCCCGCCCTCCTCGACCGCCTTCTCGGTCGGCGCCGTGGTGGTCGGCGCGGACGGCGTGGAGATCGCCAGGGGGCACTCCCGGGAGACCGGCCCCCACCTGCACGCCGAGGAGGTCGCGCTCTCCAGGGTCTCCCCCGGTGACCCCCGGCTGCCCGGCGCGACCGTCTACAGCAGCCTGGAGCCGTGCAGCGTGCGCCACTCCCGCCCGGTGCCCTGCAGCACGCTGATCATCGGCAGCGGGGTGCGGCGGGTCGTGCTGGCCTGGCGGGAGCCCCTGCTGTTCGTCGACTGCCGCGGCGCCGAGGAACTCACCGCGGCGGGCGTCACGGTGCTGGAGATCCCGGGGCTGGCCGAGGCCGCGCGCAGGCCGAACGCGCACCTCCTGGCGTCCTGAGGACGGGCGAGCCGTACGGCCTGCCGGAGGGGCCGCGGGGTCAGGCCAGGCAGCGCAGGGCGGCTCTGACCTTGCGGTCGATCGGGTAGTCGTCGGGGAGCCTGCCGACGGTCGCCTCGACGAAGATCGGTACGGGCAGCTGGGTGGCCGTGCCGTAGGCGTACACCCAGATCCGTTCCGCGGTCGGCTCGACCTGGGCCTGCGAGCCCTGCTCGGCGAGCACGAAGACCGCGACCCTGGCCCGCCACCAGGCCCGGTCGTCGGCCTCCTCCTCCGAGACGGGCGCCCCGACGTCGTCGGCGTGGGTGGCGTACTCGGAGTCGTAGTGGAAGGTCTGCAGCCCGACGGGGTACGGCCCGGCCAGGGTCGGCAGCGACGCCTCCCGGCCGAGTGCCCGCATGCGCGCGCGGGTCTCGCCGTTGGCCTCGCGCCACTCCTGGAGCACCTCCTCGACGGGCAGGTCCCTGCGGCGGCGCACGCACCAGTCGTTGAAGGCGTTGAACCCGCCCTCGACCCCCTCGCGCCTGAGCATCGCCGAGAACCCGTCGAGGTCGTCGTCGAGGCAGGCGTGGTTGTACAGCTCCTCCCCCGCCAGGTGCCCGAGGACGTCGCGCACCGACCAGCCCGCCGCGCGGGAGGGGCGGTTCCAGCCCTCCTCGTCGAGTCCGGAGAAGTACCGGTCGAGGCGGGCCGCCTCGGTGTCGAAGATGTCGAAGGGGTCGAGATCCGGCAGGGGATCCTTGGGTGATGAGCTCATGTCATGAGCGATACCCCGCCCGGCGCGAGGGGCAACAGGCGGCATCACCGCAGGTCAGCACCTGTGGTGATGCCTGTGGTCACGCCGCTCACGGCCGGGTGCCCGGTTCCGTGCCAGGGCTTGGGACCCCGTCGCGACCCGGACCGCGCCGCCGGGCCCGTGGGGTTCGGCGGCCTCAGCCGGACGCTCCCCGATCCGGCCCTCGGCGGTGACACGGCCCGGCTCGCCGGCGCTCCGGTCGCGGGCCCGATGACGTGGTCTACGACCGGGGAGCCGGGGAGGTGAGGTGGGCGAGACCGGCTCGGGCCAGTTCGTCGCGCAGGTGCGCCGCCGACTTCGGCAGCCCCGGCCCGCCGCCGAGGTCGTAGGCGGTCAGGAAGCTGCTCAGGCACATGTGGAAGACCGTCAGCAGGGCCGCCTCCGGGTCTTCGTGCCTGATCTCGTCCTCGTGGCGCAGCACCGCCAGCCTGAAGGAGGCGAACATGCGCTCACGGGCGCGGAGTTTGCGCGCCCTGAGCGGCTCGTCGTCCGTCGAGTGCTCGGCGAGGGGGTGCACGGCCTGGGAGGCGACGTCCTCGGACAGGCAGGTGACGAACGCGAGCACCACGTCCGCCAGGGTCGTCTCGGCCCGCCCCAGCCGTTCGGTGAGGTCGTCCTCAAGGCGGGTGAGGATCATGTCCCCGACCGCCCGCATCAGGCCCTGCTTGCCGTCGAAGCGGCCGTAGATCCCGCCGATGGAGATGCCCGAGGCCTCGGAGACCGCGGCCATCGTGAAGCCGTCGACGCCGTCGCGCGCCAGCACCGTTCTGGCGGCGTCGAGGATCTGCAGGGCGGAGCGGCGGCTGCGGCGCTGCTGGGGCTCCTCAAGCAGACCCTCGTGCAGGCCGGGCAGCCAGCTGCCCCCCGCGTGGTCCTCGGGGCCGCCCTTCCCGGGGGCGGTCGCCGGGCCTCCCGACATGCCATTCCCTCCGCCCAGCGTGGACGCGCGAGGGGCCCCGTCGGTGCTGCCGACAGTGTTGCCGTCGGTGTCGCCGTCAGCGGTGCCGTCGCCCCTCGGTCCGGTTGTCAGCGCGTTCCCACCGTAGCAGTATCCGAAGATCCGTTCTGATGTGCGCCGCGTACCCCCCGCGGCGGGGGGACGACGCCGCGCCCGCAGACCTCGAGTCCCACGGTGCGCAGCTGGGTGAGCACCCGCTCGTCGGGCCTCCAGCCGCGCCCGTCACGACCCTCGGCGACGTTGAGGGCCGCACCGAGGGGGGTGGGCCAGCCCCGCAGCGCGTGCACGATGGTGCGCAGTGCCTGCAGCGTCGTGACGGCCGCCTGCCAGCCGTACGCGGTGGTGACGCAGCCGACCGCGCGGCCCGTCAGGTAGGGGCGGGCGTCGTCCCTGAGGTCCTCGGCGTAGTCGAGGGCGTTCTTGACCAGACCGGAGACCGACCCGTGGTAGCCGGGAGAGCAGACGATCACACCGTCCGCCGAGCGCAGCGCCTCGACCAGGCGCCTCCCCGGGCCTCCCGGTGGGCGCGCCGGGTCGTACATCGGCAGGCCGGACAGGTAGTCGGCGCCGAACAGCTCGGTCCTGGCCCCGGCGGAGGCCGCGGCGTCGAGGGCGAGGCGCAGGGCGTTCTCGCTGCTTGAGGAGGCGCGTGTCGTGCCCCCGAGTCCGACGACGAAGGGCTGCATTCCACTGTCTCCTCTGTGGGGAGGGGGTTCGGCCGGTCGTGCGGGCGGGGACCCGGACCGACGACATCGGTCAATCCGAATCAGTATTCTTTTTCGAGTATCCGGCGCTCTCCTCGCTCCGTCAATACCGCGCAACCGACAGCCGGGCACTTCGGTCAAGCCTTGACTTAGAATCCGAATACGGATTTTACTTAATTCGAAGCGCGGGTACGGCTCTCGCGCGGCAGGTCCGGCGGACGGTCGCCTCGACGTCCGGTCCGGACCCCACCGGGCGGCGCGGCCCGGCCGGTTGACGGACGTCCCGGCGCGGCGGTGCGCGCAGGTCGAAGGCCCGGGTTCCAGCTGCTCGTCGGGTATACGACCGCAAGACGGGAGAGGTCATGACTTTTCAGGAAAACGGGGCGACTTCCGCTATGAATGGTGAGGACACCGTCAGACAACGGATAACCGACCTCACCCGCAGAGCCGCGCTCCTGCGCAAGGAACTGCCGGAGAGCGCCGCCGAGGTGGACGCGGCCAACGTCGACACCACGTTCGCAATGCGGCGGATCTGGGAGGAGGGCCTGTTCGCCTTCTGCCTGCCCCACAGGTTCGGCGGGATCAACGACGCCAGGCCCGAGCTGTACACCGAGGACTTCTTCAGGATCGCCCTGGACATCATGGCGGGCGACTCCTCGGCCGGGATGAACTTCGTGGTCCAGGCGCTCGTGACCTTCGAGATCTTCCGGGAGGGCAACACGCTGCCCGAGTCGACGAAGGTGGAGATGGCCCGCCTGATCCGCGACGAGGGTGTCAGGCTCTGCGCCTCGAACTCCGAGGCGGGGGCGCCGGGACCCGTGACGGCCAGGCGCGTCGAGGGCGGTCTCGTCGTCAACGGCACGAAGGCGTTCAACACCAACAGCGGCGGGGGCGGGTGGGCCTCCGTCGGCCTCACCCTTGAGGGAAGGAGGGGCCGCTACAACGCGCTGCTCCCCCTCGACCAGCCGGGCGTGACCATGAAGCACGACTGGGACACCATGGGCCAGCGGGGCACCCACAGCCAGACCATCGTCTACGACGAGGTGTTCGTCCCCGACGGCTACCACTTCAACGGCAACGGCGCCTCCCCGTCCTTCCTGTCCTACGTCTTCCTGATGCACGCGGCGATCATGCTCGGGCCCGGTCTCGGCGCGTTCGACGCCGCCCTCGACTACGTGCGCAAGCTGGACCGTCCGAGCTTCCCCGAGTTCGAGAGCGCGACGGAGGACGTCCTCGTCCGCCGCCGTATCGGCGGTTGCGCGGTCGACCTGCGCGCCGCCCGCGCCTTCCTCCTGGACACCGCCCGCAGGATCGAGCGGTGCGACCTCGACGAGGACCCGACGGAGCTGTTCGTGGAGGCGTTCGGCGTCAAGGTCGCCTGCATCCGGGCGGCGCTGAGCGTGACCCAGGAGATCTTCGATCTCACGGGCGCGCGCAGCACGGCCAACAAGTACCGCTTCGACCGTTTCTGGCGTAACGCCCGCACCTTCGCCACCCACGACCCGACCGACGCCAAGGAGGTCTGGATCGGCGACTGGTACCTCACCGGCAAGGAACCGCCGATGGCGGCGATGCTGCGGGTCTGAGCCCGCGGGCCGTACCGCCGTGCTCCGTGAACTATGTTTGGCGGGAGCGAACAAGGCGGAGGAGGAGAGCCGGTGGCCGTGCCGGAGCACCAGGGCGACGCGAGAGCGGGGGTCCACGGCGACGTCGGCGCCAGGATGCGGCGCTTCCGCAAGGAGCGCGGCCTGACGCTGCGCGGGCTCGCCGCCGCCTCCGGCCTCTCGATCGGGTTCCTGTCCCAGGTCGAACGGGGCATCTCCGCCATCGGCCTGACCGCCCTGAACGGCGTCGCGGCGGCGCTCGGCCGCAGCGTCGGGGACTTCTTCGGCGAGGAGCCCCGGCAGGAGGAGCCGCAGGCCCCGCAGCCGCCCGGCCACTTCACCCTGACCCGGGCGCAGGCCGGGGCCACCGAGTACATCTCGGGACAGCAGACCTACCGCATGCTCTCCGCCCGTGGCCGCAACCTCGTCCTCGAACCGCTGCTGGTGCGCATCGCCCCCGGCGGGCGGCGCGAGGACGCCTACGGCCACCCGGGTGAGGAGTTCGCCTTCGTGCTGGAGGGCGAGCTGATCTACGAGGTCGACGGCGTCGAGCACCGCCTGTACCCGGGTGACAGCGTGCACCTGAGGTCCGCGGTCCCGCACAGCATGTACAACGACACCGACCGGGTCACCACCGTGGTCTCGGTGGTCACCCCCCGGCTCTTCTGAACCGCTACATCGCCGTCCTGGCCGACCACAGCTCGGGGAAGACCTCCCGGCGCAGGCTGCGCTCAAGCCAGCTCAGCCCGCTCGAACCGCCCGAGCCCGGCTTGGCCCCCATGGACCTGCGCACCGCCATGAGGTGACGGTAACGCCAGTCGGAGAAGCGCTCGGACAGGTCGGTGAGCGCCTCGCCCAGGGCCCACAGCTCATCGCCCGGCCCCCGCTCGGCGTAGACCCTGACCCAGGCCGCCTCGACCAGCGGGCTGGGGACGTACTCCGCGGCGAGGTCGTGCCGCACGGGGATGTCGAAGCCCCTCCTGGCCAGCAGGGCCAGCGTGCTGTCGTAGAGGCTCGGGGCCCGCAGGGCGTCGAGCAGCTCCTGGTGGACCTTCGGGTCCCGGCGGTGCGGGCGGATCAGCGACTCCGACTTGTTGCCCAGCAGGAACTCCAGGTGCCGGTACATCGCCGACTGGAATCCCGAGGCCTCGCCAAGCTCGTCGCGGAAGGAGTTGAACTGGGCGGGGGTCATCCAGCCGAGCGCCGTCCAGGCCGCGTTGAGCGCCTCGAAGTGGCGCACGCTCCTGACGATCACCGTGGTGGCCCCGGTCACGTCGTCCTCGTCGAGCAGCCCCCTGGCCAGGGTCCACTCCGCGCGCAGCAGGCCGAAGTAGAGCTCCATGACCTGGGTGGTCACCAGGAACGCCAGTTCCTCGGGCACGTCGGTGACCGTCCGCTGCAGGCCGTGCAGGACCTCGGTGCCGACGTACTCGTCGTAGGGGGTCCGTGCCGTGAACTCCAGTGTGGGCGCGCCCGCGTTGGCCGCCGCCCGGTCGGCGCGCCCGCGTTTGTCCATCACCCCGACCCGGCCTGCCCCCGGGCCTCTGGTGCGCCTCGTCGTCATGTGGCCTCCTTCGTTCAGCTATATGTTCACGCTTGCTGAACGTTCCTGAAATCAGGACTGTGAGGTGATTAGCGCCTTTCGCCTTATGCACCGAAGGTTATCGGCGGATCGGGTTTCGACATGACGGAACGTGACCCCCTCGTGCTCAACCGGCCACGACACGCGGGGAACGGTCGAGCAGCGGAAGCACCGCGCCGCCGAGCAGATCGACGCCGCCGTCGTCGGTGAGGCCGTGCGGGGTGCCGAACTCCACGCGCCGCACCCCGGCGTCGATGAGCGCCTGCGCCTGCGCGGCGACGTGCTCGGGATCGCCGGAGAAGGCGAACAGGTCGAGCAGGTCGCCGGGGATCAGCCGCCCGGCCTCCTCGTGCCGCCCGGCGTCGACCAGCTCCTTGACCCGGGCCAGCAGGTCGGCGGGGACGTTCGCGGTCGGGTCGAGGTCCGCGACGACCGCGAGGTACATGGCGACCTCGGTGCGGGCCCTGGCCCTGGCCGCCGCCCCGTCCCGGTCGACGACGGTCACCGCGCCGAACACCAGCCCGACGTCGGCGGGGTCGCGCCCCGCATCCGCCGCGCCGCGCGCGACCCGCTCGCGCATCACCGGGACCATCGCCGGGTTGGCGCTGCCGCCGACCTTCAGCTCGTCGGCGATCCGCCCGGCCAGGGCGGCCCCCTTCGGCCCCCACGCGCCCAGCAGCAGGGGCGGGCGCGGCCTGTGCACGGCGTAGCGCAGCGCGGTGCCCGGGGCCAGGCGGAACATCTCCCCCTCGAACCCCTCCCGGTCGCCCGCGAGCAGCAGGTGGACCACCTTCACCGCCTCGTCGAGCGCGGTCAGCGGTCTGGGCTGGGCGATGCCGACGGCACCGAGCCAGGTGCCCCTGGCCAGTCCCAGGTAGGCCCGGCCGTGCGAGGCCAGGTCGAGCGCCGCCACCTGCCCCGCGATCTCGTACGGCGCCGCCGAGTAGGGGTTGAGGCAGGCCGGGCCGAGCCGTACCCGGCGGGTGGCGGCGGCCATCTCAAGCAGCGGGAAGATCGGGGGCTGGTACATCAGGTCGCCGAACACGCTCAGCACGTCGAAGCCGTGCTCCTCCGCGCGGCGGGCGAGCCTGGCGTAGTCGCCCGCCCTCTTGTCGCTCTGCAGGCCGAGGCCGATCTCGGCGACGGTCATGGGGGCTCCTTCAGGTCAGGTCGGCGGAGTTCATCCTGCGGCGGCCGGTGCGCTCGACCCGCATCACCAGCCGTTCCTCGGGGTCGGGACAGGCGAACAGGGAGTCCTGGGCCAGCCAGTCCCCCGAGGCGAGGTCACGCTGCTTGGCCGCGAGGAAGGGCAGCACCGAGGCGAGCGCGTACACGCAGAAGTGCCCTCCGTCGGGCAGCCGCAGGTGCGCGCTGTTCTCCAGGGTGAAACAGTCGCCGACCTCCATCCCGCAGACGGACCTGCCCTCGATGCGGTCGACCACGACCCGCAGGTCGTAGAGCTCCATGTCGCCGTCTTCCGTGTTCTCCACGGGGTTCTCCACGGTGACGTCTCCTTTCAGGGCCTCAGGGTCCGAGCAGTTCGGCGTGGTGGTGGACGATGAGCCACGTGTCACCGGTACGGCGCAGCACGTCGGTCACCCTGCTGTACTCGGCGGGGGCGCCCGGCGGTTCGGCGACGAGCACGTAGCGGGCGACGCCGGTGTCCCCCCACACGTCGATCCGTCTGTCCTGCGCGCGCAGCCCGTCGAGGACGGGCCGGGCGCCCGATTGGTCCCTTTCTTCACGATATGCATCCAGCTCGGCGCGGGTGCGCAGCGGCCCCGGCAGATGGGTCTCCCAGACGGTGACCTCGGCGTGCAGGTGGGCGTCGAAGCGCGCCCGGTCACCCCGCAGGAACGCCTCGTACATGTCGTCGATGCCCGTCGAGATCGCCTCGACGTCGGCGCTCGCGGTCCCGGACGCGCTCTCAGACATGGTTCGCCTCTCCGGCCCGGTCGTCGCGGACGACCCGGCCTCCCTTCATCACCCAGCGGATCGTGCGGAAGGCCGACGCCGAGTCCAGCGGGTCGGCGTCCATGGCGACGAGGTCGGCGTAGCGGCCCTCCTCGACGGTGCCGATGTCCTGCGCGGCGCCGAGCCAGCGGGCGGGGCCCAGCGTGGCCGCGTACAGCGCGCGGGCCGGGCCGAGGCCTCCCTCCGACATGTGCTCAAGCTCCCGCACCGTCGCGTTGGTGCCCTCGAAGTTCCAGAAGGGCGGCATGTCGCTGCCCAGCAGCATCTCGACGCCCGCCTCCAGGGCCATGGCGTAGCTCTCCAGGTGGCGCGGGCCGGCCCCCAGGGAGCGGCACTGCATCCACTCGGGCACGCCGAGTTCGTCGAAGAACTCCTTGCACCTGGTGACGATGAGGGTCGGCACCAGGGCGGTGCCGCGCGCCGCCATCGCCGCCGCGACCTCCGGAGTGAGCTGGTAGCCGTGTTCGACGCAGTCGAGGCCGAGTTCCACGGCCTCGGCGATCACCGGGGCGGGGCCGGCGTGCGCGGTGACCTTGCGCCCCCAGGCGTGGGCGGTGGCGAGCACCGCGGCCATCTCGTCGGAGAACAGCTGCGGGGTGTCGATGCGCTCGTGCTCCCCGGCGATCCCGCCGGAGATCATCACCTTGATCAGGTCGGCGCCCGCCCTGAGCTGCGTGCGGACGCCACGCCTGAACCCGTCGGCGCCGTCGCACTCCAGGGTGTCCGAGCCCTCGTGGCCGTGGCCGCCGGTGCAGACCAGCGCCTGCCCCGCGGTGAAGATGCGCGGTCCCGTCGCGGTGCCCGCCTCGATGGCGCGGCGCAGGGCGAAGTCGGCGTGGTCCTTCTCCGCCACGCACCGCACGGTGGTGACGCCGCAGCGCAGGGTGCGCCGGGCCCCGTCGGCCATGTGCAGGGCCAGTTCGTGGGGGTTGAGGTTCTTGACGCCCTCCCCGGCGCCGCCAGGCAGCGACAGCGAGAAGTGGGTGTGCATGTTGACCAGGCCCGGCGTGAGGTGGGCGCCGTCCAGGTCGATCACCCTCGCCCCCTCGGCGTGGGGCAGGACCTCCTCCCGGGGGCCGGTGAGCACGATGCGCTCTCCCCTGACCAGCACGGCCGCGTCGGTGAGCACTCGCGCGCCCTCGGCGGTCGTGCCGTCCGCCCTGCTGTCGACCACGGTGCAGTTGACGATGACGAGGTCGCCCATCGGCCGTCCTTTCCGTCGCCGGGCCTTCCTGGCCACGGCCCGTCCGTTCTATCAGGCATAAGTTTCATGAACAAGGGATGGCATGTCGTTCACGGGTAAAGCCCGATCCGAGGTGAGCCTTGCCGGACGACGTTCACCGTTTTTCACACGGGCGTTACGCCCCTCCGACGCTTGACGCCGCGTGTGGCGGGCAGGGCCGATAGGGCGGGATTCACCACCGGAGGAGGCCGGACATGGGCAAGCGGCAACGGATCGTCGTGGTGGGAGGGGGCTTCGCGGGCTTCAGCGCGGCCCGGACCCTCTCCCGGATGGCGCGCGGCGCGATCGAGATCGTCCTGATCAACCCGACCGACTACTTCCTCTATCTCCCGCTGCTGCCGGAGGTCGCGGCCGGGATCCTCGACCCACGCAAGATCGCGATTCCCCTGACGAGCGTCTGCCCCGGGGTACGGCACCTGCTCGCCTCGGTCGAGGCGATCGACGTGGCGGGCAGGCGGGTGCGGTGCGTCGACCCCGAGGGGCGAAGCCGTGAGATCGGCTACGACCGCCTGGTGCTCTCGGTCGGCAGCGTCAACAAGCTGCTGCCCGTTCCCGGGGTGGCCGAGCACGCCCACGGTTTCCGCAGCCTCGCCGAGGCCCTCTACCTGCGTGACCATCTCATCCGGCAGATCGAGCTCGCCGACGCCTCCGACGACCGGGAGGAGCGCCGGGCGCGGTGCACGTTCGTCGTCGTCGGCGCCGGATACACCGGGACCGAGGTCGCCGCCCAGGGGCAGCTGCTGGCGCTGGACACCTGGCGGCGCCGCCCCGGGCTGCGCGAACAGCCGGTCCGCTGGATTCTGGCCGATCTCGCCCCGCGCATCCTGCCCGACCTGGACGAGCGGCTCTCCCGGGTCGCCCACCACACCCTGGCCGAACGCGGCGTCGAGATCCGCACCGGCACCAGCGTGGCCGAGGCGACCTCGGACGGGGTCAGGCTCTCCGACGGGGAGTTCGTGCCGACCCGCTCGCTGATCTGGTGCGTCGGCGTCCGGCCGGACCCGCTGGTCGAGTCGCTCGGGCTGCCGACGGAGCGGGGCAGGCTGCTGGTCGACGAGTATCTCGGCGTCCCCGGCCATCCCGAGATCCTCGCCTGCGGGGACGCGGCGGCCGTACCCGATCTGACCAGGCCGGGCGAGTACACCGCGATGACCGCCCAGCACGCCGTACGGCAGGGCGCGCGGGCCGCGCTCAACCTGGCCGCCTCCTACGGCAGGGCGGAGCGGGAGCCGTACCGGCACCACGACCTCGGGTTCGTCGTCGATCTCGGCGGGGTCAAGGCCGCCGCCGACCCACTGGGGGTGCCCCTTTCCGGGCTGCCCGCAAAGGTGGTCGCCAGGGGGTATCACCTGCTGGCGATCCCCGGGGGCAGGACGCGCATCGCGGGCGACTGGCTGCTGGACGCGTTGCTGCCGCGCCAGACGGTCCAGCTCGACCTGGTACGCGGGCAGCAGGTCCCGCTGGACTCCGCCTCACCGCTTCCCACGCTCTCCGGGCAGCGGCCGAGGGAACACGTCCGATAGCCGGTTCCGGGGGGATTCACGGTCGGCCGAAACTACTGTGCCGTCGGCCCTTGACTCATCTTCCCAGGCAAGTATCTTCCTATTTAGGAAACTTTCCTAAAGGAAAGGCCCGATCGGCGCTTCCGACACTCCAAGTCCCCCCGCGGAGGAAGAAGACGTGAAAGCCAGAACATGGGCGATCGCTCCCCTGAAGCCCGCCGGGCGGATCTCCTCCACCACGAACTCCAGCACGGCCGTCTTCGTCGGCGCGCCCGCGCGCTGACCCTCCAGCCTCCGTTCCCTGGTGTGTGCCACCCCAGGAGAGCGGACACCGGAGCACACGCTCCGGCCGCCACGCGGGCGGCTCCGCCGTACCCGCGAATCACCCCCCACCTCTCTCCACCCCCCGGAGGAAACGCTCTTGAAACCCCGTATCCGGGCACTGTCCCTGTCCGCGGCGACCCTGCTCACCGGCGCGCTCCTGATCGGCGGGGCCTCCGGCGCCAGCGCGGCCCCCGAAAGCTGCAACGTCTCCACCTCGGGGTCCTACGCCTCCAGTTACTGCGCCTCGGGCACCGGTCAGCACCGGGTCGGCGTCACCATCCTGCACGCCAACCCCTCCGTCGGTTACGTCTACAGCGTGGGGCCGTGGGTCTCCGCGGGCGCCACCTCGACGGCCTACCTCCCGCCGGGGACCATCGTCTCCCTCAGGACCGAGAAGCGCTGACCCGCTGTCCACACGGCTGACGCACCCCCTGGACCATCACGATCCCGCCAGCCGGGACACCACATAGAGAAAGGGACGGCCACCCGCGGCCGCCCGGCACCCGCCGGACGGCCACCGGGTGGCCGTTCTGTCGTCCTAGGCGTCCTCGTCCGCCAGCCAGAGGTCGGGACCGAAGACCTCGTAGTGGACGTCACGCGCCGCCACCCCGGCGTGGATGAGCTGGGTACGCGCCCGGCGCATGAAGGGCAGCGGCCCGCACAGGTAGGCGACCGCGCCCTCGGGCACCTCGACTCCGGCCAGGTCCATCAGCCCGGTCCTGGCCCCCTCCGGTGCCCCGTCCTCGTACCACAGGAGGCTCTCGGTGCGGGACAGCGACCCGAGGTGCTCGGCCGTCTCCTCGCGCAGCGCGTGGTCGGCCGGGGAGCGGTCGGCGTGCAGCAGCATGACCTGACGCTCGGAACCGGTCTCGGCCAGGTGCCCCAGCATCGCGGCGATCGGGGTGCACCCGATGCCCGCCGAGGCGAGCACGAGCGGGCGGTCGCCGTCCTCAAGCGTGACCTCCCCGAACGGCGCGGACAGCGTCAGCTCGTCACCGGCTCGCACCGTCTCGTGCAGCAGACCGGACACCTCGCCCGCGGGCGAGCCGTCACCGCGCACCCGCTTGACCGTGATCCGCCGCAGGCCGTCCCGCCCACCGGACAGGGTGTACTGACGGAGCTGATGGACGCCGTCCGGCATCAGCACCCGGACGCTGACGTACTGTCCCGGCCGCGCGGGCGGCACCGGTTCCCCGTCGAGCGGCCTCAGCAGGAAGGAGGCCACGTCGGGTGTCTCCTCGCGGCGTTCGACGACGCTCCAGCGCCGCCAGGTCCTCTCCCCCTCGCCGGCTCCGGCCTCGGCGTACAGGCGGGCCTCCATGGCGATCAACGCGCCCGCCATCAACCAGTAGACCTCGTCCCACGCCTGCGCGACCTCGGGGGTCACCGCGTCGCCGAGCACGTCGGCGATCGCCCCGAAGAGGTATTTGTGCACGATGACGTACTGGTCCTGGGTCACCCCGACCGCGGCGTGCTTGTGCGCGATCCTGGCGAGCAGCCGGTCGGGGCGCTCGTCGGGGTGGTCGAGCAGCGCGGTCGCGAAGGAGGCGATGGACCCGGCCAGTGCCCTTCGCTGCTCACCGCTGGCCTGGTTGCCGCGGTTGAACAGGCCGTCGAGCAACTCGGGACGGTCGGCGAACATCGTGGCGTAGAACCGCGTGGTGATCGCGTCGAGCGAGGCTCCGATGACGGGAAGCGTGGCGCGGACGGTCTCGGCGGACTCCGGGGAAAGCACGTGGCCTCCAGGGGAGGGGATGGGAGAGAACGGGAGGAAGTTAAATATTCATCTGACATACAAATTAAAGCCCGTCATCTCCACCGGCCACTGGGGCCGAAAGCCATCTCCTCTAGGGACGAAGGTCCCCCTCCCGCCCTTCCTGCCCCGGACCCCGTCCGAGTAGGACGAGCGCGGGGCCGGTCGGGGAGGCCACCAGGGACTCGACGGTGATCCGGTCGAGCGAGGCGAAGAACGCCTCCCTGGCCTCGGCCAGCGCCGTACGGAGCCTGCACGCCGCCCGCAGCGGGCACGGCGGGTCGTCCTCGCATCCGGCCAGGTCTCCCCCGCTCTCCAGCGCGCGGGCGATGCCGCCGATCGAGGCGTCCCGGCCCGCACCGGTGAGCCGGAGCCCGCCTCCGCGTCCCCGCCTGGTCTCGACCAGGCCGAGCTCGACCAGGCGCGCCACCGCCTTCGCCGCGTGTGAGTACGGCACCGCCAGCCCCAGCGCGACCGTACGGGTGGTGAGCAGGTCCTCTTCCCGTGCCACGGCCAACCGCATCACGATACGAAGTGATATGTCGGTGAAGGCGGTCAGGCGCATGTCCTCACCGTAGGCCTTCGGGAGGTCTGCGGACCCGTTCCCCCGACACGACCGGGGAACGGCGGGGACGGGGGAGAATCGGGGTGTGGAACGCACCAGAGGCCGCATTCCCGGACGCACCGGATGCTGAGGCTGGACCGGCTGGTCAACGTGCTCGGCGGGTACGGCGCCCGGCTGTGCTGCGCCCCGGCATCCCGGGACGTCGAGCTGCGCAGTGTGGTCGTGCACGACCCGACCGACGCCCGTCCCGCGACGGGTGAGGTGTTCCTGGCCGTCGGCGTGGACTCGGCGGCCGAGGCGGTCCGCCTGGCGCGGGCGGCGCGCGCCGTCGCCATGCTGGTGCGGGTGAGCCCGCCGCTCGACGAGGCCGTGCTCGCCGAGGCCGTGGGCGCCGGCATCGCCGTGCTGCTGGTCGAGCCCGAGGTCTCCTGGAGCCAGCTGTCCGGGGTGGTCTACGGCCTGGTGCTCGAAGGGCGCGAGACCGACGCCGGGCGGGGGCCAACCGACCTGTTCGCCTTCGCCGACACCCTCGCCGACGAGGTCGGCTCCGCGGTGACGATCGAGGACCAGATGTCCCGCGTCCTGGCCTACTCGGGCTCGCAGCAGACCGCGGACCCGGCCCGGCTTGAGACCATCCTGGGCAGGCGGGTGCCGGATGCCGTACGACGGCTGTTCGAGGGCAAGGGGGTCTTCGCGCACCTGGCGACCTCCGACGAGCCCCTGTTCGTCGGCCCCTCCCCCGAGCACGGCCTCAGGGGCCGCATGGTGGTCGCCGTGCGGGCGGGGCGTGAGCTGCTGGGGTCGATCTGGGTCGAGTGTGAACGGCCCCTGCCGGAACGGCACAGGACGGTCCTCGGTGACGGGGCCCGGGCGGTGGCGCTGCACCTGCTGCGCTCCCGGGTCAGCGCCGACCTGGAGCGCCAGGTAGAGTCCGACCTGGTCATCCGCCTGCTGGAGGGTACGGCCGACGCCCACGCGGTGATCACCAGGCTCGGCCTGCCGAGGGGACGGTTCCGGGTGATCGCGCTCCAGGCGCACATCGCCGAGGAGCGGCACGCCGCGGTGCTGCTGGCGTTCGAGCGGGCCACCACCGGTTTCGGCTGGTCACGGCCCGGGCGCAGCACGCTGTTCGGCAACACCCTGTACACGCTGCTGCCCTGCGGCAACGACGTGACCCCCGCCCTGGACTGGCTGGCCGCGATGGTGCGGGTGCTGCCCCGGCAGGTCACCGTGCTCGCGGGCGTCGGCGGCACCGCGGACCCGGCGCAGCTGCCCTCCTGCAGGCAGGAGGCCGACGAGAGCCTCGCCCTGCGGGCGGCCCGGCCCGGCGGCGGCGTCGCGGTCGTCTACGACGAGTCGTGGGATGAGATCCTGCTGCAGCGGCTACGGGCCGCGGCCTCTGCGGGGCGCGTCCCCTCCCGGGGCCCCGTCGCCGACCTGACCAGGCACGACGCCGAGCACGGCACCCGCCACATCGCGACGCTGCGCGCCTGGCTTGAGGCGCAGGGGGACCTGGCCGCCGCCGCCGAACGTCTCGGTGTGCACCCGAACACCGTGAGATACCGGCTCAGGAGGATGGCCGAGATCACCGATCTGCGGCTCGACGTGCCGGAGAAGCGGCTGGCGATGATCATCGCCCTGGCCGTCGGCCGCCCCTGATCTTCGGTCTTTGTCGTTGTCCGTCAAACCTCCCCGATCCACTTGTCCGCGGCATACAGTTCATTTTTCCTCTGTTCCAACGATGCTCGAATGGTAGGAACCCCTCAAGAAGCGAAAGAAGTGGTCATGGGTGTCGACGGTGGGCCGCGCTCGGTCGTGGTGATCGGTGCCGGTGTGGTGGGCCTGTCCACCGCGTGGTTCCTGCGGGAGCACGGGGTCGAGGTCACCGTGGTCGACCGCGACGGCGTCGCGGCGGGCGCCTCGTGGGGCAACGCGGGCTGGCTCTCCCCCGGCCTGGCGATCCCGTTGAACGAGCCCGGCGTCCTGAAGTACGGCCTGCGCTCCCTGCTCGACCCCGGCGCGCCGCTGCACGTGCCCGCCACCCCCGACGTCAGGCTGTGGACCTTCCTCACCCGGTTCGCGGCGAACTGCACCTGGAGGTCGTGGAACCGCGCCGTTCGCGCCAACCTCGCCTTCAACGAGGAGTGCCTCGCGGCGTTCGACACCCTGACCTCCAACGGTGTCGAGGCCCCGACCATCAAGGCCCCCATCACCGCGGCCTTCGAGAACGTACGGCAGGCCACCGGCCTGCTGCACGAGCTCAGGCGTATCGACGGCTCCGGCCTGAAGATCGACTACACCGCGCTCGACGGCGACGCCCTGCGCGAGCAGATGCCGCAGCTGTCCTCCAAGGTACGGGCGGGCATCCGGCTCGACGACCAGCGTTACGTCGACCCGGGACGGTTCACCCACTCGCTGGCCGAGTCGGTCGTCGCCAAGGGCGCCGTCATCCGCTCCGGCTTCCGGGTGACCGGGGTGCACGAGGAGGCGGGCGGCCTGGCCGTACGGTCGGGGGCCGGGGAGACGGTCGTCGCGGACGCCGTTGTCCTGGCGACCGGCGCCTGGCTGAACGATCTCGGCGCCGCCTGGGGGGTCCGGGTCCCGGTGCGCGCGGGACGCGGCTACTCCTTCACCGTCCCCACCGACAAGCCCGTCCCCGGGCCGGTCTACCTGCCCGCCGTCCGGGTGGCGTGCACGCCGTACCAGGACAAGCTGCGGGTCGCGGGGACGATGGAGTTCCGTGACGCGGACGCCCCGCTCGACCGGGCACGCATCGACGCGATCATCGCCTCGGCCAAGCCGCTGCTGTCCGGCGTCTCGTGGGACGGGCTCACCGACGCGTGGGTCGGCCCGCGTCCCGTCACCCCCGACGGCCGTCCCCTCGTCGGGGCGACGAACGCGCCCGGCAGGTTCGTCGCGGGCGGGCACGGCATGTGGGGGCTCACCCACGGCCCGGTCACCGGGCGTCTGCTCGCCGAGCAGATCGTCACGGGCAGGCAGCCCGCCGCCCTGCGGGACTTCGACCCTGTCCGCTGAAGGTCCGCTGAAGGGTCCGCTGCAGGACCCACTCCGTGAGGCCCGGTGGATCCGGGCCTCACGGAGTGGTCGTCAGGCCAGGGTGACCGTGACCGGCAGGGTCTTGATGCCGTTGACGAAGTTCGAGCGGACGCGGCGCGACTCGCCGGCCGGCCTGATGTCGGAGATCCGGGGCAGCAGTTCCTCGAACATGACCCGCATCTCCAGCCTGGCGAGCGCGTTGCCCAGGCAGAAGTGCGGGCTGCCCTTGCCGAAGGTGATGTGGTCGTTGTCGGCGCGGGTGACGTCGAACCGGTAGGGGTCGTCGAAGACCCGCTCGTCCCGGTTGCCCGAGGCGAACCACATGACGACCTTGTCCCCCTCGCGAATCCGCCTGCCGTGCATCTCCACCTCACGCGTGGCCGTACGGCGGAAGTGGTAGACCGGGGAGGCCCAGCGCAGGAACTCCTCGACGGCGCCCGGCATCAGCGACGGGTCCCGGCGGAGCCGCTCGGCCTCGCCCGGGTTGTCGATCAGCGCGCGCATGGAGTGCGTGATCGCGTGCCTGGTGGTCTCGTTGCCCGCGACCACCAGCAGCAGGAAGTAGTTGTCGAAGTCGCGCTCCGACAGGGGGACCCCGTCCGCGGTCGGTTCGTTGACGAGCTTGCTGACCAGGTCGGTGCCGTCGCCGCCCCGGCGCTTGCGGGCCAGCTCCCGGCCGTACTCGAAGACCTCAAGGGAGGCGGGGCTGCGGAAGGGCAGGTCGCGGTACTTCTCGCTCTCCTGGCTGTGCAGCAGCACGTCGGCGTAGTCGGGGTCGGTGTTGCCGATGATGCGGTTGCCCCAGTCGATGAGCTGCTGGGTGTCGTCCTCGGGGACGTCGAGCATCTTGGCGAGCACGTTGATCGGGAAGTCCGCCGAGACCTCCTTCACGAAGTCGAAGGTGCCCTTGGCCAGGGCGGCGTCCAGGGTCCTGGCGGTCAGGCCGCGCAGGAACACCTCGTATCCGGCGATCGCGCGGGGCGTGAACTGGCGCTGCAGGATCCGGCGGAGCACGCCGTGCCGGGGGCCGTCGGTCTCCAGCAGGGAGCGCCGGATGGTCGCCTGGCGCTCGTCCACCTCTTCGAGGTTGGTGAACTTCGTCGAGGTGAAGGTCTCGGCGTCGCGGTCGACGGCCACGATGTCGGCGTGCCGGGTCACCGACCAGAAGCCGCTGCCGTACTCGCCCTCGTCCTGCCAGTGCACCGGCGCCTCGGCCCTGAGCACGTCGAACATGCGCCAGGGGGTGTCGCCGTCCAGGAACTTGTCGTTGTCCGCCAGGTCGACCTCGTCGAGGCGCATGGATCTCCTCCGGATGGTGTTCGGATGACGTCCCGTCACTCCTGGACGGGGTCGGTTTCGAGCAGGTAGTAGGGACCCGCGCCGAGCAGGTAGCTGTCGAGCTCGGCGCCGGTCGGGAAGCTGTTGAGGACGGCGGCGTCCCGCTCCCCCGGATGGCCGGCGGCGCCTTCCACGGAATCCATGCTCACGGTGTCTCCCTCGACTCGCCTCATTTGGCCTCGAACCATATGTTCGACGTCAGTCCCGAAAAGGACGCAAAGGCCAGGAAAAAACCACCTCTGAGCGGACTTTTCGCAGCTCAGGATGGATCGTATGGGTCCGAACAAGTATAGGTCACCCTTGCCGGAGCCCCGATCCCCCGATCGGCGCCGCCGCACACGGCCGTCAGTCCCGCACGGGCGCCCCCTGCCCGATCCGCGCGTAGGCCCGCGGATCGGCGGACCGCAGGTAGGCGCCGTAGACCAGGCCGACGACGCCGACCAGCACCACGACGGCGGGCAGCGCCCAGTTGAGCGCCGAGTCCGGCGGGGTGCCGAGCAGGGCGGAGAAGTTGGTGAACGCGACGTACAGGACGGCGAACAGCGCCAGCCCGGCCAGCACCGGGGCGATCGCCACGTTCCAGGCGCTCTCCCCCCGTCGTTCCCTGCGGAAGAAGCCGACGACCGCGACCGAGGTGGCGACCAGCAGCAGGATCACGCCCAGCGCGCCGAGGTTGGTGAACCAGTTGAACAGCGTGCCCATCGGGTCCCCGCCGAACAGGCCGAAGGCGATCACGACGACCGCCGCGAAGACGGTCTGGCTGACCGACCCCATGTACGGCGAGCCGTGCCTGGGGTGCGACAGTCCCAGCTTCTGCGGCAGCACGCCCTCACGGCCGAGCGCGAAGAAGTACCGCGCGACCGCGTTGTGGAAGGAGAGCGTGGCGGCGAACACCGCCGTGATCAGGAAGACCTGGCCGAGGGTGGAGAAGGCCGGGCCGAGCGCCCGTTCACCGAGCACGAAGACCAGTTCGGGGCCGTGTTCGCGGGAGGCGGCGATGACGTCGCCCGGCCCGGCTCCCATCGCGGTCGCCCAGGCGGTGAAGGCGTAGAAGACACCGATCACGGCGACGGCGATGTAGGTGGCCCGGCTGACGGTCCTGCGCGGGTCCCGGCACTCCTCGCTGTAGATCGCCCCGGACTCGAAACCCATGAAGGCCGCCATCGTCCACAGGAACGCGGCGCCGACCGCTCCCGTGGTCAGCGCGCTCCAGCCGAACGGCTCCAGCGACAGCCCCTGTGGGGCGGTGGAGATCTGGGAGATGTCGAAGACCAGGACGAGCAGGCCCTCGCACACCAGCAGGACGGCGAGCACCCTGGCGTTGAGGTCGATCCTGCGGTAGCCGAGGAGGGCGATGACCGCCAGGAAGACGAGCGAGACGATCCACCAGGGCACCTCGACACCCAGGGTGCCGGAGAGGAATCCCGAGGTGCTGAAGCCGAGCAGGCCGTACAGCCCGACCTGCATGGCGTTGTAGGCCACCAGCGCCACGAAGGCGGCGCCGACACCGGGGACACGGCCGAGACCGTGGGTGATGTAGGCGTAGAAGGCGCCCGCGTTGGAGATGTGACGGCTCATCGCGGCGTATCCCGCCGAGAAGAGGGCGAGCACGGCGGCCAGGATGAGGAACATCAACGGCACGCCGAGCACACCGGTGGTCGCGAAGTTCTGTGGGGTTCCACCCGCCGCGACGGTCAGCGGGGAGGACGCGGCAACCACGAAGAACACGATGTCCGGCACGCCGATCCGTCGGCGTGACAGCGTGGCCGGGGTGGCTGCCGATTCGTTGACGGCCATGGCGACCCTCCATTGGGACAGAACAGAAGCATGGGGCGGCACGGAGACATGTTTCGTTCGTACCCGTACGAACCACGTGGCCGGGATCGTATGTGCTCAAATGAAGTTGACGCAAGAGCCCATTCCCACGGATCGAAAACCCGGCCCGCATGCCGCCGGTGAAACCAGGGCGAACGGCGGAACCTCCCCCTACCCCTCCCGCCGACCTGCGAGTTCACCGACATGCCACGAAAAATCGCGACATTGTTCGAGCAGTTCGTTTGACTCCAAACGAACTGTCGCCGGCCTTGACCGTCGCCATTGGCAGGTCCTAGTTTGTTTGGAGTCAAACGGTTAGGAGAAGCGGATGGCCACTGTCGCCGGTGTCCCCGTCCGCAACGACCACCGGATCGGCGGCGAGCGGGTCGGTGCCCGCCCGACGGCGGGGACGGTGTGGGTGGACCACCTCTCCGTGCGGGGTCTCAAGGCGCCGATCGGCGGATCGCCGAAGCCCGGGGCCTGCCGTGCGGGCGGTTTCCCGGCGCCGCACCGACCCCTGTCCCTCCCCGTATCACCAGGAGTAGTGAAATGAAGGTCATCGTCGACATGGGCGTCTGCAAGGACCACGGGCAGTGCGTCTTCTCCGCGCCCGAGGTCTTCCGGCTCGACGAGAACGGCCGGCTGGCCTACGAGCCCGACGTGGACGAGGCGCTGCGCGACGCCGTCGAGGAGGCCGCCGACGTGTGCCCGCTGCAGGCCATCACGGTCGAGGGGTGACGGTGGCAGCGAGCCGGATCGTGATCGCGGGCGCCTCCATGGGCGGCCTGCGAGCGGCGGAACGACTGCGGGCGGGCGGTTTCACCGGGGAGATCGTCGCGGTCGGCGACGAGCGGCACCTGCCGTACAACCGGCCGCCGCTGTCGAAGGAGGCGCTGGCCTCGGAGGTCACGCACGAGGCGGTCGCCTTCAGGCTCCGCCCGGCGGTGGCCGACGTGATATGGCGGCTCGGCGTCCCGATCGCCTCGGCCGACCTGGCCGCGCGCGCCGTACGGCTCGCCGACGGCACCGAGATCGGCTACGACGGGCTGGTGGTGGCGACCGGGATGCGTCCGAGGCGGCTGCCCGTGCCCGGCCCCGAGGGGCGGCACGTGGTGCGGACGCTTGAGGACGCGGCGGCGCTGCGCGCGCGGCTGCTGCCGGGGACCAGGGTGCTGGTCGTCGGAGCCGGGTTCATCGGCTGTGAGGTCGCGGCGACCGCCCGCGTGCTCGGCTGCCGGGTCACCGTGGTCGCCCCCGAGGCCGAGCCGATGCTCCGCCCGCTCGGCGCCGGGTTGGGGGCCGCGCTCCGGCGCCGTCACGAGGAGGAGGGGGTGCGGTTCCTGCTGGGCCGTACGGTCAGGCGCTTCCTCGGGGAGGGTTCCCCCGCGGGGGCCGAGTTGTCCGACGGGACCGTGGCCGAGGCCGACGTGGTCGTCGAGGCGGTCGGCTCCACGGCCAACACCGAGTGGCTCGGGGGCAACGGCCTGGACCTGTCCGACGGTGTGCTCTGTGACAACGCGCTGCGGGTCGAGGGCCGTCCCGGCGTGGTCGCGGTCGGCGACGTGGCGCGCTTCCCCAACCCCCGCTACGACGACGTCGCCCGGCGGGTCGAGCACTGGAGCGTTCCTACGGACACGGCCAAGCGCGCGGTGCCGACCCTGCTGGCCGACCTCGGGCAGGCCGGGCACGATCCGGCCCCGTTCACGCCGCTGCCGACCTTCTGGAGCGACCAGTACGACCTGCGCATCCAGTCCTTCGGCGCCCCGGGGCTCGGCGACGACATCCGGGTGCTGGAAGGCGACCTCGGCGGGGAGGTCGCGGTCGGTTACCACGACGGCGGCGGACTCGTCGGTGTGGTCGTGATCGGCCTGCCCTCGGCCCTGGCCCGCTACCGCGCCGAGCTGATGCGGGCGCCCGCGGCGGTCTGACCCCGCGTCCCGCGGGACGCTCACCCGTGCGCCGGCACCGCTGTGCGGCCGTACCTTCCGGAGGCCGGGAACACACGGATGCCCGGCGGGGCACGGCTGGCGCCGGGCGGCGTGACGTTGTTCAGTGAGGGCATGAGCGCGGGCAGGGGCCGGGTCGCCGTCGTCGTGATGACGCCGGGCGGTACCCGGCCGCCCGTGGACGGCGACGTCTCATGGAGGCCTCAATGAGTGACACCCCCGTCCTGGCCGACTCCGTCAGGATCACCGACGACGCGGTGGAGATCCTCGACCGGCGCGTCTACCCGTTCGAGGTGCGCTGGGTGCGCTGCACGACCAGCGAGGAGGTCGCGACGGCCATCGAACGGATGGTCACGCAGAGCTCGGGACCGTTGTTCGCGGCGACCGCCGGACTCGTCCTGGCCGCCCGCGAGGCCCGGCGGGAACCGCCCGAGGAGGCCGTCGCCCACCTGCGCCGGGCGGGTGCCAGGCTCATCGCGACGCGGCCGACGAACAACCACATCCGCGACGCCGTACAGGGAGTGCTCGGGGTGGTGCTCGACGGGCCGGAGGCGGCCTCGGGCACGGAGCTGGTCGAGGCGGTCACCCGGGCCGCCCACGCGCACGACGCCGCCTACCGGGAGCGCAGCGCCGCCCTGGGCCGTCACGCGGCGAGCCTGCTCGGTGACGGCGCGCGGGTGCTCACCCACTGCTGGGCCGACGCCTTCCTCATCGCGACCGTGCGGGCGGCGCGGTCCGCGGGCAAGCACCTGGAGTTCGTCTGCACCGAGACCCGCCCCTACCTGCAGGGGGCCAGGCTCACCGCGGCCACGCTCGTCGAGATGGGCTACCGGCCGACCCTGATCACCGACGGGATGGTCGCGGCCGCGCTGGCCGACGGGCTCGCCGACGTGACGCTGACCGCGGCCGACCGGGTCACGCTCGACGGTCACGTGGTCAACAAGGTCGGCACACTGGGGGTCGCCCTGGCCGCGAACGCCTTCGGCGTGCCGTACCACGCGCTGATCGACGCGCCGGACCCGCAGGCTCGCACGATCGACGACGTCGTGATCGAACGGCGTGACGGCGACGAGGTGCTGCACGTGCTGGGGCGGCGCACCGCGGCGGAGGGGGTCGTCGGCTACTACCCGGCCTTCGACGCCACCCCGCCGCGCCTGGTGACCAGAATCGTGACCGAGCACGGCGTCTACGAGCCGTCCCGTGTCCGCGACCACTTCGCCGTTTCCGGCCACACCGAGGAGAGCTGATGGTTCACGGCATCGAAACCGACGCCCCGTCGCACGCCCCCGACCTCGTGGAGGTGCTCGCCCGATGACCGGATGGACCGTGCTCGACATCGAGGGGACGACGAGTTCCACCGAGTCCGTACACGTGGGGCTCTACGCCTTCGCCAGGCCCAGGCTCGGGCCGTGGATCGAGGCGAACCGGGACGACCCCGAGGTCCGTGCCGCCGTCGAGGAGATCGGCGGCGCCACGACCGAGGAGGTCGTGAAGGTGCTGCACGACTGGATGGACCACGACGTCAAGGCGACGCCGTTGAAGACGCTGCAGGGGCGGATCTGGGCGGAGGGGTTCGCGGCGGGCGAGCTGACCGCGCACTTCTTCCCCGACGTGGCCCCGGCCCTGCGCGCCTGGCACGCCGAGGGGAGGCGTCTGGCGGTCTTCTCCTCCGGCTCGGTCTCCGCCCAGCGCCCGTGGTTCGCGCACACCGGGGACGGGGACCTGTCCGTCCTCGTCGAGGGGTGGTTCGACACGGTGAACGCGGGGCCGAAACGGGAGGCGTCGTCCTACCGGCGCATCGCCGCCGAACTCGGCGGGACGGACCTGCTCTTCCTGTCCGACGTGCCCGCCGAACTGGACGCGGCCGCCGCCGCGGGCTGGCGGACCACGGGCCTGCGCCGTCCTGGCGAACCAAGTGAGAACGCCGACTTCGGCCCGCACCCGGTCGTCGCGTCCTTCGGAGAGCTGGGCTTCGGGGAGCCGGGCTTCGGGGGGTCGCGATGAGCGCCGGGCGGGACTTCCGTACGGCGGAGCTGGTCCTCGGGGCCGGTGCCCGGCTGGCGGCCGAGGCGGCGCGCTTCGCCGGGCTCGGCTGGATGCGCGGCACCTCGGGCAACCTCTCCGAGGTCGTCAGCCGTGAGCCGCTGCGGCTGGCGGTCACCGCCAGCGGCCTGGACAAGGGTGAGCTGACCGCCGCCGACGTCTCGGTCGTCGGCCCCTCGGGTGAGACGGTGCCGGTCGAGGGCGTCGAACCGCGCAGGCCCTCGGCCGAGGCGGGCCTGCACGCCCGGGTCGCGGCGCTGACCGGCGCGGGCGCGGTCGTGCACGTCCACACCGTCAACGCCGTCGTCGCCGGGCACCACTGGCCCGCAGGCGTGCCGCTGCGCGACATCGAGATGCTCAAGGGCATCGGACGGCTGGCGCACGACGACGAGGTGGTCGTCCCGGTGATCGCCAACAGCCAGGACATGGCCGAGCTCGGAGACCGTTTCGAGGAGGCCCACGACGCGGCCGTCCCGGCGGTGATCGTGGCCCGGCACGGCCTGTACGCCTGGGGCCGGGACCTGACGCACGCCAGGCACGTCACCGAGTGCGTCGAGTGGCTGCTCGCCTACGCCGTCGCCGTACGCTGAGGCACCGCGCCGGCCCCTCGGCGTACGGGGCCTGCGGCCGTGACACGGCGCGGCACGGGCGGAGGCCGTCGCCCTACCCGGCCGGTCGCCCGCGCGGATAACCGCTGGCCGCGTGCCGACCCTGCGTGGCAGGGTGTGACGGTGCCCGACCTGACCGGACTGCCGCGTTCCATCGCCGAGGCCGTCGCCGCCGAGCGTGACGGCGGACGGCTGCGTTACCTGTTCTTCTGGGGCCACCGGCCGCCGCGCGGGGGCGGCGCCGGTGCCGGATGCCTCAGCCAGTGGTGGCGGGCGCCCTTCCCGGCGGAGAACGCCTTCGGCGGCGGCGAGCACCTCTTCCCCTCGGCGGAGCACCACATGATGGCGCACAAGGCGTGGCTGTTCGGCGACGACGAGACGGCGGCGGCGATCCTCACGGCCACGCACCCCGGCGAGGCCAAAAGACTCGGCCGCGAGGTCCGCGGCTTCGACGAGGCCGTGTGGGCAGAGCACCGGTATGCGACCGTCGTGCGCGGCAACGCCGCCAAGTTCGGCGCGCACCCGGAGCTGGGGGACTTCCTGCTCGGCACCCGGGACCGGGTCCTGGTCGAGGCCAGTCCCGTCGACCCGATCTGGGGCATCGGACTGACCGCCGACGACGAACGCGCCGCCTCCCCGGCCACCTGGCGGGGTCTGAACCTGCTCGGCTTCGCCCTCATGGACGCCCGCGACATCCTTGCGGGAACCCGCTGAGGGCGAGTCCGTGAAAGCGATCCGGTGGATCGGGTGAGAAGGGGTGACCGCCGACCGCGTTGGAAACGGGAGACCTTCGTGACCTCGATCTCATGGGCCGTCCGTACGGGGAGCCCCGAGGCCGTGCCTCACTCCCTCGACGAGGCCGAATGGTTCGGCGCGATCTTCGACGCCCACTTCGCCGAGATCCACCGCTACGCCGCCCAGCGGCTGGGCGACGACGTCGCGGAGGACATCGTCTCGGAGACCTTTCTCACGGCGTTCCGCAAACGGTCGCGTTACGACCCGTCCCGCGCCGGGGTCCGCGCCTGGCTGTACGGCATCGCGACCAACCTCATCGGCAGGCAGCGCCGCGTCGAGGTGCGCACGCTGCGCGCGCTCGGCCGGCACGGCCCCGCCCCCGACGCCCCCGGGCACGAGGATCGCGTCGCGGCGCGGGTCAGCGCGGAGAGCCTGCGGCCGAGTCTCGCCGCCGCCGTCGCCGAACTCCACCAGCGTGACCGCGACGTGCTGCTCCTGGTCGCCCTCGCCGACCTCAGCCACGAGGAGGTCGCGGCGGCCCTGGGCATCCCCTACGGAACCGTGGGATCACGCCTGAACCGGGCCAGGCGGAAGCTGCGCGCCGTCCTGGGTGAGACCAATCCGATGCTCGACCCCGAGGAGACCCGCCGTGGATGAGCTGGAGACACTCCGCGAGCTGTACGGCGAGCCACGGCCCGACCCGATCCTCAAGGCCAAAGTGCGCCAGGCCCTGGACGCCGAGGCCAGGCGGCCACGCCTGAGGTTCGTCAAGGGGATCACCGGGGTGCTCGCCGCCACGGCGACGGTGGGCACGGTGGTGGCCACGGCGGTGGCGGTGGCGGTCGTGGTCACGGGGGCCACGACCGCCGGACCGGGGCGGGCGCCCTCCTCGGCGGCGTCGCCGTACGTCACGGAGAGCGCGACCGGCTCCGGGCGGTCGATCCTGCTGGCCGCCGCGGTGACCGCCGAGGCGGACATCGCCGCCGACGGCCCGTACTGGCACGTCAGCAAGCTGAACCGGCGGACCTACCCGGAGTCGTTCGGCCGCGACGGCGACCGTTACCGGGTCGTCGAGTCACGGCTCACCGAGCAGTGGGTCGCCGAGGACGGCGACGGGATCTGGGTCGGGACCCGCTCCCTGGGCGCGCGCCCGGCGGGCGAGGCCGACGAGGAGGCCTGGCGTCGTGACGGCTCCCCCGCCACGTGGCCGGTGCCCGGCGGGACGTTGTCCGCCGCACCCGACCGGGGCCGGCTCAGGGCCGTGACCGACGGGACGGCGTTCAGCATGGCGGGAAAGCCGATGACCCTCGAACAGATCAGGGCGCTGCCCACCGACCCCGGCGCCCTGCGGGAACAGGTCGCCGAACTGGTCAGGGACGCGCCGGGCGGCTCTCTCGACGGCGTCGTCGCGGACGCGCTCAGCGGCCTGCTGTGGAGCAAGCCGTCGCCGCCGAAGGTGCGCGCCGCCGCCTACCGGGCGCTCGCCGACCTGCCCGAGGTGCGTTATCTCGGTGAGACGAAGGACGAAAGGGGCAGGGCCGGGGCGGCCTTCTCCTTCACCCTGCAGACCGCAGGCGCCACACGGCTCCCGGTGGCCGTGCGGCGGACCCTCGTCATCGACCCCGTCTCCTCACAGGTGCTGTCCTCGACCGTCACCGGCAAGCCGGGCAACGGGGACGACCAGGTCGAGGTGGTCCTTGAGGCGGGCTGGACGACCGGAAGACCGGCCGTCCCCGCCCTCCCGGTCAGCTGAGACAGGCGGGCTCGGTCGCCAGGTCGCGGAGCAGGTCGGCGAAGGCGAGCGCCTGCTCGGCCGTCATGCGGGGCTCGGGGCCGACGTAGAAGACCACGATGTCGCCGTTGAGCGACGTCGTGGCGGTGAACGGAAGCGTTGGGGAGATAACCATGATGCTCCGCATTCTTGCCTGCCCCACCGACAGTTCGCACATGGTTTACGCCCGCGGAGCCCGGCGGAGGCCGTGGCGGGAGAGGGCGGCGCCCCCACCGGCCGAAGCCCCGTCGGGCGGTGGGGGCGCCGTCCGTACGGCGCGGTCCTCACGCCAGGCCCGCGATGTCCTCCGCCCAGTGGCAGGCCACGCGGTGCCCCGGAACGACCTCCCTGACCTGCGGGACCTCCTCAGCGCAGCGGGTCTGCCTGCGGAAGGGGCAGCGGGTGTGGAAGGGGCAGCCGCTCGGCGGGGCGGCCGGGCTCGGCAGGTCCCCGCTGAGGATGATCCGCTCCCGCCGCGCCTCGGCCACCGGGTCGGGCAGCGGAACCGCCGACATCAGCGACACGGTGTAGGGGTGCAGCGGGCGTTCGAACAGCTCCCCCGAGTCCGCCTCCTCGACCAGCCTGCCGAGGTACATCACGCCGACCGTGTCGCTCATGTGCCGCACCACGGCCAGGTCGTGGGCGATCAGCAGCGTCGTCAGCGACAGCGTCCGCTTGACCTCCTGGAGCAGGTTGACGATCTGCGCCTGGACCGAGACGTCGAGCGCGGAGACCGGTTCGTCGGCGATCAGCAGGTCGGGTTCGAGGATGATCGCCCTGGCGATGCCGACCCGCTGGCGCTGGCCGCCGGAGAACTCGTGCGGGTAGCGGTGCTCGGCCGTGCGTGGCAGCCCGACCTGGTCCAGCGTGTTCAGCACCTTGGCGCGCCGCTCCCCGCGCCCGCCGGGCACGCCGTGCACACGCAGCGACAGCTCCAGGATGTCGCCGACGCTCTGGCGCGGGTTGAGGCTGGCCATCGGATCCTGGAAGACCATCTGCATCCGGCGGCGCATCGGGCGCAGCGCGCGTTCCCGCATCCCGGCCAGGTCGACGCCGTCGAAGAGCACTCTGCCCGAGGCGACCGGTTCGAGACGCAGCAGCGCGCGGCCGAGGCTTGACTTGCCGCAGCCCGACTCCCCGACCAGCCCGTACGTCCGCCCCTTCGGCAGGTCCAGGCTGACCCCGTCCACGGCGCGGACGTACTCGACGGGGCGGTTGGTGACCGCGGCGCGCCTGGCCGGGTAGCGCACCCGCAGGTCGCTGATCCGCACCAGCGGCTCGGGGCTCTCCCCCTCGGCGGGGGCGGCGGACTCCCGCGCCGTGACAGCGGCGGAGACGGGGACGGGGGCGTCGCCCGCCGGGTGGACGCACCGGAACCGGTGGCCGGGAGAGTCTTCGGTCATGGGCAGGCCGGGGACCATGCAGGCCTCGTCGGCCACCGCGCACCGGGACGCGAACGAGCACCCAGACTCCCAGGGCAGCCGGTCGAACGGCGAGCCGGGGATCGGGGTGAGCGGCGTGTCCCGCGGGGAGTCGAGAGCCGGGATCGAGGCGAGCAGGCCACGGGTGTAGCGGTGCATGGGCCTGCGGAACAGCTCCTCCGCCGAGGCCGTCTCGACGACCCGCCCGCCGTACATCACGCTGACCCGGTCGGCCAGGCCCGCGACGACGCCCAGGTCGTGGGTGATCATCAGCAGGGCCGCGCCGTGGTCCCGGGCCAGCCTGGCCAGCAGTTCGAGGACCTGGGCCTGGATCGTGACGTCGAGCGCCGTGGTCGGCTCGTCGGCGATGAGCAGCTTGGGGCCGCACGCGATCGCTGTGGCGATCATGACACGCTGGCGCATGCCGCCGGAGAGCTGGTGCGGGTACTGCCGCATCCTGCGGCGCGGGTCGGGGATGCCGACCTCGCGCAGCAGCTCCTCCGCGCGGGCCCCGGCCGCCGCCTTCGACAGGTCGGTGTGCCGCAGCAGGACCTCGGTGATCTGCACGCCGATCGGCACGACCGGGTTGAGCGAGGTCATCGGGTCCTGGAAGACCATCGCCAGGTCACGGCCGCGCCTGGCCGACAGCTGCCGGTCGTTCAGCGTGGTCAGGTCCTCGCCGTCGAACACGATCTCGCCCTCGACCCGCGCCGAGGCGGGCAGCAGCCCGAGCAGCGCCAGCGCGGTCGCGGACTTGCCGCAGCCGGACTCGCCGACCAGCGCCACGACCTCCCCGGCCTCGACGGTGAGGCTGACGCCGTCCACGGCGGCGATCGCGGGCTGGGCGGAGGCGAACCGTACCCGGAGGTTCCGTACGTCGAGCAGGGACATGGTCACCTCGTGGTCTTCGGGTCGAGGACTTCGCGCAGGGCCTCACCGACGAGGGTGAAGCCGAGCGCCGTGACGGCGATGCAGGCGCCGGGCAGCAGCGCCAGATGGGGGGCGCTCTCCAGCCTGGCCTGTGCCTTGACCAGCATGCGGCCCCACTCGGCGACCGTCGGGTCGGCCTGCCCGAGGCCGAGGAACGACAGCGCGGCCACCTCGATCGTCGCCGTCGCCAGGACGAGGGTGGCCTGCACGATCACCGGACCGACCGAGTTGGGCAGCATCTGGCCGAACACGATCCGGCTCGTCGGCACGCCCACCGAGCGGGCCGCGACCACGTAGTCCAGGCCTCGCTGGGCCAGCATCGACCCTCTGAGCAGGCGGGCGAAGACCGGAACCTGCGCCGCCGCGATGGCGATCATCACGGCGACCGGACTGCGGCCCATCACGGCGGCGACGCTCACCGCCAGCAGCAGCGCGGGGATCGACAGCATCACGTCGGTCACCCGCATCGCCAACGTGTCGACCCAGCCGCCGAGCCCTCCGGCGAGCAGGCCGACCAGCGCCCCGACGAGCAGGCCGAGCCCGGTCGCGGTGACACCGATCACCAGCGACTGCCGCGCGCCGTACACGAGCTGGGTGAACAGGTCGGAGCCGAAGCTGTCGAGGCCGAGCAGGTGGCCGGGGCCCGGCCCCGGCACCGACGACGGGGTGATCCTCCCCGCCCACTCGGCGCTGCCCGGCTCGTACGGCGTCAGCAGCGGCGCGGCGAGCGCGATCACCGTGAACAACAGCACGATGACGCCTCCGGCGACCGCGGACCTGCGTCGGAGCAGGCGGCGCAGCGCGACCCCCCACGTCCCGCCGGCCCGCGCCGGGACGGCTGCGGCGGTCGGGGCGCTCATCGCTGCCTCGCCCTGGGGTCGATGACCGCGTACGACACGTCGACCAGCAGGTTGACGATCGCGTAGATGACCGCGATGAACAGCACGAATCCTTGGAGCACCGGATAGTCCAGATGGTTGACGGCGGTGAACAGGAACTCCCCGACCCCGTTGAGCGCGAACACCGTCTCGGTGAGCACCGCCCCGGCCAGCAGGGCACCGGCCTGCAGGCCGATCGTGGTGGAGACGGGCAGCAGCGCGTTGCGCATGACGTGCCTGCGCCGGATCACGGCCCGGGTCAGGCCCTTGGCGCGCGCGGTGCGGACGAAGTCCTCGTTCATCACTTCCAGCACCGAGGCCCTGGTGATCCGCACGATGATCGCCAGCGGGATCGCCCCGAGGGCCATCGCGGGCAGGATCAGGTGGCGCAGGGCGTCCCAGGCGGCGTCCCACTCCCCGGTCAGCACCCCGTCCAGCACGTACAGGCCGGTCGGGTGGGTCGCGTCGAGCCTGACGTCCTGGCGTCCCGCCGTCGGCAGCCAGCCGAGCCGGATCGCGAAGACGTACTTCAGGAGGTAGGCCAGGAAGAACACCGGGACCACGACCCCCAGCAGGGACGCCCCGACGGACAGGTGGTCCAGCGGACCGCCCCTGCGGCGGGCGGCGAGGTAGCCGAGCGGGATGCCGGCCACGACCGCGAGGCCGAGCCCGGCGACCGCCAGTTCGACGGTCGCCGGGAAACGCTCAAGGAAGCTGTCCACCACGCTCTGGCCCGTCCTGATGGAGGAACCGAGGTCGCCCCGCGCGAGCCGCCCGAGGAAGAGCAGGAACTGCTCGGGAAGCGACCGGTCGAACCCGTACAGGTGGTTGACCCGGTCGATCCCCTCCTGGGTGGCCCGCTCGCCGAGCAGTGCCCGCGCCGGGTCCCCGGGCAGCAGCCGCAGCCACACGAACAGCAGCAGGCTGAGGCCCAACAGCACCGGCACGACCAGGGCCAGGCGCCGGGCGACGAAGGCGATCATGTCGTCTGTTCCCTAGCCCTTGATCTGGAGGTTGTTCCACACCTCGGCCGCGAGCGGGCTGGTGACGTAACCGGAGATCCTGGGCGAGAGCGCGAGCGAGGGGACCGGGTGGGCCACCGGGATGCCCGGCAGCAGGTCCATGAGCTCCTTGCTCACCGTGGCGTACTTCTCGCCCTGCTCGGTGAGGTTGCGCGCGCTGCGCGCCGCGGCGACCGACTCGAACAGCTTCTTGTCCTCGAAGCCCCACTCGACGGTCTTGCGGCCGAAGAAGATGCCGAGGAAGGTGTCGGCGCTGTTCATGATGCCCGTCCCGCCGAGGAGGTACAGGCCGTGGTCGGTCTTGGCCTTGATCCTCTCCAGGTACTCGGGACTCCACTTCTCCGGTACGGCGTTGACCTTCAGCCCGACGGCCTCAAGCTGGGTGCGGATCGCCACGAAGGTGTCCTCCGGACTCGGCATGTACGGCCTCGACGTACCGGTCGGGTAGTTGAAGGTGACCGTCTTGCCGACCGCGCCCGCCTCTTCGAGGAGCTTCTTCGCCTTGGCCGGGTCGTGGTCGTAGGTGGCGACGCTGTCGGCGTAGCCGTTGACCGGCGGCGGGATGAACTGCTCGGCGGGCTTGGTTCCCGCGGGCAGCGTCTGGGAGACGATCGCCTGCTTGTCCAGGGCGTGGGCGATCGCCTTGCGGACCCTGATGTCGGCCAGCAGCGGGTCGGCCTGGTTCATGCCGAGGTAGAGGATGTTGAGCGGTTCCCTGGGCAGGACCTGGAAGCCCGCGCCGGACAGCCCCTGCACGTCCGCGGGCGCGACCAGGTCGTAGCCGTCGATCTCACCGCTCTGCAGCGCCTGCAGCCGGGCGGTGCCGTCCGGGATGATCCGTACGACGATCTTGTCGATCTTCGGCTTCCCGCCCCAGTAGCCGGGGTTGGCGCGCAGCGTCAGCCGCTGTCCCTTCTCCCATGACTCGAACAGGTACGGTCCCGTGCCGGTGGGGTGGGCGGATGAGTACTCGTTGCGCCGGACGTCGCCGGAGGCGCCGGGGTCGTCGGCCTTGTACTGCTTCAGGGCGGCCGGGCTCTGCATGGCGAACGACGAGATGGCCAGCGCGGGGATGAGGCTGCCGTAGGGGCGGGTCAGCGTGATGGTGACCGCGTCGCCCTCGGCGGCGCAGCTCTTGTAGATGCTCTTGGTGAGCGCCGGGTTGTCGCTGGTCTTGAAGCCGGCGAAGACCAGTTGGTACAGGTTGCTGATGTTCTCGGCCTGCAAAGGACCGTTCCAGTTGTACCAGCGCTCGAAGTTGAAGCAGACGGCCTCGGCGTCGAAGGGTGTGCCGTCGGAGAACTTCACACCCTTGCGGAGCTGGAAGGTGTAGTTCAGGCCGTCGTCGGTCTGCGACCAGGAGGTCGCCAGGCCCGGCGCGGGCTCGGCCGTGCCGGGCTTGATCGACACCAGACCTTCGAAGATCTGGTTGGCGACCCGTGTGCTCTCGCTGTCGGCGACGAACGCCGGGTCCAGCGCGACCGGCTCTGAGGCGGCGGCGAAGACGAACGTCCCCGCCTTGTCGCCGCCCGCGGCCGTCTTCTGCGTGCCGCGTTCGCTGGAACAGGAGGTGATCGCCAGCGCGAGACCGGTGGCACCGGCGACTGCGATCAGGCGTCGGATGCGCGTGGTGGTTGGGCTCACGGGTCGGCCTTTCTTCAAAACAGATGGTTGGAGCTTGTCCCCCGACGGGTGCGCTCGCGCGCGGGTCAGCCCACGGCGGGCTCGGTGTCGATCTCTCCGACCCGCAGCTCGTCCGGGTTCTGTGGCAGGTCGGCGACGGCGGCGCGCACGCCCTCCGTGCCCAGCCTGTTCACCAGGTCGAGCGCGCCGAGGTTGGCCTTGAGCTGTCCGACGCTGCTGGCTCCGAAGAGCACCGAGGCCGTACGCGGGTGGGTGAGGGCGAAGGCGATCGCGAGCTGCGCGGCGGTCGCGCCCAGCGCCTCCGCCCGTGCGGCGAACGCGTCGCGGACCTTCTCGGCGTGCCTGGTCATGCCCGTGGGGCCGAGCGGGCGCTCGCTGCCGGCGGCGCGCCGCCCGGCCAGCACACCGACGGCCAGCACGTTCGTCGTCTGGATGACCAGGTCCCAGCGCTCCATGACCTCGGCCAGCTCACTGTCCTCGCCCATCTTCCTGGCGATGGCCGAGTACGGCAGCTGCAGCACGCTGGGCAGCGGCATGCCCTCCTGGTGCGCGTAGGCGCAGGCCTCGTCGATCTCGGCGGGGGTCGCGTGGTTGATGCCCCAGTACCTGGTCAGCCCGGCCTCCACCAGCCCGGCCATCTGACGGACGATGTCCTTCATGTCCACGACGGTCTGGAAGTAGTAGGCCGTGTCCGGGTTGTAGATGACGCAGTCGGCCGCGTCCACCCTGGCCCGGGGCAGGGACTCCGCGAGCTGGTCGCGGAAGGAGGGGCGCGGCCCGCCGTACCAGAGCTTCTCGGTGTGGAAGTAGTCCTCCCTGGCGATGCCCGCCGCGTCCCGCGCCGCCGCGAACCGCATGTCGGTCTCGGAGACCGGATCGTCCGGCCGGGCGGCCGAGGTGTAGTGGCCCACGTCGAACCACGTGACCCCCGCGTTCCTCGCGGTCGTCAGGAACTCGACGATGTCCTCGTGACGCATCCGGTCGTAGGTGTGGTAGGAGCCGATGCTCAGCGCGGACACCTTGGGACCGTTAACGCCCAGGGAGTGATACCTCATCATGCGGCGGTGTCTCCGTACTCTCGGTTGGGTTCGACCAGCGTGGGCAGCGCCGCAAAATTTGTCAATAGATTGACCGTCAATACATTGGCAGTCATCATGATGGTTGAATGTCCTGATCGTTCCCACCACCCAGACAAGCGGAGCCGTGCCGTTGCCCAGTGACCGCGCACCGAACGCCGAGACCGCGCCCGACGCCGTGGAGGACACCACCATGTGGTCCCTGATCGGCCAGGCGGTCGAGTCCGTCCCCCCGCAGATCCCCGGGGTCGACGACGAGGCCATGCGGCTGTGCATGACGCTGCACTGCGCGACGAGCCTCGTGTTCTACGACCTGTCCGCCACCCTCAGGCGCGCCGACGCCGTCGCCGCCCCCACGCTCAAACTGCTGCTGATCCTCTACATGTACGGGGAGATGGAGTCCCGGGACCTGATCAGGCTCTCCGGGATGAGCAGGGCCGCGGCCTCCGCCCTGCTCGACAAGATCGTCGGCCAGGAGATGATCGAGCGCCGCCTGTCGGAACGCGACCGCAGGACCCACGTCGTCACCCTGTCGGAGAAGGGCAGGACCGCCTTCGTCGAGGCGTTCACCGTGTACAACGCCAGGGAGCGTTACTGGGCGGAGACGCTGACCCGCGCCGAGCGCGACCAGCTCATCGGTCTTATCGGCAAACTGGTCAACGCCCGCCTCGACGACGGCAACCTCCGCCGCAGGCAGTGACATCCCACCGGCGGGAACCCCGGGGGTCTTGAAGCCTCGGGGTCCTCGGGGCTTTGGGATCTTGGAGCCCCGAGGACCCCGAAGCCTGGAGACCGAAGTCTGGAGACCGGGGCCTTGAGAGCCCTGGAGTCCTTGGGGTGCTTAGGATGCTTGGGGTTCTCGGAGGCCTGGGGTCCTTGGAGACCTTGGAGCACGACATGATCACGACGTGTCCGTGCGGGATTACCGCTCCCTACGATCATGATCTATGACAACTCGCCGTGTTTTGACGGTCTCCGCCGGAGTCCTGGCTCTGCTGTTCTCCACCCCGGTCACCGCGTCCGCGTACCCCGTCGTCGGCGCGCCCGAGCTGACCCAGAACCCGCTCTACACGGTGCCCGCCCTGCCCTCGATCTCCTGCAAGGCGGTCAAGGGCACCACCAAGGCCTCAACGACGGCCTACCTCAAGAAGGTCGTCGGCTGCCTGAACACCGCCTGGGGCAAGCGGGTGAAGGACTTCGTCCCGGCCGAGGTGACGATCAAGGACACCTACGAGCACAGCCCCTGCTACACCGGCATCAAGGTGTCCGGCTCCCTCGCCGCCGGCTGCAACCGCTCCGTCGAGGTGCAACTGCGCTCCGACTGGATCAAGGCCAAGTCCGAACTGCCCGTCCTCGTCGGGGTCGCCCGCGCCTACGCCGGGTTCGTCCAGACGCAGACGGGCATCAGCGAGGCCTGGTGGGCACTGCGCTACGACGGCGAGGAGGCCGAGATGAACGAGCAGACCCACCGCTTCTACCAGCAGGCCGACTGCCTGGCCGGAGTGTCCGTCAGGAGCCTCGGCCGTACGGCCCGCGACTGGGGGCGTCTGCTCTCCGCGGGAACGCCCAAGGAGTACGGCAAGTTCATCCCCAAGTGGTACGGCAAGCCCGCCAACCGTCTCGCCTGGTTCAAGACCGGCTACGGATCGGGGAAGCCCGGCGCCTGCAACACCTGGAAGGCTCCCTCCCCCAAGGTCGCCTGACCTCCGTGCGGCGCGTCCCCTGGGACGCGCCGCACCCGGGGAACGTCAGAGGCCGCCATCAGGGAAGGGGTGAAATATCGGTATGTCGCTCCACAACGCCTCCCCCACCGCGGTCAGCGCCCACCACACGCCCCCCGCCACCAGCAATCCGAGCAACACCGCCACCACGACCAACCACCCAAGAGAACCCCAGGACCTCATACCGACTAAGACTCCGGCACAGGGCACGGAGTTCGACGCTTCCGGGAGATCACGGCCTTCCCAGCAGAAGCCGTTCGACGTCTCAAGAAGCCTGGGACCGAGAGCGGCCGGACAGTCGTCATCTGAGTCGATCAGCAGCAGGATTCCTCCCCCGCACCGGTGAGCTGGTAGGACGCCCGGAGGACCGCGTTCTCGACCCCGCCACGGGCGACAAGTCCGCTGCGGGGGACACGGCGGAGCGGAGAGATCCGTACGTCCCAACGCGAAAGCGCCCCGGCGATCCTGCGAAGCAGGACAGGAAGCGCGGACACCTCACCGTCGCCCTCCACGATGGAGGCGATCGTGACCGGGCCGCTCATGCGCCTGTCTCCGGCCGGAGCTGACCGTCGCGCAACAGTTCGCCAAGGATGGCGTGCCCCTCTTCGAGAAGGGTGCGGCTGACCCCGTCGATCTCGCCGACCACGGTCACCCCGTTCTCCATCGCCACGACCCGGACGGAGGCCGGATCGATGCCGTCCCGGTCGAGCAGTTCGGCGCTCTGAGTGGTGATCACGACCTGGACGAACTCACTCGCCTCCGTCAACGCGTCGAACAACGCCCCCGCCGCAGCGGGGTGGAGCGCGGTCTCCGGTTCCTCGACGGCCACCAGTTCCGCCTGCCCGTCGAGTACGGCCGGCTGGAACAACGCGGCCGGCACACCGGCCGCGTGCAGGGTCCCCACGGAGATGGCCTCCGGCCCGAACGGCCGCTCCGCGTCCCGGGTACGGAGTTCCACGGCCGAGTACTTGTCGACGAGCCGTTCGTCCACGCCCAGCGCCTCCGGGACCATCGCGCCGAGATAGTCGTCGATTCGGGCCTTGAACACGGGATACCGGAACGCCGACTCTCCCGGCGTCGGCCCGATGTGCTTTCCCGAGTAGCCGACCCTCCCGGTTCGCCGGCTCGGATGGAACCGCCGCATCTGGTCGACGTCCCACCGCCGTGGACCACCCGGCTCCGCCGTACCATCCGCCGGGACACAGCCTGGCTCCCGCGGCTCGGATGTCACGGCCATCCGCTTTCCGGCCAGAGGCCATGGCCGAGACGACGCGAAAGCACGTCCAGCAGGCCTCGGCGGGCAAGGTTGTCCGTTCACACCTACGAACCGGGAAGTTTGCCTGGTTTGTCCACAATGCCTTTGGCGAGTTCGGCGGTGGCGTAGAAGCTGCCCGCCGGGAAGGCGATCTCACCGTTGATGAGTTCGTCCCGTACGTAGTCCACCCGCGTGCCGAGGAACTCGTACGTCGTGGCGTCAAGGACGAGGTACGACCTGGAGATCACCTGACCGTCCGTGTCGTGCTCGGTGCCGACTCCCGGGGCACCCCGCTCGTAGGCGATCCCGATGCCCGCCCTGCCCGCCGCGTCGCGCACGCCGGAGTCCACCCGCACGCCCGGAATCCTGGCGAGGGCCCGGAAGATCGCCCCACGCAGCCTGGGCGGCACCGGCACCTCCTGGTCGAGGTAGACCGACAGCACCCGGAAGGCCCGCGCGTCCGGGGGTTCGCCGGTGTCCCACCTGGGCTTGGTCTCCCAGTGCCGGTCGCTCCTGACGTGTGCAAGCAGCCGGTCGGGGTCGGTGGGCAGTCCGGCCAGCCTGGCCACGTACTCACGCGGGGTCAGGTCGTCGTCGTCCGGGTCCGGCGTGGAACCGAACTGCTCCAGTGGTCCCCGCCCCCACCGTACGGCCCGCCGCGTGCCGTCGTAACGGGTCCAGGACTCCTGCGTCTCGGGCGCCGCGTCGTTCGGCTGTTTGACCATGTTCTTCCGGTACAGCCACTGGTCGGCGCGTGGTTCCGGGGTGAGCGCGCGCCGTTCGGACACCTGGGCGGCCCGTACCAGCACGACCGCCGCGTTCATGGGCCTCGTCTCGACGGCGACCGAGGGGCGTACTCCCTGAGGCGGCGGGACGGCGCCGTTGACCACCACCGCGACGGCCACCGCGCCGGCCGCCGCACTGACCGTCACGAGCAGGGACGGTACGAGCCGGAACCGGCGGCGAGGCCTCAGCACACGGGCGCGCAGGGCGTCCAGCCGGTCCGCGCCGGGCTCGGGCGCGTCCGCTCGCATGCCGTTCAGCAACTTCAGGTCATCCACGGGTGTCCTCCTCAACGACGGCTGACGGATCGGCACCCAGCGCCGCACGGGTCTTCCTCCTGGCTCGGTGCAGCCGCGAACGCACCGTGCCGACCGGTACGCCGAGGGCCAACGCCACCTCCTGGTAGCTGAAGTCGGCCCAGGCCACCATCAGCAGCACCTCGCGGTCCTGCGGTGAGAGCACCGCGAGCGCCTCGGCCAGCTCCCGGTGTGCCGCCGAGGCCGAGACGCGAGCCTCCACCCGGTCCGCGTAGCTCTCCGCCACCGTGTCCGTCCCGGTCCTGGCCAGCGCCCGGTACGCCCTGACCTCGGCGCGGCGGTGTTTACCGATGAGGTTGGCGGCGATCCCGTACAGCCACGGGCGGGCGTCTCGGTGGGCGGTGTCATAACGCCCAAGCCTGCGGAAGGCCGCGAGGAAGGTGTCGGCCACGACGTCGTCGGCCAGCGACTCGCCCAGCCTGCGGGTCACGTATCGATGGAGCGCGGGAGCGTGCCTGTCGAACAACACGGAGAACACTGCGGGATCACGCCGGGCGCGGGCGATCACCTCCGCGTCGTCCGGTTCGGTTTGGGCGATCAAACGTGGGCTCCGTTCGTGAGAACTGGTCACCCTCCTTCACCCGATCCCGGGCTCCGGGTTCTCGCCCGCTCCCCATGACGAGAGGCCGCCCCCCGGGTTCCCGTTGGACGGCCCCTCATCATGGCCGGTCACGCGTGCTCCGGTGTCCGGAGGTCAGGGGGAGGTGAGCAGGGTCAGTCCGTACCGCCGCAGGATCTCGTTGATGGGCACGTAGTAGGAACGGCCTCCCGCGCTGCAGTTGCCGGAGAAGCCGAGCAGGATTCCCTGCAGCTGGCCGTTCGCGTAGAGGGGAGATCCCGGCGGGGTGCCGGGCTCGAAGCAGATGCTGGTCACGAGCAGGCCGGTCACCGTTCCCTGGGGCAGGCTCAGCGAGGCGTTCCTGCCGAGCAGGGTGCCGCACCGCCACCCGGTCGTACCGCCGAAGCCGCAGACCTGGGAGCCGACGGGAACCGGGGTGCTGCCACGAACCGGCAGGTCACGGCCGCCGGGGACTCTGAGGACGCCGACCGGTTCCCAGGCGGAGGTCACGCTGACCCAGGCACTGGAGGGGATGGGGTGGGTCGAGGCACGGACGGTCCCCACGACCGCCCCGTTCGCCGCGCGCACGGTCTCGCCCGGAGAGCCGCAGGTCCCGGAGGTGACGAACCCGCCGGGAACGGCCGCTCCGACCGTGCAGCGGCCGTTGGTCCCGAAGGAGTCGCCGACGTAGATGGGGGTGCCCGTCTCGGCGAAGGCCACTCCAGGAGTGGACAGAAGAAGGCCGAAGATCAACAGAAGAGATATCCGTCGCATCATGAACTGACGGTAATTTTCACAAAGACAACTGCCAATAGTCATCCCTCCCGATCCGTCACATATCGCCATCCCACACCACGGCGAGGACACGGGCATCCACGCGAACCGTCCGAGGCCGTCCGGTCTCGGACCCCGCCGCTCCCGTTCTCACGAGAGAGCCGGAAGGCCAGGTCAGGGATCGCCGGTCCGGCCCCGCAGAGAAAACCGTTCAGCAGGCCGGGTCATTCGAGCCGGCCCTTGACCATCCCGACGATTTCGTGGGCGGCGAAGTCAAAACGGATTGTCAGAAACGACAAGGCGTCACCGCAGGGCGTTCTCAGCCTGGTGAAGGCACAGAAAGCGCTTGCCTGGCTCCTCCTGGTCCGTATTGTCCATTTAGGACAATTTCATACCGGAAGTGGCTTTGCCGTTGAAACCGGAGGAAGCACACATGAGAAGTCGATTTACGGCCATGTCCGCCACCGCCTTGCTCACCGCGTCGCTGCTGGTGGGCACCGCGTCCCCCGCCCACGCCACCCTGACGGGCTGCACCACCTGGCAGGAGGGGTACGTCGTCCACAGCAAGTGCACGGGCGGCACAGGCACACAAGCGGTTTACGTGAGCGGCGTGCACGTGAACCCCGCGGTGGGATGGGTCGCCATGACCGGCCCCCGGGTGGGGGTGGGCGAGGTGTCCTCGGTCAACTTCCCGGGCACGGTGTGGTACCGAAGCACCACCCTGTACGACTGATGCGACCCCGAGCGGCATAGATCTCTGCGGAGGACCGGCACAACCGGAAGGTCGGCGAAGCCCCTGGCCGTGGAACACCAGGCCAGGGGCTCTTTCCCGGTGGTCGTGAGAGGCAGGAGAGGCAGACTCGAACCCACGGTCCGGAGACCATGAGGCACCCGCGCCCCTGTGACACGGCATGCCGTCTGCCCTTGCGTTTGCGGTTGGCGACCTGCTTCCCGCGCTCAAGGACGACCGCCTCGATACCGTGCCGCCGGGTTTTCCTGAAGGAGTGGCCCTTGCCGCCCGGCACACGATCCGGGCGGGTGCGGGGCCGGTCGACGCGGCGCAGCCGGAAGGCGGCCGTGACCGCGTCGAAGACGGTGCCGCCGGCGATGTCGCCGCCGGTCAGGTGGGGCCTGGTGGTCAGTCCGCTGCGGGAGCGTCCGAGGGCCTGTCGTCTTTGCGATTGTTCCGCGTCTTCCCCTTCTCTGGCTCCGACGGCGTGCTGGTGAGGCAGGCGATGGTCGAGCCGATGCCGCCCTTAACCTGCGGTTCTTCCAGTCCCCTGGCCCAGGCGACGTCCTCGTCCCAGCGCTTGAATCGTTCGTAACGGATCTGCCAGGGACCGTAGCGCTCGGGGATACCTTCAACCAGGGGCTCCGGCCACAGGAGCCCGTTGACGACCTCACGGCAGGTCACGCCAGGGGGCGTCTCCCCTGGAGTCCCTCGCGGCCGGCGGGAGCTCGATCCGTTGCCAGGCCCTGTCGGTCAGCTCACTCGTCGCGCCACGGACGATCACCCAACCGCGTCCGAGATGATCATTTATCAGGCATTGCCTAGAGTTGGTGGCCGACGCCACCTCTGCCCCGGAGGCACGATGAGTGTGAATGAGCGGCCGACCGGTTCCCGCCCGGCCTGGCGGGACGTACGTGGCTACATGAACGGTCACCGCCACGACCTCGCTCGCGTCGCCGGTCGATTCCATGACGGCTACCGGCGGGTGGGGGCGACGCCCCTGCTGACCCGTGAGGACTGGCTGCTGAACGAGCCGCTCCCCCTCGACCGGGTCACCCTGAAGTGGAGCGATCAGGCTCCTTCCCCGGTGGTGACGGGCGAGGAGCCGGAAGCCCGTCCGGCCCTTCCTGAGGACAGCGCGAACTACTCCGAGGCCATCGCCCGTCACGACAGACCCGCCCTGTTCGAGAACCGGCCGTGCTACCGGTTGCTTGACGTGTCGTGGCCGACGTTGAGCTTCACCGGCGGTTCCTACTTCGACGGTGTCAACGTCGGGGAGACCGCGGCGCACGAACTGGCGTCGGCCCGGCTTCTCCATGAAGAACGGCTCCCTTTCCGGTCCCTCGTCGGAGACCCCACCGACCTGAGTAGACGCGTCGTGCTCCCCGCCGTCTCAATGCTGACCTTGCGGCAGGACCGGACCGGAGACATGACATTCGTCCTGCACTGGCGCGACCCCGCCAAGGTCGCGCACGCGGGTGGCCTCTACCAGGTCATGCCGGTGGGCGTCTTCCAGCAGATCAGCGCCGCGTCGTCCAGCCAGGACTTCGACCTCTGGAAAGGCATGGCGCGGGAGTACAGCGAGGAGTTCCTGGGGCGCTCCGAGGTGTACGGCGAGGCCTTCTCCTACGGGTCCTGGCCCTTCTACCGGCGGATGGAGCAGGTGAAGGCCGACGGTCGCCTCCGCTCCTTCGTCCTTGGCCTGGGGATCGACCCGCTGACGTTCGCGGCGGACATCCTGGCCGTCACCGTGATCGAGGCGGAGGTGTTCGACGAGCTCTTCGAGGACATCGTCAACGACAACGACGAGGGGCGGGTCGTCGAGGTCGCCGGCATCCCGTTCCAGGCCGACCAGGTGAGCCGATACGTCCACCACGAGCCGATACAGGCCGCGGGCGCGGCCGTACTGGACCTCGCCTGGCAGCACCGGCAGAACCTCACGCCATAAACCGGGCCACCGTGTGAACCGACGGCCTCCTAGAAACTCCGGCACGTATTCGGCACAGCCACGCACGACCGAGAACCCTGGCCGGGAAACACCAGGTCAGAGGCGCTTTCCTGATGGTCGCAAGAGGTAGGGCAGGCGGGACTCGAACCCGCGACCCAGGGATTATGAGACACCCACGCGCCCTCAACAGGGCATACCTTCTACCTGCATAAACACCTCTTCTGCCGAACTGACGTGCCCGGCCGGGGAAGGCATTGGGAAGAGCCATCGCTACAAGGCGCCTGAGTCTTCTCCAGGTGCATCCAGAGCGTTAAACGCTCCGAGCAACCTTCGTCCAGGACACCCGCTTTAGGAGAGCAGCGGCCGTACGGCCAGTTCGCATGGTGTGATCTGCGCGAACGCTACGAACAGCCCGCATCTTTTGCAAGATCATCCCGCGAATGTCCCGCCCCCAAGGCCAGCCAGTCATCACGTCATCCGGCGGCAAGCCGACCCGGGGCTCAGGACCGCCAGGCCCGAGCACCGAGAGCGGCGCGGCAGCCTAACCGTTCACTTTCAGGCGGGACAACCACCTCCCCTCGGCAGGTCGGGCCTGGGATCAGGCGTGTGTGGATGGTGACGCGGGTTGGTCGGTATATGGGGATGTTGCTGTCACCTCAGCCATGGTCGCCCGGTGGCAAGGCTCGACGGAGGAGAGCCTTGCCAGCGACCGTCCCGGCCCGTATGCCGCGCACCGAAGTCCGCGATCGTCACGGCCTCAGCCACCGTGCCACCTTCTGATCCACAGCAAGATCATCTCCGTTCAGATCCGTCACCACCCGGTCACCGCCGCCTGATCTCGCTCCAGAGCGCGGCGGGCCGGGACCTGGCAGGAGTAGCCGTTGCGGATCAGCAGCTTGCGCGCCCTTTGCAGGGTGTAGGTCAGATGGAAGCGCCGGCCGATCACGGTCTTGACCCGGGACAGGGTCCAGCGCTGGTCCGGCCAGCCGTGCCAGACGGGCCCTTTGACCAGTTCCTGCTCCAAGACGGCGAGTTGCCGCTCACCGAGCCGGGGCAGGGAGGCAGGCCCGTGCGAGCGTAACGCTCCGGTCCCTCCGGTTTGCCAGTCCCTTTCCATCGCTGAACGGACCGGAGGCTGATCCGCAAGTCCCGGGCAACGGTCGTGCTGGGTTCATCGCGGGCGAACCTCTCGGCAGCCTGCAGTCGCAGCTTTTCGCGGAACGCTCTTCGCTCGGCGGACAGTCCTCCGGCCTTGTGCGTACCTCATCATGCCGATGTACCCGGCAAACAAGGCACGTCAGGACCTACGACACCATGAGTTCAACCTCAGTAGGTGCTCTAAGAGTTCCTGAATCATAGGAATAACACGGATATCCTTAATTTGAATAAACGGCGTCCGGAATCGCTCCGGGATTTTCGAAATAAATCAGAAACGATCACCTTCCCATTTCCGGCTCTCCCGCGTCTCGTCTAGACGGCAGCAGGGCAATGCCGCCGCCCAGCTGCTGAGGCCCCACAGCGAGCGACGTCGAGCCACGTGATAGCCGTCGCGATGTTGTTGGGTGAGCCAGGTGGTCCGAGGCGGTGCTGGCCCCTTCCGTCTCGCCTGCCCAAGAGGCCGGGGAAGTATGCATTCCGCAAGGTTTCCCGAAGACTAGCCAGTTGATCTGGCTTGCCCGAGACGGTCTCGTCGACGAGGGCGGCGTCACGGTGGCAAGGGCATCCTGTCAGTTCGAATGTGGAAAGCTTGCATGTGGTCATAACATACCTCTTGATTTTCTTGACATCTCTTTGGCATGCTGAGGATCAGGCCGAAGGAATACGTTCATGAGGTGATGACCTAAGGATTCACTCGACCTTCGCCGCGTGGCACCCATTCCCCGTGGCGGCCACCGCGTACTAGGCATTGCTTAAGTCTGCTTAGTCTGGCGTACATGAAAGGACTCTCGATGAAGAAATCAGCCCTTGCCTTAACTGCAGGAGCATTAGCTTTCGGCGCTGTTGTCGTAAGTGCCACACCGGCTGCCGCCGTGATCACCCCCGACTGGACTGCAAGTGGGACGGCGGGAGATGTAGTTGGCGTTTACGGGCGTGGGACCTTTGTTACTGACAGTAACAACAATGCTCAGGTCATCATCGCGGTCACCGACACTGCCAGCGACAGCCACGGCGCCCGTCTCTATATCCGATTTGGCCTTGCTGCTGGTGGAACTACGTCTCCCTATAGCGTCAGCGCCTCCGGCACTAGCGCATACCAGGAAAAGGCCGTTAGCTATCCCCGAGTAAACCTCAGTATCGGTTCTGATATGATTCAGGTCAAAGAGTGCCTTACCGAAGCCGGTGGCGACTACTCCTGCGGCTCCTGGGATAATGCTATCTGGCTGTAGCTCCACTGTGATTTAGGAAAATCACGAGACTGCGGCGATATGGCAACCTGTGGGAAACGGTCACCGGGATCCTCGTCGGTTGTGCTGACCGATCTGAACTCGGTGGCCATACAGGATCGTTTAGCACACCTTAAACCTTTATCCTCGGCTCTTGGCCTAGAATCACGGAATGATCGCGGGCCGGTGGTTCGCCCTCTAACGTAGATAAGCTCCTGGCGTGATTTCGGTCATGCTTCCGCGAGTCGCCGACGAAAATCGTTGCACGATTTTGAGGGGCAGCTGTGGACAACGTGGATGGGCCCACATATAGGCGCACTGGTAGCCCCAAGGCTGAGGCCGTGATGGAAGCGTTATTGAGGTTGAACTCGTGATGTCGTGTGCGGCTATGCCGATGTGAGGGACAGGCCGGTTTCCGCGAGGCAGCCGTCGATGAGGTCGCTGCGGTATTGGATGGTGCGCAGTCCTTGCCGGACAGTGCGGATGAGGTGCTCTGGGCTGGTGAAGGCGATATTGGCCAGGAAGCAGCGCCGCAGCAGTGACCAGATGCCCTCGACCGGATTCAGATCGAGGGCGTAGGTGGGCAGTTGGACGACGGTCAGCCAGTCCTGATCAGCGATGAAGGCACGCATCCCGGCGATCAGGCGGGTGTTGAGGTTGTCCCAGACGAGCACGATCAGGCCGCCGAGTTGCCGGTGGGCGGCGATCAGCAGGTCGCGGTAGTCGCTCCAGGCGAAGGATTTGCGCCCGTCAGGGCGGGTGTCCAGCCGAGGCCGGTAGATCAGCCGGGAGCACTGCCCGGGTTTGTAGCAGGCCAGCGCCGCGATCGAGATCCGGCGGCGGGAACGGCTGCGCACGGTGATGACCGTGGTCTGACCGCGCGGACTCCAGGTACGCACGATGGGCGGCGTCATCGACAGGCCGGTCTCGTCTTCGAAGACGTTCGAGGCGCCGAGCGCTGCCGCGGATCTTCCACGTCCGGCCAGATCTCCTTCACCCACCCGGTCACCGCCACCTCATCGCCCTCCAAGGCGCGGCGGGCCGGCACCCGGCAGGAGTAGCCGTTACGGATCAGCAGCTTGCGCATGCCTTGGAGGGGGTAGGTCAGACGGAAACGCTGGCTGATCACGGTCTTGATGCGTGTCAGGGTTCAGCGCTGGTCCGGCCAGCCGTGCCAGACGGGCCCTTTGACCAGTTCCTGCTCCAAGACGGCGAGTTGCCGCTCACCGAGCCGAGGCAGGGAGGTCAGCCCGTGCGAGCGCAACGCTCCGGTCCCTCCGGTTTGCCAGTCCCTTTCCATCGCTGAACGGAGCGGACGCTGATCCGCAGGTCCCGGGCGATGGTCATGCTGGGTTCATCCCGCGCGAACCTCTCGGCTGCCTGAAGCCGTAGTCGTTCGCGGGACGCCCTCCGTCGGCGGACAGTCCTCCGCCTTGCGCGTACCTCATGATGCCGATGTACCCGGTAATCAAGGCACGTCAGAACCTACGACACCACGAGTTCAATCTCAGTAACTGCCACTTCGCCCGCTCGCCAAGCTCGCCGACTTCCACCCAACTCCACCGGGCTCCACCGAAACTACAGGAAACTACAGGAAACTACAGGAAACTACAGCCAATTAAAGCTGGCCAAGCAGATCCAGAGGATTCGCGTTGGCGATGAAACTGTTTCAGAAATGAAAATAGAACATTTCCGCAGGTCCGAGTCATGATGAATGACTAGATGCACCATATCTCCGGAGAGGCTGTATTGTTGCCCTCAACAACCAGAAAGCCCGACTCCTCAGCAAAGGAGTCGGGCCCTCGTAGAACAACCGGACCTGGGTCCAAGTGCTGTTCTGGCATGTCAACGCTGTCCAGTGTAGCGCTCTTCCGCTGAGCGGTCCCCAGGTCCGGCAACCGTCCGCGTCCCACGACAGCGAGGAAGCCCCTGTGTCCGACAGCAAGAACTTCTCCATCAGCGTGTCCGTCCCCGAGAGCTGGGGGCGGCAGGTACGGGTCATCATCATCACCATCCTGGTGGTGGTCTTCGCGGCCATCTACGGTCGCGAAGACCCGCTCGCGCTCCTGATGCATTCGTAGTTCTTCAGCGCAGGCCCCGGCTCCGGCCTGGGGCATGCATGCGTTCGGAGCGCAACCCGGCCGCCGTTGGCAGGTGGGTACCAGGGCGGCCGGGAGGTGAACTGTACGCCACCGGCGGGCCGGATTGGACTCCAGAGGCTTCATGATCAACTCGGATGGTCCGGCAGGAGATCATTTCAAGGGTGGACCGGCGATGGTCCGGCGCCGTTCGGTGCCGGACCATCTGCATATTGCCAGTTCAGAGGGGCTATTCCGAGGAGTTCATGAGGGTAGGGCGGGCGGGACTCGAACCCGCGACCCAGGGATTATGAGTCCCCTGCTCTAACCGGCTGAGCTACCGCCCCTCGCGCACGCCGTACTGCCGCATTCAACCAAAGGTCGGCGCCGTTCGCACATCGGCCGAGCGGGACGGGGCCAAGATGTGACCTTGAACGGCGACGCCGGGTTTCGGTGGAGTCGCTACCCTACGGGGGGACCTTGTTGGAGGATGTTCGATCATGCGCGTTGTTGAGGCTTTTCGTGAGACCTTCCAGGCGGAGCCCGAGGGGGTGTGGCACGCCCCGGGGCGGGTGAACCTCATCGGTGAGCACACCGACTACAACGACGGGTTCGTACTGCCGTTCGCCGTCCCGTGGGGGGTCACCGCGGCGGTCTCCCCCAGACGGGACGACCTCATCAGGCTCCGCTCGCTGCAGGCCGACGGGGTCGTGACCCTCGGGAGTCCGGACGAGGCCGAGGGGTGGGCGCGTTACGTCGCGGGAGTGTTCTGGGCGCTGCGCGAGGCCGGGCATCCGGTGCGGGGGGCGGACCTGGTCGTCGACGGGGACGTGCCACAGGGCGCGGGGCTCTCGTCGAGCGCGGCGCTGGAGGTGGCCGTCTGCGTGGCCCTCAACGACCTGTACGGCCTCGGCCTGGAGGGGATGCGGGTGGCGCTGGCCGCGCGGCGGGCGGAGAACGACTTCGTCGGCATGCCGTGCGGGATCATGGACCAGGCCGCCTCCGCGCTCGCGCAGGAGGGCCGGGCGCTGTTCATGGACTGCCGGAGCCTGGCCACCAGGAACGTCCCCTTCGACCCTGCCGGGCACGGCCTGCGGCTGCTGATCGTCAACACCGGAGTGCGTCACGCGCTGGCCGACGGCCAGTACGCCCGCCGTCGCCAGGAGTGTGAGAACGCCGCCAAGCGCCTCGGGGTGGCCTCCCTGCGCGACGTCACGGATCTGGCGGGCGCGCTCGGCAGGCTCGACGGCGACGAACGCAGGCGGGTCCAGCACGTCGTGACGGAGAATCACCGGGTCGAGGCGCTGATCGGGTTGCTGAGGGCCGGGGCGGTGCGGGAGATCGGCGCGCTGCTGAACGCCTCCCACCTGTCGTTGCGCGACCAGTTCCAGGTCTCGTGCCCGGAGCTGGACGTGGCCGTCGAGGCGTCGGTCAGGGGCGGGGCCAGAGGTGCCAGGATGACCGGTGGCGGCTTCGGCGGCTCGGTCATCGCACTGGTCCCCGACGAGCGGGTGGAGGCCGTACGGGAGTCGGTGAGCGCCGCCTACGCCGAGCGCGGCTGGGCCGCCCCCGGGATCCACCCGGCGGTCCCGTCGGCGGGTGCCCGCCGCCTGGCCTGAGGACGACCGGTCCGGGAACCGGAACGGCGCTCTCGAAGCGTCCCAAAACCCCGCGGACATCAAAAGACGACACGGCCGCCTCCGAGAACATAAGCAAGACGGCCACCCGGGAACACGACAGCGACCAGGAAGCGAGACGGCCGCCGGTGGACCGGCGGAGGACAACGTGGCGCTCCGAGAACGCGACAGCGCCGAAACGTCTCAGGAGGTGGGCGCGAGTTTGGGCACCGCGCCGAGCAGTTCCCTCGTGTAGTCGTGCCTGGGCAGGAAGAACACCTCGTCCACGTGCCCGTCCTCGACGACCCGTCCCTCGCGCATGACCACGACCCGGTCGCTGATGTGGTGGACGACCCCCAGGTCGTGCGAGATGAAGATCAGGGCGGTCCCGTCGGCCGCCTGGATCTCGCCGAGCAGGTCGAGCACCTGGGCCTGTACGGAGACGTCCAGCGCGGAGACCGGTTCGTCGCAGACGAGCACCCGTGGCCGGGGGGCCAGGGCTCTGGCGATGGCGACCCGCTGCCGCTGGCCGCCGGACAGCGCCCGAGGGTGACGTCCCGCGATGTCCGCGGGCAGCCCGACCCGTTCGAGCAGTTCGGCGACCCCGGCGGCGCGTTCCCGTCCCGGCCCGCCGAGAGGCTCGGCGACGAGGCGGCCGACGGTGTATCGGGGGTCGAAGGAGTCCAGCGGGTTCTGCGAGATCACCTGGATGACGGAGCGGCGGGGGCGGCGTTCCCGTTCGGACAGCTCCGACCAGGGGGAGCCGTCCAGCCGTACCCGCCCGGCGACGGGCCTCATCAGGCCCATCACGAGCCGGGCGACGGTCGTCTTGCCCGACCCCGACTCCCCCACGACACCGACGGTCTCTCCCGCGTGGACCTCGAAGGAGACGTCGTCGACCACCCGGCGGGAGCCGTACTCGGCCGACAGGCCTCTGACCTCGACGACCGGTGAGCCGTGGTCGACCTTCCGTTCCGGCAGCGGGGTGCGCAGCGGGACGCCGCCGGTGGCGATGGCCGACAGGCGGGTTCCCCTTGAGGCGGCGGACGGTACGGCGGCCAGCAGCAGTCTGGTGTAGTCCCGCTCCGGGGCGGAGAGCACCCGGCCGGTCGGTCCCTCCTCGACGACCACGCCGTCCTTCATGACGAGCACCCGGTCGGCGATGGAGGAGACGACTGCCAGGTCGTGGCTGATCATCAGCAGCGCGGTGCCCTCGGCCCTGCGCGCGGCCAGCAGGCGCAGGATCTGGGCCTGTACGGTGACGTCGAGGGCGGTGGTCGGCTCGTCCGCGATGAGCAGCGGCGGGCCCGCCGCGATGGCCGAGGCGATCAGCGCTCGCTGGCGCAGCCCGCCGGACAGCTGGTGGGGGTACTGCCCGGCCCGCAGCCCAGGTTCCGGGACGCCGACCGCGTCGAGCAGTTCGAGCACCCTTTCCCTACGGCCCGCCCGGGGCACGACGTCGTGGGCGGCGAGCACCTCGGCGATCTCGGCGCCGACGGTGCGCAGCGGGTCGAGGGAGACGAGGGCGTCCTGGAGTACGAGCCCGGCGAAGCGCCCGCGCAGCCTGCGCCAGTCACGTGGCCCGAACCGGCGGGCGTCCCTTCCCCTGACGTCGAACCTTCCCGCCGTCACGGTCGCGCCCTGTCCGGTCAGCCCGACCAGGGTCCTGGCGGTCACGCTCTTGCCCGATCCGGACTCCCCCACGATCGCCACGCACTCGCCTTCGGCGATCGACAGGTTCACTCCCCTGACGGCCTCGACCCCCGCCCTGGGGAAGGTCACACGCAGGTCCTCGATCTCGATGAGGTTCACGGGAGTCTCCCCTCGAAACGGCGTTGGAGGCGTCGTCCGACCACGGTCAGGCTGACGACGGTCAGCGTGACGGACAGGCCGGGGAAGAGCACGGTCCACCAGGCCACACGCAGGTAGTTGCGTGCCTCGGCCAGCATCGAGCCCCATTCGGGGTCGGGTGGCTGGGGGCCCATGCCGAGGAAGCTGAGTCCCGAGGTGGCGATGATGGCGGTGCCCATGCCGATGGTGGCGAGTACCGGCAGCGGCCCCAGGATGTTGGGCAGCACGTGCCGTGCGACCAGGACCGGCCGGCGCAGTCCGAGGGTGACGGCCTGTTCCACGTAGCCGGAGCGGCGTACGACGAAGGTCTGCCCTCTGATGACGCGGGCGTAGTTGGGCAGCTGGACCAGTCCGATCGCGATGATCACGTTGCCCGCGCCGGGGCCGGTGACGCTGATGACGAGCATGGCGAGCAGCAGTTCGGGGAAGCTGGCCAGCACGTCGAACAGCCGGCTGAGCGGCTCGTCGACGTAGCGGGGGGACAGCCCGGCCAGCGCGCCGAGGACGGTGCCCAGGACGGTGGCGAACAGGATGGCCGCGGCGCCGATGCCGAGCGAGTACCCCGCGCCGTGGACGACCCGGGAGAACACGTCGCGGCCGAGGTGGTCGGTGCCGAACCAGTGCGGCGCGCTCGGCGGGGCGAGCGCGTGCAGTGGGTCGGCGGCCAGCGGGTCGGCGTCGCTCAGCAGGCCCGGGGCCAGGGCGGCGACCGCGACGACGGCGAGGATGAGCAGTGAGACCGCCTGTCCGGGGCGCACGCCGTACCGGCGTGGGACGACGGCGGGAGCCGGCCCGTCGCCGGTCGGCGGCGGCGCCGTGGCCTGTTCCCTGTCGGAGACGGTCATCGGCCCTTCCTCAACCGGGGGTCGATCACGAGGTAGGCGAGGTCCACGAGGGTGCTGACCGTCACGTAGACCGCGGCGGCCAGCATGATGACCGCCATGACCACCGGCATGTCCTTGCCGGTGACCGCGACGAGGGTGATCTGGCCCAGGCCGGGCCTGCCGAAGACGGCCTCGACGACGATCGCCCCACCGAGCAGGACGCCGACGAACCAGCCGGTGAGGGTCACGGCGGGCAGCAGCGCGTGCCGCAGGGCGTGCCTGGCGACGAGTCGCCACTCGGTGATGCCGCGCGAGCGGGCGGTCACCGCGAACGGTTCCTCAAGCGCCCGTTCCAGGCCTTCGCGCAGCACCTGGCCGAGTGTTCCGGCGATCTGCAGGCCGAGGGCCAGGGCGGGCAGCACGAGGGAGGCGAAGCCGCGGTCGCCGGAGACGGGGAACCAGCCGAGGGTGAAGGAGAAGACGGCCAGGAGCAGGAGACCGGCCAGGAACGGCGGGACCGAGGCGGCGGTCAGCTCGGAGAGTCCGGCGAGCCCGCCGGCCCAGGAGCGGCGCCCCGCGGTGGTCAGCGCGAGTACCAGGGCGATCGCGACGCCGAAGGCCGCCGCGGTGAGCGCGAGCCTGACGGTCGGCCAGACCTGCGAGGACAGGATCTCGGCGACGTCGCGCTGCAGGACGTAGGAGCGGCCGAGGTCTCCGTGCAGCAGCCGCAGCAGGTAGTCGGCGTACTGCTGCGGGACGGGGCGGTCGAGCCCCCATTCGGCGACGATCGCGGCCCGCCGCTGCGGGGTGTCGAGGCCGTCGGCGATGAGGACGTCCACGGTGTCGCCGGGGACGAGCAACAGCGCGGCGTAGGCCGCGGTGGCGGCGACCCAGAGCACGACGAGTCCTGCTCCGAGCCGCCTGACCACCGGGCCGGTCCACCCGGCGGCGGCCAGCCCCCGCCGCCGGGTGAGTGTGAGGGTGCTCACGTGCCTGTCCGGACGTCGTAAGCACTGTTGGGGGTGCCGGAGACCGGCTCGAAGGTGATCCCGGTGACCCCGGCGCCGTAGGCGACCTGGTCCGCCGGGACGTAGAGCGGCAGCAGCAGCGCCTCCTCCGCGACGACGGTCCGCTGTGCCCTCGCGTAGAGCTCCTTGCGTCTGGCCTGGTCGGAGGTGGTCGAGGCCTCGGCGAGCAGCTTGTCCAGGTCCGCGTTCTCGAAGTGGGTGCGGTTGATCGCGGCGCCCTTCGGCAGGATCAGGTTGAGCGCGGCCCCCGCGTCGGTGTCGCCGCGCGAGTTCTGGAACAGTTCGTACTGGTCGTCCTCCAGGGCCTTCTGCTGGGTGCCCTGGTCGACCACCTTGGGCTGGAAGTCGATGCCCGCGCTCTGTTTGACCGCGGCCTGTACGGCCTGCGCGAGGACGTCGCGGCGGTCCCTGACGTAGGGGGCCGACTCGACGGATCGGACGGTCAGCCGCTTGCCGTCCTTGACCCGGAAGCCCTCGGCGTCGCGTTCGGTCCAGCCCGCCTCGTCGAGCAGTTCGTTGGCCCGTCGCGTGTCGTTGCCGTAGGTGTTCTCCAGGGAGGCGTCGTAGAACTGCGGGCTGCCCTGGCCGACGATGCTCCAGGCTCGCCTGGCCGTGCCCTGGTAGACCGAGTTGAGCACGGTGTCCACGTCCACGGCGTCCCTGAAGGCCTCTCGCACCCGTTTGTCGTCGAAGGGCGGGTGCGAGACGTTGAAGTAGTAGGAGAACGCGCTGCCCGAGTTGAGGCTGGTCTCCACCCTCACACCGGGGTCGGCCTTGAGCAGGCCGAGTTCGGTGGCGGGCACTCCCTCGATCACCTGGACCTGTCCCGAGGTGAGCGCGCCGACCCGGACCGCCGCCTCCGGCAGGAACCGGTAGGTGATCTCCGCCAGGTAGGCGGGTCCCTGGTGCGCGGCGTTGGGCGGCGCCCAGTTGTAGGCGGGGTTGCGCCGGTAGTGGGCCTCCTGGCCGGGGGTGAACCGGTCGAGGATGAACGGTCCCGTGCCGACGAGGTCGGGACCGCCCGCCTTGAGGTCCTTGGCGTTCCTCAGCGACTTCGGGGAGACCTGTCCGGCGTACGGCGAGGCCAGGAAGTCCAGGAACAGGGCGTCGGGCGCCTTGAGTGTGATCTTCAGCGTGTAGGGGTCCGTCACCTCGGCCGAGGAGTACTCACGCAGCTGGATGCCGGCGACGGCGGGGTTGTACCCGGGCGCGACGAGCTGGTCGAGGTTGGCCTTGACCGAGGCCGCGTCGAACTTCTCCCCGTCGTGGAAGGTCACGTCCCTTCTGAGCTTGAAGGTGTAGGTGAGGCCGTCCTTGGAGACCTCCCACGAGGTGGCCAGCCACGGCAGGAACTCACCGTCCCTGCCCCTGGCGACGAGCGCGTCGAACTGGTTGTGCACCAGCAGCCTGGCCTTGTTCTGGCCCCACTGCTGGGGGTTGAACGTGATGGGCTGCGTCTCGATCGCCCACACCAGCGAGTCCCCCTCGGTGCCGCCGCCTGAGGCCGGGTTCGCGGCCCCGGTCTCGGTTCCGCACGCGGCGAGCGTCAGCACCCCGGCCAGAGCCAGGACGCCCCGTTGCGCTTTCACTTACCTTCTCCTCGGGGAGTCGTGCGCCGCCTCAGGCGACATGTCTGATCTCGGTGGTGACGGCCTCGGACAGCACGATCCGGGCCAGGGCGTCGGCGTGGCGGAAGAGCGGGGCGTCGAGGCCGGGTCTGGCGAAGCCGCCGGTGACCCGTCCGCCGACGACCCAGGGGCCGAAGGCGAACCTGCGGGGGTGCGGGGTGTCGAGGCGGTCGAGCAGGCGGCGGTCGGCGGGCCGTACCCTCAGCAGGCCCGACGACTCGTCGATCTCGCCGCGGTCGCGCAGCGCGGAGATCAGCGGGTCGGTCGAGCGGCTCACGCTGGGTGCGGGCAGCCTGGCCTCGACGAGGGACCTGGCGGTGACGGCGCCGGGCAGGGTGGGGCTCTGCGCGACCCATCGCCCGCCGCGGTGCTCGACCCTGACGTCGGCGCCGAGGAAGGTGACCACGCCCGCCCTGGCCAGGGCCTTGAGCTCCTCAAGCCGGGGGCCGGGCGGACCGCTGGCGACGTAGCTGAAGAAGCCCTCGAACCACCGGTCGGAGATTCCCCGTTCGGCGAGGACACCGTTGACGGACAGTAATCCGAGGATCAGGGCGTGGTCGGCACTGTACGCGGAGTCGGAGCGTCGTTGCAGGTCGGCGGCCATGTAGCCGTCCATCCACCGCCGCAGTCCCGCCTGGTCGCCGAAGCGGATCCGCTCCAGCGGCCGGTCGAGCCGGTCCAGGTCGAGCCGGTCGGCGTGCCGGGGTACGGCCTTGCGGATCAGCAGCCGCATCCCGGGGCTGCGCCATTCCTCTGCGGCGAACCGTTCGGCGAACTCCGGCCAACCGGTCCTGACCCGTTTCGGATGGCTGTTGAGGAGTTCGTGGTAGTAGGCGAAGGCGAGTTCCTTGGCGGCCAGGGGCCACACGTCCCGCCGGAAGTTCCACGGCCCCTCCCCCAGCGCCCCCGCCGTCAGGAAGCGCGGCGCGGGCGGCCGGAGCCCCTGGAAGCGGTAGGCGGTCTTGGCGTGGTACGGCACACCGCGCCGTGACCCCACGTGCAGCAGCGGTTCCCGCCCGCTGGGCAGGTAGACGAGCTCCCCGTCGTGTTCCCTGACGAACCGGCCGCCCCTTCCCGAGGTGAGCAGCACCATCAGGTCGACGAAGGCCAGTCCCAGGCCGCGCACGATCACCGGTTCACCGGCGGGCAGCCGGTCCAGGCCGAGGTCGAGGTCCGCGGTGTAGCCGGTCGGCAGGTAGCGCAGGCCGCTCTCCCTTGCCAGGGCCGTCAGCCCGCGTTCCTCCGCCGCCGGGGTGACGTCGCCGTGTCCCTGCGCGAGGATCACGGCGCCCACCTCAAGGGTCGTCCCGTCCTCAAGCCGTACGGCCTGGCCTCCCGGGACGTCGGTCAGGTCGAGTGCCCGGGTCCGGTGCACGTGCACCCGGACACCGCGGGGGGCGGTGTCCACGGCTCGCCGGAAGGCGTGGGTGAGGTAGGCGTTCTGCACGGGCCGGGGGACGAAGCGTCCGGGGTCGCAGCCGAGCCACTCGGCCAGCGAGGGGCCGGGGCGGATCGGGCCGACGCACCGGACGGACTCGTCGGTGAAGAGCGTCACGTCGGCGGCGGCGGAGTTCATCCAGAGCAGGTCGGGTTGCCGCTCGCGCCAGACCCTGCCGCCGCCCGGCGGGTAGGGGTCGATCACGTGGACGTCGAGCGACGGCCAGCTGAGCAGTTCGGCGGCGTTGGCGCAGATCCGCTCGACCAGGCAGGTGCCGGTCGGCCCGGCGCCGACGATCGCGATGGAGGCGCTCACGCCGACCACTCCCCTCTCGTACGGTCCGTCACAGCGCTGCTCTTCGATGGGGCAGGTCCCAGTCGGGGGTGGCGGGCTCGACCGGCACCCGCCACGGGTCGGTCTCCCCCATGGGGGAGGCGAGCACGGTGAGGTCGGTGTTCTCGCGGAAGGCGGGGTGCTGGTAGAGGTCCCTGGCGTAGTCCCACAGGTTGGGGAAGGCGGTCAGCGGGCGCTCGCTGATCCTGGCCGACGGGTTGTCGCTCACGTCGAACCTGACCAGGGTGGGCCAGAGCCGTACGTCGGACTCGGTGATCGCGGAGCCGAACAGGAACCTGCGGCCGGCGAGCCTGGCGTCGAGTTCGTCGAGGAAGCCGATCACGGCCTTCCTCGCCCGGTGGTACTCCGGTTCGGTCGTGGCGGCGGAGACCCGGCCCGCGGCGGTGTTGGCGTACTCGTAGACGCGCGCGTTGAGCGCGTCGATCTCGGGCCGCAGTTCCTCGGGGTAGAGGTCGGCCTCGGGATCGCCGCCGAAGCGTGTGCCCAGGTCGATGGTGATGTCCGGGAAGTTGTTGCTGACGATGCGCCCCCCGTGCCGGTCCCACAGCACCGGCACGGAGACGTGTCCGTCGAATCCGGGTTCGGTCGCCTCGTAGGCCTGCCTGAGGGTCGCGAAGCCGTTGACCGGGTCGGCGCCGCGCCGCTCGCGGAACGCCCACCCCCTGCCGTCCCGCTCGTCGTCCACGTAGGACAGCGAGACGACGTCCTGCAGCCCTTTGAGGGAACGCACGATCGCCGTACGCTGCGCGTAGGGGCAGACCGCCGCGACGTAGAGGTGGTAGCGCCCGGCCTCGGCGGGGAACTCCCCCGTGCCGTCGTCGGTGATCCGTCCCTGGAAGGGGTAGCGGGGGCCGGGCCTGCCACCGGGCCGGTAGCGGCCGTGGGTGTCCAGGTCCACTGGGCTGGCGTAGTTGAGTGTGATCTCGGACATGTGACACTCCCAGGGCATGCCTCGGTGACCCGTGCGGGTCCGCGCTTGCGGCACGCCGACCGTGCCACCCGGTCCTCCCCGGGGGCACCCCGCCGCGGTGCGAGGGTTGCCGGTCAGCGAGCCGGGGCTTTGCACTGACACTCTTAACCTAGTTAGACGGTAGGAAATACATAGATCTCTGTCAACCCTTAAAGTCGGGGGATGTCTCATGAGATCGTCCGCGTGGTCTACCGCAAGTACGACGGCTCGCTGCACTGGAACCACCCGGCCCTGCTCCTCGGCGAGGACGAACACGGCGTGTGGGTCGGCTGCCCGCCCGGCAGCAGCGGCAGGCGGGGGCAGGAGCCGCCCGTCGTCTGGGACGAGCCGTTCGTGATCCTCTTCCCCCGTGACGCCTGGTGGACGGCCACCTTCAACGCGGCGCCGTACAAGGCCGAGATCTACTGTGACGTCTCGACCGTGCCGCGCTGGGACGGCGACGAGGTGACCATGGTCGACCTCGACCTCGACGTGATCCGCATGCGCAAGGACGGCCGGGTGCTCCTGGACGACGAGGACGAGTTCGAGGAGCACCAGGTCCGCTACGCCTACCCCAGGGAGATCGTGGAGGGCGCCCGCGCCTCGGCCGCCGCGCTGATGGAGGCCGTCACCGCCAGGACGGCCCCCTTCGCCTCACCTCCGCACTGGCTCTCCCTGGTCTCCGGGAACCGCTGAGAAGGACGTCACCGCCCCGGGCTCCACCGGCCCGCCGACCGCTCCCTGGAGTCGGGGTGGGTGACGAAGTTCGGCGAGAGCCGCTCCTGGTCGTAGTACCGGTGGAAGACCGGGGTCGCGGCCCCCGAGATGGGCGGGACGATCCAGCTCCAGTCGGCCGGGCAGGTCCTGCCCGCGCTCTCCTCCCGCGCCACGTGCGTCAGGAAGCGCCTGGACTCGGCGTGGTGGTCGGTCATGGTGACCCCCGCCCTGTCGAAGGAGTACAGGACCGCCACGTTCAGCTCGACCAGCGCGTGGTCGCGCCACAGCGAACGCTCGTTACGGGTGTCCAGGCCGAGCCGCGCGGCGACCAGGGGCACCAGGTTGTAGCGGTCGGGGTCCGCGAGGTTGCGCGCCCCGATCTCGGTCCCCATGTACCAGCCGTTGAACGGCGCGGCCCGGTAGCAGACCCCGCCGATCTCCAGGCACATGTTCGAGATCGCCGGTACGGCGTGCCAGCGCAGCCCCAGCCGCTCGAACCACGGATAGGCCGGGTGGGACAGCGGCACCTCGAGCACCGCGTCCCCGGGGATCGTGGACAGCACAGGCGGCCCGTCGCCCATCGAGACCGCCAGGGGAAGCACGTCGAAGGGCGTGCCCCGGCCGCCCGGCCAGCCGAGTTTACGGGCCATCGTGGTGAACCCGGCGTTGCGCGGATCACCGACGACCGAACCGTCGTCCATCGCGTACCCCGCGTAACGGATGAGCTGCTCGTTCCAGATCCTCGGCCCTGGCGCCCCCGGCCGGTCCTGGGCGAAGATCGTGATCATCGGCCGGATCCGGCCGTCGGAGACGGCCTCACGGAGATGGTCGACGCACTCGACGGCGACCCCCTCGACCGTGTTCACCCGGCGCCGGTCGCGTACCCGCAGCGACTTCCAGTACAACCGCCCGATACACCTGTCGCTGTTGCGCCAGGCCACCCGGGCGCCGAAGACGAGTTCCTTCGGCGTGTGGGTGTAGGTCCCCGTCGCGGCGATCTCGGCGCGCACCTCGCGCAGCCTGGGCTTCACAGGGCCCGCGTCCGGGTTCTCCTCGTGGAACAGCGTCAGGAACTCCTCGGCGGCCGTCACGTCCACCGGCGGGGCCACCGGTTGGGAAGGCGGCTGCCACGGCGCCCTCCCGTCGTCCCGGTGGGCCCCCGCATAGCCCTGCGCGCGTGCTCCCTGTTCCCTCACCGGCGTCTGGCGCCGGGGTTTCGGCCAAGTCGGCACAGAAAAACCACCTGTATACGTCTAACGGGTACGGCATGCCGTTCCGGGCGGCACGGTTCCCTCGGCGTGATGTCCCGCGTGATGTCTCCGGCCCGGCGGTGATCCCACTGCGGTACGGCGCCCACGGCCCGGTCACCGAGTGCGAGCGGAAGGACACGAGGCGATGCGCCCCCTATTTTCCGTGATTCACCGGGATTTGTCCGCGAAATAGGACACGAAACGGCGAAGGCCCCGGGAGCTGTGCTCCCGGGGCCTTCCTGATGGCTCCCGCGATAGGACTCGAACCTATAACCTGCCGGTTAACAGCCGGCTGCTCTGCCGATTGAGCTACACGGGATCGTGCTTCGCGCTGTTCGGACCTGGGGTTTTCCCCCGCTCCTTGCGGCGCAGGAATAGATTAGCGCACTCCGGGAGTGTGTGTCGCATCGATGCTCCGGGGTAGGGCCGAGACAACTCACGATCCGCGGGTAGGGTCCCGCCCAGGACGCTTGTGGAGGTGGAGATGCGTTACCGACTGATGTTCGGTGTAGGCCTCGCGGTCGGCTACATCCTTGGGAGCCGCGCAGGCCGGGAGCGCTATGAGCAGCTCAAGCGGATGGCGCGCCGGGTCTCGGACAACCCCGCCGTCCAGGAGGCCGCGGGGCTGGTCGGCGCCCAGGTTTCCAGGGCCACCGACGTGGCCAGGACGAAGGTGAGTGACGTGGCCAGGGACAAACTGCCGTTCCTGCAGCCGCGCGACGGCAGGGGGCCGGAAGAGCACGACGAAACGGGCACCGGATGGCCACGGGAGGAGAAGGCCGTCACCCCCCACTGACCCCGCCGCCCGCGCGGGTCACGGCGCCCACCGGACCCGCGCGGGCTCCTTTCGCGTTCCGTACCGAGAAAAGCCGGTCGTGGGACGCCCTCAGACGCCGAAACTGCGGCGCGTCTCCTCCAGGGCCTGCTCGGCGAGAGCGCGCAGACCGGGGTCCTGCGGGTCCATCCCGGCGTCGAAGACGAACTCCCAGATCATCTGGTCGTCGTCGGTCCTCCTCGCCACCAGCCGCACTCCCCCTCTGGCGTCCAGCGGGGCGTACTGACTGACCACGATCGAGGCCATGACCCGCTCCCGCACGGCCTCCGGCACCCGCCCCGGCTCGGGCAGCGGCGCCCGGAGCGTCCGCCCCTCCGTGGTGACGACCGTCAGCCCCTCCTCGTCCCACACCCCCCGGTCGATCCGGAACCACGGCAGCCTGGTCTCACCCAGATAGAGCGCCTTGTCGGTCGCGACCACGTAGCCTTCGGGCCCCTCGGCGTAGGTGAGCACCCGGTCGGTCGGCGCCACGGCCGCGCGGACCCCCGCGGGCGTCCGATTGAAGAGCTTCATCCCTCCACGTTATCGGCGAGCAGATCGAGGGTGAGCGCGGCGGACCAGGAGAAGTCCCTGCTGCCCCTGCCGCTGCCGTCGAAGGGGTCGAAGCACTCCCTGAAGCCCGCCTGCCGTACCAGGCGCAGGGTGCAGACGCCGAGCAGCCGCGCCAGGCCGTCCAGCCCGTGCACGGCCGCCGCCCGCCGCAGCAGCCAGTTGGTGTTCACCCAGGACGGCCCTCGCCAGTAGCGCGACCGGTCGAACTGGGTGGCGCGGATCTCACAGCTGGGCACGGGATATCCGGCGGCCCCCATGAACCGGGCCGATTCGAGCACCCCGACCAGCTTGGCCACCCGGTCGGCGGGCAGGCCGGGGTCGAGCATCGGCCCGAAGGCGCCCACGGTGCACATCGGGCTGAGCCGTCCCGAGCGCAGGTCGAGGGCGTGGAAGGCCTCACCGCCCCAGAGCCGTTCGAGCAGCCCGGCGCGGATCCGCTCGGCCGCCTCCCGGTGCGGCGCGGGATCGGCCCCGGCCAGCGGGGCCAGCTCGGCGAGCGCCTGGCAGGAGGCCAGCCAGATCCCGTTGAACAGCGGGTCCTCGACCGCGAAGGGATGCTCCGCGCGCAGGTAGGCCGGGTCGTAGCCGGAGTCGCGGTAGCGCTGGGCCAGCCAGACGTAGCGGTCGGGGAACGGTTCCTCCCCGTGGGCGCCGGAGGCCTGGGTCACGGCGTCCAGCGGGGCGTCCCACACCGGGCTGTCGTCCATCCCCGACTCCCAGGGGTGGACGATCGCGGCCAGTCCTCCCCCTCCCAGGTCCCTGGCCGTGGCGAGGTAGTCGTGCTGGGCCACAAGCATGGGGTACAGCCTGCGGACCAGGCCGCGCGCCTCCTCGCGGTTCCTCGCGTGCCGCCACATCCACCAGGTGGCCAGGGCGTGCAGGGGCGGCTGGGTCAGCCCGGAGGTCGGCACCCCGTTGGGGGCGGCGGGATGCTCCCCGGACCGCCAGACGGAGGGACCGGGGAAGTAGGCGTCGGCGAGACCCCGGTTGAAGACGATGTGGGGCACCATCCCGGTGTGCCACTGCCCGGCCAGGAGGCTGAGCAGTTCCGTGCCCGCTCTGCGGGTGTCGCAGCGGGAGACGCCGATCGCGACGAAGGTCGAGTCCCAGTTCCACTGGTGCGGATAGAGGCCGGGCGCGGGCACGGTCACGGCGCCCGCGCGATTGGCGTCGAGTACGGACCACGCCTCGCGTCCGAGTGCGACATCGTCCACCGCTGTCCGCCCCTCCATTCGCCCAGTCTGGGCCAGTATTCGCCGGGAGAACAGCCCTTCGCCCCTTCTGCATGCTTCTGGCATGTCTCTACCCGACCGTCCACGCGTCCCCGAGGACCGTTTCCCATCGGCCCGCCCTATCGGCCATTCGGCGTACGACACACATCTATCGGGCAGAAGACTAAAAAGGGGGCATTTATGGATATAAAGCGGAAAATCATGATCGGGAGGTTGTCTTTGGCGGTCACCGGCGCCGCGGGCGTGCCCTCCCCGGCGTTCCTCCAGCCGTCGTCCGCCCTCGCCGACGTCCCCCCTTCCGGAACACCAGGGACACCGGCGGTACCGGAAGCACCCGGGACGCCCGGGATGTCGGGGACGCCCGGCACCGGACGCGCGACCACCCCGCCCGGCGAGGCGCCACACAGCGGCCAGAACGGCCGGGACGGCCAGGATGGACGAGAGGGCCGGGGCGGCGACGGTGGGGGCGCTGACGGCGGCTCAGGGGGCCCAGGGGGCTCAGGGGGCGCCGGAGGCTCAGGAGGCCAGGGCGGCGCGGGGGGAACCGGCGGGGACGGGATGGGGGGAGACGGAGGGGACGGTGGCCCCTGAAAGGCCCCTGAAAGGCCACCGAAAGGCCACCGAAAGGCCGCTGAGAGGCCGCTGAGACCGGCCCAGCTCAGCCCGCGATCACCGCGGCCAGATTGGACAACGGCTCGGCCAGCGCGTTGAGCCCGTCGGAGAGCTCCTTGATCTGCTCCTTCGACAGGTCGTTGTAGGCGGCGAACCCGTCGCCCTTGGCGTGCTTGGCGAGCAGGGCCCGCATGTCGGCGAACTCGGTGTCCAGGGTGGCCGAGAGCTTGGGGTCACGCCGGAACACCATCGGCCGCAGCAGCCGGTAGACCTCGAAGGCGCCGTCCACGTTGGCCTTGAAGTCCCACAGGTCGGTGTGCGAGAAGGTCTCCTCCTCACCGGTCACCTTGCCGATCGCCACCTCGTCGAGCAGTTCCTTCGCCCCCGCCGCCATGGAGGCCACGGTGATCTCCGCCTGCGGCAGCAGGGCCCTGAGCCTGCTGAGATCGGCCAGCAGGGTGTCGCCGTACGCGGCCTCCCTGCTGAGGGTCTGCGGTGCCCGCCACAGCGCCTTCTCCAGCCGGTGCCAGCCCATCCACTCCTCGCCCTGGCTGAGGTCGGCCTCCCGCGAGTCCACCCTGGTGTCGATCTCGGGGAAGGCCCCCACGACCGGCTCGACGCTCTCCCAGCCGACCCTGCTCGGCGCGTAGAGGGCCTTCGCCTTCTCCACGTCGCCCTTCTTGACCGCGTTGACGAACTTGGCGGTCTTGGCGATGGCGTCGTAGATCCGCTTCTCCGCGTAGGTCCGGTACTCCCCGACCACGCGCGCGGCCTCCAGCACCTCCTGGCCGGCGTGTTCGCCCGGCGGCGCGGCGGCGGGAACGGCCGGGACGACCGGGGCGCCGCCGGTGCCGGTGCCGGCCGTGCCGCACGCGGTCAGGACGAGGGCGAGCAGGCCGCAGGCCGCGGCCGGACGAAGGACAACGGACATGGACGGCTCCCCGAAGATCTTTCCCGAAGCATCCATAATCCTGTAACCGCACGTCACAGCCTCGGCGACGTGCCGAAGCACCCGGCGATCCTCATCAGGAACGGCAGGGAGGAACCCCTCGAACCCGCTCGTTTCCCGGCAAAGGACCAACGCCTCACGAGGTACGGCGGAGGCCCCCGGAACGGGTTCCCCGGGGGCCTCCGCCGTACGGGACGTTCAGTCCAGGTAGTCGCGCAACATCTGGGCGCGGGTCGGGTGACGCAGCTTCGCCAGCGTCTTCGACTCGATCTGCCGGATGCGCTCCCGCGTCACGCCGAACTCCCTGCCGACCTCCTCCAGCGTCCTGGGGTGCCCGTCCGCCAGGCCGAAGCGCAGCTGGATGATGCGCTGCTCCCGTTCGGACAGCGTCGCGAGAATGTCGTCGAGCTGGTCCTGGAGCATGATGAAGGCCGCGGCCTCCATCGGCACGACGGCGTCGGCGTCCTCGATGAAGTCGCCGAGGTCGGAGTCCTCCTCGCCGATGGGCGACTGCAGTGAGACCGGTTCCTGCGCGATGCGCTGGATCTCGATCACACGCTCGATCGGCAGGTCCATCTCCAGCGCGATCTCCTCGGGCGCGGGCTCCCGGCCGAGGTCCTGGTGGAGCTGGCGCTGAACACGGACCAGTTTGTTGATGGTCTCGACCATGTGCACCGGAATGCGAATGGTGCGCGCCTGGTCGGCGATGGCCCGTGTGATCGCCTGGCGAATCCACCACGTGGCGTACGTGGAGAACTTGTATCCCTTGGTGTAGTCGAATTTCTCGACCGCTCTGATGAGCCCGAGGTTGCCCTCCTGGATGAGGTCCAGGAACAACATCCCGCGCCCGACGTACCTTTTGGCGATCGAGACGACGAGCCGCAGATTGGCCTCGATCAACCGTTGCTTGGCCCGTGTGCCCTCCCACACGAGCTCCCTGAACTCGGGGAAGGACATTCTTGAGACGAGATTGGTCAGCTTGTCCTCGGCGAACAGTCCCGCCTCGATGGACTTGGCGAGCTCCACCTCCTCCTCCGCCGTGAGCAGGGGCACCCGGCCGATCTCCCGCAGGTAGATGCGGACCAGATCGCTGGTCGGGGCTCTCTTACCGACATCCTCCTCATCGGACCGGACGGCGTCCTCGTCGCCCTGTGGTTCGAGGACCTCCACTCCGTGTTCGGCGAGCATGCGCACGACGCGTTCAAGCGCGTCCGACGGCAGCTCGGATTTGTCGAGGGCGGCGGCTACGTCATCGACCGTGACGCTTCCGCGCTCTCTTCCCTTCGCGACGAGGTCGGCCACCTGGTCTACCGATGGCGGCCCACTTGGCAGCACCGATGCACCCACGGGAGACAGTCTGCTGTATTCGGTCCCCTAAATGGCAGACCTATTTTTGTCACCGAAGGTAAGGCGGCGATCATTATCGAACCGAGACCTTATTGGGGTTTGGTCGAATCGCCGTATGGAAATCAAAGCACATTACGTGATCAGCTGCCCGAGGCACGATCCTTCAGCACCCGGCGCTGCTGTTCGAGCGCGACGAGCTCGGCGAACAGCCGGTTGAACCCCTCCTGCTCCTCGACGGGATTGGTCCGCTGCATCTGCGACTTGAGCTGCTCGACGGCTCGCTCGACCGAGATCAGTTCGAGCGCGGTGAGCATCCCCGAGGCGTATCTCTCCTCGTCGTCCAGGTCGACGCGCAGCCCCTCGACCGCGAGCCGGGTGACCAGCGGGCGCAGCGCCTCGGTGGCCAGGCCGAGCAGCCGGTCGACCCACTCCCGCCCGCCGGGGCCCGCCGTGGCCGTACCGCCCGCCTCCAGGATCAGCTTGTGCAGGGCGACGTGCTCGGGCAACGTGAACGCCTCGGCGCCGATCGTGTCGTAACCGGGCCCCAGCAACGCGGGCCGCTGCACGGCCAGCTTCAGCACCTCGGCCTCGGTCCGCACCGCGGGGTCGGTCAGCTCGGCGACCTTGCGCGGCCCGGCGGGCCGCTGCGGGCGCTGCGGCGCCCCCTGGGCGGCGACGGAGATCTCGGCGATGCGGTCCACGACGAACTGCTCGTTGTTGAAGCCCAGCCAGCGGTCGAGGTCGACGGCGTACAGCTGGCGCAGCGCCCTGTCCTTGATGCCGGCCACGATCGGGGCCGCGGCGTCCAGCGCGGACAGCCTGCCCTCGTTCGTGCTCACGTCGTGGCGGAGGATCACGCTGCGGATGGCGAAGGCGAACAGCGGCTCCCGGCTGGCGACCAGGTCGCGGACCGCGGCCTCGCCACGGGTGACGCGCAGGTCACACGGGTCGAGCCCGTCACCCTGGACCGCGACGAAGGTCTGCGTGACGAACTTCTGCTCGTCGGCGAAGGCCCGCAGCGCCGCCTTCTGCCCCGCGGCGTCGCCGTCGAAGGTGAAGATCACCTCGCCCTGCGAGCCCGACTGGTCGAGCAGCAGCCGCCGCAGCACCTTGATGTGCTCCTGGCCGAAGGCGGTGCCACAGGTGGCGACCGCCGTCGGCACCCCCGACAGGTGGCAGGCCATCACGTCGGTGTATCCCTCGACGATCACCGCCTGGGACCGCTTGGAGATCTCCCGTTTGGCCAGGTCGACGCCGTAGAGGACCTCGCTCTTCTTGTAGAGCGGGCTCTCGGGGGTGTTGAGGTATTTCGGGCCGTCCTCGGCGTCGTTCAGCTTGCGGGCGCCGAATCCGATGACGTCGCCGGTGATGTCGCGGATCGGCCAGACGAGCCTGCCGCGGAAGCGGTCCATCGGCCCTCGCCGTCCCTCCTTCGCCAGGCCGCCCTTGATCAGCTCCGCGGCGGTGAAGCCCCTGGCCATCAGGTGCCGGGAGAGGGCCTCCCACTCGGCGGGCGCGTAGCCGACCCCGAAGTGCTCCGCGTCGGCCCGCTCGAACCCGCGCTCGGACAGGAACCTGCGCCCGGCCGCGGCCTCCGGGGAGGAGAGCCGCTCGGCGTAGAACTCCGCCGCCGCCCGGTGCGCCTCGATGAGGCGGCTGCGCTCCCCCTGCTCGCGCCCGGGGACGTAGCCGCCCTGCTCGTAGCGCAGCTGGATGCCGGCCCGGTTGGCCAGCCGTTCGACGGCCTCGCCGAACGACAGGTGCTCAAGACGGCGGACGAAGGTGATGACGTCGCCGCCCTCGGCGCAGCCGAAGCAGTACCAGTAGCCGCGGGCGGGGGTGACGTTGAAGGAGGGACTCTTCTCGTCGTGGAAGGGACACAGTCCCTTCATGTTGCCGCCGCCCGCGTTGCGGAGCTGGATGTGCTCACCCACGATGTCCGCGATCGGCGAGCGCTCCCGCACGAGCGCGATGTCCTCGTCACTGATCCGGCCTGCCACGCCGTGAGTCTAGTGCGGTCCTCCGACATCCCGGGGCGCCCCGGAGCGGCCTCGGCTGGGACGCCGACTTTCCCGAACAGGTCGTGACCAAACGGAAGGTCGGCTACAAAGGTAAAGGCTGGTTATCGATAACGTTAGCCTGGTGGAGATCATGCGATCGGGGCACATAGCTCGACTGAGTGTGACGGTGGGCGTTCTGCTCGCCACCGGGGCCTGCGCGTCCCCGGGAGGGGTCGCGGGTGTCAGCACCCTTCCCCCCGCGGCGGAGGTCGCGGCCACGGGGCCGGGCAAGGTCACGGCGACGATTCCCACCCCGTCCCCGACGCCCGCCGCGCAGGCGAGCGTGACCCGGCCGGCGGGTGACGACCCGGTGCGGGTCCCACCGCCGAAGCTGTCGAACTTCAGCTACGTCTTCCCGGTCAAGGACTGCAGGGTGAGCTACGAGAGCAGGCTTCTCGTGCTGCCGAAGACCACGATCTGGACCGGGAAGGGCTGCTCGTTCGTCTCCCCGGTGAACGGAGTGGTCGACGAGGTCAACGCCAAGAACCGGTGGAAGCCCTCGACCGACCGGGGCCCCGACCGGGAGGGCCGTTTCGTCACGGTCATCGGCGACGACGGCGTGCGCTACCTCGGCGGCCACCTGGACAGGATCACCCCGGGGATCAAGCCCGGCGTCAGGGTCTCCGCAGGTCAGGTCCTCGGCCAGGTCGGCAACTCGGGCAACGCCCGCTCGACCGCGAGCAACCTCTACTTCGCGATCTCCTGGAAGACCGACCACTCCCTCTGGTGGGTACGGCGCGGCATGGTCCCGCCGTGGAACTACCTGGACGCCTGGCTGGACGGCAACCGCACGCTCTCGCCCGCCGAGGAGTCGCGGGCCGTGATGAACCGGGTCGGCGCCTCCCCCAAGTGCTCGACCCTGTGCGCCGCCAAGCCCGGTTCGACGGACAAGCCGGAGAAGCCGTCCCCGACGCCCGAAGAGAAGATTCCCCTGGGCAACTGACCCCGTTCCCGCGGATCCTCTCCGCCGGGGACGGGGTTTCCGGCGCCTTTCACCGTTCACACGGCCGGCGCGGACCGCAAGAGCCGCGCCGGGATATCACGGTTTCCATGAGTACGGCGACCCGCCGTGGCCTTCCGGCATTCAGGAACGGCCTTCCATTGAGCGGAATGACCCCTGTGACCGGCTCATTCACCGCGCCGCCGGCCGATTGATCATCACCCTCATCCCAAATCCGAAAAACCACTCTAATAAATAAATATCATCTTTTCGGCCACCCAAAAGCGACACCTTGACAGACAGGTAACTTTTGCTACGTTCTCCGAAAAGAACAAATGTGGCGGCCCTTTGGGAGCAAGATCAAATGACGACAGATTTCCCAATTTCTCGCACTTGTCCTTTTTCTCCGCCGGACGAGTACGAACGGCTCCGCGAACAGGCCCCACTCGTCAGAGCCAGGATCGCCAGAGGCGAGGTCTGGCTGGTGACCCGGCACGCCGAGGCGCAGCAGGTGCTCAGCGATCCCACGGTCAGCACCGATCCGGCGTCCCCCGGCCATCCGATGCCCGCGATGCGGCCCGACGACCCCTCCGAGGAGGAGCTGGAGATCCGCAGGAGGTTCCAGGCCGGCCAGTTCATCGACATGGATCCGCCGGAGCACAGTCTCTACCGGCGAATGCTGATCCCCGAGTTCACCGTGCGACGGGTCAAGGAGATGCGCCCGGCCATCCAGGAGGCCACCGACCTGCTCATCGACGACATGCTGAAGGCGGGCTCCCCGACCGACCTCGTCGACGCCTTCGGCTTCGCCCTGCCGTCCATGGTGACCTGCGCGCTCCTCGGCGTCCCCTACGCCGACCGCGACTTCTTCCGGGCCAGGACCCGCAAGATGATGGACACCGGCGTCGGCTCCTCCGCCGACGGGATCGCCGCCGCCATCGAGGTCTGGCACTACCTCGACAAGCTGATCACCGAGGCGGAGAGCGAGCCGGGCGACGACCTCATCGGACGCCTGGTCACCGCGCGGCGGGAGACCGGCGAGCTGACCCACGACGCCATGGTCGGCATGGTCTTCCTGCTGCTCATCGCCGGGCACGAGACGACCGCGAACATGATCCCGCTGGGCGTGCACACCCTGCTGCGTCACCCGGACCAGCTCGCCGCCCTGCGCGCCGACCCCACCGGCTGGCCCCTGGCCGTCGAGGAGTTGCTGCGCTACCACTCGATCGTCGACTGGGTGGGCTTCGACCGGGTCGCCACCCGGGACATGGAGATCGGGGGCCAGGCCGTACGGGCCGGGGAGGGCATGTTCGTGCTCGGCGCATCGGCCAACCGCGACCCCCGGGTCTTCGACCGGCCCGACGACTTCGACATCCGCCGGGGCGCCCGCAACCACCTGGCCTTCGGCTACGGCGTCCACCAGTGCCTCGGCCAGAACCTCGCCCGCGCAGAACTGGAGATCGCCTACCGCGCCCTCTTCGACCGCCTGCCCGCTCTCCACGTCATCGGAGACGACGACGACCTGCCCTTCGACTACGACGGGGTGGTCTTCGGCACCCGCGCCTTCCCCGTGGGCTGGTAGCCCGTACGGGGCGGCCTCGGGAACGCCGTTCAGGCACCGGTTCGCTCCAGCCGCTCCTTGGCCGCAGCCGGTTCGGCGGGCACCTCACGCCGCAGCCACCGGGTGATGTCGGCACGTTCGTCCCCGGTACGGGTCATCCGGTGACAGGTCCGGGGGCCCGGGGGGTTCGGACCCTGAACCTGAGTCATCCTCCTGGCGAACCCACCGGACGGCTCCGACCCTGTCGTCGATGACGGCGCAGGCGCGAGGGTCCGGAACCTCTCCCGCCGCCCGGCGGACGAGAGCGCGGGCCTCACCGTATGCCAACGCGGTGTCCTGCGGCATGTGCGCGAAGATACGCGATCAACGGACCCCGGAGCCGTCCTCGCCCCCCGGCCGTCCCGGTCGGGGAGCCACGGCGTGGGAGGTTCCGGGCCTCGACGGCGGTCACCGGAAACCGCCTTTACAAAGTATGGTGAGCCCGTTCCGGGGAGGATTCTCTCCCCGGTCTGACGAGCGCCTCTCCCAGGCCCGCTCCACCGGTCTCATCCGGATGAGATCCGGGCGCGCACCTTCCCGGCCTGTGGGCCGTTTCGGTCCACAGGCCGGGCTTCCGCGTTCGCCCTGTCAGCAGGGTGCCGCCGCGTAGAGGGTCCCCGCCTGGGTGGTGATGCGGGAGGCGGCGTCGGCCCAGGTGGTGCCCAGGGGGTTGAGGGTCAGCACCACCATGATCTTCCGGTCGTTCGCACAGAGGGTCCCGGAGGTGTGCATCGCGGGGCTGGCCAGGTCGACGCTCGCCGTACGGGCGGACGGGCTCCGCGTACCGGCCGCCACCGGGCACCGCGGGTCCTCGTCGAAGGCTGACCAGCCCTGCTTGACGGCCCAGGGGGCGGAGACGGCGCTCGGGATGCCGAAGTACTGGTCCCAGCCGTCGTCCGCGCACCGGGTGGCCTGGCGCAGGTGTCCCATGATGAGGTTCCTGAAGGACGGGTCCGCTCTCTCCAGGATGTAGCGGTAGATCTTCACCACGTCGGCGGCGCTGATCTCGGTGTAGCCCCACATCCCCCGGTCGGCCGGTGGCGCCGTGTCGGTCAGGCCGATCTTGGTCACCATCCGGCTCACGATCGTCTCCCAGCCGCCACGCTCCCACAGGGTGCTCGCGGCGTTGTCCTTACTCGAACGCAGCATGCTCTGCAGCAGCTGGGCGTCGGCGGTGGGCACCGCCGTACCCGGGCCGAGGGTTTCGAGGTAGTCGAGGGCGATGAGCAGTTTCACCAGCGAGGCGGAGCGGAACCTCTTGTGCTCCTCGCTGCGCACGGACGTGCCGGTGACGCGGTCGTAGACCATGTAGGCGGTCGAGCGATCGGCGGGCAGCGACGGGCACTGGGCGAGCCTGGCGTCGTCCGGGTCCAGTGAGGTGTTCAGGTAGAGCGCGGGCACGAAGCCGTAGCCGTGCCGCTCCGGGTTGCTCACCACCCGGTCGCCCTGGGTGTAGTACCACACGTTGTTGCCACCGCCGTGCTGCTGGCCGCGCGTCCAGCACAGGAACCAGCTCTGGGCGGTGTCCATGACCCCCACCTGCGGCGACGAGCCGTCCGGGGTGGCGTGGACCGGGGCTCCCGTCTGGTTGCCGCAGACGGAGTCCTCGGTGAACGTGTTCGGGAAGATCCCGCCGCCATGGCTGACGCCCGTACGGTGCTGACACACCTGGGCCTGAGCGGCGGAGGTGGGTAACAGGGCCAGGGCGGTGGCGACGAGCACACCGACGAGCAGCCCGCTGAAGACTCGCATGGGTTCCCCTCACTGGTTGAAGGGCGTCGCGTCCCGTGCGCGTCACCGGAACGCGCGCCCGTCCCCGATGGGTTCACGTAATCATGACCGGGAAACCCCGACAATCCTTGATCCGGCCATAAACCACAGGTTTCCCGACATATCGGAACGCCAGCCGCGAACGAGCGCCGCAACCCCTCTTGGACCTTTCGTGAATTTCGTCGGACTTTGTGGCGTTTGCCGGTCGGGTAGGTAGCCGATGGACCCCGGCACCGTACCGCCGACCGGGCCTGACCCGGCGAACAGGAGATCCACATGCCCCTGCACAAGGTCACCTCCTGGGACGACGTGTACACCTCGCCGCTGAGCGAACGGCCGCTGCCGAAACGCCGCCTTCCCGACTCCCCCGCCGAACCACGCGCGGTCTACGACCTCGTCAGCTCGGAACTCCTGCTCGACGGGAACTCCGCGCAGAACCTGGCGACGTTCTGCACCACCTGGAGCGACGAGGAGACCCATCGTCTGATGGATCTCTGCCTCGGCAAGAACATGATCGACAAGGACGAGTACCCGCAGACGGCCGAGATCGAGTCCCGGTGCGTGCACATCCTGGCCGACCTGTGGAACTCCCCCGACGGCATGGGCACGATGGGCTGCTCGACGACCGGGTCGAGTGAGGCGGCGATGCTCGGGGGGCTGGCGCTCAAGTGGAGATGGCGCCGTCGCCGCCAGGAGGACGGCAAGCCGGCCGACCGCCCCAACCTGGTCTGCGGCCCGGTGCAGGTCTGCTGGGAGAAGTTCGCCCGCTACTTCGACGTCGAGCTGCGGCAGGTGCCGCTCGAACGTGACGCGACCGGTCTGCGCCCGCACCAGCTACGCGACTACGTCGACGAGAACACGATCGGCGTCGTGGCGATCCTGGGCGTCACCTACACCTGCGACTTCGAACCGGTCGCCGGCATCGCCGGGGAACTCGACGCGATCCACACCGAGACGGGACTGGACGTGCCGATCCACGTGGACGCCGCCAGCGGCGGGTTCGTCGCCCCGTTCGTCCAGCCCGACCTGCCGTGGGACTTCCGGCTCGAACGGGTCGCCTCCATCAACGCCTCCGGCCACAAGTACGGCCTGGCGCCGCTCGGCGTCGGATGGATCGTGTGGCGCTCCGCCGACCTGCTGCCGAAGGACCTGATCTTCGACGTCAGCTATCTGGGCGGTGAGATGCCGACGTTCGCCCTCAACTTCTCCCGTCCCGGCGGCGAGATCGTCGCCCAGTACTACACGATGCTGCGGCTGGGCCGGGAGGGATACCGCAGGGTCCAGCAGGCGTGCCTGGACACCGCGCGGTTCCTGGCCGACCGGATCGCCAAGATGGGGCCGTTCGAACTGCTCTACGACGGCCGGGGCGCCCTGCCCGCGGTCTCCTACACCCTGGCCGGTCCCGACCCCGGCTTCACCCTCTACGACCTGTCCGAACAGCTGCGCGCCAGGGGCTGGCAGGTTCCCTCATACCCGCTGCCGCCCGACCGGCAGGAGACGGTCGTCCAGCGGGTGCTGATCAGGCACGGCATCGGCCGTGACGAGGCCTCCCTGCTCGCCGAGGACATCCGGCGCTGCCTGGACCGGCTCCACCGGGGCGGCGGGGCGGAGCACAGGCCGGGGTTCCACCACTGAACCACGGGCCGGGGCTCAGCCGCCGGACAGGCGCCGGTGCCAGGTGAGCGCGGAGGTGTCGGTGAGCGAGGCGATCTGGTCGACGACCACCCGCAGCCGCCCGGCGTCGGTCTCCGCCCTGGTGAAGGCGGGACGCAGCGCGGGCTCCAGGGTGAGCGGCGCGCCGAGCATGATCAGGTGGGCGAGGTCACGGACGATCTCACGCTGCCTGGCCTGGTTGGCGCTGTGCGCGTCGCTGGTCATCACGTAGTGCGCGGTCAGCCCCTTCAGCAGGGCGCATTCGAGGCGGGTGCGCCGGGGGACGACCAGGTTGGCGCCGTGGCGCCCCGCGGCCTCGCCGTACGCCTCGCGGGTCGCCTCCTGCGCGGAGCGGCACAGGTGACCGATGAGGGAGCTGGTGAGCGCCTTGGTCGCGACGAGGTCGGCGAGCGTGCCGTCGAAGTGCCGGGGCCACAGCGGCAGGGCGAACAGCCCGCCGAGGACGTCGTCGAGCTCCGCGGGCTCGGCGTCGGGGGCGTACCAGGCACGGGTCGTCGCGCAGACGCCCCCGCGCTCCGCCGGGTCGCGCAGCACCTGCGGCATGACGGCGCCGGAGTGCAGGGCGTCCTCCAGGTCGTGCACCGAGTAGGCGACGTCGTCGGCCCAGTCCATGATCTGGGCCTCGAAGCTGACGCTGCCCTCGGGGGCGCCCCGCCTGATCCACTCGAAGACCGCCATGTCCTCGGGATAGGCGCAGTACTTGGGGCTTCGCTCCCTGGTCCAGGGATACTTGGTCGCGGCGTCCAGGCAGGCCCGGGTGAGGTTGAGCCCGGCGCTGCGGCCGTCCTCGGTGAGGACCTTGGCCTCAAGACGGGTCAGCAGGCGCAGGCTCTGCGCGTTCCCCTCGAACCCGCCGCACCCGGCGGCCAGTTCGTTGAGGGCGGTCTCCCCGTTGTGCCCGAACGGCGGATGCCCCAGGTCGTGGGCCAGGCACGCGGTCTCGACCAGGTCGGGGTCCCTGCGCAGGGCCTGGCCCATCTCCCTGCCGATCTGCGCGCACTCCAGGGAGTGGGTCAGCCGGGTGCGCGGGATGTGCTGCCCGCTGCCGAGCGTCTCCGCCGGTCCGACCACCTGGGTCTTGGCGGCGAGCCTGCGCAGCCCCGCGCTGTGCAGCACCCGCGCCCGATCGCGTTCGAACGGGCTTCGTTCGGGGTTGCCGGGCGGTTCCGGCACCCATCTGGCCTGGTCATGCTCGTCATAAGCGTGCATAAGTGCAGTGATTTTATCCAGGAAAGGTGCCACCTATGCGAAACGTCGTGGAAACACCTGGTGACTCCTGGAAACCCCGGCCTCCTCCGGGGAGGAGGCCGGGGCGCACGATCCGTCAGCGGGTGTCCGAACCCGTGCTCACCAGGGCCGCGCGGCCCGCCTCAAGACGGGCGACGGGGATGCGGAACGGCGAGCAGGACACGTAGTCGAGCCCCACCTGGTGGCAGAAGTGGATGGAGTCCGGGTCGCCGCCGTGCTCGCCGCAGATGCCGAGCTTGAGGTCGGGCCTGGTCGCGCGTCCCTCCTCCGCCGCGATCCGCACGAGCCTGCCGACTCCGTCGCGGTCCAGCGACTCGAACGGCGAGACGCCGAAGACGCCGAGCTCCAGGTACTTGGAGAAGAACGCCGCCTCCACGTCGTCCCGGGAGAAGGCCCAGGTCATCTGGGTCAGGTCGTTGGTGCCGAAGGAGAAGAACTCCGCGGCCTCGGCGATCTGCGCCGCGGTCAGCGCCGCCCTGGGCACCTCGATCATCGTGCCGACCAGCGCCTCGACACCGACCTCGGCCAGGATCCGCCGCGCCTCGTCCCTGACGTGCTCCAGCTCCTGGACCGCGCCGACCAGCGGGATCATGATCTCGGCGCGGGCGCCCTCCACGGCCTTGGCGGCCTCGGCGATCGCCCTGACCTGCATGGCGAACAGGCCGGGGATGACCAGGCCGAGCCGTACACCGCGCAGGCCGAGCATGGGGTTCTGCTCGTGCAGGCGCTTGACGGCGGCCAGCACCCTGCGGTCCTTCTCCTCGGCCTGGTCCCCGGCGAGGGCCACCTTGACCGACAGCTCGGTGTAGTCGGGCAGGAACTCGTGCAGCGGCGGGTCGATCAGCCGGATCGTGACGGGCAGGCCCGCCATCGCCTGGAAGATCTCCACGAAGTCCGCCTTCTGCAGCGGTTCAAGGGCCGCCAGCGCCCGGTCGCGCTCCTCCTCCGAGGAGGCCAGGACGAGGTCCTCGACCAGCTGCCTGCGGTCCCCGAGGAACATGTGCTCGGTACGGCACAGCCCGATGCCCTCGGCGCCGAACCTGCGGGCACGGGAGGCGTCCTCGGCGTTGTCGGCGTTGGCCCGCACCTTCAGCCGCCTGGCGGCGTCGGCGTGGGTCATGATGCGGTGCACCGCCGCGACCAGCTCGTCGTCCTGGTCGGTCGCGCCCTCGAAGTACTCGACGACCGGGGAGGGGACGACGGGCACCTCGCCGAGGTAGACCGCGCCGCTCGATCCGTCGATGGAGATGACGTCCCCCTCGGAGACCACGACGCCGCCGGGGGCGGTGAACCTGCGCTCCTTGGTGGAGACCTCAAGCTCCTCCGCGCCGCACACGCAGGTCTTGCCCATGCCCCGGGCGACGACCGCGGCGTGGGAGGTCTTGCCTCCCCGGCTGGTGAGCACGCCCTGGGCGGCGATCATGCCCGCCAGGTCGTCGGGGTTGGTCTCGCGGCGGACCAGGATGACGGCCTCTCCCGCCGCGGCCAGCTCGACGGCCCGCGCGGAGGAGAAGACGGCCTTGCCGACGGCGGCGCCGGGCGAGGCGTTCATCCCGGTGGTGATCCTGGCGCTCTTCGCGTCGCCGTCGAAGCGCGGGAACATCAGCTGGGCCAGCTGGGCGCCGTTCACCCGGGTCACGGCCTCGTCGAGGTCGATCAGGCCCTGGTCGACCAGCTGTACGGCGATGCGGAAGGCCGCCCCCGCCGTCCGCTTGCCCACCCGGGTCTGCAGCATCCACAGCTTGCCGCGCTCGACCGTGAACTCGATGTCGCACAGGTCGCGGTAGTGGTTCTCCAGCGTCTCCATGATCTTCATGAGCTCGTCGTAGACGGACTTGTCGATGCGCTCCAGATCCTGCAGCGGCATGGTGTTGCGGATGCCCGCGACCACGTCCTCACCCTGGGCGTTCTGCAGGTAGTCGCCGTAGACGCCCTGGTGGCCGCTGCCGGGGTCGCGGGTGAAGGCGACGCCGGTGCCCGAGTCCATGCCGCAGTTGCCGAACACCATCGAGCACACGTTGACGGCCGTGCCCAGGTCGGCGGGGATGCGCTCCTGACGGCGGTAGAGGACGGCGCGCGGGGCGTTCCACGACTCGAAGACCGCCATCACGGCCATGCGCATCTGCTCGTGCGGGTCGGCGGGGAAGTCCTGGCCGGTCTGCTCGCGGACGATGCCCTTGTAGGTCTCGACCAGGCGCTGGAAGTCGGCGGCCTCAAGCTCCAGGTCGTCACGGCCGTTCTTGAGCTCCTCCAGGGCCTCGTCGAACAGTTCACCGTCGATGCCCTGGACGGTCTTGCCGAACATCTGGATGAGGCGCCGGTAGGAGTCCCAGGCGAAACGCTCGTTGCCCCCCGCCTGCTTGACCAGGCCGTGCACGGACTGGTCGTTGAGCCCGATGTTCAGGACGGTCTCCATCATGCCCGGCATGGAGAACTTGGCCCCGGAGCGCACACTGACCAGCAGGGGGTCGTCGGCCTGGCCGAGACGCCTGCCCATCCGGCCCTCCAGCGCGGCCAGGTGCCGGGAGATCTCCTCCTCCAGCCCCTCGGGGAGCCCGCCGTCCTCAAGGAAACGGCGGCACGCGTCGGTGGTGATGGTGAAGCCGGGGGGCACCGGCAACCCGAGATTGGTCATCTCGGCCAGATTGGCCCCCTTACCGCCGAGCAGATCCTTGAGATCTTTGTTGCCCTCGGTGAAGTCGTAAACGTACTTGGGCACGGTTGCTCCTTCTGCGACTTCAAATGACGTGTGGTCCCGCCTTGGTTGGACTCTACCGACGCAGAAGAAGACGAAACGCCACCCACCCCACGAAAGAGCGTTTGCCCAGGTAGAAGGCTACATAGCGGTCTAATCCAATTTAAATGAGCAGCAAAGCCGCAGTGATATGGACCACCCCAAGAATTGGTATAAACCAATTGGTATAAACCAATTGTCTCAGCATTCAAACGCGTTCACGGAGGGTTCAACCCATGCTGTATGGGGTACGGAACGGCCCTCCCGCGCATCCGATGTAACGCGCGTCACACACGCTCCCGGGGCCACACGGGAAACGACCGGGTCCCGATTGTCGAAGATCTCCTGGCTCACCCCGGCTTCGCATGGGATTGTCACCTTTGTGATGAGTAGTGGCGAAGCGAGGAACGACCACCCCTGGGCCAGGCCGGACAGCCGCGAGGAGGAACGACAGACGGCCAGGCCGCCGTGGGAGGCGGGACGGCCCGGCTGGGCGGCCCGCGCCGGGGAGCAGGCCGGCCCTCCGAAGCGGGCCGTGCGGACGGGACGCCGTACGAGAAGGGTCCTCGCCTGGGTTCTGACGGGGACGCTCGCGCTGGCCGCCCTGCTCGCCGGCCTGGCCGTTCTCGTGCCGCGTCTGCTGTCACGCCCCGGGCCGGGCGTCCTGGCCTCCTCGGGCCCGGCCTCCGCCGAACGGTCACAGGAGCCCGGCGCCGTCACCTACATCGACGACGTCCGGCTCGGCACCTGCGTCAACGAGGTCTCCGACAGCACGACCTCCGACAAGAACAGCGGAATCCTGCCCCTGGTGAGCTGTTCGGCACCGCACGACGGCGAGGTGCTGGCCAGGTTCCTGTTACCCCCCGGGATCTGGCCGGGCGAGGCGAAGGTGCGGGAGACGGCCGCGCGGGGGTGCCGGGGACGGCTTGAGCCGCTCTTCGAGAACAGTCCCGCCGGAGACCGGCTGGCCACGCTGGCCTTCGTCCCGTTACGGGAGGAGTGGCCGGAGGACCGGCTCGTGGTCTGCGTCGCCGTGCATCAGGGGGTCGCGCCTCTGGTCGGGCCGGTCGTCCCGGGCGGCTCCGGGCCTCAGGACGCCGACCCCCCGCGGACACAGACGGCCCCCGCTCCCGTGGTCGCCGGGGCGGGGGCCGGGTGGGTCAGTCGTTGAGGTGCTGACGGAGGTAGGCGTCGACCTTGTCGAGGGCCACGCGCTCCTGGGTCATCGAGTCGCGCTCGCGGATGGTCACCGCGTGGTCCTCAAGGGTGTCGAAGTCGACCGTGACGCAGAACGGCGTGCCGATCTCGTCCTGACGACGGTAGCGACGGCCGATGGCGCCCGCGTCGTCGAACTCGACGTTCCACCGGCGGCGCAGCTGGGCGGCCAGGTCCTTCGCCTTCGGCGACAGGTCGGCGTTGCGCGACAGCGGCAGCACCGCGACCTTGACCGGCGCGAGGCGGTGGTCGAGCCGCATGACCGTGCGCTTCTCCATGACGCCCTTGGCGTTGGGCGCCTCGTCCTCGGTGTAGGCGTCGATCAGGAAGGTGAGCGTGGCGCGGTCGACACCGGCGGCGGGCTCGATCACGTAGGGGACGTAGCGCTCGCCGGTCTCCTGCTCGAAGAAGCTCAGGTCGGTGCCGGAGGCCTTGCCGTGGGCCGTCAGGTCGAAGTCGGTGCGGTTGGCGATGCCCTCCAGCTCACCCCACTCGCCACCGGTGAAGTTGAAGCGGTACTCGATGTCGACGGTCCGCTTGGAGTAGTGGGAGAGCTTCTCCTTGGGGTGCTCGTACAGACGCAGGTTCTCCGGGGTGATGCCCAGGTCGGTGTACCAGCGGAAACGCTCGTCGATCCAGTACTGGTGCCACTCCTCGTCGCTGCCCGGCTTGACGAAGAACTCCATCTCCATCTGCTCGAACTCGCGGGTGCGGAAGATGAAGTTGCCGGGAGTGATCTCGTTGCGGAACGACTTGCCGATCTGGCCGATGCCGAACGGGATCTTCCTGCGCGCCGACTGCTGCACGTTGAGGTAGTTGATGAAGATGCCCTGCGCGGTCTCCGGGCGCAGGTAGGCCAGGCCGGACTCGTCCTCGACGGCGCCGAGGTAGGTCTTCAGCAGGCCGCTGAACTGCTTGGGCTGGGTGAAGGCGCCCTTGTTGCCGCAGTTGGGGCAGGTGATGTCGGCCAGGCCCTCGGCGGGCTGCTTGCCGTGCTTGTCGGCGTAGGCCTCCTCAAGGTGGTCGGCCCGGTAGCGCTTGTGGCACGACTGGCACTCGGTCAGCGGGTCGGTGAAGGTCTCCACGTGGCCGCTGGCCTGCCACACCTCGCGGGCGAGGATCACGCAGGAGTCAAGACCGACGACGTCGTCGCGGCCCTGCACCATGGTCTTCCACCACTGCCGCTTCACGTTGTTCTTGAGCTCCACCCCCAGTGGGCCGTAGTCCCAGGAGGCCCGGAGGCCACCGTAGATCTCGCTGGAGGGGTAGACGAGCCCACGTCGCTTGGCGAGGCTGACGATGGTGTCCATGATGTCCGTACGGCGTGCCATAAGGGAAAATCTCCATCCGGCTGGAGGTCGGCGAGGAATTGGTCGAGACCCCAGCTTAGGGGAGCCGCACCTGCGCCAGACGCGCATTGCCCCCTCGCCGCCCGTGCGGCGGGTCCTACGGACGTTCGGCGTCCTCGAAGGCGCTGGGCTCGTTGAGCATCAGGGGCATCAGCGGGTACATCGCCATCCTGGCCGCGCCGAGCGCGCGCCGGTAGAACCCCGCCCCCTCCCACTCGCTGACCAGCGCCCACAACTCGGGCTCGTCCACCGACCTGACCACGCGCCCGCGCACGTATCCCGGCTGCCCCGCCAGGGTGTCGACGATGTCGTGCGCCTGGGCGAGGAACTCCCCGGTACGGCCTGCGGGCACCGAGTAGCGGATGAGAGCGAGCATCCGCCCAGAATGCCAGAGCCCGGCCCGCCGCCGCGCACCGGTGCGGGAGCTGCCGCCGGGAGGGGTCACGGCGTTAGGCTCGGGCCGTGGCCGAAAAACGCCGTGAGCGCCCCGCACACCCGATGGCCAGGCCCCGCCCCACCCGGGGCGCGGCGAGAGGCCCCCGTCCGCTGCCGCCCGGCGAGCAGTTCTTCACGCCCGGAGCCACGGGGCTGCGGCGCGAGGTCGAACGGCGCAGCGCGGCCCCGCTCGTCTTCCTCTTCCAGCTTCCCCGCTGGATCCTGCCGGTGGTCCTGGTGGCGTTGCTGCTGGCCGGGTTCGCCGTGCCGTCCTTCCTCGGCGGGATCGCGGTGTTGCCGGTGATCGGGTTCGTCGGCTGGCTGGCCTACATGTCGTGGCCCTCGCTCGGCGTCAGGGGGCGCGTCCTGCGCGTCGCCCTGCTGACCTTCCTGCTCCTGCTGGTCGCCGACAGATTCGGGGCGTTCTAGACGATTTTGACAACCATTTTCATTTACGCGCATACTGGTGAGCATGATGTCCGGCTCCTCCCGACGTATGCACATGCGCACAGCAAGTCTGCTCGCCGCTCTCACCGCCGTCCTCACCGTCACCACCGCCTGCGGCTCCGGCCAGGCAGGACCGGCCGGAGCACAGGGAGGCAAGACCGACATCACCGCGGCCATGTACCCCCTGCAGTGGCTGGCGGAGCGGATCGGCGGCCCCGACGCCACCGTCACCACCCTGACCAAACCCGGAGTCGAACCGCACGACCTCGAACTGTCCCCCGCCCAGGTCGCCGGCATCGAGGCGACCGGTCTCGTCGTCTACGTCAAGGACGTGCAGCCCGCGGTGGACGAGGCCGTCGAACAGCACGCGGCCGGCCGGGGCCTCGACGTCGCCTCCCTGGTCAAGACCATCCCCTCCTCGGCCGGGGAGCAGGGCGAGGGTGAGACGGGCGACGCCGCCCACGACCCGCACGTCTGGCTCGACCCCTCCCGGATGGCCATGATCGCCACCAAGCTCGGCGACAGGCTCGCCGAGGCCGACCCGGCCCACGCCAAAGGCTACCGGGACCGGGCCGCCGCGACCGTCGCCGACCTCACCACCCTGGACGGTGAGATGTCACGGGGCCTGAGCGGGTGCTCCTCGACGGCGATCGTCACCAGTCACGCCGCGTTCGGCTACCTCGCCGACCGCTACAAGCTCCGCCAGATCGGGATCAACGGCATCGACCCGGAGGCCGAGCCCTCCCCCGCCCGGCTCGCCGAGGTGGCGAAAGTGGCCAAGCAGGAGAAAGTGACTACGATTTTCAGTGAGGCCCTCGTCAGCCCGAAGGTCGCCGAGGTCCTCTCCACGGAGATCGGCGCCAAGACGGCCGTCCTGGACCCGGTCGAAAGCCAGCCGGCGAACGGCGACTACCTGTCCGCCATGCGCCAGAACCTCAGTGCGCTCCAGACGGCGCTCGGCTGCTCGTAAAGGCGACACGTGACATCCATCGAAACGGTTTTCAGCATGAGCGGCGGCCAGGTCAGCCTGGACCGCCGCCCGGTGCTCCGGGGCGTCGACCTGACCATCGGAGCCGGTGAGGTGGTGGCCGTGCTGGGCGCGAACGGCTCGGGCAAGTCCACCCTCATCCGCGCCCTGCTCGGCCTCGCCCCCCTGTCCGGCGGCACCACCCTGCTGTACGGCACGCCGCCCGCCCGGTTCAGGCAGTGGTGGCGGATCGGGTACGTGCCCCAGCGGCTCTCGGTCGGCGGCGGCGTGCCCACCACCATCCGCGAGGTCGTCGCCTCCGGCAGGATCGCCAGGCAGCGGCGCCTGCGCCTGACCGGCGCCGCCGACAAGGAGGCGACCTCCAGGGCGCTACAGGCCGTCGGCATGGCCGACAGGGCGGGCGACCCGGTCCAGGCGCTGTCCGGCGGGCAGCAGCAGCGGGTGCTCATCGCCCGCGCCCTGGCGGGCGAGCCCGACACCTTCGTCATGGACGAGCCGACCGCGGGTGTCGACGCCCAGAGCCAGCAGCTGCTGGCCGACACCCTGACCTCCCTGGTCGCCCAGGGCAAGACGGTCCTGCTCGTCGCCCACGAACTCGGCCCGCTCGAACCGCTCATCACCCGGGCCGTCGTGCTCAGGAACGGATTCGTGTGCCACGACGGCGCGCCGCCCCACGCGGTCGGCGCGCACGCGCTGCCCGGTCACGACCACGTCCACCCGCATGAGGCGGGCAAACCGCTGAGCTCGCTCGACTGGAGACCGACGTCGTGATGGACCTTCTGCAGTACGAGTTCATGCAGCGGGCACTGATCGCCGCGCTGCTGGTCGGCCTCGCCGCCCCGGCCATCGGCACCTTCATCGTGCAGCGCAGGCTGGCCCTGCTCGGCGACGGCATCGGGCACGTCGCCCTCACCGGTGTCGCGCTCGGCTTCCTGACCGGCACCGCCCCCGTGCTGACCGCCGTCGTGGTCTCGGTGCTCGGCGCGGTGGCCATCGAGCTGGTCCGTGAGCGTGGCAGGACGGGCGGCGACGTGGCGCTCGCCCTGCTGTTCTACGGCGGCATCGCCGGAGGCGTGCTGCTCATCTCACTCGCCCCGGGAGGCAGCAACTCCAGCCTGCTGTACTACCTGTTCGGCTCGATCAGCAGCGTCAGCGTCGAGGACGTCTGGGTGATCGCCCTGCTCGCGGTCGCCGTCCTGGGCGTCGTCGTCTTCTTCGGCCGCGAGCTGTACGTGCTCTGCCAGGACGAGGAGGTCGCCAGGACGTCGGGCCTGCCGGTGCGTTTCCTGAGCCTGCTGATCGCCGTCACCGCGGCGCTGACCGTGGTCATCGCGATGCGCGTGGTCGGCCTGCTCCTGGTCAGCGCCCTGATGGTGGTCCCGGTCGCCACCAGCCAGCAACTCACCCGGGGCTTCAGGAGCACGATGCTGCTGTCCATGGTCTTCGGGATGGTTTCCACGGTCAGCGGGCTTACTTCCTCCTTTTATGTCAAGGTGCCATCGGGCGCCATCATTGTTGTCATAGCGCTCGGAGGGTTCGTCCTGGCCCTCGCGCTCGGTAGATTCGTACGCCGAAGCCGACCACAGGAGTCCAATCCATGAGCAGCAGACGCGATGCCGTCCATGACGTCCTCCGCCACAGCGAGGGCTTCCGAAGCGCGCAGGACGTCTACGCCGAGATGCGCGCCGAGGGCGCCAAGATAGGCCTGACGACCGTCTACCGGGCGTTGCAGGCTCTGGCCGACAGCGGCCACGTCGACATGCTCAGGACCGACGACGGTGAGTCCGTCTACCGCGCCTGCGCCAGCGGCGACCACCACCACCACCTCGTCTGCCGCCGCTGCGGCAGGACCGTCGAGGTCGCCGGGCCCGCGGTCGAGCGCTGGGCCGAGACGGTCGGGGCCGAGCACGGCTTCACCGACGTCACGCACACGGTCGAGGTCTTCGGCACCTGTGCCTCCTGCTCGACCGCCGCCAGGACGCACGCGGCGGTGAGTCACTCCTGACGACCGCCCCGGCCACGGCGTGGCTGACGTACCGTGAAAAGCCCCTCACGCCCGCGTTACGGGGGATAATCGTCCGAGACGGCGAGTCGCCGGACGCGCCCTCCCACGCCGAAACCGCCATCCTCAGGAGTCAACATGCCATTCGGACATGACATGGTGCACTCACTCGCGACCGTGGTCGACCTCATCAACACCTCCCCCGCCACCGGAGGCCCCGACAGGCTGACCGACCTGCGGGAGCTCGGTGAGTTCGTGGAGCGCCACCAGGTCAGCGGTGTCGGTGAGCTCTGCTCCTCCGACCTGAACCAGGTGCGCGCGGCACGAGAGGCCTTCCACAAGGTCTTCACCGCCCCCGACCAGGCGACGGCGGTCATCCGGCTGAACACGCTGCTGAGCGGGACCCGCATCACCCCGCGGCTGACCGAGCACGACGGACACCCCCTGCACGTCCACTACTTCGCCCCCGGCGCCTCCGTCGGCGAGCACCTGTCGGCCGACCTGGGGGTCGCGCTGGCCCACCTGCTCGTCGAAGGCGAGTGGGAACGGCTGCGCACCTGCTCCGCGCCCGACTGCGACAACGTCTTCGTGGACGAGTCACGCAACCGCTCCCGCGTGTACTGCGACAGCCGCACCTGCGGGAACCGGATGCATGTGGCGGCCTACCGGGCGCGGCGCCGGGCGTAGTCCGCTGTGTCTCTTTGCGCCGCCTGGCGGCGGCGCGGGCTTGGGCGCTTTCGGGTCGGTGTCCTCCCTCGTCGCTCATCCGCTGCGCTCCTTCGTTCCTCGGTCCAGGCACCGACGCGCCCAAGCCGAAACCCCTCACGCACGGCGCCGGTGCACCCGGAGAGCGTTGGGGTCAGCGAACTTTGGCGAAGAAGGCCCGGAGGTCGGCGGCCAGGTCGGCCGGGCGGTCCATGGCGATGAAGTGGTGACCGGGCGGATTGTCCTCCGGCCAGTGGAGGATGGTGTTGTGGCGCTCGGCCAGGCGGCGGATGCCGGGCGGGCCGCTGTAGACGCCGGTCGGCACGGCGGCCTGGCCCTGCGGCCAGCCGAAGCCGGTGCTCTCGTAGTACGGCCAGGCCGAGCTGCCGAAGGTTCCGGTGAACCAGTACAGGCTCACGTTGGTCAGCAGTTGGTCCCGGTCGATCACCTGCTCCAGCGGCCTGCCCGAGGCGTTGAACTCGTGGAACTTCTGCGTCGTCCAGGCCAGCGCCGCGACCGGTGAGTCGTGCCATCCGTAGGCGAAGGTCTGCGGCGCCGCGCGCAACAGCGCGTGGTGGTCGACGCCGTTCATCCAGTCCTGCTCCTGGAGCCGGGCGAAGGCCGCCCGTTCCTCCTCCGTCATCTCCGGCAGGTCCTTCTCCGTGGGGAAGCCGAGGCCGGCGAGGACATACACACCGGCCACGTGGCCCGGTGCGGCCCTGGCGACCTCCGGCGCGACGTAGGCCCCGAAGTCCCCGCCCTGCGCGCCGTACCGCTCGTAGCCGAGGCGGCGCATCAGCCCCGCCCAGAGCCGCGCCACACGCGCCGCGTTCCAGCCGGTCCCGCGTGGTGGCGCGGAGAACCCGAAGCCGGGCACGGAGGGGACGACGACGTGGAACGCCTCCGAGGGGTCGCCGCCGTGGGCGCGGGGGTCGGTGAGGCGGTCGATGAGCCGGGCGAACTCCGCGAACGTGTTCGGCCAGCCGTGGGTGAGGACGAGGGGCAGGGCGCCGGGCTCGGCCGAGCGCACGTGCAGGAAGTGGATCTCCTGGCCGTCGATCTCGGTCATGAACTGCGGGAACGCGTTCAGCCGCGCCTCGTGCGCACGCCAGTCGTATGTGTCGCGCCAGTGGGCGGCGAGTTCCCTGAGGTAGCCGGTGGGAACCCCTCGGGTCCATCCTTCGCCGGGCAGCGGCCGGGGCCAGCGGGCGCGACCGAGGCGGTCGTTCAGGTCGTCCAGGTCGGCCTGGGCGATGTCGATCAGGAAGGGGCGGATCTCGGTGTTCATGGTTCTCCCGACAGGTCGTGGCGACAGGACGACGATAGGAGCCATGTAGGTCGGGATCTGTCCTACATGGTCGGGCATGCTGGGGGCCATGGGTGACACGTCCGCGCGGCTGCTCGAACTGCTGTCGTTGCTCCAAACCCCCCGTGACTGGCCCGGCAGTGAGCTGGCCGGACGCCTCGGGGTCAGTCCCAGGACCGTCCGCCGCGACATCGACCGCCTGCGCGAGCTGGGATATCCGGTCCAGGCGACGATGGGCGCGGCCGGCGGTTACCGGCTCGCCGCGGGCACGGCCATGCCGCCGCTGCTGGTCGACGACGAGGAGGCGGTGGCCATCGCCGTGGGCCTGCGCACCGCGGCCTCACATCCGGTGGAGGGCATCGAGGAGGCGTCCGTACGGGCCCTGGCCAAGCTGGAGCGGGTGCTGCCGTCCCGGCTGCGGCACCGGGTCGGCACGCTCGCCGCGGCGACCGTACCGATGGGCGCCGGAGACGGCCCGCCCGTCGATCCGCGGACCCTGGTGGTGCTCGCCGGGGCCGCCGCCAACCATGAGCGGCTGCGCTTCGCCTACCGGTCGGCGGACGGCACGGAGAGCAGGCGCCTGGCCGAGCCGTACCGCCTGGTGACGGCCGGGCGCCGGTGGTACCTGCTGGCCTACGACAACGACCGCGACGACTGGCGGAGCTTCCGTGTGGACCGGATCGGTGACCCGCTGGCGACCGGCGTGCGGGTCCCGGCCCGGGTGCCGCCCGAGCAGGACGCGGCCGCGTTCGTCACCGACAAACTGCACTCGTCCGCGCCCACGTACGAGGTGGTGGCGATCCTGCGTCTTCCCGCCGAGGAGGTGGCCCGGCGGCTCGGCGGCACGGTGGGGCGCGTCGAGCCGGTCGACGAGGGCCGTTGCCGCCTGCGCGGGCCGGCCGACACGCTGGAGTGGACCGCGGCACGTCTGCTCATGCTCGGCTGCGAGTTCGAGGTGTGCGAACCGCCGGAGCTGGTCGCGTATCTGCGCGCCCTGGGCGCCCGTGCCACCCGCGCCGCCCGGGCCTCCCGGCGGAGGAGGCACTCTCCGTAATTACCTATTGACTCAGTAGGAAATAAAGGTAGGTTTGCCTGTGGCGTTTCCCTGAGGAATGACAGGAGATTTCATGAGCGTCACCGACGAGCTTCTCGCCAACGCGGAGCGTTATGCCGCGGCGTTCGACAAGGGAGACCTGCCGTTGCCCCCGGCACGCGGTGTCGCCGTGCTGGCCTGCATGGACGCCAGGCTGAACCCCTACGGCCTGCTGGGCCTCACCGAGGGCGACGCGCACGTCATCCGCAACGCGGGCGGTGTGGTGACCGCGGACGAGCGGCGCAGCCTGGCCATCAGCCAGCGCCTGCTCGGCACGCGGGAGATCATCCTCATCCACCACACCGACTGCGGCATGCTCACCTTCACCGACGACGAGTTCAAGCGGCAGATCCAGGCCGAGGTCGGGACGAAGCCCGACTGGGCGCCCGAGGCCTTCCCCGACCTGGAGGAGGACGTCCTGCAGTCCATCAGCCGGATCAGGAACGACCCCTTCATCCCGCACACCGACTCGGTCCGCGGCTTCGTCTACGAGGTCGAGACGGGACGGCTGCGCGAGGTCAAGGCCTGACAGGACCGGGTCGCCCGCCCCTGACCCGGAAGGGGGCGGCCCCGGAACGCCGGTCTCAGGGGAGTGGGGCCTGCGCCACGGGGTTCGGCACGGCTCCGCCGTACCTTCTGTCACGCTTGGCGAACAGCTCGCACGCCTCCCAGAGGTCGCGGCGGTCGAAGTCGGGCCACAGGCGGTTCAGGAAGACCATCTCCGCGTAGGCCATCTGCCAGATCAGGTAGTTGGAGGTGCGCTGCTCGCCGGAGGAACGCACGAACAGGTCGACGTCGGGGATGTCCGGCTCGTCGAGATATCTGGCGAAGGTCTCCTCTTTGACCTTGCCCGGCTTGACCCTGCCCGCGGCGATGTCCTCCGCCAGGCGCAGCGCCGCGTCCACGATCTCGGCCCGGCCTCCGTAGTTGACGCAGAACTGCAGGGTCAGCGTCGAGTTGCCCTCGGTCATCCGTTCGGCGTCCTGCAGCTCCTTGATGACGCTCTTCCAGAGCCGTCCCGGACGGCCCGCCCAGCGCACCCGCACCCCCATCGCGTTGAGCTCGTCCCTGCGGCGGCGGATCACGTCGCGGTTGAAGCCCATCAGGAACCGGATCTCGTCCGGCGAGCGCTTCCAGTTCTCCGTGGAGAAGGCGTAGGCGGACAGGTAGGGGATGCCCAGCTCGATCGCGCCCTCGATCACGTCGAACAGCGACGACTCACCGGCCTTGTGCCCCTCGGTGCGCGGCAGGCCGCGCTGCTTGGCCCACCTGCCGTTGCCGTCCATCACGATCGCCACGTGCCGGGGCACGAGGTCGCGGGGGATGGGCGGCGGGGTCGCTCCGGACGGATGAGGCACCGGGGGACGGACGTTCACGTGGCGGGTTCCCTTTCTGCGCGCTCCCGCTCCACATGCCGGAGCGAGCGTATGCCGTGTTCGAGGTGCCATTGAAGGTAGGCGGCGACCAGGCCGCTGCACTCGGTGCGGTGCCTGCTCTCCGAGGCGTCCGCACTCCGCCAGTCGCCCTTGAGCAGGGCGACCATCAACGCGATGGTCTCCCCCGCCGGTACGGCGGCGCCCGCCGGGCGGCAGGCCCCGCACACCACTCCCCCGGCCACGATGGCGAACGCCCTGACCGAGGTCGTCCTGCACCGGGCGCACTCCTCCAGGGCGGGAGCGTAGCCCGCGACGGCCAGTGAGCGCAGGAAGTAGGCGTCGAGCACGAGCCTGGCCTCGTGCTCTCCGGAGCCCAGCGTGCGCAGGCCTCCGACCAGCAGCAGGAACTGCCGCAGGGCCGGTTCCTTCTCCGCCATGATCAGCCGGTCGGCGGTCTCCAGCATCGCGCTGCCCGCCGTGTAGCGCGGATAGTCGGCCACGAAGGCCTCGCCGTACGGGCGGATGGTCTCGGCCTGGGTGATCACGTCGAGCGTGCGGCCGGTGTGGAGCTGGAGGTCCACGTGGGTGAAGGGCTCAAGGCGGGCGCCGAAGCGCGACATGGTCCGCCGCACACCCTTGGCGACGCCCCGGATCTTTCCGGTTCGCCTGGTCAGGACGGTGACGATGCGGTCTGCCTCGCCCAGCTTGTGCGTGCGCAGCACGATGCCCTCGTCACGGTACAGGCTCACCGGATCAGTCTAGATGGCATGGCGGCATGCCGGTCCAACCATGATCAACGGGAACGGAAGGATCACGAGTGCGTGTTGTTCACCTAAAACTCATTAAACTTTGGCCCCTGGCGAGTTCCCCATGCCATGTTTCACCCCATCCCTGTACGAAAGGGTGCCATGCCCCGCGTGGTCCTGCTGGGTTCTTCACCCGGCACCTCAACCGCTTTCGGCCAGCCGACGCCGCCCGCCGCGCTGACCCTGCCCGCGCTCCCCGGCTCCCCCACGGTGATCGGCAAGCTGCACGGACAGATCGCCTCCCTTGATCCCGCGCCGGTGACGATCGTCCGTTCCGGCGAGGCCGCGGTCCACCGGGGTCTTCCCGGCCGCCTCGTCGAGACCGCGAATCTCGCGGACGACCTGCGCGCCGTCGCCGACGCGGTCGAGGACGCGACGGAGAACCTGCTCATCCTCCCCGCGAACTCGCTGATCCACGACGAGCTGATCTACCAGATCACCAAGTCGAAACGCGGCGCGCTCGCTCTGATCACCAAGGAGCCCCGTGAGGAGGACGAGAACGGCGACTTCATCGTCCCCGACGTCCCGATCGACGAGGCGCTGCCGGAGATCGGCGACCGGAGCCTGGAGGGCCTGCCGGTCAGGGTGCGGGCGAGCAAGTCCCGGGTGATCTCGGTCGGCTCCGCCTTCCACGCGGTGACCCGTCCGAACTCCGTCCTGCTCGGCCCGCTGCACCTGCACCACAAACACGCGGCCACGCTGGCCGAGGCGGCCCGTGAGCTGGCCGACATGGCCCACCTGTTCGGCCCCGAGGACGACCTGGTCCAGCTCCTCGTCCTCGGCCTGGTACGGCGTGGCGTCTCGGTCGGCATCCGGGGCAGGCGTGACCTGTTCTTCCGCCGGCTGAACACCCCGGAGGAGGCCGTGCAGGCGGTCGCCGAGATGGCGGGGTTCGACGAGGACAGGGCCCGCCTGAACAACGCGGTCAAGGGCGCCGACGGCTTCTTCACCACCTACTTCGTCAGCACCTACTCGCGCTTCATCGCCCGCTGGGCGGCCAGGCGCGGGCTCACCCCGAACCAGGTCACACTGATCTCGATCGCGCTCGGCGTCGCGTCCGCGGCGTGTTTCGCGACCGGCGCGCGGCCCGGCATGATCGCGGGTGCCATCCTGATCTACTTCGCGTTCGTCTTCGACTGCGTGGACGGCCAGGTCGCGCGTTACGCCCGCAAGTTCGGCGTGCTCGGTGCCTGGCTCGACGCCACCTTCGACCGGTTCAAGGAGTACGTGGTCTTCGCCGGGCTCGCGATCGGCGCGGCCGTCTCCGGGGTCGGCGACGTGTGGACGCTGGCGCTGACCGCGATCGCCCTGCAGTCCGTCAAGCACCTGCTCGACTTCTCCTTCGGCGCGGCCAACCGGCGCAGGCCTCCCGCCCCGCTGCCCTCGATGCCGCTGTCGATCAGCCCGGACACCGAGCTGCGCGCGGCGCTGGAGCAGCGCAAGATCGCCCGTAGCGGCGGCATCCGCGGCCTGCTGAAGATGTGGAGCAAGGCCGGCAGGAACAGGGCCGTCTACTGGGCCCGCAAGATGGTCGTCTTCCCGATCGGCGAGCGCTTCGCCGCCATCGCGCTCGTCAGCGCCTTCTTCGACGCCAGGATCACCTTCATCACCCTGATCATCTGGGGCGGCGTCGCCACCGCCTACACGCTCACCGGACGCCTGATGAGGTCGCTCGCATGATCACCCAGCCGCAGACAACCCCCGCCCCCGACCCCTATCTGGAGCGGCTGCGCGTCCAGACCGCCCGGCTGCTCGCCTACCGCGACGACGGCCCGCTCGTCGCCGCGCTGCGCGGCCGGATCGGGCCCGGGCTGCCCCCGGTGCCCGGGGCGCTCGCCGCGCTCGTGGTGATCGTCGCGGTCGCGGTCGCCGGGGTGCTGACCCAGGGGCCGATCCTGCTCCTGCCCGCCCTGGTCATGCTGGTCCTGGTGCTGCCGACGGCCGCCCGTGACCACCTGGGCAAGCTCGACTGGCTGGTTCCCCCGCTGATCAGGGCGGCCGAGTTCCTGACGATCATCCTCGTCGGCCTGGCCGCCGACGTGCCCAAGTGGCTGCTGTTCGTGCTGCTCTACGTGGTCGGCTATCACACCTACGACACGGTCTACCGGACGCGGCAGAGCATCTGGCCGCCCGACTGGGTGTTCAAGGCCGGTCTCGGCTGGGAGCTGCGGCTGCTGGCGATCGGCGCGGGTGCCGCGTTCGGCGCCGCCACCTGGGTCGTCGCCGTGCTCACGCTGTACCTCGGCGTGCTGTTCGCCGTGGAGAGCGTGACGAGCTGGGTGCGTCTGGACAAGGCCTCCGCGCTGGCCCAGGCCTCCGACGACCTTGAGGCCTCCCCTGAGGAGGCCCTTGAGCAGACGACGGGCGAGGCCGAACCCGCCTGATCCCGCTTCTCCAGCGAGGGCCGCGACGCGCGTCGCGGCCCTCGTGCTGTGTTAGAAAGCAGCGTGGAACTGGACCGGTTGGATCGTGACATCATCGGGGCTCTCGTCGAGGACGCCCGCGCAACCTATGCCGAGATCGGGCAGCGGGTGGGCCTGTCCGCCTCGGCGGTCAAGCGCCGGGTCGACCGGTTGCGCGAGGTGGGGGCGATCACCGGGTTCACCGCCAGGGTCGAGCCCACGGCGCTCGGCTGGACCACCGAGGCCTATGTCGAGCTGTTCTGCGCGGGCAAGACCTCGCCGTCGGAGATCGGGGTCGCCGTCACCCGGCATCCCGAGGTCGTCTCGGCGTGCACCATCACCGGTGAGGCGGACGCGCTGCTGCACATCAGGGCCACCGACGTGCGCCATGTGGAGCAGGTGATCGAGCGCATCGCCGCCGAGCCCTTCGTGGTCCGTACGAAGAGTTCCATCGTGCTCTCCCGGCTGATCGACGCCCCTTTGCTGACATCGCGCAACGAATCGCCGTTCCTCGCCTGAATCACGCAAGAGACCTGCGGCAACGCGCAAGATCAGGCTATTGGCCCCGAATATGCCCCGTTTCTAGGCTGGTGCCGTCTCCCACCACAACATCCTTTACGGGGTTCTCAATGACGAGGCACTACCTCATGTGTCGGCCCGACCACTTCGCCGTCGAGTACGCGATCAACCCGTGGATGGACCCGGAGGCGGGCGCGGACCGTGAGGTCGCGATCCGCCAGTGGGAGGGGCTCAGGGGTGTCTACGAGGAGCTCGGCCACCGGGTCAGCCTGATCGACCCGGTGGAGGGCCTGCCCGACATGGTCTTCGCCGCCAACGGCGCCCTGGTCGTGGGCGGCCGGGTGTACGGCGCGCGCTTCACGCATCCCGAGCGGGCCGCGGAGGGCCCCGCCTATCTGGAGTGGTTCACCTCCAACGGCTACACCGCCGCGCGTGAGGCCGAGTTCACCAACGAGGGTGAGGGCGACTTCCTCACCCTCGACCATCTGGTGCTCGCGGGGACCGGGTTCCGCACGGAGGTGGCGGCGCACGGGGAGGCGCAGGAGTTCCTCGGCCGCCCGGTGGTCTCGCTGCGGCTGGTCGATCCCCGCTTCTACCACCTCGACACCGCGCTCTTCCCGCTGAACGGGCACAACGTGGCGTACTTCCCCGAGGCCTTCTCCCCGGGGAGCCAGGAGGTGCTCAGGAACCTGTTCCCCGACGCCGTCGTCGCCACCGAGGACGACGCCGTGGTGCTCGGCCTCAACGCGGTCAGCGACGGCACCCACGTGGTGATCAACGCCGAGGCGACCGGCCTGCAGCTGGAACTCAAGCGGCGCGGCTTCGAGGTCGTGCCGGTCGAGCTGGCCGAACTGCGCAAGGCGGGCGGAGGACCCAAGTGCTGCACCCTGGAAATTCGGGGATAAAGCAGACAGAACGCAACAAAAGGCAAGGAACGGCGAACGGACCGATGACGAGCACAGAAGAGTTCATCGAGCTCAGCGAGCGCCGCAGCGCGCACAACTACCACCCCCTCCCCGTCGTGATCCACGAGGCTCAGGGCGCCTGGGTCACCGACGTCGAGGGCAGGCGCTACCTGGACTGCCTGTCCGGCTACTCCTCACTGAACTTCGGCCACGGCAACCCGAGGATCATCGAAGCGGCCCAGGAGCAGCTGGCCAGGCTCACCCTGACCAGCCGTGCCTTCTTCCACGACCAGTTCGCCGCCTTCGCCGCCGGTCTCGGCGACCTCACCGGCAAGGACATGGTCCTGCCGATGAACACCGGCGCGGAGGCCGTGGAGACCGCGATCAAGGTGGCCCGCAAGTGGGGCTACGAGGTCAAGGGCGTGCCGGACGGCCAGGCCGAGATCATCGTGATGGAGGACAACTTCCACGGCCGTACCACCACGATCGTCAGCTTCTCCACCGACCCCGACGCCCACGACGGCTTCGGCCCGTACACCCCCGGCTTCAGGATCGTGAAGTACGGCTCGATCGAGGCGATCCGCGAGGCCGTGGGCCCCAACACGGTTGCGGTGCTGCTCGAACCCATCCAGGGGGAGGCGGGCGTGCTCGTCCCGCCGGACGGCTACCTCACCCAGGTCCGCGAGCTCTGCTCGGCGGAGAACATCCTGATGATCGCCGACGAGATCCAGTCGGGGCTCGGCCGTACCGGTGAGACCTTCGCCTGTGAGCACGAGGGCGTCGTGCCCGACGTCTACGTGCTGGGCAAGGCCCTGGGCGGCGGTGTCGTCCCGGTCTCGGCGATCACCGCCGACCAGGACGTGCTCGGCGTCATCAAGCCCGGCCAGCACGGCTCGACCTTCGGCGGCAACCCGCTGGCCTGCGCGGTCGCGAACGCGGTCGTCGAGATGCTCCGCACCGGCGAGTACCAGGCGCGGGCCAGGGAACTCGGCGCGGTGCTGCACGAGAGGCTGCGCGCCCTCGTCGGCCGGGGCGTGGTCACCGTACGCGGCCGTGGCCTGTGGGCGGGCGTCGACATCGACCCCTCCCTGGCCACCGGCAGGCAGGTCTCCGAGGCGCTGATGCGCCTGGGGGTGCTGGCCAAGGACACCCATGGCTCGACGATCCGTCTCGCCCCACCCATCGTCGTCTCCGAGGAGGACCTCCTGTGGGCCGTCGACCGGCTCGCCGAGGCCCTGACGGAGTTCGCGAAGTAGGAGATCACCGGCCTCGGTTACGTTCCAGGCGATCTAGGCTGGAGTGGACATCACGCCGCCGCCGTGGAAGCCGCCGTACAGGCCACCCCGGCGGACGCGGCGCGGGCGGTGACTCGGGGGGGTCGGCAGGTGGCGGCGTCGGGTGGGCTTGGTCGGCGTTCTCTCCTGACCGGGCCGGGCCCCGGCGTCAGGCCGCCCCTGCGCGCGCGGCTCACCGGCCCCGCGGGGCTTCTCATGGTCGCGATCTCCGTCGCGGCCATGCTCGCCGTCTCCCTGCTCGGGCCGTCCGCGACGGTTCCCGAGCTGGGCGCCGGTGCGCCGCCCTGGTCCCTGCGCCTGGACCCGCCGCAGACGCCGGTGATCCAGCTCGGCTGGGTGGCCCTGCTCATCGGGGGCCTGGGGACGTGCGCCGCGCTGTACGCGCTGCGCCGCGGGTGGCTCCCCGTGCGGGGCCTGTTCGCGGTCGGCACGCCGCTCGTCGTCGTCCTCCTGACGCTCGTACCGCCCGCCGGGTCGACGGACGTGCTCAACTACGCGGTCTACGGGCGGATCGCCGCCCTGGGGCACGACCCGTACGTGACTCCCCCGGCCTGGCTGCACGGGATCGGCGACCCGGTCGGCGACCTGACCCCGCTCGCCTGGCGGAACACCCCCTCGGTTTACGGCCCGCTGGCCACCTGGGCGCAGCTCGCGGCCTCCCGGCTCGGCGGAGACTCCATGGCGGCGACCGTTTTCGCCTTCAAGGTCATCCTCGCCCTGGCGTTCCTGCTGTCGGCGGTCATGCTCGACCGGCTCGCCGGTCCGGAACGCGACCGGCGGGTCAGGGCGCACCTGCTGTGGAGCCTCAACCCGCTGATGCTGTGGCACGTGGTGCTCGGCGGCCACATGGACGGTCTGGGCGCGTTCCTGCTGGTGGCCGCCCTGTTCGCGCTGCGCAGGCCGGGGATGGGCTCCGGCCTGGTCTCCGGGGCGCTGCTGGGCGCCGCGGCGGCCGTCAAGGCGCCGTTCGTGCTGGCCGGGGCCGGGCTCGCCTGGGCCGCCCGCCACCGGGCGGGACCGTTCCTGACCCTGGGGATGGGCGCGTTCACCGCGCTGGTCACGCTGTACGCGACGCAGGGTCCCGAGGCGCTGGCGAACGTGGCGGGCAAGGTCGGCGACCGTTCGCTGGCCGACCCGTGGCAGGTGCTCGTCAAGAACCTGGGGCCCGAGGCCGTGGAGCTCGAAGGGCGGCTCGCCCTGGGCGCGGCGTTGATCGCCGCGCTCCTGCTGTGCTGGCGGCTGCCGCAGGGACCGCCCGGCCTGCCCGCCGTACGGCCCGCGCTGGCGTGGTGCCTGGGCTGGCTGCTCACCTCGCCGGTGCAGCACCCCTGGTACGACGCGATGCTGTTCCCGCTGCTCGCCCTGATGCCCGCCTCCCGGCTCGACGGGCCGCTGCTCGTCAGGGGCGTCGTCACCGGGCTGGTCTACCTGCCGGGCGCGACCGCCCTGCTGCGGTTGCAGCCGACACCGTTGACCCGGTGGATCGCCGAGGTCTACCGGCCGTGGATCGCCCCGCTGGTCTCGGACGCCGTCATCCTGTACGTCGTCGTGCTCGCCCTGGCCGGTGCCCTGGGCCTGCGCGCCCTGCCCGTGGTACGGCGGGCCGCCGTACCCGAACGGGAGCCGGTCCACACCGGGTGAGCCGTCAGGTGAGGCGCACGGTGGTGATCTCGGAGACGTCGTCCCCGGAGATGGTCGCGGTGTCCCAGCGGGCCGAGGGCGGCGTGGTGTCCAGGGACAGGGTGGCCAGCGCGTTGGAGAACCACGGACCGTTGGTCACCCGCCAGGCGAACGGCGGCCTGGGAATGCGCGCCAGGCGTGCGAGCCAGCCGCCGACCAGGGTGGCCAGGCCGAACTGCGCGACGATGTTGGCCAGTCTGAGCGTACGGCTCAGCGGGTTGCGGATCGGCGAGCAGACGAGCTGGTGGACGGGCAGCCCGTCCACCTTGGCCACGTAGGAGTAGTGCACGTCACCGGAGAGCAGGATGACCGGTTTGCCGACCTTCGCCAGCAGCCGGGACAGGTCCTCGAAGGAACGGCGGAAGGCCGCCCAGTGTTCGAGGTCGAAGGCCTGGCGCAGGGCCTCCGACCAGCGGGCGACCAATCTTCCCCAGGCTCCCTGGGCGAGGGCCTCGTTCCAGTTCTGGACGTGGTGGATGCCCGCGGGCAGCAGGAACGGCACCGAGGTGCCGATCACGAAGCGCTCCGCGCCGTCCCTGTCGAGCTGCTCGACGAGCCACTCCCACTCGACCGGGTCGATCATGCGCCGGTCTCCGGGGGTGAGCTGCCTGGCGCAGCGGGAGTCGAGCATGATCAGACGGGTGTCGCCGAGATCGCGGCAGTAGCTCCACCTGCTGTCCACCGGGACCTCGTAGGCGTGCTCGGCGAAGGCGTCGAGCAGCTTTCCCCCGTCGCCCTCGGTCGCGCGCAGCTCACGGAACAGCCCGTCGGCGGCGCGCTCGGCCGGTGACATGTTGCCCAGGTGCTGGTAGATCCAGTAGGCGCCGAGGCCGGAGACCACCCGCCTGTGCCACCAGGGGACCCCGGCCATCTTCTCCCGCCAGTCGGCGGAGGTGTTGAAGTCGTCCCGCAGGTCGTGGTCGTCGAAGATCATCGCGGTGGGCACGGACGAGAGGATCCAGCGGATCTCCGGATCGGTCCAGGCGATCCGGTACAGCTCGGCGTACTCCTCGAAGTCGGCGATCTCGGTCCTGGGCTCGCTGTCCCTGCGCGCGGCGATGAACTCGAGCATCTCGGCGGACGGCTCGTCGGCGTAGACCTGGTCGCCGAGCAGCAGGAGCAGGTCGGGCCACTCCCCTGGGGGCCTGCCGGCCAGGACGCGGGCGTAGGCGCGCAGCACGTCCACGCCGTGGGAGAGGGTGTGCGGGGCGTCGTGCGGCACACTGGTCCGGCACGAGCCGAACATCACCCTTTTCGGGCCGCCCGGATCCAGGAACCGGATGTGACCGGCCGGGCGGCCGGGCGGCGGCCACACGACCTCCCCGTCGAGACGGACCCGGTAGTCCCCCTCGCCCTCGACGTCCACGACGGCGTAGTGGTGGCCGTGGACGGAGAAGGTCGGCGAACTCGCCCGGGCCCCGTCCGCCTCGACGGTCACCTCGCACGGCACGCTGGTCTCGACCCAGATCGAGGCGCTCGTCGCGTCCACATGACGCAGCAGCGGACCGACCACAAGTTCCGGCACGTTCATCCCCTCAGGCCATCGCGGAACGGTTGGTTCCCGCCGTTTCGAGGTGTGCCTCTGCCCGGCGGACCGTTCGGATAACGACTGTCCCATCCCATTGGGGAAACGCACAAAAAACGGCCATCAGTCCGCAACATATCCATCATGACATGGCAAAGAACCCATAAATAGTGTGATCACCACAAACCATCAAGGGTGGAGCAATGGCGCTCCGCTCACCGCATGGAGGCCTGACCCTCATGACCCTCATGGTGCCGTCAAAGACGCCGGCGACCGCCCTCACCGACCACGATCCCCTCGAAGCCGCCCTGCGCCGTCTCGACGAGACGGCGCTCCTGCTCGGGCTGGACGACGGCCTGCGCGCGATGCTCGCCTCCCCCCGCCGCTCCCTGACCGTCTCGGTGCCGGTCCGCCGCGAGGACGGCCGGATGGACGTCGTCCAGGGCTTCCGGGTGCAGCACAGCACCGTCCTCGGCCCGGCCAGGGGCGGCACGCGCTTCGCCCCCTCGGCAGGCCTCCAGGAGGTCACCGCGCTGGCCATGGTCACGACCTGGAAGCACGCGCTCGCGGGCGTGCCGTACGGCGGGGCCAGGGGAGGTGTCCGCGTCGACCCCGCGGGGCTGGACGCCCGGGAGCTGGAGCGGGTGACCAGGCGATACGTCAACGAGATCATGACGATCGCCGGTTCCGACGGGGAGGTCCCCACGCCCGACCCGGACGCCGACGAGCGGATCGCCGCCTGGATGGCCGACAGCCGTTCGGCACCCGGCACAGCGGTCGGCACAGCGGTCGGCACGGTGACCGGCACAGCGGCCGGCGAGGCCGTGGCGGCGGCCGTGCTGGGGGTCCTGGGAGAAGGCGTCCGTACGGTCGCGGTGCACGGCCCGGGCGAAACCGCCCGGCTGGCCGCGTTGCGCCTGGCCGAGGAGGGCTTCCGGGTGGTCACGCCCTCCGGCGGTGAGCCTCTCGGGCTCGGGGTGGACGCGCTCGTCCTGGCCGCCCCGGTCACCGCGGATCTGGCCCGCGACGTCAGGGCCTCTGTCGTGGTCGAGGCGGCCGACGGCCTGCTGTCCCCCGGGGCCGACGCGGTCCTCGCCGAGGCGGGGACCGTCGTGGTCCCCGACGTCCTGACGGGTGCGGGCGAGGTGCTCGCCGCCCGTCCCGACCTGGCCCGGCGGTGCTTCGACACGATCGCGGCGACGGCCGCCGAGCGCGGGATCACCCTGCGTCAGGCCGCCTGGGCCGTCGCCGTCGGGCGGGTCGCCCGGGCGCACGGGGCACGGCTCCAAGACCCCCTGCCGTAAGCCTTCCGTGTCCCGCCCCGAGGCAGGGCGAAGGCCCGGTCCCCCTAGGGGCCGGGCCGTGAGACCTCCCGCCGCCCTCGGGGCGGCGGGGGAACGCTCAGGAGCGCAGCGCGGGAACGGCGGTGCCGTCTCGCTCGGCGAGCCTGCCCGCAGGCCGCTCGGCGAGCCGGTCCGACGGCCGCTCCGCGGGGGCCTCGTTCAGGGCCCTGACCAGTCGTTCGAGCTCGCTCATGAGTTGTTCGGTGCGTTCGGTGCCGTAGGCGGCCTCGATCTCCCTGTGGTGCTCCGCGACCGATCCCTCGACGCGGTTGAGCAGCTCGGCACCACGGTCGGCGAGGAACACCGCGACCCTGCGGCGGTCGGCGGGGTCGTGACCGCGATAGACGAACGCGCGGTCGATGAGCCGGTCGATCGCCTTGGTGAGCGTCGGATGCGGCATCAGAACCGTCTCGGCCAGATCCCCCATCGAGTGACCGCAATCGTCGGCGAGGGCACGAAGTATGCGCCACTGCTCGACGCTGACGTCCTCAGCGGTGAGCGCGGCGGCGAGACCCCGGTTGACACTACGCTCAGCTCGGCTGAGCAGGTAGGCCAGCGAGGATCCCAGCCCGGTCGTCACCATGTGAAGCTCCCGTCTGTATCCCGGGTGAGTAACGGGCCTCCCATACCCGTCCTTTCAGGAGGATACTCTGCAATGTGGCAGAAGCCATCACACCCGTGATCGAACCCCTGGAAGCTCAGCTCCTCCAAGGGGTCGCCCTACGTGTCGGGCTCGTGGTCCCCATCTCCGGGGTCCTCGGGCTTGTAGGTCCATGCGCGATCAACTGCGCCGTCCTCGCCTCCGACGAGGTGAACCTCACAGGCGGCATTCTCGGCAGACCGGTCGAGCTGGTCCTCATCGACGGAGGGAGACCCGCGGAGGAGGTGGCCGCCGAGGTCGGGGAACTGGCGCGCGGCAAGGTGATCGACGCGGTCGTCGGCACCTGTGGCAGTGACGTCCGGATCTCGATCGTGCGGGCGCTCGCCGGGCGCCTGCCGTTCGTCTACGCCCCTCCCTACGAGGGAGGCGGCCACTCCCCCGGCGTCTACTTCCTCGGGGAGACACCGGAACGGCAGCTCAAGCCGGGGCTCGACTGGCTGATCGAGCTGCGGCGGGCCAAGCGGTGGTTCCTGCTGGGCAACGACTACATCTGGCCGCGCCTGGTTCACGGGGCCACCCGGCGCTACCTCGCCTCGCGCGGGGCGTCGGTGGTCGGCGAACGCTACGTCCCGTACGGCAAGCCCGACCTGAGCAGGATTCTGGACCACCTGGTGGCCAGCAGGCCGGATGCCGTGCTTCTCAGTCTGATCGGCAGTGACCTGGTCGACTTCAACCGCGCCTTCACCGCGGCAGGCCTCGGCTTCCCCCGTCTCTGCGGGGCGCTGGAGGAGCACGGCCTGCTCGGCATCGGCGGCGACGACACCGGCGAGCTATACGGCGCTATGGGGTATTTCTCCAGTCTCGTCACCGATGACAGCTTGAGTCTGGGAGAGCGTTACACTCGCCGTTTCGGATCAAATGCGCCGTTGCTCAACGGGCACGGCCAGGGCTGCTATGAGGCGGTGCTGATGCTCGCGGCACTCGCGAGACGCGCGGGAACCCTCCACGTGCCCGCGCTTGACGAGGTCGCCGACGGCACCTCGATCGTCACCGCGCGGGGACGCCTGACCCTCCAGGACCACGGGGTACGGCGTGGCGCCCACATCGGCAGAGCGGACGGTCTCGATTTCGACATCGTTCGATAAAAAGTTGCCTCTGCAAACTTTTCCTTTTCAAGGATTCGTCCTAAAGTGACGCTTGCAACATCTCTTTTAGGAGTAGTTCCATGACTACTGACCCCTCCCTGGAACAGTTCGGTTACCGGCAGGAGCTCCGAAGGACGCTGAGCTTCAATGACCTGCTGATCTACGGACTGATCTTCATGGTCCCGATCGCGCCCTTCGGGATCTTCGGAAGCGTCTTCCAGGCGTCCGGTGGCATGGTCGCACTCGCGTACATCATCGGTATGGTCGCCATGGCCTTCACCGCGTTCTCCTACGCGCAGATGGCCAAGGCCTTCCCGATGGCCGGTTCGGTCTACACCTACGCGGGCCGGGGAATCGTCGGTCCCGTCGGATTCATCGCCGGCTGGGCGATGCTGCTCGACTACGTGCTGGTGCCCGCGCTGCTGTACCTCATCGCCAGCCTGGCGATGGCGTCGTTCGTACCGCTGCCGGTATGGGCCTGGCTGCTGGTGTTCGTCGTCCTCAACACGGTCGTCAACTACACCGGCATCCAGATGACCGCGCGGATCACGAGGTACATGCTGATCGCCGAGCTCGTCGTGCTCGCGATCTTCATCATCATCGGTCTGTTCGCGCTCCTTCAGGGCAAGGCGCAGACCGGCGCGTTGACTCCGTTGTTCAACCCCGACACCTTCTCCTGGCCGCTGGCCTTCGGTGCGGTCTCCGTCGCGGTGCTCTCCTTCCTCGGTTTCGACGGTATCTCCATGCTGGCCGAGGAGAGCAAGGTCGACAGCGCCAAGATCGGCCGCTCGATGATCGCCGCCCTGGGCCTGGCCGGTGCCCTGTTCATCGTGCAGACCTGGATCGGCGCGCTGCTCACCCCCAACCGCAGCCAGCTGCTGAGCGGTGGCGACCCCAACGGCACCGCCTTCTACGACATGGCCGAGTTCGCCGGTGGCCACTGGCTGAGCATCCTGACCGCGATCTCCACCGCCATCGCCTGGGGCTTCGCCAACTCCCTGGTCGCCCAGGCCGCCACCTCGCGTCTGCTGTACGCCATGGCCCGTGACCGCCAGCTGCCCGCCTTCCTCTCCAAGATCCACCCCAAGACCAAGGTGCCGGTCAACGCCACCATCCTGGTGGCTCTGGTCTCCCTGGCGGTCGGCATCTTCCTGGCCAACCGCGAGGACGGCGTCGCCCTGATCAGCGGCCTGGTGAACTTCGGCGCGATGACCGCCTTCCTGGCGCTGCACCTGTCGGTGATCGTGCACTACTTCTTCAAGAAGCGCAGCCGTGACCTGTGGCGGCACCTGCTCGCCCCGCTGATCGGCTTCGGCATCCTGGTCTACGTGGTGATCAACGCCAGCATCGCCGCGCAGGTCGTGGGCATCGTCTGGCTCGCCATCGGCCTGCTGGTGCTCGCCACCTTCTTCGCCTACGGCCGCCGCCCCCTGCTGGCCGCCCTCGGCGAGTCGCACGACGCCCCCCTGAAGTAGGTCCCCCGCGACGTCGCCGCACACCCCCCGCGTCACGCCCCCTTCCGATTCACACAAGGACAGTAGATGCACGAGATCTTTCTTGAGGTGGAGGAGGGTTCCACCTGTGCCCTCCCCGGTTCGGTGACGCGCCTCAGCCAGGCGGGTGTGCGGTGAACGTCGTCTCCTACCGTCCCTCCCCCGAGGAACTCAGCTACACCTTCGGCGGCAGGCCCGCCGTCGGCACGGTCAAGCCCGGCACGATCCTCGAGCTCTACACCGAGGACTGCTTCGGCGGCCGGGTCCGCTCCGTCGACGACCTGCCCTCGCAGGTCTGCGAGTTCCCCTACCTGAACCCGGTGACCGGCCCCTTCCACGTCGAGGGCGCCGAGCCCGGAGACACGCTGGCGCTGCACTTCGTCTCCATCGAGCCCGCCAGGGACTGGGCCGTGTCGGCGACGTTCCCGCACTTCGGGGCGCTGACCGGCACGCACACCACCGCCATGCTGACCCCGCCGCTCGACGAGGTCGTCTGGCGTTACGACATCGACGTGGCCGCGGGTGTGGCGCGTTACCACGCCCGCAACAGCGACTTCACCGTGGACCTGCCGCTCGACCCGATGCACGGCACGGTCGGCGTCGCGCCCGGCGCGTCCGAGGCCCGGATGACCATCACCCCGGACGCCCACGGCGGCAACATGGACACCCCGGAGCTGCGTGCCGGGGTGACCGTCTACCTCGGCGTCAACGTGCCGGGCGGCCTGTTCGCCGTCGGCGACGGGCACGCCCGCCAGGGCCACGGCGAGGTGTGCGGCACGGCCATCGAGTCGGCGATGAACACCGTGGTCGCGGTCGAGCTGATCAAGGGCGTCACCACCCCGTGGCCGCGCCTGGAGGACGACCACAGCCTGATGTCGACCGGTTCGGCCCGTCCGCTTGAGGACGCCTACCGGATCAGTCAGCACGACCTGGTCACCTGGACCTCGGAGGTCACCGGCCTGGAGACGCTGGACGCCTACCAGCTGGTCAGCCAGATCGGCGAGGCTCCGGTCGGCAACGTCTGCGACAGCAACTACACGATGGTCGCCAAGCTCCCCAAGGCCTACCTCGGCGGGGGCGGCGTCTACGAGTCGGCCCACGAGCGTCTGCGCGACCTGGGCCGGCGGTACCTCGCCCAGCGCTGACGGCGCGGGCCTGCGGGGAAGAGACGTCCCGCGCCGCGTACCGCCGGGGTACGGGGCGCGGGGCCTCCCGGAAAAGGCCGGAAAAGACCGGAGAACGCCACGGGGCCGGTCCTCTCGGATCTGAGAGGACCGGCCCCGTCGTCGTTCCGCCCCGGCTCAGCCCGCGCCCGGGACCGTGACGTTCTTCTCCTTGAAGCCGAAGCCGCTGCCGGTGGCCTGCCGCTGCAGTTCGCCGAAGACGTCCTTGCTGGCGTCGAGGTCCTTCTCGGTCGCCGTCCCGCCCTTCAGTTTGCTGGTCAGGGCGGCGAAGCTGTTGGTCACGCTCTGCACCGCGTGGCACAGCGCCGGGTTGGCCTCGGCGAACCTCTTGGCCACCTTGAGCTCGTGGAGGGCGAACAGCCCGGCTATGGCGGCCTTGACGAAGGTGCGCTTGCGCTTGTCCGCGCCCTCCTTGAACCCGCCCGCCCGCAGCGGCTTGTAGATGTAGCGGTGGAAGGCGCCCAGCGCGAGCCCGGCGTGCAGGGCGAAGCGCGTCTTGGCGAACCGCTTGGTGTTGCCCGTCGTCGGGCAGGGTGAGTTGTCGCCGGAGACCGTCGGCGACGGCGCGACCCCCGCCCCCTGCGCGCCGACCGGCCCGTTGGCCTGCCCGCCCGCCGGCGCCCCGGCCGCCGGAGCCTTACTCGCCGGAGGCGCCATGGCCGAGGGCGCGCCGGTGCCGCAGCCGCCGAGCAACATCACCGCCAGGAACACCGCGGTCAGCGCGGCGCCCGATCGAGCACTCCGCTCAGTCACTTCTCCCCCTCGCTGGAAATCCGTGACGTCACGGCCGGTTTCCGCACGGGGGGATCATGGATGCCCGGCAACCGCCACAGACAGGATGAGACGGCTTCTCACCGCCCATGGCATCGTCTCCCACCTTCGGCCAGAAAACCGGCATCGACACACCCAGGGGACGACTCACCCCACGCAGGCGGTCACGATCTCCTCGCACAGGGCGTGGGTGGCCAGGGCGTCCCGCGCGTCCACCGGCGTGCCGGCGCGGACCGCGCCGAGGAACTCCAGGCAGGAACGTTCGATGCCACGCTGGCGGGAGACGGGGGTCCAGTCTCCGCGCCGGGTCAGGGTCTCCGCGCCGGCGTGGTCGATCACGTCGGCGAGGTTGACCACCCGCCGCTTGACTCCCCCGCCCATCACCTCGACCGTCTCCTCGGCGGCGCCGCTCACCCTGCTCATGATCCCGAAGGCCGTGAAGCCGTCTCCGGACAGTTCGAGCGTCACGTGTTCGAGCAGGCCGTCCCTGACCCTGGTCCTGATCCCGGTGTGGTCGACCCGTCCGGGCACCAGGAACCTGAGGGTGTCCACGACGTGGATGAAGTCGTCGAGGACGACCACCCGGGGGTCCTCGGCGAGGTCGGCCCGGTTCTTCTGCATCACGACCAGCTGGCGGGGCAGGCCGAGCAGGTCCGTGTACGGCGGCGCCCAGCGGCGGTTGAACCCCACGAAGAGCGAAACCCCCCGGTCGCGCGCGAGCCGTACCAGGCGCTCGGACTCGGCCAGCGTGTAGGCGATCGGCTTGTCCAGGTAGACGTGCACCCCGGCCTCGATCAGCGGTTCGGCGATCTCCACGTGGGCCTCGGTCGCCGCGTGCACGAAGGCCGCCTCGACCCCGGCGTCGATCACCTCGCCGACCGAGGTGAGGCGGCCTCCGATCCGGTGGGCGTCGCCGAGGCGGTCGAGGGTGGCGCGGTCACGGGTGCACAGGTGCAGGTCGAGGCCGGGGAGCGCGGTCAGCACCGGCAGGTAGGCCTTGCGCGCGATGTCCCCGAGGCCGATCATGGCGATCTTCATGCTCAGAGCGTACGGCTCACGCCGCCCTGGCCGGCCGGTCGCGCCACCAGGCGATCGTCGCGGCCAGCGCCTCGTCCATCGGGGTCGGCGTCACGCCGAAGGTCGTCTGGAAGTCGGCCGAGTCCATGACGAAGGGCCGGACAAACTGGTAACGCAGTTCCTCAAGCTCGGCGAGCATGGGGGACACGAGCCCTCCTGCGCGGATCATCCAGTGGGGCATTGACCTGACGCCGGGGTTCCTGACGCCCGCGATCTCGCACATCCGCTCGGCGACCTGGCGCGCCGTGATCGGCTCCGTCGTCGGGACGTGCCAGGCGCGGCCCCAGGAGCGGTCGTCGGTGGCGGCCGTCACCAGGGCGGCGGCCACGTCGGGCACGTAGGTCCAGCTGTGCGGCTGGTCGGGGTCGCCGATCATACGCACCGTCTTCCCGCCGAGCAGCCGGGGCACCAGCCGTTCCCCCAGATGTGACTGGTCGAGGCAGCCGGGTCCGAAGTAGTCCGACCCCCGCACCTCGGTCACCCGGACCTGGCCCGCCCGGTGGGCCTCCAGCGCCTGCCGCCACATCCGCGCCCTGATCTCCCCCTTGGCGCTGGGCGGGGTGAGCGGGTCGTCCTCCCGCATGGGCCGTCCGGGAGCGGCGTAGACGTAGAGGTTGCCGAGGATGACGTATCCCGCCCCGCTCTCCCGTGCCGCGCAGAGCAGCGACTCCGCCAGCGGCGGCCAATCCTGCGCCCAGCGGTGGTAGGGCGGGTTGACGCAGTTGTAGAGGGCGTCGGCGCCCCTGGCCAGGCCGGTCATCCGCCTCCCGTCGGCCGCGTCGGCGGCGACCCGGGTGACGCCCGGCAGGTCGGGGCCCGATCCCGAGCGGCTGACGAGGACGACCTCGTGTCCCTGCCCGGCCAGGAGTCCGGCGACCTGCGAGCCGACCTGTCCGGCTCCCGCGACGACGTGCTTGCCCATGTCCGTTCCCTTTCCCTCGTTGTGCGCGGTCACTGGTTCCACACCAGCCGCAGCACGGCGTTGACGACGTAGACGGCGGCGAAGACGACGCCGGGGGCCACGCGGCCCGCCATGACCAGCGCCGCGGCGCCGCCGCCGAACCACAGGACCTCAAGGGCCACCCTGGCGAACCCGGTGAGCGGGATCATCGCGCCGTTGGCGGCGCCGAAGACCGCCCAGACCGCGATGAACAGGGCGGGCGCGCCGAGTCCGAGCAGCAGCCGCAGCGGCCAGTTCGACCCCACGGTGAAGCCCCAGTAGGCGGTCGAACCGAGAACGCCCAGTTCAAGCAGGAACATGACGAGGAGGTTGACGTTCTTGGCCAGGGACAGCATCGGGGGACTCCTTGCAGATTGCCATTCCGTTTCGAGAGCAATGCTCTCTCAGATCGGTCACGCCAGTCAAGAGCAGTGCTCTCTTTTTCTTGCATCGCTCTGATATGGTCCGGACATGAGCTCAAGCCGCACGGCGCGCGAACGTGTCCGCGCCGAACTGACCAGGGAGATCACCGACATCGCACGAGGCCAGCTGGCCACGGATGGGGCGACGGGCCTGTCACTACGCGCCGTCGCCCGGGAGATGGGCATGGTCTCCTCCGCGATCTACCGCTACTTCCCGTCCCGGGACGACCTGCTCACGGCTCTGATCATCGACGGCTACAACGCCCTCGGAGAGGCCGTGGAGCGGGCGGACGCCGCCGTCCCGCGCGAGGACCACACCGGCCGGTGGCTGGCGGTCTGCCACGCCGTACGGGACTGGGCGCTGGCCCACCCGCACGAGTACGCGCTGCTGTACGGCTCGCCGGTGCCCGGCTACAAGGCGCCGGTCGACACCGTCGCCGCGGCGATCCGCGACACCGTGGTCTACGGGCGGATCGTCTCCGACGCCCACGGCGCCGGGGTCCTGAACCCGCCGGGCGGCCTTCCCGCCCCGCCCGCGTCCTTCGGCGACGACGCGGGCCGGGTGCGGGACGTCATCCCCGAGGTCCCCGACGACGTCATCTCCCGCGCCCTGCTCGCCTGGACCGGGCTGTTCGGCTGGGTCAGCTTCGAGATCTTCGGCCAGTTCAACAACGCGGTCCTGGACCCCGCGACGGCCTTCGAACACACCATGCGCTGCCACGCGGCCCTGCTCGGACTGCCCGTCTGAGTCACCGGCCGGTGAGCAGTGTCCGATACTCGTCGGGCAGGCCCGCCATGACGTCGAGGAAGCCCCGCTCCGTGGTGGCCTCGCGCAGCGTGGTGAAGACGGCCCTGGCGTGCCCCCGCACGTCCTGACCGTCCGCCCGCTGCCGCTCGGCCACCCGCAGCACGAAGTCCTCAAGCGGCATCCGCACGCTCTCCGCGCGTCCCTCCGCCGCCCCCCGCTTGAGCGGCTCGTGCAGCGGCACGGCCAGTTCGCCGATCAGGTTCTCCGCCCTGCCCTCGGCGACGCACTCGGCGAGCGTCTCCAGCACCGCCTCGGTCGCGCGGTGGGCGTCGGCGGCCTCAAGCCCGGCGCGGCTCGCGACCCTGGCGAGGAACTCCTCCGCGGGCATCACCCGGACGCCGCGCCGCCGGGCCTCGGCCACCAGGGAGTCGAAGTCCTCCGGCAGGCAGGCGGCCACGCCGTCGATCGCCCCGGGCGCGGTCACCTCGCCGAGCAGCCAGAAGACCTCCCGCGCGTGCCGCGCCGCCACCTCGACGTCGACCCCCTCACGCTCGGCGACCCGGCGCAGGAACTCGTCCACGTCGAAGGGCTCGGGAGCCCTGCCGGTGCGCATCCACGCGCGCACCCGCTCCGGTAACCGCCCGAGCAGCCCCTCGCCGACCGAGAGCCGCTCACCCAGCGTCCCGAGTGTCGCGCGCACCGCGCGTTCGGCCTCGTCCTCGCCCAGACCGGCGTACCGCCTCAGGGTGCCGATGAACTCCTCGTACTCCACGGCTCACTCCTCCCCCGGCTCCTCCGGCCCCTCCTATGGTCAGCTACCCCGAATCCCGAATCGGCCACCAACCGCCCCGGTCAACTCGGCGTAGAGGGGGCACGCCCCTCCTCCCGACCCCGCGGTACGGCCCGCGCGACCCCCGGGGAGGGCGGCGGGTGCGCACTATGCGGAACTTTGCGTCCTACCTATTGACGCAAGAATTCAAATTCCTGTTAATTGTCGTCAATCCCGCGACGGCGACCTCCTGTGGAGCCCGTCCGCGGTGTCACCGTCCACCCCGGGGCCGGTCTCTTGTCGTTTCGTGCTCGTTTTTTCCGTCATGCAAGGAAGTGAAAGAATGCCGAGAAACCGCCTCACGTCATCCCTTTTCTCAATGGCGGTCGCCGGCGTGCTGGCCGCCGTTCCCCTGGCCTCCCCCGCCTCGGCCTCCACCGCCTCCGCCGCGCCCATCTGCGCGAGTGATTGGGATTCCGCCAAGGGCTACGCCGGTGGCCTGACCGCCTCCTACCAGGGCCACAACTGGCGGGCGAAGTGGTGGACGCGCGGCAACACCCCCGGCGGCCCGTCGGGCATCTGGACCGACCAGGGCGCCTGTGAGGCGAGCGAGGGCAACTTCGTCGTCACCGAGGCGCAGTTCAACGAGATGTTCCCCAAGCGCAACCCCTTCTACACCTACAACGGCCTGGTCACGGCACTGAGCGCCTACCCCGCATTCGCGGGCACCGGCGGTGACACGGTCAAGAAGCAGGAGGCCGCGGCCTTCCTGGCCAACATCAACCACGAGACCGGCGGCCTGGTCCACATCGTCGAGGTGAACACCGCCAACTACCCCCACTACTGCGACACCGACCAGCCCTTCGGCTGCCCCGCGGGCATCTCCTCCTACTACGGCCGGGGCCCGATCCAGCTGAGCTGGAACTTCAACTACAAGGCCGCCGGCGACGCCCTGGGCATCGACCTGCTCAACAACCCCAACCTGGTGCAGACCGAGGCCTCCGTCGCCTGGATGACCGGCATCTGGTACTGGATGACCCAGAACGGCCCCGGCACGATGACCCCGCACAACGCCATGGTCAACGGCGCCGGGTTCGGTGAGACGATCCGCAGCATCAACGGCCGCCTGGAGTGCGACGGCGGCAACCCCAGGCAGGTGCAGAGCCGCATCGACGCCTACAAGCGCTTCGCCGCGATCCTCGGGGTCGACCCGGGTGACAAGCTGAGCTGCTAGCGGTCACGACGGGCGGGGGCGCGCACCCCCGCCTGTGAGGGCCGCCCGGACAGGCGTCCGGGCGGCCCTCACAACCATGTCACTCCTGGATCAGGCAGATCAGGTAGTGACCGGGCAGACCCTCCTTGGCCCCGACGACCACCTTGGTGGGGTGGCTGTACCGGCAGGCGGCGACCGGGTCACCCGACCCCTTGTAGACGAGCCGCCCATTCCTGTCGGTGGAGTAACACCTGATGGAGCCGTACTCGTAGAAACCCAGTTCTGAGCCGTAGCTGACCTTCGCGGCGCAGTACTCACCGGTGTTCATGGGCCCCTGCCCCTGCTCGACGACGGCGGCCTGCGCGGGGGCGGCCACCGACAACGCCGCCGAGGCGGCCAGCACGGCACCGGAGAGCAAAGTGAGAACACGTCGGGACATAGCTGTCTCCAATCAGAAAGGAAATGGCTGGTGTTTCCCGTTCTCCGCTGATCCCGAAGGACCGCCGGAAAGACTTCAGACCTCGACCAGGCAGATCAGGTAGTGGGACGGCAGGCCTTCCTTGACACCGACGATCACCCGGCCCGGGTTGCTCGACCGGCAGGCGTCGTAGGCGTTTCCCGTCCCCAGGTAGGCGAACCGCCCCCCGACGTAGCCGTAGCAGTTGAGGGAGCCGCGTTCGTAGAGACCGACGACGGAGCGGGAGTCGATCCGGGCGATGCAGTACTCACCCGTGGTGATCGGACTCTCGCCGCGCTCGACGACGGCGGCCTGTGCGGGGGCGGCGACCGTGAGCACCGCCGAGGCGGCCAGCACGGCACCGGAAAGCAAAGTGAGAACACGTCCAGGCATGACTGTCTCCATAGGGAAAAGGCCTTCGGCTTTTCGTTCCCAGCTGTGCCGATATTCCCGCAGGACCATTTGACCTCAACGGTCCGCCACCGATAGCGGGACTCGCGTCGACGACAGAGCATCTAGACGAAGTATTGGATAGGAAACTTTCCTACGCAATACCATGGGGCCCGCCAAATTCCCGGTTCTGCGAGGTCCTCATAGCCCTCGGCGGTAAACAGCGCTTCACCCGCAAAGCGGGAAGGGACCCGCCCCCGCAGGCCCCTTCCCGGGTCAACCTTGGAAACGCCGTCCGGCTTACAGGTCCGGCAGCCAGGAGCCGTGGAAACCCGCCGGGACGCGGCGGGGAAGCCGGACCGAGGCGACGAACTCCAGATCCGCCGCGTCCAGGACGAGCAGCCGGGAGCCCTCCCCCGAGTGGTCGGTGACGATCGACATCAGCCAGCCGCCGTCCTCGGCCGCCGTGTCCGCCGCGGGCACGAAGATCGCCTCACCGGGGCGCCCCTCGGTGTCCCTGACCAGGGTCGCACCGGTCTCGGTGTCGTACTTCACGACCGCGTCGTCGGAGACGGTGTACAGCAGGCGGCTGTCACGGCCCAGCAGGTCCTCGTTGAACGTGGGGAACTCCACCGCGCGGTCGTCGCGCTGTTCCTCGGTCACCCCGCCGGTCGCCGGGTCGAGCACCCAGCGGTGCAGCACCGCTCCCCCGGTCTCGGCCGCGGGATTGGCGGCGCCACCGATCCTGCCCCAGATGGAGACGAAGGACTCACGCGTGTAGCGGATCGCGTCGAGCACCACCCGCCCCGAGGCGTCCTCACGGGCGTTGCCCACGTGGAAGACGTAGCACGGGTCGACATCGAACCACGTCACCTTCCCCGCGCGGTCCATCACGCCGATCCTGGCCCCGTAGGAGTCGCTCCACTGGAACGGCAGGCTCTTCCCGATCAGTTCCATGTCGAAGACGACCGGCAGGTCGAGCCAGATCACATGGTTCTCGGTGATCGCGAAGTCGTGGATCATCGTCGGCCCGGGCACCTCGACCTCACGGCTCTCCACCAGTTCCCCGGCCGCCGACAGGCGGTGGTAGGTCAGGTAGGGCGGCATGAAGCCGTACCCGAAGAAGTGCAGCTCACCGGTCACCGGGTCCAGCTTGGGGTGGGCGGTCATCCCCGTGGTCAGCCTCCCGCCGAAGTCGCACGGCCCGACCGTGTCGAGCTCGGGCGTCATCTCGTACGGGAAGCCGCTCTCGACCAGCGCGAGGATCCTGTCCGCGTGCCGGATGACCGAGGTGTTGGCGCTGACGGCGGTCCTGTCGAGGCCGTCCGGGCCGAGGAGCCTGGCGCCCTCGGTGAAGGAGCGGGTACGGACCCAGCGGTTGCGGTACCACTCCGCGCGGCCGTCGCGCAGCCTGACACCGTGGATCATGCCCGCCCCGGCGAACCAGTGCCCCGAGTCCTGGCCGGGCAGCGGGTTGGGCCCGTTGCGGAGGTAACGGCCCGTCAGCTCGGGAGGCAGGGTGCCGGTGACCGGCAGGTCGAAGGCGCCGATCTCGTCGGGGACCGGGGCGAGGTCACCGCTGAGGTAGGCGGGGGTTCCGGAGATCCCGGGAGTGGTGGTCACGTTCTGCTCCAGATGACTCGGTGGGAATCGCGAGGACGGTCAGGCCGCCTGGCCCCGGAACCGGGCCGCGGCGATCTTGGGATAACGGGCGGTGAAGACCATGGGCACCACGAAGGTGACGATCTTGACGGCGATGACGGCGGTGGTGGCGTGCGGAGCGACGCTCAGCAGTACGGCCAGCAGCACCGCGGCAACGACGAAGGCGGCACCCCACACCGCGGTGATGACCGCGTTGACCCGGTAGAACTGGGGAGTCCGCCAGATCTCCTCAGGGGCCATGCTCCTGGCGATGCCGAGGGTGAAGGGCTTGCGGATGGCCAGCGACCCCCAGGCGGTGAGCGCCAGCCAGGCGTTGACGAGGGCCGGGCCGTACGGGATGAGCGAGGAGGAGGGACCGGCGAAGGAGACGGCCGCGCTCAGGACGAAGAAGATCGCGGCACTGGTCTCGATCACCATCTGGTCCCAGTCCTTGCCGGAACGGCGGTCCACGACGATGAGCCCGAGTGCGATCACCAGCCCGGCCAGGGCCCCCCAACGCCACTCGTCACCGGTGGCGATCACGGCGTAGACGATCCACGGGAGGAACCCAAGAAAACTGCGGACCATGACTCGCTCTCTTCGCGCTCGACATTCCTATGCAGACAGGTCAAAGGTAGAACTTCCTGTAATGACATGTCAACACAGGAATGTAGGATCGAGGCATGAGCCTCCGACACGCACTGCTCGGCCTGCTGAGCCAGGGACCCGCGAGCGGCTACGACCTGCTGAAGACCTTCGACATCTCCCTCGCCAACGTGTGGCCCGCCACGCAGAGCCAGGTCTACGCCGAGCTCGGCCGTCTGGCGAGCACAGGCCTGGTCGAGGTGACCTCGGAAGGCCCGCGGGGCCGCAAGGAGTACGCCGTCACCGAGGCGGGGCGCGCCGAGCTGCGGCGCTGGCTGACGGAGACCGACCCCGGCCCCCTGGCCAGGCGCAGCGAGATGCTCCTGCGTGTCTTCTTCCTCGGCGAGGTCTCCCACGAACAGGCCGGCGCCTACCTGCGACGGCAGGCGGAACTCGGCGAGGAGCGAATCGGCAAACTGGCCCCCCTGCGGGAGATGATCAGCGCGATGGACGACGGCCTGTCGGTGTACGGCAGGCTCGCGCTCGAATGGGGGATGCGTTTCAGTGCCATGCAGCGGGACTGGGCGCTGTGGGCGGAGCAGGAGCTCGAACGGCTGCCCGCCGACAGGGGCTGCGACAGGGACTGTGAACGGAAGCCGGAATCCGGGGCCTGCGAGGAGGCGGACCGGACATGACTCGGCCGCGCCACGGGCGGATCTCGCCGTGGACGCGGCCAGGTTGAGGACACCGGGAACAACGGGGGCGCGACCGCCCGATCGGCGGCCTCCCGGGTGCGCCGCCCGGCGGATCACGCCGGGCGGGCGTCCTTCTTCGAACGGGAAACCCCGGGACAGGTCCTAACGACCGGCGCGGTTGACCGCGGAGATGATGGCCTTCAGGGACGCGGTCGTGGTGTTGGCGTCGATGCCGACACCCCACAGGGCCTGTCCATCGACCTCACACTCGATGTAGGAGGCCGCCTTGGCGTCGGTTCCCGCGCTCATCGCGTGCTCGGCGTAGTCCAGGACACGGACCTGGACTCCGATCCCGCTCAGGGCGTCGCAGAAGGCCGAGATGGGGCCGTTGCCGACGCCCTCGACCTCACGGATCTCACCGTCGACGCGCAGGTCGGCACCGATGGCGTCCTTGTCGTCCCCCCTGGAGACCGTACGGTGGGCCAGCAGGCCCAGGCGCCCCCACGGGCTGGCCGGGTTGGGGAGGTACTCGTCGGTGAAGACCTCCCACATCTGGGCCGGGCTCACCTCTCCCCCCATCTCGTCGGTACGGCCCTGCACGACGCGGGAGAACTCGATCTGCAGGCGGCGCGGCAGGTCCAGATGGTGGTCGGCCTTCATGATGTAGGCGACCCCGCCCTTGCCCGACTGGCTGTTGACCCGGATGACCGCCTCGTAGGTCCGGCCGATGTCCTTGGGGTCGATCGGCAGGTACGGCACCGCCCAGGTGAAGTCGTCCACCGGCACGCCCGCGGCGGCGGCGTCGCGCTCCATGTGCTCCAGGCCCTTCTTGATGGCGTCCTGGTGGGAGCCGGAGAAGGCGGTGTAGACCAGCTCGCCGCCCCAGGGGTGGCGCGGGTGGACAGGCAGCTGGTTGCAGTACTCGGTGACCCGGCGGACCTCGTCGATGTCGGAGAAGTCGATCTGCGGGTCGACGCCCTGCGAGAACAGGTTCATGCCCAGCGTGACCAGGCACACGTTGCCGGTGCGCTCGCCGTTGCCGAACAGGCAGCCCTCGATGCGGTCGGCCCCGGCCATGTAGCCCAGCTCGGCGGCGGCCACGGCGGTGCCCCGGTCGTTGTGCGGGTGCAGCGACAGCACGATCGAGTCGCGGTAGGCCAGGTTGCGGTGCATCCACTCGATCTGGTCGGCGTAGACGTTCGGCGTGGCCATCTCCACCGTCGCGGGCAGGTTGACGATGACCTTGCGCTCCGGGGTCGGCTGCCAGACGTCGTTGACGGCGTTGCAGACCTCGACGGCGTACTCCAGCTCGGTCCCGGTGAAGGACTCGGGCGAGTACTGGAAGTAGATCTCGGTGCCCTCCAGCTCGGCGGCGAGCTTCTTGCACAGCTTGGCGCCCTCGACCGCGATCGCGGTGATGCCCTCCCTGTCCTGGCCGAAGACGACCCTGCGCTGCAGCGTCGAGGTCGAGTTGTACAGGTGGACGATGGCCTGCTTGGCGCCGCGCAGCGACTCGAAGGTCCGCTCGATCAGCTCGGCCCTGGCCTGGGTGAGGACCTGGATCACCACGTCGTCGGGGATCCGGCCCTCTTCGATGATCTGCCGGACGAAGTCGAAGTCGGTCTGCGAGGCGGAGGGGAAGCCGACCTCGATCTCCTTGTAGCCCATTCCCACCAGCAGCTCGAACATCTTGAGCTTGCGGTGGGAGTCCATCGGGTCGATCAGCGCCTGGTTGCCGTCACGCAGGTCCACGGCGCACCACTGGGGGGCGCGCTCGATGACCTTCCCCGGCCAGGTGCGGTCGTCCAGTCGTACGGCGTCGAAGGGCTGATAGCGCGCGAAGGGCATGGAACTGGGCTGCTGCTGCGGATACATGAGGCTCCTCGGCTGGAAAGACGATCACGGCCGACACGCATGGCTCGCTCCGCGACGAGGGAGCCGGCCTGTTACAGGCCCTCGTCGCGGCAGCTAAGAAGCAGCCCGCGCAGCATGCCTAGCACGTTAGCAGACGGTTGCGAATACCTGAGACGCGGTCTCACATCGCGGGACGTGTGGGGTGTGAGCGGCGCGTGTGCCGTGCCCGTCCCCTGGGCGGCGCCCGGCGGGAGGCTCGCGGAGGGTCGCGGGTTACAGTGGCGTTACCGTGGCGCTGCTGTCGACGACAGGGGGATCGACCATGAAGGACGACGACATCCTCGCCCACATCCACGAGCTGATCGCGGAGGAACACGGCCTGCGGCGGCGGCTGGCCTCCGGCGGCATCTCCTCACACGAGGAGAACAACCGGATCAGGGAGCTTGAGGAGGCCCTCGACCAGGCGTGGGACCTGCTCAGGCAGCGCAGGGCGCACAGGGAGTTCGGCGAGGACCCCGACTCGGCGGCCCCGCGCCCGGTGCGGGAGGTCGAGGAGTACCGCCAGTAGCGCGGACCGGCCCAAGGGTCCTCAGCCGAGTGGCCTTCCCTGGCAGCGGGAGTCGACGGGGAGCATGGGCCGGGACGGGGCGATCCAGGAGGCCATGTTCTGCTCCACGTACCAGCCGTACAGGTTGACCTGGGTCCTGGGCACCTCGCCCGGATCGGGGCACAGCACCCTGGACTTGAGCTCGTCGTTGCGGACGAAGCTCACGGCGCCCTCCCGCCCGAGGACGGTGAACATCCGGTCGTCGCCCGCGACCAGGTAGCCGACGAGCACCCGGGGCTTGCCCTCCTCCTCGATCTGCAGCGCGGTCAGCGGCAGGATCGGCGCCCGCATCACGACCACCCCGATCAGGAACGGCGCGAAGACCGCGATGGCGATGGCGATGCCGTGGGTGAGCGTCCGCGCGGCGATCAGGGGGACGGGCCCGGTGAGCAGCACCGAGACCCCCGGCGGAAGCGTCAGCAGGATCGCGGTCGGCACGTCGTGGATGGTGAAGGCCGTGACGATCGCAGGCCACAGCACCACGTAGGACAGCAGCGCGATCATCAGCGGCAGCGCGTAGCAGAAGGCGGTGCGCAACCCCTCGTGGTGCGGGAACCGGTCGCGGACCGTGAGACCCGCCGCGGCCAGTGCCAGCATCACCAGCGTCGGCAGGAAGCGCAGCTGCCAGGAGAACAGGCCGACCACGACGGCCAGGACGACCACCCAGCTGGGAAGCCGCTGCGCGGTGCGCACCAGCCACGAGGAACGGCGCGCGCTGATCCAGTAGAGGGTGCCCAGCACCCTGCCGCCCAGGATGAGCGCGGGCAGCACCCACACGCTCGTGAGCAGGACGGCGGTCAGCATGCCCAGTGGACTGATGCTCTGCACGAGGAGGAGCAGCGTCTGGGTGTCCTGCCTGCTGGCATACCACAGCCGCAGCACCAGCAGGACGACGGGGAAGACCGGCAGCAGCGCGAGCAGCCATTCCTGGTTCCTCGGCGTGGCCATGACTCGCCGGGGGCGTTTCACCGGGAGAGACACTCCTGGGCCGCGGCCAGGCCCCGCTCCCACGGCCACCTGCGGATCGGCGGGGGAAGTACACACGGCTGCTCGGACTGGGCCACGTTGACGTCGCGGCTGGCGGCGAGCATCGGTTCGATGTTGTCCTTGTAGGCGTCCTCCCAGCCGTGGTTCTGCGGGTCGGCGTAGGACCGGTAGAGGGCGAGGTTGACCAGGTCGCGCAGCGCGGCGTTCGGGCCCGCGTTGACCGCCCACATCTCGGTCTTCTCCAGCGCGATGTCGTGGTGGACCAGCTCTCCGGCCGACTCCTTGACGAACCCCGCCAGGATGGCCGCGTCGGTCGTCACCGCGTCGTACTCCCCGTTCTTCAGTCCCTCGATGCAGTCGCTGATCCGGTTCTTCGCGGTGACGTCCGCCCTGGTCGCCCGCTCCAGTTCGACCTCCGAGGTCGAGGTGCCGAGCGTGCAGACCTTCTTGCCCCTCAACTGCCCCAGCGAGGTGACCTTCCCCTCGTAGTCGGACCTGGTCACCACGGACTGCTCGGTGTAGAGGTAGGGGGTGGAGAAGCCGACTGAGGGGTCCCTCTGCCGCTCGGGCGTCACGCTGAAGGTGGCGACCACGAGGTCGACCCTGACGAACAGGCCGTCCTTGTCACGGGCCTGCATACGGGCCCTGTCCTCGGTCTCGATGGCCATGAAGGCGACCCTGTCCTTCGGATAGCCCAAATCCGCGGCGATCATGTACGCGATGTCGATGTCGAAGCCCCTGAAGACGCGTGCGCCGCTCCTGTCCTGCAGCGCGATGCCCGGGGTGTCGTCCTTGACGCCGATCCGCAGGGTCTCCTTGCCGAACAGGCCCGCCTTCTCCCGCAGCTCGGCCTCCGTCGGCGGTCCGTTGACCCACAGGACCGAGGCGCCGACCACGACGGCCGCCAGGACCAGCGCGATCCAGGCGGTCAGCCGGAAGCGCCGCACCCTGCGCCCTCTGCCCGTCGAGCCGCCGAGCTCCGGCGGGACGGGCTGGGGAACGTAGCGCTCCGTGGCGGGGGGCGGTTCCTCGAACGGCTCGGGCGTCCCGGGCGGTTCGGGCTCCGCCGGCCGTTCCGGCTCGGGCCGATCGAGCTCGGGCTCGGGCTCGGGTGGCTCCTGCCCCCGCGCGGGTTTCTCGGTCACTGCGCCCTTGACCTCCTCTTTACCCCGAAGGCTACGCCGGGGTTCCCGGATTCAGGAGGGCCTTCACCAAGACGAGATCGAACGGAGTACCGGGAAAACACCGGCGAAAACCTCCGGCAATGCCCCCCGGTTTCAGGAAGGCCCGCCGGCCGGTCAGGATCGCCGAATCAGTGGTCCCGAAAAAACACCACAAGACCAGGTCATCGGCCGTGGAAAACCCTTTTTGGCTCTCCCGGCCGCCCTTTCGCCCGCAGGCGTTTCCGACGGCGTCCGGCGCACGGCGAAACCCGGGAGAGGCCCGCGGGCCGGGAAAACCGGCCGTACTCCGGACCGTGAAGAAGACGCTCAGTCGTAGAAGCCGAGACGGCGCAGCTGTTTGGGGTCGCGCTGCCAGTCCTTGGCGACGCTGATGCGCAGGTCGAGGTAGACCCGGCTGCCGAGCAACGCCTCGATCTGCTTACGGGCCCGGCTGCCGACCTCCTTCAGGCGCGTCCCCTTGTGGCCGATCACGATGGCCTTCTGCGACGGGCGCTCGACGAACATGTGCGCGTAGATGTCGAGCAGGTCGTCACGGCCCTCACGGGGCAGCATCTCGTCGACGACGACCGCGATCGAGTGCGGCAGCTCGTCCCTGACCCCCTCAAGCGCGGCCTCCCGGATCAGCTCGCCCACGAGCACCTGCTCCGGCTCGTCGGTGAGCTGCCCCCCCTCGTACAGCGGCGGGCTCTCGGGAAGCCGGTCGATCAGCACGTCCGCGACCACGTCCAGCTGCTCGCCCGACGCCGCGGAGACCGGGACGATCTCCGCGAACTCGGCGAGCTGGGAGACCGCGAGCAGCTGGGCGGCGATCTGCTCGCGGGTGGCCAGGTCGCACTTGGTCACCACGGCGACGACCGGGGTCTTCCTGACGGCGGCGAGCTTCTCGGCGATGAACCGGTCTCCCTTGCCGACGGGCTCGTTGGCGGGCACACAGAAGCCGATCACGTCGACCTCGGTGAGGGTGGACAGCACCAGGCTGTCCAGCCGCTCGCCCAGCAGCGTCCTGGGCCGGTGCAGGCCGGGGGTGTCCACGATGACGAGCTGGGCGTCGGGCCGGTGCACGATGCCCCTGATGGCCCTGCGAGTGGTCTGCGGCTTGGAGGAGGTGATCGCCACCTTCGTGCCGACCAACGCGTTCATCAGCGTGGATTTGCCGACATTGGGCCTGCCGACGAAGCAGGCGAAACCGGCACGGAAATCAGCAGCTGAGGAACTCACGCCAACCATTGTCCCCGATGGAACGGTCAGCTCTGACGCAACGTTCCGTCGGGACCGGCGACCAGGAGCCGTTCCCCGCCCAGATCGCGGACCACGAGCACGTCCGCCTCCGCCGGGGCGTCCGCCGCCGTGACCAGAGCCGCCGCCTCCAGGGCCTCGGCCCCGCTGGAGACGGCCATCGCCACGGCCACCTGGAGCGCCGACAACCGCAGTGACGGCAGCGCCACGTTGGTCGCCGAGTAGGTCCGTCCCGTCTCGTCGCGTACGGCCGCCCCCTCGGCCGCGCCGTTACGGGCGCGGATGGAGCGGGCCAGCACGATGATCTTGTTGTCCTCTGGGTCGAGGGTCGTGTCACTCACGGCACAAGGGTATTCAGCCCCGGGAGGCGAGGCACGACCGGCCCGCGCGCCCGGCGGGACCGTTCACGAGGCCGCGCCGCCGACGAGCGACCGGGTGAGCTGCCCGGTACGGCCCGCGTCGACGCCCGCGACGCCGGTGTGCACCAGGGAGACCAGGGTGTTTCCCGTGAGGGCGAAGACGACGTGCATCTCGTAGGGGTAGCCGTTGAGCCTGCCCCGCAGCCGCCTGGCCTGGACCTCGGCCCCGGTGTCGCCCAGCCGCAACCGGGAGACCCGGAGCACGGTTCCTCTGCCCGCCAGGGAGTTCCTGGCCACCCGGCAGCCGTCCAGTGCCCGGGTCAGCTCCGCGAAGCGCAGTCCGGCGCCCTGCCCGGCGTAGGAGGCCATGCTGACCCCCGCCAGCTCGCCCAGCCTGTCGCCCGGGTAGGTCGCGGCCACCCGTGCCCCGCCGGGACCGGCTCCTGCGCCTGCTGCCGCGTCGAGCAGGAGTCTGCAGTCCTGGTTGACCGCCCTGAACGGTGGCACCCACCCGTCGCGTGGCCTGGCGGAGAAGCCGTCGGGAAGGTGCGACGCTCCTTCCCGCAGCAGTCCCCGCAGCCTTGTGAGCTCGGCCCGGGAGTCGCCCCCCGCTGAGGCGTCCCGCGCCGCCCCGCCACCGCACGCGGCCGCCCCCACGGCCAGCGCTCCGCAGATAGTGACCGCAATAACAACCTGAATCCCCCGCGTCATGACTCATCCCCCGATGTCACATGCGAGATGTCTTGTCCCCGCCGATCCGCTTTCTTCCCTGTCACCAAAAGCGGCAATCGCCAAGAAACGCCTAAGGGTGCCCTCAACCACCCCATGCGGTTGAGAACACCCTTCAGCGAGCGACGAGAGACTGTCTGCCGGAGCCTCTCGTGCCTTTCCCCCGTGTTTTTCGTCCCGGCCCCGCGAACCCCTCACGGTGCCGGCCCCCATCGGCTCCGCGTGAGCGGCGCCGTGAGAACACAGTGCCCGGCCCCGGTTGCAGGACGCTTGCGGCCCGCTTGAAAGCCGCTTTCCGCGGGGTCAGTCGTGTCCCGCCGAGGCCTCCACGGAGTCGGGCTCGGCGGGGGCGACCCGCCGGACGAGGACCGTGCCGATCCGGTTGCGACGGCCCGCGAGGCTCTCGGCCGTCAGGCTGAGCCCCTCGACCACGGCCTCCGAGCCCGCGATCGGCACCCGGCCGAGGGCGTGCGCCAGCAGGCCGCCCACGGTCTCGACGTCGTCCACCTCAAGTTCGACGTCGAACAGGTCGGCCAGGTCACCCACGGGCAGCCGGGCGGTCACCCGCACGGAGCCGTCGTCCAGTGACTCGATCCTGGGCGCCTCCTGGTCGTACTCGTCGGTTATCTCGCCGACGATCTCCTCCAGGATGTCCTCGATGGTGACCAGACCGGCCGTCCCGCCGTACTCGTCGATGACGATGGCCTGGTGGATCTGGCGGGCCTGCATCTCGCGCAGGAGCTCGTCGATCGGCTTGCTCTCCGGCACGTAGGAGGCCTGGCGCATGATCGTGTCGATCTGCTCCGAGCGGCTCTGCTCCCCGGTCTCCTGCAGGCGGCGCACGACGTCCTTGAGGTAGGCGATCCCGATGACGTCGTCCTCGTTCTCCCCGACGACGGGGATGCGGGAGAAACCGCTGCGCAGGGCGAGCGAAAGCGCCTGGTTCAGGGTCTTGGCGCGCTCGATGAAGACCATGTCGGTACGGGGCACCATGACCTCGCGCACCAGGGTGTCGCCGAGCTCGAAGACCGAGTGGATCATCTCCCGCTCGTCCGGCTCGATGACCCTGCGCTCCTCGGCCAGGTCGACCAGGTCGCGCAGCTCGGCCTCTGAGGTGAACGGCCCCTCCCTGAAGCCCTTGCCGGGCGTCACGGCGTTGCCGATCAGGATGAGCAGCTTGGGCAGGGGACCGAAGATCCTGGTCAGGCCGTACACGAGAGGGGCGCTGGCCAGGGCGATCGGTTCGGCGTGCTGACGGCCGAGGGTGCGCGGGGAGACCCCGACGATCACGTAGCTGATCACGATCATGACGGCCGCCGCGGCGGCGTACGCCCCGCCCTCGTCGCCGAGCAGATCGATGAAGAGCAGCGTGGCGATCACCGTGGCGACCAGTTCGCAGCTCAGGCGCAGCAGGAGCAGCAGGTTGAGGTAGCGCGGCGGGTCGGCGACGATCGCCTGCAGGCGCTTCGCGCCCCGGCGGCCCTCACGCACGAACTCCTCGGCCCGCACCCGCGAGATGCGGGTGAGAGCCGTCTCCGCACTGGCGATCAGGCCGCCGACCACGACGAGGACGACGGCCGAGAGCAACCACCCGTTGGCGAAGTTCACCGCTGGGGGCGCACCTTCCGCCACGATTCGAGAAGCTCGCCCTGCAGGCCGAACATCTCCTTGTGCTCCTCGGGCTCGGCGTGGTCGTAGCCGAGCAGGTGGAGGATGCCGTGCGTGCACAGCAGCTCAAGCTCGGCCTCCGTGCTGTGCCCCGCCTCGGCGGCCTGCTTGGCCGCCACCTGCGGGCACAGCACCACATCGCCCAGGAGCGCCGGGTCGGCCGGGGCGTCGCCCTCCTGGCGGGCGCCGCTGCCGGGACCGGGACGCAGCTCGTCCATCGGGAAGGCGAGCACGTCCGTCGGCCCGGGCTCGCCCATCCACTGCTCGTGCAGCACCGACATGGCCTCCTCGTCCACGACGAGGATGGACAGCTCGGCGAGCGGGTTGATGTCCATCCGCTCCAGCACGTGCCCGGCCAGCGAGACGATGAGCCCCTCGTCGATCTCGACACCGGACTCGTTGTTGACCTCGATGCTCATCGGTCGCTCACCGTTCTTCCCCTGGGACGCTTCACCACGCCCTTGATCGGCTGCGGCTCGTCACGTCGCAGCTCGTCGTAACGCCCGTAGGCGTCGACGATGTCGCTGACCAGCCTGTGCCGTACGACGTCGGAGCTGGTCAGACGGCTGAAGTGGATGTCGGGGATGCCGTCGAGGATCTCCTGGACCACCTTCAGGCCGCTCTGCGTGCCGCCGGGCAGGTCGACCTGGGTGACGTCACCCGTGACGACGATCTTCGAGTTGAACCCCAGACGCGTCAGGAACATCTTCATCTGCTCGGGCGAGGTGTTCTGCGCCTCGTCGAGGATGATGAAGGCGTCGTTGAGCGTACGGCCGCGCATGTAGGCCAGCGGGGCGACCTCGATCGTGCCCGCGGCCATCAGCCGGGGGATCGAGTCGGGGTCGACCATGTCGTGCAGCGCGTCGTAGAGCGGGCGCAGGTAGGGGTCGATCTTCTCGTAGAGCGTGCCGGGCAGGAAGCCGAGCCGTTCGCCCGCCTCGACCGCCGGACGGGTGAGGATGATCCGGTTGACCTTCTTCTCCTGCAGCGCCCTGACCGCCTTGGCCATCGCCAGGTAGGTCTTGCCGGTGCCGGCGGGGCCGATGCCGAAGACGATGGTGTGCCGGTCGATCGCGTCGACGTAGCGCTTCTGGTTCACCGTCTTGGGACGGATCGTCCGGCCCCGCGAGGAGATGATGTCGAGGGAGAGCACCTCCGCCGGGCGGTCCGAGCTCATGCGCAGCATCGCGATGCTGCGCTCGACCGCGTCGGGTGTGAGTTCCGCGCCCCCTCGGACGAGTTCGGCCAGCTCCTCGAACAGGCGCACCACGACGCTGCTCTCCTCGGGGCTGCCGGTGATGGTGATCTCGTTGCCCCGGACGTGGATGTCGGCGCGGAAGGCGCCCTCGACGACCCGCAGCAGCTCGTCACGCGAGCCCAGCAGGCTCACCATCGAATGGTCGTCCGGAATCACCACCTTTGCCTGGGTCCTACTGGGGCCCTTGGCCTTGGGCTGGGACGTTCTGCTGGAATCGTTTGTCTCGGACATAGGCGGGCCTTTCGGCCTGTTCGCCTCCAGATATCGGGTTCAGACTTCCCCGCCATCGTATCCGTGTTCGACCCGATCGCGCTTTCCCGTTTTCACCCGGGCGGCCAGGTCAGGCCGCGTCCGCCGAGCACGTGCCCGTGTACGTGGAAAACGGTCTGTCCCGCCCCGGGACCGGTGTTGAACACGATGCGGTATCCGGGCTCCGCGACCCCCTCCTGCTCGGCCACCGTGTGCGCCGTCCTGAGCACCTCGTCGGCGAGCCCGTGGTCGGCCGCGGCCAGCGCCGCCGCGTCCTGGTAGTGGTCCTTGGGAACCACCAGGACATGGGTCGGCGCCTGGGGGTTGACGTCTCTGAAGGCCAGGGTCCGCTCGGTCTCGTGGACGACGTCCGCGGGAATCTCCCCGGCCACGATCCTGCAGAACAGGCAGTCGGCTTCACTCACCATGCGGGCACCCTATCCCCCTGCCGTCCCGTGAAGCCCCTTCCCCACTCCCCGCGCCGTTGTCAATCGGTGATGGCACATCGTCAGCGAACAAAGATCCGCCCAGCTAAGGTAAGTGTGCAAAACTTCAACAACGACAGCCCATGCGATTAGCACGATGTGGCCGCCTGGCGAGGACACGACTGGGTCATGCCCCCTAATGAACCGGCAGAGCGTAAACCCTCTGGGAAGGCCGAGCGTCCCACTGATGTGACCACCGAGACCCTCGTGGCCGACAGGTCGCTGGGGGCGGTGCCCGTCGGTTGGGACGCCGACATGGCCGTGACCGCGCTCTACAGCGCGCACTATCGGTCTCTTGTGCGTCTCGCAGTTTTGCTCGTCCGCGACATGGCAACCGCGGAGGAAGTCGTGCAGGACGCGTTCGTCGCCATCCACGGCGCCTGGCGCCGCCTGCGTGACACCGACAAGGCACTCGCCTACCTGCGCCAATCGGTCGTCAACAGATCACGCTCCGTGCTGCGGCACCGGGCGGTCGTTGAGAAGTACGCCCCGAAGGGCCTGCCCGACGCGCCGAGCGCCGAGAACGGCGCCATCGGCGAACTGGAGAGGTCCGCCGTCATCGAGGCGCTTCGCGGCCTGCCCGCCCGGCAGCGGGAGGCCCTGGTCCTGCGGTACTACGGTGACCTGTCGGAAGCGCAGATCGCCCACGCGATGGGCATCAGCAAAGGCGCGGTCAAGAGTCACACGGCTCGCGGCATGGCCGCCCTACGAACCTCACTGGAGCAACTGTCATGACCGACTCCCCCGACGACGAGTACGGCGAGCTTCTCCGCCGTGCCCTGAGCGCGGAGGCGAACTCGGTCGTTCCCTCCCCTGACGGTCTGGAGATCATCCGCGCCCGCATAGAGCGACGCGGGCTCCGCGGGCTGATGTGGTGGCGCGCCGGAGCCTCCGTCGCCGGGGCCGTCCTCGTCGCGGCGGCGGTCGTGGTGGTCGTGCCGCAGTTCCGTCACGACACGAAGCAGGTCCACAGCAACGAGGTCAACTTCACCGTGCCGACGAGCCCGGAGATGTCCGCGACGTCGCGGCCTCCGCTGCGGACCACCGGGCCGTCCCCCGCCCCGGCCAGGCCCGGCGTCACGCCTCCCGCGCCTCCGGTGGCCTCGAAGTCGGGGACGCCGAGTCCGAAGCCGTCGGCGAAGCCGTCCAGGACTCCCAAGCCGTCACCGTCGCCGACCTGCGGGACGACCTCTCCCGGCACCACGGTCGAGCCCGAGGAGACGCAGAAGGGGTGTGGGGAGCCGACCGAGACCCCGGCCCCGCCGGAGCCCTCGGAGACGGGTGGCCCCTCCGAGGCTCCCTGCGCGGCCGGCGAGTGCCCTCAGGACCCCCAGCGGACCCCGGTGCAGACGGACTCCTCTCCCGCCCCCGCGGCCCGTCCCTGAGGCGTTCGCGCCCCGGCGAGCCCCGTCACCAGCGGCCGGTACGGGCCTGTAGCACTGCCGCGGCGGCGACGCCCGCCGTCGAGGTGCGCAACACCGTGGGCCCGAGCAGCGCGGCCACCGCCCCCGCCTCACGGAAGGCGGCGATCTCCTCATCGGTGACGCCGCCCTCGGGACCGACGACCACGACGACGTCTCCGATGTCGCTGTCGTCCCCTGCGGGCAGGGGAAGGGTGGACAGCGGCGTGGCGGCCTCCTCGTGCAGCACGACGCCGAGCGCGGCCTCCGCCAGCAGGGCGGCGACCCGGGAGGTCGTCGCGGGTTCGGTCACCTCGGGCAGCAGGAAGCGTCGGGACTGCTTGCCCGCCTCCCGCGCGGTCGAGCGCCAGCGGGCCAGGGACTTGGCCGCGCGCTCGCCCTTCCACTGGGTGACGCACCTGGCGGCGGACCAGGGGACGATCACGTCGACCCCGGCCTCGGTCATCATCTCGACGGCCAGCTCTCCCCTGTCGCCCTTGGGCAGGCCCTGCACGACGACCAGGCGGGGGCGCGGCGGCACGACCTCGTAGCGGCGCAGCACCTCCACCCGGAGCGAGTCCTTGCCCGCGTCGAGCACGACGCACTCGGCGACCGCCCCCGCGCCGTCGGTGAGGTCGAGCCGCTCCCCCGCCCGCAGCCGCCGTACGGCAGCCGCGTGGCGGCCCTCGGGGCCGCCGAAGACGAACTCCCGCCGGGCCAGGTCACCCGGCTCCGCCAGGAAGACCGGAACCGTCATCGGCCCTCACAGGCCCCGCGGGCGCCCGCCGGATCAGCGGCCATTGAAGGCGTCCCGCAGGCGGGAGAAGAAGCCCTGCTGGCCGGGGGCGAACTTGCCGGGCGGGCGTTCCTCGCCGCGGAGCCTGGCCAGCTCGCGCAGGAGCTCCTCCTGAGCCTGGTCGAGACGGGCGGGAGTCTCGACGTTGACGTGGATCAGCAGGTCTCCCCTGCCGGTCTCGTTGAGGCGCTGGATGCCCTTGCCGTACAGCGGGATGGTCTGCCCGGACTGGGTGCCGGGGCGGACGTCCAGCTCCTCGGCGCCGTCGAGTGTCTCCAGCGTCAGGATCGTGCCGAGCGCGGCGGCGGTCATCGGGATCTGCACGGTGCAGTGCAGGTCGTCGCCGCGGCGCTCGAACGTCTCGTGGGGGCGCTCGACGATCTCCAGGAACAGGTCACCGGGCGGGCCGCCGCCGGGACCGATCTCGCCCTCGCCGGCGAGCTGGATGTGGGTGCCGTCCTCGACTCCCGCGGGGATGCGGACCTTGATGGTCCGCCGGGTGCGGACCCGGCCGTCGCCGGAGCACTCCTGGCAGGGGTTGCGGATGATCGAACCGAACCCGCCGCACTGCGGGCAGGGACGGGAGGTCATGACCTGGCCGAGGAAGGACCGGGTGACCTGGGAGACCTCGCCGCGCCCGTGGCAGACGTCACAGGTGTCGGGGTGGGTGCCCGCCGCCGCGCCGGAGCCGGTGCAGACCTCGCACAGGATCGCGGTGTCGACCACCAGCTCGCGGGTCGTGCCGAAGGCCGCCTCCCGCAGGTCGAGTTCGACCCTGATGGTGGCGTTGCGGCCCCTGCGGGCCCGCGAGCGGGGACCGCGCCCCGCGCCACCGCCCGCCGCGCCGAAGAAGGCGTCCATGATGTCGCTGAAGGGGAAGCCGGCGCCGAAGCCTCCGGCGCCCGCGCCGCCCGAGGAGAACGGGTCGGCGCCCATGTCGTACATCTGACGCTTGTTGGGGTCGGACAGCACCTCGTAGGCCTGGGTGATGTCCTTGAACCGCTCCTGGGTCTCAGGGTCGGGGTTCACATCGGGATGCAGTTCCCTGGCCAGGCGGCGGTAGGCCTTCTTGATCTCCTCCGCGCTGGCGTCGCGCCGCACCCCCAGGGTGCCGTAGTAGTCACTCTTAGTAGCCACTTAGTTGACCTCTTAGGATGCAGCCAGGATCTGGCTGACGTAGCGTGCCACCGCGCGCACCGCGCCCATCGTGACCGGGTAGTCCATACGTGTCGGACCCAGCACACCGAGCCGGGCCAGTTGCTTGCCACCCGAACCGTATCCGGCGGCGACGATGGATGTGCCCTGGAGACCCGTGTAGGGGTTCTCCGAGCCGATGCGCACCGTCAGCGCCGACAGGTCCGAGGTCTCACCGAGCAGGCGCATGAGCACCACCTGCTCCTCCAGGGCCTCCAGCACGTCGCGGAGCCCGACGGTGAAGTCGGCCCCCGCGAGATTGGCGGCCCCGGCGAAAACGATCTTCTCATCATGCCGGTCCACAAGGGACTCAAGCAGGACCGAAAGGATGGTGGCCGCGACGGGCCTGTCCTCGGCTGGCAGCCGTTCTGGCAGGTCGGCGACCATGTCGGGAACACTGGCCAGCCCGCAGCCGTCCAGGCAGGCGTTGAGCACCGCGCGCAGGTGCGCCACGCGGTTGTCGTCGATGACCTCCTGCAGCTCCACCACGCGCTGCTCGACCCGCCCGGTGTTGGTGATGAGCACGAACATCAGGCGGTGCTCGTTCAGCGGGACCAGCTCGACGTGGCGGACCTTGGAGTTGGAGATCGTGGGGTACTGGACCACGGCGACCTGACGGGTCAGCTGGGCCAGCAGCCGTACCGTGCGCATCACGACGTCGTCGAGGTCGACGGCGCCCGCGAGGAAGCTCTCGATGGCCCTCCTCTCCGCGCCGGACAGCGGCTTCACCTGGGAGAGGCGGTCGACGAACAGCCGGTAGCCCTTGTCCGTCGGCACCCGGCCCGCGCTGGTGTGGGGCTGGGCGATGTAGCCCTGCTCCTCCAGCACCGCCATGTCGTTGCGGATGGTCGCGGGGGACACACCCAGGTTGTGACGCTCCGCGAGAGCCTTCGAGCCGACCGGCTCATTGGTGGACACGTAGTCCTCGACGATGGCGCGTAGGACCGCCAGCTTGCGGTCGTCAACCAACGTGCTCACCTCCTACCTGCGCTCGGACGGGAAACGCCAGGTCTGGCACTCGGTGTTCCCGAGTGCCAAGTGTACGGCTCCAGCCCGGGGGGTGCGATAACACGGCACCAGGATGGGCGGGAGCGGGTCCTGGAGCAAGCCATTGTCAAGTCAGCTGCTATCGCTATCCAAGTGGTAAGGGCCACAATTAGGTATATGTCCAATGATTTCGGATCCCCTTCGGGTTACGGCACCCCCCAGCAGCCGTACGGCCAGCCCCACCAGCAGCAACAGCAGTACCAGCAGGGCGGCCCCTCCTTCGGCTACCCGCCCCCGGGATACGGCGCCCCCCAGGGCCCGCCGCCGAAGGTGAAGCCCAGCGTCGGCTGGATCGTCGGCGTGTGGCTGCTCTTCGTGCTGAGCGTGATCATTGGCTTCGTCGGTTTCGCGGGCGGTCTCTTCAACGCGGTCACCGAAGCCGCCCCGACCTCCTCCTTCGGCCCCGACCAGAAGACGACCGTCAGCATCGACCCGGCGAACAAGCCCGCCATCTACGTCGCCGCGGCCAAGGGCACGAACTTCGAGTGCCAGATCGAGGGCGCCCCGGGAACCGTCAAGCTCCAGCGGCCGAGCTTCCAGCAGACCGTCACCGCCGACGGGCAGCTGTGGGAGCTCGCCCTGCGGATCGGGGTGGACAAGGCGGGCGACTACCCGATCACCTGCACCACCTCGGGCGGGGTCGACGCCAAGTTCGGCGTGGGCAAGGAGATCGTGGCCGACTCGGTGATCAGCGGCACGCTGATGCTGTTCGGCGTGCCGGGGATCGGGTTCCTGCTGGCCGTCATCGTGACGATCGTCGTGCTGGTCAAGCGCAGCGGCGCCCGCAAGCGCCAGGCCGCGGCCGCGGCGGCCCAGTGGGGACAGCCCGGAGCCTACGGCAGGTGAGGCCCGCTCTTTGCTACCGTCCCACGTGATCCCCTGCGAGAGGTGGCTGACGGCCGGTGATGTACGAGCGTGACGTGCTGGCGGGAAACTGGCGTCGTCCCCTCAAGGGGAGGATCCCCCAGGTCCCCGCCGAGCCCGACCTGGTCGTCGAGGACGCCGAGAGCGGCTTCTGCGGCGCCGTGGTCGCCTGCGACAAGGAGGCCGTCACCCTGGAGGACCGCTTCGGGCGGCGGCGCCTGTTCCCGCTCGACCCGGCCGCGTTCCTCCTCGAAGGCAGGACGGTGACCCTGGTACGGCCCGCCGCCGCGTCTCCGGGCTCCCGGGGACCCCAGGGGCCCCAGGGGCCACGGCGCAGCGCCTCCGGCTCCATCGCGGTCGAGGGCCTGCGGGCCCGGGTCGCCAGGGAGAGCCGGATCTACGTGGAGGGCGTGCACGACGCCGCGCTGGTCGAGAAGGTCTGGGGACACGACCTGCGCGTCGAGGGCGTCGTGGTCGAGTACCTCGAGGGCGTCGACCACCTCCCCGAGATCGTCGCGGAGTTCGGGCCCGGCCCTGAGCGTCGTCTCGGTGTGCTCGTCGACCATCTGGTCGCCGGGTCCAAGGAGAGCCGGATAGCGGCCGAGGTCTCCTCGCCCCACGTGCTGGTCGCCGGGCACCCGTTCGTGGACGTCTGGCAGGCCGTCAAACCGTCGGCGCTGAGGATCGACGCCTGGCCCCGGGTGCCGCGTGGCCTGCCGTGGAAGGAGGGCGTCATCGCCGCCCTCGGATGGGGCGTCGATCCCGCGGAGGCCTGGCGCCGCATCCTCGGATCGGTCACCACCTACGCCGATCTCGAACCGGAGCTCCTCGGCCCGGTCGAGCGGCTGATCGACTTCGTGACCGACCCCGCCCAGGACGACTGACCCACCCCATCGAGGAGATGGCCATGAGCGACAATCCCGAGCGGTTCCCGCACGAGGAGCACCCCCGGCCTGGGTACGGAGCGTGGCCCGGCCCTCAGCCCGGCCCCCCTCCAGGCCCTCCCCCCGGGCCCTACCCCGGGCCTCCTCCCGGGCAGGGATACCAGGGGTACCCGCCCCAGGGCGGCTGGCCGTACGGTCACCAGGGGTACGGCGTGCCCGGTTACGGCGGTTACGGCGGGCAGGGCCCGCGTCCGGGCACCGACGACACGACCATGGCGATGCTCGCCCACCTGCTGGGCCTGCTGACCTCGTTCGTCGGTCCGCTGGTGCTCTACCTCGCCAAGCGGGACGAGGCCCCCTACGTGCGGGCCCAGGCGGCCGAGGCGCTGAACTTCCAGCTCACCCTGATGATCGCCTATCTGGTCTCCTGGGTGCTGGCCTTCGTGCTGATCGGCTTCCTGCTGATGCCGCTGGTCTGGATCGGCTCACTCATCCTGATGATCATCGCCGCCGTCGCGGCCAACCGCGGAGAGAGCTACCGTTACCCGCTGAACATCCGGTTCGTGAGCTGAGTCCCGTACCGGTCAGGTCAGGTCGCGCACCAGGGCGTCGGCCAGCAGGCGGCCCCGCAGCGTGAGCACCGCCCGCCCGGTCTTGAACGGCTCCACTTCGAGCAGGCCGTCCGCCAGGGCTCTGGCGACGACCCTCGGCCTGTCCAGCTCGCGAAGCGGGAAGCCCGCGGAGAGTCTCAGCTCCAGCATCAGGCGCTCGACCGCCCTGTCCTGCGAGGTGAGCACCTCGCGGGCGTGCGCGGGCGAGGCACCGGAGGTCAGGCGCTGGGCGTAGGCCGCCGGATGCTTGACGTTCCACCACCGGGTGCCCCCGACGTGGCTGTGCGCTCCGGGACCGACCCCCCACCAGTCGCCGCCGGTCCAGTACAGCAGGTTGTGCCTGCAGCGCGCCGCCTCCGAGGTGGCCCAGTTGGACACCTCGTACCACTCGAACTCGGCCTCGGCGAGCATGCCGTCGGCGATGAGATAGCGGTCGGCGGCCACGTCGTCGTCCGGCATCGGCAGCTCGCCTCGCCGGATCCTGGCCGCCAGCCTGGTGCCGTCCTCCACGATCAGCGAGTAGGCCGACACATGATCGGGCCCCGCCTCGATCGCGGCGGCCAGTGAGGCCCGCCAGTCGTCGTCGCTCTCCCCCGGCGTGCTGTAGATCAGATCCAGGTTGACGTGCTCGAACCCCGCCGCACGGGCCTCCGCGACGGCCTGGGCCGGGCGGCCGGGGGTGTGCGCCCGTTCGAGGACCCGCAGCACGTGCTCGCGGGCGCTCTGCATGCCGAAGCTCATCCGGGTGAACCCGCCGTCGCGCAGCTCCTCAAGGTAGGCCGGACCGACCGACTCGGGATTGGCCTCGGTGGTCACCTCGGCGCCCGGCGCGAGGCCGAACTCCTCCCCGATCACCTTCAGGATTGCGACCAGGTCGGCCGCGGGCAGCAGGGTGGGGGTGCCCCCGCCGAAGAAGACGGTCCGGACCGGCAGGTCGGCCTCGCCGAGGTTGGCACGTGCTCGCCGTACCTCTCTGATCGCGGTGCGCGCGTAGTCCTCGCGGGAGGCGCCGGGGCCCAGCTCCGAGGCGGTGTAGGTGTTGAAGTCGCAGTAGCCGCACCGGGTCACGCAGAAGGGGACGTGGACGTAGAAGCCGAAGGGCCGCTCCCCCAGGCCGTGGAGCGCGCTCTCCGGCAGGTCACCCGAGGGGGGTACCGGATCGCCGTCGGGAAGTGTGGATGGCACGTGACCAAGTCTGCCGCCCCGGACGCGGTGCCCGGTACGCCGGATCCGGCCAGACCGTTGACGGGTAGATCGCCCAGGTCTACGATCCGGGAAAACTTAAAGGAAAGTTTCCTATAAGTTCCACCCCCCAAGGCCCCCCAGGCAACGTGGAGAAGCCCGTGCAGAGACTCCTCCGGAACACGCTCGCCGCGGCCCTGGCCGCCGGTCTCGCGGCCACCGCCGCCCCGGCGCCCGCCCAGGCCCAGACCAACACCGGCCACGGTGACCGCTTCAAGCGGGTCGCCTACTTCATCCAGTGGGGCGTCTACGGACGCAACTACCACGTCAAGGACATGGAGACCAGCGGCGCGGCGGCGAAACTGACCCACATCAACTACGCCTTCGGGTCCGTCAGCGCCGAGGGTACGTGCGTCTCCTCGGACGCCTGGGCCGACTGGCAGCGACCGGTACCCGCCGAGCAGAGCGTGGACGGCGTCGCCGACGCCCCAGGCCAGGCTCTGAACGGCAACCTGAACCAGCTCAAGAAGCTCAAGGCCAAGCACCCCGGCCTCAAGGCCCTGATCTCCCTCGGCGGCTGGAGCGGCTCGAAGTACTTCTCCGACGCCGTCCTCACCGAGGAGAGCCGCGCCAAGCTGGCCGCCTCCTGCATCGACCTGTGGCTTCGCGGCAACCTGCCCGACACCGCGGCCGGCACCGGGGCGGGCGTGTTCGACGGCATCGACCTCGACTGGGAGTGGCCCGGCAGCGAGGGCAACGAGGGCAACGTCGTCAGGCCCGAGGACAAGCACAACTTCACGTTGTTCACCACCGAGCTGCGCCGCCAGCTCAACCAGTACGACCGGCGCAGTGAGCTGACGGCCTTCCTGCCCGCGGGCGGACCGAAGATCGACGCGGGCTTCGAGGTCCGCGACGTCTTCAAGAACCTCACCTTCGCCACCATCCAGGGCTACGACCTGCGCGGCTCGTGGGACCCGATCACCGGTCACAACGGCAACCTGTTCACCGACCGGCGCGACCCCAACACGGTGAAGTACAGCGTCGAGCAGACCGTGCGCGACTACCTGAACCGCGGCGCCTCGGCGAAGAAGATCGTGGTCGGCATCCCGGCGTACGGCCAGGGCTGGACCGGTGTGACCGCGGGCGGCAACGGCCTGTTCAAGCCCGCGACCGGCCCCGCGCAGGGCACCTGGGCGGCGGGCACCGACGACTACAAGAACCTGGTCAAGAAGCCAGGAAAGCGCTACCGCGACGTGCTGACCGGCGCCAACTGGCTCTACGACGGCAACGAGTTCTGGTCCTACGACGACCCGGCCACGGTGCTCCAGAAGGCGGCCTACATCCGCCTGCGGGGCCTGGGCGGCTCGATGATGTGGTCCATCGACCAGGACGACGACAAGGCGTCCCTCACCTCGGCGCTCTACAAGGTCCTGCGCTGAGTCTCCCCTGAGACCGGGCGGGGCCGGCGATCCTGGGTCATCGGCCGCCCCGCCCGCACCACCCCGACGCCCCCGTCCGCGCTCCTCGCGGGCGGGGGCGTCGCATCTCACTTCTTCGGCTTGTCCGCCGAGGAGGACTCGGTGGACAGTGCGGCGACGAAGGCCTCCTGGGGGACCTCGACACGGCCGACCATCTTCATCCGCTTCTTGCCCTCCTTCTGCTTCTCCAGCAGCTTGCGCTTACGGGAGATGTCGCCGCCGTAGCACTTGGCGAGCACGTCCTTGCGGATGGCGCGGATGTTCTCCCTGGCGATGACCCGGGCGCCGATGGCGGCCTGGATCGGCACCTCGAACTGCTGCCTCGGGATGAGCTCGCGAAGCTTCTTGGCCATCTCGACGCCGTAGGAGTAGGCCTTGTCCTTGTGGACGATGGCGCTGAAGGCGTCGACCGCCTCGCCCTGGAGCAGGATGTCGACCTTGACCAGCTCGGACTCCTGCTCGCCGGAGGGCTCGTAGTCGAGCGAGGCGTAGCCGCGCGTGCGGGACTTGAGCTGGTCGAAGAAGTCGAAGATGATCTCGCCGAGCGGCATGGTGTAACGGATCTCGACCCGGTCCTCGGACAGGTAGTCCATGCCCTGCAGATTGCCTCTGCGGTTCTGGCACAGCTCCATGATGGCGCCGATGAACTCGGAGGGGACCAGCACGGTCGCCTTGACCATCGGCTCGAAGACCTTGTCCACCTTGCCCGTGGGGAACTCCGAGGGGTTGGTGACCGTGAACTCCTTGGCGTCCTCCATGATCACCCGGTAGATCACGTTGGGCGCGGTGGAGATGAGGGAGAGGTTGAACTCCCGCTCAAGGCGCTCTCTGACGATCTCCATGTGGAGCAGGCCGAGGAAGCCGCAGCGGAAGCCGAAGCCGAGCGCCGCCGAGGTCTCCGGCTCGTAGACCAGGGCCGCGTCGTTGAGCTGCAGCTTGTCCAGCGCCTCGCGGAGCTCGGGGTAGTCGTCGCCGTCGATCGGGTAGAGGCCGGAGAACACCATCGGCTTGGGGTGCTCGTAACCGCTGAGCGGCTTCGCGGCGGGCTGCGCGCCCGAGGTGACGGTGTCACCCACCCGCGACTGGCGCACGTCCTTCACGCCGGTGATCAGGTAGCCCACCTCACCGACGCCGAGGCCCTTGTCCGCGATCTTGGGCTCGGGGGAGATGACGCCGATCTCCAGGGTCTCGTGGGTGGCGCCGCTGGACATCATCAGGATGCGCTCACGCTTGCCCAGGTGGCCGTCCATGACCCGGACGTAGGTGACCACGCCGCGGTAGGTGTCGTAGACGGAGTCGAAGATCAGCGCGCGGGCGGGGGCGGCGGCCTCGCCGACCGGGGCGGGGACCCGCTCGACGACGTGGTCGAGCAGCTCCCTGACGCCGACGCCGGTCTTGCCGGACACCTTCAGGACGTCCTCGGGCTCACAGCCGATGAGGTGGGCGATCTCCGCGGCGTACTTCTCCGGCTGGGCGGCCGGGAGGTCGATCTTGTTGAGCACCGGGATGATCGTCATGTCGTTGTTCATGGCCAGGTAGAGGTTGGCCAGCGTCTGCGCCTCGATGCCCTGCGCGGCGTCGACCAGCAGGATCGCGCCCTCGCACGCCTGCAGGGAGCGGGAGACCTCGTAGGTGAAGTCGACGTGCCCGGGGGTGTCGATCATGTTGAGGACGTAGTCGGCGCCGTCGACCTGCCACGGCAGCCTGACCGCCTGCGACTTGATCGTGATGCCGCGCTCGCGCTCGATGTCCATCCGGTCGAGATACTGGGCGCGCATGGAGCGGTCGTCGACCACGCCGGTGATCTGCAACATGCGGTCGGCAAGCGTTGACTTGCCATGGTCGATGTGCGCGATGATGCAGAAGTTGCGGATCACCGCGGGATCGGTCTGGCCAGGCTGAATGCGCACCGGTGTCCGTTTCGACGGGATTGACGACGATCTACGGCTGGCATACCAGCCGTTCTCCATGGTGACATGTCCGGGTGATTACCCGGACCAGAGCACGACGCGGCCTGCGCCTTCTCGTGGCGGTCGCGGCCGTGCTCCTTGTGCTGCCCGGGGTGGCAGCGGCCACCCTCACGATCCAGTTTACCGGGACGCCCGCCCCGTGGGCGAAGAGCACGGGCCATGACGCCCTGTGGCTCGGTCACATGTGGGTGGACGGCCGCAAGGACGCCGCCGACGTCAAGGCCCTGGCCGTACGGCTGCGCGGCACCGGGATCAAGGACCTGTACGTCCATTCGGGCCCGTTCGGCCTCGACGGCGCGCTTTCCCCCGAGAAGTACTCCGGGGCCGCCGCCTTCCTCAAGGAGATCCACGCGCGGCTTCCCGGCGTCCGGGTCTCGGCGTGGCTGGGGCAGAAGGTGAACGGCCGCCTCAGCCTCGGCGACGCGGCCGCGCGCCAGCGGGTGCTCGACGGCGCCCGCGCGGTCATGGCCGTGGGCTACGACGGCGTGCACTACGACTTCGAACCGGTCGGGGACGGCGACGCCGGCTTCCTCGACCTGCTCGACCGGACCCGCCAGATCGTCGGCAAGGACCTGCTCTCCGTCTCGACGCCCCAGATCGAGCCGTTCCCGTTCACCCGGCCCGTCGCGCGTCTGGCCATCGGCCACGACAAGTACTGGTCCCCGGACTACTTCAGGGATGTGGCCTCCCGTACCGACCAGGTGGCCATCATGACCTACGACTCCTACTACCCCTCCACGATCCTCTACGGCGGCCACGTCGTACGGCAGGGCACCCTGGCGCTCGGCCTCGTGCCGGACGACAAGACGGTGCTGATCGGCGCACCCGCCTACCACGACCACGGCGTGGTCTGGGGGGACGCGGCGGAGAGCGTCGCGACGGCGGCCGAGGGCGCCAGACTGGCACTGACCTCGCACGGGACCCGCCGGGAGCTGTTCGGGCTGGCGCTCTACGTGGACTTCGCCGCCACACCCGAGGACTGGAAGGAGTATGAGGACTCCTGGTTCAACCCCTGACGCCACCGAAGCCCTCCTTCCAGACCGGCGGCCCCCTGACGGCTCTCCGACGACTCTCCGGCGGCGATGCGCGCACGCGGCCGGAGGCGGACACGGTAAGCTGGGTGAACACTCCTACGCCCAGGTTGTCGATTTGAGCGACCACCCGGGTGATTGGTAGCCTATTCAACTGCGTGTGGCGCGCCCTCTCTGCCCGCGCGCCCCACTCCGACGACATTCACCGAGGCTTCTTCGTGGCGAACATCAAGTCCCAGATCAAGCGCAACCGGCAGAACGAGAAGGCCCGGCTGCGTAACAAGGCTGTCAAGTCTTCCCTGAAGACGGCCGTCCGCAAGTTCCGCGAGGCCGCCGACCAGGGCAACGTCGACGAGGCCGTCGTGCTCATGCGCGCCGCTTCCCGCCAGCTGGACAAGGCCGCCAGCAAGGGCGTCATCCACAAGAACCAGGCTGCCAACCGCAAGTCGGCGATCGCCCAGCGCGCCGCCGCCCTCGCGGCCGCCAAGTAGTCCAGGGTTCTTCGGAACGCCGCGCCCTACGGGGCGCGGCGTTCTTGTTTTGTCCCCTTTGGGCGGCTCGGAGGGTCCGCGCGATCACATAGCTTGATGTCGATTAACTCAATACTAAGTTAATTGACGTCGAGGCTTCTGAAGGAGATTCCGTGCCCTCCCCCCGTGCCGCCCTGGTGGCCGTCACCGCACTCGCCCCGGCGGTCTGGGGCACGACCTACGTCGTGACCACCGTGCTGCTCCCTCCGGAGCGCCCGCTGTTCACCGCCCTGATGCGCGCGCTCCCCGCCGGGCTGCTCCTGGTGGCCGTGACACGCACGCTGCCCCGCGGCGACTGGTGGTGGCGAGCGGCGGTGCTCGGCGGGCTCAACATCGGCCTGTTCTTCCCGCTGCTGTTCCTGTCCGCCTACCGGCTGCCCGGCGGGGTCGCGGCCGTCCTCGGCTCCATCCAGCCGCTCATCGTCGCCGGGCTCACCCGCGCCGTGCTCCGCGAGACCGTCTCGCTCCACCGTGTCGCCGCCGCGATCGCGGCCACCGTGGGCGTCTCCCTCGTGGTGCTGAGGGCCAACGCCGCCCTCGACGTCACGGGAGTCGCCGCGGGTCTGCTCGGCGCGACCGGCATGGCCGCCGGGGTCGTCCTCACCCGTGCGTGGGGCAAACCACCCGGCGTCGGAGACCTGGCCCTCACCGGCTGGCAGCTCACCGCGGGCGGCCTCATGATCGCCCCGGTCGCCTTCGCCGTCGAGGGGCCGCCTCCCACGCTGGACGGCGCCGCCGTCGCCGGCTACGCCTGGCTGGGCCTCGTCGGTACGGCCGCCGCCTACAGTCTGTGGTTTCGCGGGGTCGGCCGTCTGGCGCCCCCGCAGGTCTCCCTGCTGGGCACCCTCAGCCCGCTCACCGCCGCCCTGGCCGGTTGGATCGTCTTGAACCAGTCGTTGAGCCCGCTCCAGCTGACCGGTTTCTTCCTGGCGCTGGCCGCGACGGTCGCGGGCCAGCTCCCGGCGTTCCGCCGCGCCCGCCTCTCCTCGACCCCCGACGCGGGCTAACGGCCGGTACGGCTGGCGACGACGATCTGCACCATGTGCTCAAGCGCGTAGGCGGGATCGGCGCCGCCACCCTTGACCTGTTCGTCGGCCGTCGCGGTCGCCTGAAGGGCGCGGGCGATCCCCTCAGGACCCCAGCCGTTCAGCTGCCGCTGTACCCGGTCGACCTTCCAGGGAGGCATGCCGAGGTGACTGGCGAGCTGCCCGCCACGCATGTTGCGCGGCGCCCCGCCGACCTTCGCCAGCGAACGCAGGCCTCCGGCGAGCGCGCTCACCAGCAGAACGGGCGCCGTGCCGGTGGCCAGCGCCCAGCGCAACTGCTCAAGGGCGTCACCCAGTCGCCCCTCGACGGCGGAGTCCGCGACGGTGAATCCGCTGACCTCGGCCCGCCCCCGGTGGTAGCGGGCGACGGCCGCCTCGTCGATGGTCTTGCCCGGCGTGTCGAAGGCGAGTTGGTTGCAGGCTGCGGCGAGTTCCCGCAGATCGTTCCCCACCGCGTCGAGCAGCGCGGCCGCCGCGTCACCGCCGATGGTGCGCCCCGCCCGCCTCAGCTCCGCCTTGACGAAGGCGAGCCGTTCCGCCGGCTTGGTGACCTTGGCCACGGTGACCATGTGGGCACCGGCCTTCTTGACGCCGTCGACCAGTGCCTTGCCCTTGACCCCGCCGGGGTGGACCAGGACCAGCACGGTGTCCTCAGACGGGTTCGCGGTGTAGGAGACGATCTCCGCGATCACCTCCTTGACGAGGTCCTGCGCGGAGCGGATCACCACCACCGACCTGTCACCGAACAGTGACGGCGAGGTCAGCTGGGTCAGCTCCCCCGGCTGTACCTTCCCGCCGACCAGGTCGTGGACCTCGGCCCCCGCGTCGGACGCCCGCGCCGCGGCGACCACCTCGCCGACCGCGCGGTCCGCGAGGAGTTCCTCGTCTCCGACTACCAGGGTCACCGGTGCTGGGTTGGTCGCCGCCATGTCCAGCAGCATGCCACGTGCGGCCAGTCGATTGACGCGCTCCCCGGCATGAGTGCCGGAGATTCGGCCTGTGCCACGTGTGCGGCGTCTCCTCGGCCCCGCTCCGGCGACCCGCGCCGCCCGAGGCGAACAAACCCGAGTATCGATCGACAAGCGATTCGCAACCGATCCGCAGGCGGCGTGCGGCACACTCCAGGTGAACAGAGGAGAGATTCCCAATGAATTCCACCGTCAGCCGTCACACCTGTCCGCACTGCGGCACGGCCCTCGACGAGGGGCCGATCATGTATCGCTGCTCCCCCTGCGGCCGTTCCCTCTACGCCGCCGACATCGACACCGAGTTCCACCGTCCCCTTGAGACCGCGGTCCCGGTCTGACCCGGAGACCCCGGCGGACTCAACGGTAGGCGGACAGGCCGTCCGCCAGTTCTTCCTCGTCCTCGTCCCGGAAGGCGGACAGGGCCTGCTGCAGGGCGAAGGTCCGGCCGATCACGGTGACACGGGCCGCCGTGTCACCGGACCAGCCACCGAGGGCGAACACCCGTCTCAGGAAGGCCCCGCCGTGACCGGCGCCGATCGCCGCCAGGTCCTCGGCCTGGTCTCCGATCGTGACCTCGTCCCAGTCGACCACCCCGCCGAGCCGGGGCCGTCCATCGACGATCTCCCACAGGACGTTCTCCACACCGAGGTCGCCGTGCACCAGCGCGTCGGTGAGATGCGGAAGGTCGTCGAGGGCCACGAGTTCCCGGTCGGCCCGCCGCCGCCCGTCCTGCGACATGAGCCCGAACAGCTCACTCCTGACATCCTGTGCGAAACACCGCCAGCGGTCCCGGGGCGCCGTCAGGGCGGCCCGCGCCCTCTCGTCCGAACCCGCCCCGGCCAGTGAGGCCAGCAGCGTGACGTACCGTGCCGCCACGGCCTCGGCCACGGCTGGGTCCTTGAGCGTGTCCACCTCGAGCGGAGCCCCGGGAACACGGCTGAGGACGAGAAAAGGCCATCCGTCCACGTCTCCGGTGCCGTATCCGAGAAGCGCGTCCCCGGGGGCCGATCGCCCGTCCGTGTCCCGGGTGCCGTGTTCGAACAGAGGTGAGGGCGTGGCGAACCCGAGGTCGAGTTCCGCGAGCAGCCGCAGCACCTCCACGCGCCGGGGCAGCCGGGAGGCCGCCGCCCTGGTGCGCGGCAGGCACACGACCCGGTCCGCGCCGACGATCACCCGGTGGAACTGCCCTTCGTGGACGACAAGGTCCTCAGGCGCGTCCGGTAGCGGCCAGGCCGGAAGACCGTCGTTCGCCGTCGTCATGGAAATCGGGCCACGTAGCGGCGTTGCCAGGGCGTCTCGACGGCCCCTGCGGCGTAGTGCTCACGAACGTAGGCGACCGCCTCCGCGGCCGGAACCCCGTCCAGCACCGCGACACAGGCCAGAGCCGTGCCCGTACGGCCACGCCCACCGCCGCAGGCGACCTCGACCCGCTCGCTTCCGGCACGCTCCCAGACCTCACGCAGCGCCTCGACGGCCTCCGTCCGGTCGGACGGAAGCCAGAAGTCGGGCCAGCGGAGCCAGCGGTGCTCCCAGCTGACGACGGGAGGCCGTCGTCCCAGAAGGTAGAGCGCGAAGACGGGTCTTTCCCCTTCGGGAAGCGGGTACCGAAGGCCCCGGCCCCGGACGAGCCGCCCCGACGGCAGCCTCATCACCCCCGGTGCTGTGGCGTCCCATGTTTTGATCATGAAGCAAAGCCTAACTCTCCGCCGGGCACGTCGATCGGCGTCCACAGACACCGAGAGCACTCAGGCCGCCCAAGACGCCGGGCCGCCCGACGGCGTCCGAGTCACCCGACGGCGTCCGAGTCACCCGACGGCGTCCAGGCCGTCCCAGGGCGGCCGAGGCCTCGGGGAACGTCCCAGAGCACCGGGATTCCTCGAAGACGTCGGCATCCGCCCGAAGGCGCCCGGCTCCTCCGGGAGTATCCGGGCCGAAGGTCGTCCAGAGACGTCACCTCTCTCTGACGACGGCCAGCCCCGCCTCCCGTGCGACCACGGTCAGCGTGCCTGACAGGTCCGTCCGATAGACCCGCATACCGAGCGCCAGCAGCCCGGTGACGGTGGAGGGAGCCGGGTGGCCGTAGTCGTTGCCCGCACCCACGCTGATCAGTGCCGCGCGAGCACCGGTGGCCGCGAGAAAGCCGGGGTCATATCTCGCCGAACCATGGTGGGGGACCTTGAGGATGTCAGCCCGCGGCAGACCTCTCCTGAGCAGCTCGGCCTGCGCCTCGGTCTCGACGTCCCCGCTGAGCAACGCGGTACCGGCCGCCCAGCGCACGTGCAGCACGACGCTGGCGTTGTTTATGGTCGTGCCCTCCCCTCCCCCTGGCGGGGACGTCCCGTCCCACGGTGCGAGGACCGTGAGCTCCGAGGGGCCGAAGCGCCACCGCGTCCCCGGCTGCGCCGTCCACTCGGCGACTCCCCGGCGGGTCAGGTCCGCGCTCAGCCGGACGCTCTCGCGCTCGGCCACATCGCGCGGGGTGACCACGACCGCTCCGACCGGCCGGCCGCGGAAGACCCCGTCCAGGCCGCCCACGTGGTCGAAGTGCGGGTGGGTGAGGACGACGAGCGGGACCTGCCTGACCCCCATGGACCTCAGGCAGCGGTCCATCCGCACGGGATCCGGCCCCGTGTCGACCACCACGGCGCGACCGGGACCCGCGGCGACCAGCAGCGCGTCACCCTGGCCCACATCGCACGCGACCAGCAGCCAGCCTCCGGAGGAACGACGGGTCACGACCGATCCGGCCACGACGACGGCGAGGAGCACCCCGACGGCCACCGCGGCGACCACCCGGCGTGACCACCGGCGCCGCAGCGCCAGCACGGCGAGCGGCGCGGCCACCAGCAGCGCGGCCAGTCCGGCGAGGCCACCGGGCCATGGGAACACCGCCAGGGGAAGGCCCGCCGCGCGTTCCGCCACACCGACGATCCACCCGGTGGCCAGACCCGCGGGACGGGCCAGTAACCGCGCGGCGCCCATGTGCAGCGGCGCGGTCAGCGAGGCGGCGAACCCGAGCAGCGTCGCGGGTGCCACGGCGGGCCCCGCGAGCAGGTTCGCGGGGACGGCGACCGGGGCGATCTGCCCTGACATCAGGACCAGCACCGGGGTGACCGCCACCTGTGCCGCCGCGGGCACGGCGACCGCCTCCGCGGCCCAGCGGGGCAGTCGCCCGGCGAGCCGGTCCCGCCAGCGCGGCGCGAGCACCAGGATGCCGCCGGTCGCGAAGACCGACAGGGCGAAGCCGTAGGAGCGCGCGAGGCCGGGGTCGAAGAGGATCAGCCCCAGAACGGTCACCGACAGGGCCGCGAAGCCGTCGCGTGCGCGGCCCGTGCCGAGCGCCAGGGCGGTGACGCCGCCCATGAGCAGCGCACGGAGCACACTGGGCGAAGGACGGGCGACGACGGCGAAGAAGACCATGGCGAGAACGGCGAGCGCCGCCCTGAGCGGAAGACGCAGGCCCATGATCCTGGCCAGCGCGACGGCCGCCCCGGCCACGACTGCGAGGTTGGCCCCGGACACGGCCGTCAGATGGCTGAGACCGGCCTGCTTGAAGTCGGCCTTCACCTGTTCGTCCATCTGGGACATGTCCCCGACGACCAGTGCGGGCAGCAGGCCGCGCTGGCCCTGAGGAAGCACCGCGGAGGCCTCACGCAACCCCGCACGGAGCGCTCCGGCGACGCGCTGGACCCACGACGGCCCGCTCAGCACCCGGGGCGGCCCCCGCACCAGCACCACCGCGGCGAGCAGTTCTCCGGGCTCCGCGGGCCCGAACCGCCCTTGTACGGCTACGCGCTGGCTGGGCAACAGGGAACGCCACTCCTCTCCCGTGGCCAGCAAGATCACCGAGGCCCGCAGCCTCACCGCACCTCCCGGTTCTCCCGCCGTGCCGGACGTCTGCCTGACCACCTCGACGCGTGCGGGCACCACGAAGCCGCTCCTGCGGGAGAGGCCGCCACGCTGGGCGCGTTCCCGGGGGTCGTCCGTCACCACCGCCTCGAACGTCGCCGAGACCCGCCGCCGGGCCAGCTCGGCCACCGGCCCCGTATCGGCCGCGTGCACGTGGAAGGCGACCACACCGGCTGCTGCCGCCACGCACACCAGCACGGCGAGTGCCACCCCACGCCAGGCCGTACGACCCCGGGCGCGGATCGCCACCGCCGTCAGGAGCGCGCCACCGAGGGCGGTCAGAGCCGCGCAGGCCCCGATGGACGCGGGGCAGCCCACGAGCACGAGAGCGGCCATCCACGAGGCGAGGGCGGGCAGGACCAGATGCAGGGTGTGCGCCCGCGCAGGTGTGTCCTGGCCTGTGTCCTGGCCGGGGTTCGCGGCCTGCCCGGTCAACCAGGTCATACGTGGACCCTGTCCTTCAGGTCGGCGTACTTCCGATCGCCGATGCCGCTGATCTCGCGTAGTTGCTCGATCCCCCGGAAACCCCCGTGGCCGTCGCGGTACTCGACGATGCGCTGGGCCAGCACCTCACCGACCCCGGGTAGCTGTTCCAGTTGCTGCGGGGTCGCGGAGTTGAGGTCGAGGACGACGGCCGCCGGGTCGGCGGGGACGGGCGTGATCGCGCCGACGGCCCCCGGAGCCCTGGGCGCTCCGACGACGATCTGCTCTCCGTCGACCAGCCTGCGCGCGAGGTTGAGGGAGCCCGAGGAAGCGCCTCCGCGCACACCTCCCACAGCCCGGAGCGCGTCGGTGACGCGGGAGCCGCCGGGCAGGGTGACCACTCCGGGGCGACGGACCTTGCCGGTGACATGAACGGTGACCTCGGGGACCCCCGGAGGGCCGGTCGCGGCCCGGACCGCCGTCGTGAGCGGTGCGGAGGGCGGACGGGACACCGTTTCCTGGGAGGCCGGGGACGGACCGGCGATCGGTGCGGGCGGCGCGAGGGGCTCAGACTCCGGCCGGGACAGCCACAGGTGGACGCCCGCGACCGCGGCGGCGACGATCGCGACGAGCACGAGGGCTCGCAGCCCGGAACGGCTGAGCCCGAGCACCGGCCCCTGGGCTGCGACGGCCGTACGGAGGGCCTCGAAGGAGGGCGGGAACGGCGGCACCGGGGCCGACCGCAACCAGCTCGCAGGACCGCCTCCGCCCCTGGGACCGCCGTCCGGAGCGGCTTCGCCGTCTCCGCCCGCGGAAGGCGGGTCGTCCCCGAAGGCCACCCCGGCGTATGACGGCCCCGTCCCGCCCCCGGCTTCGGGGAACAGGGCCTCACGGCCCCCGGGACGCCCCGCAAGCGAGGGGAAGGTGGCCGGTTCGCGAGGGCCCGAGACCGTCAGAAGCCGTAGCCGTGCCCCGGCCGTGAACCGCTCGGTGGCCTGATCTGTTGTCCGCACGCCCAGGACGGTACGGCGACGCCGTGGCCCCTCCGGCCACCGAACGCGGTTCTGGGGAAAACCCCACGTCTCACGAACCGCCTGTGGAAAACCCTTGAGTCGCGTGACGCCGTCCCCCGTGGGGGTCTACGGGGCGGAGCACGGGAAACACGCCCCATGGGAAGAGGCGCGGGAGGTCACCGGTGACCCCGGCCACCCGGCAGGTGCCGGGGACCGGGGGAAGACCTACTGGACGGGGGTGCCGCCGCGCCAGACCCGGCGCGGCTTGAGGCCGAACGCCCAGGCGAAGGCACCCTCGTGGTCGGCGTCCCACTGGACGATGTCGGCCAGTCTGCCGGGGGCGAGGACGCCGCGGTCGGGGACGCCGAGCACGGTCGCGCCACCGAGCGTCGCCGCGCGCAGCGCGTCGTTGACGCTCATCCCGAAGGCCGCCACCGCGAGACTGATGACCAGGGCCATCGAGGTGATCCCACAGTGCCCCGGGTTGTGGTCGCTGCCGAGCGCGACGGTGACGCCCTGGGCGAGCATGCGCCTGACCGGCGGCAGGCTGCCGCGCTGGAGCGCGGTTCCCGGGCAGACCACGGCGGGGACACCGTAGCGGGACAGGATCGAGATGTCCTCGTCGGAGGTGTGGTGCAGCAGGTCGGCCGAGGCGCAGCCGAGTTCGGCGGCGAGCTGGACCGCGCCGCGACGGCTGTAGGCCCCGGCGTGCACGCGCGGCAGCAGACCGACGTTGCGGCCGGACGCCAGGACCCAGCGGGCCTCGTCGGTGGTGAAGTGCCCCTCGTCGCAGTAGACGTCGACGCTGTCGGCACCGGCCGCCGCCGCGTCGGCGCACCAGGCGCCCACCGCTTCGACGTAGTCACGCTGACGGCCGAAGTACTCCGGCGGGACGACGTGCGCGGCGAGGAAGGTGACGTGCACGCGCGGCATCATCGGTTCCTTCTCAAGCTCGCGCAGCAGCCGCACGTCGGCGAGCTCGCCGTCGCGGGTGAGGTGGTAACCGGTCTTGGCCTCGACGGTCGTGGTGCCGGCGAGCAGCCACTCGCGCAGGCGTTCGCGGACGCCGTTGCACAGGGTCCAGGGGTCGGTGCCGCGGGTCACCGTGACGGTCGAGCCGATGCCGCCGCCGGCCGCGGTGATCGCCGAGGAGCTGGAGCCGCCGGAGCGCATGGCCATCTCGGCGTAGCGGTTGCCCGCGTACACCGGGTGGGTGTGGGCGTCGATCAAGCCGGGTGTGACCAGCGCACCGCCAAGGTTCTCGACGTGGTCGACGTCGACGATGTCGTCGACCACCCCGGGAACGCTCTGTGGCAGGTCCGCGGCTCGCCCGACCCAGGCGATCCGGTCGTTGTGCACCAGGATCGCGGCATTGCTGCACACATCGTTACCGGTCCAGAGCCGGCCGATGTTGGTCAGAAGGCGGACCGTCATCGCATCACAGCCTTGCACGCAGGGAAGGACATCGGGAGGGACGCCGTTTCCGGAGACGGCAAACCGGCCTGGCGGACGCGGAGCGTCATGCCTGCTGGGTTCGCTGTGAGTCCGGACGACATCGGGGGTCTCCTGCTCTCATCCGCATATCGTTGTGCGGCGACAGTATCGCCGAGATCATGATCAGGCGATTTCAGTTCAGTTACGTTATTTCACAAGTGAGCTCGCTGTACAGGCTAATTGGGAAGAACCACCGCTTCACCGTGGCCACACCCGAACCACCGGCTGCACGGCCCCGTGCGACCTGAACGCATCTGCGCAGCTCAAGCCACTTCTCATCCATCCGTAACAGCGGTCACCGAGGCAACTTGCACCCCAGCTCTCCGCTGGATTTGCCTTATGGTAGCAATCCAAACCTTGCCCGACCACTGTCGCTTTTGGGGCTTTTGTACGATTTTCAGAGACCAATAGTGCATCCCACAAAGCCCCATCAAGGCAAGCTTTTCCATTGAAATAGGACAAGCCATCTATCTAGGCTGTTGGAACCAGGTCTCGGTATCACACCTCTCGAACGTCCGCGAGTCACGCACCGGCGCGAAGCCCCTCGCCGGACCGGCGGACCATGCCGGGGGAACCTCTGCCCGGCTTCCAAAACGGACATGCCATGTAGCCTTTCGTGCGAGCCGTCTGTCAGCCGTACGCATGGGAGTCATCTTGTCCGTCTCCGCAGACGCCGGTCGGCGTCGCATAGAACAGCTGCTGCAGGACAACGAGGAGGACGTCCTCCGGCGCTGGCAGGAAATAGCGGGTTCCTCCTCGGCGGGCAACGTGGACCGTGCCGCCCTGAGGGGACAGCTGCACGAGTTGCTCCAGGCGCTACGGCGGTCACTCGGTGAGGAGGGCGGCTCCAGCGACCTGCACGGCCTGCTCGCCGAGCTGTCCCGCAGCCGCGCCCGCCAGGGCTTCACGCCCTCGGAGACCGCCGTCGTGGTGTTCGGCCTGAAGGAGGCGGTCTACGAGAGCGTGGAGACGGACGGTTCCCCCGAGGCCCTGCGGGGGTTCATCTGGTTCTCCCGGCTCATCGACGACCTGGGGTTGTTCACCATAGAGAACTACGCCGCCGCCAGGGAGAAGGTGATCGTCGACCAGGCGGAGCAGCTCCTCGAACTGTCCACCCCGGTGGTCAAGCTCTGGGAGGGCATCGTCGCGGTGCCGCTGGTCGGCACGCTCGACTCGGCCAGGACCCAGGTGGTGATGGAGAAGCTGCTGCAGACGCTGGTCGACACCGGCTCCGAACACGCCGTCATCGACATCACCGGTGTGCCCGCGGTGGACACCCAGGTCGCCCAGCACCTCCTCAAGACCGTGGTCGCGGCGCGGTTGATGGGCGCGGAGTGTGTGATCTCCGGCATCCGCCCACAGATCGCCCACACCATCGTCACCCTGGGCATCGAGTTCGGTGACATCGTGACCAAGGCCTCCCTCGCCGACGCCCTGGCGCACGCGCTGCGGCGCAGTGGCGTGGAGTTCGCCAGCAGGAAGACCCGCGTCGCCGTACGGACCGAGGAGGGATGATGGACCGCGTCCCCATCCTCAAGCTCGGAGACATCCTGATCGTCTCCATCCAGATCGACCTGCAGGACCAGGGCGTCCTGGCCCTGCAGGAGGACCTGGCCGACAAGGTCGTCGCGACGGGGGCCCGAGGAGTGATCATCGACATCACCGCCGTCGAGATCGTCGACTCGTTCATCGGGCGCATGCTGGCGACCATCGCGGCGATCTCCCGCATGCTCGACGCCGAGACGGTGGTCGTCGGGATGCGTCCCGCGGTGGCGATCACCCTCGTGGAGCTCGGGCTCTCCCTCGGTGGCGTGCGCACCGCACTGAACCTTGAGAAGGGTGTCGCACTGCTGAACCATCTCGAAGGCGCCCAGATCGCCACGGCCGCCCGGTGACCACCCCCGCAGAGCTGCCCGTCAACGGCAACAGCGACGTCGTCCTGGTACGCCAGCACGTCAGGACCGTGGCCGTGGACGTGGGGTTGTCCCTCGTCGACCAGACCAAGGTCGTGACCGCGGCCAGCGAGCTGGCCCGCAACGCGCTGGTCTACGCGGGCGGCGGCCGGGTCCGCGTCGAGATCGTGCACAACGGTCTGCGTAAGGGGCTGCGCCTGACCTTCAGCGACGAGGGGCCCGGCATTCCGGACATCGAGCAGGCCCTCACCGACGGATGGACCACCGGCGGCGGCCTCGGGCTCGGGCTCAGCGGCTCCCGCAGGCTGGTCGACGAGTTCGACCTGAAGTCGGCTCCAGGAGAGGGCACGCTCATCACGGTGACGAAATGGGCGAGGTGATCGTCTCCCAGGACGACGTGTGGGCCAGGGCCGAGGACGCCAGCGCCATCGGTTCCCTGCGCCGCGCCGCGGTCGTGCTCGCCGAGAACCGGGGGTTCGACGAGGAGGACACCGGACGGGTCGCCGTGGCCGTGAGCGAGGCGGCCTCCAACCTGGTCAAGCACGCGGTCGAGGGCACCATGCTGATCCGTCCCCACCCCGAGCTCGGCTCGGCGGTCGAGGTCGTCGCCGTGGACCGGGGGCCGGGGATGCGCGACGTCGCCCGCGCCCTGCGCGACGGCTACTCGACGGCGGGAACCCTCGGCATCGGCATGGGCGGCATCGCGCGGATGGCCACCGGCTACGAGGTTCACTCGGTACCGGGACGGGGCACTGTGCTCGGCATGTACTTCACCGCACGTCAGAGCCCCAAGCCTGCCTGCCGGGTCAGCGGCGTGACGCGCCCGATCGGCGAGGAGAGCGTCTGCGGTGACGCGTTCGCGGCCTCGGACTCGGGCACCTCGGTGACCGTGATGCTCTGCGACGGCCTCGGCCACGGCCCCGCCGCCGCCCACGCCTCGCGGAAGGCCGTACGGCTGTTCACGGAACACGCCGCCCTGGCGCCCGGGGACATCCTGGAACGCCTCCACCGGGGGCTCGGCCAGACCAGGGGCGGCGCCGTCGCCGTCGCCCGCGTCGACCGGGTCACGGGCACGGTCGGCTTCGCGGGCCTGGGCAACGTCTCCGCCTGGATCGCGGGTCACGACGGCAGGCAGGGCATGATCTCGGTGCCGGGGATCGCGGGCCACCAGGCCAGGACCCTGCGCCAGTACGAGTACACCGCGCCGCCGCACAGCGTGGTCGTGCTCCACTCGGACGGCCTGTCCGACCGCTGGGACATCTCCGCCTACCCGGGGCTCGCCACCCGGGCCCCCTCGGTGGTCGCCGCCACGCTGCTGAGGGACGCGGGCACGCGCAGGGACGACGCCTGCGTGGTGGCCGTGAGGCCCGCTCTGTGAACCGCGGGGGCTCGGTACCCGACGGCGAGGAGCTGATCAGCGTCCCCGTCCGCGACGAGCGGGACGTGTTCGCCATGCGCAAGCTCGGCCGCGACGTCGCCGAGGCCGTGGGCCTTGAGACCCAGGACCAGATCCGCATGGCCACGGCGCTGAGTGAGATCGGCCGCGAGGTGCTGGGCGAGACGACGGAGACGTTCGCCACCTTCCTTCTGGGGCAGGACAGCCTGGTCGTCAGGATCGGCCTGCCCGAGCAGGCCGCCGTCCAGACGGCGGACGGTGTGGCGCTGGCGGGGCGTCTCGTCGACGCGATCGAGCTGAGTCCCGCCAGGGGAACGATAAGCATGCTCAAACGGCTTCCTCCGGGCCGGCCGAGGCCGTCGGTCGAGGAGATACGCGCCAGGCTCGCGAAGCTGACCCCCACGACCGCCCTGGACGAGCTGCGCCAGCAGAACCACGAGCTGGCCGCGACCCTGGAGGAGGTCATCCAGCTCAACGCCGAGCTGCAGGAGACCAACCAGGGTGTGCTCGCGCTGTACAACCAGCTCTCCGAGGAGCTTGAGGAGACCAACCGCGGCGTCGTCGCGCTCTACGCCGAGCTGGATGAGAAGTCCGCCCAGCTCAGGGAGGCGAGCGCCGCCAAGGACCGGTTCTGGGCCACGGTCAGCCACGAACTGCGCACCCCGCTCAACTCGATCATCGGCCTGGTGCGGCTCCTGGTAGGCCCCGGCGGGGAGCCACTGGCCGACGAGCAGCTCCACCAGATCCAGCTCATCGGCTCCTCGGCGGAGACGCTCCTCAACCTGGTGAGCGAGCTGCTCGACATGGCCAAGGCGCAGGCGGGACGGCTGGACCCGCAACCGTCCCAGGTGGACCTGGTCGCCCTGGCCGAACGGCTGCGCATGTCACTGCGCCCGACCGGCGGCAACCGGGTGCGCCTGACGACGCGGATCGCGCACGACGCGCGGGAGATGCTCGTCGACGAGACGATGCTCACCCGGGTGCTGCGCAACCTGCTGTCCAACGCGCTGAAGTTCACCGAGGAGGGCGAGGTCACGCTCGATGTGAGCTTCGACGCCGCGACCCACGAGGTCGTCCTGCTGGTCACCGACACCGGGATCGGCGTTCCCGAGGAGCACCAGGAGCGTGTCTTCGAGGAGTTCTACCAGGTGCCGGGGCCGATCCAGGTCAGGACGAAGGGCACCGGGCTCGGCCTGCCGTACGCCCGCAGGCTGGTCGAGGCGATGGGCGGCACGCTCAGGCTGTCCAGTGTGGCGGGTGCGGGGACGACGGTCACGCTCAGACTGCCCAGCCGCGACGACGCAATGCCCTCCGTCGGGCGGGTGCTCGTCGCCGACGACGACGCGGAGTTCCGCGCGACCGTACGGCGGATGCTCTCCGGGGTCGCCGCGCACGTCGACGAGGCCGCCGACGGCCTGGTGGCGTTGGAGACGATGGCGGCGAACCCGCCGGACATCGCCCTGGTCGACCTCCTCATGCCCAGGCTGGACGGCGGGGCCCTGCTGCAGCGGATGGCGCGGGACGAGCGGCTGCGGCGGGTGCCGGTCGTCGTGGTCACCGCGGCGGGCTCGCACCAGTACCCGCAGGAGGCGAGCGCGGTCGTCCCCAAGCAGGGTCTGCGCAGGGACAGCCTGCTCGCGGCCCTGCGCCGCGCCCTGGAGCAGGCGGAGGCACGGTGAACCAGGCGCAGGCGAGGGTGCTCGTCGTCGACGACACCCCGACCAAGCTGTACATCCTGTCGAGCTGGCTGCGGCGCGCGGGACACGAGGTACTGCAGGCGACGGGCGGCGTCGAGGCGCTCGCCAAGGTCAGGGAGCTTCGGCCCGACCTGGTCGTCCTCGACGTACGGCTGCCCGACATCAGCGGGCACGAGGTGTGCGAGCAGATCAAGGCCGATCCGGTGACCGCCTCGATCCCGGTCGTCCAGATCTCCGGGGCGGCGATCACCCCGGCCGACCGGGCGCACGGGCTCGAACGGGGGGCGGACGCCTATCTGGCCGAACCGGTCGAACCCGACGAGTTCGCCGCGACGGTCGAGGCGACGCTGCGCTACTACCGGGCCAGGCAGCGGGCCGAGCGGATCGCCGAACGGCTGGCCGCGCTCACCGAGGTCACCCTCGCGATGAACTCGGCGGACACCTTCGACGAACTCCTCGTCACGGCCGTCGAGGGCACCTCAAGGATCCTCGGCAGGCAGGCGGGCGCTCTGGCGTTGCCGCCCGACGGGCGCGTCCGCAGATACACCGCGCTGCCTCCTGGCAGCGCCGTCTCCCGGAACGTGACCGCGACGACCCTGCCCGCGCTGGACGCCATGTCGCTGGGCAACGCGGCGGGAACCCGGGTCTTCACCGTCCTGGCGAGCGACTGGCTGCGGCTGATCCCCGACGCGGACCTCAAGGGCGACGTGCGGGGGGTGCTCTGCCGTACGAAGGGGGGCAGGCCGCCGGTCTTCCTCGGCGTCGAGGCGACGCCGGAGCTGGGCCAGGACGAGTCGAACGTCCTGCGGCAGCTCGGCCAGGCGCTGGCCCTGGCGCTCGACGCGCTGCGCGCCTACGCCGAGGAGCACGCGATAGCCCTCACCCTGCAGCGCAGCCTGCTGCCCGCCAGGATTCCCGAGGTTCCCGGTCTGGAGATCAGCTGGCGTTACCAGCCCGCGGTGGACAACGTGGAGGTCGGCGGCGACTTCTACGAGGTCCTGCGGCTCGGTGAACGCGTGCTCATCGCGATCGGGGACGTCCAGGGGCACTCCCTGCTGGCCGCGACGGTCATGGCGGAGCTGCGTCACGCGCTGCGGGCCTCGCTCATCGGCACCGTCGACCTGGGCGCGTCCATGGGACTGCTCAACGACGTGCTACGGCGTTATCACCCGGGCATGACCGCGACCGTGTGCCTGACGCTGATCGACCCGGCGACCGGGTGCATGGAGGTCGCCAACGCGGGCCACATCCCCCCGTTGCTCATCGGTGACGGCCGGGCCCGCTACGACCGCCTGGGCAATCTCCTGCTCGGCGTGGCCGAGGAGACCTACCGGGTCGACCGGCTGGTCGTTCCCGAGGGCGGGGCGGTGCTGATGTTCACCGACGGCCTGGTCGAGGACCGCGACAAGCTCCTCGACGAGAGCCTGGAGATCGTACGGCAGCTGGCGGACACGGTCGAGGACGACCTCGAACTGTTCTGCGAACGGCTGATCAGGCGGTTCGGCGCCCGGGAGGACGACGTGGCGCTGGTGGTCTTCCGGCGCGGCACGGAGTGAGAGAGCCCCGCCCCGCCGGGAAACGGCGGGACGGGGCTCAGGGTCTCTCTCAGACGGTCTCGACCGGCTTGGCGGTCCGCTCCAGCTCGGCGAAGAGCGAGGGCAGGACCCTGGCGTGCAGGATCGTGCCGTCACCGGTGTGCTCGATGCCCAGCACCTCGCCCTCCTTGTGCGCCCTGGAGATCAGGTCTCCCCGCTGGTACGGCACCAGCAGTCTGACCTCCTGGTCGAAACGGGGCATCTCCCGCTCGATCAGCGCCATCAGCTCGTCGATCCCGGCGCCGGTGCGGGCCGAGACCACGACGATGGGCTTCTCCCTGGCCTCCAGCTGGGCCAGCACCACGGGGTCGGCGACGTCGGCCTTGTTGACGACGACGATCTCCGGGATGTCGCGGGCGCCCTCGATCTCGGAGACCACCTCCCGCACGGCCGCCAGCTGCGACTCCGGGTCGGGGTGCGAGCCGTCGACCACGTGCAGGATCAGGTCGGCGTCGCCGATCTCCTCAAGCGTCGAGCGGAAGGCCTCGACCAGCTGGTGCGGCAGGTGCCGGACGAACCCGACGGTGTCGGCCAGCGTGAACAGCCTGCCGTCCGGCGTGTGCGCCCTGCGGACCGTCGGGTCCAGCGTGGCGAACAGGGCGTCCTCGACCAGCACACCGGCGCTGGTGAGCCGGTTCAGCAGCGAGGACTTGCCCGCGTTGGTGTATCCGGCGATGGCCACCGCGGGCACCTCGCGCGACAGCCTCCGCGCCCGCTTGGTCTCTCTGGCGGTGGTCATCTCCGCGATCTGACGGCGCAGTTTGGCCATCCGCTCGCGGATGCGCCTGCGGTCCAGTTCGATCTTGGTCTCACCGGGGCCTCGGCCGCCGATGCCGACGCCGCCCGCGGCGCGTCCGCCGACCTGGCGGGACAGGTTGCCACCCCAGCCTCGCAGGCGCGGCAGCAGGTAGTTGAGCTGGGCCAGCTCGACCTGCGCCTTGCCCTCGCGGCTCTTGGCGTGCTGGGCGAAGATGTCGAGGATCAGCATGGTCCGGTCGATGACCTTGACCTTGACGACCTCCTCAAGCTGACGGAGCTGGCCGGGGCTCAGCTCTCCGTCGCACACCACGGTGTCGGCTCCGGTCGCCGCGACGATGTCGGCGAGCTCCTGCGCCTTGCCCGAGCCGATGTAGGTGGCGGTGTCGGGCTTCTGGCGGCGCTGGATCAGCCCTTCCAGGACCTCCGACCCGGCGGTCTCGGCCAGGAGCTTCAGCTCCAGGAGGGAGTTCTCGGCGTCGGCCGCCGTGCCCGAGGTCCAGACGCCGACCAGGACGACTCGTTCAAGTCGCAGCCGGCGGTACTCGACCTCGGTGACGTCCTCAAGCTCCGTCGAGAGCCCCGCGACCCTGCGCAGTGCCTGGCGCTCTGCCAGGTCCATCTCGCCGATCTCCGGCAGGTCGTCGAATCGGTCGATCTCCAGCGGCTCACGAATGTCTATGTTGTCGCTCCGTTCAGGTGCGTGGTTCGTATGCGTCATCTCCTGGGAGAACGCCCGAACCTCGGTGTCTCTTCCCATGATGGTGCCACGCGGACGGCTGGGTATTCATCCCGTTATCCGGTGTGGCTCACACGGGCAGCACCTTGGCGTCCCCGGCGCCGGTCCGCACCGAGACGCCGTTGGGCGAGGCCGGGTCGTTGGTGACCTTGACGACCTCCTCGCCGACCCCGGTGCCCGCCGTGACGTTGTAGCTGCCCTGCGGCAGCCGTACGGTCGCGTCGCCGGTGCCGGTCTCGACCTCCACGCGGCCGGGGGCCGCGGCGAACCTGACCCTGACCTCACCCGCCCCGGTGGTCGCGACGAGGCTCTTTCCTCCCAGGTCGTTGCCCTCGATGTCGCCGGCGCCCGCGCTCGCGTTCACCTCGCCGGTCAGTGAGCGCATCGTGATGTCACCCGCGGTCGACTCCAGGGTGACGGCGAGCCCCTTGGGGATGTCGATCCGGTAGTCGACCGAGCAGTTCGAGGAGCCCGGGCAGTCGTAGCGCAGGGTGAGCGTGCCGCCCGCGACGGGGTGCTCGGTCTTCGGGCTGTTCCTGTCGTCCCCGCCCCAGTGGCGGGTCTCGGTCACCCGGACCTCCTGCTGCCCGCTCTCGGAGATCACGATGTCCCCCACCTCCGCGTACGCCTCAAGGGCGGTGACGCCGCCACCGACGGTGTAGGTGGCGACGGACTGCTTCCGGTCGCCGAAGTCGACGTTCAGCCTGCAGCCGGACAGCAGCAGGACCGCCCCGGCGAGCGCCCCCGCGGCGACCAGGTTCTTCCTCTTGGACAGCATCTCCGACCTTCCTCGTTCACCCCTGTTCGGGACGTGTCCAACTCTCCCGGGAGGACGGCCCGCTCTCCATCGGGGAAGCCCCCGACAAGTCCCTCCGGGGACCCCGGTCTTTGCCCCCTGGGTGACCATCGAGTAGCGTCTATTCCACAATTCAGAAGTATTTTTCCACCCTATGGAAAGGACGCTCATGGACGGCGTTGAGATCCACGGCCCGTCGGCGGACCGGTTCGACGAGATCCTCACGCCGGAGGCGCTGGCCTTCACGGCCACACTCCAGCGAGAGTTCGGCGCCAGGCGCCTTGAGCTGCTGGGCGCCCGCCAGGCGCGCCAGGCGGAGCTGTCCGCGGGCGGCACCCTCGACTTCCTGCCGGAGACGCGGCACGTGCGCGAGTCCGAGTGGCGGGTCGCCCCGCCCGCCCCCGGCCTTGAGGACCGCAGGGTGGAGATCACCGGCCCCGTCGACCGCAAGATGACGATCAACGCGCTGAACTCGGGGGCCAAGGTCTGGCTGGCGGACTTCGAGGACGCCAACGCCCCCACCTGGGAGAACACGGTCAACGGCCAGCTCAACCTGCGTGACGCGCTCGACAGGACCATCGACTTCTCCGCCGGCGGCAAGGACTACGCGCTCAGGCCCGACGAGGAACTCGCGACGATCGTGGTCCGCCCGCGTGGCTGGCACCTGGAGGAGAAACACCTCACCCTCGACGGTGAGCCGTTCTCCGGCTCGCTGGTCGACTTCGGCCTGTACTTCTTCCACTCGGCGCGGCGGCAGATCGACAAGGGCAGGGGCCCCTACTTCTACCTGCCGAAGATGGAGTCGCACCAGGAGGCCCGCCTCTGGAACGACGTCTTCGTCAGGGCCCAGGAGCTGCTCGGCATCCCGCGGGGCACGATCCGCGCGACCGTCCTGATCGAGACCTACCCGGCCGCCTTCGAGATGGAGGAGATCCTCTACGAGCTGCGCGAGCACTCCGCGGGGCTCAACGCGGGCCGCTGGGACTACCTGTTCAGCGTGATCAAGAAGTTCCGCACCCGGGGCAGGGAGTTCCTGCTGCCCGAGCGCAACGCGGTGACCATGACCGCCCCCTTCATGCGCGCCTACACCGAGCTGCTCGTGAGCACCTGCCACCGGCGCGGCGCCCACGCCATCGGCGGCATGGCCGCGTTCATCCCCTCCCGCCGTGACCCCGAGGTCAACAAGGTCGCGCTGGAGAAGGTCACCGCGGACAAGACCCGTGAGTCGGGCGACGGGTTCGACGGCTCGTGGGTGGCCCACCCCGACCTGGTCCCGGTCTGCCGCGAGGTCTTCGACTCCGTCCTCGGCGAGCGGCCCAACCAGCTCGACCGGCTGCGCGAGGACGTCTCGGTCTCGGCCGCCGACCTGCTCGCGGTCTCCAAGACCCCGGGTGAGATCACCGAGGCCGGGTTGCGCAACAACGTCGACGTGGCGCTGCGCTACCTCGCGGCCTGGATGGGCGGCCAGGGCGCGGTGGCCATCCACAACCTGATGGAGGACGCGGCGACCGCGGAGATCTCCCGTTCCCAGGTCTGGCAGTGGATCCACAACGACATCCGGCTCGCCGACACCGGTGCCCAGGTGACAAGGGAACTCGTCGAGCGGATCATCGAGGAGGAGCTCGCCGGGATCGCCGCGCAGCCCGGCTACGACGCCGAGCGCTACGCCCAGGCGACCGCCCTGTTCAAGGAGGTCGCCCTCGACGACGACTTCGCCGAGTTCCTGACGCTGCCCGCCTACGCCCGCATGCCCTGAGGCGACCGCGACCGCGGGGCCCGGGACCGGCGGGCCCCGCAGGGGAAGGGAGGCGCGATGCCGGAGAAGACCCTCGACGAACCGGTCCGGCGGTTCCTGGAGATCCTCGGCCCCGGCTCGGTGATCACCGATCCCGTACGGCTGCGCACCTACGAGTGCGACGGCCTGACCCACCATCGCGCGAGTCCCGGCGTCGTCGTGCTGCCGGAGACCGCCGAGCAGGTCGCGGCCGTGGTGCGGGTCTGCGTCCGCCACGGCGTGCCGTTCGTGGCCAGGGGCGCGGGGACCGGCCTGTCCGGCGGGGCGTTGCCGAGGACGGACGGGGTGCTCGTCGTCACCTCCAGGATGCGGCGGATCCTGTCGGTCGACCTGCCGAACCGGCGTGCCGTCGTCGAGCCCGGGGTCACCAACCTGGCGATCACCGAGGCGGTCCGCGACCTGGGTTACTACTACGCGCCCGACCCCTCAAGCCAGCAGGTCTGCTCCATCGGCGGCAACGTCGCGGAGAACTCCGGCGGCGCCCACTGCCTGAAGTACGGCTTCACGGTCAACCACGTGCTCGCCCTGGAGGTCGTCACCCCGGACGGCGACATCGTCGAGCTGTCGAACACCGATCCCGGCTACGACCTGCTGGGTGCCTTCGTCGGCTCGGAGGGCACGCTGGGCGTCACCACCAAGGTCACCGTCCGGCTGACACGGGCCCCGCAGGCCGTGACGACGCTGCTGGCGGCCTTCGACGACGTCGAGGGGGGCGGCCGGGCGGTCTCGGCGATCATCGGCGGCGGCATCCTGCCAGCGGCGATCGAGATGATGGACGCCCTGGCGATCGAGGCCGCGGAGGCGGCGGTCGCCTGCGCCTACCCCGAGGGCGCCGGGGCCGTGCTCATCGTCGAGCTGGACGGCCCCGCCCCCGAGGTCGCGCACCAGTTCGCCGAGGTGCGGCGGATCTGCGAGGAGAACGGTGCCTTCGAGCTGCGCACGGCGGCGGACCCGGCGGAGCGGGCGGCCGTCTGGAAGGGCCGCAAGTCGGCCTTCGCGGCGGTCGGCCGGATCAGCCCGGCCTACATCGTGCAGGACGGGGTGGTTCCCAGGACCGCGCTGCCGGAGGTGCTGGCTGCCATCGACCGCATCTCCCTGGAGCACGGCATCCGGGTGGCCAACGTCTTCCACGCCGGGGACGGCAACCTGCATCCGCTGGTGCTGTTCGACGACGGTGAGCCCGGGGCGGCCGAGCGTGCCGAGCTGGTCTCCGGCAGGATTCTCGACCTCTGCGTCGAGCATGGCGGCTCGATCACCGGGGAGCACGGCGTAGGCGTCGACAAGTCCCGATATATGACGAAAATGTTCTCTGACGAGGATCTCGCGACCATGCAGCTGGTGCGTTGTGCCTTCGATCCGGCGGGCCTGTCGAACCCGGGAAAGATCTTCCCGACCCCACGGCTGTGCGGCGAGGTCCCCGGGGTGCGCAAAGGCGCGCACCCGCTGGTCGAGTCCGGCCAGGCGGAGCAGTTCTGATGACGGCCCCGTTCGAGGCGCTGCGCGGAACGGGCGTGACGGTCCGGCCCGCAGAGCCCGGGGACGCCGTCGCCGGGGTCATGCCCCGCTGGGTCGCGCTGCCGAGGACCACCGCCGAGGTCTCTGCGCTGATGCGGGTCTCGGCCGGGCACGACCTCGCCGTCGTCCCCGCCGGGGACGGCACGAAGCTGGCCTGGGGGAACCCTCCCGAGCGTTGCGACCTGCTGCTCCGCACCGGCCGTCTGACCCTCGACGGTGAGACGACCGTCGAGCACTCCCCCGGCGACCTGGTCGTCAGGGTCTGCGCCGGCCTCCCCCTCGGCGCGCTGGCCTCCTTCCCCGGCGTCGCCCAGGAACTTGCCCTGGACAACCCGCTCGGCGCGGGAACCGTCGGCGGCACGCTCGCCACCGGCGTCGCGGGCCCCCGAAGGTTCAGGTACGGCACCGCCCGCGACCTGCTGATCGGCGTCACCGTGGTCCTGGCCGACGGCACGGCCGCGACCTCCGGCGGCCGGGTCGTCAAGAACGTCGCGGGCTACGACCTCGGCAAGCTCCTGTGTGGCTCCTACGGCACGCTCGGGGTCGTCACCGAGGCCGTCTTCCGCCTCCATCCGTCCCCGCCGGAGCGCCGCTGGATCACCGTCGGGCTCGGCCGGGAGCCGGACCCGTTCACGGCCCTCGACGGGCTCGTGGCCGACCTGACCGCCTCGCAGGCCGAACCCTGCGCCGTCGAGGTCGACTGGCCGGGAGACGGGGACGGGCCGCTCGTCACGGCCCTCGTCGAGGGGACGGCGGCCGGGGAGCGGGCGACGGCCGTACGGGAACTGGCGCGTGGACGTCCTGCGTGGACCGGGAACGGCGCGCCCGGCTGGTGGAACACCCTGCCCGGTGACCCCGGCGGGGCGCTGTGCGAGCTGCGTCTGCCTCCCGCCGAGGTCGGCCGCGCGCTGCGGGCGGTCACGGCGTGTGAGCCGTCCGTCCGGATCCGGGGCTCGGCCGCCTCGGGGGTCCTGTGGGCCGCCCCACCGCCGGAGGCGCTCCCGGCGTTCGTCCCGGCCGTACGCGACCGGCTCGGCGTGCTCGGCGGCCACCTGGTCGTCCTCGCCGCGCCGTACGGACGGGACGAGGGGATCGACAGGTGGGGGCCGAGCGGCGCGCTGCCGTTGATGCGGCGGGTCAAGGAGCGGTTCGACCCGGACCGGAGGATGTCCCCCGGCCGGTTCGTCGGAGGGATCTGAGATGGACCCTGAGCTGATCGGCGACTGCGTGCACTGCGGGTTCTGCCTGCCGACGTGCCCGACCTACGTGCTGTGGGGCGAGGAGATGGACTCCCCCCGTGGCCGGATCCACCTCATGGGCCAGCACGTGGAGGGCACGCCCCTGACCCCGGAGATGGCCGGGCACTTCGACGCCTGCCTCGGGTGCATGGCGTGCGTGACGGCCTGCCCGTCCGGGGTGAGGTACGACCGGCTGATCGAACAGACCAGGGCCGAGGTCGAACGGGTCCACCGCAGGCCGCTCCAGGATCGGGCGCTGCGTGCCCTGGTCTTCCGGCTGTTCCCCTATCCCCGGCGGCTGCGGGCGATGCGGCTGCCGCTACGGCTCACCGAGGGCGTGCGCCGCAGACTCGCCCCGAGGCTGGGGCGGATCAGTCCGGCCCTGTCCGCGATGGCCGAGCTGGCGCCCCCGGTCCCCGCCCGGGTACGGCTGCCGCACAGGGTCAGGCCGGTCGGGCCGCGCAGGGCCACGGTCGGCATGCTCACCGGTTGTGTCCAGGGCGCCTTCTTCCCCCAGGTCAACGCGGCCACCGCCAGGGTGCTGGCGATGGAGGGCTGCGAGGTGGTGATCCCGCCCGCGCAGGGCTGCTGCGGGGCCCTGTCCCTGCACTCGGGACGGCAGGAACAGGCCGGACGGCTCGCGGATCGGACGATGGCGGCCTTCGAGCGCGCGGGAGTGGACACGGTCGTGGTCAACGCCGCGGGCTGCGGATCGACCATGAAGGAGTACGGCGACCTGCTCGGGCCGGAACGGGCCGGGGCCGTCAGGGTCGTGGACCTGTCGGAGTACCTCGCCGAGCTCGGCCCCGTGGCCCGGCGGCACCCGCTGCCGCTGACCGTGGCCTATCACGACGCCTGTCATCTGGCGCACGCCCAGGGAATCCGTGCCCAGCCCAGGGCGCTGCTGTCGGCCGTGCCCGGGCTCAGGCTGGTGGAGATCGCCGAATCGTCCATCTGCTGTGGCTCCGCGGGGACCTACAATCTCCTGCAGCCCGAGGCCGCGCGCGACCTCGGCGACCGCAAGGCGGAACGGGTGCTGGCCACCGGCGCCGACCTGCTGGTCTCGGCCAACCCCGGCTGCACCCTGCAGATCACCTCGGCCGTCCGCCGCCGCGGCATGGACCCGATCCCCGTCGCGCACGTCGCCCAGGTGCTTGACGCCTCCCTGCGCGGACTGGACCGGGCGTGGTGAACGCGGGAACAAGGAACAGGAACGGACCGCATGGACAAAACGGATATGAGCGACGCACGACACGGAGCCGCCGCCCCGGCCTCCCCTGGCGGCACCGTGCAGTCGGTCGACCGGGCGCTCGACGTGCTTGAGGCGCTCGCCGAACGGGGTGGGGAGGCCGGGCTCTCCGAGATCGCGGCCGGGACCGGCCTGCCGTACGGGACGATCCACCGGTTGCTGCGCACCCTGCTGGCGCGCGGTTACGTACGTCAGGAGTCCGACCGCCGCTACGCGCTCGGCGGCGCCCTGGTACGGCTCGGCGGGGTCGCCGAGCGCATGGTCGCGACGCTGGCGCAGCCGTACCTCACGAGGATGGTCGAACTGTCCGGTGAGACGGCCAACCTGGCGGTGCTCGAAGGTGACTTCGTCGTCTACGTCGCCCAGGTGCCCTCTCCCCGGAGGCTGCGGATGTTCGCCGAGGTCGGCAGGCGGGTGCTGCCGCACAGCACGGCGGTGGGGAAGGTCCTGATGGCCGACCGCGCCGACGACGAGGTGGCGGCGCTGGTCGGGCGCACCGGCATGCCCAGGCGCACCGCCAACACGGTCGTCGACCTGCCCGGCATGCTGGAGGAGCTGCGGCGGGTGCGTGAGCGGGGCTACGCCATGGACCTGGGCGAGGAGGAACTCGGCGTGCACTGCCTCGCCGTCGGGGTGCGCGACGGCTCGCGCACGGTCGCCGCGATGTCGATCTCCGGCCCGGCCGGGCGGATCGAGGCGCTCGACCGGGAGGAGCTCGCGGAGGGCATGCGGGGGATCGCCCGCGACTTCGGCACCGCGCTGGGCGCGTGACCCCGCCGGTTACCGGGCGGGCGGGGTGATGTTGAGATTGCTGCCCTGGGGAACCGGGACCACCGAGACCTGGCCCTTCTGGATGGCCTGCCAGAGCACGGCGCCCTGCGGCCCCAGGACCTTGACGAGGTCCTTGATGGACTCCATCTCGGTGCGGACCTTCGCGTTGCGCTGCGCCTGGGCGATGTTCTCGGTCTTGGCGGCCTGCTCGTCGGCCAGGGCGTTCACCAGCGCCTCGGGCGGCTCGGGCTTCTGGATGGTCAGGGAGATGTCACCGCACTGGCCGCTGCCGGTGTAGTTGGGGTTGCAGAAGTAGTCGGCGCCGCCCGTCTCCTCGATGAACTGCCTGGCCAGCACACCGACCCGGGCCTCCCAGGCCTGCTTCACCTTCGGGTCGTTGAACAGCCCCCGCCACTCGAACTCCTGGGAGGCGGCGTCCATCGCACGGTCGAGCGGCACCCGCATGTACAGGTTGAGCATCCGCCCCCAGCCCTCGGACTGGCCGTCCTCGTAGTAGGCGCGGAACTTCAGCCCGATCTTCTCGTGGAAGCGCTGCAGCGTCTTGCACTCGGTGTTGAGCGTGAACGTCGCGACCCCGGACACCGTCATCTCGACGTTGTCCTTGGACACGACGGACAACGGCTTGGACTCGGCGTCCTTGGCCTCGGAGAAGTCGAAGGTCCGCTGCCCGAACGGGTAGGAGTAGGGGGTGTCGCCGGGGCCGAGCAGCGTCGCGCCGCTCGATGGGTTGATACAACGCTCGAACTTGATCGGCTCGAAGAGGCCGCCGGCGTAGTGCAGGACCATCTCGTCGGGCTGGGTGCTCACCCGCGAACAGCCGCTGAGGATCACCGCGCACACCACCAGCAGGGGCACCGCGATCAGGTAGATCCGCAGCGATCTCCGTTTGCCGACCGGTCCCTTAGTGCCCATCGCCCATCCTTTACGTCCGCCTTATATCCATTTGTCAAAGGCGGATCCTATTACCGTCACATCACGAGCGAGCGACGTGACCGGATGCGACCGTGGGCGGCCGTCAGCAGGAGTTGAGGATCTTCCGCATGGCGTCCTTCTCCGCGGACGTCACCCACAGACCGTACTTGGCCTTCACCTGGATCTGGCGTGAGACATAGGTGCACCGGTAGGCGCCGCGCGGCGGGAGCCAGGTGGCCGCGTCACCGGCGCCCTTCTGACTGTTCAGCGGCCCGTCGACGGCCAGCAGGTTCAGCGGGTCGTTGGCCAGTTCCTTGCGCTTGTTCTCCGGCCACTGCTGCGCGCCCTTCTGCCAGGCGTCGGCCAGCGCGACCACATGGTCGATCTGCACCGCGGAACTGGTCTTCTGGCCGCGCTCGAACCTGATGGTCTTGCCGCTGTAGGGGTCGTCGAGGACCCCGGTCAGCACGATGCAGTCGTGAGTGCCCGACTTGAAGGTCTCGTCCTTCAGGTCGCGCTTGAGGATGTCGTTGCGGGTGTCACAGCCGTTGTGGTCGACGTCGGACCAGGCGGGGCCGAACTCCCCGCGGTCGAAACCGGTCATCGGGGCACGCCCCTTGACCTGCAGCCTGTCCAGCTCGCCGAGGGCCTCGGCGGCGGACTTCCCCTGGACGGCCGACGACCCCCCGCCCGCCTGCCCGGTGAGACCGCATCCCGCCAGAGTGAACGCGACCGCCGCGGCGACCGCTCCCCGACCAAGCGCCGACCGCAGCATGGCACCCCTTATGACGAATTACGACTTCAGCGATGACGAAGCGGCCAACTACCCGCATCCACCGTCATCAATCATAAGGTCACACGCCGTAACCCTCATTACCTGTTTCAGGACGCGATGGTAAGTAACCCCTCAGACGCGACCGTAGGAGTCCTCAAGCCGCTCGATGTCGTCCTCGTCGAAGTATCCGAAGGCGATCTCCAGGATCCGGGTCGCCTTGCCCGACGAGCTGAGCCGGTGGGTCTGCCCCGCCCTGATGAGCACCCGGTCGCCGACGGCGGGCTCGATCCGCTCACCGTCGATCTCGAACACCGCGCCGGGGTCGAGGGCGACCCAGAGCTCGTCACGGTGCTCGTGCCGCTGCAGGCTGAGCCGCTGCCCCGGCGCCACTTCGATGATCTTCACCGTGGACGTCTCGTTGAGTGTGTACCGTTCGAAAGCACCCCACGGGCGCTCGTCCCGGATCACCGCGCCGAGCCGGTCGATGTCCTGCAAGATGCCTCCATCCACTCACCTGAGTACAGGAACTGTGACATGTCCACGTAACGAGCGCGCATGTTCCATGAAACTGGATGCTTAACTCAGGTGAGACGATTACCTCACGTTACGAGAATTCACCGGGATCACCGCACTCGCCACGCGGAACCCGCCGCCACGGCCTCGCGACCCACGGGCAGGGAGTACGTACCCGCCCGGAGGAGATGGCTCCGGGCGGGCACGGATACGGGTACGGCTACAGGCCGTACTCCTTGACGATGCGCTCGTGCCGCTCGACCTCGACGTCGACGGCCTTGGCGAGGTCGAGCCAGGCCAGCGGATGCACCCAGCGCTCGGTGGCGTCGTCGAGCACCGCGTCGAGCTCGACCGGCGTGACGTCCGGCGGGATCGCGATCCAGCCGAAGACGCCGGGCAGCCGCTCGCCGGAGGTCGGGTGCGCGACCGTGTAGCTGTCGTCGCTGTAGACCCACATCGGCCAGCCGCGCTCGGCCATGACCTCGTTGAACTCGGTCCAGTCGGCCTCGCTCGGAGCGGCGCCGTCGAAGAACCAGCTGGTGTACCCACCCGGGCGGAGCATGCTGACCGCGGCGAACGGCGGGATGAAACCCTCCTGCTCCTCCTGGCTCTCCGGGATCGGCTCCAGCAGCTGCGGGTCGAAGACGACCAGGTCACCGGCGTTGTAGTCCATGCCGGTCGGCTGCGGGATGGCCAGCCTGGCCGTGGCGGGGCCGGTGCGCAGGCTGATGACCACGCGCTGGCTGCCGTCGGGAGCGGGCAGGACGATGCGCACCAGGCCCATCTCCTCCTCGATCGGTCCCTCCGTCGACTGCAGCGGCATGCCGAGCTTGGTGGTGCCCGCGCGGACGGTCTCCCAGTCCTCGGCGGCCGTGGCCATGGTGATCATCCGCCAGATGTCCTCCGGCTCGATCTCCTCCGAGTCGAGCGCGTCACGCAGGATCGCGGCGCCCTTGGCGTTGTCGCCGCTCTGCTGCACGGCGGCGGCCCACAGACGGCTCGCCTCCATGCCCGCGCCCGCGGCGACGGCGGCCTCGCCCTCGGCGGCGGCCTGCTCCCAGCGCTCCCGCGCGCGGTGCAGACGGCCCAGGGACAGGTGACGCTGAGCCTCGGGAAGCCGCTGCGCCATCTGTTCGAGGCGCTCGTCCTGACGGGCCTCGATCAGCAGACCGGTGAGGTAGGAGACGTCCTGCTGGTCGGCGGTCTCGATGTCGCCCGACTCGACCAGCATGGTCCAGTAGATGTCGGCGCCCCTGGCCGGGTAGCCGAGGAAGCCCAGCGTGGTGGTGTGCCTGCGGGTGGCGGGCAGGTCACGGCCGGAGAGCGGGGCCAGCCAGCCGACCCAGCGCTCGGGGTCGGCGTTGAAGCCGTCGGCCGCGTCGAAGTACTCGACCAGCTCAGCCTCGGGACCCGGCGCCTCCGGCTCGACGACCGCGTCCGCGGCGGTGCGCAGCGCGGCGATCCGCTCGGCGATGCTCCCGGCGGCGTCCCCGGCGGACTTCAGCTCGCCCACCGCGGACTCGGCGATGTCGGCCAGCTGCCTGGCCTGCCAGACGCTCTGCCTGCTCACCGCCAGGTCCCCGGCGACCAGCGCCAGCTCGACCCGCGTGCGGTAGCCGCCCATCATGGCGAAGTAGTCGATCCACTGCTTGAGCACCCGGCCGAGCTGCCAGGTGTTGGTGATCTTCGCGAATCCGGCGAGCTCACGGATGGCCCGCGCCCACTCGGCCCAGACCCGCGGGTGGTCGCCGACCACGTCCAGGTCGGGCAGCGCGTCGACGGACTCCTGCGGCTTGCCGAGCACGGCGAGCACGAGCGAGCGCAGCACGCCCTCGCGGTGCTCCTTGGCCACGGGGTCGTCGGGCTTGAACCCGGTCGCCGCGTCGAGCGCGGTGAGCGCGTCCTGGGCGCGCCCCGCGGCCAGCAGGGCGCGGGCGGAGGCGGCACCGAGCTCCCAGCTCGCCTGCCTGTCTGCGGCGCCGAGCCTGCCGACCGCGGACTCGGCGTAGGTGACCGCCTCCTCGACGCGGCCCGCGTCCAGCAGAGCCGAGACGTACTGCTCCGCGACGGAGGAGAAGGCCAGCGAGTCCGGCTCGACCCCGAGGGCGCCGAGGGCGGCCAGCCGCTCGTCGGCGTAGCCGGGACCGTCGGTGTTCGCCTGGGTGAGGGCCAGCGCCGTCACGGCCCCGGGCGCTCCGGGGCAGTCACGGATGTCCTCCCGCTGGGCGAGTTCGACCAGCGTCTCGGCGTCGGCGAGGGCGACGGCCCCCTGGGCGCGGTCGCCGACGCGGCCGATCAGGTGCCAGTAGCGGGCGTAGAACTCCAGCCAGGGCAGCCCCAGGTTCTGCGCCTGCTGTGCGATGGCCGGCGCGAGCACGTCGAGCTGCGCGTACCGGCCCTCCAGCGCCTGCGCGGGCACGTCGCCGATCGCCATGGCCAGGCCGGTGTTCCCGGCTTCGTGCAGTTGCCGCTGGGTGTCGCCCACCCAGGCCCAGATGTCCACGTCCATGGGACGTCAGTCTGCCAGGTCGGCGACCATGCCCCAAACGACTGCGCCATCCCGATTGGCCATGTGATTCACCCGGTTCGGTGGAGTTCGCCGTGCCGGGCCGTGAGAGCGCTCCCGCGAGCTCACAGGTTCAGCTCCCCCGAGGCGACCATCACGGCGGGCCCGGCCAGGTAGCTGGTGTCCTCCTCGAGGGTGACGGTCACCGTGCCGCCGAGCACCTCGACCGCCCAGGTGCCCGTGTTCTCCCCTGCCAGCCGGGCCGCGGCGACGGCCGAGGCGACGGCGCCGGTCCCGCAGGAACGCGTCTCGCCGGAGCCCCGCTCGAAGACCCGCATCACCACGCGGCGCTCCCCGACCGGGTTGAGCAGCTCGATGTTCACCCCCTCGGGGAACACGGCGGGGTCGAAGCCGGGCTGACGGGACAGGTCGAGCTGGGCGACCGGGTCGCCGATGACACATGCCAGGTGGGGGTTGCCCATGTCGACGTGGAGCCCCTCGTAGCGCTTTCCCGAAACGGTCGTCGCACTCTCGCCGAACGTCTTCGGCCGCCCCATCTCCACGGTCACGTCGCCGGTCTCGGCCAGCCGTACGCGCTTGACGCCTCCCCTGGTGGCGACCCCGAACTCGCCGGCGTCCGCCAGGCACGAGTCGACCAGGTAGCGGGCGAAGACCCGCACACCGTTGCCGCACATCTGCGCGACGCTGCCGTCGGCGTTGCGGTAGTCCATGAACCACTCGGCCCGGCCCGCCTGGTCGGCGACCTCTGGGCTGAGCTTGGTGGGCATCACGTGCAGCACTCCGTCCGCCCCGATCCCCGCGCGCCGGTCGCACACCGCGGCGACGAACGCCGCGGAGAGCTCCAGCTCGCCGTCGAGGTCGGGGATGATCACGAAGTCGTTCTCTGTGCCGTGGCCCTTGACGAATCGCATGTTCCAACTCTATCGGCGCCCTACCGGGGTATCAGCGCGAGCGCCCTGCCCAGCAGATCGGGCTCCTGCTGGGGCAGCCAGAGCACCCGTGGGTCGCGCCGGAACCACGACTCCTGACGGCGGACGAACCTGCGGGTGGCCCGGATCGTCTCCTGTTTCGCCTGATCCTCGGTCCACTCGCCGTCCAGGAAGCGCAGAACCTGGGCGTAGCCGAGCGCCCGGCTGGCCGTACGGCCCTCGGCGAGGCCGTGCGCGGCCAGCCGTCCGACCTCCTCCACCAGCCCGGCCTCCCACATCCGCTCGACCCGTACGGCGACCCGCTCGTCGAGGACCTCCCTGGGCACCTCGACCCCCAGCTGGACGCTGTGGTAGATCGCGTCGTAGGAGGGCATGGTGGCCGAGAACGGTCTCCCGGACAGTTCGATGACCTCCAGCGCGCGGACGATCCTGCGGCCGTTTCCCGGCAGGATCGCCCCGGCGGCCTTCGGGTCTAGCTCGCGGAGCCGTTCGTACAGGGGAGCGGTTCCCACACGTTCGAGCTCGGCCTCCAGCCTGGCGCGGATGCCGGGATCGGTGCCGGGGAACTCCAGGTCGTCGAGCGCGGCCCGCACGTAGAGCCCCGACCCCCCGGCCAGGATGGGCACGACCCCCCTGGCAAGCATGTCGTCGATCAGCGGCCTGGCCAGCGACTGGTACTCCGCGACGCTCGCGGTCCTGGTCACCTCCCAGATGTCGAGCAGGTGGTGCGGGACCCCGCGCCGTTCCCCGAGGGTCAGCTTGGCCGTCCCGATGTCCATTCCCCGGTAGAACTGCATGGAGTCGGTGTTGATCACCTCACCTCCCAGTTCGAGGGCGAGGTCGACGGCGAGGTCGGACTTGCCCGCGGCGGTGGGACCCACGACGGCGATGACTGGTAGCTGGCGCACGGTGATAAGTGTGTCAACTCCCTGGGTATGCATGGGATGACGATGATTCGTCACATCGGATCGGGGGATTCACCCATGTCGATCTTCGACAAGGTCAAGAGCATGCTCGGCGACCACAGCGCCAAGGCCGAGGAACTCGCCAAGCAGGGCGTGGATCAGGCGGCGCGGATGGCCAAGGAGAAGACGGGCGGCAAGTACGACCGGCACATCGACACCGCGGCCGCCAAGGCGAAGGAGATGGCCGACAGAATCGACGAACCGGACGGCACACCACGGCCTCCCGGGCAGGACGCCTCCCCGGGGTACCCGGGTCAGGGCCGCTCCGACGAGGGCAGGATCGACCCGCCCGCCGTCTGACGGGTTCCAGGCTCGGTGGGCGCGGAGGTGAGAGGGCCTTTCAGTCCCAGTCGAGGGTCGGCTGCAGATAGCCCTCAAGGGTGAGCAGCCAGCGCTTGGACTCCACGCCCTCTCCCCCGCTGAACCCGCCGAGCCCGTTTCCCGCGACCACCCGGTGGCAGGGGACGATGATCGGGATGGGGTTGGCCCCCATGATCGACCCGATGGCCCTCGCCGGGACACCCGTGCCACTGCGCGTGGCCAGCTCGCCGTACGTCACGGCCCTGCCGTAGCCGACCGTCTCGTACAGCGTGCCGAGCACCCTGCGCTGGACGGGCGAGGTCAGCCGCCAGTCGACGGGGACGCGGAAGATCCGCAGTCTGCCCGCGTAGTACTCGGCGAGCTCGCCGAGCACCGCGGCCGTCCTGTCCCGGTCGTCGGCCTCGGCCAGGCCGAGGCCCGCCAGCATGCGTGCCCTGAGGTTCCCGCTACGGTGGGTCCAGCCGACCCCGGCGACCCCGTCCTCGGTGACGGCGGCGAGCATCTCCCCCAGGGGCGTCTGGACCGTCCCGAACGCCACGGTTGCCGCCATGTGTCCCCCTTGTAAGTGCGTCCCCGATCCCCGCCGGCCGCGGCAGGTAACGGCATTCTTCATGAAAGAGCGCCGCATGGAGCCGTATTCCCCACCGATGATCGCGATCAACAGGCCCTAGCATCGGCTCGTGTCCCATCGCGAACTCGTCGTCCTCGGCACCTCAAGCGCGGTTCCCACCCGGCACCGCAACCACAACGGCTACCTCCTGCGCTGGGACGGCCAGGGCTTCCTGTTCGACCCCGGGGAGGGCACCCAGCGTCAGATGCTGTACGCGGGAGTCGGCTCGCACGACGTCACGTGGATCTGCGTCACGCACTTCCACGGTGACCACTGCCTGGGGGTCCCCGGCATCGTCCAGCGCATCGCCAGGGACGGGGTCGCCCACCGGGTCTCGGCGGTCTTCCCCGCGAGCGGGGAGGTCTACTGGCGGCGCCTGCGTCACGCCACCGCCTTCGCCGACACCTCGGTCATCGCCGAACACCCCGTCTCCGGGGACGAGACGCGCCTCGACGCGGGGCCGGTGACCCTCACCGCCCGCCCGCTGTCCCATCCCGTGGACTCCTACGGCTACCGTCTCGACGAGCCGGACGGCCACCGGATGGTTCCCGAACTGCTGGCCGCGCGAGGTCTTCACGGCCCCGCGATCGGGGAGTTGCAGCGCACGGGCACGGTCGTCGCCCCCGACGGCACGACGGTCGGGCTCGCGGAGTGCTCAAGGCCACGCCCCGGTCAGAGCGCCGCCTTCGTGATGGACACCCGGCTGTGCGACGGGGTGTTCGCCCTCGCGGAGGGGGTCGACCTGCTGGTGGTCGAGTCCACGTTCCTCTCCGGGGAGGCCGCGCTCGCCTCCCGTTACGGCCATCTGACCGCGGAGCAGGCCGGCCTGGTCGCCGCCGAGTCCGGGGTGCGCCGTCTCGTCCTGACGCACCTGTCGGAACGCTACGGAGCCGGCGACGAGCCCCGCTTCCTCGACGAGGCCCGGCGTCACTTCGGCGGCGACGTCGTCCTGGCACACGACCTGGAACGGATCGCCGTGCCCCACCGCGTCGTGGGCTGACGACCCCTCAGGGGGCCGTGGAGGCCCTGGACGCGAGGGCGGCGACGAAGTAGCCGACCCCGTAGGGGGCGTCGGCGTACAGGACCCTCCCGTCGAGGCGACCGCCCGCCCCCGCCAGGACCCGTAGCGCGGCCCTGCCCTGGACCCACAGCTCCTCGGCCTGTCCCCGGTCGAGCTCCGGCACCTCGCCCCGCCCCAGCGCCTCGACGATCTCCGCGTCGTACGGCAGCGCCCGCGGGTCCAGATATCCCGGTGACTTCTCGGTCAGCCGGGCGGAGCCGTCGGCCATGACCAGCAGCGCGACCCTGTCGTGCTCCTCGGCAAGCCGCGCCCCCAGCCGTGCGCACTCCTCCTCGGAGGCGTCGAACGGCACGGCGTGGAAGGCGGTCGCGGCCATCCCCTCCCGGTCGAGCAGCCACCGGCCCGCCGTCAGGGAGAGCGGCAGCACGGGCTGCCCGGCGCCGACCAGGACGTCGGCCCCCCAGGGGGCCAGGCTCCCTGCGGCGTGCGGGCCGTACGCCCCGGCGCGGGTCGCGCCGCCGACGACCAGGACCGCCTCGGGCCCGGCCTCGCGCAGGCCGCCGACCGCGACCGCGCAGGCGTCCCTCAGCCCGTCGAGCTCGGGGGCGGCCTCACCGGCCAGCTCGGGGAACAGCAACGGAGGATGCGGGCAGACCGCCGCGGCGACAAGCACCTCGTCAGAGTAACGGAGCGCTTTGACCGTCCCGCACTCCTCCGGCCTCGGAGACAACACTGCGGTTCTCACATTTTCCTGATTTTTCACGCTGTTGCTTTGTATAGGGCGCGCAAAATGGATCGATCCATATTTGCCGTTCCGCCCGCGCCGGGTTTCCACGCCCATCGGGAAGCCTGTCCGGGGAAAGAGCCGGAAATACCTGTTCTCCAGGGAAAACACGCACAGGACCCCCGGGTGGCGCGCCAAACTGGACGGAACACGAAACGTCCCCCAGTCTCCGACGGCCCCGAACTCTCCGGGCTCCTGTGGCCCTCAGGGTTCCCGGGCTCTTCGGCCCTCAGGAAGGAAGTGCGGCTTGTCATACTCCGGGAGGGCGCCCTACGCGTGGCCGTACGCTCTGGCGAGCGTGGTCGTGGCCGCCGGGGTGGCGGGGATCAGCGTCGCGATCGTCACCGGCTCGCCCGAGCCTCCCGTCCCCGGGCCGGACCCCGGCCTCACCCGGGTCGTCACGCGGACGCCGGTGGCCGCGCCGTACCCTCCGCCGCTTCCCCCTGGGCCCGCGGCCGTGCTCGTGCCGCCGGTGGCCCGTAAGACGGGACACCGGGCGGAGCGCCTGCCCGCGCACCTGCCCGCGCGTCCGCACCTGCGGCCGCCCGCGCATCCGCAGGGGCGCACCGCGTGGGGTCGTACACACCCGGCTCCGCGTCAGCTCCCGCGGCACCCGAAGGTCAAGAAACCGATCAGACGGCCCGAGGCCCCCGCGAGGAAGCCCAGGCGGCAGAGCTTCTGCGACATGCTGGACGGCATCCGCCGCGCCTACTGCGACGCCGTGCTCGACGGCCTTGAGGGCCGCTGAACGGCGTTCAGGAACGGACGGAGCAGCCGGAGTCCTGGACCATGGGGGCGGCGGGACGGCCGATCGACGGCATGCCGAGCATGACGCCGGAGCCACCGGTCGCCGCAGCGCCCTGCCTGGCCTGCCAGGCGTCCCCCGCGCGGGTACGGCGCAGTTCGAGAGCGGGCCCGTCGGCCACCAGGTGGTGCGGCGCGGCGTAGGTGACCTCGACGCGAACCATGTCACCGGGCCTGGGCGTCTCGTCCCCCGGGGTGAAGTGGACCAGACGGTTGTCGGGGGCGCGGCCGGACAGGCGGTTGGTCGCCTCGTCCTTGCGGCCCTCGCCCTCGGCGACCAGCACCTCCAGCGTCCGGCCGACCTGCTTGCGGTTCTCCTCCCAGGAGATCTCGTTCTGCAGGGCCACGAGACGCTCGTAGCGCTCCTGCACGACCTCCTTGGGCACCTGCCCGTCCATGGTCGCCGCGGGCGTGCCCGGACGGATGGAGTACTGGAAGGTGAAGGCGTTGACGAAGCGGGAACGGCGCACGACCTCCAGGGTCTCCTGGAAGTCCTCCTCGGTCTCGCCGGGGAAGCCGACGATGATGTCGGTGGAGATGGCCGCGTCGGGCATGGCGGCGCGGACCCGCTCGATGATGCCCAGGTAGCGCTCGGCCCGGTAGGAGCGGCGCATGGCCTTCAGGACCCGGTCGGAGCCGGACTGCAGGGGCATGTGGAGCTGGTGCATCACGTTGGGCGTCTCGGCCATGGCCGCGATGACGTCGTCGGTGAACGCGGCCGGGTGCGGGCTGGTGAAACGGACCCGCTCCAGGCCCTCGACGTCGCCACAGGCCCTCAGGAGCTTGCCGAAGGCCAGCTTGTCGCCGAACTCGACGCCGTAGGTGTTGACGTTCTGACCGAGCAGGGTGATCTCCAGCACCCCCTGGCCGACGAGGGTCCGCACCTCGCTGAGGACGTCGCCGGGACGGCGGTCCTTCTCCTTGCCGCGCAGCGAGGGCACGATGCAGAAGGTGCAGGTGTTGTTGCACCCGACGGAGATCGAGACCCAGGCGGCGTAGGCCGACTCGCGCTTGGTCGGCAGCGTGCTCGGGAAGGTCTCCAGCGACTCCTTGATCTCGACCTGCGCCTCCTGCTGGACGCGCGCCCGCTCAAGCAGCACCGGCAGCGAGCCGATGTTGTGCGTGCCGAAGACCACGTCGACCCAGGGCGCCCTGCGGACGATCTCCCCCTGGTCCTTCTGCGCCAGGCAGCCACCGACGGCGATCTGCATGCCGGGGTTGCCGACCTTCGAGGGGCGCAGGTGCCCGAGGTTGCCGTAGAGCCGGTTGTCGGCGTTCTCTCGCACGGCGCAGGTGTTGAACACGACCACGTCGGCGACCTGCCCCTCGGGCACGGGGACGTAGCCCGCGTCCTCAAGAAGGCCGGAAAGGCGCTCGGAGTCGTGCACGTTCATCTGGCACCCGTAGGTACGAACCTCGTACGTGCGGGCGCTCTCCACGGTGGCAGTCATCTCAAGACAAGGGTAGGCGCTCCGCCGACCCCAAGGTACGGCCCGAGCCGCCCCGCCTCCCATGGGCACCGCGCCGGGGATCACCGGGCAGGATCCCGCCGAACCACTCGAACAGCCCTTTATGCCTGTGGATCTCATCGAGATATGACAGAAAACAACAAACCTTTACCCGGAGTAAGGGGGATGTGATCTGATCGGTACCTCAGGGTTAGCCCGAGGTGCCGATCACGGATTTACGTTGTGTTTCATGACGGAGAACGGGGAAGCGACTCCTCTGGTCGTCCTCACGAACGTGAACAAGCATTTCGGCAACCTGCACGTCCTGCGTGACATCGACCTGACGATCTCCAGGGGGGAGGTCGTCGTGGTCATCGGCCCCTCGGGAGGCGGGAAGTCGACCCTGTGCCGGACGATCAACAGGCTGGAGACCGTCGACGACGGCACGGTCACCTTCGACGGGCGCCCGCTCCCCGCGGAGGGCAGGGCGCTGGCCATGCTCAGGGCCGAGGTCGGCATGGTGTTCCAGTCCTTCAACCTGTTCGCGCACAAGACGATCCTGGAGAACGTCACCCTCGGCCCGGTCAAGGTGCGCCGCCTGGGCAAGGCCGAGGCCCGCGCGCTGGGCATGGAGCTGCTGGAGCGGGTCGGCATCGGCGCCCAGGCGGCGAAGTACCCCGCCCAGCTCTCCGGCGGCCAGCAGCAGCGCGTGGCCATCGCCCGCGCCCTGGCCATGAACCCCAAGATGATCCTGTTCGACGAGCCGACCTCGGCGCTGGACCCGGAGATGGTCCAGGAGGTCCTCGACGTCATGATCGGCCTGGCCGCCGACGGCATGACGATGATGGTCGTCACCCACGAGATGGGGTTCGCCCGCCGCGCGGCCGACCGGGTGGTGTTCATGGCCGAGGGCCGCATCGTCGAGGAGAGCACTCCCGAGGAGTTCTTCACCTCCGCCAGGACCGACAGGGCCAGGGACTTCCTCTCCAAGATCCTTACGCACTAGGGCCGCCGGTATCTCTCAAGGGAAGACGAGGTAGCAGGATGCGTGTACAGCGTGCCGGAACCGTGTTGGTCGCGGTGGCCGCCATGGTGGCCGGACTCACCGCGTGCGGTGGCGGCAGCGGCGGCGGCAAGTTCGTCGTGGGCATCAAGTTCGACCAGCCCGGGCTCGGCCAGAAACAGCCGGACGGCTCGTTCAAGGGCTTCGACGTGGACGTGGCGAGATACGTCGCCAAGCAGCTCGGCTACCGGGACGACCAGATCGAGTTCAAGGAGGCCATCTCGGCCAACCGGGAGCCGTTCATCCAGCAGGGCCAGGTCAACATCGTCGCCGCGACCTACTCGATCACCGACGACCGCAAGAAGAAGATCTCCTTCGCCGGGCCGTACCTCGTCACCGGGCAGGACATCCTGACCCGCGCCGACGACACGACGATCAACGGTGAGGAGGACCTGAGGAACAAGAAGGTGTGCGGCGCCCAGGGTTCCTCCTCGCCCAAGCGCCTGGTCGACAAGTTCGGCGAGGCGTGGAAGAGCCAGTACCTCACCGAGCAGCAGGGCTACGGCGCCTGCCTGCCGCTGCTGGAGAACAAGCAGGTGGACGCGATCTCCACCGACGCGACGATCCTGGCCGGGTTCGCCGCCCGGTCGCCGGGCAAGTTCCGCCTCGTCGGCAAGCCCTTCTCCGAGGAGAAGTACGGCATCGGCCTGAAGCTGGAGGACAAGGACACCCGCGAGAAGATCAACAAGGCTCTGGAGAAGATGTTCGCCGACGGAAGCTGGAAGAAGGCCGTGGACGCCAACTTCGGTGAGTTCGGTAAGTTCTTCACCACGCCGCCGACCATCGAGCGCTACTGACCCGTCCCCGGGCCGGGGCGCGTCCCGGCCCGGGTTCCCTGGAGGGAACGAGTGCAGGCACTCCTCGACGAATTCCCGGCCATCCTGAGCGCCTTCTGGCTGACGATACGGCTCACGCTCGCCAGCGGGGCCGCGGCCCTGGTCCTCGGGACGATCCTGGCCGCGATGCGGGTCAGCCCGCTGCCCGTGCTGCGCGGCATCGGCACGGTCTACGTCAACACCCTGCGGAACACGCCGCTGACCCTGGTGATCGTCTTCTGCGGGCTCGGCCTGGGCCTGGTGCTGGACATCTCCTTCTCCACGAGCCTGTCCACGAACTACCTCTGGCTGTCGATCATCGGGCTGTCCGCCTACACGGCCGCGTTCGTCTGCGAGGCGATCAGGTCCGGGATCAACACCGTGCCGGTCGGCCAGGCCGAGGCGGCCCGCGCCATCGGCCTGACCTTCTCCCAGAACCTCAGGCTGATCGTGCTGCCCCAGGCGCTGCGCGCGGTGGTCGCCCCGCTGGGCAGCATCCTGATCGCGCTGACCAAGAACACCACGATCGCCGCGGCCATCGGCGTGACCGAGGCCTCGCTGACGATGAAGACCCTCTTCGAGGCACACGGTGACTCGGTCGTCCCGATCTTCTTCGGGTTCGCCCTCGGCTTCCTGGTCCTGACCCTGCCGACCGGGCTGCTGTTCACCTGGCTGTCCAGGCGGCTGGCGGTGGTCCGGTGAACGCGCGCTCGGCCGACGTCCTCTACGACGCCCCCGGGCCACGCGCCCGGACGCGCAACACCGTGCTCACGGTGCTGGTCGTCGTGGCGGCGCTGCTGGCCGCCTACCTGATGGTGGCCAAGCTGGGTGAGAAGAACCAGCTCGACCCGGCCCTGTGGACGCCGTTCCTGCGGGGCGACGTGTGGCTCAACCTGATCGTGCCCGGCCTGCTGAACACCCTGAGCGCGGCACTGGTCGCCTCACTGATCGCGGTGCCGTTCGGGTTCGTCCTGGGCATCGGACGGCTGTCCGACCACGCCGTGATCCGCGTCCCCGCGGGTGTGGTGGTGGAGTTCTTCAGGGCGATCCCGCTGCTCATCATGATCTTCGCGGTGATGTACGGCGGGAGCGCGGTCTTCGGGCTCACCGTGACCCCGTTCGCCGCCGTGGTCGTCGGCCTGGTCCTGTACAACGGGTCGGTGCTGGCGGAGATCGTGCGGGCGGGCATCCAGGCCGTGCCGCGCGGCCAGTCGGAGGCGGCCTACGCCGTCGGCCTGCGCAAGGGCCAGGTCATGCGGATGATCCTGCTGCCGCAGGCGGTCACGGCCATGATGCCGGCGATCGTCTCTCAGCTCGTGGTGCTCCTGAAGGACACCGCGCTGGGGTTCATCGTCTCCTTCGAGGACCTGTTGAACGCGGGGGCGCGTGTGCTGCCGTCCAACTTCAACAACCTCATCCCCTCCGTGATCGTCATCGCGATCGTCTACATCATCATCAACCTGGCCGTCGGCGCCGTCGCCACCTGGCTGGAGAGACGCAGCCGCCGAAGCCGCAGGACCACGGCCGCTCCGGTCGAACCCCCCGGGGCGATCGTGGTGTCCGGAACGACCCCCGGCGTCTCCGCGGTCGACTGACGGAGTCCAGGACAAGCTGATCATCACTGTTTGGGAGGCTGCATCAGGTGAGCATGGGAAACGAATTTCCGCACGCCGCGAGGGATGAGGACCATACCGGCGACACGGGACGGGTTATCGGGCAGGATGGCGCCATGTCCCCCGAGCAGGTCGTCCGGCCGTATGCCACCTGGCCCTCTCCCATCTCGACCACGGGTGTCGCCCGGTCGGGGCTGCGCCTGGGGTTCCCGACGGTGTCGGGAACCCAGATGTGGTGGACCGAGGACCGCCCCCTTGAGGGCGGCCGCACCACGATCGTGCGGCAGGAGGCCGACGGCACACGCACGCAGCTCCTGGCGGCTCCGTGGAACGCCAGGACCCGCGTCCACGAGTACGGCGGGCGGCCGTACGCCCTGGTCCCCGGCGGGGGGCTGGTGTTCGCCAACTTCGCCGACCAGCGCCTCTACCTTCTGTCCCCCGGCTCCGAGCCCGAGCCCCTCACGCCGGAACCCGAGCACGAGTGCGGCCTGCGCTACGCCGAGATGACCGTCCACGAAGGGCGGATCCTGTGCGTGCGCGAGCGGCACGACGCCGAAGGACGGGTGAGCCGCTCGATCGTCTCCATCCCGCTGGACGGCGGGGCCGAGACGCGCGAGCTCGTCGGCGGGAGCGACTTCTACGCCTTCCCCGCCCTGTCGCCCGACGGCGAACACCTGGCCTACGTCTGCTGGGACCACCCCCGCATGCCGTGGAACGGCACCGAGATACGGGTCACCCGGCTCTCCGACGGCCTGACCAGGACGGTGGCCGGAGGCCTTGAGGAGTCGGTCCTGGCTCCCTCCTGGCGCGACGACCTGAGCCTTTACTTCATCTCCGACCGCTCCGGCTGGTGGAACCTCTACCTGAGCGGCGTCGGCGGCGCCCCCGCGCGGGCGCTCCACCCCCTCCAGGAGGAGTGCGCAGGACCGCTGTGGCAGCTCGGCGGAGCACCCTACGCTCCGCTGGCCGACGGGCGGATCGTCCTGCTGCACGGCCGGGGAGACCTGCGCCTGGGCGTGCTCGACCCCGAGGACGGCACACTGACCGACCTCGAAACCCCCTACGACGGCTGGCACCCGTCCCTGTCGTGCGACGGGCGGGCGGTGGCCGCGATCGCCTACGGCCCGGCGATTCCCCGCGCCGTCGTCCGGCTCGACCCCGCGACGGGGAACGCCGAGGAGTTCCGGCGCGACGCCACCGAACTGCCCGACCCCGCCTACCTGCCCGTTCCCCGGGCCGTCGAGTTCGACGGCAAAGCCGGGCGCCGGGTGCACGCGATCGTCTACCCGCCCGTCAGCCCCGAGGCCAGGGGCGAGGGGCCCGCGCCGTACGTGGTGTTCGTGCACGGCGGTCCGACCGCGCACAGCATCAGCGCGCTCGACCTGGAGAAGGCCTTCTTCACCAGCAGGGGCATCGGCGTGCTCGACCTCAACTACGGCGGCTCCACCGGGTACGGCCGCGCCTACCGCGACCTGCTGCACGAGCAGTGGGGGATCGTCGACGTCGAGGACGCGGTCTCCGCGGCCGAGTGGCTGGCGGCCGAGGGGCTCGCCGACTCACGGCGGATCGCGATCAGGGGCGGCAGCGCGGGCGGCTGGACGGTCATGGCCGCCTGCTGCGCCTCCGACGCGTTCGCGGGCGGCGTCTCCTACTACGGGGTGAGCGCGCTCGCCTCGTTCGTGACCACCACCCACGACTTCGAGTCCCGCTACATCGACTGGCTGATCGGTGCGGACCCCGCGCTGTACGGCCCCCGCGAACCGCTGGGCATGGTCTCCAAGGTGACCTGCCCGATGCTCCTGCTGCAGGGATTGTCCGACCCGGTGGTGCCTCCGGAGCAGTCGCAGGCCTTCGCCGACGCCCTGGCCGAGCGCGGTATCCCGTGCACCTACCTCACCTTCGAGGGAGAGTCACACGGCTTCCGCCGCGCCGAGACCCGAAGCACGGCCCTGGCCACCGAGCTGGCCTTCTACCAGCAGATCTTCCACTCCTGACGGCTCCGGCACCCCGGGTGACCCCGCGCCTGGACGACCCCTATCGGGCGAACTCCGTGGCGCGGGACTCCCGGACCACGGTGATGCGGATCTGACCGGGGTAGGTCAGCTCCTCCTCGACCTGCTTGGCCACGTCCCGGGCGATCACCTGGGCCTGGATGTCGTCGATCGCGTCGGGTTTGACCATGACCCTGATCTCTCGGCCCGCCTGCATGGCGAAGACCTTCTCGACGCCGTCGTAGGAGGTGGCGATCTCCTCCAGCCGCTCAAGGCGCTTGACGTACGCTTCGAGGGACTCCCGCCTGGCCCCCGGCCTGCCACCGCTGATCGCGTCCGCGGCCTGGGTGAGCACGGCCTCGACGGTCCTGACCTCGACCTCGTTGTGGTGGGCCTCGATCGCGTGGACCACGTCCTCGTGCTCGCCGTACCGTCTGGCGATCTCGGCGCCGATGAGCGCGTGGCTGCCCTCCACCTCGTGGGTGAGCGCCTTGCCGATGTCGTGCAGGAGTGTGCAGCGCTTGAGCAGTAGAGGGTCGAGCCGGAGTTCGGCCGCCATGATCCCGGCGATGTGGGCGGACTCGACCAGGTGGCCGAGCACGTTCTGCCCGTAGGAGGTGCGGTAGCGGAGCTGGCCGAGGAGGGTGACGAGTTCGGGGTGCATCTCGGTGATGCCGAGCTCGACCAGCGCGTCCTCACCGGCGCGCACGCACAGGTCCTGGACCTCGGCCCTGCTGCGCTCGTGGGCCTCCTCGATGCGCTGCGGATGGATGCGCCCGTCGAGGACGAGCTTCTCCAGCGTCAGCCTGGCGGTCTCTCTGCGGACCGGGTCGAAGCACGACAGCAGGACCGCCTCGGGGGTGTCGTCGATGATCAGATTGACCCCGGTGGTCGACTCGAAGGCACGGATGTTGCGGCCCTCACGACCGATGATGCGGCCCTTCATCTCGTCGCCGGGCAGGTGCAGGACGCTGACGACGGACTCGGCGGTCTGCTCGGTGGCCACCCGCTGGACCGCCAGTGTCACGATCTTGGTGGCGCGCTTCTCCCCCTCTTTGCGGGCCTGGCCCTCGATCTCTCTGACGATCAGGGCGGCCTCACGTTTGGCCTGGTTCTCGATCTCTTTGACCAGTTCGGTCTTGGCCTGCTCGCCGGTGAGCCCGGCCACCCGCTCCAGGACGGCCCTGCGTTCCTGGGCGGCCCGGTCGAGGTCCTCGCGGCGGTCGGCGAGCTCGGTCTCCGTCTCGGCCAGTTTGCGAGCCCGCTCGGCCTGGCGCCTGGCCTCCTCGTCGAGCCGCTGCTCCCGTTCGGCGAGCCGCTTCTCCCTGCGTTCGAGGTCGGAGCGGAACTCCTTGAGCTCCTGCTTCAGGAGCCTGCTCTCGGCCTCCGCCTCCTTGCGCAGCCCGGCGGCGGCCTCCACGGCGGCCTCCGACCTGCGTAGAAGGTCTCCGGCGTCGTTCTCCGCCTTGGCGCGAATCTCGGCGGCCTCCTGCCTGGCCACCTCAAGTTCGGTCTGGATCTCCTCAAGCTGCTCGGGTGAGGGACCGCTCGGCCGTCCCAGTGCTCCGCCGGTACGGCGTAGCAACACGATCAGCGCGGCTATCATCGCCACGGCGAGAACCGCGACCGCGACCGTCAAAGTGACGACCACAACCGAATTCATGCGCGCCCCGCCCTCCTCGCGTTGCCAATAGCAAGACACGAGGCGTCACACGCACGGCACGGAAAGTCCACATGGTGGTATCACCAGGACATATGTTGATCCGGGAGCGACGCCGCATCAGCCCATCCCACCGGCTCTGTCGCCTGCCCGCATCCATGAAGCTTGTTCGTCCGCAATTTACCGTTATGACAATCCGCGCTGCGCGGAGTAACTCCTCACTGCCGTCGAGGTTAAGCGTCAAAGAGGTAACGGGCAAGCAAAGGCGCACCGGGAAAGACTCGAACGTGAAGCGACCCCCCTTTCCCCCGTACGGCACGGCCGCAGGACGCACCGGCTCGCCGGCCGCTCAGGTTTCGCCGACGGCGACGACACCCGTCAGGACCGGGGCGGCGGCCGTACGGAATGGGGAGGGGCGCCTGGGGCCACCGGCTCCCGGGTCAATCCTCTGAATAGTCGTGTTCGTCCATGGAAGAGGGTGAGGAGGGGAAATTGTCCGCCTCCTCGCTCTCCAAAGCCTCACGGATCACCCGGAAGGCCAGCCCGGGGCCGTAGCCCTTTCTGGCGAGCATGCCCGCCAGCCTGCGGGTCCTGACCGCGGGATCCAGACCACGGGTCGAGGACAGCCTGCGTGTGACCAGGGCGCGTGCCGTCTCGGCCTCCCGCTCGGGGTCGAGCCGTTCGACCGCGTCCTTGACGATGTCCTCGTCGACCCCTCGGTGGCGCAGCTCCGAGGCGAGCGCCTTCCTGGCCAGCCCCCGCCCCGTGTGACGGGAGCTCACCCAGGCCTCGGCGAACGCCTCGTCGTCGATGAGACCGACCTCGGAGAAACGCTCCAGCACCGCCTCGGCGGCCTCCTGCGGCACCTCGCGCCGCTGGAGCGCCTCGGCGAGCTGGGCCCGGGTGCGTGGCGCCATGGTCAGCAGCCGCAGGCAGATCGCCCGCGCCACCGCCTGCGGATCGGCGTCGGGCCCCCGGGCCGCCACCGACCCCTCGGCCGGACCGTCGGGCAGGAGACCGTCCCCCTCCCCCGCGCGCCCGGCGCGCCTCCCCGGGGCACGCGTGCCCCGGGAGGAGCCCCGGCCGCGCCGGTCCCGCCGGGTGTCCTCCGAGTCGGGCCAGGCACCCCAGTCTCGCGGCCCGGCCTCACCGGCCGGACCGGAATCAGGTCCCGTCGTCATCGGTCAGCCCGGATCAGGCGTCGCCCGGCTTGGGGGTCGAGGCCTTGGAGCCACGGCCGGAGGAGGCAGCGGGGGCCGGAGCGGCGGGCGGCGGGGTGGCCGGGCTGTCCAGGCGGGGGCCGATGCCGAGCTTCTCCTTGATCTTCTTCTCGATCTCGTTGGCGATGTCGGGGTGGTTCTTCAGGAAGTTACGGGCGTTCTCCTTACCCTGGCCGAGCTGGTCGCCCTCGTAGGTGTACCAAGCGCCGGACTTGCGGACGAAGCCGTGCTCGACACCCATGTCGATCAGGCCGCCCTCGCGGGAGATGCCGACGCCGTAGAGGATGTCGAAGTCGGCCACGCGGAAGGGCGGAGCCATCTTGTTCTTGACGACCTTCACCCGGGTGCGGTTGCCGACCGCCTCGGTGCCGTCCTTCAGCGTCTCGATGCGGCGGATGTCGAGACGGACCGAGGCGTAGAACTTCAGCGCCTTTCCACCGGTCGTGGTCTCGGGCGAGCCGAACATGACGCCGATCTTCTCGCGGAGCTGGTTGATGAAGATCGCGGTGGTGCCGGTGTTGTTGAGCGCGCCCGCGACCTTGCGCAGCGCCTGGGACATCAGGCGGGCCTGGAGGCCGACGTGGCTGTCGCCCATCTCGCCCTCGATCTCGGCCTTCGGCACCAGGGCCGCGACCGAGTCGATGACCAGCAGGTCGATGGCGCCGGAACGGATCAGCATGTCGGCGATCTCGAGCGCCTGCTCACCGGTGTCGGGCTGGGAGACCAGCAGCGCGTCGGTGTCGACGCCGAGCTTCTTGGCGTACTCGGGGTCGAGGGCGTGCTCGGCGTCGATGAAGGCCGCGATGCCGCCGGCCCGCTGGGCGTTGGCCACGGCGTGCAGGGCGACCGTGGTCTTACCGGAGGACTCGGGACCGTAGACCTCGATGATGCGGCCCCTCGGGAAACCGCCGATGCCGAGGGCGACGTCGAGCGCGATGGAACTGGTCGGGATCACCTCGATGGGCGCACGTGCCTCGTCACCGAGTCGCATGACGGAGCCCTTGCCGAACTGCCGCTCGATCTGGGCGAGGGCGGTCTCAAGCGCCTTCTCGCGGTCGTTAGCTGCCATGGGAGCCCCCCTGGAGGGTCGCGGGTTGGATCGGTTGCCAGAAAGCTACGGGGTGCCACCGACATTTTCCGGAGAGCACGCCGAGGAGCGTCAGCGCGTCCAATATAGCCGAACGACTGTTCGAGCGAGGCCGGACGACAGCGCATGTTCCGGGGCGTGCGGGACGACCCACCCCATCCGGAAGGCGATATTTCCGAGAATTCCCCCATGCCTGTTGTCAGGGGGCTGACCTGGGGCGATCCTGAGGGCAGCCGACTCTGAGGTGCCGACGTGACCAGCACGTTCAGCCAGCAACGCCTGACCTACCTTGGGTCCCTGTCCGCCGAGCTGTCGCGGCAGGGGCTGGCCAGCCGCATGGTCGGCGGGGACGACCCGGTGCTGTGGGTGTGGCATCCGGAGAGCCTGAGACAGACGATCGTCTTCGCCACCCCGGCCGGAGACGGATGGCTCTTCCTGTGGTCCCCCGACGGCCGGGAGAAGGCAGGGGACCCCCGAGGGACCGCGGAGTCCCTCGACCGGCTGCTGAGCGCCCCCGACCCCGGCCCCTGATCCGCGCACGGCGAAACGCCGCCGCCCGGGGGGCCGGGGAACCTACGGGTGACGCACGCCGACCGTCCCGCGCGGGCCGGACGCCCTTACCTCCGTCGCCCTCCGCCGTGGCGTACGTCGTCCGGCCCGCGCCCGCCCGGTCTGCCTGCCGGTTACGGCGGTGACGACCGCGCGCTCCGGCGGATAGGGATCGGCGGGTTTCCAGTCCCGGCCGTCACGGGTGTCCGCGCCGAAACGCGGCACAACCACGGCCAGGAACACGGCCGCGGCCAGGAAAAAGAGAAAATTGGTCATTTTCCAGTCCACTTCCATTGCCCACTGCGTCCATTCCAAGGCACCCTTGGCACAAGTGGCCAGATCCAGTAGAGGGAAAAATGGACCGTATTTCCACCGAGCGTGACATCGTCGCGCTCCTCGGTGACTGGGCGTCGGGCCGAGGCCCTCTCTATCGCAAGCTCGCGGACGCGCTGGCGCAGGCCGTCGAGGACGGCCTGCTCCTCCCCGACGACCGGCTGCCCTCCGAGCGCGGGCTGGCCGACGCGCTCCAGGTGAGCAGGGCGACCGTGGTCGCGGCCTACCAGGAGCTGCGGGGCGCGGGCCTGCTGTCGAGCCGGCAGGGAAGCGGCACCAGGATCGCCTCGGACGTCAAGGTGCGCAGGCCGACCGCCGACGGGCGGGTGCCCGGTGGCACCGCGATGACCATCTTCCAGCGGCTGATCGACGGCCCCGGCGAGCTGATCTCCGTCGCGGTCGCGGCGGGCGGGGCGGCGCCCGAGCTGGCCGTCGCGCTGCGCGAGCTGGTCCGCGACGACCTGGACGACCTGCTTTCCGGGCCCGGCTACCACCCCTCCGGGCTTCCTGAGCTGCGTGAGGCGATCGCGGGTTACCTGACGAGGAACGGCCTGCCGACCGCGCACGACGAGATCGTGGTGACGACGGGCGCGCACCAGGGCCTGGTCCTGGTGACCGAGCTGTACGTCAGCCAGGGGGCGACGGTGCTGGTCGAGTCGCCCAACTGGCCCGGTTGCCTGGACGTGTTCCGCTCCGCCGGGGCGCGCCTGGTGACCGTACCGCTCGACGAGGAGGGGCCTGAGATCCACACGCTCGGCGCCATGTTGCGGGAGCGCAAACCCTCGCTCCTCTATCTCATGCCGACCTACCACAACCCGACCGGGGTGCTCATGTCGGCGGCGCGCAGGCGCAGGATCGCGGAGCTGGCCGCCGAGCACGAGGTGCCCGTCCTTGAAGACAACGCCTACATGACCTACCACGCGGAACCGGGGGCCGTACCCGCGCCGCTCGCGGCCTACGCGCCGCCCGGCACTGAGATGCTCTCGCTCGGCTCGCTCGCCAAGGCCGTCTGGGGCGGCCTGCGCATCGGGTGGGTCCGCGGGCCCGCCGAGATCGTGCAGCGGCTCTCCCGGCGCAAGGTCCTCGCCGACATCGGCAGCCCGGTGATCGACCAGGCCCTCGCGGCCAGGCTGATGCCCCGCCTCGACCGGATCCTCGCCGAACGGGCCAAGGAGCTCGGCCTGCAGCTCGACCACATCGACGCCCTGCTACGGGACCGGCTGCCGAGCTGGCGCTGGCGGCGCCCCGACGGCGGCGGCGCCCTGTGGGTCGAGCTGCCCGGTGTCGACGCCATGGCCTTCGCCCAGGTCGCCGTACGGCACGGCGTCGACGTGGTGCCCGGAGCCGTGATGGACCCGGACGGCGGGCACACCAACCACATCAGGCTGCCCTTCACCTTCTCCCCCGAGGTCCTCGACGAACTCGTCCACCGGCTCGCCCGTGCCTGGTCGGAGATCGCCAGGCACGGGCCCGCGCCCGCCGTACAGGTCGTGGTCTGAGACGGCTAGGGGTTCGCGGCCTGGCGTCTGCGCATCAGGCCGTAGATCATGATCCGCATGACGGGCCGTTCCCGGTCGTCGAGGAACTCCCCGCGCTGCTGGAGGATCCCGCAGTCGGGCCTGGACAGGGAGGCCGCGAGCCCGACGACCGTCACCCGGCCGGTCAGGACGTCCCCCGGTCTGACCGGCCGCAGCCAGCGCAGCTCGTCCACGCCCGGGGAGACCTCCGCCTCGGCGTGCAGCAGTACCCCCTCCGTGTAGAGCCTCATGAACGTCGCCGTCACGTGCCAGCCGCTGGCGATGAGGTCCTCGTGGTCGAGGTGACGGGGCTGCGGATCGTACGCCTGGGCGAACCGTACGATCTCCTCGTGGGTGATCTTCCGGCTGCCCAGCTCGAAGACGTCTCCGACGTGGAAGTCCTCAAAGGCGCGCGGCATCGGCGGCCCCTTCCCTTCCCGCCGCGAGCCTGTCCGCCAGGCGGGGGAACAGGGCCAGGGCGTTGTCCAGGAAGGGGATGTCCCCGGCGTCCGCCAGGTGACGCAGGGTCCCGGAGACGACCGCGTCCCGCATGAACGGGAAGTCCGTGCCGAACAGGACGTTCTCCCTGCCGGTCACCTCGGCCAGGCAGGCCAGTGTCGCGGGCGAGGCCGCCTGGGCCGTCTCGTAGTACAGCCGCCGCAGTTCTCCCGCCACGTCCAGCCCGCCCGCCCCCGGCAGTACCCAGGTCGCCGCCAGTTCCAGCCGCCAGGCCAGGAACGGCACCGTGCCGCCCGCGTGGGCCAGGACGAACCGGATGTCGCGGCAGCGGCCGAGGGTGCCGCCGAAGAGCAGGTCGGCGACCGCCCGCGTGGTGTCCATGACGAAGTCGACCAGCGGCGGCGGGACCTTGGCGGCGAACCCGGGCCCGCCGGCGCAGTCGCACCGGTAGGCCGGGTTCGGATGGACGAAGACCACGGCCCCGCGCCGGTCGAGTTCGTCGAAGACCGGGGCGAACGCCGGATCGCCCAGGTAACGGCCGTCGGCCAGGCTCGCGCTCATGACGACCCCGTCGAGGCCGAGCACGTCGAGCGCGTACTCGATCTCCGCCAGGGTCGTCTCGACGTCGGGCATGGGCAGGACGGCCAGGGCGCCGAACCTGCCGGGGAAGTCGCGCACCAGCTCGGCCGACCACTCGTTCGCCTGCCGTACCAGGGAGGCGGCGCCCTGGCCGAGCGCGGCGTCCGGCAGCAGGATCGACAGGATCGCCGCCCGGACGTCGTTGGCGTCCATCACACTGAGGGAGTCCTCGACCGTCCACTCGGGGAGGGGGACGCCCGGTGCCATGTGCGTCACCCCTCTCCGGCGCAGCTCGGCGATCAGCGGCGGGTGGTAGCTGTGGTGGTGCACGTCGATCCAGCCGCCGCCCATCTCAGGTCGTCGCGATCTTCGGCAGCTGGCTCAGCGCCTCGTCCAGCTGGGCCTGGGGGATCGCGTAGTCCTCAAGCTGGCCCGCCAGGTAGGCGTCGAAGGCGCCCAGGTCGAAGTGGCCGTGCCCGGACAGACCGAACAGGATCGTGCGCTCGCTCCCCTCCTCCTTGGCCGCGAGCGCCTCCTGCACGGCGCCGCGCAGCGCGTGCGACGACTCGGGCGCCATGATGAACCCCTCGCTCCTGGCGAACCGCACGGCCTCGGCGAACACCTCGTTCTGCTCGTAGGCGCGGGCCTCGATGTAGCCCTGCTCGTGCAGCGCGCACAGGGTCGGGGCGTCCCCGTGGAAGCGCAGGCCGCCCGCGTGGATGGGCGCGGGCATGAAGTCGTGGCCGACGGTGCGCATGGGCAGCAGCGGCCCGAGCCCAGCCGAGTCGGGGTAGTCGTAGGTGTAGGCGCCCCGGGTGAGCGTCGGGCAGGCGGTCGGCTCGGCCGCGATGAACCTGGTCCCCGGCCGTTCCCCGGAGAGCCGGTCGGCCATGAAGGGGAAGACCAGCCCGGAGAAGTTGGAGCCCCCGCCGACGCACCCGACCACGACGTCGGGGTAGTCGCCCGCCATCTCCAGCTGGCGCTTGGCCTCAAGACCGATGACGGTCTGGTGCAGCACCACGTGGTTCATGGCCGAGCCGAGCGCGAACTTCGTGTCGTCGTGGGCCAGGGCGTCCTCGACGGCCTCGCTGATGGCGATGCCCAGGCTGCCGGGCGAGTCGGGGTCCTTGGCCAGGATGTCGCGGCCCGCCTGGGTGCGGCTGGTCGGGGAGGGGAACACCTCGGCGCCCCAGGTGTGCATGAGCGAGCGGCGGTAGGGCTTCTGCTCGTAGGAGGCGCGCACCATGTAGACCGTGACGGCGACGCCGAACAGGCTGCCCGCGAAGGACAGCGCCGAGCCCCACTGTCCCGCGCCGGTCTCCGTCGTCAGCCGCCGCACACCCTCGTTGGCGTTGTAGTAGACCTGCGGGATCGCGGTGTTGGGCTTGTGCGATCCCGCGGGCGAGACGCCCTCGTACTTGAAGTAGATCTTCGCCGGGGTGTCCAGCGCCTTCTCCAGGCGGTCGGCCCGCACCAGGGGGCTCGGCCGCCACATCCGGTAGATGTCCCGCACCTGCTCGGGGATGTCGATCCAGCGCTCCGGGGAGAACTCCTGCTCGATCACCGCCTGCGGCAGCAGCGGCGCGAGGTCCTCAGGGCGCAGCGGCTCGTGCGTGACGGGGTTGAGGTACGGCGGCAGCGGGGCGGGCAGGTCGGGCAGGATATTGTACCACTGCTGGGGCAGGTCGTTCTCCGCCAGGATGAACTTCTTCACGGATCTCCCGGTCCTTCCGTTCGGAACTGCGGCTAGAACTGCGGCGCCGCGCTGGGGGCGCGCAGCGTGCCGAGGTGCTTGTGCCAGAGATGATCAGGATTCTCCTCGACCTGGCGGGTGATCTCTCGCATTTTGGTCAAAGCCACCGGCTCGCCGCCGTCGTAGACGTCTCCCTGGAGCATCTTCAGCACGTCGAGGCGGTATCTCGGGTCGGCGACGAAGGCCGTGAACAGGATGTTGAGCCGGTAGTAGATGGAGATGAACTCGTACCAGTTGCTCACGGCGTTGCGTAGTTTGCCCTCGTAGTTCGCGAAGGAGGGCTTGGTGAAGTCACCCCGCTCCGCCGCCGCGAGAATGTCGTAGGAGGCGATCCTGGCGCTGTTCATGGCCACGCTGACGCCGCTGGAGAAGATCGGGTCGACGAAGCGGGCCGCGTCGCCGATCATCAGCCAGCCGTCGCCGCAGATCTCCCGCATGGCGTAGCTGTAGTCGCCCTCCGGCTTGAACGGCTTGACCTGCTTGCTCGCGCGCAGCGCCTCGGCCAGTTCGGGGCGGCTCTCCACGCACCTCCAGAAGAAGGTCTCCCAGTCGGATCCGGCCTCGCTGAAGTGCTTCTTCTGCGTGACGACCCCGATGCTGGTGATCGTCTCGGTGATGGGGATCTGCCACACCCAGGTGTCGGTGATGGGCAGGAAGTGGACGAAGATGTAGTCGCTCTGCTCCTTGTCGACCGACAGCGCGCCGCGGTCGAGCCCGTCGAACCAGGTGTGGATCGCGTACTGGTTGAACACCGGGTCGGAGACCTTGAGTTTGAGCTGCCTGCCGAGGAAGGTGTTGCGCCCGCTGGCGTCGATCACCATCCTCGCCCGCACGTCCGTCTCCCTGCGGCCCATGCTGAAGACCAGCTTGGGCTCGGGCTCGGAGAAGTCGACCCGGCGCACCCGGATGCCCTCGTAGACCTTGGCGCCGAGCGACTCGGCGTGCTGCAGCAGGATCAGGTCGAACCGCCCGCGGTCCACGTGGTAGGTGTAGTCCTGGTTGACCCCGGCCTGGTCACGCTCGCTGAAGTCGATCTCGGCCGTCCCGAACCCGTGGGAGACCTCGAATCCCAGGGTGGGGATCTTCGCGTCGATCGCCGAGGTCCAGGCGGCGCCGTACTTCCTGGGGAAGCCCGCGGCCTCGATCTTCGGCAGCGCGCCGATGTCGGACAGCACGGGGGTGGTCGCGGGGATCAGGGACTCCCCCACGTGCTCGCGCGGGAAGATCGCGCCCTCGAACACGCCGCAGGACAGCCCGGCCTGCGACAGGTAGGAGGCCATCGTGGATCCCGCGGGACCGCCTCCGATGATCGCGATGTCGAAGTCAACGTCAGACATGATTGGCCTTCCCCTCGTGGACACGTTCACGGGCACACCGGTACACGTTCACTCGCTGCCGAGCCGTACGACGAGACCGCTGATGCTCCGCAGGTCCTTGAAGTTCCCGCCGACCATCTCCTCCATGGGAATCTCGATCCCGTACTGTTCCCTGATGAATCCGACGAGCCGGGTGGTCGTGAGCGAATTGAGAATTCCCCATTCGAGCAACGGGGTCTCCGGCTCGATCTCCACGTCCGAGGTGTCAAGGATTCTCTCCTGCAGGTATTTGCGGAGTACGTCGGAGACCTCCGACTCGTTCATTCGCAGCTCCCGTCTCATGGGTGACCCATCGGGCGATCACACCGCCGTGGCCGTCGCTCCGGGCACGACCACCGGCATGAGACTACGAAGCGGTGCTCTGACTGTCCTCCTGACAAATATTGAACTTCACCTCTCCCCGGCCACCCTGAGGACAGGTGGACTCCTCATTTGGTAGGGGGGTGGAAAGGACGAGTGGGCAGACTTGTTCCCCACGTTTTCCCGTTTCCGGGACAGAAGCTTCCGCTGGAATGATGAGGACAGCGGAAAGCGGCCGATCCTAAGCTTCCGAGCGTGGATTTCGCCTGGGATTCCGACCAGCGGGAGCGATACGAGCTGGTCCGGGAAAAGACACGTACATGGCCGGTGACCGAGAACGGGTTCCTCACCCGTGAGGACTGGGGGCGGTGCGCGGCGCTGGGCCTGACGGGCCTGTCCGTGCCCGCCGAGTACGGCGGCGGCGGACTCGGCTTCCTGGACACGGCGCTGACCGTGGAGGCGTTCGGCCGGGGCTGCCAGGACATGGGGCTGGTCTTCGCCACCATGGCGCACCTGTTCGCCTGCGCGATGCCCATCGCCGAGCACGGCGGCGCGGAGCTGCGTGCGGCGACGCTCCCCGGCCTGTGCTCCGGCGAACTGGTCGGCGCCAACGCGATCACCGAGGACGAGGCGGGCTCGGACGTCACCGCGATGACGACGCGCGCGGTCCGCGACGGCGACGACTACGTCATCACCGGGGTCAAGTCCTTCGTGAGCAACGCGCCGATCGCGGACGTCTTCACGGTCTACGCCTCGACCGACCCGGCCTTCGGGCACATGGGGGTCAGCGCGTTCGCCGTGTCACGCGGCACGCCGGGACTGACCGTCGGTGAGCCGTTCCGCAAGGTGGGGCTGGAGAGCGTCCCCGCCGCGCGGGTCCGGCTCGACGGGTGCCGTGTCCCGGCGGACGCCATGCTCGGTGTGCGGGGGCAGGGGGCGGCGATCTTCCAGTCCTCGATGCGCTGGGAGCGCACCTGCCTGTTCGCCGGCTACCTGGGCCTGACCGAACGGCTGCTCGACGCGGTCGTCGAGCACTCCGGGGAGCGCAGGCAGTTCGGCCGCCGTGTCTCCGACAACCAGGCGGTCTCGCACCGCATCGCGCGGCTGCGGCTGCGCCTTGAGGCGGCACGGCTGCTGCTGTGGCGGGCCTGCTGGCGGCTCGACCGGGGCGAGCGCGCCGTACTCGACGTCGCGATGGCCAAGCTCGCGGTCAGCGAGGGCGCGGTGCAGGCCGGTCTCGACGCCGTGCAGATCTTCGGCGGGGCGGGCATCCGCGGCGAGGCGGGGGTGGAGCGCGCGCTGCGGGACGCGCTGCCCTCGACCGTCTTCTCCGGCACCACGGAGATCCAGCTCGAACAGATCGTCAAGGAGCTGGGGCTGTGAGACTGCACGAACTCGTCCGCCGGAGCGCCCGCCGCGCCCCGCAGGCGCTCGCCGTCGCCGGGCCGGACGCCGCCCTGACCTACGGCGAGCTGGACGCCGAGGCCGACCGCCTGGCGCACGCGCTGGCCGCGACCGGCGTACGGCGGGGCGACCGGGTGGCGCTCTGGCTCGACAAGTCGGCGCGGGCCGTGGTCGCGACCCAGGCGGTGCTGCGTCTGGGGGCCGCCTACGTGCCCGTCGATCCGCTCAGCCCGGTCGAGCGGGCCGTCCACCTGGTGCGGGACTGCGCGCCGCGCGCCGTGGTCACCTCCCCCGAGCGCCTGCGGACGCTGGAGCTCAACGGCGTGGACGTCCCGGCGCCCGGCCCGGGACCCGAGGGCACCCCGCCGCCGCTGCCGGAGCCGGACGGGACGGCCGACGACCTGGCCTACATCCTGTACACCTCGGGCTCGACCGGCGTGCCGAAGGGCGTCTGCCTGTCACACCGCAACGCGCTGGCCTTCGTCGGCTGGGCCGCCGCCGAGCTCGGGGCCGTCCCCGCAGACCGCTTCGCCAACCACGCCCCCTTCCACTTCGACCTGTCGGTGCTGGACCTGTACGTCGCCTTCCACGCGGGGGCCTCGGTGCACCTGATCCCGCAGGAGACGGCCTACGCCCCGCGCCTGCTGGTCGACTTCCTGCTGGACCGGCGGATCACCGTGTGGTACTCGGTGCCCTCGGCGCTGATCCTGATGGCCCGCGACGGCGGGCTGCTCGACGCGCGCCCCTCGGCGCTGCGCGCGCTGCTGTTCGCCGGCGAGCCGTACCCGGTGACGCATCTGCGCAGGCTCCGTGAGCACCTGCCCGGGGTGCGCATGCTCAATCTGTACGGACCGACGGAGACCAACGTGTGCACCTTCCACGAGGTCGGCGAGGTGGCCGGGGACAGGACCACGCCGGTCCCCATCGGGCGGGCCTGTTCCGGTGACCGGGTGTGGGCGGTCAGGCAGGACGGGGGCGTGGCAGGTCCCGGCGAGGAGGGTGAGCTGGTCGTCGACGGGCCGACGGTGATGCTGGGGTACTGGGGCTCCGCGCCGCAGGCCGGGCCGTACGCGACGGGTGACCTGGTGCTGCTGCAGGACGACGGCGACTACCGCTTCCTCGGCAGGCGTGACGGACAGGTCAAGATCCGGGGGTACCGGGTCGAGATCGGCGAGATCGAGGCGGTGTTGCAGGCCCATCCCGCCGTCGGCGACGCGGCGGTCGTGCTGACCGGCAGCGGCATCGACGCCAGGCTGGTCGCCTACCTGGTGCCCTCTGGGGCCGAGCGCCCGAACCTGCTGGAGATCAAGCGCCACTGCGCGGCCTCGCTGCCCCGGCACATGATCGTCGACGCCGTCCGGCACGTCGACGAGCTGCCCAGGACACCGAACGGCAAGATCCACCGCCGTCTGCTCACCTCGGAGGCACGATGACGCCGACGCCCACGGGCACGGTCGAGCTCGATCCCCGCCCGTCGGGGGCCCCCGTCTCACGCCGCGGGGCGGGCGCCGCCGTCTACGTCCTGACCGCGATCCTGCCCGCGCTGGCGGCCGTGGGCCTGCTGGTGATGCTGGGGACCTCGGCGGGCACGGCGCGGCCGGTGCCCTCCGCCTCCGGTCCCGTCGAGCACAGCGTCCAGCTGTTCGCCGCGATAGCCGTGGTCATCCTGGCCGCCAGGCTCTTCGGACGGCTGGCCAGGGGCGTGGGGCAGCCGCCCGTCGTCGGGGAGATCTTCGCCGGGCTCTGCCTCGGGCCCTCGGTGCTCGGCGCGCTGCTGCCCGGCGTGAGCGCCTGGCTCTTCCCCGCCGAGGTGCGTCCCGTCCTGCAGGGCCTGGCCGACCTTGGGCTGATCGCCCTGATGTTCGTGGTCGGCCAGGAGACGAGGCAGACCTCCTTCCGCGGTCAGGGCGGGGCCGCCGTGACGATCGCCCACGCGGGCATCGCGGGTCCCTTCCTCGGCGGCGCGCTCCTGGCGAGCCTGCTGTATCGCGACTGGGCCGGCCCTCAGGCCAGCCCGGTGGTCTTCGCGATGTTCCTCGGCTCCGCCCTGTCGATCACCGCCTTCCCGGTGCTCGCCCGCATCCTGGTCGAACGGGACATGTTCCGTACCCCGCTGGGCAGGCTGAGCATGTTGTGCGCGGCGATCGCCGACGTGGTCGCCTGGTGCCTGATCGCCGTGATGACCGCGGTCGCGGGCCGGGACACCCCGGTCAGGGCGGCGCTCACCGTGACGCTGGTGCTCGCCTACGGCGTCGTGATGACCTGGCTGGTCCGTCCCTGGCTGGCCAGGATTCTCACCGCGCTTGAGGACCGGCCGGAGATACGCCTGCTGGTGCTGCTGGCGGGCCTGCTCGCCTCCTCCGCGGTGACCTCGGCGATCGGGATTCACGCCATCTTCGGCGCGTTCCTGTACGGCCTGTGCTGTCCCTCCGGATCCCTGTCCCGGCTGACCGAGCGGATCAACTCCGTCTCGGGGCTTCTGCTGCTGCCGTTCTTCTTCGTGGGCACGGGGCTGCGCACGGACGTCTGGCGCAGCGGGCTCGACGCCTCACTGCTCGGCGTGACCGTGCTCGTCGTGGTGGTCTCGATGCTGGGCAAGCTGGCCGGTCCGATGCTGATGGCCCGCTCGACCGGGCTGAGCTGGCCCGACTCGGCCTCGCTCGGAGTGCTTCTCAACGCCAGGGGCCTGACGGAGCTGGTGGTGCTCAACCTCGGGCTCGCCCTGGGGATGCTCAGCGAACGGCTGTTCGTCGTGCTGGTGGTCATGGCGCTGGTGACGACCGCCGCGACGGCCCCGTTACTCTCGCTGCTCGACCGGCTGACGGCCCGCCGTCGAGATGGAGGGGCCCGTCGGCTGTAGCCCGATCAGCAGGCCCACGACGACGAGGGCGGCCCCGGCGAACTCCGGCCAGCCGGGGTGGCCCGTCCCCAGGACGACGGCGGCGACGATGGTGCCCAGCGGCAGGAAGCCGGAGAACAGGCCGGCCCGTTCCGCGCCGAGCCGGGGCAGCGCGTCGTACCAGCAGAAGAACGCGAAGGCGGTGACCACGACGGCGAGGTAGGCCAGCGCCCCCGCCTCCGAGGGCGTGGGCGTCCGCAGCATTCGCGGTCCGTCGACGACGGCCCCGGCGATCAGCAGCAGCGGCACGGAGGCGGCGGCCGAGTAGGCGGCGACCCTGACGGCGCCGAGTTTCGGCAGGAGCGGGATCGCCAGCAGTGAGAAGCCGACCTCCCCGCCGAGCGCGCCGAGCGCGAGCAGCACCCCGACGAGCGTCGCGCCGCCCAGGCCGATCGTGACGGCCGCCCCCGTGGCGACCACGACCGCCGCGACCACGACGTGCGGGGTCGGCCTCCTGCCCTCCATGAGCGGTGTGGCGACCGCGAAGACGATGGGGACGGTGGCCACGATCGTGCCGACCATCGCCGGGTCGGCGTAGCGGGTCGACTCGACCACGAACACGTTGAACGCCGCCAGCCCGACCAGGGCCAGGGCGGCGACGAGAAGGATCTCGCGGCGGGTCAGCCTGACCGGTGGCAGCCGCCTGGCTTTGACGACGGCGAACAGCAGGACCGCGCCGACGGCGTAGCGCACCGCCTGCCCGCCGTACACGGGATAGCCGTGGAGCGCGGGAGAGACCCCCGTCAGTGTGCCGACGCAGAACATCGCGGTCGCCGCACCGATCATGCCGCGCCGCCTGTCGGCCTTGTCTCGTATGAACGTCACGGGGTGTCATCGTGGCAAGCGGCATGATCTCGCGAAAGTGCCAATGGGCGGGCAAGTGGACTGACCTCCCGTTACGCGTTGGCCGCCCGGCTGCGTTCCTCCTGCGGATACCTCCTGCGGGACAGGTGGACGGGGTTCTCCCCGACCTTCATCAGGCCCGTCTCGTAGGCGTAGATCACCGCGCCCGCCCTGTTGCGCAGGTGTTTCTTGTGCAGCACGTTCTGGACGTGGGACTTGACGGTGCTCTCGCTGAGTGACAGGTCCCTGGAGATCTCCGCGTTGGTGTAGCCACGGGCCAGCAGGCGCAATACGTCCAGTTCCCTGCTGGTCATGTCGGTCACCGGCGGCGTCCTGGGCGATCCCGTCGCGGCGGTCCTGACGGTCCGCTGGCACGCCTCGGGGGCCAGGAAGGAGTATCCGGCGGACAGCATCCTGATCGCGGCACGCAGTTCCTCGGCCGAGGCGTTGGTGAACAGCAGACCTCCCACCTCGGGCTCGGCCATGTCGAGGGAGCGGGCGTCCCAGGCGTCGACGAGCGCGAGGAAGCGAGGGGTCTCGCCGGGGAGCTCCGCCACGATCTTCCTGGTCGCCTCGACGGAGTCGGCGCAGTCGCTGAGCGGTCCCATCACGACGACCTCGGGGCACAGATCGCGGATGCTGCGGATGGTGTCCGTCGAGTCGGTCGTCTCACCGGTCACCGCCATGTCTCCGGTCTCGTCGAGGATCTCCCTCAGTCCGATCCGGAGAAGCGTGCGGCTCTCGGCCAGAAGGACCGTCTTCTTCTGGGTGGCATTCTTCATCGTCACCGTATCTGGCCTGGGAAATCGCGGTTTCGGCGGCTCTCGTCCTGCGTGCCTGAGGGCACGGCCCGCGCACGGGCCGTCAGGAGATCGCGAAGGTTCCAGATCACGAGGTACGGCCGCCGCACGCGGAGGCCGCGCGCGTGTGTCGGCCGGGGCGCCCTCCCGGCGGGCCCGTCCCTGACGGGCGGACCATGGGTCATGGGGCGGGTCGGCTCGCGGTCGACAAGAGACACAGCGGACAGACCCCCACTATCCGGATACGCATACCTCGGGTATACAACAGTGCGATCGCAATGTATCTACCAATTTTTGTGACTTAACCCTCGCTATTTGCGACCGGAACGATATTCGGCCAGGTGGCGGCCTTACGAGAAAAGTCGATCAACACGAGGAACCATACGAAGTTCGGCATGGCCGGCGAGGCCCGCTCACCCATGTGATGGGCGGGACGATCACGAAGCGCTTATTTACCCAGCTAGTTGACACGTCCCGGAAATTTTCCGGTGACCGGCCCGTCCGCCCGGGGAACACGCTTCAAGATCGGTGCAGGGAAAGGGGCGGCCATATCCGGCGGCGTTTCGCGCGAAACCCACGGCCCGGGAACGAAGGCACCCCGGAGGCCGGGGCGGGGCCCTCAGCGCAGGCGGGGGGCGACGTCGATCACCCCGCACACCGCCCGCCAGACGTCCTTGGCCGCGAAACCGTCGGCGAGCGCCTGGTCCACCGTCCTGCCGCCCAGCTCGGCCAGGATGTAGTCGCGAGCCCACGACTCGGCGTAGGCGTCACCGAAGTGCAGTTTCATCCGGTCCCAGAAATCCGACAGGCGCATCCCCCAAGTATGACCCCGGCCACGGGTGCCGGACGCCATGGATCGAGGAGCCCCGCCGTGGCCCGCGCCCGTCCCCCCGTCCCACGAGAGAAATCCGATTCCACGGAGGCGACGACCGAACATTCATCACGAGCCGTGATAAAGCCATCACCCTCCGAACGGGAAAGGGCCGCCCGCCGCACGGGCGACATGACGCCATATACAAAAACGCTTTCGGCACTCCTTTACGGATGTTCGGATCCTGATCGAATCGCGAGGACGGAGAGGCTAGCGCAGCGCTTTCTCGATCGCGGCGAGGGTCGCGTCGTCCAGCATCTCCCCGTGCCCGCCGACGAAGTAGCGCTCCACCATCTCGAACACCACCGTCTCGCTCCCGGCGACCTTCTCCGCGACGTACCCGGGTCCCGCCTTGGCGGGCGCGTCACTGCGCAGATAGGTCAGGTCCGCGAAGTACGGCGTGATCCACGGCAGCGAGTTACGGGTGAACGAGTCACCGACGAGCAGGGTCCTCGGCTCGTACAGCGGCGCCCCGGAGGAGGCGTTGGCCGTGCTGAAGGAGGTGGGCAGCTGCGTGTCGTCCTGCTTGGTCCGCCGTACCCCCTGCCTGACCAGGGACCACCGGTCGATGACCTCCTCGCGTGGCGTGCCCAGCATCGGCCCGAGGTCGCCGACCCTGGGCTCCTGCCCGACCTTGACCAGGCTCGTTCCCCGCGCCAGCCGGGGGTCGAGCGTCTGGGCCAGTGTCGTGCCGTACAGTCCGCACGAACGCTCGTTCCAGTGGCTGTCGGTCCGCCAGTAGGTCGGCGCGCCGGTCTCCACGCGCAGTCGTTGGAGCGGGCCCCGCAGGTCCATGTAGCCGGGCGGGCGGGCCGCCTCAAGCGCCGCCCAGAACTCCTTCTTGCGCCTCTGCAGGCATCCCTGGCCGAGGAAGCGCTCCGGGAGCTCGTCGGGATAGGCGGTGGTCTTGTCCGGCGCGACGGTGAGCACGAACCTCCTGCCCGATCTCCGCACGATCTCGGCCAGCCTTCGTGTCCGCTCCAGGGTCTCGGCGACGCTCCAGCGCGGCCCGCACGCCTCGATCACGTCGTCCCCGAAGTAGAGCCAGCCGTTACGGCCCTCGATCGCCCGGGGATAGGTCGGTTTCCTGCCGGTGTTGTACGACGGGAGCTGGCCGAACACCCCCTCCGACAGGGCGGCGTTGCCACGGATGGCGTACTGCCGCAGCGGCAGGTGGGCCACCGCCCAGGACTCGGCCTTCGGGATGAGGTCCCAGCCCTCCGACAGTGAGGGGAACTCCGGCAGTCTCCGGTTCTCGATCTCGACGGCCCGGTCTCCCAGGGCGAAGGCCAGCGCGGGCCCGAAGAAGAACAGCCCCGCCGCAAGCAGCGTCGGCAGCCGCCCCCGGAGGCGACGGGGCCGGGTCCCCGAGGTCGCCGGTTCGGTCTCGACTGCGGTCATCGACGGCCTCTCTCTCAGAACTGGTAGTACAGGAACGGGCTGAAGGTGCCCGCGGCGACCAGGACGGCGGAGTAGGGGGCGGCCACCCACGTCACCACGACGCGCGCCGCCACCGCCGTACGGCCCCGCCCCGCCTCGACCAGGCGGCCGAGTGTGAACGAGGCCGGCAGCAGCACCACGCCCAGCGCCAGCGCGAGGGTGAGCGTCCGCTGGTGGTTGAGCGCGAAGGCCGTGAACTCGTCCAGGCCGCCGGGCCGCCAGCCGAACATCGCCTGGAGGACGTCGACCGCCCCGGTCATCGTCTCCGCCCGGAAGAACACCCAGCCGACCACGACCAGCAGGAAGGTCACGGCACGACGCAGCACCGCGGTCGTGACGGTGCCCGGCGGGCGGTCCCAGCCCAGCAGCCGCTCGGCGACCAGCAGGCCTCCGTGGTACAGACCCCAGACGAGGAATGTCCAGTTGGCGCCGTGCCAGAAGCCGCAGAGCACGAAGATGACCAGCAGGTTGCGGTAGGTGACCAGGGTGCCCCGGCGGTTGCCGCCGAGCGGGATGTAGACGTAGTCGCGGAACCAGCGGGACAGGGACATGTGCCAGCGCCGCCAGAAGTCCGTCACCGAGTACGCCGAGTACGGCCGGTCGAAGTTCTCCGGAAGCCGGAAGCCCAGCATCATGCCCAGGCCGATGGCCATGTCGGAGTATCCGGAGAAGTCGAAGTAGATCTGGAGCGTGTAGGCCACGGCCCCCAGCCAGGCGGTCGGGGTGGTGATCTGGCCTCCGGCGTGGGCGAACGCGGCGTCCGCGACCGGGGCGATCGTGTCGGCGACGATCACCTTCTTGGCCAGCCCGAGGGCGAACCGGGGGAAGCCCGCGGCGAAGTCGGCGTACCGGTCACGCCGGGTGTCGGAGAGCTGCTCGGAGATCTCGTGGTACCGGACGATCGGCCCGGCGATGAGCTGGGGGAACATCGCGATGTAGGTGACGAACCGCACCGGACTCCGCTGGGCTGGCCTGCTGCGCCGGTAGACGTCCACCACGTAGGACAGGTGGTGGAAGGTGAAGAACGATATGCCGATCGGCAGGGCGAGGCTCACGATCGGGCTGTGCCCCAGTCCCAGGGCGCTCGACAGGGCGTCGATCTGACGGCTGGCGAACCCGGCGTACTTCCACACCCCCAGGATCGTGAGGTCCCACACGATCGTCGTGACCAGCAGGCCCCTGCGTGTCCGCGGACGTTCCCTGAGCCGCTCCGAGTCCAGGGCGAGGCCCATGGCGTAGTTCACGGCGATCACCGACAGCAGCAACGCCGTGTACGGCCCCGCCCCCCAGGTGTAGAAGACCAGGCTGACCACCGCGACGAGGGAGTTGCGCCAGTGCGAGGGGAGCACCCAGTAGGCCAGCAGCGTGACCGGCATGAAGAACCACAGGAACAAGGAGGAGGAGAACGACATCGGTGTCCCGGAGAGAAGGATGAGGGGGCCGGGCTGGGCCTTTCGGGAAAGGTGCGCGGCCAGGTGCGGGACCTTGGACTCCGCGGTCGCCTGCGCGGTCAGGCGGACGGGAAACCGGAACGAGATCCGCATATGTCACGGGAATCCATGGGACGCGCTCGACCATGGTTTCCCCTTCGGCGGTTTCCGGCGCGCGAAAGGACCGGCCAAGGACCTTCGGCGGCGATTCAGTTCACCCTATCCGCGCTTTTGGTCATGACATGACCGAATGACAGAGCGCACGCCATGCTACCGAAGACCACGTTCTTCCGAGATACGCATTCCTCCAGATCAACGCGACGGCCGTACTATCCGGGCGTTTCTCCGGACTTCACACCGGGAGCATGGAAACGAGGACGCGTCACGCGAAAACTCCTCTCAGGTGCGGCCTTTCCGAACCGAAGACGGGAGAGCAGGCGGTTTCCCGTGTTTCACGGCATTCCCAGGGCCGCGACCGTCCGGTGTCCGACGGGGGCGCGGATCCACGACCTGTCAGGGCGCAAGGGCCTTCCCACCCGGGAAGGCCCCCGTCACAGGACGTGTGAGCCGTACATCTCGCCGAGGGGGTCGGCGAGCAGTTCCAGGCGGGTGCCGTCGGGGTCCCGGAAGTAGATGGAGGCGCCGCTCTCGATCTGGTGCGGTACCCCGGCGGCCTCCAGCTTGCCGCGCAGTCGTTCCCAGGTGGCCGGATCGACGGACAGGGCGATGTGGTGCAGGCCGCCGAGCACCTCCCGGTAGGGGCCGACGTCCAGGCCGGGAAAATCGAAGAAGGCCAGCAGGTTGCCGTTTCCCACGTCGAAGAAGAAGTGGTTCGAGCCTCGGTAGTCGCGGTTCTCGACGATCTCGGTGAGGGGGAACTCCAGCAGGTCCTGATAGAAGGCGATCGTGGTCTCGACGTCCGAACAGAGCAGCGCGACGTGGTGCAGGCCTCTGACGCTGCTCGGCGGACGGTGATCCCTGAGGTGCTCCGCCCTGATTCGTTCACGTGCCGCCTCGATGGCGGGGTGGTCGATGCTCATCGCGCACGCTCACCGGCTTGGTTGCTCACCTGGGATCTATCTCCGCCTTGATGGTGGATGAACCTTTTCTGACTCATGCCCCACTTCCGGGCCCCGGCTGGCATCACAAATTTGGATAAAAGCTATTAAGGACGACTTATTGTGATCTTTCCCCCTATCAGTGGGGTGAGGGAGTGGGACGGATTCTGTCGGTGGCGCCGTGCACCATGGAGCGGTGGCCGGGCCGTCCGGCCGGGACGAGACGAGGGGGCGATCTCACGTGCGTGAGGCGGACACCGATCCCATGGGCGGGGCGCTCAGTCTCTTCACCCCCGTGACCAGGCAGTGGTTCACCGGAGCCTTCTCCGCCCCGACCGCCGCGCAGGAGGGCGCGTGGGCGTCCATCGCCCGGGGCGACGACACTCTCGTGGTCGCGCCGACGGGGTCGGGCAAGACCCTGGCCGCGTTCCTGTGGTCACTCGACCGGTTGGCGGCGCGGGCGGAGGAACGGACGGAGGAGGAGCCCTCCCGGCGGTGCCGGGTGCTCTACGTGTCCCCGCTCAAGGCGCTGGCGGTCGACGTCGAGCGCAACCTCAGGGCACCGCTGGCCGGGTTGCGGCAGACCGCCCGGCGGCTCGGGCTCCCGGTGCCGGAGATCTCGGTGGCGATCCGCTCGGGCGACACCTCCGCCGAGGAGCGCAGACGTTTCGCCGCCAAACCGTCCGACATCCTCATCACCACCCCGGAGTCGCTGTTCCTGCTGCTGACCAGCAAGGCCCGTGAGGCGCTGCGCGGGGTCGAGACCGTCATCCTCGACGAGGTGCACGCGGTCGCGGCGACCAAGCGCGGCGCGCACCTGGCCCTCAGCCTCGAACGGCTCGACGCCCTGCTCGCCCGCCGCGCCCAGCGCGTCGGGCTGTCGGCGACGGTGCGCCCGGTGAGCGAGGTCGCCACCTTCCTCGGCGGCGGGAAGCCCGCCGTGGTGGTCCAGCCGCCCTCGGACAAGGTGATCGAGGTCGAGGTCGTCGTCCCCGTCGAGGACATGACCGAGCTCGACGCCCCGGTACGGCCGGCCGACCCCGCCGACGAGGAGCGGTGGCCGGCCGGTCCCGCGCCCAGACGCTCCATCTGGCCACACGTCGAGGAGCGGTTGTTCGACCTGATCGGGCGGCACCGCTCGACGATCGTGTTCGCCAACTCGCGGCGGCTGGCCGAACGGCTGTGCACCCGCCTCAACGAGCTGGCCTGGCAGCACGGGGCGGGCTCCCAGCCGGAGCCGGAGGCCGGGGAGCCCGCCCACTGGGCCGAGGGCTTCCCCACTCCCCCCGGCGCCCCCGCGCCCCCGGCCTCCCTGGCGACCCCGGCGGCGATGATGGCGCAGGCCGGTGCCTCGAAGGGAGCCCTCCCTGAGATCGTGCGGGCCCACCACGGCTCGGTCTCCAAGCAGGAGCGTTCCCAGATCGAGGAGGCTCTGAAGTCGGGGCGGCTGCCCGCGGTGGTGGCGACCTCCAGCCTGGAGCTCGGCATCGACATGGGCTCGGTCGACCTGGTCGCCTGCGTCGAGTCGCCGCCGAGCGTGGCCAGCGGCCTGCAGCGCATCGGCAGGGCCGGTCACCAGGTCGGGGCCGTCTCCCGTGGCGTGATCTTCCCCAAATACCGGGGCGACCTGGTCCAGACCGCCGTGGTCGCCGAGCGGATGCGCGACGGGCGGATCGAGGAGCTGCGCTACCCGCGCAACCCGCTCGACGTGCTGGCCCAGCAGATCGTGGCGATGACGGCGCTCGACGACTGGACGGTCGACGAGCTGGAGACGGTGGTACGGCGTGCCGCGCCGTACCACGGGCTGCCCCGCAGCGCGCTTGAGGCGACGCTCGACATGCTCGCCGGGCGTTACCCCAGCGAGGAGTTCGCCGAGCTGCGGCCGCGTGTCGTGTGGGACCGGGTCACGGGCACGCTGAGCGGGCGCCCCGGCTCCCAGCGGCTGGCGGTGACCAACGGGGGCACGATCCCGGACCGGGGGCTGTTCGGCGTGTTCCTCGCCGGGGAGAAGTCCTCCCGGGTGGGCGAGCTGGACGAGGAGATGGTCTACGAGTCCCGCGCCGGGGACGTGTTCGTGCTGGGCGCGACCTCGTGGCGGATCGAGGACATCACGGCCGACCGGGTCCTGGTCTCCCCCGCCCCGGGCCGGCCGGGCAAGCTGCCCTTCTGGCACGGTGACAGCGCGGGCCGCCCTGCCGAGCTGGGCAGGGCGATCGGCGAGTTCCTGCGTGAGATGTCCGCCGCGGGCGCGGACTCGGGCGGCGGGAAGACCACGGAGTCGTCCGCCTCCGGCGGCCCGGACCCGGCCGACACGACGCGGAGGCGGCGGAGGCCGGGGCGGGGTTCGGAGGGGGGCGGCGACGCGGCGCGCGAGGCCGCCCTGTCCCGCATCCGGGCGGCCGGGCTCGACGAGCTCGCCGCCGCGAACCTGCTGTCCTACCTGGCCGAGCAGCGGGAGGCGACCGGTTACGTGCCGGATGACCGGACGTTGCTGGTCGAGCGGTTCCACGACGAGCTCGGCGACTGGCGGGTCGTGGTGCACTCGCCGTACGGCGCCAGGGTGCACGCGCCGTGGGCCCTGGCGATCGGGCGACGGCTGCGGGAGCGCTACGGCACCGACGTCCAGGCGGTGCACTCCGACGACGGCATCGTGCTGCGCGTTCCCGACACGCTCTCCGGGCCTCCCTCGGACATCGCGGTCTTCGACCCCGACGAGATCGAACGGATCGTCACCGAGGAGCTCGGCGGTTCGGCGCTGTTCGCGGCGCGTTTCCGCGAGTGCGCGGGCCGGTCGCTGCTGCTGCCCAAGCGCACGCCTGGCAGGCGCACCCCGCTGTGGCAGCAGCGGCAGCGGGCCTCGCACCTGCTCGACGTCGCCGGAAGATACGCCTCCTTCCCCGTGGTGCTCGAGACGATGCGCGAGTGCCTGCAGGACGTGTTCGACGTCCCCGGGCTGGCCGGGCTCATGCGCGACATCGCGGCCAGGCGGGTGCGGCTGGTCGAGGTCGAGACCGGGCAGGCGTCGCCGTTCGCGGCGTCGCTGATGTTCAACTACGTGGGCGCGTTCATGTACGAGGGGGACGCCCCGCTGGCGGAGCGCCGGGCCCAGGCGCTCGCCCTCGACACGAGCCTGCTGGCCGAGTTGCTCGGCCAGGCCGACCTGCGTGAGCTGCTCGACCCCGACGTGATCGCCGACACCGAGCGGGAGCTCGCACGGCTCGACCGGCCGTTGCGCGACGCCGAGGACCTGGCCGACCTGCTCCGCTCACACGGCCCGCTGGTCGCGGCGGATGTGAGCCTGCGTGAGGGCGACCCGGCCTGGCTCGGCGCGCTTGAGGCCGCCAGGCGGGCGATCAGGGTGCGGATCGCCGGGCAGGAGCAGTGGGCGGCGATCGAGGACGCCGCCCGGCTGCGTGACGCGCTCGGCGCGCCGTTGCCCGTCGGGGTGCCGCACGTGTTCCTCGAACCGGTCGAGGACCCCCTCGGCGATCTCGTCTCCAGGCACGCCCGTACGCGCGGGCCGTTCTCGGCGGACACCGCCGCCGCGAGGTTCGGTCTCGGGCCCGCCGTCGTCACCGACGCGCTGCGCCGCCTGGCCGTCCACGGCAGGGTGGTGAACGGGGAGTTCAGGCCCGGGGGCCGGGGTGAGGAGTGGTGCGACGGCGGGGTGCTGCGGACCCTGCGCCGCAGGTCGCTGGCCAGGCTCCGCAAGGAGGTCGAGCCGGTTCCCCCGGAGGCCCTGGCCGCCTTCTCCCCCGCCTGGCACGGCATCACCGGCGGTCAGCAGCGGGGCAGGCCGCCCATCGACGCGCTGGCCGGGGCCATCGAGCAGTTGCAGGGGGCGGCGGTGCCCGCCTCCGCGCTGGAGACGCTGATCCTGCCCTCGCGGGTGCCCGGATACGACCCCTCGATGCTCGACGAGCTGACCTCCTCCGGCGAGGTCGTCTGGGCGGGTCAGGGGTCGCTGCCCGGTGGAGACGGCTGGGTCGCGCTGTACTTCGCCGACACCGCCCCGCTGCTGATGCCCGATCCGGTGGAGATCACCATGACACCGGTGCACGAGCGGGTGCTCGACGTCCTGAACGGCGGGGGCGCGTTGTTCTTCCGCGACCTGTCCGGCCGGGTCGGCTCCCTGATGCCGGGCGCGGTCCCGGACGACGGCGCGCTCGCCGCCGCGCTGTGGGACCTGGTGTGGGCGGGGCGGATCACCGGTGACACGCTCGCGCCGCTGCGCGCCACGCTCGGCACCGGGCGTCCCGCCCACCGCAGGGCGCCTTCGCGCAGCAGGCGCGCGGTGCTTCCCAGCCGGAGCGGCCCGCCGACCGTCGGCGGGCGCTGGTGGTCGTTGCCCGCCCCGTCGCAGGACGCGACCCAGCGCGCGCACGCCCAGGCGGAGGTCCTGCTGGAACGGCACGGCGTGGTGACCCGTGGCGCGGTCGCCGCCGAACGGCTGCCCGGTGGGTTCGCCGCGGTCTATCCCGTGCTGCGCGCCTTCGAGGAGAGCGGCCGGTGCCGCAGGGGTTACTTCGTCGAGGGGCTCGGCGGGGCGCAGTTCGCGCTGGCCGGCGCGGTCGACCGGATGCGCGCGACCTCGGCACCGCCCGTCCGCCCGCCCGTCTCCCCATCCGCCGTCCCGCCCGCCACCTCGCTCGACGATCCGGCCGCCGGGGTGTCTTCGGACCCGTGGCGGACCGGCCCGCCGGTCATGGACCCCGGGGGTGAGAGCGAGTGGGGCGGAGGGTCCTGGGGAGCTCGGGGCGGAGGGCCGAGGGGTGCGATGTCACAGGGTGCGGTGCCACGGGGTGAGGCCTCGCGGCGGGCGGTCGTGTTGGCGGCGACCGACCCGGCCAACCCGTACGGCGCCGCCCTGCCGTGGCCCGCGCACCCGGGAGAGGTGTCTCACAAACCGGGCAGGAAGGCGGGTTCCCTGGTGGTGCTGGTCGACGGGCACCTGGTTCTCTATGTGGAACGCGGTGGCAGGACCCTGCTGTCCTTCGCCGACGGCGACGTCCTGCAGCCCGCGGTCGACGCCCTCGCGCTGGCCGTACGCGACGGGGCGCTGGGCAAACTGACCGTCGAACGGGCCGACGGCACCGCCATCAACGACTCCCCGCTGGGTGCCGCCCTCGAATCCGCCGGATTCCACCCGACCCCCAGGGGGTTGCGTCTGCGCGCCTGACCCGGCGCCGTCCCGTGCGGCGGAGTGCGTGCGGCGCGGATCGCGTCCGCCCCCGGAGGTCCGAGAGGCACCCTGAGACGTCACGGACGAAGGTGTGGGTCATGGGCCGTCATGGCCTTCGTGGCCTTCACCGGGACGGTTCGGGGCGGCGTTCGGTGAGGGCGAGGCTCAACGCCAGGCAGAGCAGCGGGACGGCGGGCAGCCAGTACCTGCTGTCGTAGGCGGTGACGGCCACCGGGCACACGATGAGGGCGAATGCCATGGCCAACGGCAACGCCCCGGCCGGTGTGGCTCTCCTGCCCGTCTCCGAACCCTGCACCTTCGAACCCCGGGTCTCCGAACCCCGGGTCTCCGAATCTTGAGCCTCCGGATCCCGGGTGCCCGAGCCCGGGGCGTCCGAGCTCTGGGCGAACCGGCTTTCGGCACCCTGGCTTTCGGCGCTCCGGGTTCGAACGCCCTGGATTCCGACGCCTCGGATCCGGGCTCGCCAGGTTCGGGCGCTCCGGGCTCGGGTGTTCGGGATGAGACGGGTCGCGCAGGCCAGGAGGGCTCCCGCCGCGAGGGCGCCGAACAGCGGTCCGGGCAGGAAGCCGAAGGACTGGTAGGCACGCATCACCCCCGCCGCGGGCTCGACGACCCGGGTCTCCGGCCGTCCGTGCCCGTAGGCCAGCAGGTCGGCCCTGATGCCTCCACCGGGGATCCTGACCCCGTCGGGCAACGGACCTTCGGTGTTGGGCAGGACGTAACGGTTGTAGACGACCGGCGCCGCACCCGGCACCGGTCCTCTTCGCCAGCTCAGCGTCCTGCGCAGATCCTCACCGACCACCCGGAGATAGTCCAGCGGCTGGGCGAGGACGGCGCGCCGGGCCAGGTCTCCCGCCAGGGCGTCGATCCTCGGCTGGAACAGGTCCGCGCGGGTGACGACGGGGTGGCCGGGCACCCGGCGCAGGGGCGACCAGTCCGACCAGATGAAGTACGGCGAGGCCGGGCGCGAACCGACCGGCTGGGACGGGCACAGGACGGCCTCCTCCTGCGGCGGCCTGATCCTCCGGCAGTCGGCGAACGGCATGGTCCTGGCCCACAGCCACACGCCGTTGCCCCCGTTGAGCGCGGGGGTGCCGTGCCAGGCGCCGTACCACGCGGCGTAGCCGCCGAGCGGGACCGCGACCGCGACCAGCGCCGTGAGCAGGGCTCGGGCGCCCGCGCGGGCGACCAGGAGGTAGGCGGCGAGCAGCGGGAGCAGCACGAGCCCGATCGAGCGGGTGAGCGCCGCGACGGCCAGCAGCAGCCCGGCCGTGGCCGCGCGGCCGGGGGTGACCCCTGGCGTCCAGAGCACGACCGCGACGGCGACGACCACCAGGAACGTGAAGGGGACGTCGCTCAGGATCGTGTGCTCGAAGAAGATCTGGTAGGCGTCGAGAAGGACGGGGGTGGCTGCGAGCACCGCCCACCCCGCCCGTGTCCCGGCCGCCCTGCGGCGGACGAGCGCGTAGATCGCCGTCCCGGTCGCCAGCCCCATCAGATGCTGGAGGATCGCGACGGCGGCGAAGCTGTGCAGCGGTCGCAGGAGCCACAGCAGCAGGGAGTAGCCGCTGGGACGGACCTCGTAGGGCTGCGGCCGTTCGGCGACGCCCACGTAGTCGAAGGAGTCCTCGAACCACACGACCGGCGAGTAGCCCATGACGGTGAGAACACGCAGCGCCACCGCGACCAGCAGGACGGCCAGGAAGAGCCGGTGCCGCCTGGGCGAAGGGACCTGTGGGCGAACGCGGGCATTCTTCCGTTCCGGACTGACAGCCTTCATGATCGCTTTTATATATTGACGTAAGGGTATTCGTGATCTTTTGTGGGGTACATGCATCCCAGAAAAGCGATCTAGGGATTTTTCCCCCGAGCCACCGCCGCCACCCTGTGGCTTTTAATACGTATTTTCGGGATATATCCCTGAAAGTCTGGTTACCCAGGAACCCCCGGGAGCCCCGAAGAACGGCTGAACGGCGTCGCTCCGTTGAGCGACGCCGTTCAGGCGGTACGGCCCCCACGCCCCCGCGGGGTCGTACCGCTCGGCCGTGTCCTGCTGACGGCTCCCTTCGGGCTCACGCCGTCAGGCGGCTGACACGGCCGCGGACGGCGGTGTTGGGCCCGCCGCATCCCTCATGGGCGAGCCGTCCGCCGCCCCCTGCGGCGCCGGTGCCGTGTTCGGGCGCGCGATGGAGCCACGCGCTCGCCGGGCCTCGGCGACCGGCGCCCCGCCCGTCCCGCCACTCGCCGCGACCTGCGCGGCCGTACCGGCATGGCTGTACCGGTACGTCGAGCGGGACGGTCACCTCCGGCACCGGACGGCGCTCACCGTCATCCCCCGGCGAGCACCCCCGGAGCTCAGGAAACCGTACGAACCCCCGTGAAACGCATGATCCCCTCCTGCCCCGCGCACGGACCGGACGGGAGGCACCCCCGTTCGAGCCGCGCAGAACAAGCATCGCGAACGGCAAAATCAACCACAATCATTAAAATGATCCTTAAAAGGTGCGCACTCCCGGGATCGGGACAAAAATATGGCTTCAGCGGGACGGGACATCCACCGCGGAAGCACCGAAAGGGGAGCACCCTATGCAGGGGTTTTCCGAACTCCGCCTCGGGCGCCTGGACGAGGTCAAGGTTTCGGTCGTGCTCCATCCCGGGGCCACGCTGCTGTCGCTGACGGCCGGGACCCTGGGGGGCCGTCCACACGGCGTCCCACGGCACTGGCAGAAGGCGGTCATGTCCGCCGCCCCGCGCAACGCGGCCGAGGTGCTGCGCCCGCTGTTCGCCCCGTCCTTCTCGGTCATCCCCGACTGCGTCAGCCCGGCGGTCTCGATGTCGGAACCCGACGCCGACACCCATCTGGAGCGGCTGGCCGACCTCTCCCCCGACACCCTGCTCGCCGAACTCGAAACGGAGTTCCAGCCTGCCGTCCCCGCCCAGTGGCGGCCCGTCGTCGAACGCCCCGGCGCGTGGATCCACGCCTACTCGCACCTCATGCGCGTGCTGTGGCAGGAGTTCAGGCCGGTCTGGCGCCGGGCGGACAGCCTGCTCAAGCGGGAGCGGGAGCGGATCGGGGCCGCCACGGTCACCGACCGCCTTGAGACGGTCATGGGCAACCTCAGCCCGCGCTTCCACTTCTCCGGCACCACGCTCGGCCTTCCCGACCAGCAGGCCAAGCGGTTCGACCTGGCCGGACGTCGGCTCGCCCTGGTGCCGATCGTGTCGGGCAACGGCGCGAGCATCTTCGCCTTCGACGATCCCGGGATGGTGTGGATCGGCTACCCGCTGCCCGCGCTGGGGGTGCTGTGGGACGACGGCGACCAGAAGGACGCCCCGCCCGACTCCCTGGCCCTCACCCTGGGGCAGGCCCGTGCCGCCATCCTGCGGGCCGCCGGGGCCTCGCTCACCATGAGCGAGGTCGCCTCCCTGCTGCGCTCGACCCCCGCCGCGGCGACCTACCACTGTGCCCAGCTTGAGGCCGCGGGACTGCTGGACCGCGAGCGACACGGCCGCCACGTACGCGTCAGGGCGACCGCGAAGGGCGAGGCGCTGGTCGCCCTGCTCGCCTGAGCCGTACGCGCCGGGACGAGACACACGGGGATGACTCCTCGCCGGAGGTGGGTATCCCACATGGGCCCGTACAACCTCCAGAAAGGCCGGCCCCGTGATCCAGGAACATCGTTACGTCGTGGTCGGCGCCGGGCCCGCGGGGTTGCAGATCGGCTACTTCCTGCAGGAACGGGGCGCCGACTACGTGATCGTCGAGCGGGAGCGGTCCGCGGGTGACTTCTTCGCCCGCTTTCCCCGGCACCGGCGGCTGATCTCGATCAACAGGGCCCGGGACTGGTCAGACGATCCGGAGCTCAGGCTGCGCTGGGACTGGAACTCGCTGCTGAGCGACGATCCGTCCCTGCTGTTCCCCGCCTACAGCGACGACTACTTCCCCTCCCCCGACGATCTGCGGCGCTATCTCGCCGACTTCCACACCACCCACGACCTGCGGGTCGCCTTCGGCACCGGGATCAGCCGGGTGACCTGCAAGGAGGAGGGGTTCCGGCTCGAAACGGAGGGCGGCGGCCAGTTCCAGGCCGAGTGCCTGATCTGGGCCTGCGGATGGGGCGGGCCGTACGTTCCCGACATCCCCGGCATCGAGCACGCCGAGGGGTATGAGGACATGACGGTCGATCCCGAGTCGTTCCTCGGCAAACGGGTGCTGATCCTGGGCAAGGGCAACGCGGCCTTCGAGACGGCGCACGCGCTGCGCGACCACGCCTCGGTGATCCATCTGGCCAGCCCGAGACCGGTCAGGCTCGCCTGGAACTCCCGGCATCCGGGGGACGTGCGCGGCTGTCACGGCACGCTGCTCGACAGCCACCACTTCAGCTCGCTGCACGCGCTGCTCGACTGCTCGGTCGAGCGGATCTCCTTCGACGGCGCGGTCTACACCGCCGACGTCGTCCACAACCACGCGGGCGGCGGCCCGGAGAGGCTGGAGTACGACGCGGTGCTGCGCTGCACCGGCTTCCGGATGGACACCGAGGTGTTCGCCGACGAGCTGCGGACCCTCCCCGGCGGGAGGCTGCCCGCGCTCACCTCCGACTGGGAGTCGGCCGGTCTCCCCGGGCTCTACGTGGCGGGCACCATGATGCAGGCCCGGGACGCCAGGCGGGGTTCCTCGGCGTTCATCTACGGTTTCCGCTACAACCTGCGCACGCTCAGCCGCCTGCTCGCCGAGCGCTACGACGGGGTACGGCTGCCGCGCACCCCCGTCCCCCGGCCCGCGCTGACCGGGACGGTCCTCGACCGGGTCAACCGCAGTTCGGCCCTGTGGGCGCAGGCGGGCTACCTGGTCGACGCCCTGGTGATCACCGAGCACGGCATCGAGTGCTACGAGGAGCTTCCCGAGGACTACGCCGTCGAGCGCTTCGGAGATCTGGTGACCATCGGCCTGTGGCAGAGCAGGGAGCCCGGCCCCGACGACCTGGAGGCCGTCGCGCTGGGGGCCGAGCGGCTCCCGCTGCCCGAGGGGGTGACCCGCGGCGCCGGAGGCGGGGCCATCCATCCGGCGGTACGGGTCTTCAGGAACGGCGTGCTGACCGGCGAGTTGCACCTGCCCGACAGCGTGGCCGCCCGGTGGCGGGACCCGGAGCGGCACGTGGCGCCGCTCGACCGCTTCTTCGACCGGCTGCTGCCCCGGTGAACGCACCCGTGTGAGCCCGTACGGCGTGCTCAGGCGGGCTGGAGCCGTCTGACGACGGCCTCGGCGACCCCTCTGGCGCTGCCGGGGTTCTGGCCGGTGATCAGCCGGTCGTCCTCGACGACGTGGGCCTCGAACGGCCTGCCGGCGACGCTGTAGTGGGCTCCGAGCCTCTTCAGCTCCTCCTGGAGGCTGTAGGGGACGGCGTCGTCGCGGCCGGCCGCCTCCTCCTCCGGCCAGGAGAAGCCGGTGACGTCCCTGTCCCTGACCAGCGGCTCCCCGTTCGAGAGCGTGACGTTCAGCAGCCCGCAGGGGCCGTGGCAGACGGCCGAGACCACGCGTCCGCTCTCGTGGAACCTGGCGACCAGCGACTCCAGGTCGTCACTGCGCGGGAAGTCGAACATGACCCCGTGCCCGCCGGTGAGATAGATCGCGTCGTAGTCCTCGACGTCGACGTCGGCCACCTTCCTGGTGTCGTCGAGGAGGTTCATGAACCTCCTGTCCCGATAGCGCCGTTCCGTGCCCAGTTCCGCCAGCACGTCGTGGGCCAGGCTCTCCGGGTCGATCGGGATCGTGCCGCCGGACGGGCTCGCGATGTCCAGGGAGAACCCGGCCCGCTCGGCGTGGTCCCAGAAGTGCGTCAGCTCCCCCAGCCACAGGCCCGTCCGCATGCCCGCCTTCTCGTACTCGCCGACGTTGGTGACGACGACCAGGATTCTCTTCGTCGCTGACATGTCCGCTCCTTCGCGCGGGAACCCCTCCGTTCCGCCGGGTTACCCGCACCAAAACCCCACAAACCGCCCAGGGTCAGCGGAGGAGCAGATCGACCACCCCCGCGGTGCCCTCGTCGCCGTGGCCGTCGGCCAGGCGGCGTTCCATCAAGGTCGTGAACGGGGTGATCAGTTCGGCGCTGATCCCCTGCTCCTCGGCCGTCCGCAGCATCGTCGCGTTGCCCTCGACCATCATGGCGAGGTTGGAGGTCACGTTCCTGGTGTAGTCGCCGCTCTCCAGATGGTCGGCGATGCCGTAGGTGTAGGAGGCCATGGCGGTGAGCCAGGCCACCAGCGTGGGGGCGAACTCCTTCGGCGAGATGTCCTTCTCCCGGCGCAGCAGGGCGAAGGCGTGCGTGACCCCGGCGAACATCCCGGTCATCGCGCTCAGCAGCGCCACGTCCTGCAGCGCGGCGTACCCGGCGTCCTCCCCGACGTGAACGGGCCGCGCCGGTACGGCCAGCGTGTCCCGGTGCTCGTCGAGGAGGTCGCGGGAGCCGCTGTAGAAGATGAAGGCCCCCGACTCCGGGGCGCCGATCATCGGGGGGACCGCCATGACGCCGCCGTCCAGGAAACGGGCGCCGCGTTCGGCGGCCCAGGCGGCGCGGGCGCGTCCCTGCCCGGGGGTGCCGGTGGTGAGGTTGACCAGGTCCTTGCCCGTCAGGTCGGCGCCGTCCAGGGCCTCCCCGACCGAGGCGTCGTCGAGCAGGCAGGTCACCACGAGGCGGTTGGCGGCCACCGCCTCCGCCGCGCTCCCTGCGATCCGCGCGCCCCGCCCGGCGAGCGCCTCGGCCCTGCCCGGGGTACGGTTCCAGACGGTCAGCCGGTGACCGGCGGTCAGCCAGGCCTGGGCCAGCGCGGTGCCCATGGCGCCGAGGCCGAGCAGAGTGAGTCCGGAAGTGTTGTCGTTCATGCCTACTAGGCTGGATCCCGGTCCCCGGAACGATCAAGTACGCACTTCGAAGTGGGTGCTTACCCCGGGGTGAGTGAGCAGGCAGGAGGGCTGGAGATGGCGACCGTACCCAGGCCGGGGGCGTACGTCTGCGGGATCGACGCGGCGATGGACGTGATCGGCGGCAAGTGGAAGGTCCTGATCCTCTGGGCGCTCGACAAACGGCCGTGCCGCTTCGGCGAGCTGCGCAGGCTGGTGCCGGGGGTGACCGAGAAGGTGCTCGCCTCCCACCTGCGCGAGCTTGAGGGGGACGGCATCGTGCACCGTGAGGTGTACGCCGAGGTGCCGCCCAGGGTCGAGTACTCCCTGACCCCGCTGGGCGCCTCGCTCAACGCGGCGCTGGGCCCGCTGGGCGCCTGGGGCAGGGAGCACCTGCTCGGCGGTGCGGAGGAGAGCGCCGAGCGGGCCTCCTGACCAGGCGGCCACGCCGTACGGCCCGGCCCCAGCGGGAACCGGGGCGGGCCGTACGGGAGGGAGACGTCAGGGGTTCAGGCGGTGCAGGTCACGGGGGAACAGCGTCGCGCGGCGGACGTTGTCGGCGCCGGTCAGCCTGGCGGTCCACCGTTCGAGCCCCAGGGCGAACCCGCCGTGCGGCGGCATGCCGTGCCGGAAGGCCGACAGATACCCCTCGTACGGCTCGGCGGACTCGCCCTTGGCGGCCAGGACGGCGAGATAGTCCTCGTACCGGTGCAGACGCTGACCTCCGGTGACCAGTTCGAGGCCCCGGAAGAGCAGGTCGAAGCTGTTGGAGTACTCCGGCCTGCCCGGCTGGGGATGGGTGTAGAACGGCCGCTTGACCATCGGGTAGCCGGAGACGAACAGGAACTCGCTGCCGTGCTCGTTCAGCGCCCACTCCGACAGCCAGCGCTCGTGGGCCGGGGCGAGGTCCGGCTCCCCCCTGGGGTCCTCGGCGGTGTGGGCGGCGATGAGCTCCTGCGCCTCGGCGAAGTGGATCTCCGGGATGCGCTCGGGCACCTTGGGCAGCGCGACGTCCAGCAGCGCGCACTCCTCGCCCGCCTGACGCGCGACGGCCTCCGTCATGCCCGCCAGCACCTCGCGCAGCACCGCCATCACGTCCCGGTGGTCGGTGACGAACCCGAGCTCCGCGTCCAGCGAGGTGTACTGGGCCAGGTGCCGCGCGGTGTCGTGCGGCTCGGCCCGGAAGACCGGGCCGGTCTCGTAGACCCGTTCGAAGACCCCGACCATGGCCTGCTTGAAGAACTGCGGAGACTGCGCCAGGTAGGCGGGGGTGCCGAACCAGTCGATCGCGAAGACGTTGGCGCCCGACTCGGTCGCCGAGGCCACCACCTTCGGCGTGTGGATCTCGGTGAAGCCGAGACCGTCGAGCGCCGCCCTGAAGCCCGCGACCGAGGCGGCCGAGATGACGTGCGGCGCGCGCAGCGCCGGGTGGCGCAGCGTGACCGGGGCGTGGTCGAGGATGGTCGGCAGTGTCGCGGGCACCCCGGGCCGGTAGAGGTCGAACGGCGGGGCCTCGGCGGGCCCCGACAGGGCGACGACCTCCGGGGAGGTCAGCTCGACCCCTCCGGGAGCCTGTGGGTTGGCGGTCACGGTCCCGGTGACGCTCAGGACCGTCTCCTCGGGGTGGCCGTCGGCCTCGGCCATGGCCTCGGGGCCGGTGAAGACGGCCTGGGCCAGGCCTGACCGGTCCCGCAGGATGAGGAAGACCACCGATTTCAGGGTCCGTCCCCGGTGCAGCCAGCCCTGGACGGTGACCCGGTCGCCGATTCGCCGTGGAAGCTCGGCGGCCAGGGTACGAGTGGATGTGGAGATCATCACAAACCTCAACTCAGTGAGTGGTGATCCCTTGGGAGTGCGGGCGAGAAGGGAACTCGCGGTGCCACCGCACTTTCGCCGCCGTCACGACGGCCTCGACGGCCCGATCACGGGGGCCGGCCGGCGGGGCATTGGGCGCGCACGCCGTTTCTCCCCGCACTCGGGAGGGTCTTCACCCCCGGGGACAGGTCCGCCTTCGCAGCTTCCGGCGGCTCTCTCCGACCTGTCCGTGCCCGGGGACTACTCGTCTCCGTCAACGCGTTGCCGGAAGGTTACGTTCGCTCCGCCGCCCACCGCAACCGCACGCGCCGCCGGGCCCCGCTCATGGCGGGAGGACACGCCCTAGTCTGTGGGCGTGCCGGAATCACCGATCTTGACGAACCCCCTCCAACGCCAGCCGCACTCGGCTGGGATCGTCGGCGCCCACAGCTGGAGCGTCGACCCGCGAAACCAGCGGTTCGAGCTCCCCGGGAGCCGTCCGACCACCCGCGCCCTCTCCTGCCCGCCCGGCGGCGTCACGCCCGGCACGACCTCAGGACCGTGGGCCTGGGCCGGCCCTTCCGGCGTGACCGAAACCGCCCCGGACTCGTGACCGTGGAAGCGACCCTGACCGCGTGTGACGTGCGGGTGGACCTGGGCGGGCAGGCGGTGCTGCGCGGAGTCGGCCTGACGGCGGGCCCCGGGGAGATCGTGGCCGTCATCGGGGAGAACGGCGCGGGCAAGTCGACGCTGCTGCGCTGCCTGGCCGGACTGGAGATCCCGGCGGACGGCCGGGTCCTGGTGCTGGGCGAACCTCCGGCGGACACCGCGGGATTCTGGCGCGAGGTGGCGCTGGCCGGCGACGAGCCCGCCTGGTATCCGGGGCTGAGCGTCCGGGAGCACCTGGAGCTGGTGGCGACCGTACACGGTGGCGGGCGGATGGACACCGGGACGGCCCTCGCCGCGTTCGACCTTGAGGGCCGCGCCGACCTGCACCCGCTGACCCTGTCGACCGGGCAGCGCCAGCGGGTCTCACTGGCCGCGACACTGGTCAGGCCGAGCCGCCTGCTGCTGCTCGACGAGCCGGAACGCGGCCTTGACGCCGCCTTCCGCGACCGCCTGGCGGACCTCCTGCGTGAGTACGCCACGCGGGGCGGCGCCGTCGTCATGGCCACCCACGACCTCGCCCTCGCCGAGGCCTGCGGCGCCCGCCTGGTCAGGCTGGAGGCGGCGCGATGAGACGCTGGCAGGACCGGTACACGACGTTGTTCGGCGTCGCCATGGCGCTCGCGGTCCTCGGCAGGCCGGTCGCCTCCGTGCTGGAGAACCTCGTCCACCCGGCCGATCCCCGGCAGGTGGGAGCCGGGCTGGCGCTGGTCGCCGTGGCCTACGCGGGCTACCTGGCCGTCGTCAGGGCGGCCGGGCCGGTGGTGCTCGGCGCCGCCGACGCCTCCTGGCGCCTGCTCTCCCCGCTGCCGCGCCGTACCGTCCTGGGCGGGACGGCGCGGACGTTGCTCGTGGTCTCGATCCTGGGCGGGCTGGTGCTGGGCACGACGCTGGTCGCCGTGCTCGGCGCCCCCGACCTGCTCCCCCTGCGGCTGGCGGCCGCGCTGGTGATCGGCCTCGGCGCCGGGCTCGGCGGCATGGCGATGGGGGTCCTCGGTCAGGCCTTCCCCACCTGGGACGCCTGGTTGCAGGCTCTGATCGCCCTCACCGTGGCGGCGGCCGTACTGATGGCCGTGTCGGGTCCGGGGCCCGGCCGGGTGGCGGCCGCTCTCCCCGCCGGGGTGGTCGGCGCGGTCGCCTGCTGTACGGCGGCGGTGGCCGCGTTCCTGGTACGGCGGGCCTGGACGGCGCTCGACCGTGTCCCCGCCCGTGCGATCCTGGCCGCCTCCGCCCGGTCGGGAAGGGTGGCCCAGGCGACCGTGACCCTGGACCCGGGCGCGCTGACCTGGTCGGTCGAGGACAACCACTGGCGGGGCCGGGCGCTGCGCTCGCGCCGCTGGCCGGTGCCGGGCGCCTGGGCGCTGGCCTGGCAGGAGGCCCGCCGCGCCGGACGCCGTCCGGTACGGCTCGCGGTGCTGGCCGGTGCCGCCGCGCTGCCCGCCCTGGCCGTGACCGCCGGGTTATCCCAGGTGGCCGTCGCGCTGACGGCCATGGGCACGCTCGCCGCGGCGGTCTCCGTCACCTCCGGTGCCCGCCGTGACGGTGACAATCCCGCCCTGCTGCGGGCGCTCGCCGTCGGTCCCCGTACCGCGCTGGCCGTACGGGCTCTGCCGCCCGCCCTGTTCGGCGCCTGCTGGCTGGGGGCGGCCCTGGCCGGGCTGAGCGTCTCGGGTGCCCTCGGCACGGGCACGTGGTGGCCGCTGCTCGGTCCGGCCTGCGGCCCCGTCCTGGCGGTCGCGGCGCTGCGGATGGCCAGGAGGCGCCCGATCGACCACTCCATGCCGGTCATCGACACTCCGGGCGGCGCGATTCCCACGGGGCCGCTGCTGTGGGGGCTGACCGGCGTCGACCTCGCCCTGCCCGGTTGCGCGCCCGCCCTGCTGGCCCTGGCCGTACGGCCCGCCGACCCGCTGCCCTTCCTGGTGGCGCAGACGCTGACCGGCCTGGCGCTCCTGGGCGGCTACGTCGCGCTGTCCGCAGGCGGTTCCCGGAGGCGGCCCACCCGGAACGGGCGCGCACCGGCGGCGGGTTCGTCCTCGCCCAACCGGAGACCCTGATGGCCGCACCGCCCCCGGTCGAGCGCCTGTGACGCGGGACTCCGCCTTCTCCTGGCGGTTCGTGGCGCCGTTGTTCACCGGATCGACGATCAACGCGGTCAACACCTCCCTCATCGCGACCGCGCTGGTCCCGGTCGCCGCCGCCGTGCGCGTCCCGGTCGGGCGGACCGCGGTGCTGGTCTCCGCGCTCTATCTGGCGGGCGCCATCGCCCAGCCGACCGGCGGGAAGCTCGCCGAGGAGTTCGGGGCCCGCCGTGTCTTCCTGACCGGCCTGCTGATCGTCCTGGCGGGCGGCGTCGTCGGCGGGACGGGGCGGAGCCTGACCGCCCTGGTTGTGGCCAGGACCCTGATCGGTGTGGGCAGCTCGGCCGTCTACCCCTCGGCGATGCTGCTCGTCCGGCGCCGCGCGGAGGCGGCGGGCCTGACCGCGCCGCCCGGTGGCGTGCTCGGCGGCCTGATGCTCGCCGGTTCCGCCACCGCGGCCCTCGGTCTTCCCATCGGCGGCGTCCTGGTCGACGCCTGGGGCTGGCGGACCACGTTCCTGGTCAACCTGCCCGTCGCGCTCGCGGCCCTGGTCATGGCCCTGCTGTGGATTCCCGCCGACCCGCCGGTCGAGGGGCCGGTGACGCCCCGGCAGCTCGCGGCCCGCGTCGACGTGGCGGGCATCGCCGGGTTCGGCGGGGCGATGGCCGCCCTGCTGGTCTTCCTGATGGAGCTGCCGCGTCCCAACTGGACCGCCCTCTGCCTGGCCGTACTGCTCGGGGCCGGGCTCGTGTGGTGGGAGCTGCGGGCGAGCCGTCCCTTCATCGACATGCGCCTGCTGCGCGCCAATCCGGCGCTCACCCGCACCTACCTGCGCTGGGCCGTGGCGTCACTGTGCGTCTACACCGTCCTGTACGGCCTCACCCAGTGGTTGCAGGCCGAACGCGGCGTCTCCTCAAAGGAGGCGGGCCTGCTCCTGCTGCCCATGAGCGCGCTTCCCGTCCTGATCGTGCAGCCCATCTCACGGCGCAACCTCGTCCGCGCCCCGCTCCTCGTCTCGGCGTTCTGCTGCCTGGCCGCCTCGATCGGGGTCCTCTCGCTGACCAGGGACACCCCGATCCTCTGGGTCGTCGGCATCACGCTCGCCGTCGGGGTCACCCTGGCCGCGACCTCAAGCGCCAACCAGACCACCCTGTACGCCCAGGCTCCGGCCGCCCAGCTCGGCACCGCCTCGGGGCTGCTGCGCACCTCCGGATTCCTCGGTTCGATCGCCTCGACCGCGCTGATCTCCCTCGCCTTCCACACCCAGGTGAACGACGACCGCCTGCACGTCCTCGCCCTGATCATGGTCGCCGCCTCGGTGGCCGGGCTGGCCCTGGTGCTCACGGACCGCGGGCTCACGACCCGGGCCGACATGTGACCGTGGCTGAAAACCCTTTGTTCCCGGTACGGCGTGCCTGGAAGCATCACGGCCCATGAGCCTTATCGACATCGACGAGATCCCGACCGGCCCGGTGCCCGTACCCGACGTCATCGCGACACTCGCCGGTGACGACGACATCACCCCGGTGTGGCGCAACGAGCTCGGCGGCCTGACGTTCCGGCTCGACGACGGGCGTGGCGGCGTCAGATACGCCAAGTGGATCGCCGTCGGCACCCCGGAGATCGACCTGGCCGCCGAGGCGGAACGCCTGACCTGGGCGCGACACTGGGTGAACGTCCCTCAGGTCCTCGAACACGGCGACGACGCCGACGGCTCCTGGCTGGTCACGGCCGGGCTGGTCGGCCGTTCCGCGGTGGACGACCGCTGGCGTGACGGCCCGGAGGCCTCCGCAGCCGCGGCGGCCGCGATCGGCCGGGGACTGCGCGTCCTCCACGACGCCCTGCCCGTCGCGGAGTGCCCGTTCGACTGGAGCGTCGAGCGGCGGCTCGCCCGCGCTGACGAGCGCGTCGCCGACGGTGAGGGGCCGCAGGACTGGTCCCCCGAACACCGCCATCTCGGCCTCGCCGAAGCCCGGGCGATCATCGGCGACCCTCCGCCGATCGACCGGCTGGTCGTCTGCCACGGGGACGCCTGCGCCCCCAACACCCTGGTGCACGACGACGGCACGTTCGCCGCGCACGTCGACCTCGGCTCGCTCGGGGTGGCCGACCGGTGGGCCGACCTCGCGGTCGCGGCCTGGAGCACCGAGTGGAACCACGGCCCCGGCTACGACCACCTGGTGTACGAGGCCTACGGTGTCGCCCCTGACGAGGAGCGCATCGCATACTACCGCCTGCTGTGGGACCTGGCCTGACCCCTGATGGCGACACGTGAGGGGGCCGTCACGGAAAAGGGCCTTCCTTTCATCGATCCAATGTTGGCAGTAAACCAGCGAAAAATGGCATTTTCCCGGCCTATATCGCTCTCCTGCTTCTGATTTGATCGGTGATGAGGTAATCGCCCAAGGATGGAGTGCACGTGTCAGCTATCAAACGCGTCCTGGCAGCGCTGACCCTTGTCGTCGCGGCCCTCGCGGGCCTTGTCAGTCCAGCCGGGGCGGATGTCGCGAGCGTGAAGGGCGTACCGGCCGCGACGAAGGACATAATCCCCTGGCCTGTGGTCAGCCCCGCCCCGGAGGTCTGGGACACGAAGTCCGACTGGAGCCAGCAGCAGGCCACCGACTGGGTCAACAGTTGCGGGCCGGAGAGGCTCTGCACCTGGATCAGGTACAACGCCGGCAACGGCGACAGGTACGTTCTGTTCCGGTTCTACACCTGCGCGGAGTACGCGCTGACGAGGTGGGGTGGCACGACGCCCTATTTCAACAACCAGAACGTCCGTGTGGAGCTCCGCGACCAGCAGCACAACCCCATCAGGTACTTCGAGCCCGGAGCCAAGTTCATCACGAACTGGGACCCGGTCTGGTTCATCAAGCTCTGCTGACCCCGGATCGTGCCCGGCCGGACCGGACCCGGTACGGATCCACCGGCGCGCGTACGGCGTGAGCCGCCCGACACAGGACCCCAAACGGAACCCCCGGCCACCGGGGGTTCCGTCATTCTCAGGAAAAAGGCCTCTTTTCCCGCCACGGCCTTTATGGGGGATCGCTCAGCTCGTTGACCAGGGTGAAACAGCGGAAACGAAATTCTCCTCGCCTTTCGAGCGTCAAGCACCCGTCCAGAGATTCCGCGCGACCGGGCGTGAGGCCGGCTCCCGTTCAATTCCGGAGAAGCGGGGACCCACGGATTCCCGGTAGCGAGCTCCACGGAAGACATAAGAGCCCTTCGGGGCACACCGGACCGTCACTCACGGGACACGGGTGACCATTGACGACTACGGAGAGTTATCAAACGAAGAAACAGTGGCCCCAGGTTCACGGGAGGTGCCTCCTATGAGGCGACAGATCACCAAAGCCGCCGTCTCCACCGCATGCGCCGTCGCGATGCTCGCCGGCGCGGCGCTTCCGGCCTACGCCGCGACGGGTCGCTTCGTCTACCGGCTTCAGGCCGGGCGGCCCAACCTTCTGGTCAATCCACAGAGCCTCAGGTGCATCGGCCTGTCCGCGTTCGGGCAAACCGTCCTGCTCGTGTCCAACGGCACCGACGAGGTCGCGAACATGTACGTCAACCGCAACTGCACGGGAGCACCCATCCCCGTCGCCCCCGGGGAGCGGCGGGACTTCGACGAGCCCATCTCGGCGGTGATGTTCGTCCCCCGCTGACACCCGGGAAGCGGGTAGGTCATCCCGCCAGGGCCGTCAGGCGGTTGCTGAAGCGGGTGAGCATGGTGGTCTGGGAGGTCTCGGGGAACAGGCGGCCGACCGTCGGCGGGATGCGCCAGTTCGCGGGACTGCGCCTGGCCAGCCGGGAGACCAGCGAGACCTTCGGGTAGCGGGCCCGCTCGTAGGCGCGCAGCCGTACCGGAAGGTCTCCACCCTTGGCGAGTTCGCGGCCGAGCACCCACACGTCCTCAAGGGTCTGGTTGGCGCCCTGGCCCAGGGTCGGCGGCATGGTGTGGGCGGCGTCGCCGATCAGGGTGACGCGGCCCTGCCCCCAGACGGTCCGGACCCTGTTCCAGTGGTGGCCGAAGAACCCGAGGTCCTCCTCCCGCGCGGCGGCCAGCACCTCGGGGACGGGTGAGGCCCAGTGCCCGAAGCGACGCCTCAGCTCGGCCAGCGGTTCCGCGGGCCGTGGGTCGGAGGGCGACCAGCGCACGTCGAACCACCACTGCAGCAGCCCGTCGCCCCCGGGAATCAGCCCGCACGCCCCCTCCTTCCCGGTGATCATCAGGTGGAGGTTGGTGTGGGTGAGGTCGATGTCGATCGGGCTGAGCGCCTGCCAGGTGCCGAAGGTCGCCGTACGGACGACCTCCTCGCCCCAGAGCTGCCGCCGTACCGCCGAGTGATGGCCGTCGGCCCCGATGAGCAGGTCTCCGGTGGCGGTCGTGCCGTCGTCGAAGGTCACGGTGACCTTCTCGTCGTCCTGCGTCACGCTCTGGAAGCCCGTCCCGTAGCGGACGAGTCCCTCGGGCAGCCCTTCGGCGAGACGGTCCAGCAGGATGTTCCGGGAGACCGACTTGTTCTCGAACCCGAACCGGGCGGCGGTGTGAACCAGGTCCATGGTGGTGCGCAACCGGCCACCGGAGGTGAGCGCGTCGATCCTGTCGATGCGCCCTCCCACACCGTCCAGGCTGACACCGAGATCGTTCAGTACGGCGACGCCGTTGCTGAACATGGTCAATCCCGCCCCGCCCGTCCGCCTGGCGGCGGCCCGCTCGAAAACCCGCACCCGATGACCGGCGGCCAGCAGGTGACGCGCCACGGCCAGACCGCCCACGCCGGCACCAACGACAAGGATGTCCATATTTCCTCCAAATCGGAGTATCTCCGATATGAAGATATACCAAGCTGGAGTAGGTTGGCTGAGTGGCCCACAAACATCCGGAAGAGGACATCTACCGCGAGTTCCTGATCGCGGTCGTGCAGCACAACGAGGCGGTGGCCAACCGGCTCGGCCTGCAACCGGCCGACGTCGCCGCCGTCATCCTGCTGGAGATGCGCGGCCCCCTCTCCGTCGGAGCCATCGCCGAGGAACTCGGCCTGCCGTCGGCCTCGACGACCCGGCTGATCGACCGCCTGGAGAAGGCGGGTTACGTACGGCGGGTGCGCGGCGAACGCGACCGCCGTACGGTCACCGTGGAACTGCTCGAAGACGGCTTGGGCGACTACGAGGCCACCCGCGACTCCGCGAGACGCCACCTGGACGCGATCGGCGCGCACTACACCCCGGAACAGATCCCCCTACTGCTGGGCCTGCTCACCCACATAGGCCACGCCTACCGAACCGCCACCCGAGAACTACGCCAGGCCTCGTCCTGACCCGGAGTGGCAATTACTTCCGGTCGTCCATGGAGACCGACTGACGGTAGGACAGCTCGTAGAGGTGTCCCGGCTTGATGATCACGCTTACCTCCACCGGTCGTTCGTCGGCGGAGTACACCGTGCGGAACTGCCGGAGAACGGGAACCCCCTGCGGGATGTCGAGGGCCTCCGCCTCCTCGGTCGTCGGCGGACGAACCGACAGGCGGTCCACGAACTCACGCTCCGGGTAACCGAGGTCGTGCAGAACCTGCGGCGCGCCTCCCCGGATTTTGCCCCGTCCCGCCAAAGGAGTCCCCGCGGCCAGGCTGACCGGGTAGTAGGACCAGGACAGCTCCACCGGCTCGTCCTGGCGAAGTGTCAGCCGGCGCCGCAGCACGGCTCGTTCCTCACCGAGAGCGGCGGCGACATCGGCGGGTGCCGTGACCTCGGCGACATCGAGCAGTTTGTATTTGACCCCTCGTTCGGCCGGGTCGAAGTACGCGGCGGCGTTCACCGTGAACTGGTGACGATCACGCACGAACACCCCCTTGCCCGTCTCACTGACGAGGTACCCCTCCGCCTTGAGGATGCGCCAGGCGGTCTGCACGGCGGTCGTCGAGACGCCACGCTTGGCGGCCAGCGCCGGAATGGACGGAAGCTGCGCGCCGGGCGGAATCTGCCCGGCCATGATCTGAGCACGAAGGTCGGCGGCGATCCGCTCGGACTGGTCTCGGGTATCGGGCTTCACAGCTTCCCTCCGTTGGGATCTCTACAGGAGATCGGCGTCAGTCCACCGGTACGTCGTAGACGAACCGATGACGGCTCGCGTCGAACATCCAGACCGTCACCTCGACCGGCCGGTCGTCGGCGTGGATCGTGCGGACGAGTTCGACCACGGGTGTACCCGGCGGGAGTTCCAGCGTCTCCGCCTCGACCGGAGCCGGCATCCGGGCCACGAGCGCCTCCACCGCGTGGGTCAGCGGCGTTCCGAGAACCTCGGTGAGAGCCGCGTGCACACCCCCGGGAATCTTCTCCGAACGGACGATCCGGGTTCCCTCGACCAGATGAGCCGGAATGTAGGAGTCAGCGGTCGCCGCCGGATGACCGTCCAGCACGACGAGGTGACGCCGTACGACGAGCGGGGTGTCCACTGTGACCTGAAGCACGTCCGCGACATCCGGTGGAGGGGCTGTCACAGCGACCTCCCTGAGGACCAGTTCACGATGAATTCCCTGGTCAGCGGCCTCGGCCTGGAGCGGACTGGTTCCTTCGGGACGCCGGGAACGGAGATGCCGTCTGGAGCCGAAGCGGTCAAACCTTCCTTCCATCCTGAAAGTCCCGATTCTCTAGTTCAGGTCGTGGTCGGCGGAGAGGTCTCGGCCGGGGGCGAGGAAGTCGACGGCGTATTCGGTCGTCTCCTCGTGCTGGTCCCAGTAGTGGTTGGTCATGGTCAGCGCGAGTGTCCCCTCCTCCACCCCGAGCAGTTCTGCCGCGTCCACGGGCACCGGCCTGATGGAGATGACGTCGCGCCGCCGTACGGCACGGCGGCCGGTCCGCTCCTCGACCAGGCCGAAGGTCATGGAGGGCAGCGGTTCGGCGGCCAGCAGTTCGGGGATCACCTCGGCCAGTTCGCCGGGAAGCCACGACGTCGACAACGCCACGGCGCCCGCGTCGTCCTGGTACATCCGGCGACGCCGGATCACGGGAGTCTCGGCCTCGACGCCCAGCGCGTCGGCGACCTCCTCGGGAGCGGGAACGAGGTCGGCACCCAGGATCTCGACCCGTTCTCCAGGACGGTAGCCGCTTCCGGTGGCCCGCAGCATCTGAAGCCGGTCCGGTCCCGTGGTGAGCTTCTTGGGCAGTACGGCGATCGTCCCGATGCCGGGAACCGACGTGGCGTACCCTTCCGCCCTCAGCACGGCGGCGACCCGGGTGGCGGTCGCGGTGGACACACCCTCCTCACGCATGATCGTTCTCACCGAGGGGACGCGGTCGCCCGGCTGGATCTCACCGCTCTCGATCCTGGCTCTGATCTGCGCGGCGATCCGCCTGTACGGGGCCAGCCCCTCAAAACCGTCACCCATCACTAACCACCTGTTCTAGTGCACTCTAGATCACCTGATTGACTTCACTACTGCTCTAGAACACTATAGAGCTGCCCTTCCTCAAAGGCCACTGCCTGCAGCGCAGTAGAGCCGTCCAAAGAAGTTCGGCGAGAGCGCAGCACCGACAACAAGGAGTACCGGCATGGAGAACGTCAACGAGGAGCACGTGCCCCGCGTGTTCGCGCTGGTTCAGGAAGGCTGGGAGGGCGAACAGGCCGAGGTGGTGGCCTACGGGCTGACGTTGCCCTGTGGGCAGGCGGCGACCATCGGGGCCGACGGCCGTGGGCACGGGTTGTGGAACAGCGCGCAGAGCGCCGCCAGGCGGCTGCACTCCGACCTCGTCTGGTTCGGTGACGAGGGCGGGTGAGACGGGCGCGGCGGGGTGGGTGTCCCGGCAAGGGGGTCCGGGGAGAACCTCACCCCGCCGTGCCTGTCTTCGCCCCGGTGCGGACGGAGCGGGGACGAGTGCGGGTACCCCACACCGCGTCGTCCTCGCCGTCCGCCGGGGCTTCTCCCCGCCGGGCGCTCGGCGGGGAGGACCCGTCGGCCGGTTCCCAGTGGGGAGGTACTTCCGCTGGGAACCGACCGGCGGGAGTCCGGTCAGCGACCCGGGCTCCCCGGCACGTGCTCAGAAGTCACGCACCGGAAGGTCGTGTACCGCAGCGGAACACGCCCGAACCCGGTCGAAAAACATCAGAAGAGCAGGAAAGGCATCAGAAGAACAGAGGGTCACACTCCGGTTGGCTGCTTCTTGGCGGTGATGGGGACGACCTCGGCGAGTTCCTCCTGGCGCCGCTGGACGGTCTGGAAACCGACCAGGTCGTCGGGGAGCGCGTCCGGCACCTCCTCGTCGAACCTGGCCAGTGTCTTGATCCGCAGTCCGGCCACCGCGATGGCGGCGATGGCGAAGGCGAACAGGACGTACATCAGGCCGACGCCGCGTCCCGGGCCGGTGCCGATCACGGCGCCGAAGGTGTCGGCGAGCGCGCCGCCCGGCATCATCAGCGGGTCGAAGATCGCGCTGCCGTACGGCGCGACCAGGCCGAAGCCGATGGGCAGCGTGGACCACGCGATGAGGGTGTTCAGCGCGATGACCCGGCCGTGGAAGCGCTGCGGCACCTTGACCTGGATGATCGTGGCGTAGACGCCGTTGAGCATGGTCAGCCAGAACGACATCCCGAAGACACCGATGGAGACGATGACGAGGTCGCGCTGGAAGCCGACGACCAGGCAGAAGACCGACAGGATGAGGGTGGAGAGCATCACGCCGCGCAGCCTCTGCCGCCTGGGGCCACCCCAGATCGTCATGGCCAGGCCCGCGATGAAGACGCCCAGGCCGCCGAAGAAGGAGACCCGGCCGACGTCCTCAAGGGTGGCGAAGCCCAGCACCAGCGGGGAGATGAGCAGGAACAGCGGGGACAGGAAGACGTTGAGGAAGGCGAAGAAGAACAGCATCGCGCGGAAGCCCTTGACGCCCCAGGAGAACTTCCAGCCCTCGACCATCTCGGCGAGGAGGGTCTCCCTGCGCTTCCAGGCCATGGTCTTGGGGAAGCGGACGAACAGCAGGACCCCGATGGCGAAGACGTAGGAGGCGACGTCGAGGGCGAGGATGCCCTCCAGGCCGATCACCGCCATCAGGCCGACGGCGACCAGCGGGACGATCAGCTGGGCGGTACCGGTGATCATCTGTACGACGCCGTTGGCGTGACCGAGGAAGCGCTTGGGGACCAGCTGTGGGATCGCCGAGTTGTAGGCGAGGCGTTGGAAGGTGAGCGCCACCGACAGCACCACGAGCAGCGGATATATCTGCCAGACGTCCAGATTGCCGGTCCACAGCAGCACGCCCATGATCAGCTGGGTGCTGAAGGCCCCGATGTCACCGGCGAGCATGATCTTTCGCCGGTCGTAGCGGTCGACGAGGGTGCCCGCGAGCGGGGCGACCAGCATGCCGGGCACCAGCGCCAGCACCGAGAACAGGGCGAACCTGACGAGCGAGCCGGTGTGGATGTAGATCCACAGCGGGATGGCGAACTCGGTCAGGGACGATCCGACGATCGAGATGAGCTGGCCCGCCGCCACCGCGGCGAAGCGCCGCATGCTCGGCTTCGGCCCGGTCCTCGGCCCGCTCTCCGGTACGGCCTGGCCGTCCGGGGCGGGAGCCGGGGCGCCCTCCGAGCGGTTGGAGACACCTTCGAGCCACCAGGTGGAGCGTGCCGTACGGCGCAACTCCTCGGTCTCGCCGGAGGCGATGGCCTTGTGGGTGCCGGTGAGGATGACCGACAGTTCCTCGGCGCGGTACTTGAGGAAGAAGTGGCCCGCCTCGTCGAGCACGACCGCCGCGGTCGAGTCGGTCAGCAGGTGCCACTCGCGGAAGCGTTCCTGGTAGAACTCGGTCGCCGGGTCGCGTTCGCCCGCCACGGAGATGATCGGCGCCTTGAGCGGCTCGACCCCCTCCTCGAACAGGCGGGTGAAGTAGCGTTCGGCCTCCCTGGTGCCCTTGCGCCGGTTGTCGATGACCAGCTTGAGCTCCTCGCGGCCGAGGTCCTCGACGTCGAGGCCCGCGGCCTGCAGGGCGTTGGCCCAGACCTGGTCGCTGCGGAGCTTGTCGGTCAGGTTCGCCATCCACGCCAGCGCCGACTGCGGCCTGGCGAAGGGGAAGACGCCGCCGAGGTAGATGGCGTCGACCTGGCGGCCGGCCGCCTCAAGGCGCCTGGCGATCTCCACGGTCAGCATGACGCCGAGACCGCAGTGGCCGTAGAGCGTCAGCGGGCCCTTGATCCCCTTGAGGATCTCCTCGACACAGCCCTCGGCGACCTCGGCCACCGGCCGGGTCTCCTCGATCAGGCCCATCTCCTGGCCGGGTACCGCGACCGCGTGCAGCGCCCACTTCTTGGGCATCGCGTCGGCCAGCGGCTGGTAGATGGCCGCGCTGCCGCCGCCGTACGGCACGCAGACGAGGTTGGAGGTCGTGGCCCTGGCGGGGGTGAGGCGGTGCAGCAGCAGCCGGGGGCCGCTCTCGCCCGCCTCGACGACCTCGGCCAGTTCGCGCACGGTCCGGTACTTGAACAGGTCCAGGATGCTGACCTGGCGCCCGCCTGCGGGGAGAGCCTTCCGCAGGCGGGCCACCACCTGTGCGGCGAGCAGCGAATGTCCGCCCAGGTCGAAGAAGTCGTCCAGCACGCCGACCTGGACCAGGCCGAGCACCGCGGCCCACACCGAGGCGATCGCCTCTTCGATCGGTGTCGCCGGCGGGACGAAACCCGCCTCCTGATCGGGGCGTTCCTCGTCGGGTTCGGGCAGCCTGGCCCGGTCGACCTTGCCGTGCGACTTCAGCGGCAGCTCGTCCAGCCAGACGAAGCGTGCCGGGATCATGTATTCGGGGAGCCGCTCGCCGAGTGAGGCGCGCAGTTCGCCGACGGTCGTCTTCTCTCCCACGAGGTAGGCGACGAGACGGTCCTCGCGCAGGTCCACCACGGCGTGGGCGACACCGGGCTGGTCGGTGAGGACGGACTCGATCTCCGACAGTTCGACGCGGTAGCCGCGGACCTTGACCTGCAGGTCACGGCGGCCGAGGAAGCACAGGTCCCCCGAGGGCAGCCAGCGGCCCAGGTCGCCCGTCTTGTACATGCGGGCGCCGGGCTCGCCGTACGGGTCGGGCAGGAAACGGTCGGCGGTCAGGCCGGGCTGACCGAGGTAGCCGCGGGCGAGCCGGTCGCCGCCGAGGTAGATCTCACCGGTCATGCCGGGCGGGACGAGCCGCAGGTGCTCGTCGAGCACGTAGACCCTGGCGCCGGGCAGCGGCCTGCCGATGGGCAGGTTCAGCGCGCGTTCGGCCTCGTCGGTGACGGCGTGGGTGGAGATGCCGACCGTCGCCTCGGTCGGGCCGTAGTGGTTGACGACCCTGGTGTGCTCGGTCAGCTCGCGGGCCCAGCTCCACTTGGAGGCCTCGCCGCCGAGGACGAGCAGCTTGCGCGGCAGCAGCTCGGCGGGGTTCACGTCGGGGTCGGCGAGCAGCGACGCGAGGTGGGAGGGGGTCATCTTGATGTAGTCGGTACGGCCGAGCTGCTCGGCCAGGTCCTCGACCGGCGCCTGCGGGTCGACCAGGTGCAGTTCGCCACCGGTCATCAGCGACAGGTAGAAGATCGTCACACCGAAGTCGAACGACAGCGACTGCAGCAGGGTGTAGACGCCCGCGGGCTCGACGGCGAAGCGTTCCCTGACCCCGGCCAGGTAGTTCAGCACCTGCCGGTGCTGCACGCCGACGCCCTTGGGGCGCCCGGTGGTGCCGGAGGTGTAGATGACGTAGGCCAGGTTGCCCGGGATGACACCGGGATCGTCGAACGCGGTCTCCTCAAGCGCCTCGGCGTCGAGCAGGACGAGCCGGGGGCCGGAGACCAGGTCGGCCAGGTCCGTGGTGGTGATCACCACGGCGGCCCCGGAGTCCTCAAGCATGTAGGCGAGGCGGTCGCGGGGCTGCTTGGGGTCCAGGGGCACGTAGGCGCCGCCGGACTTCAGCACGCCGAGCAGGGCGGCGGCCACGTCCGCGGACTGGTCGAGCAGCACCCCGACCCTGCTGTCCGGGCCGATGCCGTGCCGGTTGCGCAGGAGCGCGGCGATCCGGCCGGAGCGCTCGTCGAGCTGGGCGTAGGTGTAGGTGTCGTCCTCGTGGGTCACCGCAGGGGCGTCGGGGGTGAGCCCGGCCTGCGCGGTGACGATCTCGTGGAGCAGGTCGTGACCGGTCGGCACGAGGTCGGTGCTCGACCCGAAGCCCAGGACGAGTTCCCGCTCCTGCTCCGACAGCAGCGACAACTCGCCGACCCGGGTGTCCGGGGAGTCGACGATGGAGCTCAGCAGGGTGATGAAGCGGGAACCGAGCAGTTCGACGGTCTCCGGGTCGAACAGCGCCGTGTTGTAGGTGAAGTTGCCGACCAGGCCGTCGGGGCTCTCGAAGAGGTAGAGGGCCAGGTCGTAGCGGGTGGTCCTGACGGGCATGGAGACGTAGGAGATACGCCCGTCCTCCTGGCCCGCCTTGTAGTTCTGCAGCGCGAAGGTGACCTGCACCAGGGGTGACCTGCTGACGTCGCGGACGACGTTGAGCTCGTTGACGAGCTGGTCGAACGGCAGTTCCTGGTGGGCGAAGGCGTCGAGCGCGGTCTCCTTGGTGCGGGCCAGGAAGTCGGTGAAGGCCGGGTCGTCGGCCAGGTCGGCGCGGAGCACCAGCGTGTTGACGAACATGCCGACGACGTCGTCCAGCTCGGGCAGGCCCCGCCCGGCGACCGGGGAGCCGACCGCGAAGTCCGTCTGCCCGGAGTAGCGCGCCAGCAGCACCTGGAAGGCCGCCATCAACGTCATGTACGGCGTCGCGCCGGAGGACTTGGCCAGTTCGGTCAGGCGCGCGGTGAGGTCGGCGTCGACGGCGAAGTCGAGGGAGGCGCCCTCGTAGCCCTGCTCGGCGGGGCGCGGCCGGTCGGTCGGCAGTTCGATGGCGGGCAGCCCGGCGAGCTTCTCGCGCCAGTGGTCGACCTCGCGGCGGTGGTCGCGTCCGCGCTGCCAGAGGGCGTAGTCGCCGTAGCCGACCTGGGCGGGCTTGAGGGTCTTGCCGTCGTGCAGGGCGAGCAGCTCACGGATGATGAGGTCCACGGACCAGCCGTCGACGACGGTGTGGTGGGCGGCCAGCAGCAGGACGTGGTCGTCGGGGGCGAGCCGTACCAGGAGGGTCCGCAGCAGCGGCCCGGTCTCCAGGTCGAACGGCGTCGCGACCTCGTCGTCGAGGAGTTCGACGGCGGCGTCCAGGTCGGCGGCCTCGGTGACGCGCAGTTCGGCGGGGCGGGGGCCGTCGACGACCAGTTCCGGCGTGCCGTCCTCGGTGGTGAGGAAGCGCATCCGCAGCGCCTCGTGGCGGACGACGATCTCGTCGAGGGCGCGGCGCAGCGCCTCCTCGTCGAGTTCGCCGCGCAGGCGCACCGCGACGGGAACGGTGTAGGTGGTGGTCCCCGGCCGGTACTGCTCAAGGAACCACAGGCGTTCCTGGGCGTGGGACAGGGGTGGGGTGACTGAGGGGTCCCGGGCCGTGATGGTCCGGGACTCCTCCCGGCGCCGGAGCCGCTGGGCGAGCAGTGCCCTTTTGGCGTCCGACAGCGTTGTCTCGGTCATTGCAGCTCCGTCCGGAGGGCGGCCAGGAAGTGTGCGGCGTCCCGGCCGTTGATCAGTCGGTGGTCGTAGGCGAGGCCGATGTTGGCGACGGTCCTCGTCGTCACCGCGCCGTCCTCCCCGAGGACGAGTTCCGGTTGTGGCGAGGTGATCGCGAGCGCACAGACCGTCCCCGGGAAGACAAGGGGGACCGCGAGGACGACGTCGGCGTCGGTGTGGAGGGTGACGGCGATGTTGGCGCCGGTGAGGTCCCTCTCCTTGAAGTCGCCTTCGGCCGCCGCCAGGCGGTAGCGCATCAGCGTGTCGGCGATCTCCTTGAGCGTCCCGGTCTCGCGGACCACCGGGACGTAGAGCCCCTCCCCCATGTCGAAGGTGACGCCGATGCGCGGGGCGTCGGAGAGCCTGGCGCCGTCGCCTTCCACCGCGGCGAAGAACAGCGGGAACTCGGGGTGCAGGGCGGCCACGGCCCGCACGAACAGTTCGGTGAGCCCGACCGGCCTGCGGACCTGCCTGCTGAGGTCCTTGGTGCGCTCCAGGGCGGGGCCGACGTCGAACTTCACGACGGTGTAGGCGGCCGGGATCGTGCTGTGCGAGGTGGTGACGGCCCTGGCGACGGCCCGTTGCACCCGGGAGAGGGTGTGCCGCGCGGCCTCGTCGAGCTCCTCGGGTACGACCGGCGGGGCGGGCGGTTCCTGGGTGAGGCCGGCGAGGCGTTCCACGTCGGCGCGGCGGATGACGCCGAGGCCGAGGGAGGCGATCTGCTCCGGGGTGATGCCGAGTTCGGCGATGAGGGCGCGGGCGGGGTCGGTGATGACGGGGTCGCGCGGCGCCGGGGCGTCGACGGGAGCGCTGCTGGGGACACTGACGGGAACGGCCGTCGAGGCGGCTGCCGGAACAGCCGCCGGGGCGACCGTGACAACCGCGGGGGCCGCCACGACAGGCGCCGGGACGGCGTCGGGAACGACCTCGGCGGGCGGGGCCTGGGGTTCCTCGGTGATCCTGGCCAGCAGCGCGCCGGGGGTGACCCAGGTGTTGAGCGCGGCGCCGTGGTGCAGGTAGCCGGACTCCTCGGCCTCCAGCTCGTCGGCCGCCTTCGAGGTCTCCAGGACCACGACGGGCTCACCGGCCCTGACCGGCTTGCCGTCCTCGACGAGCCACGCCACGACGAGGTACTCGCTGTCGTTGTTGTTGAGCTTGGGGACGCGGATGTCAGCCACGCAGGGCCTCTCGTACGGCGTGGTGGATCGTGGACTCCCCGGCCAGGACCTCGCTCTCCAGGTGGGCAGCGGTGGGGATGACGCTGTCCCGCGAGTGGACGAGGCGGACGGGGCCTCGCAGGCGGTCCCACACGCGCTCGTGCAGGAGGTGCGCGACCTCGCTGCCCCAGGTGCCGCCCGCCGTGCTCTCCTCGGCGACGAGGACGACGCCGCCCACGTACGGCAGCAGCGCCTCGACGTCCAGCGGGTAGAGGCGGGAGGGGACGAGCAGGCGGCAGGAGATCTCGTCCTGGAGCAGCAGGGTCCGCATCGCGGCCAGTGCCCGGTGCGCCATGCCGCCCGGTGCGATGATCACGCAGTCGGGTCTGCCGTCGGCCTCGGCGATGGCCAGTTCGCCGTCGCGGCGTACCGGGAACATCGGGTCGGTCTGGCCCATCTGCCGGGTGTAGAGAACCTTGTCCTCGAAGAACAGGCAGGGTTCGCCGCGTCCCAGCATCGAGGCGAGGGCCTCACGGTTGTCGTGGAAGGGCGACATCTCGTACAGCGACAGGCCGGGCATGCCGATGAAGTGCTTCTGCATGCTCTGGCTGTGCGTGGGGCCGTACCCCCTGCCGCCGCCGGTGGGGCAGCGCACGATCATCCGCAGTGGCAGGCGGCTGCCGTACATGGAGACCGACTTGCTGGCGAAGTTGCAGATCTGGTCGAAGGCGAGCGCGACGAAGTCACCGAACATGATCTCCGCGACGGCCGTGTTGCCGGTGAGGGCCAGGCCCGCGGCGACGCCGGTCAGGGCGCCCTCGCTGATCGGGGTGCCGATCACCCGTCCCGGGAAGCGCATCGAGAGACCCTTGGTGATCTTGAAGGCTCCGCCGTAGGGGTCGAGGACGTCCTCACCGATCACGTAGGCGGTGGGGTCGTCGTCGAGCAGCCCGTGCAGGGCCTCGTTGAGGTTCTCCCCGACTCTCACGACGTCCCCCGAGAAGACGACGCCTCCCAGCGGGAGGGCGGACGCGCGGCGATCTCCTCCGCGATGGCCTCGACCTGGGCCCTGACCGTTCCGTCGAGCCGGTGGAACTGGTCGGGGTGGTCGTTGGCGTAGCGGACGTACCAGTCGTTGTCCTTGGCCGCCTGTACGGCGTCTGCCGGGCGGATGTCGTCGCCCTTGCTGTGCGGGCCGAGCCGGTGGGTGGCGAACTCGACGATCAGGGGCCTGCCCGCCCGCACCGCGGCGACCGGCGCCTCAAGGGAGGCCCTGATCTCGTTGACGTCGGTGGAGACGACCAGGTGGTGGGTGATGCCGAAGGCCGCCGCCCTGCTCGCCACGCTCCCGGCCATCTGCGCCGTGGTCGGGGTGGACTGGGCGATGCCGTTGTTTTCCACGACGACCATCAGCGGCAGCCGCCAGAGGGCGGCGAGGTTCAGCGCCTCGTAGACGGCGCCCTCCCCCCAGGTGCCGTCGCCGATGTAGACGCAGGCGAGCGTGCCCGGTTCGGCGCGCTTGAGGTGCAGGGCGACGCCCGCGGCGACGGGCATGCTCTCGCCCTGGACGCCGGTGGACATGTAGCGGTCGCGGTGGATGTGCTGGCTGCCGCCGACTCCCCCGCAGACCGCGCCCTGCCTGCCCATGATCTCGGCGAGCAGGCCGTGCGGGTCGCGGAACCTGGCCAGGTAGTGGCCGTGGCCCCGGTGGTTGCTGAAGACGTGGTCGTGTTCGCCGAGCAGCGGGGTCAGCGAGACGGGGACGTACTCCTGCCCGAGGCAGGTGTGGGTCGTGCCGTTCAGGTCACCCTTGCCGTACAGCTCCAAGAGCTTCAGTTCGAAGTGCCTGACCAGGAGCAGCAGTTCCAGGTCGTCGTCGCCGAGGCGCGACAGCCTGAGCCGGTCGAGGGTCTCAGTCATCTCCGAGGGACTCCACGATCCCCGAGATGGTCGGGTTGTCGAAGAAGTCGTCAAGGGAGACCTCGACGTCGAGCCGCTTGCGCATCCGGGCGATGATCTGGGTGATGGTCAGCGAGTGGCCGCCCAGGTCGAAGATGTCGTCGTTTTCGTCGATCGGCGAGATGCCCAGGACTTCTTCCCAGATCTCGCGTACCTGGTCGGTCAGGGTGGTGACGGAACCCATCTCTTCTCCAGAGTGTCGTTCAGTAGCGTGTTGATCGGTTTTTCGGGGGCGGAGGTGGCGCGTTCCAGAAGAAGACGCAGGTCGTCGGCCACTTTTCGGGCGTCCGAAACCACCTCTGGGTCATAGCGAAGGCTGACCGTGAGCCCACCGGGGCCGTCGACGCACTGCAGGTGCAGCGCGCCTCTCACCGCGTGGTTGAAGACCGTCCACTCGACCGAGGCGTCGAGACCGGTGAAGACCGGGTCGGCGTCGCGGCGGGTGCGGTAGCTGACGGAGACGGGAACCAGCGCGGCGTGCGGCCGGATGCGGGGCATCGCGCGGACCAGCGGAACCTGACGGAACCGGTAGACCTCGCGCAGCCCCGCGCGTAGTGCGGTCGCGAAGGACCCGAAGTCCTCCTCGACGGAGGGTTCCGAGGAGACAGGCAGTTCGTTGACGAACAGGCCGATGTGGCCCGCCGCCTCCTTCGGCCGGGTGGACAGGTCGACGGCGGTGGTCACCCGGTCGTTGCCGTATCCCCTGAGCAGGACGTGCAGGGCGGCCAGTAACGTCTCGAAGCGGGTCAGCCCGGGGACCGCCGAGGGGGCGGCGGTGAAGCTCAGCTCCCGCCCCTCGCCGGCGCGCCGGGAGCGCAGCGTCCGCCCGAGCAGCACGGTCTCGCCCTGCTCCCGCCAGCGGGACTTCCAGAAGTCCCGCGCCTCGGGCAGCAGGGCGGCGACCCGCTCCCGCTCCAGGGCGCCGTGGTCGAGGGACTCCAGCGGAGTGAGCGGTTCCCCGTTGTACAGGGCGGCCAGGTCACCGGCCAGCACGTCCTTGGAGTGGCCGTCGAAGACCAGGTGGTGGGCGACGAAGACGAGCACGTGACGGCCCGGCCCCGTCTCCAGGAGGGTGAACCTGGCCAGCGGCCCCTTCTCCAGGTCGAAGCCGCGCAGGATCTCCTCCCGTACCGCGGCCTCCACACCCTCGGTCACCCGCAGGCGGCGCACCGGGACGTCGGCGCCGGGGACGAGCCGCAGCCCGCCCTCGGCCTCGGCGGCCACCTGGCCGAGCATGGGGTGGCGTTCGACGAGCGCGGCGCACGCCGCGAGCAGCGCGTCCGCGTCGAGGTCGCCGTCCAGGCCGATCAGCAACGGCATGTGGTAGGCGGTGCCCGCGCCGACGAGCTGCTCGGTCACCCACATCCCCTGCTGGGTGAACGTGACCTCGTGCCCGGCGTTCACGGCACCCGCTCCATGCTCGCGCGCAGGGCGCGCTTGTCGACCTTGCCGCCGTTGTTGCGCGGCAGGGCGTCGAGGGTGGTCACGTGCGCGGGCAGCTCGTGCGGGGCCAGCCTGTCCTTGAGGAAGACGCGCAGCTCCTCGGGGGCGAGCGGGACCTTGGTGGCCATCGCGACGGCGACGACGGTGCCGAGCACGGGGTGCGGAACGCCGAAGGCGGCGGCCTCGACCACGGCGGGGTGCTGGTAGACGGCCTCCTCGACGTGGATCGTGGAGACCTTGTAGGCGCCGGACTTCACGACGTCGCCCTCGCGGTCGACGAGATAGAGGTAGCCCTCGGCGTCGATACGGCCCAGGTCGCCCATCCGTACCCAGCCGTCGCGGAAGGTGGAGCTGTCCGGGTCGCCGTAGTAGGAACGCGGGGCGGCCGGGGAGCGCATCCACACCTCGCCGGTCTCGCCCGGCGGCAGCGGGTGGCCGTCGGCGGTGGCGATCCTGACCCGGCCCCCGGCGATGGCGCGGCCGACGCTGCCCGGACGCTCGGGGTCGAACATCATGACCGTCTGCGCGGGGGCGGCCTCGGTCGAGGTGTAGTAGTTGGTGATCGTCGCGTTGGGGAAGGCGGCGGTGAGCGCCTCGGCGACGGCGGAGGGCAGCGGCGCGGCGGCCGAGCCGAGCAGCAGCACGCTGGACAGGTCGTGGCGGTCGCCGATCCCGGCGTTGAGCAGTTCGATGGCCATCGCGGGCACCAGGAAGACGGTGCCCGCCCGGTAGGACTCGATCAGCGTCGCGAAGCGGCCCGGGGTGAAGCGCGGCAGCGTCACCACGGCGGGGTGGGCGTCGAGGGCGTTGATCAGCATGGCCTGGCCGGCGTTCGTGCCGATCGGGAAGGCGTGCACCAGGTGGCGCGAGTGCGCGAAGGGGCGTCGCTTCGCGCCGCAGCCGTACGCCAGGTTGGCGTGGGTGGCCGAGACGCCCTTGGGACGGCCCGTCGTACCGGAGGTGTAGAGGATCTGCGCGAGGTCTCCGGGCGCGGGATCGGCGATCTCATAGGACGTTTCCGCACGCAGCTCGTCGGGGGTCGCGCTCCAGCCGACTCCGGGCGCGTCGAGGCCCGCGGCGTGGACGGCGCCGCTCGCGCCGCAGTGCTCCAGCATGAAGCGCAGGTCGGCGGGGGCCAGGCGGTCGGAGAGCGGCACGGCGACCGCTCCGGCCGCGAGCACGCCGCAGAAGGCGGCCGCGTAGTCCGCCCAGTCCGCGTTCCCGAAGACGAGACCGACCCTGTCGCCCCTGCTCACACCCCGGGCTACCAGGCCGTTCGCGATCACGGTCGCCCTCTGGTGCCACTGGAGATAGGTGAGCGGCGCTGAGCCGTGCACGATCAACGCGACCCCGTCCGGGTCGGCTGCGGCCCGGTCTCTGAGCAACTGGGGAACGGTCAGGTTCACCAAGTGAACCTCCCACAAAAGATCGGATGTATGAACCCGGCGCATAAAGAGCGCCCGAGGTCTCTACAGGAAAGAATCTTTACTATTGTAAAACGAGCGCCAGTCTTACATGATCGCCACGGCCACGCAAGTCCTTTGGGAAGGTTGTCAGGATAGGCCTGGATCCCCCAGAGATGGCGGGCCTTGCGAAGCTGGGGAAGAGGTGTAACACTAACGACCCAGACCTAACTGAAAGGTTTCTTTCCAGAAAGAAGCCCTTCGTCTTCTGTGCTCAACTCGGCAAATATGCGCGGAGCGGGCTTTCGCATACCCATTTACGAGGCGTGCTCATGTGCGTGCGATCCCGCGGCCGCCGAAGGAGCTCTGCGTGCTTCAGCCAGAGACCATTTCCCCCGGCCAGCCCTGGACGGAGTATCCGCTGTCGTACGGCCAGCAGCGGTTATGGTTTCTTCACCGCCTCGACTCCGGCGACTCAACCTACAACACATCCTATGTTTACAGGTTGAAAGGTCGACTTGACACCGCCGCCCTCGAAGCCTCGTTCACCGCGGTCGCGGCCCGGCACGAAAGCCTGCGCACCCGTTTCCGCGAGGTGGCCGGGGAACCGGTCGCGGTCGTCGAGCCCCCGGCTCCGATCGTCGTCGAGCGGCTGACCGCGGCGGACGAGGAACAGGCGCGCACGCTGGTCTCCACGGTCACCAACACCTCCTTCGACCTGGCCGCCGCGCCGCCGTTCCGGGTGGCGCTGATCGAGCTCGGCCCGCTCGAACACGTGCTCTGCGTCGTCCTGCACCACATCAACGGCGACGGCTGGTCGCTGAACGTGCTGTGCTCGGAGGTCGCCGCCCACTACGCGGGCGGCGGCGTCGCCGACCTGCCGGCCCTCCCCCTGCAGTACGGCGAGCACGCCCGCGCGCAGCGCGCCGCCGAGAACACCGAGCTTCGCTGGTGGGTCGAGCACCTGACCGGGGTCTCGCCCCTCGACCTGCCCGCCGACCGGCCCCGTCCCGCCCAGCGCAGCGGTGAGGGCGGGGAGGTGCACTTCCAGATCGGCGGGGAACTGGCCGCCGGGATCGCGGAACTGGCCAGGCGCTCGCGCTGCACGCCGTACATGGTGCTGCTGTCCGCCTACCAGGTGCTGCTGGCCAGGCACACGGGACAGGACGACTTCTGCGTCGGCACACCGTCCGCGGGACGGGACAGCACCGACCTGGAGACCATGATCGGTTTCCTGTCGACCACCCTGGCGCTGCGCTGCGACCTGTCCGGCGACCCCTCCTTCGCCGACCTGCTCAAGCGCACCCGCAAGGTCGTGCTCAACGCGCTCTCCCGCCAGGACGTGCCCTTCGAACGGCTCGTCGCCGAACTGGACGTCGAACGGGACCTCAGCCGCACGCCGCTGTTCCAGACCCTGTTCGCCTTCCACACCCACGGCGAGACCGGCGACCCGTTGCCTGGTCTCGACGCCGAGCCCTTCCCGCACGGCTGGACCAGGGCCAGGGTCGACCTGTCCATGGACCTCACCCCCACCCCCGACGGCCACGTGCTCGGCACCGTGCTCTACAGCACGGACCTGTTCGAACAGCGGACCGCCGAACGGATGGTCGCCAGGTTCGTCAGGCTGCTTGAGGCGGCGATCGCCGCCCCGGAGACGCCGATCGGCGCGCTGCCCATGCTGCCCGAGGCCGAGCTGGCCCTGCTGGGCGAGTGGAACGAGACCTCGGCGGAACTGCCCGAGGTGACCCTGGTCGACCTCGTGCTCGACCAGGCCGCCGCCTCCCCCGGCGCCGTGGCCGTCGGCACGCTGACCTACGCCGAGCTGACCGCCCGCGCCGCCGACCTGGCCGGGCGGCTGGCCGCCGCGGGCATCGGGCGGGACTCGCTCGTCGCCGTCCGGATGGAACGCGGGACGGACATGGTCGTCGCGCTGCTCGGCGTGGCGATGAGCGGTGCGGCCTACCTGCCCGTCGACCCCGAGTACCCGCAGGCCCGCGTCTCCTACGTCATCGAGGACTCCGGCGCCGCCCTGGTCCTGACGAGCCTGGACGACCTGCCGCCCGCGCAGGCGGTTTCGCACACACGGCCCCGTCCCCGCGACACCGCCTACGTGCTCTACACCTCGGGCTCGACCGGGCGGCCGAAGGGCGTCGTCGTGCCCCACCGGGCGCTGACCAACTTCCTGCTCGCCATGCGGACGCTGGTCGGCTCGACGTCGCGGGACGTGTGGCTCGCGCTGACCTCCCTGTCGTTCGACATCTCCGCCCTTGAGCTGTACCTCCCGCTGGTGACCGGCGGCAGGATCGTCGTCGCCGACGCCGAAACCGCCCGCGACGGCGCCGCGCTCGCCCGCCTCGTCCAGGACGAGGGCGTCACCCACGTGCAGGCGACGCCGTCCGGCTGGCGGGTGCTGCTCAGCGGGGACCTGCCGAGGGTGACCGCGCTGACCGGCGGTGAGCCGCTCGCGCCCCAGCTGGCCAGGGAACTGCGGCCCAGGGTCGAAAGGCTCGTCAACGTCTACGGCCCGACCGAGACCACGATCTGGTCCACGGCCTGGGAGGTCCCCGAGGAGCCCGGCGAGATCGTCATCGGCGGCCCGATCGCCAACACCGTCGTGCACGTGCTGGACCCGGCGGGCTCACCCGCCCCGATCGGCGTGCCCGGCGAGCTGCTCATCGGCGGCGACGGGGTGGCCACCGGCTACCTCGGCCGTCCCGCGCTGACCGCAGAGCGGTTCGTGCCCGGCCCCGGCGGCTCACGTGTCTACCGCACCGGGGACCTGGCCCGCTGGCGGGGCGACGGCACCCTTGAGTTCCTCGGCCGCACCGACAACCAGGTCAAGCTGCGCGGCCACCGCATCGAGCTCGGCGAGATCGAGGCGGTCCTCGACACCTGCCCCGGCGTCGCGCAGGCCGTCGTCGCGGTGCGCGGCGAACGGCTCGCCGCCTTCGTCGTGCCCGTCGAACCGGGCGACCCCGGACTCCTCGACGCCGTCAGGGAGCACGCGGGCGGGCAGCTGCCCGCCTACATGGTGCCCGGCGTGCTCGTCGAGGTCGCCACGCTCCCGCTCACCCCCAACGGGAAGATCGACCGCAAGGCGCTGCCCGACGTCGAGGCGGCTCCGCGGACGGGCGCGACCGCGCCCCGAACCCCCGCGGAACGGCTGGTCGCCCAGGTCTTCTCCGAGGTGCTCGACGTGCCCTCGGTCGGGGCGCACGACGACTTCTTCTCCCTCGGCGGCCACTCGCTGCTGGCGACCATGGTCACCTCGCGGCTGGCCGTACTGTCCGGGATCGAGGTTCCGGTCAGGGAGGTCTTCCTGCGGCCCGGTGTCGCCGCGCTGGCCGAACTGCTCACCGGTGCCGAGCCCGCGCGTGACGGGCGGGACGACGAGGGGCCCCTGCCGCGGCCGGAGGGAGCCGGTCAGCCGCTGTCCTTCGGCCAGGAACGGCTCTGGTTCCTCAACCGGCTCGACCCGGACGACGCCTCCTACAACATGTGCCTGGTCAGGCGGCTGCGGGGACCGCTCGACAGGACAGCCCTGGCCAGGGCGTTCGAGGGTGTCACCGCCAGGCACGAGAGCCTGCGCACCCGCTTCCCCGAGGTGGACGGGGCGCCCTCGGCCGTCGTCGACCCGCCGGGCCCGGTGCCCGTCGAGGAGATCTCCGCCGCCGGGGAGGCCGAGGCGCTCGACCTCGTCGCGGGCCTGACCAACCGGCCCTTCGCCGACCTGGCCGACCGGCCGCCGCTGCGGGCCGTCCTCATCGAGATCGGCGAGGACGACCACGTGCTGTGCGTGGTGATCCACCACATCCTCGGCGACGGCTGGTCGCTCAACCTCATCTTCGAGGAGCTGGGTCACCTCTACTCGGGGGGCGCCGAACTGCCCCCGGTGCCGCTGCAGTTCGGCGACGTCGCCCACTGGCAGCGGGAGCGCGACACCTCGGCGCTGCTCGACCACTGGCGTGAACGGCTCGCCGACCCCACCCCGCTCGACCTGCCGCTGGACCGGCCGCGCACCGCCGCCGGCACCAGGGACGGCGACGTGGTCGAGGTCAGGCTGACCGCGGCGCAGGCCCGTGAGCTGGCGCTGCTCGGCAGGCGGCACGGCGCGACCATGTTCATGGTGCTGCTGGCCGCCTACCAGGTGCTGCTGGCCAGGCACACCGGCCAGGACGACGTCCTGGTCGGCACCGCCACCGCGGGCAGGGACCGGGTCCAGCTCGAACCCGTCGTCGGCTACCTCAGCGACACGCTGGTGCTGCGCGGCGACCTGTCCGGCGACCCCGCCTTCACCGAACTGCTCGAACGCACCCAGATCGGCGTCCTGGACGCCTTCTCCCACCAGGGTGTCCCCTTCGAGGAACTGGTCACGGCGCTGCGGGCCGAACGCGACCTCACCCGCACCCCGCTGTTCCAGACGATGTTCATCCTGCACACCCAGGACGGCGGGCAGGACGGCGGCGCCTTCGCCGGGCTGACCGCGTCGGCGTTCGAGCACGGCATGCGCCAGGCCAAGCTCGAACTCGCCCTTGAGGCCTGGCAGGACGAGCACGAACTGCTGCTCACCCTGGTCTACGACACCGCGCTGTTCGACCGGGCGACGGTCGAGGCGCTGGGCGCGCGGCTGCGGCTGCTGCTCACCGCGCTGCCCGGCGCCGCGGACGAGCGGATCTCCGCGCTGCCGCTGCGCACCGAGGAGGACGAGGCGCTGCTGGCCCGGCTGGGTGAGGGACCCGCCCTGCCCGCGACGCCCTCCGTCCCCGAACTGGTCGCGGCGGCCGTACGGGAGCGGCCGGACGCCGTCGCGGTCGGCTGCGGGACGCGCGCGCTGACCTACGCCGAGCTTGACGCCAGGGCCGGTGAGCTGGCCGGGCTGCTGCGCTCGCGGGGCGTCACCCCCGGGGACGTGGTCGGCGTACGGCTCGGCAGGACCCCGGACACGATCGCCGCGCTGCTGGCCGTCTGGCGCGCCGGGGCCGCCTACCTGCCGCTCGACCCCGACTACCCGGCCGAACGGCTCGCCTTCCTGGTCGAGGACAGCGGGGCGTCCTTCGTGCTCGACACGGTTCCCGAGTCCGTGCCGCAGGCGCTCCAGGCCGGGCCGGTGCCGGACGGCGCCGCCGCCTACGTGATCTACACCTCCGGTTCGACCGGCACCCCCAAGGGCGTGGTGGTCGGGCACGACGGGCTCGCCGCGCGGGTGGCGTGGATGCGCCAGGCGTACGGCCTGCACCCCGGTGACCGGGTGGTGCAGTTCGCCTCACTGAGTTTCGACACGCACGCCGAGGAGATCTACCCGGCTCTGGCCGCGGGGGCGCGTGTCGAACTGCTTCCCGACGGCGGCGTCACCCTGCCCGACCACCTGGCCGGGGTCACGGTCCTCGACCTGCCGACGGCCTACTGGCACGCGCTGGTCGACCAGATCGACGACGTCCCGTGGCCGGACACGCTGCGGCTGGTCATCCTGGGCGGCGAGCAGGTGCACGAGGCCGCGGTCGCCCGCTGGCGGGAGCGCTTCGGCGACCGGGTGCGGCTGGTCAACACCTACGGCCCGACCGAGACGACGATCATCGCGACCACGGCCGAGCTGGACGGCTCCCCGGGACGCCCGCCCATCGGCACGCCCGTCGGCGGCACCCGCGTCCTGGTCCTGGACCGGAACGGTCAGCCGGTGCCGCCGGGTGTGCCCGGTGAGCTGTGCGTCACCGGGGCGGGCGTCGCCCAGGGCTATCTGGGCAGGCCCGCGCTGACCGCCGAGCGGTTCGTGCCCGGCCCCGGCGGCTCACGTGTCTACCGCACCGGCGACCGGGTGCGCTGGCGCAACGACGGGCGGCTGGAGTTCCTCGGCCGCGACGACGACCAGGTCAAGGTCAGGGGCTTCCGCGTCGAGCTCGGCGAGGTCGAGGCGCGGCTGCTGGCCTGCCCCGGAGTCGGCCAGGCGGCCGTCGCCGTACGGGACGGGATCCTGGTCGGCTACACCGTCGGCGCCCCCGAGGGGGAGGATCTCGCCAGGCTGCTCGGGGCGACGCTGCCCGCCTACATGGTGCCCTCCCTGTGGGTGCGGCTCGACGCGCTGCCGCTCAACCGCAACGGCAAGATCGACCGTGCCGCGCTGCCCGCGCCGCAGGCGGCCCCCAGGGAGCGGGTCGCCCCGCGCGGCGACGCCGAGCAGCTGGTCGCCGACGTGTTCGGCGAGGTGCTGGGGATCGAGGACGTCGGCGCCTTCGACGACTTCTTCGCCCTCGGCGGGCACTCGCTGCTCGCCACCCGCGTCATCGCCAGGATCCGCGCCCTCGTCGAGATCGACGTGCCGATCCGCGTGCTGTTCGCGCGCGGCACCGTGGCCGGGCTCGCCGCCTCGATCGAGGAGATGCTGATCGCCGAACTGGCGGAACTGTCCGACGACGAGGCCGAGGGTCTCGTGCAGACCTCCCAAGGAAACGGGGAAGCGTGATGAGTCACCACGTCGTGGTCAACCACGAGGAGCAGTACTCGATCTGGCCCGACGGCAGGCGGCTGCCGGACGGCTGGCGTCTTGAGGGCTTCTCCGGCCCCAAGGAGGAGTGCCTGGCCCACATCGACCAGGTGTGGACCGACCTGCGCCCGCTCAGCGCAAGGAAGTCCTGACATGTCCGACGAGTGGATCTGGGGCTCGCTGGACGACGTCCGTGGCCGTCATCTGAGGAGGAGCGTCAATGGTTAGGGAACGGCTGGCCGCGATGGTGGCCTCGGCGTCGGACGGCGCCGTCACCGCCGAGGAGGCGCTGAACGCCACGGTCCCGCTGTCCGCCCTGGGGGTCACCTCCCTGGCCCAGATGCGGCTGATCGACGCGGTCGAGACGGAGTTCGGCATCGAGATCGACCTGTCCGGCGACGGCCTCGACCTGCTGGACGACCTGGGGGCGCTCGAACGCCACATCGCGCAGGCCGGAGACTCCGGCCCCTGAGGCACCCCTGACAGAGCGGTCGGGAGGCGTTTTTCGAACGGGGGAGAGAAAACATGGACATCCGGTTCTCGGGGAGCCGATCGGGTACGGCTCCGCTGACCTGGGGACAGCGGGCCATCTGGGACGCGATCAGGAAGACGGCGCCGGACGACCACTACTTCAACTTCGGCCGCGTGCTCGCGGTGCCGAGACGGGCCAGGCCGCTCACCGTGGCGCGGGCCGCGGAGGTCCTGGGCGTCCTGGTCGAACGGCACGAGTCGCTGCGGACGAGACTGAGCGCCGGGCTGAGCACAGGGCTTGAGACGTCCGTGGGGACGGGGCCAGGGGCGGCCCCCTCCCCACGGGTACCGGCGCAGACCGGCGGGCAGGACGGGGGCGCCGAACCGGCGCAGGTCCTCGGAACCGCCGGGAGCATCCCGCTGACCGTCTCCCGTGACGATCCGGAACGGCTGATGGAGGAGCTGTCCGCGACGCCGTTCGACTACGCCGGCGAGTGGCCGCTCAGAGTCGGGCTGGTGGTCGCCGAGGACGAAACGGTGACCCACATCGTGCTCGTCTTCTGCCACCTGGCCGCGGACGGGCTCGGCGCCGAGGTCGCGATCACCGACCTGCGGCTGCTGCTGTTGCGCGGGGCCGTACCGGGACCGACGCCGCCCTCCCCGCTCGACCTGGCCCGCTGGCAGCGCTCCGAACCCGGCCTGCGGGTCGCCCGCCTCGCCGCCGAGCACTGGGAGCGGGAGTACCGGCGCATCCCGCCGACCATGTTCGACCGCCGGGTCGCCGCCCCCGAGGGGCCGCCGATCTGGCGCGCGCAGCTGGTCTCCAGGGCGCTCGACCTGGCCGTGCAACGGATCGCGGCCGTGTACGGCACCAGCACCTCGACCGTGCTGCTGGCCGCCTCCAGCGTGCTGGTCTGCGCGGTGACCGGGCACGAGGTGTGCGCGATGCTGCCCATCGTCGGCAACCGCTTCCGCCAGGACGCCGCGCAGGCCGTCACCACCCTCTCCCAGGAGGGCCTGTTCGTGCTCGACGTGGGCGGGCGCTCCTTCGCCGAGGTGCTCAGGGCCGCCAAGCCCGCGGCGCTGCGCGCCTACCGCTCCGCCTACCACGACCCCGGGGACAGGGACCGGCTGACCGAACGGGTCAGCCGCGAACGGGGCACCCGGGTCCACCCCTACTGCTGCTTCAACGACATGCGCTTCATCGACCGGGTCGACGCCTCCCACGACGAGCGGACCGTACGGCTGGCGATGGAGGAGACCACGCTGACCTGGCCGCTCAGCCAGGACCAGCTCAACTGCCGCTTCTGCCTGCACGTGACCGGGGAGGGCGGCGGCCTGGGTGTCTCGCTGACCGCCGACACCCGTTACCTGCCGAAGGAGGCCATGGAACGCTACCTGCGCGACCTGGAGTCGCTGCTGGTCGAGGCGGCCTTCCACGAGACGCTGGAGCCGGTCGGATGACGGTCTACGCCTACGCCGAGTCCACCTCGTGCGTCCAGGAGGGGTCGCTGCGCTTCCACCTGACCCGCACCTCACGCGCCCCGGCGCGCGGTTCGGTCACGGTCGAGGACGTCGCCGCCGACCGGCCGGTGCTCCAGGCGAGGTTCGACGGCCCCGTCTGGACGCTCGACGTCCCCGGCGACTGGCCCAGCTCGCTCTACCGCGCGGTCTTCACCTCGGAGGAGGACTCCTCCGACGGGCTCTCCGACGTCTACTTCGTCGTCAGGGCGGCCAGGCCCTCCTCCCGGGTCCTGCTGTCGATCCCGTTCCCGACCTGGCAGGCCTACAACCGGGCGGGCATCCCCGGGGAGTCGATCTACTGGACCGAGGAGCCGACCCGCGCCGCGAAGGTCTCCTTCACCCGGCCCGGCGGGGGGCCGCCGCCCGAGCGCTGGGAGGAGGGCATGCTCCGCTGGCTCGGCCCGGCGGGCTACGACGTCGACTACTGCTCGGGGCTCGACCTGCACGACGGCGCCGAACTGCTGGCCGGTTACCGGCTGCTGGTCGTCAACGGTCACGACGAGTACTGGACGGCCGGGATGCGCGACAACGTCGAGGCGTTCGTCGCCCGCGGCGGCAACCTCGCGGTGTTCTCCGGCAACACCTGCTGGTGGCAGTTCCGTCTTGAGGACGACGGCCGGACCATGGTCTGCTACCGCGACGCGGCCATGGACCCGATGGCCACGGTCGAACCGGGCCTGACCACGGTCGAGTGGTCGAGCGCCCCGGTGAACCGGCCGGAGAACACGCTGACCGGCGTCAGCTTCAGACGCGGCGCCGGGACGTGGGGGCCGTACATGCGGCTGATGCACGAGGAGTCCTACACGGTCAGGTTCCCCGAGCACTGGGTGTTCGAGGGGACCGGGCTCGGCGAGGGCGACAAGTTCGGCCAGGGCGCCATCGGCTACGAGACCGACGCCTGCGACTTCGTCGAGGTGGACGGTGTCCCGCTGGCGACCGGCAGGGACGGCACCCCGCCCTCCTTCGTCATCCTCGCCACCGCCGACCTGCGCCACTGGCACCGCTACGGCCAGGGCGGCATGGCGACCATGGGCGTCTTCGGTCTCGGCGCCGGGACGGTGTTCACCGCCTCGACCGTGAACTGGGGCAACGCCCTGCACGACCCCATGGTCGACCGGATCACCCGCAACGTGCTCGACCGCCTGTCGGAGCCCGTCGGCGGCTGGCAGATCGTCGGCGGCGCCGGTTCGCTGCGCGCGCTGACGGTCTTCGGCTCCCGCCTGTACGGCGTCGCCCCCGACGGCTCACTGCTCGTGCGTGACGTCTCGGCCCAGAACCTGCGCTGGCGGCACGCGGGAACCGCCCCCGGGGTCGTCGCCATGGCCACCCCCAGGGAGGCGACCACCGCGCATCCCATCGGCCTGTACGGCCTCACCGCGGACGGGCGGCTCGTCTTCGACGACCAGGAGGACGGCTGGACGACCCTCGCCGAGGCGCCGGCCGAGCCGGTCGGCCTGGGCATGGTGAACGGGGAGTTCTTCGCGGTGAACGCCGAGGGGCTGTGGAAGCTGCGCCCGGAGACCTCCGACTGGGTCCTGGCGGGCCCCTCCGGCGGCGCCGTGAGCCTCACCGCGATGAACGGCCGCCTCTACATCGCCGACGCCGAGGGCAGGATCCGCACCCGCCCGCCGGTCGTCGGCCCCGCCGGGTGGGAGGACCTGTGCGACGCGGGCGGCTGCACCGTCCTGACGGCGCACGCGGGCCTGCTGATCGGCACCGGCCCCGACCGCCCGCTGTTCTGGCGCACCCCCCTGCCCGACCGCTGACCCGCCCCTGTCACCTGGTGGAACCTCCGGCAGGGGCGAGAGCCGGGTAGTCCTTGAGCTCGACGGACCTGGCGAACCTGTCGGTCGCCTTCAGCATCACCCGGAGCAGGAGGCTCCGCTTGAACATCCAGTTGCGCATGGTGATGCGCAGCGGCGAGGGCGGGGCGAGGAAGGGGCCCGCGCTGCTCTGCCCGGTCACCGTGGCGTAGCGGTGCATGATCTCCTCATACCTCGCGAACGCGGTCACGTGGTCGCCGTCCGCCTCGGCCAGTTCCCCGGCCAGCACGTGGGCGCCGACGATCGCCAGGCCGCTGCCGAAGCCGCCCAGGGTGTTGCCGTAGGCGGCGTCGCCGAGCAGCACGACCCGCCCCTTCGCGTAGTGGTCCATCCTCACCTTGCTGATCGAGTCGAGGTAGACCTCCTCTGCGTCGCGCAGCCTGGCCATCAGCTCCGGGACCTTCCAGCCCATGCCCCGGTAGGCGTCGATCAGCAGGCGCTTCTGCTGTCCGGCGTCGTAGCGGTCGTAGTCGAGCCGCCTGGAGGCGAAGACGAAGAACGCGGGAGCCTTGGGGCCGCCGAGCGCGGCCATCCTGCCCGGCTCGTTGTACATCGCGGGCGGGTGGTCGAGGCCCAGGTCGGCCAGCGCGTAGTAGTGGCCGGTGAAGTTCACGTAGCCGGACTCGGGGCCGAAGGCCAGGCGCCGCACGTTGGAGTGGATGCCGTCGGCGCCGACGACCAGGTCGAAGGTGCGCGGCGCGCCGCGCTCGAAGGTGACGTGCACGCCGCCCGCCGTCTCGGTCAGCGAGGTGATGGAGTCGCCGAAGACGTACTCGCAGTTCCGCCTGGTCCGCTCGTACAGCAGGGCGGCCAGGTCGCCGCGGCGGATCTCGATGTCGCCGCCGGTGAACGCCCCGGGTATGACCGCCAGGCGCCTGCCGTCCGCGTCGACGACCTCCTGGTCGGTTCCGCCCGTCTGGCGCCGCCGTACCTCGTCGAGGACGCCCATGCGTTCGAGCACGGTGAGGTGGGTCGCCCCCTTGAAGTCGACGGCCTGGCCGCCGAGCCGGAGGGCGGGCGCCTTCTCCACGACGGTGACGGTGCAGCCCATGCGGCCGAGCCAGAGGGCGAGGGCGGGCCCGGCGACGCTCGCGCCGGAGATGAGGACCGTGGTGTTCTTCATGTGAGGAGCTTCGGCGCGGGCGCTGACAGCCCGCCGACACCGCGTTGACAGTCACCCGTCCCACGCGCCGGGCGCTGTCAGCACCTCCTGCCGGGCCTCCTCCTGGCTCATGGCGGCGCCTCGGGCGAACGCCTCGGCGAAGGCCTCGGCGCCGATGAGGTCGCGGGCGGCTCCGGCGATCCCGGCGACGTCGCGGTCTCCGGCGACGGCCATGCCGCGCAGCGCGACCGCCGTGCCGAGCAGCGCCGCCGCCTGCCGCCCCGCCCCGTCGAGCAGCACGGCCCCCGCCAGCCCCTCGGCGACGTCGGCGAGGTCGGCGGCCATCGGGGACCCGTGGACCACGGCGAGTGCCCGGCGGTGCATGAGACGGGCCTGTTCCCGGTCTCCCCCGGCCTCGGCCAGCCTGCCGAGCGCCACCAGCACGCGGGCCTGTGTCCCCTCGATGCCGAAGTCGCCGTCCTGCGAGGCGTCGAGGGCGAGACCGAGCAGGCGTTCCGCCTCGGCGAGGTCGCCGTCGTGCCTGGCGATCTCCGCCAGTCCCAGGTGGACCGTGGCCGCCGCGCCCGGCCTGCCGGTGGTGCGGGCCAGTTCCCCGGCGCGCCGGTAGTCGGCGACGGCCGCGGCGGTCTCGCCCTGGCGCACCAGTCCTTCGGCTCTGCGCGTCAGCACGTCGGCGGTCTCCTCGGCGGCGCCGAGCCGTTCGAACAGCTCCAGGGCCCGGGCCCACATGTCATGGGCGCGCGCCCACTCGCCGCGCCCGGCCGCGATCAGGGCCAGCCCGTCCAGCGCCTGGGCCGTCCCCCACCGCTCCCCGATGGCGTCGAAGTGGGTCAGCGTCTCCTGAAGTCCCCGTTCCGCCGAGACCGGGTCGCCCCACAGCATCGCGAGCAACGAGACGCTCAGCCTCTCCAGGGCCCGCAGCCAGGGGTCGGACCCCGCCAGCGTGCGCAGGTCGGCCTTGGGCGGGGGCCCGGCGGCCATGCCCCACAGCGCGACGGTGAAGGGGTGGCGCAGCCGCTCAAGCCCGGCCACGGTCGCCTCCGCCCGCCGCCAGTGCTCGGGCAGCGCCCGGGGTACGGCGTGCACCACGCACATGACGTACTCCTCCTCGAACCCCTCCGCGGGCTCGGGGGCCGTTTCGAGGAGTTCGGCGGCGATCTCCCCGACCTGGCCGCGCCGCCCGCTCAGCCACCAGTAGGCCGCGAGCGCGGTGACCAGCCGCAGCGCCGTCCGCCTGCCGTCCTCGTCGCCCGTCTTCGCCGCGGCCACGGACCTGCGCAGCGCGGCCGTCAGGTTGCCGTGGTCGGCCGACAGCCTGGCCAGCCACGTCAGCTGCTCGGCCCCGCGCAGGTGCGGGTCCGCGCGCCGGGCCAGGGCGAGGAAGTGGCGGGCGTGGGCGCGGTCCATCCGCTCCCGCTCCTCGGCCTCGGCCAGCCGTTCCGCGCAGAACAGCCGGATCGTGTCGAGCATCCGGTAGCGGTCGCCGTCGGTCTCGACCAGTGACCTGTCCACCAGGTCGGCCAGCAGGCCCGCGGCGTCCTCGACGTCGCAGACCGCCTCGACCGCCTCCAGGCAGGCGCCCGCGGAGAAGACGGCCAGCCGCCTGGCCAGCACCCGCTCGCCGGGGGTGAGCAGGTCCCAGCTCCACTCGACGACCGCGCGCAGGGTCCGGTGCCGGGCGGCGGCCGTACGGTCGCCCCTGGACAGCAGCCGGAAGCGGCCGTGCTCGGCCAGCCGGACGGCGATCTCCTCGACGGTGAAGGAGCGCAGCCTCGCCGCCGCCAGTTCGACCGCGAGCGGCAGCCCGTCCAGCGCCGCGCAGATCCCGGCGACCGCCGCCACGTTGCCCTCATCCGTCTCGAACCCGGGCCGTACGGCCGCCGCCCGGTCGGCGAACAGCCGGACGACGGGGTAGGCCGCGGCCTGCGCGGGGGTGGCGTCAGGGGGCGGGACGGCAAGCGGCGCCAGCGGCACGAGCGTCTCGCCGGTGATGCCCAGGGGTTCGCGGCCGGTGGCCAAGATCGACAGCCCGGGGCAGGCGCCGAGCAGTTCGCGGACCAGGGTCGCGGCGGCCTCGACCACGTGCTCGCAGTTGTCGAGGATCAGCAGCAGCTCCCGCCCGGCCAGGGCCGAGGCCAGGTGCGCCACCGGGTCGGGGGCGTGGAGCGAGTGCAGGCCCGTCTCACGCAGCCCGAGGGCGCCGAGCACCGTCTGGGCCACCTGGGGGGCCGTGACGGTCGTTGTGACGGCCGGTGCCCGGCCGCCCTGCGGGGCCGGGTCGGCGAGCGGGGACAGGTCGACGAAGCACACCTCACCCTGGGTGCCCCGGGCGTCCCGGGTGCGCCCGGCCGCCTCGACCGCCAGCCGGGTCTTGCCCGTGCCGCCGGGGCCGACGATCGTGACCAGCCGGTGCCCGCGTAGCGAGGCGAGCCGTTCCAGCTCCTTCTCCCGCCCGACGAAGCCGGTCAGCTGCACGGGCAGGCCGTTCCCCCTGGGCGGGGCCGGGCGTTCGGCGCGCAGGACGGCCAGGTGGATCGCGGCCAGTTCGGGTGAGGGGTCGGCGCCGAGTTCCCCGGCCAGCAGTCTCCGTGTCTCCTCGAAGACCTCAAGCGCCTCCGCCTGGCGTCCCGCGGCGCTCAGCGCGCGCATCAGCTGGCCCCTGGGGCGTTCCCGCAGCGGGTTGGCGGCCGTCAGCCGCCGCAGTTCGGCCACCGGGTCGGCCTCGGGGAGCGCGAGCTCGGCCTCGGCGAGGTCCTCGGCCGCGGTCAGCCTCAGCTCCTCAAGGCGCGCCACCTGCGCCCCGCCGAAGGGCAGGTCCTGCAGGGCGGGCCCCCGCCACAGGCCGAGCGCCTCACGCAGGACGTCCGCGGCGGCGGCGTGGCGGCCGGAGGTCAGCAGCAGCCGCCCCTGGCGGGTGAGCCGTTCGAAGCGGTGGACGTCGACGTCCTCGGGGTCGGCCGCCAGCCGGTAGCCGGTCCCGTGGAACTCGACCAGCTCGGCGGGCAGGACCCGGCGGAGCCTGGACACCTGGGCCTGCACCGCGTTGGCCGCGCCCGAGGGAGGGGCGTCGCCGTACTGGCCGTCGATCAGGCGCTCGACGGTCACCACCCGGCCCGGTTCCAGCAGGAGCATCACGAGCAGGGCGCGCGGTCTCGGCCCGGGTACGGCGATCGCCTCACCGGCCGGGGAGCGCACGTCCAGAGGGCCGAGGATGCCGAACCGCATGGGGTCGATTGTCCCCGGCTCTCAGAGGGCGCGGGGACCGTAGAGGGCGGAGGGGGCTCCGGTGGTCATGGCCCAGTAGCGGTCGCCGTAGGACCAGTGCCACCACTCGGTGGGGTAGTTGACCAGGCCCGCCGCGTCGAGGGCGGCTCCCATGAGCTCGCGGTTGCGGCGCGCCTGCGGGGAGATGCCGGGGGCGGCGGTGTAGCAGGCGCCCTCGCTCTGCTCGGGGGTGGCGTTGAGCGGGCTGCCCATGTCGACCTCGACGCCGTCCTCGGTGCACAGGGTCAGGTCGACGGCCGCGCCCGCGGTGTGCGGGGCGACCTCGACCGGTGAGACGTAGCGGCTGGCCGCCGAAACGATCTCCTCGGGCGACATTTCCGGAAATGTCGCCCGGAGTTCCGCCGAGTACTCGTCGAAGATCTGCTGCTGCGTCGACGGCGGCCGGTATCCCTCGACGATCAGCAGCCGGTACCCCTCGGGGAGGTGCCGCTGCGCCTCCTCAAGCCTGGCCACCAGCCCCTGCCTGAGGTGGGCGAAGGCCCCGTCACGGTCGGCCATCCGCCCGTCGACCCGCAGCCGCCCCCGGACGTCGACCAGCCGCTCCCCGGACTCCTCGACCGGAATCGCGGCCACCCGGGGATCGGAGATCAGAACGATGTCGTGCATAGCCGCAATTGTCACACCGTCTCGGAGAAGACCTGCTCCCGGGCCTGGTTCAGGGCCGAGACCAGGGCCCCGCGTAACACGGAGTTGCCCATGACCTCCGAGACGACGACCCTGGGCTGGCTCGGGCAGACCCTGGCCACCGCCTCCTCGACCCTGGCCGCGAGCACCTTCCCGCCCGCCCTGCCGATGTCGCCGCTGAGCACGATCAGCCCGGGGTCGAGCACCACGGCCACCGCGGCGACACCGACCGCCAGACGCCCGGCCAGCTCGTCCAGGAAGCCTCCGGAGTCGTTCGTGACGGCCTGGCTGACGTGATCGGCCAGCGACTCCCCCCGGATGCCGTGCGCGTCCGCCAGGCTGGCCAGGGCGTCGCCGCCGACCAGTCGCTGGAACGAGCCCGACTGGGGTTCGGTCACCTCGGTCGGCAGCGGCTCCCCGGGCACGGGCAGCCAGCCGATCTCACCCGCGCCGCCGGTGAAGCCGCGGTGCAGGCGCCCGCCGAGCATGACCCCGAGTCCCTGGCCGACGCCCGCCCAGACGAGCACGAAGTCCTCGACGTCCAGGGCCGCGCCGCAGAAGCGCTCGGCGAGCGCCGCCAGGTTCACGTCGTTCTCTATGGTCACCGAGACGTTGAGGTCCCGGCGCAGCTGGGCGAGCACGCCCTCGTGCCAGGAGGGCAGGTCGAAGGAGAAGCGGACGTCACCGGTGCGGGGGTCGACGACGCCCCTGGTCCCGATCACGAAGGCGCGCAGCCGGTCCATGCCGATGCCCGCCGACTCGCACGCCTTCTGCACGGCGCCGCGCACCAGGCGTACCGGATCGTTATGACCGCTGGGGTCGACGCAGACCTCGGCGACCGTCTCGCCGGTTATGTCGGCCACCCCCGCACTGATCCGGTCGGGCAGCACGTCGAGTCCCGCGACGTACGCACAAGAGGGAACGACGCCGTAGAGCGCCGCGTTCGGCCCCCGCCCGCCCGCCTGCTCCCCGACCATGGCGACGAGCCTGCGCTCCTCCAGTCTGGCGAGCAACTGACCGGCGGTCACCTTGGAGAGACCGGTGAGTTCTCCCAGCTCAGCCCGGGTGAGAGGCCCACTGGACAGCAGGAGCTCCAGGGCTGCGCGGTCATTGAGCTGACGCAGCAGCCGAGGGGTTCCCGGACGTCTGGACAAGATCGGCTTCCCCCCGTCACGATCCGCTAACGATCGTTTCTTTTAAGAAAGTTTCTTGTTAGTTTAGCCCTAGTCAGCCCGCAGGCAAGAGCGACCGAGCCGCGGGTTACGACAACTCCGATCACTGATCGTGAGTAAGAGGGTCGCGGGGACCCAAGCCAAAAAGCAGCTGAGCGCCTACCCCGTCGAAAGCCGGAAAGGGAGAACTCAAGTGAAGTTCGCGAGAATCGCCACCACGACGGCAACCACCGCCGCCCTCGCCCTGGGCCTTGCCGCGTGCGGCAGCAGTAGCGAGCCCACCACCTCGAACAGCGCTGGTGCGTCCGAGGCGCCTTCCGCCGCCTCCGGCCCCAAGTTCGCCGGCCAGACCCTGACCGTCTGGCGCCTGGGCGCTCCGGACGAAGTGCAGAACAAGCTCATGGCCGACATGAACGCCAAGTTCAAGGAGGTCACCGGCGCCGACGTCAACCTCCAGTGGGTGCCGTGGCCGGACGCCCAGGCCAAGTGGACCGCCGCTCTCGCCGGCGGTGAGGGCCCCGACGTCACCGAGTTCGGCAACGACCAGGTGGCGGCGTGGGTCGCGCAGGACGCGCTGGCCGACATCACCGACCTCGCCAAGAGCAACCCCGACTTCCAGCAGATCCCGCAGAACCTGTGGGGCTACGAGACGGTCGACGGCAAGATCTACGCCGCGCCGTGGGGTGGTGGCACCCGGGCCGTCCTCTACCGCAAGGACTGGTTCAAGGAGCTGGGCATCGAGGTTCCCAAGAACTGGGACGACCTCGTCGCCGCCGCCAAGAAGATCGTGGAGAAGAAGGGCAAGGACGTCGACGGCTTCGCCTTCAACGGCGGCTCCGACGCCAACATGTCGCTCTCGCCGTTCGTGTGGTCCGCGGGCGGCGACTTCGCCGCCTTCGAGGGCGGCAAGTGGGTCGGCAAGCTGACCGAGCCCGGCTTCAAGGAGGGCTTCCAGTACTACACCGACCTGGTCGTCAAGCACGGCGCGTCGCGTAAGTCGGCCCTGAGCCAGAACTCGATCGACATCCGCACCCGCTTCGCCAACAACAAGGTCGGCATGTTCGTGACCGGTGGCTGGGACATCACCACCATCAAGGAGCAGAGCAAGAACAAGGTCGGCGACGACCAGATGGCGTTCTTCTCCCTGCCGGCCAAGGACGGCAGCGGCCCGGCGCCCGCCTTCCAGGGTGGCAACGACATCGCCATCTGGAAGGACACCAAGAACCAGGAGCTCGCCGCCGAGTACCTGAAGGTCGCCGCGGGCAAGGAGTTCGGCACCCGCTACGCCAAGGAAGGCGGCCTGCTGCCGCTGTACCCGGAGGCGCTGGCCGAGTTCGCCTCCGACCCGCTGCAGGCGCCGTTCGCGGAGACCTTCAAGGTCGCCAAGGGCTTCCCGAACGACACCAACTGGGCCGAGGCCAACGACACCAAGGCCGTTCTGCAGAACGCGGCCCGTTCGGTCATCGAGGGCAAGAAGAACATTGACACCGCCCTGGCCGACGCCAACAAGGAACTCGAAGAGATCCTGAACCAGTAATCATGGCCAACACCTCAACCATCGCCCGGGACGGGGGCTCCTCCCCCGTCCCGGCGCGGGGGCGCAGAGGCACGAAGCCCCCGCGCGGCTCCAGAGGACTGCCCGAAGGGGTGGTCCCTTACGCGCTGCTCATCCCCGGTCTGGTGGTCATCGCCGGACTGCTGCTCTACCCGCTGTACCAGATGGTCGTCATGTCCTTCCAGGACGTGGGACTGCGGCAGATCCGGGGTGTGCCCGCCAAGTCCGTCGGGTTCGACAACTATCTGAAGCTGTTCGAGTCGGAGCTGTTCTGGACCTCGCTCCGCAACACCGTCGTGTTCGCCGTCGTCACGGTCGCCTGCACGCTGGGACTGGGCACCCTGGTCGGCCTGCTGCTGAACAAGCTCGGCAGGAAGATGTCGACCTTCCTGGTCATCGGCATCATGGCCGCCTGGGCGACCCCGGCGATCGCCAGTGCCATCATCTGGCGCTGGCTCTTCGACGCCGAGTCCGGCGTCATCAACTGGGCGCTCAACGCGCTGCCCGACTGGCTGTCCAACCTCCTGTTCGGCAGGGCCGACTGGACGGGTGAGCCGTGGCTCAACGACCCGGTGACCATCTACCTGGTGCTCATCCTGGTCGTGGTCTGGGCCGGCTTCCCCTTCATCGCCGTCTCGGTGCTCGCGGGTCTGCGCAGCATCGCCGCCGAACTGTACGAGGCGGCCAAGGTCGACGGGGCCTCCGCCTGGCGCATCTTCTGGAAGATCACCTTCCCGCTGCTCAAGCCGGTCTTCTCCGTGCTGACCGTGCTGTCGGTCATCTGGGACTTCAAGGTCTTCACCCAGTTGTTCGTGCTGGCGGGCGGAACCTCCAACCGTGACGCCTTCAACCTGTCGCTGTACGCCTTCACCCAGGCGTTCAGCTCCCCGCCCAAGATGGGCCTGGGCGCGGCGATCGCGGTGGTGCTGACGCTGATCCTGCTCATCATCACCTTCTTCTACGTCCGCCAGATCGTGAAGACGGAGGACGTGCGATGACTCCCAAGACCAGGAAGCTGCTCGGCAAGATCGGCCTCAACACCGCGGCCGTCCTGGTGTTCCTGTTCGCGGTGTTCCCCGTCTACTGGATGATCTCCACCGCGTTCAAGAGCAACGAGGAGATCTTCACGACGCGGTTCATCCCCTTCCCGACGGACCCGACCATCGAGCACGTCGAGAGGGTCTTCAGCGAGGGCGTCGCCGGCCACTCGATCTGGCGCTACATGCTCAACAGCGCCATCGTCGCGATCGGCACCGTCCTCATCGGCGCCGTCTTCTCCCTGCTGTCGGCGACCGCCGTGGCCCGCTTCAGGTTCCGCGGGCGCACCTCGTTCCTGATCCTGCTGCTCATCGTGCAGATGGTCCCGGCCGAGGCCCTGCTCATCCCGCTGTTCCTGATGGTCAGGCGAGCCGGTCTCTACGACCAGCTGATCGGCCTCATCGTGGTGAACGTCGCGCTGACGCTGCCGTTCGGCATCTGGATGCTGCGCACCTTCGTCGCCGCGGTGCCCAGGTCTCTTGAGGAGGCCGCCTGGATCGACGGCGCGAGCCGCTTCACGACCTTCTGGAAGGTGCTCTTCCCCCTGGTGGCCCCCGGTCTCGTGGCCACGAGCATCTTCACGTTCATCACCGCGTGGAACGAGTTCGTGTTCGCGCTGACCCTCATCAGCGATCAGGGCAGTTACACCATGCCCGTGGCACTGCGCTACTTCGTCAGCCAGCGATCGGTCGACTGGGGCGGAATCATGGCCGCCTCGACCCTGATGACGATCCCGGTGATCATCTTCTTTCTCCTGGTGCAACGGCGAATGGTCTCCGGCCTCGTCGCCGGCGCTGTCAAGGGCTAACCCCGCGGTGCTGGTACGGCCACGCCCCCACAAGGAGCTGGCCGTACCAGCCCTGTCCTCGTTTGTCCCCTACTCACCTCAGGTAAGGAGCATCTACCGCCATGTCTGAGCTCATCGCGGCTCCCAGCGATCAGGTACTGCGACGTCTCGCAGCCGGAACGCTGCTCGTCGCGTTCCAGGGCACCACCGCCCCCGACTGGGTTCTCCACGACCTGGAGAACGGTCTCGGCGGGGTCACCCTGTTCGGCTTCAACGTCGCCGACCCCGCCCAGCTCTCGGCGCTCACCTCCCGCCTGCGCGATGCCGGTGACCCCGTCATCTCACTCGACGAGGAGGGGGGCGACGTCACCCGGCTCGCCTACCACGTGGGCAGCCCCTACCCGGGCAACGCCGCCCTCGGCGCCGTCGACGACGTCGAACTGACCCGGCGTGTCTACCGCTCCATCGGCGACGACCTCGCCCGCTGCGGTATCAACCTGGACATGGCCCCGTCCGCCGACGTCAACACCGCCGACGACAACCCCGTCATCGGCACCCGGTCCTTCGGGTCGGACACCGCCCTGGTCTCCCGGCACACCGTCGCGGCCGTGCACGGTCTGCAGTCGGCCCGCGTGGCCGCCTGCGTCAAGCACTTCCCCGGCCACGGCGCGACCAGGCAGGACTCCCACCTGGAGATCCCGCTCGTCGACGCCTCGGCCGAGTTGCTGCGCGAGCGCGAGCTCGTGCCCTTCCGCGCCGCGATCGAGGCCGGGACCATGTCCATCATGACCGCGCACGTCCGGGTGCCCTCGGTGACCGGCACCGAGCCCGCCACCCTGTCGGCCGCCGCCCTGGGCGGTCTGCTGCGCGGTGAGCTCGGTTACGACGGCGTGATCGTCACCGACGCCCTCGACATGCACGCCATCACCGAGAGCGTCGGCCTGGCCGGCGGCGCGGTGCTCTCCCTCGCCGCGGGGGCGGACCTGCTCTGCCTCGGCCCGCTGCCCACCCAGCAGGACGTCCGCGCGATCGTCGACGAGATCGTCGCCGCCGTGCTCGACGGACGGCTGCCCGCCGAGCGGCTGGAGGCCTCCGCCGCGCGCGTGGCCAAGCTGCGTTCCTGGTTCGGCTCGTCCCAGCCGGAGCGCGCCGAGGAGAGCATGATCGGCCTCACCGCCGCCCGCCGCGCCGTGACCCTCACCGGCTCCACCTCCCCGCTGGTCGACCCGCTGGTGGTCGAGATGGAGACCCCCCCGACCATCGCCGTCGGCGACGTGCCGTGGGGTTTCGCCCCGCTGATGCCGCAGGCCGAGGTCGTCCGGGTCAAGCCGGAGGAGGCGGACGTGCCGAACATCCTGGAGCGTGCCAGCGGCCGTTCCCTGGTCGTCGTGGTCAAGGACGCCCACCGCTACGAGATCAGCCAGTCGGTTGTCTCCGCGGTGCTGGCCGCCCGTCCCGACACGACGGTCGTTGAGATGGGGCTGCCGATCTGGCGTCCCAAGGGGGCTACCTACCTCGCCACGTACGGCGCCGCCCGCGCCAACGCCCAGGCCGCCGCCGAGCTGCTCAGCATCTGAGCCTCGCGGCCCCCTCACCCGGGTCTGCGCCCGCCCCCCGGTACGTCACGCTTCGGGACGGACCCCTCGTCCCGAAGCGTCACGAACTCCGCGTTACGGCACCCTGACGGTGAACCCGTGCAGCCTGGCCGCCTCCTCCACCTCCGCGCGCAGCGCCGCGGGCGGCCGGTCGCCGAAGCGCTCCAGATAGGCCGCGAGCTGTTCCCGGTCCTCACGCAGGAACGCGAAGTCCGTCGCCACCATGTGCCTGATCACCAGCATCGGGACCGGGCTGCCCAACGGCAGGAAGTCCGGGTTCCACAGCCCCGCCTTCGGCGGCGGCCCCGGGTAGAACTCCCCGACCATCAGCCCCTCCCTGACGTAGCGCGGCTTGAGCAGCCGCTGCGCGGCGTCGATCGTCCGCGCCGCCTCCGCCTCCGGCAGGTCGGGGAAGAGCACCAGGATCGTGCGGTACTGCGGGGAGGTCCCCGGCGGGGAGACCAGCGCGCGGAACCAGTCGCGGTAGCCGTCCAAAGCCCCGGCCACCGCGTCGCCGTCCGGCGTCCCCGGCTGCACCGCCAGATAGAAGACCCCCCGGTCGAGCGAGGTCTGGGCGTAGGGGCAGACGGGTCCCTTCCTGCCCAGGTCGGGGTGGGGCCGGCACAGGTACTCCCTGGCCCACACGACGGTCTCCTTGAGCGGCACGCCGTACCCGCGGACCAGTTCGTGCTCGCCGTCCAGGTCGGAGAGCTCGATGAGCGCGCGCGTGGGGTCTGCCGGATCGGTCAGCATCGCCGTCCGCCCCTCCCCCGTCGCACGGCGAACGCGAGCGTGGCCGCCAGCACCGCCCCGAGCGCGGCACTCCCGGCCTTCAGCGACGCGTCCTGGCGCCTGGCGCGGGCCAGCGCGTCGGCGTAGGGGATCGTGGTGTGCGAGACCATCGTGTACAGCGGCACCCATCTGCCGGGCAGCAGCCTGGCCAGCAGCAGGTCGGCCTTCTTGCGGGCCAGGTGGAGCGGGGAGCGGAGCCGGTCGCGCAGCTCGACGAAGTTCTGCTTCGACAGCTCGTCCAGCACGTCGGTGTGCGGTTTGCGCAGCCGCTGGTAGGCGGCGAAGGCCGCGCCCAGGTCGTCCGGATGGTCGCCGAGACACCGGTCCAGGACCGTGCAGTCCTCAAGCGCCGAGTTCATCCCCTGGCCGTAGAAGGGGTAGACCGCGTGGCAGGCGTCGCCGATCAGCGCCACCTTGTCCCTGTGGTGCCAGTGCGAGGTGCGGACCGAGACCAGGTGCCCGACCGGATGCTCGGCGTACTCCTTGGCGAGGTACGGCATGAGCTCCCGGGTGTCCGGGAAGCGCGCGGCCAGGAACGTCTCGGGGTCGGTGATCTCGCCGAACCGCTCGAAGGGCAGGAAGAGGGTGCCGGTCAGCGAGTTGTCCCGGTTGGGGTGGGCGACGATGAGGGCGTCCTCCCCCGGCCAGACGTGCAGCGCCTCAAGCCTGGTCCTGGCCGAGCCGTCGTCGGCCGCGGGGATGGTCAGCTCCTTGTAGCCCCATTCCAGGAACTCCAGGTGGAGGTCGGCCCGCAGCCCGTGCTGCATCCGGGCCCGCACCCGGGAGAACGCGCCGTCGGCGCCGATCACCGCGTCCGCGGCCGCGCCGACCTCCTCCCCCTCGGGCCCGACGAGCCGTACGGCCGCCGCCTCGCGGTCGAGGTCGACCAGCCGGTGCCCGAAGTGGAAGCGCACCCCCGGCTGGGCCTCGGCGTGGTCGACCAGGGTGGTGATGAGGTCGCGGCGCAGCACCGAGTGGAGGATCTCGCCCTCGTGCGCGCCGTACGGCTGGAAGGGGAGCGCGCCGCCGGGCAGGTGGATGGCCCTGCCGCGCATCGGCACGATGAGCGGCCGCAGCCTCTCCATCAGGCCGATGTCGTCGAGCGCCTTGATGCCCCTGGCCGACAGGCCGAGGTTGATCGACCTGCTCTCGTCCTCGTCGAGGAGCCGGGGGTCGGGACGCTGTTCGTAGACGTCGACCTGGAAGCCCCGCCGTACGAGGTAGCAGGCCAGGAGCGTGCCCGCGGGCCCCGCTCCGATGATGAGGATCCGGCGTTTCATCGTCCCTCCCCTGTCGTCCGTACGGCGCCGGCCAGACGGGCGACGAGCAGTTCGTCGGGGCCGTCGAGGCCGCGACGTTCCAGGTGTTCGAACCCCGCCTCGGCCAGCCATCCGGCCACGTCCGCGAAGGAGTGGAGGCGGCCGCCCTGGGTGACGGCGAGGTTGAGGCTGAAGGAGCGCAGGAAGGCCTCGGCGACCGGGGAGGTCCCCTCAGGCAGGTCGGCGAAGGTCTCCAGGACGAGCAGCGCGCCGCCGGGCCGCAGCGCGGCGGCGACCCTGCCGAGCAGCGCGCGGTTGGCCGCCGCGTCGAAGCCGTGGCAGACGTTGAACAGCAGCGCGGTGTCGTAGCCGGTGCCGAGGTCGGCCGTGGTCACGTCGCCGGGGACGAGGGTGACACGGTCGCCGAGTCCCGCCTCCTCGACCCGGGTCCTGCCGCCCTCGATCGCGCCGGGCAGGTCCACGACCGTCGCGGTCAGGCGCGGGTGGACCTGGCAGAGGGCGATGCTGTGGCGGGCGTGGCCGCCGCCGACGTCGAGCAGCCGCTCCCCCGGGTCGGGCGCGGTCTCGGCGATGAGGGGGGCCATGCCCGCGGCCATCCCGTCCAGCATGGTCTGGAAGTCGCGCAACGTGCGCGGGCGGCCCTCAAGCCAGGTGTAGAAGTCGGCCTGTGGCCTGCCGGTCCTGACGGTCTCCTCAAGGCCGTCCCACAGCTCGCCCAGCAGGTCGTGCCAGAAGGCCAGCGCCGGGGCGTAGCTCCACGGGTCGCGCCGGTCGAGGGAGTTCGCCGTCATCGGGCTGTTGGCGTAGGTTCCCCGCGCCCCCCTGTCGAGGTAGCCGAAACCGACGAGACCGTCCAGCAGGACGGGCAGTGTGCCGGGGTCCGTGCCCGTCCTGGCCGCCAGTTCGGCGGCGGACGACGGCCCGGCCGTGAGCGCCTCGAAGATCCCTAATCGCTGGGCGGCCCCGGCGGCGCGGAAGGCCATCGCCCCGATCAGGTCGAGGTGTGGTCCCGGTGCCTGGTAGCGGAGTTCCTCGGGGTCGAGGTAGAGCGGCATCGCTATCTCCTTGCGCGACTTGCATGGTTTGCATGATCTGCACGGTTCACGTGGCTTCCTTGCTCTTCTCCGCGCATGACTTCTCCGCGCGTGGCTCCTCGCTGAGCACACGACGCCTGTCGGATCACACGGTCTGGGCGGCCCGCGTGGGGTCGGGCTCCGGACGCGCGTCCGGAAGCTCGGCCTCGACCCCGCGCAGGCGGGGCTGAAGGTAGAGCAGCGGGGCCAGGACCAGCAGGCCCAGGCCGGAGATGAGGAAGACGGCCGCCACACCCCGGCCGGGGCCGGTGCCGATCACGCCGCCGAGGACTCCCGCCAGCGCCCCTCCGGGAGCCATCGCGGGTTCCAGGACGCGGTCGGCGAGGGGGCCCGCGGCCAGGTAGGCGAGCACCGTCGCCGTCTGGGTGAGGGTCCGCACGGTGCTGAGCACCCGGCCGAGCGCGGCGGGTTCCGTCTTGGCCTGCACCACGGTCATCGCCGTGCCCTGCACGAACGGCAGCGTGAACAGGAAGGCGGGCGCCACGACCGCGATCAGCCACGGCGAGGGCGCGAGGCTGTGCAGGGCCAGCAGCACCCCGCCGAGCGCCGTGAACAGCACGACGCCCCGCACCCTGCGCCGGGGCCCGCCCCAGGCGCTCAGCACCAGTCCCCCGGCGAAGACGCCCGCGCCTCCGGCGAACATCAGCGCGCCCAGCACGGCCGGGGAGCCGAACGACAGGATGAGCGGCTGGACCAGCACTCCCGCGGCGCCGAAGAGCAGGTTGTGCGCGGCCAGCAGCGCGACCAGCAGGAGCAGTCCCGGCCTGGCCCGCAGGTGACGCCAGCCGAAGGCCAGGTCGCCGCGGAGCGGCTCCGGGGCGGTGACCGCGCCGGGCCGGGTCACCTCGGGCGGCAGCCGTACGGCGAACATGACGGCCATGGTGACCAGGAAGGTCGCCAGGTCGGCCACCACGACGCCGGTGATCCCCACCGTCACCAGCAGCGTGCCCGCCAGCAGCGGGGCCGCGATGTTGACCGCGTCGGCGACCTGCATCAGGCCGTTGGCGCGGCCCAGGTGCCTGCTCGGCATGATCAGCGGCATCATCGAGTGGTAGGCGGCCATGTGGAAGGTGCCGAAGACGGCCCCCGCCGCGGTGACCACGTAGACGTGCCAGACCTGCAGCGAGCCGGTGGCCAGCAGTACGGCCAGCGCGACGGTCACCACGGCCGCCCCGGCGTCCGCCGCCATCAGCAGCCGCCTGCGGTCGAGCCGGTCGGCCGCCGTGCCCGCGAGCTGCGAGAGCAGCACCTCGGGCAGCACCGCGCAGAGCATGATCAGCGTGAACTGGGTCGCCGATCCGGTGCGCTGGTACACCCAGACCCCGAGCACGAACCCGGTCAGGCTCGAACCGATGATCGACAGCAGCTGCGCGGCCCAGATGACGGCGAACCTGCGCACGCCGGCGTCCGCACCGTCAGTCACGGCGGCCCCCCACGAGCACTCCTGAGGCCACGTAGTGGTCCAGGTAGCGGCCGAGCAGCGCCGCGTCGGCGGGCGGGCAGACCAGCCCGGCGGGCGCGAGCATCTCCTCGGTCGCCGAGCAGTCGAAGGAGGGACCGGCCTGCCCGCCGTACTCGGCGATGAAGGCCGGGTAGAGGGCGATGGGCAGGTCGTCGCCGACCGCGACGCGGTCACGGGCGAGCCTGCGCCACTCCTCGCTCGGCATGAGCCGTACGGGGAAGCCGCGCTCGGCCAGTCCCTCCGCCAGCACGGCGGGGCGCAGCAGGCCGGGGTTGTGGTGGTGGAAGTCGCCGACGGCCCCGCTCAGCGCCAGGTGGACGATCGCCGCCGCGACGTGGTCGACCGGCGCCATGTCCAGCCGTTCCCCTTCGGGCACCGAGCCGAGGCGCGCGCAGGTCTCGAAGAACCGGCCGAGGAAGTCGTCCGGCGCGGCCGTGCCAGTCCCGCTGTCGGCGGAGATCCTGGCGGGCCGGTGGACGGAGACCGGCAGCCCGGCGTGGCGCGCCAGCCCGGCGATCCGGTCGGCGACCCACTTGCTCCGGTCGTAGCCGAGGGTGAGCGGCTCCGGGTCGGGCAGCGGGTCCTTCTCCCTGACCGTGCGCTCGCCGGGGGTCAGGTGGACGCCGAGGGTCGAGACCAGGTGGACCGGGACGGTCCTGCCGCCGCTCGTGGCCAGGCGCAGCACCTCGACGAGGCCGTCCACGTTGGCCGCCCGCAGTCTCCGGTACGGCCAGGCGAAGTTGACCACGGCCCCGTTGTGCACGATGAGGTCGGCCGTCCCGGCCAGCTCCGCGAAGCGCCCGCCGGGCAGGCCGAGGCCGGGGACGCCGAGGTCACCGGGCTCGGCGACGATCCGCCCGGCCAGGTCCTCCTCCCACAGCCCGTAGCGTTCCAGGCCCGCGCGCAGCCGTTCCTCCGGCTCGCTCCCCCTGACCAGGCAGTGCACGGTCGCCTCGGTACGGCGCAGCAGTTCGGCCAGCAGGTAGGCGCCGAGGAAGCCGGTCGCGCCGGTGAGCAGCACCCGCCGGGGCGGCCCCGTGACGACCGGCCCGCCGGGGACGACATCCGGCGGCAGGACCGCCTCCGCCCGCAGGTCCACGGTCTCGGCGGGCCCGCCGTCCACGATCCCGGCCAGGTCGGCCAGGTCGGAGGCGGTGAACACCTCGCTCATCGGCACCGTGACCCCGAGCCTGGCCGAGATCCCGGAGACGACCCGGGGCACGAGCAGCGAGGTGCCGCCCAGGTCGAAGAAGTTGTCCCCGCGTCCCGGCTCTCCGCCGAGCAGCCCCGCCCAGATCGCGGCGAGCTCCCGTTCCGTGCCCTCCCTCGGCGCCTCGTACGGCGGCGCGGAGCGCGTGTCCGGTTCCGGAAGCGCCCGGTGGTCGATCTTGCCGTGCGGGGTGAGCGGCAGCGCGGGCAGCATGACGACGGCCCCGGGCAGCATGGAGCCGGGCAGCCTGGAGGCCAGGAAGGCCCGCAGCCGCGCCAGGCCGACCGGTTCCCCGACGAGGTAGGCGACCAGCCGCCCCTCTCTCGCGACGACGACGGCCTCGCGGACCCCTGGGTGGGCCAGGCAGGCGGCCTCGACCTCACCGGGCTCGATCCTGACGCCGTTGACCTTGACCTGCCGGTCGGTCCTGCCGAGGAACTCCAGGTCGCCGCCGGGCAGCCATCTGGCCAGGTCCCCGGTGGCGTACATCCTGGCCCCCGCCCGGGGCGAGAACGGGTCGGGCAGGAAACGCTCGGCGGTCAGGCCGGGGCGGCCGAGGTAGCCGTGGGCCAGGCACTCCCCGCCGATGTGCACCTCGCCGGGCACACCCGTCGGGGCCGGGTTGCCGTGCCGGTCGAGCACGTAGACGCGGGTGTGCGCCAGCGCCGTGCCGATCGGCAGGTGGGGGGCGTTCACCTCGGCGCCGTCCGTCGTGCGGTAGGAGGTGGCGCAGACGGTCGCCTCGGTCGGCCCGTAGTGGTTGTGGAAGGCGACCCGCCCGCCGGTCAGCCCCGCCCAGGTCCGCAGCCGTGCGACCGGGACGCTCTCGCCGCCGACCATCATCGTGGTGAGCGGCCCGCGCAGCCGCAGGCCCGCCCGGTCCAGCTCCTCGACCCACTGCTGCCACAGGGCGCAGGCGGTGTCGACCATGGTGACCGAGAGGTCGTCGCACAGTTCGGCGAGGCCGGGCCCGGTCAGCGAGGCGGGGTCGGGGTGCAGCACCAGGGCGGCGCCGCTGATCAGCGCGGGGAAGACGTCCCCGGCCGAGGCGTCGAAGCTGAGCGGCGGGACCATGAGCACCCGTTCCCCCGGCCCGAAGCCGTGCAGGTCGCGGAAGGACCTGGCCAGATGGGACAGGGTCCGGTGCCCGACGACCACCCCCTTGGGGCTCCCGGTCGAACCGGAGGTGTAGATCACGTAGGCGGCCTGGTCCGGGTGCCTGGGCACGGACCTGCCCCTGACCGGCTCCCTGGCCAGCTCTCTGGCCGGCTCTCTGGCCGGCGCGATCCGGGAGGTCCAGGCGGCGAGGTCGGCGCGGGTGACGACCGGCCCCCCGATGAACCCGGCGAACCCGGCCTCGTCCGCGATCACCGCGGCCACGCCCGCGTCCCGCAGCAGCGCGGTCAGCCGTTCCACGGGCTGGGCCGGGTCCAGCGGCACGTACGCGGCCCCCGCCTTGAGGACGCCGAGCAGCGCGACGATCGCCTCGGGGCTCGCGGTCAGGGCGAGCCCGACCCTCGGTTCGACCGGCCCCGAATCCAGCAGGGGACGCAACCCGGCGGCGACGGCGTCGGCGGCCCGGTCGAGGTCGCCGTAGGTGAGCGTCGCCTCCGCGGTGACGACGGCGGGCGCCTCCGGGGTGCGGGCGGCCTGCCTGGCGACCAGGTGGTCCAGCAGGAGGGCTCCCTCCTCCCAGGCCAGTTCCTCGGGAGGCTCGCCGAGCAGGGCCGCGCGTTCGGCCTCCGGCAGGATCTCCAGCTCGGACAACCGGCCGCCCGGGGTCGCGGTGACGGAGCCGAGCAGCGTCTCCAGGTGCACGGCCATCCGTTCGACGCTCGCCCGGTCGTACAGGGCCGTGCTGTAGTCGAACATGAGCTGCAGGTGCTCGGGGTAGACGACCACGTTCAGCGACAGGTCGAACTTGGCCGAGACCAGCCCGGACAGCACCGGCTCGACGCGCAGCCCGTCGAGTTCGAGGGAGCCGGCCTCGGGGTTGCCGAGTGTCAGCAACGTCTGGACCAGCGGGGTCCTGGCCGGGTCCCCGCCCAGCCGCAGCTCGGCGACCAGCCGCTCGAACGGCACCGCGGCGTGGCCGTACATGGTGAAGGCGCGGCGCCGTACGCGTTTGAGGAGGTCGCGGAAGGCCGGGTCGCCCCCGAGGTCGGCGCGCAGGGCCAGGGTGTTGACGAAGAGCCCGAAGACCTCCTCGTCCTCCTCCCGGTCACGCCCGGCGACGGGGGTGCCGACGCAGAAGTCCTCCTGACCGCTGTAGCGGGACAGCAGGACCTGGTATGCGGCCAGCAGCACCATGAACGGGGTGCACCGCTCGGTCCTGGCCAGCTCGGTGACGCGCCGCCACAGCCCGATCGGGACCCGGTGGATCACCAGGTCCCCCTCGGTCGTCCGTACGGCGGGGCGGGGCCTGTCGGTCGGCAGTTCGAGCGCCGGGACGCCGTCGAGCTCCCTCGCCGGGCTCGTGACGTCGGCCGGGCGTTCGCGCCGCTCCCGCACGTGGTCGGAGTAGCCTCGCCGTGGCGGTGCCAGCGGTGACGGCCGTCCCGAGGCGAAGGCCGAGTAGAGAACGGCCAGTTCGGGATAGAGGATCTGCTCGATCGACCAGGCGTCCCCGGCGATGTGGTGCACGACCAGGTGGAGGATGTGCTCCTCGGGGCCGACGCGGGCCAGGGCCGCGCGCAGCAGCGGTCCCGAGGCCAGGTCGAAGGGCCGGTTGCTGAGTTCGGCGAGGGTCTCCGGGGACGGCTCGCCCACCGGGGTGAGGTGTTCGACGACCACCGGTTCCGGGTCGAGCACCCTGGCCTCCGGGACGCCCTCCCGGTCGGGGAAGACGGTGCGCAGCGCCTCGTGCCTGGCGACGATCTCACTCAGCGCCCGTTCCAGGGCCCCGGTGTCGAGCGGCCCGGTCAGCCTCTCGCAGACGACCATGTTGTTGGCCCCGTCGCCGGGGGAGAGCCGGTCGAGGAACCACATGCGTTCCTGCGCGGGAGACAGCCCCGGCGCGGGGAAGAGCTCTCGTGCGGAGGGAAGCGCGTTCACGCCTGCTCTCCCCGCAGCCGGGTGACCTCCTCGGCCATGCCGGCGACGGTGGGATTGTCGAAGAAGACGTCCAGGGAGACCTCGACGCCGAGTCTGCGACGGGTCCTGGCGATGATCTGGGTGATGGTCAGCGAGTGGCCGCCGAGATCGTAGAGGTCCTCGTCGGGACCGATGTCGTCGACACGGAGCACCTCCTGCCAGATCTCGCGTATCTGGGCGGTCACCGGGTCCTCCAGGCCTAAGGGCTCGGTTTCCTTGGCCGGGGAGAACAGGTCGGTCACGGGGACTCCTCATCTGGTTCGGTTTTGACCGGCTCTTGTGGCCCGGATCCCGCGAGGACGGGCACGTTCCGTGGCTCGTCCTGGGACGCGGCCCGAGGACATGACGGCGGTGGGAGGCGACGGTGCGGAGGGACCGGCGCGATTAGCCGGGTGTGCGACATCCGGTCCGTCTCCCTCATGGGTGACTTGTCTTCGGGCGGGCGACACGGGCATGGGACCGCCAGGAAACCTTTAATTAGTAAAGTTTCCTGTCTATTAACGCAATCCGAATGCTACACATGTGGTACGTCTGAAACAAGCAAAAGACGATGTTGAAAAAACGGAGGCGTTATGAGCGTTCGCGGGGGCCTGAGTGGCGCGAGTCCCGAGCTGGCCAGGCTTGCGGACACCGTGCTGCAGCCGGGCTTCGTGGGGACCGAGGTGCCCGACTGGCTGCGCAGACGGCTCGCCGACGGGCTCGGCGGGGTCGCGCTCTACTCCAGGAACCTCGTGGACGGCCCCCAGATCAGAGCCCTGACGGCCGCCCTGCGCGCGGAGAACCCGGACGTGGTGATCGCCACCGACGAGGAGGGCGGGGACGTCACCCGGCTTGAGGCCCTCACCGGCAGTTCCCGTCCCGGCAACCTCGCCCTCGGCGCGGTGGACGACCCCGAGCTGACCGAGCGGGTGGCCCGCGAGATCGGCGCCGACCTGGCGCGGGCGGGTGTCACCCTCAACTACGCCCCCGTGATCGACGTCAACTCCGACCTGGACAACCCCGTCGTCGGCACCCGCGCCTTCGGCTCCGACCCGTGGCTGGTCGCCAGGCACGCCGCGGCGTGGGTCACCGGCCTGCAGGCCGCCGGGGTCGCCGCCTGCGCCAAGCACTTCCCCGGGCACGGCGCGACCGCCGTCGACTCCCACAACGACCTGCCGACGGTCTCCTACTCGGTCGAGGAACTCGCCGCGACCACGCTTCCGCCGTACCGGACCGCCATCGAGGCGGGAGTGCGGGCCGTGATGACCGGTCACCTGCTGGTGCCCGCCTACGACGCCGAACTCCCGGCGACGCTGAGCCACCGGCTGCTGGTCGGGCTCCTGCGGGAGGAACTCGGCTTCGACGGCCTGATCGTGACCGACGCCGTCGAGATGCCCTCGGTCGCCGAGCGCTACGGCGTGACCGGCGCCGCAGTGCGCGCCCTGGCCGCGGGTGCCGACGCCATCTGTGTCGGCGGCGAACGCAAGGGCGCGGGCGTCGTCGGTTTCATGCGCAACGCCATCATGGCCGCGGTGATCGACGGCACGCTTCCCGAGGAGCGCCTGGCCGAGGCCGCGGAGCGGGTGCGCCGCCTGGCCGCGTGGTCGGCCGAACAGCGCCGGGCGACCTGGGTCACCGGAGGCACCGAAGCCGACCCCTCCGGCCTCGCCGCGGCCAGGCGCGCCCTGCGGGTCCGCGGTGAGGGGTTCCCTCTCGTCACGGCCCCGCAGGTGGTCGAGTTCGTCTCCGAGACCAACATCGCCATCGACCGGGTCACCCCGTGGGGCGTGGCCGAGCCGCTGGCCGCGCTGCTCCCCGGCACTGACGGCGTACGGCTCGGCCCCGAGGACCCGCTCCCGGTGCCCGCCGAGGGACGCCCCCTGGTGGTCGTGGTACGCGACGCGCACCGTCACACCTGGGTCTCGGCCGGCCTCGACACCCTGCTGGCCGGACGGCCCGACGCGATCGTGGTCGAGATGGGCCTGCCCGGCCCGCTGACACCGGGGGGCACGCACATCACCACCCACGGCGCGACGACCGCCTCGGGGCAGGCCGTGGCCGAGTTGCTCACGGGCAGGACCGCCGTGACGGACCTGACCCCGGCCTGAGCGCGCGGGCCGTACGGGACCCTGTGAGCCCGCCGCGAGTCCGGCGTGAGTTCACCGCGAACATCACGCCGGACTCGCGGCGGACTCGCTTTCGAGGGCCCACAGAAGTTCGTGCTGCAGCGGCCCCGGCATCGCGACGAACTCCCCGTACTCGCAGGCCAGGGGTGCGATCTGCGAGGCGTAGGACAGGACGGCGCGCCGTTTGAGCGCCCACTCCCGCTCGTCGAGCCGTACCGGCGGCTCGGGACGCAGCCGGTGCCGCCCGGCCAGCGTCAGCACCGGCTGCCGCTCCGCCAGGGCCCGCGCGGCCTCCGGGGTGCCCCACTCGCGGGCCGCCGAGGCGTAAGGCAGGTCCGCGTAGGCCAGGACCTCCCCCGCCCCGAGCCCGCTCAGCGCGTCGAGCGCCCGGTCACGGACGGTCTCGTGGTCGGCGTTGCCGATGCCCATCGGGACCAGCACCCGGGTGTCCGGTGTGACGCCGGCGGTCAGGAAGTCCGCCAGCCCGTCCAGTCTCAGCGCCTGTGCGGGCACGTCGGGATAGTCGAGCGCCACCTGCTCGGCGCCGAGGACCTCACACGCCCTGGCGTCCTCCGCCAGCCGTTCACGGGCCGTCTCCTCCGCGGAGGCGAACCCGCACAGCCGGTCCCAGGACGACTCCCGCTCCGCCGCGGCGCCGCCGAGCACCGTGACGATCACCGAGGGCCCCTCGCTCCTGGCGAGGACCCCCGCGACCGACATGGCCGCGTCGTCGAAGTGCGGGGAGACCACGATCGTCCGCCAGCTCATCACACCTGTCCGTTCCTGGTCAGCACGAGTCCCCGGCTGCCCCGCTTACGCAGGTAGGCCAGGTCGTCGCAGACGAACTCAAGGGTCGGCGGGGCCAGTTCGACCCGTTCGGCCACCCGCCAGACCGACTGTTCCCTGAGCCAGGGCCAGACCACGTCGTTGAGCCGTTCGGTCTCCAGCGCCAGCAGGATCCGGTCGGTCGGCAGGGCGTCCAGCAGCGTCAGGTCCTGGTCGTAGTAGAGCATCTCGATCAGCAGGTAGGCCGCCGCAGGCCGGGAGCGCCCGGCGGCCAGCTCCTCCAGGCTCTCCGCGGAGAGCTCGGCCCCCAGGTCCCGTTCCCCCAGCCTGGCCAGGAAGGAGGCGTTCGGCTCGGTCGCCTGGACGGCGTACCCCTTGCCGACCAGCCTGCGGGTCAGCTCACCCTGGCAGGCCCCCACCTCGACCAGCGGCCCGTCGTCCGGAGAGCACCATCGGCCGATCCAGGCCGCCGTGACGTCCAGCCGGTCCGCCTCGTACGGCGAGCGCCCGAACTCCCACGGGTCGTCGGCGACGGCCGCGTCCTCCCCCAGGCTGGAGATGAGGGCGTAGAGCCGGTTCGCCCGCTCGGTGTCGACGGTGAAGAAGCGTTCGACCACCGGCACCCGGTCGGTGGTGACGAGCCGGTCGGGCACACGGCTGCGCAGCAGCTCCCCCGCGTGCCGGTTGATGAAGTCGATCTTCGCGGCGGCCTCGGCTCCGGTGAGCCCCGCCACCTGGCCGGGAACCGTCTGCAGGAACAGGTTGTCCCCCACCGAGTACGTCACGGCCCGGCCCGCCAGCGCCCTGGAGACGATCCAGCCGAACCTGGCCCTGCGGATGCGGTGGTCGGCCGGGGAGTGGGTCCAGACCTCCCCCGTCGCCTCACCCAGCAGGCCCGCGACCTCCTCGGGTCCCGGCAGGGCCGCGGTGTTGCCCCCCGGCTCGACGAACGGCGCGAGCAGCTCCAGGCGTTCCCGCAGCGACAGGCCACCGGGGAGGGTCACCCGGGTGCCGGGGCGCCCGATGACGACCCCGATGTCGTCCTCCGCGTGCCGTCTCAGGACGGACAGGAACTCAAGTGCCACGTCCTCGGCATGCAGCACGGCGATGACGGCTGTCATAGTGCTTCGCTCCCCGATCACGGAAGAATGTCAGTTTTATGACATTTCCGCGCCAGCATAGACGATCTTCCTCACACCGCAACGGGCGATCAAGAAGAAACCGGCAAGTCGGGAAAATGGCACGTTCCATTACGCGCGGGGGGTGCTCCGGCATCCCGGAGCACCCCCCGCGCGCGGCTCAGGAGGCGAAGATCTCCTCGCGTGCCTGGTCGAGTGCGGCCAGGACGGCCCCGCGCAGAACCGGGTTCCCGATCACCTGACTGGGCACGACCTGCGGGCGGACCGGGCAGATCCTGGCGACCGCCTCCTCGATCCTGGAGGTGAGCACGGCTCCGCCCGCCTGGCTGATCTCCCCGGCGAGCACCACGAGCCCGGGGTCGAGCACCACGCACACCGAGGCCACGCCCAGCGCCAGACGCCCGGCGATCTCGTCGAGCAGGGGTTCCCCCCGCTCTCCCGCCCCGACCGCGGCGGCCACGCACTCGGTCGCGCTCTCGCCGCTGAAGCCGTAGGTCGCGGCGAGTTCCATCACTGCCTCCGCGCTGACCAGCGACTGCAGACCACCCGCCAGCGAGGGCAGCCGTCCGGGCACCGCCCGGATGTCCTCGGCCAGCGGCACGCCGGGTACCGGCAGGTAGCCGATCTCACCCGCGCTGCCGGACAGGCCCCGGTGCAGCCTGCCGCCGAGCACGACGCCGAGACCGATGCCGCGGCCGACCCACAGCAGCACGAAGTCGTCGGCCCCGTGCGCCGCGCCACGGGCGCGCTCGGCGACCGCGACGAGGTTGACGTCGTTCTCGATCCTGACGTCGCGCCGCAGGTCACGGGCGAGCGCCTCGTGGATTCCCTCGTGCCAGCCGGGCAGGTCGAAGGAGAAACGCACGTCCCCGGTCCTGGGGTCGACGACGCCCGGGGTGCCGATCACGACCGCCCTCAGCTTGGACAGGGCGACCTTCGCCGACCGGCACGCCTTGACGACCGCGCTGTGCACCAGCGCCACCGGGTCGTCGTGCCCGTTCGGCGCGACCGTCACCTCGGCCACGATGTCCCCGTGGATATCCGCGATGGCGGTGGTCACGAATTCCGGGCCCACATCCAGACCCGCCACATAAGCGGAGGAGGGAATGATGCCGTAAAGCGCGGCATTTGGCCCTCTTCCTCCCGCCTGCTCCCCTGCCACCTCGACCAGACCGCGCTCCTCAAGGCGCGCGAGCGTCTGGGACGCCGTCACCTTGGAAAGGCCGGTGAGCTCTCCGATCTGGCCCCGCGTCAGCGGTCCCGAATCCAGCAACAGCTCCAGGGCGGCCCGGTCGTTGATCTCCCTCAGCAGCCTGGGCACGCCAGGACGTCGCTCCATACGCATGCTCTCTTGTTCGCCGTTTCCCCGTCGCAATTACATTCAGGTAAGAATAGCGGTTCTATTCATTAATAAAGCTTCCTGATAGTTTAGCCCCGAAGGGGGGTGCGGGGAGGCCAGGAGGGCCTCTTCCGGCATGTCCTTCCCCCTCCTTCCCCGGACTTACCCGCCTCCACCGCCCCCTCACAGCACGGGATCGCCGTGAAATCAGGGCTTGCGACGCCCGCCCGTCGCGTGGAACACTCCGGGAAACGGGAAATGGTAAAGATTCTTTTCAGTAAGACTCTTGCGGCGTGTGGCGAGGCAGGTCTCGACATGGAAACCGTCATCAGGATCTCGGCCTGCTACGCGGGACGACCGACCCGGCACGGCCCCGTCACGATGGGCCAGGCGAACATGGCCCGCTGCGTGCTGCGTGACCCCCCTCTGCACATGAACTTCCGTGAGACCACGCCCCTTCCCCACGGGACGACCCTGGCCGCCGTCGTCGAGGCGGTCGGGCTGCTGCTGGCCAGGCACGAGAGTCTGCGGGCCACGATCCGCGGGGACACCCAGCTGGTCTCCGGGTCCGGCACCCTGCCCGTCGAGGTCCACGTCGTCGAGGACGAGCCGGAACCGGACGCCGTCGACCGGCTGGCCGAGGAGGTCGGCCTGCGCCTGCAGGGCGACCGGTTCGACGTGGAGAACGAGCTGCCGATCCGGGTCGCGGTGATCACCGAGGGGGACGTCCCCCTCAGGATGGTCTTCGTGCTGACGCACACCTCGGTCGACGAGGTCGGCCTGGCCACCGTGATGCGCGACTGGGAACGGCTGATCAGAGGCGAGGCCGTGCCCGAGCCGTGCCCGACCCAGCCGCTCGACCTGGCCCTGGAGGAGAAGGCCCCGCCCACCCGGCTGCGCACCGCCGCCGCCCTGCGGCACTGGGGCACCCAGCTCGGCCGGGTGCCCCAGTCGATGTTCGCCGTCGACGAGACCGCCGACCCCGAGGCGCTCCGGCCCCGGCTGCGGGTCCGCTCCACCGTCGCGGCCGAGGCGCTCGGCGCCGTGGCGCGCCGTACGGGAGCCAGCAGGTCCGTGGTCACCCTCGCCGCGCTCGGGACGCTGATCGGGGCGCGGACCGTCCAGCGGACCTGCGTGATCGCCTCGCTGACCAGCAACAGGATCCGCCCCGAGGTGCGTGACTACGTCGGCCCGATCGCCCAGGACGCGCTGATCACCGCCGATCTGGAGGTCCCCACCTTCGACGAGGCCGTCCGCCGCTTCCGCACCGCCTCCCTCACCGGCTACCAGCACACCAGGTTCGACTCGATCGCGCTCTGGAACCTGATCGGGGCCGTCAACACCGAGCGGGGGATCGACTTCGCCCGTGACTGCGTCTTCAGCGACATGAGCGGGGTCGCCCTGGCCGAGCGGGAGCCTCCCCCGGCGGAGGACATCGAGTGCCGGTGGCTGCCCGAGGCCTCCTTCCCCGCGCACCTGGCGCTGTGGACCAACCGCCTTGAGGACGAGGTCGACCTGACGTTCTGGATCGACCCCCGCGTCATGTCCCGCGCCGAGGCGGAGAGCTTCGGCACCGGCCTGGTCAGACTGCTGATCGAGGCGGCGGGGCGGGTGGTCCCGCTGCCGGAGGTGGCGGACCTGTGCGGGGTCCCGCCCGTCGAGTACGGCCCGGGCTGGGTCCACACCGACTCGTGCTGGGTGAACCTGGAGGCCGTGGAACGGCTGGTCGACGCGGCCCTCGGAGATCGTCCGCACCTGGTGACCCACGACGCGGACGGACGTCTGACCTGCCATGTCTCCGGAGGAACCCCCCAGGAGGCCCACGCCGCGTGCATGGCCCTGCTCCCGGGACGCACCTCCGCGATCGCCCCTCACCACTACGTGATCCACCAGCCCGCGCCGGCGGAGGCGTGGCTGCGAGCCCCTGTCGTCACCGAAGGCTGCGGACGTGAGTTCGTTTTTTCCGCCACCTCGCGCGTAAGCAGTCAATAGCAGGCGGGATAATCGATTACATGCGTCTATCCGCTCGTGTCGACTATGCCCTACGTGCCGCCGCCGAACTCGCCGCCGCGGGTGACGGACCTACCACCGTGGGTGAGCTGGCCAAGGAGCAGGACATGCCGCCCAAATACCTAGAGAACATCCTCCTGCAGATGCGGCGAGCCGGTCTGGTCCGGGGTCAGAGAGGGCCCGAGGGCGGCTACGTGCTGGCTCGCGCCGCCTCTGAGATCACCCTGGCGGACGTGATCCGCGCCGTTGACGGGCCGCTGGCCAACGTGCGGGGCGAGCGCCCCGAGCACGTCGGCTACCGGGGCCCCGCCGAGGCGCTGCAGCAGGTCTGGATCGCGCTGCGGGCCAGTGAGCGGGCCATCCTGGAGGAGGTCACGCTCGACAGCGTGGCCACCGGTGTGCTCCCCGAACGGGTCCGCCAGCTCGCCGCCGACCCCTCGGCGTGGGACTGAGTCGCCGGCACCAGCCGGGAGACCGCCGTGCCCGAGGGTGACGTCGTCCACCTCACCGCGAAACGGCTCGGTCTCGCGCTCGACGGACGGGTGCTCACCCGCTCCGACTTCCGCGTGCCCGCCCACGCGACCGCGGATCTGACCGGCCGGGCCGTCCTGGAGACCCGGTCCCGGGGCAAGCACCTGCTCACCCGGGTCGAGGGCGGTCTGACCGTGCACACCCATCTGCGGATGGAGGGAAGCTGGCGGATCTCCAGACCGGGACGGGGCACGCCCCCGGGAGACGTCGTGCGCCTGCTGCTGGCCAACGAGGAGTGGCAGGCCACAGGCGTACGGCTGGGCATGGTCGATCTGCTGCCCACCGGGCACGAGGCGAGAGTCGTCGGGCATCTCGGCCCCGACCTGCTCGGGGCGGACTGGGATCCGGGCGAGGCCGTACGGCGGCTGTCCGCCGTCCCGGAGACGACGATCGGAGAGGCGCTGCTGGATCAGCGCAACCTTGCGGGAATCGGGACCATCTACCGGGCCGAGACGCTGTTCCTGGCCGGTCTGTGGCCGTGGCGGCCCGTCGGCGCGGTCGAGGACCTGGACAAGGTGGTGAGAATCGCGCAGCGGCTACTGCACGCGAACAGGGAGCGTCCCAACAGGGTGACGACAGGAGACGCACGCCCCGGCCGGAACACCTGGGTCTACGGCAGGGCCGGACGGGCCTGCCTGCGCTGTGGGAACCGGATCAGTCGCGGTGAGATGGGGAGAGGGCCGCAGGAACGGCTGATCGTCTGGTGTCGTCACTGCCAGCCGGAACGAGTGACCGGTTAGGCAGCGACCATGTCGTTGACTTCGGGAAAGACGGAATCCGGAAGAGCACCGGAGACCACGGTCTCGGCGATCGGCAGGCGTTCACGCTCGGGCACGTCACCGGCGAGCACCGGGGCGTGCTGAAGCTCGGCCAGCGCGAACTGGTCTGAGACCTCACGCAGCACCTGTGAGAGCGGCACACCGAGGGCACCGCAGATCGACGCGAGCAATTCGGAGGAGGCCTCCTTCTGGCCACGCTCCACCTCGGACAGATATCCGAGAGAAACACGAGCCAGTGTGGACACCTCACGCAAGGTGCGACTCTGCCGCACCCGCAGCCGCCGCAGCACGTCACCGAGCAGCTGACGCAGCAGGACCATCTGTCGCTCCCTCCCCGGCGCGGGCGCCTTCACGACACTCCGCGCGATCGGTTCGTGCCGCCCGTTCTTCGAACGCGACCCTTCGTACATACTCCTCGCCGTCATCATCGCTTGACCTTTACCTCACTCACAGCTCCACCGTACCTGTATCCACCAACCCTGCGGCAGACCGTGGTGAGCATGTTCGCTGGGGACGTAACGCGGTAATCACCCGGAATGTTCCCCCAAGTTCGACTCCAGCACACCTAAAAGCAGGTCTACGGCCTCCTTGACTGTCGATTGGCGAATTTCCTCACGGGCACCTGCGAGGTGGAGATCCCGGTGCCATACCCGCCCATCAGGACCACTAACAGCCAGGTGCACGGTGCCGACCGGTTTGCCGTCCTGCGGCTCGGGACCGGCGACACCGGTCACGGCCAGGCCGTACGAGGCGCCGGTGAGTTCACGGACGCCCTCGGCCATCGCGGCCGCGACGTCCGGATGGACCGCCCCCTCCCGGTCGAGCAGGTCGGCGGGAACGCCGAGCAACCGGTGCTTGAGCTCGGTCGCGTAGGACAGCACACCCCCGACGAAGGCCGTCGAGGCCCCCGGAGGAGCGGTGAGGACCGCGCCGATCAGCCCCGCGGTCATCGACTCGGCGACCGCGACCGTCTCCCCTCTGCGGATGAGAAGGGACAGCACGCTGGTCGCGGCGAGCAGACGGTGACTCATTCGCCCCGCGCCTTCCTGGCCACCTGCCGCAGCCTGACCGCGCGGATCACGTAGTCGAGGCCGGTGCCCACCGTCACGACGACGGCCGCGCCCATGACGACCAGACGGACCGGCTCGGGGACCCCGGGCCACATGTAGGAGACGATCGCGGCGATCTGCAGGACGGTCTTGACCTTGCCCCCGTAGCTGGCGGGGATCACACCGTGCCTGATGACCGCGAATCGCATCAGGGTGATGCCGAGCTCCCTGCCGAGGATCACGATCGTGACCCACCAGGGCAGCTCGTCGAGCAGCGAGAGACTGATGAGCGCCGCACCGATCAGCGCCTTGTCCGCGATCGGGTCGGCGATCTTGCCGAAGTCGGTGATCAGGCCGTAACGCCGGGCCAGCTCGCCGTCGAGCAGGTCCGTCAGCGAGGCGACCAGGAAGACCACCAGCGCGGTGACCCGCCAGCCCGCGCCGGGCAGGAACAGGCAGGCCGCGAAGAAGGGGACCATCGCCAGCCGTATCACCGTCACGACATTGGCGATGTTCCACGCGCTCACCTTCGGGCGCGTGGTCGCCGGCGTCGTGCCGGTACCGGTCTCTGGCGAATTGGTCATACGGTCCCCCGGCCCGGTGGCGCGCTCACGGCGCGGCCTTGATGCGGGCGATCAGGTCCACTCCCTCTGAGTCGACCACGACGGCCCTGACGATCTGCCCGGGCACCAGGCCGATGCCCTGGACCGTGACGGACCCGTCCACCTCGGGGCCCTGGTGCGCCGCACGTCCCTCGTAGCCGCCGTCGCCGAGATCCTCCTCGATGAGGATGTCGACCTCGGTGCCGATGCGCTCCTCGGCCCGCTGGGCCATGAGCTCGTCGGCCAGCTCGGTCAGCGTGGCCACCCGTGCGTCGATGACCTCCTGCTCCAGCTTGCCCGGCAGCGAGGCCGCCTCGGTGCCCTCCTCGTCGGAGTAGCCGAAGACGCCGATCACGTCGAGCCTGGCCAGCTCAAGGAAGGAGACGAGCTCGCCGAACTCCTCCTCGGTCTCGCCGGGGAAGCCCACGATGAAGTTGGAGCGGACCCCGGCCTCGGGAGCCTTGGCCCTGATCATCTCCAGCAGGTCGAGGAAGCGCCTCGGGTCACCGAAACGGCGCATCCGCCGCAGCACGGAGCCGCTGGCGTGCTGGAAGGACAGGTCGAAGTAGGGGGCGATGCCCTCGGTCGAGGAGATCACCTCCAGCAGACCGGGACGTAGCTCGGCGGGCTGCAGGTAGCTGACCCGCACCCGCTCGACGCCCTCGACGGCCGCCAGGGAGGGCAGCAGCTTCTCCAGCGCCCGCAGGTCGCCCAGGTCCTTGCCGTAGGAGGTGGAGTTCTCGCTGACCAGCACGAGCTCCTTGACGCCCTCACCCGCCAGCCACGCGGCCTCACCGATGAGCTCGGCGGGATCACGTGAGACGTAGGCGCCGCGGAAGGCGGGGATGGCGCAGAACGTACAGCGCCTGTCGCACCCGGAGGCCAGCTTCAGCGAGGCGACGGGGCCGTCCCCCAGGCGCTTGCGCAGCGGCCTGGGACCGCTGGCCGGGGCCAGCCCCTCGGGCAGCTCTCCGTGGCCGGGGATGTTGGTCTTGGGGGCCGAGGCGCGCTCGACCGGGGAGATCGGCAGCAGGGTCCTGCGGTCACGCGGACTGTGCGGGACGAGCGACTTGCCGGCGAGCACGTCGTCGAGACGCGCGCCGATCTGGGTGTAGTCGTCGAAGGAGATGACGGCCGCGGCCTCGGGCAGGGCGTCGGCGAGCTGGTCACCGTACCTTTCGGCCATGCAGCCCGCGGCGACCACCTTGGCCCCGGAGTCGGCCGCGGCGAGCAGGGTGTCGATGGAGTCCTTTTTCGCTGAGTCGATGAAGCCGCAGGTGTTGACGACGATGACCTCGGGGTCGTCGTCGCCCACCTGCCAACCGGCAGCCTCAAGACGCGCGGCGAGCTCTTCTGAGTCGACCTCGTTGCGCGCGCAGCCCAGCGTGATCAGCGATGCGGTTCGGCGGGATGACATGGTGGACACTACGGTATCGGGAGTTGACGGCCACCGATGCACCTCCCCCGTTCCCAGATGGCCCCGGGTCAGCTCGGTGTGGAGTCCCGCAGGCCGTAGGAGCGGTTGACGACCTGCCCACGGCGCCCGGGAGCGCCGAGGTTCTTGCCGTTGAGCTGCAACGAGACGGCCCCGCCGTCGCTGAAAGTGACCTTCATCCCTTTCTCCGCCCGCCAGACGGAGGTTTTACCCGCCTCCAGCGTGCCGGAGAAGAGTTTTTTGCCACTGACGTCCTTCACGTCGAGCCACGAGGAGCGCTTCGCGCTGATCTTGAGGACCACGGGCCCGCTCACCGTGCCCGCGGCCAGCGAGTTGGGCCTGCGTGTCGGCCCGGGCGTGTCGAACGCCCTGCCCGCCTCGGAGTGCGCGGGCACGGCGGGCCGCACCTCGGCCGTCGGCGTCTCCCCCCGCCCGCCCATGGTCTTGACCACGCCGAAGACCACCACGATGGCCAGCGCGACACCCATGGCCATGGTCCAGTTGGGCGAGCGGCTCTCACGGATCTTGATGGGCGTGTCGGCCTGGAACACGCTGGCGGCCCTGACCGGCAGCGGCACGCCCCCGTGCAGCTCGTCGTACTCGTGCACCACGGCCTCCGGATCGAGCCCGAGGGCCTTGGCCATGTTCCGGACGTGGCCCCGCGCGTAGAAGTCCCCTCCGCACTGGGAGAAGTCGTCACGCTCGATCGCGTGGATCAACGCCTCACGAATGCGCGTGTGCGCGCTCAGCTCCGCCACGGTCAGCCCCGCCGACCGGCGCGCCTGCGCCAAACCACTACCAATGCTCATAGCCGCACGCCCCCAAAGCACCCGACGCTGCGTAGTGAGTCCTATTCAACCAGTAATCGGGCTGCTCCCGTACGTCGGGGGCGTCATTGACCCCGCAGGTCGGCCAGGAGTCCGGGCAGTTCGTCGGGCTTGACCATGACCTCGCGCGCCTTGGAGCCCTCGCTCGGCCCCACGACGTTCCTGCTCTCCAGCAGGTCCATCAGACGGCCCGCCTTGGCGAAGCCGACCCGCAGCTTGCGCTGAAGCATCGAGGTCGAGCCGAACTGGGTGGTCACGATCAGCTCCGCGGCCTGGACCAGCAGGTCGAGGTCGTCGCCGATGTCCTCGTCGATCTCCTTCTTGGCGGTCGCCGAGGCGGCCACGTCGTCGCGGTACTCGACCTGCATCTGCTCCTTGCAGTGCGCGACGACGTCGCCGATCTCCTTCTCCGAGATGAAGGCGTTCTGCAGCCGCATCGGCTTGCTCGCGCCCATCGGCAGGAACAGCGCGTCGCCCTGCCCGACCAGCTTCTCGGCGCCCGGCTGGTCCAGGATGACGCGCGAGTCGGCCAGCGAGGAGGTGGCGAAGGCCAGTCTGGAGGGCACGTTGGCCTTGATCAGGCCGGTGACCACGTCCACGCTCGGCCGCTGGGTCGCGATGACCAGGTGGATGCCCGCGGCGCGGGCGAGCTGGGTGATGCGGACGATGGAGTCCTCGACGTCGCGCGGGGCGACCATCATCAGGTCGGCCAGCTCGTCCACGATCACCAGGAGGTACGGGTAGGGCTGGTAGACACGCTCGCTGCCCGGCGGCGGCACGAGCTTGCCCGTGCGCACCGCCTTGTTGAAGTCGTCGACGTGCCGGAAACCACTGGCGGCCAGGTCGTCGTAGCGGCGGTCCATCTCACCGACCACCCACTCCAGGGCCTCGGCCGCCTTCTTGGGGTTGGTGATGATCGGCGTGATCAGGTGCGGGATGCCCTCGTAGACACTCAGCTCGACCCGTTTTGGGTCGACCAGCACCATCCGCACCTCGTCGGGCGTGGCGCGCATCAGGATCGAGGAGATCAGACCGTTGACGCAGACCGACTTGCCCGCGCCGGTCGCGCCCGCGATGAGCAGGTGCGGCATCTTGGCGAGGTTGGCCACGATGGTGCGGCCCTCGACGTCCTTGCCCAGGCCGACGATCATCGGGTGGTGGTCGGCCTGGGCCACCTGCGAGCGCAGGATGTCGCCGAGGGAGACCAGGTCCTTGTCGGTGTTGGGGATCTCCACGCCGATCGCCGACTTGCCGGGGATGGGCGACAGGATGCGTACGTCGGCGGACTTGACGGCGTAGGCGATGTTCCTGGTGAGGGCGGTCACCTTCTCGACCTTGACCGCGGGACCCAGCTCGATCTCGTAGCGCGTCACCGTCGGCCCCCGGGTGAACCCGATCACCTGGGCGTCGATGGAGAACTGCTCCATCACGCTGGTCAGCGCGTTGACCACGACGGTGTTGGCCTTGGTCTGCGGTTTGGGAGCGCTGCCCGGGCGCAGGAGCTGGATGTCCGGCAGCGTGTAGGGGCCCGCCTGCGGCGACAGGACGAGCTGCTCGACCTTGCGCGGCGCCGGGGTCGGGGCAGGCGGCTCCGCCCTGGTGGCGGCGACGGCCTCCTCCTCCGGCTGCTCCTCGGTGAGCCCGGGGACGATCTCCGGGGAGTGGTCCTGCCCGGTCCCCGCCCGCATCTCGGTGACGACCGGCGTGTCGTACGGCTTGACGGTCTCGCCGCCCTCGCGCTCCTCGGCGGGACGCTTGCGCGCGGGTTTCCTGGCGGGCCTGGCCTTGGGGGGCGCCTCCCGGTCGAAGAGCATGTGCCTGATCTCGGCCAGCCGCTCGGGGACCCGGTGGACCGGTGTCGCGGTGATCACCAGGACGCCGAACCCGGACAGGATCAGCAGCAGCGGAATCGTCACGAAGGCAGGCAGGATGCTCGCGGGCGGCGCCGAGACGATGAAGCCGACCATGCCGCCGGCGGCCGAGACCTTGTCCATCCCGTCGGTTGGTCCTCCCGACGGATACGGCGTGTCGTGCACCACGTGCACGACGCCGAGCAGGCCGATCATGAGGGCCGACCACCCGATGCCCATCCGGCCCGTGTCGGCGTTCTGGTCGGGGTGGCGCAGCAGCCGCCAGGCCAGCAGCGCGAGCAGGATGGGGATCAGCCAGGCCAGAGACCCGAAGGTCCCGCGCATCACCCCGTTGACCACCTGGGAGACCGTGCCCGTCGTGTCCCGCCAGAGGATGGCGGCCAGCGCGACGGCCCCGGAGAACACCGCCAGGCCGAGCCCGTCACGGCGGTGCACCGGGTCGAGCTCCCTGGCGTTCTGCCCGAGGGCGCGCGCCGCGGTGCCGATGCCGCCCGCCAGCAGCATCCAGACCCCCATGAACAGCTTGCCGATCATGGTGAACACCCAGCCGAGCGGGTCGTGCTGGGGGCCCGGGGGTCTTCTGGAACGCGGGGCGGGCTTCGCCCGGGTGGTGGCGGCCCGCCTGACGGGAGCCGTGCGGGGCGCGGAGGACCCGGACCGGCCCGACCCCTTGGCGGGAGTCTTGCCTGAGGCGCCTTTAGACGTACCGGTGGCCATGCTAGCGAGGCTATCGAGCGACACCGTCGATCACGCGCAGGCTCGCCGGTACCAGCCTCACCATACGGAACAAAAGCCCCATGGATCCGCCCCCACCGACATGCCGTACGGCCCGCCTGAGCTGGCCGTACGGCGGAGACGGGTCAGACCTCGATCACCACGGGGACGATCATCGGGCGGCGGCGGTAGGTGTCGCTCACCCAGCGCCCGACGGTCCTGCGGACCACCCTGCGGACCTGCTGGATGTCCACGACGCCGTCGGCGGCGTTCTCCTCGATCGCCCTCTCGATCTGCGGGAGGACCTCCGTGAGCCGGTCGGGGTCGATGCCCGACCCCCGGGCGTGGATCTCCGGCCCTCCGGTCAGCTTGCCCGTGCCGGTGTCGACCACCACGACGATGGAGATGAAGCCCTCCTCGCCCAGGATGCGACGGTCCTTGAGGGCGAAGTCGGTGACGTCGCCGACCGAGGTGCCGTCCACGTAGACGTAGCCCGCGGGGACCGCTCCCACGATCCGCGCGCGGCCGTCGAGCAGATCGACCACGACGCCGTCCTCGGCGATCACGATGTGGTCGTCGGGAACCCCGGTCAGCGCGGCGAGCTTGGCGTGCGCCCGCAGGTGACGCCATTCTCCGTGCACCGGCATGAAGTTCGACGGCCTGGTCAGGTTGAGCACGTAGAGCAGTTCGCCCGCGGCGGCGTGCCCGGAGACGTGCACCTTGGCGTTGCCCTTGTGCACCACGCGGGCGCCCCAGCGGCTCAGCCCGTTGATCACCTTGTTGACGGCGGTCTCGTTGCCCGGGACCAGGGAGGAGGCCAGCAGGACGGTGTCGCCCTCGGCCACCCTGATCGGGTGGTCGCGGTTGGCCATGCGCGACAGCGCCGCCATCGGCTCGCCCTGGGATCCGGTACAGATCAGCACGACGTCCTCTGGAGGCCGGCCCTCGATCTCCTTGGCGTCGACGATGACGTCGGACGACACCCTCAGGTAGCCCAGGTCCCTGGCGACGCCCATGTTGCGGACCATGGAGCGGCCGACCAGCGCGACCTTGCGGCCGTGCTTCTCCGCGGAGTCGATGACCTGCTGGACGCGGTGGATGTGGGAGGCGAAGCTCGCCACGATCACCCGCTTCTCCGCTGTGCGGATCACCTCGTCGATGACCGGGCCGATCTCCCGCTCGCTGGTGACGAAGCCCGGGACCTCCGCGTTCGTCGAGTCCGACATCAGCAGGTCGACGCCCTCGGCGCCGAGCCTGGCGAACCCGCCGAGGTCGGTCAGCCGCCCGTCGCTGGGCAGCTGGTCCATCCGGAAGTCACCGGTGTGCAGCACGATGCCCGCGGGCGTCCTGATCGCCACGGCCAGCGCGTCCGGGATCGAGTGGTTGACCGCGAAGAACTCGGTCTCGAACGGCCCGAACACGCGCCGCTCGCCCTCGACGACCTCGACCTTGACCGGCTGGATGCGGTGCTCGGTGAGCTTGGCCTCGATCAGCGCCAGCGTCAGCTTCGAGCCGACGATCGGGATGTCACGCCGCTCCCGCAGCAGGTACGGCACGGCACCGATGTGGTCCTCGTGCGCGTGCGTCAGCACCAGCGCCTCGACGTCGTCGAGGCGGTCTCTGATGTACTCGAAGTCGGGCAGGATCAGGTCGACGCCGGGCTGGTCGGGCTCGGGGAACAGCACCCCGCAGTCGACGATCAGCAGACGGCCGTCGTACTCGAAGACCGCCATGTTGCGGCCGATCTCGCCCAGGCCGCCCAGCGCGACGATGCGCAGCGCGCCTTCGGGAAGCTCGGGAGGCGGCCCGAGCTCCGGGTGGGGATGACTCATCCGGCCACGCCTCTCTGGTAGGTGGAGGCGGCCCTCTCCGCCGGCGGGACTGCTCCCTCGCCGAGCACTCCGGTCACCGGCCGGCCACTGTGTCCTCTGTCACTCAAACTTCCGTTTCTCCCCTCTGCGGCCGTCACCGGCCGCCGCGTTCCTTCTCATGACACATCTCCGTCGGGCAGCTTCACGCCACCCGCGATCAAGTCTTCTCTCAGCCGCGCGACCTGCTCCGCCGTGGCGTCGGCCAACGGTGCCCGCACCGGTCCCGCGGAGCGCCCCATCAGGGTCAGCGCCGCCTTCGTCATGATCGCACCGCCCGCCCGCGTCATGACGCCCTCGACCACCGGCAGGATCGCACGGTGTACGGCGAGCGCTCCCGCGACGTCGCCGGAGCGGTACAGGCTCATCATCGTGGCGATCTCGGCGCCCACGACGTGCCCGATAACACTGACGCATCCCGCGGCTCCGACCGAGATCCACGGCAGGTTGAGCGTGTCGTCGCCGGAGTAGAAGGCGAGGTCGGTCGCCGCCATCACCTGGGACCCGGCGAACAGGTCGGCCTTGGCGTCCTTGACCGCGACGATCCGCTCGTGCGCGGCCAGCCGCAGCAGGGTGGCGGTCTCGATGGGCACGCCGCTGCGGCCCGGGATGTCGTAGAGCATGACCGGCAGGCCGGTGGCGTCGGCCACGGCGGTGAAGTGCCGGTAGAGCCCCTCCTGCGGGGGCTTGCTGTAGTAGGGCGTCACCACCAGGAGACCGTGGGCCCCGGCGCGCTCGGCGGCCGTGGCCAGCTCGACGCTGTGGCGGGTGTCGTTGGTGCCCGCCCCCGCCACGACCGTGGCGCGGTCGCCGACCTCCTCGACGACGGCGCGCAGGATGCGCTCCTTCTCCTCGTCCGTGGTCGTCGGGGACTCACCCGTGGTGCCGCTCACGATGATGCCGTCGTTGCGCTGTTCGTCCACCAGGTAGGCGGCAAGGCGCCGCACTCCCTCGTAGTCGACCGAGCCGTCCGCGGTGAACGGTGTGACCATCGCGGTCAGCATGCGGCCGAAGGGGGCGTCAGAGGTTCCAGTTGGCGCTGCCATAGACCGAACGCTACCCGGAACCACGCAAACGGTAGACCCCGCCACCCCGCCTAAGCCCTCTTCCCCCTTCCCTGCCTCGTCAACCCCCACATGGCCCCGCTTCCTCCTCCCGGAAACCCCCCGTTGAAGCCCCCACCGCCCCCGAACTCCAAACAAACCACCAAATAAGACAAACCCCCCAGAAGCCCCCTCCGCCAGCCGGAAACGCCCCGAACATCACCACCCCAGAAGGCAGAAATTCTCTCCAAGCCCTCCCCCGGTGCCCCACCCGAGGGCCTCCCGGCCCAAGGCCCCCGGCGCCCCACGTGAGGAGTGCCGACTTGGGCCGTCGATGCTTGGACCGAGGAACGCAGGAGCGCAGCGACGCAGTGACGAGGGAAGACACCGTCCCGAAGCGCCCAAGCCCCCGCGACGCCGAAGGCGGAGCAAGAAGGCGCAGCCCGTGCTTTACCGGTGCCGTGTGTGAGGAGTGTCGGCTTGGGCGCGTCGGTGCTTGGACTGAGGAACGCAGGAGCGCAGCGACGGAGTGACGAGGGAAAGCACCGACTCAGGGTGCCCAAGCCCGCGACGCCGAAGGCGTCGCGAAGAGACACGGTTCGGGCGCGCCGACGCTTGGACTGAGGAGTGAGGGAGCGCAGCGGACGAACGACGAGGGAAAGCGTTGGCTCGAAAGCGCCCGGACCCGCGACGCCGCCAGGCGGAGCAAAGAGACACAGAGGCCGCCGATATGTGCTCGGGGGTACACACATCGACGGCCTCTGTAGGTGAATCGAGGCTCCTTACGCGGGCGTTACACAGTCTCTGAGAGATTTTCACGCGCTCTCCGGGAGGCCGCAAAGTTGGAACTCCAAATCGCCGCCATTACCGTGAGTTGTCCACCGAATACGTCAGGATGGGGCGACGCTGTCGAACCCAGGGATGAACACGTGGCAAGCTCCGATCCGGTCTACCTGCGCGTCGTCGCCGATATCCGCCGCCAGATCGTCGACGGCTCCCTTCCCCCCGGCGCGCCGATCCCCTCCCGCGCCCAGCTGACCAGAAAGTACGGCGTGGGCGAGACGGCCGCACGTCACGCGCTGCGGGTGCTCGCCGCCGAGGGGCTGATCATCGGCCGGGTCGGCTCCGGCCACTACGTGAGGGCCAGGCCGGTGCTGCTGCCGCTGCACCGCTGGCGCTTCCACGATCACCACGCCCCCTTCGGCGCGGACATCCAGTCGCAGGGCACCCGCGCCACCTGGGAGTGGCGGGCCGAGCACACCGAGGCCCCGCCCGGCATCGCCCAGCGACTGCGCCTGGACGAGTCGGCCCCCGTGACCCGTGTCCGCTACGTCTTCCGCGGCGACGGCAGACCGGTTCAGCTGGCCACCTCCTATGAGCCGACCGGGTTCGGCGAGCCCGCGGCCGAGGAGAACCCCCGGGGTCTGATATCGAGGCTCTCCTCCTTCGGCGTCAAGGTCACCGAGATCGTCGAACAGGTCTACACGCGTGTGCCCCAGCCCGCCGAGAGCGACGTCCTCGCCCTGCCCGCGGGGGTCCACGTCCTGCATGTGGAGCGCACCCACTGGGCGGGCGACCGTCCGGTGGAGACCAGCGACATCGTCATCCCCGGCGACCGTTTCCGCCTGATCTACAACCACCCCCTGTGATGAGCCGCGTCCGCCGGGTCCGGCGCGGGCCCGGCGGACGCTCAGGAGGCCGTTCCCACGGCCCTCGTCTCCGCTTCGGCGCTCCCGCCCGCGCCCGTGACGGCGGGTGCTCCGAACCAGGTGGACAGGGCCGCCCCGAGCGGGACCGGGCTCGGGTGCCCCTCGTCAGCCGCCCAGGCGACGAATCCGTCGGGCCTGACGAGCAGTCCGGCGAGCTGCGGCCTTTCCACGATCGCGCTCCCGACGACCTCGACACGGTCGCGGTAGCCGTACGCCGAGGCGGCGAGTTCCCCTGACGGGTCGAGCAGCAGCGCGCGGCCGGTGTGCATGTGGTCGGCGAGCCTGGAACCGTCGGCCAGCTCCAGGTCGGGGGCGCTCCTGCCGAGCAGCGGGTGGTCACCGGGGATGTCGTAGCGCTGCCAGACCCCGGAGAGCTGCTTGACGAGGTAGGTGGTTCCGGCCACGGTCTCCGCGAGGTTGGTGACCACCGCGCGCAACGCCCTGGCGTGGCGGTCGGGACGCATCACCGCGATCTGGGCGCGGGTCCATTCGAGCACCCAGGCGCCGATCGGGTGACGTTCCGCGGTGTAGGTGTCGAGCAGGTCCTGGGGGGCGTCACCGCGCACGGTCGCTGCGAGTTTCCAGCCGAGGTTCATCGCGTCGCCGAGACCGAGGTTGAGCCCCTGTCCGCCGAAGGGTGAGTGGACGTGGGCGGCGTCCCCGGCGAGCAGCACCCGCCCCTTCCGGTAGGTGCTCGCCTGCCTGGCGTTGTCGGTGAACCGGGTCGCGGTCTTGATGCCGGTCACGACGACGGGCGCCCCGGTGACCCGCCTGATCGAGTCCTGCAGTTCCTCGGTGGTGACGGGGGCGTCCCGGTCCTTGGGCACGCCGCCGAACTCCACGGTCAGGATCCGGCCGGGCATGGGACCGTAGGCGTAGACGCCGGTCGGAGTCGCGTTCCAGCCCAGCCGCAGTTCCTCCGTGCCCTCCATCGCGGCCATGGCCTGGTGGGCGGTGATCTCGGGGTCGGTGCCGGGGAAGTCGAAACCCGCGAGCTTGCGCACCAGGCTCCTTCCCCCGTCGCAGCCGACCAGCCAGCCGCCGCGGACCGTGCCCTCGGTGGTGGTGACGGTCACCCCGTCCTCGTCGGCCTCGAAGCCGGTCAGCTCGACTCCCTTGCGTACCTCGATCCCGAGTTCGGCGGCGCGTTCGGCCAGAATCCACTCAAGCTGCTGCTGGCCGACCAGCTTGACGTTGTCGCCGGGGCCGTTCCCGCCCAGGTCGGGGTCGGTGGGGTCGAGCAGGTCCCCCCTGAGCACGATCCCCGCGAAGTGCCCCGCGAACTTCGGCCCGCCCTGGGGCCTGCCCTTGGGGGCGTTCCCCCTCATGAAGGCGGCGAGGTTCTCCTCCTCCGCCGCGCGGAGCGCGGGAAGCAGGCCGCGCCGGTGGAGCGCCTCGACACTGGGCGTGTTGAGCGAACCCGCCTTGACGGTCTGGTCGATCTCGGTCAGCCGTTCGATCACCACGACCGAGACGCCTCCGACCGCCAGCTCACAGGCCAGCATCAGCCCGACAGGGCCGCCTCCGGCCACCACGACGTCGTACGACACACCACACCTCCACGAAAATTCTTACTGCCACTAGAAAGTTACTACGACTAAAAACTTTTATCAACTATAGTCAGCGCATGAGCAGCGAGCCAGGACTCCGTGAGCGGAAGAAGCAGCGGACACGCCAGACGATCTCGGACATCGCCTCCGGGCTCTTCCTCAGGCGCGGGTTCGACAACGTCACGGTCGCCGAGGTGGCCGAGGCGGCGGGCGTCTCGGCGAAGACGGTCTTCAACTACTTCCCGCGCAAGGAGGACCTCTTCCTCGACCGGTTCCCCGAGGCCGCCGAGCTGATCACCAGGGCCATCAGGGAACGCCCTGAGGGTGAGGAGCCGCTGACCGCGCTACGGCGCCTGCAGCGGGAGCTCCTGCGGGACAATCACCCCTTCGGCGCGTTCACCGACGGTTACCGGTTCTTCTGGCAGGTCGTGATCGACTCCCCGTCGCTGCAGGCGCGGGCCAGGGAACGGGCGGCCGAGTTCGAGGAGTTGCTCGGCTCACTGCTGGCCGAGGCCGCGGGGGCACCTTCCGACGACCCGTGGTCACGGGTCTCCGCAGCGATGATCGTCTCGGCCTACCGCACGGTCTACGTCACCACCGTGGACAAGGTCTTCGCCGGCGAGCCCATCCAGAAGGTGGTCGAGGAACACGCCGCCCTGCTCGATCGCGTCTTCGACTGCCTCGAACGAGCTCTGGCCCCCTCCTGACGGCCGCTACCGCTCGACGACGTGCTCCAGCGGCTCCGAGGGCGGGTCGTCCAGCTCCCGCACGACGTAGGTGACCTCGGCTCCGATGGCCAGGGCGTAACGCCTGATCGTGGACAGGTGAGGGTCGCCGCCGAGACGCTCGAAGTCGGAGACCGCGGGCTGGGTGCGGCGCATGCGCTCGGCGACCTGAGCCTGGGTGAGGCCCCGCGCCCTGCGCAACCTGACGAGTTCCTCGATGAGCCGCACGTCGCGCTCAGCGGCCCGCAGTTCGCGCCGCGTCTCAGGAGCCTCGGGATCGATCCCGAGCAGCTCGGCGATGTGCGGGTCGATCACGATCAGGCCTCCTTGTATCGGCACACCTTATGTCCTGGCGTACCCGAAAGGCCCGCGCCTCCCATGATGCATCGCGCTCCCCCATCCCGTGCGCCCCGTTTTCGGCACGGCCGTACGGCATGTGCGCCTGACCTTTTCCCGGACGGGGACCGAAACCGGCCTCGGAGGAATCCGCCGCCGCGGGACGACGCATACGGCTGACCGATAACGAAAAATCCCGCCTTTTCTCCGATCCGGGGGAATTCCACGTATTCACTTTCTTGACACCTCGCTTCCCCGCCTAAGATGCTGACGGGGAAGCCCACAGCCGACAGCCATGGTTCGGTGATGAATAATAATTCTGCGGTGGAATGTCCCGCTTGGTGTGACGGTAACCACGGCAACCGCGACGCTCTCACGACGACCCATCGCACGACTGTCTGGAAAGGCCTGCACCTCACGATCACGGCCAGCCAGACCGTGCGCCCCCACTCACCCGGCGAGCAGGACGGCCCCTCGATCCTGCTGACGATCCCCTACGCCGGCACCAAGCCCGCCGTACGGCTCTCGCCCGGCGCGGCCAGGGCGCTGGCCGCGATCATCGAGAAGTCCGACGGACGGGGCGGCACCGAGTATCTCGTGGCGGAGTTACGGCACGCGGCGGATCTCCTGGCTCCCACGGAAACCCACTGAGAGTCACCGGCCGGGCAGCTTGGCCGCCAGGATGTTCAGTTTGTTGACCGCGGGGGGCTTGGCGAACAGGCGCGAGGCCTGGTCCTCAAGCGCCTTGGCGATCTGGCCCGACAGATGGGCTTCCCTGCCCGCCTCGTCGGCGAAGGCGTCGAACACGGCGAAGGTCGTCGGTCCCAGGCGGATGGAGAACCACACCGGTGTCCCCTCCTCCATCTCGGCGAGCGCGATCGCCTCCTTGAGGAAGCTCTCGACCTCGTCCTCTTTGCCGGGCTTGGCTTCGATCAGCACGAACAGCCCCAGGGTGACCATTTATCCTCCCGCCGGTCCAGCGAAGGTTTCGCCGTCTCCCCCCCAGCGTCTCCACCCCATGACCACGGCTACACCGTGTGATCACCCGGGACCTCTAAAATCACGCCCGGCCGGTCCCGTCACTCCTGCGCGCGGGCCCGCAGAACCTCAAGCGCCCGGTCGGCGTGGGACAGCATGCTGGTCTCGCTGTGGATCACTTCGAGCAGGCGACGGTCGACGTCGATGACGAAGGTCATCCTGCGGGTGAGAAACGGCCCGACCGCGAAGTTACGGCGTGCGCCGAGCTTGCGGGCCACGACCCCGTCGGGGTCGGACAGCAGGGGAAAGCCCAGGTCGTAGGTGTCGGCGAACTTCTTCTGCCGGGTGACGGCGTCGCGGCTGATGCCGACCGGGTTCGCGCCGACCTCCTCGAACTCCTCCGCCAGGTCGCGGAAGTGGCAGCTCTCCGCGGTGCACCCCGTGGTCATGGCCGCGGGGTAGAAGAACAGCACCACCGGCCCCTTGGCCACCAGATCAACGAGCCGCCGTGCCGTACCGGTCTCGTCGAGGAGCTCGAAGTCCTCGACCACGTCCCCGACTTTGGGGCTTCCAGCCATGACCGTCCTCCATCTGTCGCCGAAGGGCCTGCGTCGCCCGCCCGCCCGTGACCGTGGGGGAACCACCCCCTGCCCGTGGGCACCGGTCTCGCTGACCGTATAACCGCTCCTCCCGTGCCGGGAAGAGACGGTGGGAACAATGTTGCCCTCCGGAACAGTGAACGGCCCCCACGAACGACGCCGGGGGAAACGGATCACTTTCCGATCGGCAGGCGTCAGGCGTTTTCCCCCGTCCTTTCAGCATGCGCGGCACCCGTCCGGGACATCGCAATCCGAGAATGGCCACATTCCCCAACAAAGCACCACGATAATTCGGGGAATTCCTCAGGAGCGCGCCCGCTGGCTCACCGCGACGCACACGAGCACGGCCAGTGCCGCGGCGACCGTCACCGGGTCGAACGGCTCGCCGAGCAGGAGCCAGGCCCACAGCAGGGTGAGCAGCGGCTGGGCGAGCTGGGTCTGCCCGGCCCTGGCGATGCCACCCTTGGCCAGACCCGCGTACCAGGGGATGAAGCCCAGGAACATCGAGATCAGCCCGACGTAGGCGAACCCGGCCAGCGAGACCGCGCTCGGCCGCACCTGCGTGGTCAGCGCCAGCGCGACCGTCAGGGGGACCGTGAGCGGGGCCGCGACGACGAGGGCGTAGGAGATCACCCGCCAGCCGGGGGTCCGCCTGGCCAGGCGCCCTCCCTCGGTGTAGCCGGCGGCGGCCGACAGCAGCGCCCCGACCAGCAGCAGGTCGGCGCCGGTGACGTGGCCGCCGCCTCTGCCGACGGTGAAGACCGTGATCGACAGGGCGCCGAGCGCGCAGGCGGCCCAGAACAGCGGCCTCGGCCGTTCCCCGCCCCGCAGGACGGCGCAGACGGCGGTCGCGGCGGGCAGCAGGCCGACCACGACGGCGGCGTGGGAGGTGTCGGCTCCGGCGTCCAGGGCCAGCCCGCTGAGAATCGGGAAGCCGAAGACCACCCCGGCGGCGATGACCAGGTACGACCACAGGTGCTCTCTGGGCGGCAGTAAGGGCGCCCTGGCCACCAGCAGGAACACGACCGCCGCGACGACGGCGACCACGGCGCGCCCGATCGCGACGAGGTAGGGGTCGAACCCCTCCATCGCGAAGACCGTGCCGGGGAATGAGCCGGAGAAGGTCAACACCCCCAGCCCCGCGAGCAGGGTCCCGCGCCACGAGGCGCCTCCCTCCGCCGGTGCCGGTGCCGGGGTCTCCCGGCCGACCGCTATCGGGCTGGCGAGCGTAGCGCTACTCTTATCTCTCATGAATGACGATAGCAGTATCGTCCGATTGGCCGCCATCCTCAGGGAGGAGGCCGGGCGGTTGCGGCCGGGCGACAGGCTGCCGTCGAGCCGCGAACTGATGCGGGTCCACGGTGTGAGTCCGGTGACCGTCTCCAGGGCGCTCAGCAGGCTCGCCACCGAGGGCCGGGTGATCGTCAGGCCGGGCAGCGGGACCTACGTGGCCCCCGCGCAGGCGCGGGTGGAGAACGCCCCCGACCTGTCCTGGCAGACGGTCGCGCTCGGCGACCGGGTGGTCGACGACACCGACGTGGTCGGGCTGCTCACCCCGCCACCCGAGGGCGTCGTCCCGCTCACCGGGGGCTACCTCAACCCGTCGATCCGCCCCGCGCGGGCCCTGTCGGCGGCCGGGGCACGGGCGATGCGACGTCCCGGCGTCTGGGAGGTGCCGCCGCTGGGCGGCCTGCCCGAGCTGCGCGGGTGGTTCGCCTGCGAACTGGGCGGCGACGTGACCGCCGCCGACGTCCTCGTGGTCAGCGGCGGGCAGGCCGCCCTCACCCACGCGCTGCGTGCTCTGGCCGCCCCCGGCACCCCCCTGCTGGTCGAGACACCCACCTACCCGGGGGCGCTCGCCGCGGCGCGGGCCGCCGGGCTGCGGGCGACGGCCGTACCGATGGACGGGGACGGGGTGCGGCCCGACCTGCTGGCCGAGGCGTTCGCCGTCACGGGCGCGCGGGTCTTCCTGTGTCAGCCGACGCTGCACAACCCGACCGGCGCGACGCTCCCCCTCGACCGGCGCAGGCAGGTGCTCGCGGTCGCGCGGGCCGCCGGGGCGTTCGTCGTCGAGGACGACTACGCCAGATACTTCGCGACCTCCCCGGTCCCGCCGCCGCTGGCCGCGCTCGACGAGCACGGGACCGTGGTGCACATCAACTCGCTCACCAAGGTCCTGTCCCCCAACATGCGCGTGGCGGGCCTCGTCGCCAGGGGACCCGCGGCGCGGCGGCTGCGGGCGAGCCAGATCGTCGAGTCGTTCTTCGTCGCCAGGCCGCTGCAGGAGACCGCTCTGGAGTTCGTCGGCTCACCGGCCTGGCGCCGCCACCTGGACACGCTGGAGAGCGAGCTGACGGCCCGCAGGAACGCCCTAGCGGGCGCGCTCGCCGCCTTCGCCCCGGCCGCGGAGATCCACCTCCTCCCCCGTGGCGGCCTGCACCTGTGGGTACGGCTCCCGCGCCATCTGGACGAGGAGGCCGTGGTCGAGCGGGCCAGGCGGGCGGGCGTCCTGGTGAGCCCGGGACGCATCTACTACCCGGCCGAGCCACCCGGCCCCCGGATCAGGGTCAGCCACTCGGCGGCGGCGCACACGGCGGAGCTGACCGAGGGGGTCAGGCGGCTGGCGACGGCGGTCGAGGAGGCCTGAGCGCCGCCGCCCGTGCCCGCCGAGACGAGAGCCGACACCATTGAAATCATTATGCGGGTGTCGAGGAGAGAAAAACCTCCTATTGACATACAGTGGTTTCAACAGCGGTTCGAAGAGGTGACTGACCATGGGCAACGCCGCCGACCTGGTGTGCGACTTCGTGAACACCTACGACGTCGAGAGCGCGACCGACTCGATCCCGTCCCCCGCCGCGCTGACCGCCTGGCTCGGCAGGCACGAGTTGATCAGGCCCGCCGACACGGCGGACGAGACCGACGTGAGCGCCGCCGTGGACCTGCGCGAGTCCCTGCGCGCCGCGCTGCGGCACAACCACGACCGCGACCAGGAGGCGGCCCCGCCCAGGTCGTTCCCCGATCTCGCGCTGCGGGTCGTTCTGACCGAGGCGGGGCCGGTCCTCGAACCGGCCGCCTCCGGCGTCCCCGGCGGGCTCGCCAGGATCGCGGCGGCCGTGATGGAGGCGCACGCCGAGGGCATGTGGCCCAGGTTGAAGGTCTGCACGGAGAGCACCTGTCAGTGGGCCTTCGTCGACTCCTCAAAGAACCGCTCGCGCTCGTGGTGTTCCATGAAGGTGTGCGGCAACCGCACCAAGACTCGGGCATATCGGGCACGGCGCCAGACCGAGACGCAGCCGCGTCATCTCTGAGTCTGATTCCCCGATACGGTGTAGGGGCTGCCTCACGGTTCCACCCGCCTGATGCCCGCTCGCGTGGCACGAGACCCGCGAGGCGGCGTGTCATGGGCGACGGCAGACGGCAGAGAGGGAGCGGGCCGAATGGCAGACGTAGGCGTGCGGGCGGCTCGGCACGATGATGTCGCCGCGGTGGCGAGCACCCAGATTCGCGCCTGGAGATACGGCTACCGGGACTTCCTTCCCGAGGGGCCGCTTGAGCAGATGACCGGCACGGCGGCCGAGGACCTCTGGCGACGGCAGTGGGACGAGGCGATCGTCTCCCCGCCCAGCAGACGGCACCGGGTGCTCGTGGCGGTCGAGAAGGTCGTCCTGGACACCGACGCGTTCCCCGCGCTCGGTCCCGGCGGCATCGCGGCCGCGGCGGCGGCCCTGGGTCCCGAGCGTGTCGTCGGGCTGGCCTCGCACGCCCCGGCGGAGGACCCCGACCTCGATCCGACCACGACCGGGGAGCTGTTGACCTTCCTGGTCGACCCCGACCACATACGGCGCGGCCACGGCAGCCGCCTGCTGAACGCCACGGTCGACCACTTCAGGGAGGACGGCTACCGCACCATCGTGACGTGGGCGTTCGCCGACAACCACGCGGTGCTCGGCTTCCTTGAGTCGGCCGGCTGGGGCGAGGACGGCGCCGAACGGGTGCTGCACATCGGTCGCTCCGTGCGGATGGTCCGCCTGGCCACCGACATCAGCTGACCTTCGAGAGGACGTTCGCAGCCATGGCCACCCCGAGCCAGTGGATCGCCGGAGCCCGCCCGCGCACCCTGCCCGCCGCCGTCGTCCCGGTCGCCGTCGGCACCGGCGTCGCCTTCGGCTACGACGGCGCGGTGTGGTGGCGGGCCCTGCTCGCCCTGTTCGTCGGGCTCGCCCTGCAGATCGGCGTGAACTACGCCAACGACTACAGCGACGGTGTGCGCGGCACCGACGACGGCAGGGTCGGCCCGATGCGGCTGGTCGGCTCGGGAGCGGCCACCCCTCGCGAGGTGCTCTTCGCGGCCTTCGGCTGCTTCCTGGCCGCCTCGGTCGCCGGGCTGGCCCTGGTCGTGGTGACCCGCGCGTGGTGGCTTGTCCTGATCGGCGCGCTGTCGATCGCGGCGGCCTGGTTCTACACCGGGGGCTCGCGGCCGTACGGCTACCGCGCGATGGGCGAGATCTCGGTGTTCGTGTTCTTCGGCCTGTTCGCGGTCTCGGGCACCACGTTCGTCCAGACCGAGTCACTGCCGTGGACCGCGGTCGCCGCCGCGGTCCCCGTCGGCCTGCTGGCCTGCGCGCTGCTGGTGGTCAACAACCTGCGCGACATCGCGACCGACGGCCCCGCGGGCAAGCGCACCCTGGCCGTCGTGCTCGGCGACGGCCGTACCCGCACGCTCTACTCGGTGTGCCTGGTGCTGCCGCTGGTCCTCGCGCTGGCGCTGGTCCCCTGGCAGCCGTTCGCCGCGCTCACCCTGCTCGCCGCCCCGCTGGCCGTCGCCCCCGTCAGGGCGGTCGCCCAGGGTGCCACCGGCCGGGCGCTGATCGCGACGCTGCAGCAGACCGGCCGTTTCCAGCTCGTCTTCGGCCTGCTGTTCACCGCGGGCCTGGCCCTGCACGCCCTGTAGGACTCCCCTCCCGCCCGGCGATCACCTTGGAGACCGGTACAGTCCGGACCCCCTGACCTCGTGTTCTCCGACAACGGGAGCACGCCGCATGCCCTGGTTCACTGAAGGTGAATGTCCAAGGCACCAGGTGGAGGCGTAGTGGCCGTCGAGCAACGCGGGATCGAGCTGGTCTCGCCGTCCGAGAGGTACGGCAGGCCACGTGACCTGCTGTTCCTGTGGACCGGGACCACCATGGGAGTCTTCACCCTGGTCTACGGGACCGTCGTCGTCTCCCTCGGGCTCAGCTTTCCGCAGGCCGTGCTGGCCATCGTGATCGGCAACCTGCTGTCCTTCCCGCTGGTCGGCCTGACCAGTCTTCAGGGACCGGCCGTCGGGACCTCGACGATGGCGGTCTCCCGCGCCGCGTTCGGCCCCAAGGGCGCCCGGGTGCTCAGCTTCTTCGGCTGGATCAACATGGTCGGCTTCGAGGCGGGCGGCATGGTGCTGATCACCTTCGCCTCGCTGGCCCTGCTCGACCAGGCCGGGATCGCCTCCCAGAGCGCGGCCCTGAAGGTCGGCGTGATCGTCGTCGCGGCGCTGATCCAGCTCGTCCTGCCGCTCGTCGGGCACGCCGCCGTCATGAAGGCCCAGAAGTACTTCACCTGGGTGTTCGTCGCGATGTTCGCCGTCATGGCCGTTCTCGTCGGCCCGAAGGTACAGGCCACCGCCGGGGGCGGGGCCGACTTCGCCACGTTCACCGTCGCGGTCGCACTGGTCATGTCGTGCGGCGGCCTGTCCTGGGCTCCGCTGGGCAGCGACTACTCGCGCTACCTGCCCGCCTCCTCCAGCAGGAAGGCCGTCTTCGGTTACGCCGCGCTCGGCGGGCTGGTGCCGTACGTGCTGCTGATGACGCTCGGCGCGGCCGTCGCCACCGTGGTCAAGGACGCGGGCGACCCCGTCTCCGGGCTGCCCGGCGCGCTGCCCTCCTGGTTCGTCGTGCCCTACCTGCTGCTGGCGATCGTCACGCTGTTCGCGGTGAACACCACCGACCTCTACTCCTCCGGCCTGAACCTGCAGGCCTCGGGGATCAGGCTGAACCGTTCGGCCGCGGTCGTGCTCGACCTGGTGATCTGCGTGGCCATCACCTGTGTGGCGGTGTTCTCCGACTCCTTCAACACGATGCTCAACACCTTCCTCGGGCTGCTGATCCTCTGGCTGGCCCCGTGGGCCGGCGTCTATCTGACCGACTGGCTGCGGCGCAGGGGTTCCTACGACGCCGAGGGCCTGTTCGCCGAGGCCGGGCCGTACCACGGGCGTGGGGGCGTCCGCTGGAACGGGATCATCGCGCAGGCCGCGGGCATGGTCGCGGCGGCGCTGTGGATCAACTCGGCGGCCTTCACCGGACCGCTCTCCCAGGCGACCGGCGGCTCCGACCTGAGCATCTTCGCGGGCGTGGCCGTGGCCGGTCTGGTCTACGCCGTGCTGGAACGCCGCCCCGCCCCCGTCCCCGTCCCCGCCTGACCCGCAGAAAGGCCGCAGCGAAATGCCCGACCGCGCCCTGCTCGACGTCGCGTACGGACGACGTCCCGCCGACACGATCATCACCAACGGTGTCCTGGTCAACGTGCTGACCGGCGAGACCTATCCCGCGGAGATCGGGATCAGCGGCTCCCGGATCGCCCTGGTCGGTCCCGACCTGCCCCGTGGCCCCGAGACGAAGATCATCGATGCCCGGGGCGGCCATCTCGTCCCCGGCCTGATCGACGGCCACCTGCACATCGAGTGCAGCAAGCTCTCCGTGACCGGCTTCGCCGACCTGGTGGTCCCCTACGGCACGACCAGCGTCGTCTCCGGCCTGGACCAGATCCTGGTGGCCGAGGGCCTGCCCGGGGTCCGGAGCTGCCTGGACGAGGCCGCGGCCACCGGCATGCGCGTGTGGTGGGGGGCACCCGCCAAGGCCCCCTACACCGTTCCCGAGTCGACCGTCGGGCACACCTTCGGCCCCGCCGAGCACCGGCTGGCCCACGAGTGGCCCGAGTGCGTCGGCATCTGGGAGACCGTGCAGGAGTTCGTCGAGCACGGCGACGAGGCCGTCATGGAGGCCCTCGACCTGGCCGAACGGCACCGGCTCCCGGTCTTCGGCTGCGCCCCGATGTCCGACACGCGCCGGATCAGCGGCCTGGCCGCGGCCGGAATCCGCCTGGACCACGAGTCGTACTCGGCGCAGGAGACACTGGAGAAGCTCCGCCTGGGTATCTACGCCATCGTGCGTGAGTCCAGCGTCGCCCACTTCCTGCAGGAGAACATCCAGGTGGTCTCCCAGGTCGGCGCGCGCCGGGTGGCCTTCTGCACCGACGACGTGCACGCCGCCGACGTGCTCGCCGCCGGGCACATGGACAAGCTGGTCCGGATGGCCGTCAAGGCGGGCGTCGACCCGGTGACGGCGGTCCAGATGGCCACGATCAACTGCGCGGAGATGTACCGGATCGACCACCTGGTCGGCAGCATCGCCCCGGGACGCTTCGCCGACGTGCTGATCGTGGACGACCTGGCCGACTTCCAGGTGCGTGAGGTCGTGGCCGGTGGCAGGCTCGTGGCCAGGGACAACGCCATGATCACGCCCACGGCGCCGCCCGCCCGCCCGCCGGTGCGGCCCTTCCCCGTCGCCGAGCTGACCGCGGACGACATCGTGCTGCGCGCCCCCGAAGGGGCCGCCTCGGTCACCGCGCTGGCCATGCGGATGAGCCCCGAGCAGGTCTTCGTCCGCAAGCGGCACGACGTCACGCTCCCCGTGACCGGCGGCGTCGTCGAACCGTCCGTCGAGCACGACGCGCTCTACATCACGGTCGTCGAGCGGTACGGCAAGACCGCCAACCGGCCGGTCGCCCTGGTCAACGGCTTCGGCATCACCAGGGGCGCCATCGCCACCAGCGCCGCCCCCGACGACAACAACATCATCTGCGTCGGCGCCTCCCGCTCCGACATGGCCCTGGCGGTCAACGAGGTCGTCCGGGCGGGCGGCGGCCAGGCCGTCGTCGTGGACGGCGAGGTCCTGCGGCTGCTGCCGCTGCCGGTCGGCGGCATCGTCTCCGACCTGCCCGCGCGGGAGATGGCCGAGGCGGAGAGCGAGCTGGACGATCTGGCCCGCGAACTGGGCTGCGCGCTGCCCTCACCGATGATGTATCTCTTCTTCCTGTCGATCACCGCGATCCCCGACTACGCCATCACCGATCTCGGCCTGGTGGACTGCGTCGAACTCAAGGTCGTCGACCCGATCCTCTCCTGGAGCTAGAGCATGACCGACTTCATCGCGGGGCTGCCCAAGTGCGAGCTCCACCTGCACATCGAGGGCACCCTCGAACCCGAGCTCAAGTTCGCGCTCGCCGAGCGCAACGGCATCGAGCTGCCCTACTCCTCGGTCGAGGACATCAGGGCCGCCTACTCCTTCGACGACCTTCCCTCCTTCCTCAAGATCTACTACGAGGGCATGGAGGTGCTGCGCACCGAGCCCGACTTCTACGACCTGGCCATGGCCTACCTGCGCAAGGCCGCCTCGCAGAACGTCCGCTACGCGGAGATCTTCTTCGACCCGCAGGCCCACACCTCGCGCGGTGTGCCCTTCGACCTCGTGATCCGCGGCCTGCGCCGCGCGCTGATCGACGCCGAGCGGCAGCTCGGGATCAGGGCGCAGCTCATCATGTGCTTCCTGCGCGACTTCCAGGCCGAGTACGCCATGGCGACGCTGCTGGAGTCGCTGCCCTACCGGGAGTGGATCGTGGGTGTCGGCCTCGACTCCGACGAGAAGGGCAACCCCCCGGTCAAGTTCAAGGCCGTCTACGAGCGGGCCAGGCAGGAGGGCTACCTGCTGACCATGCACTGCGACGTCGACCAGGAGAACTCGGTCGAGCACATCCGCCAGGCCGTCGAGGAGATCGGCGTGGACCGCGTCGACCACGGCGTCAACGTCCTTGAGGACCCGGCGCTGGTCGAGACGCTCCGCGAGCGGGGGCTCGGGCTGACCGTGTGCCCGATCTCCAACGGCTACGTGACGGACTCGACGAAGGCCGACGCCATCCGCAGGATGCTCGACCTCGGCCTGCGCGTCACGGTCAACTCCGACGACCCGGCCTACTTCGCCGGTTACGTCCAGGAGAACCTGGCCGTCCTGGCCGAGGAGCTCTCGCTGACCGAGGAGGACCTCGTCCAGCTCGAACGCAACGCCTTCGAGATCACCTGGCTGCCCCGCCATCTGAAGGACGCCTACCTCGCCGAGCTGGACGCCTACGCCGCCCGCTGAACCAACCCGCTGGAGGCCGCCGCCCGAGTCCGGGCGGCGGCCTCCAGCCGTCTCACGGGGTCACCGGGACGTTCGTCAGGCCGTTGCCGCCCGTCACCGTGTTGCTCGCGTGGACCGTCGTCTCACAGCCGGGGGCATGGTTGGTGACGTTGATCGCCAGCCGCCGGTCACCGGTCGCGCCCGTCAGGTCCGAGACGTTGTCGCGGAAGACGGTGCCGCAGCCCCATCCGGGCCGCTGGGTGTGGGTCTCGTACCCGTTGTTGGTGGTGTTCCTGCCCACGTTGCCCTGGACGAGGACGTCGTTGCCCTTCACGTCGACCCAGGAGTCGTCGTAGTTGGCGCCGGTGAGCCCGCCGCCGTCGAAGGTGTTGCCGACGATCCTGGCGCCCGTCGTGCCCTCCTTGATGTCGACGTTCTCACCGCCGACGTCCGGACCGATCGTGTTGCCGGCGATCTCGATGCGGTCGCTGTTGTCGGACAGGGTGTTGGCCGTGCCCACGTACACGCCCTCCCCCATGCCCCGGCCGTCGTTACCGGTGTCGTAGATGGTGGAGTTCCTGATGACGCCGTCGGTGCTGGAGTTGCGGAAGTGCACGCCCTCCATGTCGAGGTCGTGCACGGTGACGCCGTCGATGACGACGCCCTTCGCCGCGTCGATCATGATCCCTTTCTGGCCGCCGGTTATGGTGACGCCGGTGACGGTCCAGTAGGAGGCTCCGTTGAGGTGCAGGCCGTAGCCGCCGCCTGCGGTGAGGACCGCCCCGGAGGAGCCGGTGATCGTGATGCGGGCGTCGGGCCTGGCGGCCACGGTGGCCTTGAAGTTGCCCGTGTATCTCCCGTCGGCGAGCCGGATCGTGTCACCGGGCAGGGCCGTGCTCAACGCCGTCTTGAGCCCCGAGGCCGTTGACACCGCGACAACCCGGCCGCCCCCGGGAGACGGCGTGGGCGACCCTGTAGGGGACGCTGTGGGTGACACAGTGGGGGACGGGGTGGGCGACCCTGTAGGGGACACAGTGGGCGACGCTGTGGGCGACGGCGAGGGAGTGGCCGTGGCGGCGGTTATCTCGACGGCGGAGACCGTGGCGTGGTTGGCTCCGCCGTTCGCGCTGAACTGCAGGTTCAATCGGCCGTCGGTGACCGCGACGGTGAAGGAGCGGTCGCACGCCGTGAGCCTGCCGCAGTTCGCGTAGACGTCGAAGGCGCCGAGCGCGGTCACCCCCTCGGCCCTGACGTCGAAGCGGCGCTGCCCCGCCGCCGTGGCCCAGTCCTCCACCATCTTCAGGGTGACCCGGTAGGTGCCGTTGGGCAGGTCGAGGGCGTAGCCAGCCCCGCCGCCGAAGGCGTTGTAGGTCTGGTACAGCGCGTCGTCGACGGTGCCCTCGATGGGAGAGGGGATCCGGCCGCCGCCGTAGCGGATGTCGTATCCCCGGTCGGCCTCCCAGAGGTTTCCCGAGGAGTCGGTGAGGCCGGGCCCGTTGGCGTCGATCCGGATCGGGAGGGCGACCGTGGCGTCCGCCTGGACGGCGGCTCCCAGCGGGATCAGCAGGGTTCCCACGACGGCCAGAGCCCCGATGAGTCGGTGTCTCATGTGGTCTTTCACGTCCTTCAGGCTGAAAGGGGGGTGGATGAGGACGCATTGCGATGCGGACACAGGGTAACCCCGGTGAGGCCCGTGGGATCAGCGCATCCGCAGGGCCAGCAGGAAGTCCACCCGCTCGTCCAGGGAGGTCAGCGACCTACCGGTCAGCTCCTCGATGCGCTTGAGCCGGTAGCGCAGCGTGTTGACGTGGACGTGGAGCCGGTCGGCGGTCGCCGCCCACGCGCCCGACTCCTCAAGGAAGGTCTCCAGCGTCTCCAGCAGGTCCGTCTGGTGGGCTGCGTCGTACTCCTCAAGCGGGCCGAGCAGCCGGGTCCTGAACGAGCGCCGCAGCTCCCCGGGGATGGCGGCGATCAGGGAGCGGTGGGAGCTGACGTCGGCCCCGGTGATCGCCGAGACCCGGCCCTCACCCAGCTCGGCCAGCGTGCGGGCGTGCCTGGCCTCCTCGATCAGGCCGCTCAGCGTGGCCGGGCCGTTGGTCACGCTGCTGACGCCGATCGTGATCCTGGCCTCGCCGAGCCCGGCCTCAAGCGTGGCCGCCCCGGCCAGCAGGTGCGCGGTCAGCTCGTCCGCGGTGTTGCCCGCCAGCGGCACCAGCGCTACGGCGTGCCGGTCCGCGGCGGTCGCCACGCCGGGCGCCAGCGGGCGCAGCAGCTCGTCGAGCACCGCGACCCCCACCTCGTCCGCCCGGTCGATCCCCTCCACGGCCAGCGCGACGGCCAGCAGGCCGTGCTCGGTCTCGATGTGCAGGGTGTGCAGCCGGGAGACCACCCCGGGCAGGTTCGCGTCGCCGGAGGCCAGCAGGTCCAGCAGCTGGTCGAGGACCCGGCGCTCGATGCGGTGGGCCGCCTCAAGGCGGGAGCGTTCGAGCGCCACCAGGGCTGCCAGCTCGACGACCAGGTCCTCGTGCTCACCGCCCGCCCGCACCTGCTCACCCGCGTAGGCCAGGAACCAGTTGGCGATCCGGTGCGGGGCCCCCTTGCTGACCGGGAAGACCGACAGCACGGTGCCGTCCGGCTGCGGTGCCGTACCGGGCAGGAAACGGGCGGACAGGAACGCCTGCGCCAGCCGCCCACCGGCCCCCTCGGGCAGCGGCTGCGAGCCGACGACCACCCGGCCCGTCGCCGAGAGTACCCAGCAGGGCACGTCCAGCTCCCCGGCGACCGTGGTGACGACCTTGCTCAGGCTGCCGCCGTCGACGAGCGTGCTGGCCAGCCTCCTGCGCGGGCCGTACGGCCTGCTGGGGGCGGCGGCGCCGTACTCCTCGATCAGGGCACGCAGCACGTACTCGGTGAGCGCGCCGAAGGAGACCTCGACGCCGAGGGCCAGCAGCGGCAGCCCCGCCTCGGCGCAGGCGTCGACGAGATCGGCGGGCGGCACCTTGAGGGCGGTGCCCGAGCAGAGCGCGGCGACCCTGGCCTCGACCAGGGCGGCCACGAACCGCCTGGCGGAGCCGGGCCCGTCATGCCAGGTCAGCTCGGTGAGGACCAGTTCCGCGGGCTTGAGGAAGCGGCCCGGATCGATGAGGTCGGTGGTCGTGACGCCACGGACCCTGCGGTCGAGCAGGTCGTGACCGGTGAGGACCTTCAGCCCCAGGTGATCGACCTGGCACAGGTCCCGCAGGCGCATACCTGTAGGTTAACCGCCGCTCAGATCGGCCACGACTCCCGCCGCCACGCGGCGTCCCAGAACAGCCACTCGTAGCGCGCGGTGGTCAGCGCGTGCTCGCACAGTCGCGCCCGGTCGGCCTCGGGCAGCGTCGCGGCGACCTCGTCGAGCAGGTCGAGCACCCCGGCGACGGTCTCCTGGTAGTGCTCGCCGCCGTAGGTCTCGATCCACCAGGCGTAGAGCGGATCCGGCGAAGACTGCTTCAACAGCGCCTCACCGACCCTGGCGTAGATCCAGTAGCAGGGCACGATCGCGCCCAGCGCCTCGGGGAAGGTCCCGAGGTGACAGACGCGCAGCAGGTAGGAGGCGTAGCCGACGGTCGTCGGGGCGGCCCCCGCCCGGCGCGCCTCGTCCCGGTCGAGACCGAAGGCGGTCAGCAGTTCGACGTGCAGGCTGTGCTCGACCTCGACCGTACGCGCGCAGTCGGCGGCGAAACGCTGCACCGCCGCCGGATCGGCCGCCTTGACCCCGCACGCCGCCAGCGCCCGCGCGTAGTCGGGCAGGAAGTGGGTCTCCTGCACCACGAAGTGCCGGAAGACCTCGCGCGGGAGTGTCCCGTCGGTCAGCCCGGTGAGGAAGGGATGAGCCAGGATGCGTCCGTAGACACCGTCGACCACCCGCCACAGCTCATCGCGAAACCGGCTCACACCAGCGATGCTATCCGCCCGGCCCGGCGAGGGCGTGCCACCGTCACAGAGGCCCGCCCGGCACGGCGCGCCCTCACAGGAGCCTGCGCATCACGACCCGGGGCGCCAGCTCGATGCCCAGTTCCCGTTCGTGGGCCACCAGGGCTGCCAGCTCCGGCCCCCACTCCTCCTGTCCCAGTACGGCGAAGCCCCGCCGGGCGTACCACGGCGCGTTCCACGGCACGTCCCTGAAGGTCGTCAGCGTCACCGCGGCCGCCCCCTCGGCGAGCGCGTGCTCGCAGACGGCTTCGAGAAGGCTCCCGCCGGCGCCCCGCCGCCCGTGGGCCGGATGGACCGCCAGCTGGTCCAGGTGGACCTGGCCGTCCACCCAGCCGATCATCGCGAACCCGAACGGCGGGTCTCCGGCGACCAGCACCCGTGCCGGGTCACCGGCCTCCTCGACCATCGTGGTCCCCGGCGGAAAGGTGATGCCGACCTGGGCGAACACCCCGTCGGCCGCGATCTCGACCTCGGCCAGGCCCGGCAGTTCGGCGGCGCTCGCCCAGCGGACGTCCGTCATCCGGCTAGAGGTCCAGAAGGTGTTCGAGGCCGACGGTGAGGCCCGGCGTCTCACCGACCCGGCGCACACCGAGCAGCACACCCGGGGTGAAGGAGGCGCGGTTCATCGTGTCGTGGCGGATGGTGAGGATCTCGCCGTCACCGCCGAGGATCACCTCCTGGTGGGCGATCAGCCCGGCCAGCCGTACCGCGTGGACGTGGACGCCGTCCACGTCGGCTCCGCGGGCGCCGTCGAGCTCCGCGCTGGTGGCGTCGGGCATCGACCCCATCCCGGCCTTGCGACGCGCCTCGGCGATCAGCTCCGCCGTACGGCGGGCCGTGCCCGAGGGGGCGTCCGCCTTGTTGGGGTGGTGCAGCTCGACGATCTCGGCGGAGTCGAAGTAGCGGGCCGCCTGCTGGGCGAAGCGCATCATCAGGACGGCCGCGATGCCGAAGTTGGGGGCGATCAGCACGTTCACGCCGGGGTTGTCGTCGAGCAGGCCGCGCACCCGGGCCAGACGCTCGGCGTCGAACCCGGTGGTGCCGACCACGGCGTGGATGCCGTGGGAGACGCACCAGGCCAGATTGTCCATGACGACGGCCGGGTGGGTGAAGTCGACCACCACCTGGGCGCCCTCAAGCTCCTCGATGGGGTCGTCCTTGTCGACGGCCGCGACGAGTTCCAGATCGTCGGCCGCCTCGACGGCCTTGCACACTTCGATGCCCACGCGCCCTCTGGCGCCGAGAACTCCTACCCTGATCACCCGGTCAGCCTATCTCCACCGGTGTGACCGGCCGTCGCGCAGGGCGGCCGGTCACACCGGTGGAAGCTCAGACCAGGAGCGGGGAGAAGTCCCGGCCTGCGTAGGGTCCGACGACCGCCAGGGTCATCGGACGCCGCAGGATCTCCTGGGCCACGGCCTGGATGTCGTCGAGGGTGACGGCCTCGATGCGGCCGAGCACCTCGTCGACGGACATCAGGCGGTCGTGCACCAGCTCGCTCTTGCCCAGCCTGGACATTCGCGACCCGGTGTCCTCAAGGCCGAGCACGAGGCCGCCGCGCATCTGCCCCTTGCCGAGGACGAGCTCCTCCTCGGTGATGCCGTGCGCGACCACCTGCGCCACCTCGGCCTGCGCCACCTTGAGGACCTCGTCGATCTTGGGCGGCAGGCAGCCGACGTAGACACCGAACTGGCCGGTGTCGGCGTAGGCGGAGGTGTAGCTGTAGGCGGAGTAGGCCAGGCCCCGCTTCTCCCTGATCTCCTGGAACAGTCGCGACGACATGCCGCCGCCGAGCACGGCGTTGAGCACGCCCAGGGCGAAGCGGCGCTCGTCGTTGCGGGCCAGGGCCGCGGTGCCCAGCACGAGGTTCGCCTGCTCCGTCGTCCGGTCGAGGACCGTGACGCCGGAACGGTAGGGGACCTCCGCGCCGCCCACGCGGGGCGGGGCGTGCCACTCCTCACCGCCGAGCGCGCCCGCCCGCTCGTAGGCGGCCGCGACCAGTTCGACGACGTACTCGTGGCTGACGTTGCCCGCGACCGCGACGACCGTGTGCGAGGGCAGGTAGTAGCGGTGGTAGTACTCCGCGATCCGGTCACGCGACAGCGCCTTGATCGACTCGACCGTCCCGAGGATCGGGCGGCCGACGGGCGTGTCGCCGTACAGGGCGGCGGAGAACTGCTCGTGCACCACGTCCGAGGGGTCGTCGTCGTGCATGGCGATCTCCTCCAGGATCACACCACGCTCGGCCTCGACGTCCTCCGGGGTGATGAGCGAGGAGGTGATCACGTCGGCGAGGACGTCCACCGCCAGCGGCAGGTCCTCGTCGAGGACCCGCGCGTAGTAGCAGGTGTACTCCTTGGCGGTGAAGGCGTTGATCTCACCGCCGATGCCCTCGATCGCCGCGGAGATCTCCAGGGCGTCCCGCGTTGGGGTTCCCTTGAACAGCAGGTGCTCAAGGAAGTGGGAGGCCCCCGTGTGCTCGGGGGCCTCGTCCCTCGATCCGATGCCGACCCACATGCCGACCGCGACGGAACGCACGGTCGGCATGGACTCGGTCACCACCCGGAGCCCACCGGGGAGGACGGTGCGCCGCACGACCCCGGCACCGTCTTTGCCGGGGTGCAGAGTGGTGGTCGTCACGAGTTGCGGTCTTCCCCTCCACGGCTCGCACCGCTGCTGCGGGTGCGGGTACGGCGGCGCGGGGCGGCGTCCTCGCGGGGCCTGTCCTCGGCGGGCGCCGGGGACTCGTCCCCGTCGGCTCCGGACTCGGCCTTGGCCGCGGCCTCCTTCTCGATGACCTCGACCGGGACCAGGGAGAGCTTGCCGCGCGAGTCGATCTCGGCGATCTCCACCTGGATCTTCTCCCCGACGTTCATGACGTCCTCGACGTTCTCGATGCGCTTGCCGCCGTGCAGCTTGCGGATCTGGGAGACGTGCAGAAGACCGTCCTTGCCCGGCATGAGGGAGATGAAGGCGCCGAAGGCGGCGATCTTGACGACCGTGCCCAAGTAGCGCTCGCCGACCTCCGGCATGTGCGGGTTGGCGATGGCGTTGATCGCCGACCTGGCCGCCTCGGCGGACGGGCCGTCGGTGGCGCCGATGTAGATGGTTCCGTCGTCCTCGATCGTGATCTCGGCGCCGGTGTCGTCCTGGATCTGGTTGATCATCTTGCCCTTCGGGCCGATGACCTCGCCGATCTTGTCGACCGGGACCTTGATCGTGATGATGCGCGGAGCGGTGGCGTTCATCTCCGCCGGGGAGTCGATCGCCTCCTGCATCACGTCGATGATGGCCAGACGGGCGCCCTTGGCCTGCTTCAGCGCCGCGCCCAGGACCGAGGCGGGGATGCCGTCGAGCTTGGTGTCGAGCTGCAGGGCCGTGATGACGTCCTTGGTGCCGGCGACCTTGAAGTCCATGTCGCCCATGGCGTCCTCGGCACCGAGGATGTCGGTCAGCGTGACGTACTGGTCGCCCTCGTTGATCAGGCCCATCGCGATGCCCGCGACGATGCCCTTGAGCGGGACACCCGCGTCGAGCAGCGACATGGTCGAGGCGCAGACCGAACCCATGGAGGTCGAACCGTTGGAGCCGAGCGCCTCGGAGACCTGACGGATCGCGTAGGGGAACTCCTCGCGGGTCGGCAGGACCGGCAGCAGCGCCCGCTCGGCGAGCGCGCCGTGGCCGATCTCGCGGCGCTTGGGAGAACCGACGCGGCCCGTCTCACCCGTGGAGTAGGGCGGGAAGTTGTAGTTGTGCATGTAGCGCTTGGTGCGCTCCGGGTTGAGCGTGTCGATCATCTGCTCCATGCGGAGCATGTTGAGGGTGGTGATGCCCAGGATCTGGGTCTCACCGCGCTCGAACAGGGCCGAACCGTGCACCCGGGGCACGACGTGGACCTCGGCGCTGAGCTGCCGGATGTCCTTGACGCCGCGGCCGTCGATGCGGACGCCCTCGGCGATGACCCGCTCGCGCATGAGCTTCTTGGTCAGCGACCGGAACGCCGGGCCGATCTCCTTCTCGCGGCCCTCGAAGTCGGGGGCGACCTTCTCCAGGGCCAGCGCCTTGACCCGGTCGAGCTCGACCTCGCGCTCCTGCTTGCCCGCGATGGTCAGCGCGGCGGCCAGTTCGCTCCTGACCGCGTTGGTCACGGCCTCCAGGACGTCGTCCTGGTAGTCGAGGAAGACGGGGTACTCGCTGACCTCCTTGGCCGCCACCTTGGCGATCTTGGCCTGGGCCTCGCAGAGCACCTTGATGAACGGCTTGGAGGCGTCGAGGCCCTGCGCCACGGTCTCCTCGGTCGGCGCGACGGCGCCCTCCGCGACGAGCTTGAGCGTGTCACGGGTGGACTCGGCCTCGACCATCATGATGGCGACGTCGCCGTCGTCGAGGACCCGGCCCGCGACGACCATGTCGAAGGTGGCGTTCTCCAGCTCGGAGTGCGTGGGGAAGGCCACCCACTGGCCCTCGATCAGCGCCACCCGCACGCCGCCGATCGGCCCGGAGAAGGGCAGCCCGGCGAGCTGGGTGGACAGGGACGCGGCGTTGATCGCGACCACGTCGTAGAGGTGGTTGGGGTCGAGCGCCATGACGGTGGCGACCACCTGGACCTCGTTGCGCAGACCCTTGACGAACGACGGGCGCAGCGGCCGGTCGATCAGACGGCAGGTGAGGATGGCGTCCTCGGAGGGACGGCCCTCACGCCGGAAGAACGAGCCGGGGATGCGGCCCGCGGCGTACATCCGCTCCTCGACGTCGACCGTGAGCGGGAAGAAGTCGAAGTTCTCCTTGGGCGACTTGGACGCCGTGGTCGCGGACAGGACCATCGTCTCCTCGTCGAGGTAGACGACGGCGGAGCCTGCCGCCTGGCGCGCGAGCCTGCCGGTCTCGAACCGGATGGTACGCGTGCCGAAGGAGCCGTTGTCGATTACGGCTTCACTGCTGTGGACACCCTCCACGGGGACCTCCTTTGATCGGTCGCCCGCGTCCCCCAGGCACGCGTCTCGCGCCTGGGTCGTCTTTTCCTGCCGGCTCCCCGTAGGTGCAGCGCCGGTCTTCGATTGAAGCGCCCGGTTCCGTACGGCTGATGCCATGATGACCGGGGGCCACTACCGAGGACCGGCCCTCCGACGCCGTGGGGCGCGCTTGCTGTGCGGACGCGGGGCACTGTCTCGGCTATTCAGTTTGCTCACACCGGGGGTGTCTTTACGGCGCGACGCGCCGACACCCCCCGTATGAGATGAAGGGAGCGGCGCGAGCGCCGCTCCCCGGTGAACCTATCGGCGCAGGCCGAGCCGCTCGATGAGCGAGCGGTAACGCTCGATGTCCTTGTTCTGCAGGTACTTCAGCAGCCGGCGGCGACGGCCGACGAGCAGCAGCAGGCCGCGGCGGCTGTGGTGGTCGTGCTTGTGCAGCTTCAGGTGCTCGGTGAGCTCGCTGATGCGCTTGCTCAGCAGCGCGATCTGCACCTCGGGGGAGCCGGTGTCGGCCTCACCCTTGGCGTACTCTCCGATGATCTGCTTCTTGGCGGCGGTGTCGAGCGACACGTCTCTCCTCGGACTCTGCGGGCACGCGGGTATACAGGTGCCCGAACGACCGTGCGTGCCTACAGTCGCCGTGGCGGGCCAGCGCCCGGGGTGCGATACCACCGGTTACAGAGCTGACACGCCAGATTACCACCGGGCCGGACGGACGCGCACATCCCACGCGCCCGGCGGGACACCGGAGCCTTTACGGCGTTTCGCGGGTGATGCGGCGGGCCTCGTCCACGTCGGCGCGCATCTGCTCGATGAGCGCCTCGACCGAGTCGAACCTGAGGTTGGCGCGCAGCCGCCGCCCGAAGTCGACGGCCACGTGGGCGCCGTAGAGATCGAGGTCGTCACGGTCGAGCGCGTAGGCCTCGACCGTGCGCGGCACCCCCTCGAAGGTGGGGTTGGTGCCCACGGAGATCGCGGCGGGCCAGCGCTCCCCGCCGTAGACGGCGGGCAGGTTGCCGTTGGAGACCCCCTGCAGCCAGCCCGCGTAGACGCCGTCGGCGGGGATCGCGGTGTGCTCGGGCGACTCGACGTTCGCCGTCGGGAAGCCGAGCTGCCTGCCCCGCTGGTAGCCGCGCACGACCACTCCCTCGACCCGGTGCGGACGGCCGAGCGCGACGGCCACGGCCTCCATGTCGCCCGCGGCGAGCCGTTCGCGGATGAGGGTGGAGGAGATCGCCTCCCCGTTGCTCACCAGCGGGACCGCCTCCGCGACGAAGTCGTACTTCTCACCGAGGGTCTGCAGCGTCTCGACGTCGCCCGAGGCCTTGTGACCGAAACGGAAGTTCTCCCCGACCACGACGCCCGCCGCGTGCAGCCGGTCGACCAGCACGGTCTGCACGAACTCGTCCGGGCTCATGTGGGAGAAGTCGAGTGTGAACGGCAGCACGCAGACCGCGTCGACACCGAGACCGGCGAGCAGCTCGGTGCGGTGCCTGCCCGTGGTCAGCCTCGGGGGATGCGTGCCGGGGCGCACGACCTCCTCGGGATGCGGGTCGAAGGTCACCACCACCGAGGGAAGGCCGAGCCTCCCCGCCAGCGCCACGGCGCGGGCGACCATCTGCTGGTGCCCCAGGTGAACCCCGTCGAAGACGCCGATCGTGACGACGGACCTGCCCCAGTCTTCGGGCACGTCGTCCAATCCGTGCCAGGCTCGCACCGTGACCTCTTCCCGTTGTAGCGGATCGATCCCTAAAGCCTGCCATGCCGCCCCGGCTTCGCTCCAATCGGGGAGCCCGGTGGAGCGAACAGAAGATCCTTTTACCGGCCGCCGGGTCGTGTGACGCGGGAACAGGCCCTGGACCCGGCGTGTGCCCGGCCGCGGAGCGTGACTCCGGGGGTGTGGACCGTGATCTCCTCGAAGCCCGGGCCGGTCGCGGTCGCGTCCGGGTGAGCCCGCGGGGATCAGGGCACGAAGACCGCCAACGACCTGGTCAGCCTCCCCCGCTCCTCGACCAGGGCCAGCAGCGTGCCGTCCGGCCCGAAGACCCCGATCGGCCCGTCGCCCAGCCCCGCCGCGGGCAGCCTGCCACCGTGCGCGACGAGACCGGCCTCCTGCTCGGTCACGTCACGACGCGGGAAGGCCGCCGCGACCGCCTCCGCCATCGGCAGGATGACGCAGTCTGCCGCGAGCCGTTCGATCGTGCGGGCCGCCGACAGGTCGTACGGCCCGACCCGGGTGCGCCGCAGGGCGGTCAGGTGGCCGCCGACGCCGAGCGCGGTCCCCAGGTCGCGGGCGAGTGCCCTGATGTAGGTGCCGCTGGAACAGGTCACGGAGACGTCCACGTCGAGCAGGTCCCCCTCGCGCCGGATGTCGAGGATCTCGAAGGCGGAGACGGTGACCGGCCGGGCCTCCAGTTCGACCTCCTCGCCCGCCCGCGCCCGCTTGTAGGCCCGTTCGCCGTTCACCTTGATGGCGCTGACCTGCGGCGGGACCTGCATGATGCGCCCGGTGAGGGCCGCGACGCCCTTGCCGACCTCCTCGGCGGCGATCCCGGCGGCCGAGGCCGAGGCGACGATCTCCCCCTCGGCGTCGTCGGTGTTGGTCGACTGACCGAGCCTGATCGTGCCGTCGTAGCCCTTCTCGGTCAGCGCCAGGTGCCCGAGCAGCCTGGTCGCCTTCTCCACCCCGATCACCAGCACCCCGGTCGCCATCGGATCGAGGGTGCCCGCGTGCCCGACCTTCCTGGTGCCCGCGACGCCGCGCATCTTGCCGACCACGTCGTGCGAGGTCCACCCGGCGGGCTTGTCCACGATGATCAGTCCGCTCGGCGGCGGGGTGCGCTTGACGCGAGCCGTGCTCATGGGAGTCCTCATCAGGAGAAGAGCTGTGTGCGAAGAGGCCGCGCCGGCGGCACGGCCCGGGAACTACAGGAGGGCGCGCAGGCTCTCCATGGTCTGCTCGACCGGCAGGTGGGAGGTGAACCCGGCCGCCCGCGCGTGCCCGCCCCCGCCGAGCGCGGCGCAGACCCGCGCGACGTCGACGGCCCCCTTCGAACGGGTCGAGACCTGCCAGGCCCCGTCGTCGTCCTCCTTGAGGATCACGGCCACGTCAGCCTCGTCGGTCCGCCTGACCACGTCGATGATCCCCTCGACCTCGTCGTAGGGCAGGTCCTGGGCGGCCCGGTCCTGCCTGGTGACGAACGTCCAGACCAGCCCCGGCCCCGTCGAGGGTTCGAGCACCGCCCGGTCGAGCGCGGCGCCGAGCACCCGGAGATAGCCGAACGGCGAGCGGTCCCACAGCTCCCTGGCGATCTTCTCGGGGTTCAGGCCGGTGGCCAGCAGCCTGGCGGCCATGGCGTGCGCCCGCGGCGTGGTCGAGGAGTGCCTGAACGATCCGGTGTCGGTGACCAGCCCGGCGTACAGACAGGTCGCAACCTGCCTGCCGATCGGCAGGCCAAGCCGTACGAGCAGCTCCTCGGCGAGCACGGCGGTCGCCGCCGCCTCGGGATCGACCAGGTTGAGCGTGCCGAACCCGGTGTTGGAGGCGTGGTGGTCGACCACGACCAGTTCCCTGGCCTTGCCCGCGTTGGCGGCCAGCGTGCCGAGCCGGTCGGCGACGGGGACGTCGAACGTCATCATCAGCTCGGGCACCGCCGGGTAGGCCGCCGGCTCGACCAGCAACTCCTGGCCGGGCAGGAAGCGCAGCAGCCGGGGAACCCGGAACCTGCGCTCCCCGAAGGAGGCCGTGACCCGCTTGCCCTCCGCGCGCAGCGCCATGCCGACGGCGAGCATCGAACCGAGCGCGTCCGCGTCGGGCGAGATGTGGCAGGCCAGCGCCACCTCGTCCGCGGCCGAGACAAGCTCGACGGCCCGGTCCCAGTCGCGCTCCGGCACCGGGTCGCTCTCACGCGGGTCGGAGGTCACGTCGCGGGGCGTCCCGCCTGCTCGGCCGGCTCGTCCTCGTCCTCCTCGGAAAGGTCGCTCTCCTCGGCGGGCTTGCGGTACGGGTCCGCCTCCCCCGCGTGCCGTGCTCCGGCGGCCTGCTTGGCGATCTCGGCGTCCCTGACCTTCGCCTCGGCGAACAGCCCGTCCAGGTGGCGGGCGCTGTCAGGGAGCGGGTCGTGGGTGAACGTCAGCGTCGGCGTGTGACGCAGACCGGTCTGACGCCCGACCTCGGACCGGATGAGCCCCTTGGCGCTCTCCAGGGCGGCCGCCGAGTCAGCCCGCTCCGCCTCGGAGCCGAACACGGTGTAGAACACCGTGGCCTCGCTCAGGTCGTTGGTGATCCGAGCGTCGGTGACGGTCACGAAGCCCAGCCTCGGGTCCTTGATCCGACGCTCCAGCATCTCCGCGACCACCTGCTGGATGCGGTCGGCGATCTTACGTGCGCGTGCGGCGTCCATATTCGCTCCCCCCTTCTCACAGTAACGACCGGGCACGACAACTCCGCGACCGGTCGCTCCGTGCTAGTCCTCGTCCTCGTTGTAGAGCCGTTGTCTCGCCGACAACAGCTCGATCTCCGGGTGGAAGGCGATCAGTCGCTCGCAGTCGTCCAGCACCGCACCGCAGTTGGACGCGGTCGCGGAAACGACGGCGATCCCGATCTCGGTACGGCGGTGCAGATCCAGATGTCCGGTCTCCGCGACGGCCACACCCGGGAACCGTCGCTGCACCTCGGCGATGATGGGACGCACCACGGAGCGCTTCTGCTTCAGCGAACGGACGTCGCCGAGCAGGATGTCCAGTGTCAGGGCACCTACATACATTGGTCAGTCACCAGCCGCGGCTCTGACGCACGCCGTCCGGCCCGGGGCCGCCGCGGCTCCGGGAGCCGCCCACGCTGTGGGCGGCTCCCTCGGCCGTTACGGTGCCCGTGCCGGACCGGTGGCGTCAGACGCGCGGCTTCTCCCGCATCTCGAACGTCTCGATGACGTCGTCGATCTTGATGTCGTTGTAGCCGACACCGATACCGCACTCGTAGCCCTCACGGACCTCGGTCGCGTCGTCCTTGAACCGGCGCAGCGAGCTGACCGTGAGGTTGTCGGAGATGACGACACCGCCACGGATGATCCGCGCCTTGCTGTTCCGGACGATCGTGCCCGAACGGACCAGCGCACCGGCGATGTTGCCGATCTTCGGCACCTTGAAGACCTCGCGGACTTCGGCGGTGCCCATCTGGACCTCTTCGTACTCGGGCTTGAGCATGCCCTTCAGGGCCGCCTCGATCTCCTCGATCGCCTGGTAGATGACCGAGTAGTAGCGGATGTCGACGCCCTCGCGCTCGGCCAGGTCGCGTGCCCGGACCTCCGGGCGCACGTTGAAGCCGATGATGACGGCGTTGTCGTCCGCGACCGCCAGGTTGACGTCGTACTCGGTGATCGCACCGACGGCGCGGTGGAGCACCCGCAGGCGGACCTCGTCGCCGACGTCGATCTTGAGCAGCGCGTCCTCAAGGGCCTCGACCGAACCGGAGACGTCACCCTTGATGATGAGCTTGAGCTCGTCGACCTGGCCCTTCTCCATCTCGCTGAAGAGCTCTTCGAGCGTACGGCGACGGCCGGACCTGGCCATGTCCGCGATGCGCTTGCGAGCCGCCCGCTGCTGGGCGATCTGCCGGGCCATCCGGTCGTCGGTGACGACGATGAAGTTGTCACCGGCCCCCGGCACCGCGGTCAGACCGAGCACCTGGACCGGACGGGACGGGTCGGCCTCGTCGATCAGCTTGCCGTTGTCGGCGACCATCGCCCGGACGCGGCCGAAGGCCTCGCCACAGACGATCGAGTCACCGACGCGGAGCGTGCCGCGCTGGACCAGCACGGTCGCGACCGGGCCGCGGCCCTTGTCGAGGTGCGCCTCGATGGCGACGCCCTGGGCGTCCATCGTCGGGTTGGCCCGCAGGTCGAGCTCGGCGTCCGCGGTGAGCAGGATGGCCTCGAGCAGCTCGTCGATGCCGGTCCCGTTCTTGGCGGAGATGTTGACGAACATCGTGGTGCCGCCGTACTCCTCGGCGACCAGGCCGTACTCGGTGAGCTGGGCCCTGACCTTGTTGGGGTCGGCGCCCTCCTTGTCCACCTTGTTGACCGCGACCACGATCGGCACGTCGGCCGCCTGCGCGTGGTTCAGAGCCTCGATCGTCTGCGGCTTCACACCGTCGTCCGCCGCGACGACCAGGACGGCGATGTCGGTCACCTTGGCACCACGGGCACGCATGGCGGTGAACGCCTCGTGACCCGGGGTGTCGATGAAGGTGATCCTCCGGTCCTCGCCCTCGTGCTCGGTGGAGATCTGGTAGGCACCGATGTGCTGGGTGATGCCACCGGCCTCCCGCGCGACCTCGTTGGTGTGCCGGATCGCGTCGAGCAGCTTGGTCTTACCGTGGTCGACGTGACCCATGACGGTCACCACCGGCGGACGCGCGACCAGGTCGCCCTCGTCGCCCTCGTCCTCGCCGAACTCGATGTCGAAGGACTCGAGAAGCTCGCGGTCCTCCTCCTCCGGGCTGACGACGAGCAGGTTGTAGTCCAGCTCGGCGGCCAGCAGCTGCAGCGTCTCCTCGTTGACCGACTGCGTGGCGGTCACCATCTCGCCGAGGTGCAGCATGATCTGCACCAGGGACGCCGGGTTCGCGCCGATCTTGTCGGCGAAGTCCGCCAGGGAGGCGCCACGCGACAGACGGATCGTCTGACCGCCACCACGGGGAGCCTGCACGCCGCCGATCGCCGGGGCCTGCATGTTGTCGAACTCCTGACGCCTCTGGCGCTTGGACTTGCGACCACGGGTCGGACGTCCGCCGGGACGGCCGAAGGCGCCCGCCGTACCGCCGCCACGGCCACGGCCACCGCCGCCACCGGGACGACCGGCGAAGCCGCCGCCACCGCCACCACCGGGACCACCGGTTCCGGTGCCGGGACGACCCGCGCCGCCGCCGCCACCGGGACGACCGGCGAAGCCGCCGCCACCGGGACGACCGCCGCCGCCACCGGGACGACCGGCGCCGCCGGGACGACCGCCGCCGGGAGCACCGGGACGCCCGCCGCCGGCGGGAGCCGGACGGCCCTGGGGCATCATCATCGGGCTGGGCCGGGGGCCGCCGGGACGCGGACCACCCGCGCCCGCGCCGCCACCGGGACGGGGGCCACCCGAAGGAGGCCCGGGACGCGGACCGCCGGGACCGGCCTGACCCGCGCGCGGAGCGCCGGGACGAGGCCCGCCGTCACGCTGACCCTGCTGCTCGCGGGGCCCGCGGTCCTCACGCGGACCGCCGGGACGCGGACCCCTTTCGGGGCCGCCGCCCTCACGACCGGGACGCGGCGGACGGGCCTGGCCCATGCCGCTGGCGTTCGAGGAGAACGGGTTGTTGCCGGGGCGCGGCCCCGGACGCGGGCCGGGACGCGGGCCCGGCTTGGGGCCACCCGCAGCGGGGGCACCCTGACCGGGACGAGCGCCCTGACCGCCACCGGGACCGCCGGAAGGACGGCCCTCGGTACGGGGGGCGGGTCCCGGACGCGGTCCCGGACGCGGACCCGGCTTGGGGCCGGGGGCGGCGGGACGGGGTGCCTCGAACCTCGGCGGCTGGACCGGCGAGGGCGGCTGCTGAGGCTGCGCCTGCTGCTGAGGCTGTGCCTGCTGGGGCTGGGGAACCGGCGGGGCCTGAGGCGCGGGGGCCGCGGGACGTGCCGCGGCGGGACCCGGCCTGGGGCCCGGCTTGGGAACCGGTCCCGGCTTGGGAATCGATGCCGGCGACGGAGCGCCGTTTCCGGCCTGGCCTCCGGCCGGCCGGGGTGCCGCCTGCGGCGGCCTGGGCGACCTGTTGCCGCCCCTGTCGGACGAACCCTTGGGGGGACCGCCCAAAGCTTCCGTGAGCCTGCGGACTACCGGTGCTTCGATAGTCGAGGACGCCGAACGCACGAACTCGCCCATCTCCTGGAGCTTGGCCATGACGACCTTGCTCTCCACACCGAACTCCTTGGCGAGCTCGTATACCCGGACCTTCGCCACTGCACTCCCTTACTCGGCCCGGGAGGCTGTGCCGCCGGACCGTCGTTACGTAGACGTACTCATCGCCGCATGCTCATCAGGCGCTCATAGCTATCTGACCAGCCCATCAACTCGGCGTCCTACATGACAGTTGGCAACCATTTCACCCGTTCCTTTCGGAGTGGAGCCCTTCCAGGTGTTCTCGCACTCGCGAGACGTCAAGCGGGGCCGCGGCACGAAACGCGCGCGGAAACGCTCGGCGACGCTCGGCGAGATCGAGACAGCTCAGGGAGGGATGCAGTGAAGCACCACGCCCTTGGAGCCGTCGTCGCAGGTCAGGGACGATGACGCCCTCGACCACCACCAGGCGGAGCAGCTCGGAGGAAACCGTGCGAACCCGACAGCCCACACAGGTTCTCAGTGGGGCCGCCCGGTCACCATATTCCAGCTTACCGTGTGGACGCATCTGCGGAACCGGCCGCATCCCCCGCTTGTGTATCGGGACGGATGTCGATGCGCCATCCGGTCAGGCGATTGGCCAGCCGGGCGTTCTGCCCCTCCTTGCCGATGGCGAGGGAGAGCTGGTAGTCGGGAACGATCACACGGGCCGCGCGCCCCTCGGGGTCGATCACCTCGACGTGGGAGACACGGGCAGGCGAGAGGGCGTTGCCCACGAACTCCGCCGGGTCCTCCGACCAGTCGATGATGTCGATCTTCTCGCCGTGCAGCTCGGCCATGACGTTGCGCACGCGCGAACCCATCGGGCCGATGCAGGCACCCTTGGCGTTGACGCCGGGGCGCCGGGAACGGACCGCGATCTTGGTGCGGTGACCCGCCTCGCGGGCGATCGCCGCGATCTCGACCGTACCGTCGGCGATCTCCGGAACCTCCAGGGCGAAAAGCTTCTTCACCAGCCCGGGGTGGGTCCGCGACAGCGTCACCGACGGTCCCTTGTGGCCCTTCTTGACCTGGACCACGTAGCAGCGGATGCGCTCGCCGTGGACGTACTCCTCGCCGGGCACCTGCTCGTTGTGCGGCAGCACCGCCTCGATCTTGCCGAGGTCGACCAGGACGACCCTGGGGTCCTTGCCCTGCTGGATGACGCCCGCGACGAGCTCACCCTCACGGCTGGCGAACTCGCCGAAGTTGATCTCGTCCTCGGCGTCCCTCAGCTGCTGGAGGATGACCTGCTTGGCGGTGGTCGCGGCGATGCGGCTGAAGTTGCCCGGGGTGTCGTCGAACTCCCTGAGCACCTCCCCGCTCTCGTCGTCGAGCTCCGCGGCGAAGATGGTCACGTGCCCTGACTGCCTGTCGAGCTCGGCACGGGCCTTGGCCGCGGCCCCCTCGCTCCGGAAGTACGCGATCAGCAGTGCGTCCTCGATCGCCTTGACGACCAGGTCGAAGGAGATGTCCTTCTCCCGCTCCAGGCTGCGCAGGACGCTCATGTCGATGTCCACGAGGCTCCCCCTTAGCCTTCGTCGCCGTCTTCGCCGTCGTCTTCGGCGTCGTCAAACCGGCGGAATTCCACCTGCACCCGTCCTCGGGTCAGGTCCTGATAGTCGATGCGGCGGGTCACGCCGTCGACGTCGATCTCTACGCCGGTGTCGTCCGTGGCGACGATCCGGCCCTCAACCAGCGTGCCGTCCCGCAGGTCGACCTTGACCAGCCTGCGCACCGCGCGGCGCCAGTGACGCGGCTCGGTGAGCGGCCGGTCGACCCCGGGAGAGGAGACCTCAAGCACGTACGGCGTCGCGCCCATCGCGTCACCGTCGTCCAGCGCCGTGGAGACGGCGAGGCTGACCTCGGCGACGTCGTCCAGGCTCACGCCGCCGTCACGGTCGACGATGACACGCAGCAGACGCCGCTTGCCCGCCGGTGTGACCGTGACGTCCTCCAGGTCGAGCCCGAAGGAGCAGGCGACAGGTTCCAGCAGCTTCATCAGGCGGTCGCGGGATGTGGCGCTGCCCATGCCGACCTCCCATTGTCACGATCTAAGCGGGCGGACCTCGCCCTTGCGGTTCACCAGCCTATCCACACCGGGGCGTGGAAAGAGCGCCACTCGGTGTGGCGAAGCCGTCCGAGAAGCGCGGTGATTGTGATTCCAAGCCCGTACGATGCTAGATGCGTCAGCAGCCACATCCATAACCGGAGGTCGTCCGTGCGTTCCGTCTCCCGGCGCTCCCTGCTGCGGGGCGGCGCTCTCGGAGTGGCCGCCGTGACCGTGGCCGGATGCGCCACCGGCAGGCCCGTGTCCTCACCCTCGCCCACCGTCGAGCAGCCGGACCCGGAGATCATGCTGATCAGGCAGCTCATCACGGGCAAGGAGCGGACGATCGCGCTCTACTCCTCGGCCGCCTCCGACAGGCTGACGCCCTTCAGACGACGGCACGAGGCCCACCTCGCCGAGCTCCGCCGCCGGCTGCCCCGCGAGAGCGCGCCGGTCTCTCCCTCCCCCTCGGGGGCCCCGGCGACTCCGGCCGCCTCGGCGTCCCCGGGAGTCTCGGAAACCGCCGGGCCGGACTCCAGGAAGGCGGTCTCCGTCAGGAGCCTGCGTGACATGGAGCGTGAGTCGGCGGCCCTGCGACCACGTCAGCTCGACGGGGTCTCCCCCGCGCTGGCCCAGCTGATCGCCTCCATGGGCGCCTGTGAGGCCGCGCACGCCCTGGCCCTTTCGAGGCCGCTGTGAGGAGCCAGGACCTTGAGACGGCCCTGGCCGCCGAGCACGCGGCCGTCTACGCCTACGGGGTCATCGGCGCCAGGACCACCGGCTCCCTGCGCGCGACCGCGACCGCCGCCTTCAACGCGCACCGCGCCCGCAGGGACCAGCTGCGCGCTTTGATCACGGCGTCCGGTGGCGTCCCGGTCGAGCCCGACCCCGCCTACCGGCTTCCGGTCACCCCCTCGACGCCCGCCCAGGCCGTCGAGCTGGCCACGCTGGTCGAGCGGGGCGTCACGGCCGCCTACCTGGAGCTCACCGCCTCCTCCGACACCGCCGTCCGGCGGATGGCCGCGCTGGCCATGCAGGAGTGCGTCACCCGCTCCTACGGACTGCGCCCGGAGATCGAGGCCTTCCCCGGCATGCCCGCCGCCCCGGCCCCGGCCCCGACCGTCTCGGGCACCCCCGGCGCACCGTCCTCCTCCGTCCCGCCGTCCTAGACACACGCCCCGTACGGCACGGCCTCGCGGGCACGCCGAAGAGGCGGGCCACCCCACGGGTGACCCGCCTCGTCCAAGCCTTCCGGTCAGGCGCCGCAGGCCGCCAGAACACGTTCGACGGCCTCGTCGACGGGGATCTCCTCCTTGACGCCTCCGGCGCGGTCACGCAGCTCGGCGACCCCCTGGGAGAGCCCGCGGCCGATGATCAGAATCGTCGGCATGCCGAGCAGTTCGGCGTCCTTGAACTTGACGCCGGGGGAGACGGAGGGGCGGTCGTCGAGCAGCACGCGCAGGCCCCTGGCGTCGAGTTCCTCGGCGATCCTGGTGGCGACCTCGATCTGGTCCTCCTTGCCGGTGCCCACGATGTGGACGTCGGCGGGGGCGACCTCGCGGGGCCAGACCAGGCCCAGCTCGTCGTGCCGCTGCTCGACCAGTACGGCCACGGCCCTGGAGACGCCGATTCCGTAGGAACCCATGGTGACGCGGATCGGCTTGCCGTCGGGGCCGAGGGCGTCGAGCTTGGCGGCGTCCGCGTACTTGCGGCCGAGCTGGAAGATGTGGCCGATCTCGATACCCCGGTCGATGGACAGGCCTGCCCCGCAGACGGGACAGGAGTCGCCCTCACGGACCTCGGCGGCCTCGATGGTGCCGTCGGGAACGAAGTCACGCCCGGCGACCACGTCGACCGCGTGCTTGCCCGGCTCGTTCGCACCGGTCACCCAGGAGGTGCCCTCGACCACGCGGGGGTCGACGAGGTAGCGGATGCCGAGGTCCTTGAGCACCTGGGGGCCGATGTAGCCGCGGACCAGGCCGGGGTGCTTGGCGAAGTCCTCGGCCTCGAAGATGGCGGGCTCGCCGGGGGCCAGGGCGGCCTCAAGACGCTTGAAGTCGACCTCGCGGTCCCCGGGGACGCCGACGACCAGCGTCTCCACCTTGTCCGAACCGGGCGTGACGACCTTGACCACGATGTTCTTGAGCGTCTGTGCGGCGGTGACGTCCAGACCGTGGTGCTCGTTGACGTAGGCGACCAGCGACTCGATGGTCGGCGTGTCCGGGGTGTCCAGCACCCGCTGCGCGGGCCGTTCCCCGGAGATCGCGGCGGGTGCGGGCGTGGTGACGGCCTCGGCGTTCGCGGCGTAGCCGCAGTGGTGGCAGGCCACGAAGGTGTCCTCACCGGTCTCCGCCGGGGCGAGGAACTCCTCCGAGGCCGAGCCGCCCATGGCGCCCGAGGTGGCGAAACAGATCTTGTAGGTGATGCCGAGCCGGTCGAAGGTCCTGATGTAGGTCTCACGGTGCTGCTCGTAGGAGCGCTTGAGACCGTCGTCGTCCAGGTCGAAGGAGTAGGAGTCCTTCATGACGAACTCCCTGCCGCGCAGGATGCCTGCCCGGGGACGGGCCTCGTCGCGGTACTTCGTCTGGATCTGGTACAGCGTCACCGGATAGTCCTTGTAGGAGGAGTACTCCCCCTTCACCATGTCGGTGAACATCTCCTCATGGGTGGGGCCGAGCAGGTAGTCGGCGCCCTTGCGGTCCTTGAGACGGAAGAGCGTGTCGCCGTACTCCGTCCAGCGGCCGGTGGCCTCGTAGTACTCCCGGGGCAGCAGGGCGGGGAAGAGGACCTCCTGGCCGCCCATCCGGTCCATCTCCTCGCGCACGATGCGCGTGACGTTCTCCAGGACTCTCTTGCCGAGCGGCAGCCAGGAGTAGACGCCGGGTGCGACACGACGAACATAACCGGCGCGGACGAGCAGTTTGTGGCTCGGGACCTCCGCGTCTGCCGGGTCGTCCCTCAGGGTTCGAAGAAACAACGACGACATGCGCAGCAGCACGGCTACTCCTAGCTAGCAGGGATCGATGAACCACAGGCTATCTATTATTTTTGCGACGCCTGGCGGCGTCGCGGGCTTGGGCGCCTCTGAGTCGGCGCTTTCCCTCGTCACTCCGTCGCTTCGCTCCTGCGTTCCTCAGTCCAAGCACCGACGCGCCCAAGCCGAAACCCTTCCCACACGGCGCCGGTAAAGCACAAGGTCAAACCCTCACTCCGGGCGTCGGAAAGCTCGATCGACTCAATCGGCCCCAAGCGTGAGGAGTTTCGGCTTGGGCCCTACCGGTGCCGTGCGTGAGGGGTGTCGGCTTGGGCCTTACCGGTGCCGTGCGTGAGGGGTGTCGGCTTGGGCGCGTCGGTGTCTGGACTGAGGAGTGAGGGAGCGCAGCGGACGAACGACGAGGGAAGACACCGACTCAGGGCGCCCAAGCCCGCGCCGCCGCAGGCGGCGCAAAAAGGCAGGGCACAACTACATACCGATCGCGAACACGAACGCCGCTGAGAGGACGGTCAGGGCCACCACGGCGCAGCGGCTCAGGGAGCGGCCCCTGCGTAGTGCCAGGAGCAGTCCGATCACGAACACGGCCACGAGGAGGGTGTCCCAGGGCCAGAATCCCCGGACGTACTCGGGGCCTCCCCGGAGGGTTTTGTCGAGCCCGTCGATCGCGACGATTCCAACGAGCGCGCCGCTGGCCAGGTCGCCCCACACGTCACGTCGTCCGCTGAAGTAGGCGAGTACTCCGAAGGTCGCGAGGGTGGCGACGGTGAGGTTCACCGTCGGGCCGTTGCTGCCGAGGACCATTCCCGGCCCTCTGGCGGTGAAGTTGAGCAGGTTCGCGCCCGACTCGAAGATCGTGGCGGCCAGCAGTGCGATGAGGGGGCCGAAGCTCGCCAGCGCGCTGGTCAGGGCGGCCCAGCCGAATCCCGCGGCGGTGCGTCCCACGATCACGACGAACAGGACGTACGCGTACGGCTCGTAGAGCGAGTGGATCAGTTGTGGCCCGTAGGAGAGCAGCGCTCCGGCCGCGCCGAGGATCATGCCGACCAGGAGGGAGAGCACCATGTGCAGAAGGATTGCCCGCTCCTGCCGGTCTCCGGCGAGGTAGTCGTATTCGAGCGTATGGTCCGATCCCGCCAAGGTCAGTGATCCCCCGATCGCATTGCCCCCATAACCATGCAAAGCATATCTGACCTGCAAGAATGACCCAAATACCCCAAGAGATGGTCAAGAGGAGCGCCGGGAACCCAGCCCGCGCAACGGCCGCGTCACCCTGGCCGCCCGGCGCCGTGGTGGGACAGAATCACCCTCAGGGGCGGTCACCGCTTGGGAGGCGACATGGCACCGGAGAACAGGCCGTTGAGGGTCGCGGTCGTCGGCTCGGGACCGGCCGGTCTCTACACGGCGGAGGCCCTGACGAGGCAGGCCCCCGGAGCCGTCGAGGTGGACGTGCTCGAACGGCTGCCGACGCCGTACGGACTGGTGCGCTACGGCGTCGCCCCGGACCACACCTCGATCAGGTCGATCGCCGACTACCTGCGACGGGTCCTCGAACTGCCGAACGTCCGCTTCCTCGGCGGTGTGGAACTCGGCCGGGACGTCTCGGTCGCCGACCTGCTGGCCTGCTACGACGCCGTGGTCTACTGCACCGGTGCGCCGGTTGACCGGCGGATGGGCGTGCCGGGCGAGGACCTGCCGGGAAGCGCGGCGGCCACGGACTTCGTGAACTGGTACTGCGGCCATCCCGAGGTGCCGGCCGACCGGTTCACCCTCGACAGTCCCGAGGTCGCGGTGGTCGGCGTCGGCAACGTCGCGGTGGACGTGGTGCGTGTCCTGGCCAAGTCCGCGCGGGAGCTGCGCGCCACGGACGTGCCCGAGGAGGTGCTCGCCCGCCTGGCGGCCAGCCGGGTGCGGGTCATCCACATGATCGGCCGCCGGGGGCCGGAGCACGCCAAGTTCACCCTGAAGGAGCTGCGGGAGCTCGGCGAGCTGACGAACGCGGACGTGCACGTGCGTCCGGACGAGTCGGCGGCCGACCTGTCCCGGGCTTCGCGCCAGGTCAGGGGGAACGTCGAGGTGCTACGCGGCTGGGCGGCCCGCACCCCCGCCGGTCGTCCCCGGCGGCTTGAGGTCCGGTTCTGGATGCGGCCCGTGGAGATCGTCGGCCGGGACCGGGTCGAGGGGCTCAGGCTCGAACGGACCAGGCGGACCGAGGACGGGATCGTCGGGACGGGTGAGTTCGAGACCCTTCCCGTCGGGATGGTGCTGCGCTCGGTCGGCTACCGCAGCCTCCCGCTGCCCGGCGTGCCCTTCTCCGAGCGGACCTCGACCGTGCCGAACGAGGCCGGCCGGGTCCGTGACCGCGAGTACGTCGCGGGCTGGCTCAAGCGCGGCCCGACCGGTGTGATCGGCACCAACAAGTCCGACGCCGCGGAGACCGTCCGCACGCTTCTGGCCGATCTCGCCGGCCGTGCGCCCGTACCGCGCGGCGGCCTGGACGCCCTGCTCGCCTCACGGGGCGTCTCCCCCGTCACCTACGACCGCTGGCTGGCCATCGAGGCCGCGGAGATCGCCCTGGCCAGGACGCTGGGCCGGGGCGAACGCGTCAAACTCCTGGGCCTGGACGCCATGCTCGACGCCGGCGGCCGGTGACCTCACCCGGCTCGGCGGGCCCTCCCCGGCGCGTGGGCCGCGACGAGGAGGGCGACGTCAGTCGATCAGGGCCCGCCACTCACGGACCCTGCGCGCCTCGACCGGGTGTGCCCACGAGGCCCGTACGGCACCTCCGACGTGGAAGGCGCGCACGCCGTATTCGAGCAGCGCCGGGACGTGTGTGGGCTTGAGCCCGCCACCGGCCATGATCAGTGGCCCGTCCCCCGCCTCGCAGCGGGTCCTGAGCACCCGCAGGCCGTCCCCGACGCCGCTGGGCGCGCCCGAGGTGAGCACGGTCGCGAGGTTGGGCAGCAGCCGTACGGCCCGCCACCCCGCCTGGACGTCGGCCGCGTGGTCGACGGCCCGGTGGAAGGTCCAGGGCAGCGGGGCGACGGCGTGGATGAGCGCCTCGGTCGCGGCGAGGTCGACCGTCCCCGCCTGGTCGAGGAAGCCGAAGACGAACCCGGCCGCGCCCGCCTCCGCGAGGGCCTTGGCGTCACGCCGCAGGCTCTCCAGAGTCTCGGGCCCGGCCAGGAAGGAGGCCTCGCCGCGCAGCATCACCATCTGCGGCAGCGCGCACTCCTTGGAGATCGCCGCGACCGTCTCCACCGCCGGGGTGAGCCCGTCGGACGCGATGTCGGCGACGACCTCAAGACGGTCGGCACCGCCCTCCTCAGCCGCGACGGCGTCGCGGACGTCGAGCGCGATCACCTCAAGCAAGGAACCGGTCATGGGGTGAGGCTATCGGATGACTTTGTCCTGGGATCGCCGTGGTTCAGACATGTTCGGCGAGGGAGGAGTCGTGGCTGCTCACAAGCGGTCCACGGCGTCCGCCGAGCCCGCGCCGGTCGGTGAACGGCAGCGCCGTGCCGAGGCCGCCGCGCACGCCTCCGGGCCGCTGGAACAGCGCTCCCGAGGCGCGGTGCGGGAGGTCCACGGTGCGCAGGTGGGTGAAGCGCTGGCCCCGGTAGTAGTCCTGGAGCCTCATATTGTCCTTGGAGCAGTCGAGCCTGAGCCAGCGCCCTCCGGCGGCCACCACCCGCAGGCCCGCCCAGTCGAGCAGGGCCCGCCCCAGACCGAGACCGGAGCAGGAGCGGGCGACCGACAGCTTGTGGACGTACAGCGCGGCGCCGGGGAGGTCCTCCGCCTGCCAGAACTCGGGGTCGGCGTTGCCGTCGAGGGCGATGGTGGCCACCACGCCCCGCTCGCCCTCCACCAGATACATGTCACCCGTCTCGATCAGCGGGGCTATGCGCGCGGCGGGGAAGCCTCCGGCGGGCCACTGCCGTACGCCTCTGCCGTTCAGCCAGTCGGCGGTCTCCGCCAGGAGGGTGAGGACCTCCCCGAGGTCGGCGGCGGTCGCGGTGCGCAGCGCGAGCGGACGCGCGGTGACGGTACCGACGGTGTTGGAGTGCATGATTGATCCCTTCGTTGCACAGGGTGCGTGAAGAGGCACGGAGAGTAACCGTTCGATGACGCACGGTGTCCATGCCGGCCCAGGCGAATGCCTAGGGGTCCAGGGAGGGCGGGGGCAGCGGCCCGCGCCCTGCCGCCTTGGGCGGGCGGCCCGGCAGGCGCCCGCGGCGCGGGCGTGCTGGGAGCCGGCCCGGCCGGGCGGTCACGGAGATGTCAGCGGCTTTCCAGCTCGTACCTGATCAGGTGCTTGTCCGCGGGGAGCACGGAGACGGCGACCCGGACGGGGGTGTCGCCCTCGTCGTAGCCGACCCTGATGTAGACGACGACCGGCGTGCCCGACTGGAGCTGCAGGCGGTGGGTCTCCGAGGTGTTCGGCATCCTGGCCCAGATGTCGTCGACCATGCGGACCTGACGGTGGCCCAGCTCGGTCAGCACCCTGTTGGCGCCGCGCGTGATGTCGCCGGGACGGGCGATCTCGGAGTCGGCGACCAGGGACAGCGGGAAGTAGGAGTCGTTGGTGTTGTACGGCTGGCCGTCGACGAAACGCAGCCTGCGGCGGACCACGGCGAACTCGTCGTCGGCCAGTTCCAGCCTGCTGGCGATCTCCTCGGCGGGCTGCACGATCGCGACCTCGATGTGCTGGCTCGGCACGCGCCCCTCCTGGGAGACCGCCCAGGCGAAGGCCTCCTTGGTCTCCTCCGGCTGCGGCTGGAGCTCCCGCTGGGGGTGGATGAGCAGCGGCCTGCGTTCCCTGACGACGGTTCCCCTGCGGGGGGTGCGGGTGATCAGGCCCTCGTTGACCAGCTCTCCGAGGGCGAGCCGTACGGTGTTGCGGCTCACCTGGTGGATGCCCATGAGCTCGACCTCGGTCGGCAGCTGATCGCCCGGCCGGAGCGCACCGGAGTAGATGGCCCTCCGGAGTTCGGAGGCCACCAGCTGATACAGCGTTGACCGCGGCATTAAGTCCCCTTTGTGCCAACAAAACTAGACGATTTGGTTTTACCGGGGAACAGCCTCTTGACCCAACCTCTCGTTACCCGCATCATCCAATCGTTGGTACAAATCCATCGAAAGGTCGGCAAGGGGGTGAACGCCGGTGCCATCGGTCCGCGTGGGCGCGCCACGCCCGTCCCGGCGCGACCTCGGCGGTCCGACGCGCCTACTGCGCTGCGCGTCGCCCCGCCACGGATTCCCCCACACCTACCAGAGCGATGGGGACGGCACACGAGTGCTTTCGGTACCGACAGATCTGACCCTTTGGTGGAGAAATAGGTTTTTTGTCCGAAATGAGAAAGGCGGCATCCGCCCTCTCTTCCGGCGCCACCAGGGTCCGGTCTTCGGCGACACCCCCTCCGGGGAGGCGCGGGTTCCTCAGGTCCGCGTCTCCCCTGTCACCGGCCCCCGGCGCGGGTAACCGGTTCGAGGACCCCAACCCTCGCCGGGGTCCTCGCATCGCCGCGCCGGGCAGGAGCGCGTCCTGGCGGGTCCCCCACGCCCGCCAGGACGCGTCTCCGCTCTCCCGCCCGTCCGGCGGCTCCGGCGACTAAGATCACCCCATGCGGTCGGGGCGGAAAGTCGGGCTGCTCCTGGGTCGTCCCCAGATCTTCGACGTGACGCTGGTCGTGCTCCTCTGCCTGCCCTCGCTGATCGTCCTGCCCTTCACCCTGCTGGACGACGATCCGGACACGGCCATGAGGGCGGGGCTGTTCCTGCTCGCCGTCCCGCCCCTTCTGGCGCGGCGCCGCCACCCGGTCCCGGTCGCCGTCGTGATCGCGGCGCTCGACATCGCGGGGCGCCTGACGATCACTCCTTCCCTCTCGATCCTCGCGGCGATCGCCCTGTACGGCCTCGGCCGCCACACCACGACCAGGAGGGCGCTGGCCGCCTCCCTCCTCCCGGTGACGGCCGCCTACGCCGTCACGTCCTCCGCGTCCCTCACGGCGGGCCCCCAGTCCTCCGGCGCGTTCGCCTTCGGTGCCCTCTTCCCGCTGGTCCTCACCGGCGCCGGTCTGCTGGCGCGATCGAGGGCGGAGACACGACGGCTCAAGGAGAGCATCCGGACCGAGGAGGCGGTGCAGGCCGAACGCCGCCGCATCGCCCGTGAACTGCACGACGTCGTCGCCCACCACATCACCGTGGTCAGCGCGCTGGTCGGCGGGGCCAGAGTGAACCTGCCCACGGAGCCGCCCGAGGCCACGCAGGCGCTGCTGGCCGCTGAGCAGAGCGCCAGGCAGGCCCTCACCGAGATGCGGCACCTGCTGAAAGTGCTACGGGCCGACGGCTCCGGAGGCGGGGAGGCCACGGGGGTCGGCACGGCCGAGCTGCCCACCCTGGTCGAACAGGCGGGCGCGGCGGGAGCGCCCGCGGAGCTGGTGGTCGAGGGTGAGCCCGTGCCGCTGCCCGCCGCAGTCGACCGGGCGGTCTACCGGATCGTGCAGGAGGCGCTCACCAACACGCGCAAACACGCCCCGGGGTCGCGCTCCCTCGTGCGGATCGGCTACGGAGAACAGGGGGTCGAGATCGAGGTGCTGGACGACGGGCCCGTGACCGTCCCGCCCTCCCCCGGCGGCTTCGGCCTGGTGGGGATGGCCGAGCGGGTCGCGCTGTGCGGGGGAAGCCTGGACGCCGGACCGGGACCGGCGGGCGGCTTCCGGGTCCACGCGAGGCTGCCGCTGTGATCACCGTGCTGCTGGCCGACGACCACGCCCTGGTCAGGACCGGATACCGGCTCATGCTGAACGCCCAGCCGGGCATCACCGTGGTCGGCGAGGCCGCCGACGGCCTGGAGGCCGTGACCCGCTGCCACGAGCTGCGGCCCGACATCGTGATCATGGATCTGCACATGCCCGGGCTGGACGGGGTCGCCGCGACCGAACGCGTCACCGCGGAGCTGCCGGAGACCAGGGTGCTCGTGCTCAGCACCTTCGACCTGGACGAGAACGTCGTGGCCGCGCTCCGGGCCGGGGCCAACGGCTTCCTGCCCAAGGACGTCTCCCCCGAGGAACTGGTCGATGCGGTCAGGACCGTGCACGAGGGCACGGCGGCCGTGGCGCCGCGTCTGCTCCTCGGCCTCATCCGCACCCACGTCAGAGGCGCCCCGTCCCAGGCGCCCGCCCGGATCCGGGGCCGGACCCCTCTCGACGGGCTCACCGCGAGGGAGCTGGAGGTGCTGACGCTCATCGGCGGGGGCCGCTCGAACGCCGAGATCGCCGACGCGCTCGCGATCTCACCGAACACCGTGAAGAACCACGTGACGGCGTTGTTCGCCAAGATCGGCGCACGGGACCGGGCGCAGGCCGTGATCGTCGCCTACGAACGGGGCCTGGTCAGACCAGGAGAGTAGGACCCGGCTCCCGGTCCGGGCCGCCGCGGACGGTCCCGTGGCAGGAGGAAACGCCCGCCCCTGCCGGAGAGCCTTGGGGCATGACAGCGATACGGGCCATCGGCCTCACCAAGGAGTACGGCGGAACCACGGCCGTCGCGGGCCTGTCCTTCGACGTCAGACCCGGTCTGGTGACCGGTTTCCTGGGGCCGAACGGAGCGGGCAAGTCGACCACGATGCGCATGACCCTCGGCCTCGACCGGCCGACCTCGGGGACGGTGACGGTCGGCGGGGTGCCGTACGGCGAGCTCAGGCACCCGCTGCGCAAGGTCGGCGCGCTGCTGGACGCCAAGGCCGTGCACGGCGGGCGCAGCGCCCGCGACCACCTGCTGGCCATCGCGCGGAGCAACGCGATCCCCGCCTCCCGGGTCGGGGAGGTGCTGGAGACGGTCGGGCTCGGCGGGGTGGCCGGGCGGCGGATCGGAGGGTTCTCGCTGGGCATGTCGCAGCGGCTCGGGATCGCCGCGGCGCTGCTGGGAGACCCGGAGATCCTGCTGTTCGACGAGCCGGTCAACGGGCTCGACCCCGACGGGATCCTGTGGATCCGCACGCTGATGCGTGACCTGGCCGCCGAGGGGCGCACCGTCTTCGTCTCCAGCCACCTCATGAGCGAGATGGCCCAGACCGCCGACCGTCTCGTCGTCATCGGCAGGGGGAGGCTGATCGCCGACGCCGGGATGGAGGAGTTCATCGGGCGCAGCTCGCAGGGGTACGTCCGGGTGCGCTCGCCGTACCTGGCGGAGGTGGCCGGGTTGCTGCCCGGCGCCGAGATGCACGGGGACCACCTGCGCGTCACCGGGCGCTCTCCCCTTGAGGTCGGGACCGTCGTCGCCGCGCGGGGGCTGGCGGTCGAGGAACTGACCCTCGTCAGGCCGACCCTGGAGGCCGCCTACATGGAACTGACCAAGGACAGTCTGGAGTACTCCTCATGATCGACGTGATGCGGTCCGAGTGGACCAAGGTGCGCTCGGTGCGCTCGACCGTGTGGACCCTGGGCGCCGTGACGGCGCTGATGGTCGCGCTCGGCGCGGCCGGGGCGCTGGTCGCCGTGAGCGCCGGGGACGGCGGGCGCCTGTCCGACCCGGTCTCCGTCAGCCTGATGGGCATCATGCTCGCGGCTCCGGTGACGGCGACGCTGGGGGTGATCGTCGTCTGCGGCGAGTACCGCACGGGCTCGATCCGCGCCTCCCTGGTCGCGGTGCCGGACAGGCTGAGGTTCCTGGCCGCCAAGGCCGCCGTGCTCACCGGGGTCACGTTCGTCGTGGGCGTCGTCGCCTCCTTCGCCGCCTTCCTCGCCGGTCAGGCCGTGTTCGCCGGGCGGGCGGCGGCGGTCTCCCTGGCCGATCCCGGCGTGTTGCGGGCCATCGTCGGCGCCGGGCTCTACCTGGCCGCGGGCGGGCTGCTCGGGCTGGCGCTCGGCACGTTGATCAGGCACACCCCGGGCGCGATCGTGGCGGCCTGCGCGCTGCTCATGGTGCTGCCGACGCTGGTCGCGTTCGTGCCCGGCGAGCTGGGCAGGAGGCTGGTGGAGCTCACCCCCTCGAACGCGGGCAGCCGGATCGCCCTGGTCAGTCCCGTCGGGATGGGGCCCTGGACCGGCTTCGCCGTCTACCTGGCCTGGATCGCGCTCCCGCTCGTCGTCGCCGTTCCCCTGTTCAGGCGCCGTGACGCCTGACAGGCCGGCACGCGAAACGGGCTGTCCTCGCGGCGTCGCAGGTCGCGGGGACAGCCCGTTCTGATGGGGATTACCCCCGATCGATTACTTCAGGCCCGCGTCCACGGCGTTGGTCAGGGTGCCGGGGTCACCGGACATCTCCCAGATCATCACGCCGAGCAGGTTCTTGCTGCGGAGCCATGCGGTCTTCTTCGCGATCGTCCACGTGTCGTCGAAGGTCCACCACTGGCCGCCGTTGCCGGTGTAGCAGTAGGTCGCGACCGACTGCTCGTCGTGCTTGATGGTGCACCCGGGGACGCTGGCCAGCAGGTTGCTGTATCCACGGGTACCGGCCTCGTCCTGGAACTGGCCGGGCGCGGCGCCGGTCGCCGACTGCCACTCACCGGACTTGCCGCCGTCGGCGACCCCCTGCCAGCCACGCCCGTAGTAGGCGAGACCGATGGCGATCTTGCGGGGGTTCACCCCGGCCTGCAGGTAGGCGTTGACGGCGTTCTCCACGCTGAAGTGGAAGTTGTACGGGTCGTCGTTGTCGGCGTACAGGTTGGCCTGGTGGCCGGCGACGTTGGGCTCCCACGAGTTGTCGCTGCCCGATCCGTGGAAGTCGTAGCCCTGGACGTTGAAGATGTCCAGCGACTTGGCGACCTCGGCGAGCTCCCAGCCGGCCTCGATCTTGGCGGGGTCGGCGGGGGTGAAGGCGGTGAGCTGGTAGCGCTTACCGGTCTCGACGGTCAGGGCGTCGAGCTGCTTGCGGAACTCGGCGATCAGCAGGGTGTTGTTCTGCTTGTCGTTGGCGCCGATGTGGTTGCCCGGGTGGCCCTCCGCGCCCGGCCACTCCCAGTCGAGGTCGATGCCGTCGAAGATCCCGGCAGCGCTGCCCGGGCCGCCGGCGGCGTTGTAGGTGGGCAGGTTGCCCTTGATGTAGGTGTCGATGCAGGAGGAGACGAACTTCTTCCTGGCGGCGTCGGTGGCGGCCACGTCCGAGAAGTACTTGGAGTAGGTCCAGCCGCCGAGCGAGATCAGGATCTTCAGGTTCGGGTACTTCGCCTTGAGCTTCTTGAGCTGGTTGAAGTTGCCGCGCAGCTTCTCCCAGCCGGTGTCGCCGACACCGTCGACCGACTGACCGGCGCTCATCGGCCTGGCGTAGTCGGCGTCCGCGTCGCCGGAGCCGTCACCCTGGTTCGGGTCCTGCGGGTTGCCGCTGGTGCCCTTGGTCACACCCTGCAGACAGGTCAGGTTGACCGGGTCGATGTTGCCGAAGGCGTAGTTGAGGTGGGTCAGCTTCGCCGCGACGCCGGTGGTGTCGAGGTTGCGGACGAAGTACTGACGGCCGTAGATGCCCCACTGCACGAAGTAACCGACCCGGGCGTAGCCACTGCCGATGATGTCGTCGGTGGTGACCTTCACCGCGTTGCTGGCGTCGGAGACGTTGTCGTAGGTGTCGCGGGCCTTGACCGTGAAGGTGTACTCGGTGGACGGCGAGAGGCCGGTCACCGTGGTCGAGGTCGAGGTCGAGGTGGTCAGCAGGGTCGAGCCGCTGTAGATCTCGTAGTTCGCGACCTCCTTGTTGTCCGTGGAGGCACCCCAGGTGAGGTTCACGGTCGAGGAGGACTTGCCGGTGCTGCGCAGGTTGGTGGGCGCGGTGGGCGGCTGGGTGTCGTCACCGGCGTTGTTGGTCGTGACCTTCAGCGGAGGAGTGGCCGCGGAGAGCGTGCCCTTCCTGTCCTTGGTCTTGACGGTGAAGGTGTACTCGGTGTTCGGGGTCAGGCCCGAGACGGTCGCGGTCGTCCCGGTGACCGTGGCCGCCACGTCGCTGCCCTTGTAGACCTGGTAGCCGACGATGGGCAGGCTGCCCTGGGTGGCCGCGTCCCAGGCCAGGGTCACGGTCTTGGTGGTCTTGACCGGCGAGCGCAGGTTGCCGGGGACGCCGGGCGGGGTGTCGGCGGCGCCGTCACACCTGACGTCGTTGATCCGGCAGTTGTCCGGCTCGGCGGAGGCGCTGCTGAGCGTGAAGGTCGGGCTGTAGGGCTCGGTCGAGCCGTGGGCCGCGACGTTGGTGTTGTAGTGGGCCGGGCTCAGCGTGACCGAACGGCCGCTCTGGCTGATCGAGCCGTTGTCGGCGGAGCTGGCGGTGACACCGGCGGGCAGGTCGAAGGTGATCGTCCAGCCGTTGAGCGCGGCGTCGGTGTTGTTGTTGACCACGAACTTGCCACGCGACCCGCTGGCCGAGTAGGTCGCGGTGACGGGCGCGTCCGGCGGGGGCGGGTCGCCGCTGCCGTCACAGTTGGCGTTGTTGATGGTGCACTTGGTCGGCTGGACGGCCGAGCTGAGCGTGAAGGTCGGGCTGTAGGGCTCGGTGTTGCCGTTCGCCTTCACGGTGTTGATGTAGAAGGCGGGGGTCAGCTTCACCTTGGTGCCAGTCTGCGAGATGGTCGCATTCTGGGCACCGCTCGCCGTCACCCCGGAGGGGAGTTCGAAAGTGATCGACCAACCGGTCACAGCGGTGCTGTTGGGGTTGCTCACCACGAACTTGCCCTGGTTGCCGGTGAGGGTGAAGGCGGCTGTCAGGCGAGCGGCTGCGTGGGCGGGGATCGACAATGCGGCCATCGCGGCCGCCATGGCGAACACCACCAGCACAGAAGCTAATCGGCGCATGTTGATGCTCTTTCCTTTAGGAAAGTTTCCTAATAATTATGCGGATCGTAACCCTGACCCCCGGGCTCTACAAGACCCAAAATGGTTGTAAAAACGGCGGGAGGCCGCCCCGGCCCTGGGCGGCCTCCCTTATGAAAACCGTTCTCGGAAAATGGAACGCTCCCGTACGGCTCAGCGGTCCGCGCGGGTCCGCCCACCGTCCTCCCCGCCCTCGGAAACGGTTTCCGGCTCGGCCTTGGAAAGGGTTTCGGACAACGGCCGTCCCCTTCTCGGCATCACCAGCACGGCCGGCACGCCGAGCACCACGACGACCGTCATCGCCAGGAAGACGTGGTGCACGGCGAAGGCCAGGGCCGAACGGGCGGCCTGCGCCCCTGGACCGTCCAGCGCGGCGGCGACGTCGTCGACCGAGCCGACGGAACCGGACGACAGCAGGGACAGGCTCGCGACCGCCGCGAAGACCGCCGTGCCCACCGCGCTTCCCGCGCTGCGGAAGAACACCACCCCGCCCGTGACGACGCCACGCCGTTCCCAGCCGACCACGGACTGCGCGCCGACGAGGCAGGAGACCGAGACCAGGCCGAGCCCGGCGCCGTTGACGAACGCGCACAGGCCCGCGTAGACGAGCGGCGAGGCCGGGCCCAGCAGCGTGAACATCACCGCCGAGACGACGACGAGCACCATCCCGGCCAGGGCCGTGGCGCGGAAGCCGTACCTCAGATAGAGGCGGTCGGCCAGTCCCGCGGCCAGCGGCCAGCCGATGGACTGCGTGGCGAGTGCGAACCCGGCGGCGACCGCGCCGACCCCGAGCACTCCCTGGGCGTAGGTGGGCAGGTAGAGGGCGGGGGCGATCAGCACCACGCCGACGAGCGCGCTGCCGAGGAACGAGCCGAGCAGCATCCGGTCACGCCAGACCCACGGCGGCACGACCGGCTCGGCCGCGTGCCGCTCCCAGCGCAGAAAGGCCGCGAGCAACGCCAGACCGGGCGCGATCAGCCACCAGACGGTCTCCTGGAGCCCGATCATCACGGTGACGACGCCCGCCGCGAGCAGGGCGGTGCCGAACAGGTCGAGGCGGTGCGGACGGCGTTCGACCGACTCGCGCAGGAACACGGTGACCATGGCCAGCGCGGCCACCCCGATCGGGAGGTTCAGCAGGAAGACCCAGCGCCACAGCCCGAACTCCGACAGCAGGCCGCCCAGGGCCGGGCCGAGCAGCGCGGAGCCTCCCCACACCGTGGACATCAGCGCCGAGATGCGTCCCCGCTGGGCCAGTGGGTAGAGGTCGCCCGCGATCGTCTGGGTGATCGGCAGGATCGCTCCCGCCCCAATTCCCTGCACCGCCCGCGCCACGATGAGGACGGGCATGCTCCAGGCCACACCCGCCAGCAGCGACCCGGCCAGGAAGGTCGCCGCGCCCACGAGCAGCATGGGTTTGCGGCCGTAGACGTCGGCGAGCCCGCCGTAGATCGGGGTGCACACCGCCTGGGCCAGCATGTAGACCGCGATGACCCAGGGGAAGAGGGAGAAGGCCCCCAGGTCGCGCACGATCGCCGGGACCGCGGTGGCCACGATCGTGGCGTCCATCGCGGCCAGGGCCGTGCTGAGCATGAGCCCGGCCACCACCGGTCCCCGTCGTGTCACAGCCGCGTCACCGTCTCTCCCCGTGAGGACACCGTGGTCGGAGTCCTCTCTCCCCAACAGACGCGGGCGAACGCCTCATTCCATGGCATGTCCCCTTGTTTCCCCGGACATCGCTTCTGCCGGGAAGCCGCCGCTGTGACGGCCCTGTGACGTCTTCGCCTGGCGGAGCCGGGCCGGTGGGCCCTAACGTGCGCACCATGACCACAGATGGGCGCTCGGCGCACATTCTCGACGTCCTGATCACCGAGTTCGGCGAGTCGATCAGGCGTGACCCCCCGGCCTTCCGGCGCAAGTTCAGGAAGATGGCCGCCTCCCCGTTCGCCTTCTACCGCGGCAGCGCCTGCCTGTTCTACGCGGACATGGCCGGCTCCTTCGCCGACACGGCCTTCCTCGACGACCAGACGAGCCGGGTGTGGATACACGGCGACCTGCACGCGGAGAACTTCGGCACCTACATGAACGCCTCCGGCGTCCTGGTCTTCAACGTCAACGACTTCGACGAGGCCTACGTCGGCCCCTACATCTGGGACCTCAAGCGGTTCGTGGCCAGCGTCGCGCTCATCGGCTACGCCAAGGCGCTGTCGGACGAGGTGATCACCGACCTGGTCTCGGGGTTCGCCAAGGCCTACCTCACCGAGCTGACCGGCATCTCCGAGGGCGGGGACGAGGCGATCGGCTCACTGACGCTGGAGACGACCACCGGTGTGCTGCACCGGGTGCTCCAGGTCGCCCGGCTCAACACCCGGGTCGCGCTGCTCGACGTCGAGACCACGATCGACAACTTCGAGCGCAGGTTCGCCATCATGGACGGCCGTTATCCGGTCGACGAGGAGACCAGGCACGCCGTCGAGGCCGCCTTCGCGGAGTACCTCACCACGCTCCCCTCGTCGGTCCCCGCGGTCGAGCACAGGATCAAGGACTTCGCGCTCCGCATGGGCGTCGGCATCGGCTCGGCGGGCCTGCCGTCCTACAACATGCTCCTTGAGGGCCACACCCAGGCCCTGGAGAACGACGTCATCCTCTACATGAAGCAGGCCCAGGTCCCGGCCGTCGCCCGGTACATCACCGACGAGAAGGTACGCGGCTACTTCAGGCACCAGGGGCACCGTACGGCGGAGTCACAGCGGGCCCTGCAGGCCTACGCCGATCCCTGGCTCGGCCACACGACGCTGAACGGCGTCGGCCAGCTCGTCGCCGAGGTCTCCCCCTACTCGGCCGACCTCGACTGGGGCGACGTCAACGAGCCGGAGGAGCTCGCCTCGGTGATCGGCGACCTCGGCAGGGCCGTGGCCCGCATGCACTCCGTCGCCGACGACGAGTCCAGCCACGACCTGGTCGACTTCTCGACCGAGGACGCGATCGTGAACGTGATCGGTGCCGACGCCGCCGGGTTCACCCGTGTGCTCGTCGACTTCGCCCACGCCTACGGCGCGCGGGCCAGGGCCGACCACCAGCTGTTCGTCGACCTGTTCCGCAACGGCCGGCTGCCCGGCCTGTGAGCGTGTTCCGCCGTTCCCGCGGCCCGGGGGCGGCGGAACACGCTGGATCAGGCGTCCCCCGCCAGCACCTCGGCCGCGGCCTGGCCGCACACCTTGGAGGAGCCGTGGGTGGCGATGTGGACGGCGCCGAGGTCGGAGCGTCCCGGCAGGCCCATCTCGACCACGACGGCGTCGGAGCGCGCCGCCAGCAGGTGCTGCAGGGCGTCCATCTGCCAGGGGTGACGGTGGGCGTCGCGGACGACGGCGACCAGCGGCCGGTCGGTGGCGGCGGCCAGCACCCCCTCTACCGCGCTCCCGGTCGCCCCGGAGGCGTCCAGGCGCGTCACCGTGGTGCCGGGCAGCAGCTTGCCGAGCGGCTCACCGACGCCCCAGGGCGTGTCCTTCTCGATGGCCAGGTTCATCTCGGGGGCCAGTTCGAGCACGTGGGGCGGGGCGGCCAGGGGAAGGGAGGCACTCGCCGAGCGGCGGGTGATCCGCAGCGCCCGCCTGGCCGCCTCAAGGCCGATGGAGACGTCTCCCGGACGCGAGGGCGCGGGGTCCTGCCGCCTGGGGGCCGAGGCCGCCCACAGGGCCAGTTCGCACACCCGCCGTGCGGCGTCGGCCAGCCTCTCCTCGGGAAGCCTGCCCTCGATCACCGCGTCCACGATGGCGTCGCGGACGTCGATGGCGGTCTGCTCGTCGGAGTTCTGGCCACCGATGCAGATCGCGTCCGCGCCTCCGGCGATGGCCAGCGCCGAGGCGCCGCCGATGCCGTACGGGCCCGAGACGGCGGTCATCTCGATGCCGTCGGTGATGATGACGCCCTCGAAGCCGAGTTCGACACGGAGCAGGTCGTGCAGCACCTTGCCGCTGAGCGTCGCGGGCACGCCCGGGTCGAGAGCGGAGACCAGCAGGTGGGCCGTCATGACCGTGCGCACGCCCTCGGCGATCGCCGCGCGGAAGGGCCGCAGCGCGACCTCGCGCAGTTCCTCGGCGGTCGCCGTGACCAGCGGGACGCTGTGGTGGGAGTCGACCGAGGTGTCCCCGTGCCCGGGGAAGTGCTTGGCGCAGGCGGCGACGCCCGCCGACTGCAGGCCCCGGATCCAGGCCGCGGTGTGCCGGGAGACCAGGTCGGGGTCCGCGCCGAAGGAGCGCAGGCCGATGACCGGGTTGTCGGGGTTGGAGTTGACGTCGGCCGAGGGTGCGAAGTTGAGGTTGACGCCGGTCAGCGCCAGATCGCGGCCGAGGTCGGCGGCGAGTTCCTCGGTGAGCGCGACGTCGTCGACGACTCCGAGGGCGAAGCTGCCGGGGCGCGTGCTCCCTGCCGCCGCCTCAAGCCGGGTCACCTCTCCCGACTCCTCGTCGATGCCCACGAGAACCTGCGGGTTCTCCGCGCGCAGCGCCGCGGTGAGGTCGGCGACCTGGGAGGGGGTGGCGATGTTCCTGGAGAAGAGCACCACCCCGGTCAGGCCCTCGCTCAGGCGTCTGCGGACCCAGTCGGGCGGTGACTTGCCCTCGAATCCCGGGAGAACAACCGTGTCCGCCAGACGAAGCAGCTCTTGGCCGCGCTTCATGCACCCTCCTCGCCTCATGGCCGGCCGGCATCTCATGCCGAGGACACGCGGACACCATGTTGTGTTCACAGGCGTGGGAGGAAGCGCTCCCATCGGCCTTGCGCGCAAATCTAATAGGAAACTTTCTTTATCGCTAGGGGGCTGACCATGGGCCTTCCGTCAAGATCCTGCAATCCGGAGTGACACCTGGTACCCGGGAACGCTCCAGGGGCGGCAGGGGGAACGGTCACCGGAAGCCACGGGACGTGCCGGGTGCGTCACCATGGGCGATCTTTGAGCGAAACCATCCGTGTGGCGCGCGCCAGCGAAGCCGGATCCGTCACGAGCCCCCTCCGGAGGCCGGACGCGCTCCAAGAAAGAGGAGGCATGTCCAGAGAAGTGACGTTTATGAGTTTTGTCGGTAAGGGAAGGCTTTCCCCTCCCCTTACGGAAAACCGAAACCCATCCCGCGCCCACCCGGGCACGAGCCGTACGGCGCGGCGCCGGAGAGCGGCCCCGTCACGCCGTTCCGGACAGGCGCCCGGCACGGGGCGAATGCCGCGATGAGCTGGTTCGTTCGCGCGAACAAGCGATTACGCAAAGACTCATAATGGAGGACGTGAACACGAGAAAGAACTCCGGCGCCACGACCACCTCCGTCAGACGCCAGGGTGCGACCAGGCGCGCGGCCTCATCCGGCTCCGCCTCGGAGCGCCGCGAACACCTCGTGAAACTCGCCGCCGACCTCTTCGCCCGCAAGGGATTCCAGGCGACAACCGTCCGCGAGATCGCGGAGGAGGCCGGCATCCTGTCCGGCAGCCTCTACCACCACTTCGACTCCAAGGAGACGATCGTCGACGAGGTGCTGACCACCTTCCTCGACGACCTCGTCGGCCGCTACCGCACGGTGCTCGACCGGCGGGAGGACCCCCGCACGACCCTGTCGGAGATGGTCCGCGTCGCCTTCGGCACGCTCGAACCACACCGCGCGGCGATCACCGTCATGCAGAACGACTGGAACTACCTGCGCTCCCTGCCCGGCGACCGCTTCGACTACCTGGTCAGGACCGAGGAGGAGGTCGAGCGCATGTGGGTCGAGCAGATCAGGCGCGGCCAGGCCGCCGGGCAGCTCCGCGGGGACATCGACCCCAAGCTCACCTACCGTATGGTCCGTGACAGCATCTGGGTCACGGTCCGCTGGTTCAGGCCGGGGGGACGCCTGAACACCGCGGGACTCGCCGACCACTACATCACGGTCCTCCTCGACGGCCTGACGACCGGCGAGCGGGCCTGAGCCGGACGGCTACTTCTTGATCCGGTAGGAGTCGCCGTAGACCTTCCACGACAACGGCGTGTTCAGGTCGAGGTTGCCCTTCCTGAGGAAGACCCGCTGTGCGGTGTCCACCCTGCTGGTGTCCTCGTGGGCCGACTCGGCCTTCATGGCGACCTTGCGGGCGTCGAGGAAGGCGTTGAGGTAGGCGGTCTCGTCACCGCCCTGCGACGGCGGCTTGGCCTTCTTCAGCGCGTTCCTGCGGATCGCCCCGAAGCTGAGCGAGTCGTCGCCGCCGCCGTGCATGACGATGGCGTCGTAGTAGACGAACTGGCCGAGGGCACGCAGGCCGTCCTTCTTGGCCTGCCGTACGGCGGGGCGGAAGTAGAGCCGGTCGCGTTCGTGGTTCTGCGCCTTCCTGAAGGCCCTGTCCTTCGCCGCACGGGCCCAGGCCTTGGTGAAGCCGGGGTCGAGGCCCTTGTGCGAGTCGGTGCCGTTGACCCGGCGCAGGGCGGGGAGGTACTTGGCCAGCGGGTTGTGCGGTTTGTACCGGGTGTAGAGCTTGACCAGGTCCAGCATGTCCCCGGTGCCCGAGCAGAAGCCGACGATGCCCGCCGTGTAGCCGCGGTCGTCGTCGATGTCCTCGATGTACTTGTACTGTGCCCGCCAGTTGAGGGAGGAGTTCTCCGCGCTGGAGACCAGCTTCATCGCGATCTCCTTCTTGGCCGGGTCGTCGAGCCCCGGTGCCGAAGCCGAGGCCGAGACTTCGGAGATCACCGTGGAACGTGCCGGGGCGGCGTGCGCGGCCTGGCCCGGGGCGAGCGGGACGGCGGCCCCGGCGGCCACCACGGGCGCCAGGAACAGCCCGAGAAGACGTCGACGCCCGCCGAGGCGGGCGGAGGAGGTCACAGACAGGGTGTCGGTTGCCCGATATGTCGTCAGTGTCACTCCAACAGTTAACCCAATCTCCGTGAACGGCAAAATCCGATCTACTTGAACGCCCCCGCGGTCAGCCCCCTGCGGATCTGCCCCTGAAGGAGCGCGTGGACGACGATCATCGGGATGATCGCCATACCGAGCGCGGCGAACAGCGCGCCCCAGTCGGCGTCGTAGCCCGCCGTGGTCGAGATGTCGGCGATGCCCTGCGTGAGCAGCCAGCTGTCCCGGTCGGAGGGCAGCAGCACGAGGGGAAGCTGGTACTGGTTCCACTGGCCGAGCACGTTGAAGACCGTCACGCTGACGACACCGGGCCTGGCCATCGGAAGCATGATCTGGAAGAACACCCGCGTGTGCGAGGCGCCGTCCACGAAGGCGGCCTCCGCGACCGTCTCCGGCAGGGTCCCGAAGAAGGCGGTCAGGAAGAACACCGTGAACGGCAGGGAGAAGGCGATGTAGACGAGGATCAGCCCGCCGTGGGTGTTCAGGCCGATGAACGGGCCGACCAGCGGCAGCGCCCCGGTGTTCCTGACGACGAAGAACAGCGGGGTCAGCACCAGGTAGACCGGCAGGGCCAGTCCCGCGACGAACAGCGCGTGCACGATCCGGCTGCCGCGGAAGCGGTAGCGGGCCAGCACGTAGGCCGCCATCGCGCCGAACAGCATGGTGCCCGCCGTACCGCACGCCACGACGACGACGCTGTTGAGCATGTAGCGGCCCACGTGCGCCTGCTGCCAGGCACGCGCCCAGTTGTCGAGGCGGATCGTGGCCGGCGGCGACCAGGCGTCGCCGAAGATCTCCCGCTCACTCTTCACCGAGGCCAGGAAGGTCCACGCGATCGGCACCGTGACCAGGAGCGTCCACCAGAGCAGGACGGCGTGCGAGAGGAGCGCCGTGAGGCGGGCACGGGCCGCGCTCACCGGAACTCGATCCGCTCGCGCCGGGTCAGCCGCAGGACCAGCACCGCGAACCCGGTGGTGAGCGCGAACAGCACCACACCCATCGCACAGGCGTAACCGAACCTGGAGTAGTGGAAGGCGTTGCGGTAGACCTCCGCCGCCATCACCGTCGTGGAGTGGTCGGGACCGCCCTGCTCGGCCGTCATCACCCACACGACGGCGAAGACGTCGAGCGCGGCGACGCCGAGATAGACCCAGCCCGCCTGGACCGTGTCCCGCAGCAGGGGAAGGGTGATCCGCAGGAACAGCCGTCCGCCCCTGGCGCCGTCGATGGCCGCGGCCTCGAACAGCTCGCGCGGGATGGAGACGATGGCCGCGGAGAAGAGCACGACGTAGAACCCGACCGCCTGCCAGACCAGCACGAACAGCACGGCCCACAGCGCCAGGCGGGTCTCCGCCAGCGGCCCGACCGGCTCGAACCCCAGGGCGGTCAGCGGGCCGTTGAGCATCCCGCTCCTGTCCGGCCTGAGGATCTGCCGGAACAGGACGGCGACCAGGACGACGGCCAGCACCTGCGGGAAGAAGAAGACCACCCGGTAGAACCCCGCTCCCCTGACCGCTCCCCCGCCCGTGCGCCCGGCCGCCCCGTCGCCGGTCAGCAGCCAGGCGAACAGCAGGGCGAGCCCGATCGTCAGCGGCGGCACCAGCGCCAGCAGCAGCAGGTTGTGGCCGGCGGCCCGCAGGAAGACCTCGTCGCCGAGGAGCCTGCGGAAGTTGTCCGCCCCCACGAAGCGCGGGACGGCGTTGACCCCGCGCCAGTCGGTGAGCGCGATGACGAGGGCCTGCGCGCAGGGGGAGAGCACGTAGACCGTGTACAGCGTGACCGGGACGGCGAGGAACCCGGCGACGAACCGTCTCCTGTGCTGGTTCATCGGCGGCTACCTCGTGAACTTCCGCACCGAGGGGTCGGCCCTGAGCGCGTCGGCCTTGCGCTGGGCCCGCTCGGCCCACCGGTCGGCGCTGATCGCCCCGCTCATCAGCTGCCCCGAGGCCGCGGCGACCTCGTCGTGCAGTTCGGAGTACCACCTGCGGAACATGAAGGTGACGACGTTGCCGCCGGCGGCGGCGAGGGCGGCGCGGGCGCTCTCCAGGCCGGGTTCGAGCCTGAGACCGTCGGCCGCCCCCCTGACGACGGTGAGCGTCGAGACGGCCTCGGTGAACCTCCCCGCCGCCCGCCGGGAGAGCATGGCCCGCAGGTATTCGAGCCCGGCCCCGGGGTTGGCCGAGCGCGCGGGCACGATGTACTCCTCACCCGGCTGGGCGTGCAGCGTGCCGTACGGCATGGCGTCCGAGGGGCCGAAGTCGGGCAGCGGGAACATCGCGTAGCCGAAGCCGTCCGGGGCTGAGCCGCGTTGCTCGTTCTCCAGCCAGGAACCGCAGGGCAGCATGGCGACCAGCCCGCGGTTCTGCGCGATCTGGGTCTGGACGTGGTCGAGGCCCGCGGTGCCCTCAAGGAGGTGCCTGGCCCCGATCTCCGCGAACGCCGCGGCGGCCCGCCGTACGGGCTCGGCCTGCCAGGCGCCCTCGGCGAGGTTGTCGATGTCGGTCAGCACCCGCCTGCCGCCGATCTTCGCCGCGAGGGTGAGGATGGGCTCGTAGATGTACTGGGGGTGGGTGCCCGCGTAGGTGAACGGCGCCATCCCCGAACGCCTGATCTCCTCGCAGAGGTCGAGGAAACGCGCCCACGTCCTGGGCGGTCGCCACCCCCTGGCCTCGAAGAGCGGCCGCGAGTACCAGATGCCCCAGACGGTGTTGGTGTAGTTCATGACGTACGGCCTGCCGCCGTAGCCGCCCAGCTCGATCGCCATGGGATCGACGGTCTCGCGCACCGTGACGGAGGGGTCGTCCCAGCTGGGCGCGTCGTACAACGGTGTCAGGTCGGTGAGCTGGCCGTCCTGGACCAGGGCACCCAGGTCCATGGCCCCGGCCCCGGAGTCGTCCACGACCTCGGGCGGGTCCCCTCCGACGAAACGCGGCTGGAGGGTCCTGGAGATCTCCTTGGTCGCGTTGTGGCTGATCCTGAGGCGGGGGAAGCGGGCGGCGACCAGCGGTTCGTGAATGGTCCTGGCGTAGTCGTCGCCGAGCCCCCCGTCGAAGATCCAGATCTCCAGGGGACCGTCCTCGTCGAGACGGGGCGCGCCCGCGGTGGACGTCGGAGGCGCGCCGCCGACGGGGAAGGCGCAGGAGGACAGGGCCAGCGGGCCGAGCCCGGCCAGGGCGCCGCGCAGCAGCTCGCGCCGGGACACGCCCCGCCACCCGGTTCGCCGCCCGGCTCGCCACCCGGAAGGGAGAGAGGGGGAGTTCACGATCACCCTTTCATGACGTACGGTGACCGTCACGCTACCCTCCGCCCCCGACGGGAACAACGACGCACCTATTGGGTAGTTGTACTATCCGACTATGCGGATTTCCCAGCTCAGCGCCGAGACGGGCGTGCCCATCCCCACGATCAAGTACTACCTGCGGGAAGGTCTGCTCCCCTCCGGCGAGCAGACCTCGGCGACCAGGGCCGAGTACGGCGAGGCCCACGTGCGCAGGCTGCGGCTGATCCGCGCACTGCTTGAGGTCGGGCGGCTGCCGATCGCCTCCATCGCCAAGGTGCTGGCCGCGGTCGACGACGAGGAACTGAGCATGCACCGTGTGCTGGGCACCGCCCACTACGCCATCGCCCCCGCGCCCGCGCCCCGGCCCGACGGTGAGGAGTGGCGCCGCGCCCGCGCCGAGGCCGACCGGCTGATCTCCGGCCTCGGCTGGCGGACGGAGCCCTGGGCCCCGGCGCTCGACGAGCTGGCCCAGGCCCTGTACGCCCTGGCCCGGCTCGGCATGCCGATGGACGAGGAGGCCCTGCGCCCCTACGCGCGGGCCGCGGAGACGCTGGTCGAGCACGAGTTCGGCGTCCTCCCCCTGGACGGGCCCCGCGAGACGGCGGTCGAGACCCTGGTCATCGGCACCGTCATGCACGGCCGGGTCCTCGACGTGCTGCGCCGCCTGGCCCACGAGTCCGCCTCGGCCCGTTTCTTCGGGATAGAGCCCGGCGACGACGGTGACAAGGCTCACACGACCCCGTGACGATCTCCGTTTCCGCAGCTCAGCCCCTGTTTTCACGGGAATGTGAACACCGTGCCGGGCGAACCGGACCTGAGTAACATCCCGTTCACATAAGGGCAACAGATGCGAAATCGCGACTTGCGAGTCTTTGGGGCAGCAGACCCCTCCCCTAGCAAGGACTCCGGCGATGACCTTCAAGGCTGAGTACATCTGGATCGACGGCACCGAGCCGACCGCCAAGCTCCGTTCGAAGACAAGGATCCTCGCCGACGGCGCCGAACTGCCGCTGTGGGGCTTCGACGGGTCCAGCACCAACCAGGCCGACGGCGGCGCCTCCGACCTCGTGCTCAAGCCGGTGTTCACCTGCCCCGACCCGATCCGCGGCGGCGACAACGTGCTGGTCCTGTGCGAGGTCCTCACCATCGACATGAACCCGCACTCCAGCAACACCCGCGCCGCCCTCGTCGAGGTGGCCGAGCGGTTCGCCGAGCAGGAGTCCTGGTTCGGCATCGAGCAGGAGTACACCTTCTTCAAGGAGGGCCGTCCGCTCGGCTTCCCGATCGGCGGCTTCCCCGCCCCGCAGGGCGGCTACTACTGCGGCGTCGGCGCCGACGAGGTCTTCGGCCGCGACGTCGTGGAGAAGCACCTCGACCTGTGCCTTGAGGCCGGTCTGGCGATCTCCGGCATCAACGCCGAGGTCATGCCCGGCCAGTGGGAGTTCCAGGTCGGCCCGGCGGGCCCGATCGAGGTCGCCGACCAGCTCTGGATCGCCCGGTGGCTGCTCTACCGCGTCGCCGAGGACTTCAACATCGCCGCCACGCTCGACGCCAAGCCGGTGAAGGGCGACTGGAACGGCGCGGGCGCGCACACCAACTTCTCGACCAAGGCGATGCGGGAGGGCTACGACCCGATCATCACCGCCTGCGACGCCCTCGCGGCGAACGCCCTGGAGCACGTCAAGCACTACGGCGCGGGCATCGAGGAGCGCCTCACCGGCCACCACGAGACCGCCCCCTGGAACGAGTTCAGCTACGGCGTCTCCGACCGCGGCGCCTCCGTGCGCATCCCGTGGCAGGTCGAGGTGGAGAAGAAGGGCTACATCGAGGACCGTCGCCCCAACGCCAACGTCGACCCGTATCTGGTGACCCGTCTCATCGTCAGCACCTGCTGCTCCGCCCTGGAGAAGGCCGGCCAGGTCTGACAGGCACGTCCGCGCGGGGCCGCGTCCACCCGGAAGGGGCGGGCGCGGCCCTTCCGCGTTCCCAGGACATGGCCCACCGTGTTCCAGCGTGCGGAACGTTTTCTGAATCCCGATGAAGTTGGTCGCCGGTCCGGCCTTCACCGGCACGATTGGAAAAAGCGCTGGTCAGCGGCAACTTTTTCCACACTCCATTGGGAAACACTCCAAAACGATTAATTTCGTACTAAATAATGTTCGTTACGACAACGCCCAACAGGCATGGCGAGCCGTACCATAACTCCGATGCGGGACGTCGTGGAGCAGTTGCAGCGCCTGGGCATGTCCGGTTACGAGGCCAAGGCCTATGTGACGTTGGTCGTCGCCGGGCAACCCCTCAACGGTTACGAGGTGGCCAAGCGCTCCGGCGTGCCACGAAGCACCGTCTACGAGACGCTGGGCAAGCTGGTGTCCAAGGGCGCGGCCTACGAGCTGCGCGGCCCCGAGGAGGCGGTCGGCTACCTGCCGCTGCCGCCCAGGTCCCTGCTCGAACGCATGCGCAGGGAGTTCGACGACTCGATCGAGTCGCTCCAGTCCTCGCTGCCCACGATCGTCGCGCCTCCCGGGGCGCACATCATCCACAACCTCAAGGGCACCGAGGCCGTCCTCGCACGGGCGGAGGACGTGGTCGCCGCCGCGCGCACCGACCTGTTCCTGTCGATCTGGCCGGAGGAGATGAAGCAGCTCTCCCCGCTGGTCGGACGGGCGGCCGAGCGCGGGGTCGAGGTGTCGGTCGTGCACTTCGGCCCGGCCGAGACCCAGGTCGGCTACCTGTACGAGCACCGCTTCCCGGTGCCCGACTCGGTGGCCGACAACCTGGGCTGCGGCCTGCTGGTGGTCGTCGGCGACGGCCGCGAGGTCCTGATCGGCGGGTTCGTGAACGGCTCGGCCTGGGGCGTCTACACCGAGGACCCGGCCGTCGTTCTGATGGCGGTCGAGTACATCAAGCACGACATCGCCCTGCAGATCATCGCCGACCGGATCGGGCACGGCACGCTGACCGACTTCTGGAGCAGCGATCCGGAGCTGATGCGGCTGCGCGCCGCCCACGGCCACCCCGCGGCCCTGCTGCGCGCCGTGGGCATGCCCGACCACTGAGACCGCGGTGGTCGGCCACTGCAGGGGGATATGACATTCTTCGGAGGAAGATGTCACGCTTCGGGGGAAGGCTGGTCATGGACAAACCGGTCATCGTAACTGTCGATGACGATCCGGGCGTCTCGCGGGCCGTCGCACGCGACCTCAGACGCCGGTACGGCCAGTCCTACCGGGTCGTCAGGGCCGACAGCGCCACACAGGGCATGGACAGCGTGCGCGAGATGCGGCTGCGCGGCGACGACGTCGCGGCCATCCTCGCCGACTACCGGATGCCCCAGATGAACGGCGTCGAGTTCCTCGAACAGGCCATGGACCTGTACCCGTACGCCCGCCGGGTGCTGCTCACCGCGTACGCCGACACCGACGCCGCGATCCAGGCGATCAACGTGGTCGACCTCGACCACTACCTGCTCAAGCCGTGGGACCCGCCCGAGGAGAAGTTCTACCCGGTGCTCGACTCGCTGCTCGACGCCTGGCAGCGCGCCGAGCGGCGCGACTCCGACGAGCTGCGGGTGGTCGGGGCCCGCTGGTCGGCCAGGTCCTACGAGGTCCGCGACTTCCTGGCCCGCAACCAGGTCCCCTACCGCTGGCTGCTGGCCGACTCCCCCGAGGGTGTCCAGCTCCTGACCGCGGCGGGCGAGCGGACCGGGGAGGAGGACGCGGCCCACGAGGTCAGCCCGGCCAGACTGCCGCTGGTCGTCACCGGCGAGGGCGCCAAGCTCGTCGCCCCGGACACCTCGACGCTGGCCTCCGCCGTCGGCCTGTCCACCGCCCCCGCGACCGACTTCTACGACCTGATCGTCATCGGCGGCGGTCCCGGCGGCCTCGGCGCCGCGGTCTACGGGGCCTCGGAGGGGCTGCGCACGGTGATGGTCGAGCAGCACGCCTCCGGCGGGCAGGCGGGCCAGAGCTCCCGCATCGAGAACTACCTCGGCTTCCCCGACGGCGTCTCCGGCGCCCAGCTCGCCGACCGCGCCCGCCGCCAAGCCCTGAAGTTCGGCGCCGAACTGCTCACCGCCCGTACGGTCACCAGCCTGGAGGTCAGGGGACAGGCCAAGGTCGTCGGGTTCGCCGACGGCGGCAGCATCGCGGCGCACACCGTGATCCTGGCCACCGGCGTCTCCTACCGCAGGCTGAGCGCCCCCGGTCTCGACGACTTCGTCGGCAGGGGCGTCTACTACGGTGCCGCGGTGACCGAGGCCCCCGAGTGCCGCGACCGCGAGGTCTACGTCGTCGGCGCCGCCAACTCCGCCGGGCAGGGCGCGGTCTACCTGTCCGGGTACGCCTGCAAGGTCCACCTGGTCGTCAGGGGCGAGGGGCTGGAGAAGTCCATGTCGCACTACCTGATCGAGCAGATCTCCCAGATCCCGAACATCGAGGTGCACACCGAGACCGAGGTCGTCGGCGCCGGGGGCGACGACCACCTGGAACGGCTCACGCTCAAGGGCCCCGAGGGCGAGCGCACGGCCGAGACCGAGTGGCTGTTCGTCTTCATCGGCGCCGAGCCGTTCACCGACTGGCTGGGCGACACGGTCGAACGCGACCGCAGGGGCTTCGTCCTCACCGGCCCCGACCTGACCGCCGCGGAGAACCGGCCGCGCAACTGGCCGCTGCGGCGGGAGCCGTACCACCTGGAGACCAACGTGCCCGGGGTGTTCGCCGCCGGGGACGTCAGGGCGGACTCGATCAAGCGGGTCGCCTCCGCGGTCGGCGAGGGGGCCATGGCCGTCGCGCTGGTGCACCGCTACCTGGAGAAGACGTGACGGAGGCCGCATGATCGACATCGACGTGCTCCGCGGGCTGTTCCTGTTCGAGAAGCTCGACGAGGAGAAGCTGCGGTGGCTGGCCTCGCACGGCGAGGAGCGTGAGTTCGGCGCGGGCGGGACGATCATCCGGCAGGGCGAGCCCGCCGAGCACTTCGTCGTCCTCATCGACGGCGAGATCGTCATGTCCACCGAGACCCCGGCCGGTGTGGTGACCATGACCCCCACCTCCCAGGTCGGGGTCTACGCCGGGGCGACCTCGGCCTACCTGGGCGAGCGCGCCCCGGAGACCTACGCCCACTCGCTGCGCGCCACCAAGCCCTCCCGGCTGTTCGTCCTGCCCGCCAGGAAGTACGGGAAGATGGTCGCCGAGTGGTTCCCGATGGCCGTCCACCTGCTCGACGGGGTGCGTCTGGGCGGTCTGGCCCAGCGCGAGCTCATCGACAGGCGGCAGCGGCTGACCGCGCTCGGCACCATCACCGCCGGGCTCACCCACGAGCTCAACAATCCGGCCGCCGCGGCCGTACGCGCGGTCGGCGAGCTGCGGGAGAAGATCAAGTCGGCGCGGCGGGAGCTGGCCGACCTCACCGAGGCGGGCATCCCGCCCGAGCGGCTGCGCGCGCTGGTCGACCTGCAGGAGGGCTGCGCGGAGAGCGTCGGGAACGTGCCCGCCCGCACCCCGCTTGAGACCTCCGACGCCGAGGACGAACTCGGCGACGCCCTGGAGGCCGCCGGGGTCGAGGACGCCTGGGAGATCGCGGCGCCACTGGTGAGCGCCGGGTTCGGCCAGGAGGGCCTGGAGAAGGTCAGGGCCAAGATCGGGGAGGAGCACCTGGCCGGCGCGGTGCGCTGGCTGGCGGAGGCCGTCGAGATCTCCCAGATGCTCGACGAGGTGACCGACGCGACCGAGCGGATCTCGACGCTGCTCGCCTCGGCCAAGCAGTACTCCCAGATGGACCGCGCGCCGTACCAGCGGGTCGACCTGCGGGAACTGCTGGACAGCACGCTCACCATGTTCCGCGGCAAGATCCCGCCGGGAATCACCGTGGCCACCGACTACGACCCGGAGCTGCCACCGCTGCCCGGCTACGCCGGAGAGCTCAACCAGGTGTGGACCAACCTGGTCCACAACGCGCTCGACGCCATGGCGGGCGAGGGGACCCTCACCGTCCGCACCCGCCTCGAACACGGCACGACCGCCCTCATCGAGATCTGCGACACCGGGCCCGGAGTGCCCGAACACCTGCGCGACCGGATCTTCGAGCCGTTCTTCACCACCAAGGCCGTCGGGGAGGGCACCGGACTCGGCCTGGACATCTCCTACCGCATCGTCGCCGGACGCCACGGCGGCGACCTGCGCGTGGAGTCGGTGCCCGGCGACACCCGCTTCCAGGTACGGCTGCCGCTGACCGAGGTCCTCTCCCCCTGAGCCCCAGGAGAGGGGTGCCCCGGTCTCAGCCGTACACGCCCGTCCTCGTGTCCATCAGGCGGGCGAGCACGCGTTCGCCCGAGACCCGCACGCCGTCGTGCTCCCACTCGCTGGTCACCCAGGTCCGCACCTCACCGACCTCGGCGGCCGTCCGCATGGACAGGCCCTCGTCGACGTACATGTCGTTGTAGTAGACGGCCGCGGCGACCGGGACCCGGTTGGCGGCCAGCCGTACGGGGTCGTACAGGTGAGGCCAGGAGTCGTCGGCGGCGAGGATCTCCACCGCGCCCCTGAAGGGACGCAGGGCCGCGATCTCCTCGAACATCCAGGGGTAGATCATCTCCCCGGTCGGCAGCAGGGGCCGGGCGTCCTCGGCGAACTCGGCGGGCAGCAGCCGGTGCGCGGCCCACGCGGTCGCCGCCCCCTGGGCGTAGATCGACTCGTGCATGACCGCGTAGAGGGGGTTGCCGACGAACCCGGTGGCCATCATGACCTCGTAGCGGAACAGGTCGGACAGCTCCCGCCCGGTCCACGCCTCGTCCAGGAGCCAGTGCAGGTACTCGGCGCCGTCGCTCATCCCCAGGCACATGCCCAGGCTCTGCAGACGGCGCACGGTCAGCACGTCCCCGTCGGGAAGCCTGACCTCCTCCTCGCACAGCCGGTCGGCGACGGCGTCCAGCCTGGCCGAGTCCCCGGGATAGCGGGCGAAGAAGCGTTCGACCTTGGCGCGGACCCGGGGGTAGGTGAGGGAGTAGACCTCCGCCGCGTCCGCCGCGAGCCCCGGCAGCCCACCGCACACGTAACACGCCGCCAGCCCCTCGGGCGCCCTGGAGAGGTAGGTCAGCGTGATGAACCCGCCGTAGCTCTGCCCAAGGGTCTCCCACGGCCGGTCACCGGCCAGCTCCCGCCGGATCAGCTCGGCGTCGGCGACGATCGCGTCGGCGCGGAAGTGCCGCAGCCTGGCGGCCACCTCGGCGTCGGTCCCGGTCAGCGTCGCGGCGGTCATCGGGGTGCTGCGGCCCGTCCCCCGCTGGTCGAGCAGGAGGACCCGGTGGGTGCGCAGCGCGCGTGCCAGCCAGCCGTCCGCCGCGTGCGGCCGGGGCGACTTACCGCCGGGACCGCCCTGGAGGAAGACCAGCCACGGCAGGTCGTCCCCCCGCCTGGCCGGGTCGACCGCCTCACGGGCGAAGACCTCGATCGTCTCCCCGCCGGGATCGGCGTGGTCGAGAGGCACGGTGAACACATGGTCGGTGAGCGCCACCCCGGGCAGGTGGACTGTGCCTCTTCGCGGCGCCTCCGGCACCGCGGGCTTGGGCGCTCTCAAGTCGGTGTCTGCGCCTCTTCGCGGCGCCTCCGGCACCGCGGGCTTGGGCGCCTCGGGTCGGTGTCTTCCCTCGTCGCTCATCCGCTGCGCTCCTTCGCTCCTCAGTCCAGACACCGACGCGCCCAAGCCGAAACCCTTCACACACGGCGCCGAAGCGTCAGACCCTGCTTCTTCCCGACGCCTGACGGTGGCACGGACTCGGCAGCCCTGAACCGACGGCTTCCCTGCACGATGCCTTCGACATCGGCGCGTCCGAACCATACCTCCTCGCGTTGTCTCTGACAGCACGCCGAAGGGCAGACGAATACTGGACGAAAGCTGCCATACTCCACCGCGTGGACTTTCTCGTGCTGGGGAACCTGACGATCACGCACCAGGGGCAGTCCACCGCCCCCACCGCCGCCAAGGATCGTGCCTTCCTCGGTGAACTGCTCGCCCACCCCGGCGAGACCGTCTCGACCGAGCACCTCGCCAACGCGCTGTGGCCCGACCGGCTGCCCGCCGACCCGGCCAACGCGGTCCAGGTCCGGGCCTCCCGGCTACGTGCCCTGCTTCGCTCCCTCACCGGACCCGTGGAGACGGAACCCGTCCTGTACAGCAGGGCGGGCGGCTACGGGCTCAACCTCGGCGAGACCGGCACCGACCTGGCGCGGATGCAGCGGGCGCTGTCCCTGGCCGGTGAAGAGCGCGACCCGGAGGCGGCGGCGAAGACCCTGCGGGAGGGGCTCGACCTGTGGCGCGGGGAGCCGTTCAGCGACGTCCCGCAGACACCGTGCGTCCTCGAACGGGCGGCGCACGCGCAGGAACTGCGGCTGTCCGCCATGGAGCTCTACGCCGAGCTGACGTTCTCCGGAGAGGCCGCCCTGGGGACCCTGGTCGCCGAGCTGGCCGAACTGACGAGCCGTAACCCGCTGCGCGAGACGCTGCACCACCGGCTGATGCGCGCCCTGCACGCGACCGGTCGGTCGGCCGAGGCGCTCACGCTCTACGAACGGCTGCGCAGGACCCTCCGCGACGAACTCGGCGCCGACCCCGGTCCCGAGTTGCGCGACCTGCACCGGGAGATCCTGGCCTCCGGCTCCGACGGCGCGAAGACCGTGGAACCCCGTCCTGAGCCTGCCGAGACCGGGTCCGCGACCGACCCGGCGCCGCCCGCGAAGCCTGTGGAGGCCGTGGACCCCGCGCCCCCGGTGGGGTCCACGATCCCGGCGGTCCTGGCGGACGGGTCCTGGGGGTGGTCCTTCAAGGAGACGGTTCCCTGGGGGGTGCTTCTCAGGAGACGGTTCTCCGGAAAACGGGCGCGGCTGACGGCCGTCGTGGCCGTGGTCGTCTGCCTGCTCCTCGGAGCGGCCCTGTGGCTGTGGCTGCCGCGCCCCGAGGAACTGCCCCCCGAGACCCATCTGGTCCGGCCCATCCCCGGCGACCGGTCACGGCTCGCCAAGGACGTGACCTACCCCGACGGCAGCACGGTCCGGGTCGGTGAGACGTTCGTCAAGACCTGGCAGATCGACAACATCGGCACGGTCCCGTGGCGGGACCGCTACCTGTACCGGCAGTGGCCGTGGGACGGCGAGGACCTGTGCCAGACCGAGCACAGGAGTGTGCGCATCCCCGACACGGAGCCCGGCGAGTCCGCGCTGGTGAGCGTCGAGGTGCGGGCCCCCAAGGAACCGGCCCGGTGCAAGGTCTACTGGAAGATGGTCGACGTGGACGGCAACCAGTACATGCCCCACCTCAGCGGCATCTTCTTCGACGTCACGGTGGTGCCCTGACCTGGGCCTTCACTCGGCCCGTGCCCGCCGTACAGGAAACGTGCAGGGCCGCCCGGCAGGCTGACTGCGGTGGTGTCGCCCTCGGCTGAAGGGGGGCGCGTCCGCCGTACCTCTTCTCCGGCCACGAGAGGGCGCGGGGGCCCACGGGGGCGTGGCCGGGAGAAGAGGTACGGCGGGCGTACCGGTGCGCGGCGCGACACGAGATGCTGGCGATCATGCCTGAGTTCTACGACGTGATCTTCGAACGACGGGACGTGCGCGGTGAGTTCACCGGCAAGGACGTGCCCGAGGAGGTCCTGCTACGGATCCTGGGGGCCGCTCACGCCGCGCCCAGCGTCGGCCTCTCCCAGCCCTGGGACTTCATCGTGGTCCGCGACCGGGAGATCCGCGAGGCCTTCGCCGGCCATGTCCAGCGGGAGCGCGCCGTCTTCGCGGCCACCCTCGACGCCGAGCGGGCCGCGACGTTCGCCACGATCAAGGTGGACGGGGTGCGCGAGTCGACGCTCTCCGTCGTCGTCACCTACGACCCGGCGCGCGGGGCCCCGGCCGTCCTCGGCCGCCACTCGATCGCGGACGCCGGGCTCTACTCGGTGTGCCTGGCGATCCAGAACCTCTGGCTCGCGGCCACCGCGGAGGACCTGGGGGTCGGCTGGGTGTCCTTCTACCGGGAGGAGTTCGTCAGCGACCTGCTCGGCATCCCGGAGGGGGTCCGCCCGGTGGCCTGGCTCTGTCTGGGACCGGTGACGCACCGGGAGCGCGTGCCCGACCTCGAACGCAAGGGGTGGCGCGGACGCGTCCCCCTGGCCGACCTCCTCCATCGGGACGGCTGGCGGGGACGCTGAGCCGTACAAAACGTCTGTCAACCGTCGTCCCTGTTACGGCACACCTGGGACACGAAGCCGTACGGCGGGCATCCAGGACATATGGCCGCGACCATCGAGCCCGGTGACCCGGGCGACTCCGTCCCCGCCCACCTGCGGCTCGCGGGCATCCTCCGTGCGCGGATAACGAGCGGTGAGCTCCAGCTCGACCGCCCGCTCCCCTCGGAGGAGAGCCTCCAGCGGAGCTACGGCCTCGATCCGGGCAGCGTACGGCGCGCGATCCAGGTCCTGTCCGACGAGGGCCTCGTCTACACCGTGGAGGGCGGGGGCGCCTACGTGTCCTCCCGCGCGGAGGAGACCGGCGGGGGCTGAGGGTCCCGGGTCGCTCCCGGGCGTTGTTAGGCTCAACGCCCGGCGGGTCTTCCGCGCTCACATGCGTTTTCACAGGAGTGGACGATGGCGGTTCACGGATGGTGCCATCCTCGGTTCTCGCGGGTGCGCGAGGTGTTCCGCCAGAATTTCGCCGGTGACGGGGAGCTCGGCGCGGCCTTCTCCGTCTTCCTTGACGACAGGCCTGTCGTGGACCTGTGGGGTGGTGTGGCCGACCGCCGTGACGGGCGTCCCTGGGAGCGTGGCACCCCCACGCTGGTCTACTCGTGCACCAAGGCGGTGACCGCGACGGCGGTGCTGCTGCTGGCCGAGCGCGGTCTGCTGGACGTCACGGCACCGGTCGCCGAGGTGTGGCCCGAGTTCGCCCGCGCGGGCAAGGAGCGTGTCACCGTCGAGCACCTGCTCACCCACCAGGCGGGGCTGCCGGTGATCGAGGAGCCGGTGCCGGTCGAGGAGTTCGAGGACCAGGAGGCCATCGCCGACCGGCTGGCCGGGCAGGCGCCGTTGTGGGAGCCGGGGACCGGGCACGGCTACCACGCGCTGACCTACGGTTTCCTGCTGGGCGAGGTGATCCGCCGGGTCTCCGGCAAACGGGCGGGTGAGTTCGTGGCCGCCGAGATCGCCGACCCGCTGGGGCTCGAACTCTGGCTCGGCGCGCCGGACGACGTGGCGGCGCGGGCGGCCCGGCTGTCCGGCGGGCTGCGTCTCGGGGCCTCGACACCGGCGACTTCGGAAAAGCCGGCGACACCCGGGAAGCCTGCGGCACCCGGGGAACCGGCGGCACCCGGGGAACCGGCGGCTTCGGGAACCCCGGCGGCGCCCGGGAACGTGACAAACCCCGGTGCCGACGCCGGGGAGGCGCTCGGCAGGGCCATGCGGGACGGCGAGAGCCTGACCGGCCGCGCCATGGGAAACCCGCAGGTCACCAAGCTGCGCGGCGGCGCCAACCACCCGGTCGTCCTGCGCGCGGGCTGGCCCGCGATCGGGGTCGTCGCCACCGCCCTCGGCCTGGCCGGGTTCTACCGTCATCTGGTCGCCGGGCGGATCCTGCGCCCGGAGACCCTGCGGGACGCCGTCAGGCCCCGGGTCTCCGGCCCCGACCGGGTGCTGCTCCTCGACAGCTCCTTCGGCCTCGGCTACATGCGGCCCGCACAGGCCTTCCGGGTCCCCGAGCAGGGGATGCGGACCGCCTTCGGCCACACCGGCATGGGCGGTTTCCTCAGCCTCGGCGACGTGGAACACGGCCTGGGCATGGCGTACACGATGAACAGGATGACCGACGCCGTCGCCGGCAGCCCTCGTGCCCACCGGCTCGCCGAGGCCGTCTACGCGTCTCTTTAGACCGGTCTCCCACATAGCGATTTCCTTACGAAATTCGCGAACCGTGACAACCGACGGCAGGGGTGAGACCGTCGAACAAGCGACGGCGCTCGGAGGGGGACTCCATTGGTTCCGGGATACCACGAGGTTCGAGACCTCGGTGCGGGAGGCGGCGGCCGGGTGGTGCTGGCCACCTACACCGCGACCGGCGCCTACGTGGCGATCAAGTATCTGAACGCGGCCCTGCGGGGCGACCACAGGTTCCTGGCGCGCTTCCGCGAGGAGGCGCGCGTCATGGTCGAGCTGTACGACCCGAACGTGGTCCAGTTCTACGAGTACTACGAGGACACCCGCGACGCCGCGATCGTCATGGAGCTGGTCGACGGCGTCTCCCTCAGGAGGATCCTGGCCGAGCACGGCACCACCAGCCCCGAGGCGGCGCTCGTCGTGCTCAAGGGCTCGCTGCTCGGACTGGCGTTCGCGCACTCCTCGGGGATCGTGCACCGCGACTACAAGCCCGAGAACGTGCTGATCCAGGCGGACGGCGCCAGCAAGCTGACGGACTTCGGCATCGCCGCCCGCACCGGGGCCTCCGACGCGCCCCAGGGCACCCCGCCGTACATGGCCCCCGAGCAGTGGGCCGGGCATCCGGCCACCCCGGCGAGCGACGTCTACGCGGCCACCTGTGTGCTCTTCGAGTGCCTCACGGGGCACCGGCCCTACCGGGCGGAGAACGGGGCCGCGCTGATGCACCAGCACCAGCGGGCGCCGATCCCGATCGAGGCCGTGCCGAGTTCGGTGCGGGGCCTGGTCGCGCGGGGCATGGCGAAGAATCCGGCGGACCGGCCCGCGACGGCGGAGGCGTTCGTCCTCGAACTCGAAGCCGCCGCGACCGCCGCGTACGGACCGGAGTGGGAGCAGCGGGGGCGGCGGCACCTGGCAGAGCTGGCCACCCTGCTGGCGCTGTCGTTCCCGCTGGCCAGGCCGGCCCAGCGGGCGAGCACCTCGCTGGCGAGCACCGTGCTCGGCAGGGGCGGTGGCAGGCGCCGTCCCCGTCTCGGCCCCAGGCTGCTCGCCGGGGTCGTCGTGATCACCGTCGCGGTCACCGTCGGGCTGGTCGCCTCGGGGCGGTCGGCCGACAGGCTCTCGGCGAACTCGATCTTCACTCCGCCCGCGCATGTGCCCGGGGCCGGGAAGACCCCGCCGGACGGCGCGGGCGGCTCTCCCCCGCCGGAACCGGCCCGGCCTCCCGTCAAACGGCCGCACACCGGAACGGAACGGACCTCGGCCAGGTCGGAGAGCACGCCCCCGAAGGCCCACCCGACGCCGCGCAGGACCCCGACGTCGTCCCCGAGCGCGCGGCCGACCCCGATCACCGACCCGTCGCGGACGCCGTCCCCCACCCCGACCTCCAGCCCGGGGGTCGACGACCTCGCGATCACCCGGTTCGACGCGGGCGGGGCGACGCTCAGCCTGCGCTCCTCGACCCCGGCCTCCGTCGTGCTGACCGTCTCCTTCGCCCAGGGTGAGGAGCGTGACGACCTGACGAAGGTGGCCACGCGGAGCTTCACCCTCAGGGGCAACGGCGTCCACTCCCAGCCCGTTCCCTACGCCTTCACCGCCCCCGCCTGCGAGCAGACCCTCTACCGCAGGGTCACGGCCTCGACCTCGCCCCGGTTCTCCGGCGGGGAGCTGAGCCGTACGGTCGAGGTCAGGGGCGGCCCGTGCCCGGCCCCCGAGGTGCGCAACGCGGAGATCACCTCCTGGGACGGCGAGACGGCCGTCGTCAAGGTCCGCGCGGGCGGTCCGGGCAGGGTACGGCTCACCGCGTCCTTCACCCGCAAGGACGACGAGGGCGGCGTCAGCACGCTGGACACCGTGACCAGGACCCTGTCCGGGGAGACCGGCTACTCCGTCGAACTTCCCGCTCCCCCGGCCGAGGTGCCGTGCGGCGGGCGGGCCGTGCTCGGGGTCACGGTCACCACGGACCGTCCCGCGGGCAACGGCGCCCAGTACGCCCAGACGGTGGTCGAGGGTGAGGAGTGCGCGCCTCCCGCCGTCACGATCACCTCCTTCGACGGCACCTCCGTCGGCTTCCGGGTGCGCGCCTCCGGCACCTCCCCGGTGACCGTACGGCTGGCCTTCACCCAGCAGGTCCCCGGCGCCGACGGCGGGACGACCGGCAGCGCCAAGACGATCGAGTTGTCCGGCCGCACCGACTACACGCGCACGGTGACCGGCGAGTTCGCCACGCTGCCCGAGTGCGGGCAGTACGCCCGGCGCACCGTGACGATCACCACGGTGCCCGCGGGTGAGAGCCGTTCGAGCCAGGCCCGGGTCGACCTGCCGCCCTGCGAGCAGGAGCCCGGCCCCTCCGACCCCTCGGAGGCGCCGCAGGACGTCCCCTCCGTTCCCGGGGAGCCGGGATGACCTCTCCCCTGGAGGCCGGTGTGAGCAGGCTCGGCAACGTGCTGGTCCCCGTCGAGGACATGGACGGGGCGATCGCCTTCTACTCGGGTGCGCTCGGTCTCGCGGTGCGTTTCCGTGACGGCGACCGGTTCGCCGCCCTCGACGGGGGCGGCGTCACGGTCGCGCTGGTCGGGGCGGCCGAGCGGGTCGCGGGCGACGTCACCGCGCCCTCCTACCGGGTGGCGGACGTGGCGCTGGCCGTACGGGAGCTGACCGGGGCGGGCGCCGAGGTCGTCCAGGGGCCCGAGAGGGGGCCGCACGAGGTCAGGGCGGTGCTCCGCGACCCCTCCGGCAACGTCCTGGTGCTCTACGCCCCGCTCTGACCCGCCCGCCACGGTTCGACGTCCAGTACGGCCTTGCCCGCGACCTGGCGTCCGAGCAGGGCCTCGGCGGCCTCCGCGAGGCGCTCCCAGGTGTCTCGCAGGCCGATCTCGGCGGAGAGCCTGCCCTCGGCGGCCAGGCCGAGCAGGGTGGCCAGGTCGGGACCGAAGGCCGTGGCGTCGCCGAACGTGCTGATCGTCCTCGACCGGCCGAGGAAGAACAGTGAGCCCGGCGCGAACACGGCGGGTTCTCCCGAGGCCCAGCCGATGCTCTGGAGGTCGCCTCCGGGGGCCAGCAACGGCCAGGCGGCGACCAGTTGCGCCCCGCCGACGTTGTCCAGGATCAGGTCGAAGGAGCCGTCGATCCCGTCGAGGCCGACCACCACCTCGCGGGCGCCCAGGCCGGTCAGCCCCTCCCCGCGTGCCGCGGAGCCGACGGAGGCCACGACGTGTGCCCCGCCCAGCGCGGCCAGTTGCACCGCGAACCGGCCGATCCCTCCCGCCGCCCCGGTGACCAGGACCCTGCGGCCCAGGATCGGGCGGGTCCGCAGCGCCCGCAGCGCGGTGACCCCCGCCATCGGCAGCGCCGCGGCGTGGGCCAGGTCGACGGCGTCGGGGACCTCGGCGACCGCGTCGGTGTCCACCGCGACGCGCTGCGCCCAGGCGCCGGGCCCGAAGGCGACGACGCGGGTGCCCTCCGCGGGCCCGCTGCCGTCCGCGGCGGCGCGTGCCACGACGCCCGAGGCGTCGTAGCCGGACACCGTTCCCGGGGGAAGACTCCCGGCGAAGGCCACCTCGCCCCGGTTGAGTGAGATGTGCCGCACGTCGATCAGGACCTGGCCGGGACGTGGTTCGGGGTCGGCGACCTCGGCGATCCGCAGCGCGGCCCGTGCCCGGGGGTCGGTGACGACGGCGCGAACGGTCATGGGACTTCCCTCCGTGGGGATCACTGCAGCGGACCGTTGGTCCGCTTACCTGGACGCTAGAATATTCGGACCATCGGTCCGCTTGTCAACGGGAGAGCCCATGGCCGAGCAGCGTCAGGAACGCGCCGACGCCGCACGCAACCGGAGAGCCGTCCTGCGGGCGGCCGAACGGCTGGTGGCCGAGCACGGCGGCGACCACGTCTCCCTCGACCGGGTCGCGGCCGAGGCGGGGGTCGGCAAGGGGACCGTCTTCCGCAGGTTCGGCAGCCGAACCGGCCTGCTGCGCGCCCTCCTTGAGGAGCGCTCGCTCGCGCTGCGTGAGGCGATCGTGGACGGCCCCCCGCCCCTGGGGCCGGGCGCGCCCGCGCGGGAGCGCCTGACGGCCTTCCTCGACGGGCTCTGCGGGATCGCCGAGGCCAACGCCGCCCTGCTGACCGCGCACGAGCAGGCGTGCGCCGACGCCAAGTACACCGAGCCGAGCTACCTGTTCTGGCACGGCCACATCGCGGCCCTGGTGGCCGAGGCGCGTCCCGGCCTCGACGCGGACTTCGCGGGTTTCCTCGCCCACGCCCTGCTCGCCGTGTTCGACGGTGAACTGGTCCGGCGGACGGCGTCGCCCGAGGAGCCCCGGCGCTTCACCCGGTCCGTCACCGAACTGGCCCTCGCCCTGCTCGACGCCCCCGCCCCACCGCGGATTTCGTGATTCGCCAGATCTTTTTTGGCTGGGCGTTTACAGTGGAAAAATCATGAAAACGCCTTTGACGTCGGCTTTTGCCGTCCGGTGCACCATAGCTCGTTCCGGAGCGGGTCCCGGACCGTCTTGACCTTCCCTTTAAGGGAGGTAACCTCCCTCGTCACGGAAGACAACTGGCCAATGGTGCCGCCACACGTGTCTCGGCCGCCTCGCCGGTCGGTCCCGTGACGCACCATCGCTCGACCCCCGTCTTCCGGCGGCCAGGTCGCGAGGGCGGCGCGACCATGCTTCGACGGCCGTCGGAGGATGACCGGAAACTTCCAGATGACACCTGAGACGTACAAGTTCATCGAACTGCTGGAGAGCCAGCTCGGGTACTCCGAGCGGGGCAGCGGCTACACCAAGTTCGGCGATTGGTACAACACCGTCGAGTTCGACGCCGACTACAGCACGGCCCCCTGGTGCGACATGTACCTGTCCTGGGCGGCCAAGAAGCTCGGCTACGAAGACTGGGTGGGGCAGTTCGCCTACACCGTCCACCACGCCAAGTGGTTCCGCCAGCAGGACGCCTGGGGCACCGTCCCCAAGCCCGGCGCCCTCGTCTTCTTCGACTGGAGCGGCGGCAAGAAGCTCGACGGCATCGACCACGTCGGGATCGTCACCCGGGTCGAGGGCAAGAAGATCCACACCATCGAGGGCAACATCGACGGCGGCGTCGCCAAACGCAAGGTGCGCGACACCGACAAGGTCGTCGGATACGGATACCCCGAGAAGATCAAGGCCCGTCTGGACGAGGAGGCCGCCCAGCAGCAGGAGATCGTCACGGCGTCCCCCCGCCCGGACAACTCCGTCGCCCTCACCCGTAACCCCGACCTGCTGTCGCAGGCCCCGCCCGCCACGGTGCGGGAGAACCTGCCGCCCTCCCCACCGGTCGGGACCGGCCCCAAACACGCCAAGCCGGAGACCGGGGCCCACGCGAAGGACCCCTCAGCGGCACAGGCGAAGTCCCAGCCTCCCGCCAAGCAGACCGCGAAGACCGCGCCGCCCGCCACCACGCAGGCCGCGGGCCGTACCGGAAAGCACGCCAAGCCCGCGACCGCGGACACCAACGCGATCGCCGCCGCCCCCGCCGCCACGAGCCTGCGCCTGCCCTCGGAGGCCCCCCAGCTCGGCACCCCCGCGATCCTCGCGCCGGTCCTGCTGACCGCCGTCGCGCTCATCGCCCACGCCAAGACCAGGCAGCTGAAGGCACGCCCAGCGCTCGCCATGGCCGGTGCCGGGAGTACGGCCGGCACCCGCCGGGCGCCCGGCCGCCGTCGCGCCCCGGGACGCCGCCGCGTCACCCGCGCCGTGCCCGTCACGGCCCTCGCCACAGCACCTGCCACAGCACCTGCCGTACCCACCGTGACAGGCGCCGTGATGGCCACCACGGCGCCTGTCACGGCGGCCGTTCCCGTGCCTGCCCCTGTGTCGGCCACGGTTCCCGCCGGGCTGTCCGCCACGGCGCCCGCCGTCGCGGAGACCACGTTCAGGTCCGCCCAGACGACGGGGTTCCCCTCGGTCACCGCTCCACCCGCGCGTGTCGAGGAGCCGGAGGTCCTCGACCTCCCCGGCGACGGACGGCACACGCGGCCCCACACCGATCCGCTCCGCGCCACGGAGCCGGGCACGGTCCGCCGCTACGACGGCCCCCGCCTGCCCTACCAGGGGAGGCGCCGCCTGCGCGAGCACCCGGTCACCGAGTCCTCCACCCTGTCGCCCGGTTTCGCGCAGGACGCCCCGCTGCGGGGCAGGCGGCACCGCAGGCCCGAGACCCCGGTCAGCACGACCATGCGGTCCACACGGCCGACCCGGCCCGTGCACGCCCGTCCCGCGACCACCCCGGCCGCCGTCCAGGACGGGCCGGTTCCCGTACTGACGGCGCCGCTCCCCGCTGACGACCCGGCCCTGCGCCGTCCCTACCAGGGGCGGCGCAGGGCCAGGGTCACCGTCTGAGGGAGGCGTCAGCGTCGCTCGGGCGGGCGCTGCTGCCCCATGCTGCGGCGCAGTTCCTCAAGTTCCGCCTCAAGCCCGGCGATGCGGGTGTTCGCCCCCGGCCCCTGCCCCTGTGCCCGAGGAGCCTGAGCCTGAGGGGCCTGGGGACCCTGAGCCTGGGGGCCCTGGATCTGGGGCGGCGCGCCGTACTGCTGGGCATGGGGGCGGACCGAGCGGGTCTCCTCAGAGCCGGGCGGCAACGGGTAGGGCGGCCGCTGCTGGTAGGCCTGCGCCCCCGCGGAAGGCCCTCCGAGCGCTCCCCCGGGTGCCCCGCCGTACGGCTGGCCGTACCCCGGTCCCTGCGGCGAGTGACCGGGCTGGGCGCCGTAGGACACGGGCGGGAACGAGGTGGGCGGTGTCTTCACCCGGCGCCTGCCCTTACCGGCCATGGCCACCAGGGCGCCGACCACCAGCAGGGCGACCGCCCCGCCACCGCTCCACAGCACCCACGGCAGGATCGGTGAGGAGCTCTCGTCCTTGCCCGCGGTGATGGCCTGCTGGGAGTCGGTGATGTACTTGGCCACGTAGGGGTGGTTCGGCTGCAGCGCCTGGACCTCACGGAACTTCGGCAGCGCCTCGGAGTAGTGGTTGGCGAAGAACAGGTCGAGCGCCTCGTTGTAGGCCTTCGTCGTGGCCGACTCTGCGGGCTTGATGTTCTTCTCGTTGAGCTTCTCCTTGACGATGCTGACCGGCAGCACGAAGCTCTCGCCCTCGGTCGAGCCGCCGTCCTGCTGGATGAGACCGCCGACCAGGATGCCGATGACCTTGCCGTCCCTGCTGAACACCGGCCCGCCCGAGTTGCCCGGGTAGGACGGGGCCTGCGTCTGGATGTACGGCACGCCCTCCGGGGTCTGCCTGCTGGCGTTGTAGGGGCCCTCGGTGAAGGCCGGGTCGAGCTTGGACTCGACGTTGAAGATCGAGGTCTGCGTCACCGTGCCGGGGAACCCGCTGATGTAGAGCGTGTCACCGACCCGGACGTCGGAGTCCTGACCGAGCGGAACGGTCGGCAGGTTGTTCTGCCCGTTGGCCTTGAGGATCGCCACGTCCTTGCCCGGGTAGACCGTGCCCTTGGCGACCAGTTCGATGGGGACCGACTTGGCCGTCTTGTCCACCCCGCCGCCGGGCAGGCTCTGCAGCAACGAGAGTGAGCTCTGGACGTTGCGGATCTTGATGTTGTCCGCGTTCCAGACCTGGAAGATCTTGGAGGCGGTCCTGACGATCTCGTCGTCCGAGGCGGCGTCGCCGAGATCGGCGATCAGGTCGGCGGCGTCCTTCTTGTTGACCTCGGTGAGCGCCTGCTCCGCGAAGGTCTGCGCCAGCTCGGTCTCCTCCTGGCCGACGCAGTGCGCCGCGGTCACCATGTAACCGTCGGGGGTCACCCACCAGCCGGTGCACAGGCCGCCCGCGCTCGCCTCGACGACGCGCTCCGGCGTGCCCGGCGAGAAGTAACGCCCCGGCTCCTTGGCCATCTGCTGGACGACCCACCGGTAGATGCTGTTCTCGTCCGCCGAGATCTTGCCCGACTGGACGGCGGAGATGCCCTGCTGGGTCAGCTGCTTGATCGCGTCCAGGTTGGCGACCGGCGTCGGCACGGCCACCTCCGCGGTGTAGGACACCGAGGTCAGCTGCACGGCGGGATGTGTCCTCGCCGCGAGCCACGTTCCCACGGGAACGTCCAGTTCCTTCGGCTTGGCCATGGCGGCGCCCGGCAGGGCCAGCACCCCGGCCATGGCCAGTCCGGCGACGGCGCTGAGTCTTCGCCACATTTTCTTACTCTCCCCAAACTCGCTTCCCAGGCGAGAGCATGGCCCGCCGCACTTGGGGGGCACTTGGAAGCGACTGGGACATTCGTTAACAGCTACCCATATGTCGTGACACGAGTGGCGATAGAGGACCGTGACCATCCGCTAGCCTGGCGGAGTGCTGGAACAGATCACGGCCACCCGATACGTGACCCCGCTGCGCGAGGGCGGGTCGCTTCCCGGCGTGGTCGAGGCGGACGACCTCGGGACCTACGTCGTGAAGTTCCGGGGCGCGGGGCAGGGCCGCAGGGTGCTCGTCGCGGAGATCATCGCCGCCGGGCTGGCCCGCCGCCTCGGCTTCCGCACCCCCGACCTGAAGGTGATCGACGTCGATCCGCAGCTCGGCGTGCGGGAGCCCGACGAGGAGATCCAGGACCTGCTGCGGGCCAGCGCCGGGCTCAACTTGGCGGTCGACTTCCTGCCCGCGGCCCTCGGCTTCGAGCCGCTCACCTGGCCGCCCGACCCCGGCTTCGCCTCCCGGCTGCTCTGGTTCGACGCCCTGATCCACAACGTGGACCGCAGCTGGCGCAACCCGAACCTCCTCGTCTGGCACGGCGACACCTGGCTGATCGACCACGGCGCCGCCCTGTGGTTCCACCACAACTGGCCGGCCGCCGACCCGGAGCGCCCCTTCGACGGCTCCGACCACGTGCTCGCCCCCCACGCGACCCTCCTCCCTGAGGTCGACGCCGAGCTGAGCGAGACGATCACCAGGGACCTCCTCGACGGAGTCGTCGACGAGGTCCCCGACGAGTGGCTTGAGGACGAACCCGGCTTCGACGGGGCCGAGGCCGTACGGCAGGCCTATGTGGAGCATCTGCTGGCAAGGGCGCAGGCCCCCAGGCGGTGGCTCCCCCAGGAGCTTCCCCAGGGGGCTCCCGGGGCACGGCAGGGCGGCAAGACCGGCTCGGTGGGCGCGTTCTGGAAGGACAACCGGTGAGAGACGTCTACGAGTACGCCGTGATCCGGGTCGTCCCCCGCGTCGAACGCGGCGAACTGATCAACGCCGGGGTGCTGCTGTACTGCCAGCCGCGCGACTACCTGTGCGCCGGGATCGAGCTTGACGAGGCCAGGCTGCGGGCCCTCGACGCGAACGCCGACGTCGAGGGCGTACGACACGCTCTGGGCGCCTACCGGCGTTCCTGCCTCGGCGAGGAGGGTCCGCTGACGGGCGAGTCGCTCGGCAGCCGGTTCCGCTGGCTGACCGCCCCGCGAAGCACGATCGTGCAGACGGGCCCGGTGCACGCGGGTCTCACCGCCGACCCCGGCGCCGAACTGGAACACCTGCTGACCAGGCTCGTCCGGGCCCTGTGAACCCGCTCCTCAGAAGAGGACGGACATGAAGGTGCCGACCTCGCGGAACCCCGCCCTGCGGTAGGCCGCCCTCGCGGGGGCGTTGTAGTCGTTGACGTACAGCGAGACCACCGGCGCGAAGCATTCGAGGGAGTGCTTGAGCACCGAGGCCATCCCGGCGACCGCGTGGCCCCTGCCCCTCAGCTCGGGGTGGACCCAGACCCCCTGGATCTGGCACGCCTGGGGGGTCACGGCGCCGATCTCGGCCTTGAAGACGACCCGGCCGTCGTCGATCCTGGCGTAGGACCTGCCGATCCGGATCAGCTCGGCGACCCGTGACCGGTAGAGCGCGCCCCCGTCGCCCACCTCGGGCGAGATGCCGACCTCCTCGGTGAACATCGCGACGCAGGCGGGCAGCAGGATCTCGAACTCCTCCGGCCTGACCCGCCTGACCAGGGGGTCGGCCGGGACCGGGGACGGCTCGGTCGCCTCCATCACCGGCTGGGTCCACCGGATCGCGCGGGCCGCCCCCCAGTACGGTTCGAGCCGCTCCCAGAGCGGCTCGACCGCGTCGGACGGGCCGACGATCGAGGAGCAGCGGCGTCCCTGCTTGCGGGCACGCTCGGCGAAGGCGTGCACGGCCTCGGCGCCGGCGTTGACCGGGACCAGGTTGGCTCCCGCGTAACAGAGCGAGGTGAGGCCGCCGCGCGGGCCGAACCCCCACATCTGGCCGCCGAGCCTGGCCGGGCTGAGACCGACGGCACGAACCCTGGAGGCGACGAAAACGTTGGAGACGGGGTCGGCGTCCAGGATCGCCAGCACCTCGTCACGATCGTTGTCGTCGAGCACGCGCGACGCCATTGTGCGCAGCATCACGCGCCCAGCCTACGCGACCCCCACGATTTTGGCAGGAACCAACACAGAGCCTGTCATCTACCCTGGGTGGCCTGTGTTGTCACCCGGCCGCGGCCGGTGCCTGCGAGGTCGCGGCGCAGCGGGCGTCCGGTCCTCGCGCCGCCCGCCTGGCCGGGCCGAAGAGCGTCCCGTCCCTGAGGTAGGCCGCCAGCCTGCGGTCCACACACTGGTTGCCGCTGAAGGTGGCCCCGTGGTTTCCCCCGGCCACGGCCAGCATCCTGGAGCGCCCGAACACCGCCCGCATGCGCAGCGCCCCCCGGTACGGCGTCGCGGCGTCGCGCTCCGCCTGAACGATCATGATGGGCGGCAGCCCGGCGTTGTCCTTGAGCGTCACCGGGGTGCCCCCGCGCTCGGGCCAGAACACGCACGGCGCGTTGTACCAGGCGTTCGACCAGGTCAGGAAGGGGGCCTTGGCGTGCGTCCTGGACATGTCGGCGCGCCACTTGCTCCACTGGCCGGGCCAGGCGGCGTCATGGCACTGCACCCCCAGGTAGACGGCGTAGCCGTTCTCGTCCTCGGCGTCGTTCTCGGCGTACCTGTGGTAGGCGGCGAGCAGCGGGGCGTCGTCCCCCTTCTTGACGTAGGTGGAGAAGGCCTTGGCCAGCTGCGGCCAGACGAGGTCGGAGTAGCCGCCGAGGGTGTAGATGTCGTCGAGTTCACTCGGCCCGACCACCCCGCCCGCCGGGCGGACACGCAGCCGGTTGCGCATGGCGTACCAGGCGAAGGAGACCATCCTGGTCGTCCGGCCGAGCCGGTAGACGTCGTTGTGACGGGCCGTCCAGCGCAGGAAGTCCCGGTGGCGCCGGTTGAAGGCGACGTCCTGGGCGAGGTTGGAGCCGTACCAGATGCCCTTCGGGTCGACCACGCTGTCCATGACCATCCGGCTCACCCGGCCGGGGAAGAGGGTGGCGTAGACCGCGCCGAGGTAGGTGCCGTACGAGTAGCCCAGATAGCTGATCTTCTCCTCGCCCAGCGCCTTCCTGATCTCGTCCATGTCCCTGGCGCTGTTCTCCGTGCTCAGGTGCGGCAGCATCCAGTCCCACCGGCTCTGGCAGGCCTCGGCGTACCGGCGGGCCCTGCCGAGCAGCACCGCCTCCTGTTCGGCGTTGCCGGGAACGTTGTCCGGGCGGGGCGGGGCGTAGTACTCGGCGGGATCGACGCACCGCAGCGCGGGTTCGCTGTGGCCGACCCCCCGCGGGTCGAACCCGATCACGTCGAACCGTCCGGCGAGGTCGGGGGGAAGCTGGGCGGCGACCCGCCTGGCCAGGCTGAGGCCGGAGGCCCCCGGCCCTCCCGGGTTGACCAGCAACGCCCCCAGATGGTTCCGCGAGTCCCCGCCCCTGACCCGGTTCAGCGCCAGGCTGATGGTCCGGTCAGGATCGGCGTAGTCGAGCGGGACCCTCAGGGAGGCGCACTCGACCGCCGCACCCGCCTGTTCACCGCTCCCTGAGGAGGCGTCCGCGTCCGACGAGGCCTTGCCCGGTGTTTCGCAGGGCCCCCAGACCAGATCGTCCCGTTCCTGCGCCGCCGCCTCCTGCGGTAGCCCGGCCATGGCGGCGAACACCGCGAAGCCCACGGCGACCCCGACAACCCTTTTCACGAATTCCCCCTACTCGTACGGCAGAGGCGATGGTCTCCCAGCCGGTGACCCGGCCACGGGCGGTACGACGAGATCCTTGCCATCCCGTGACCGTCACGTTGCCGTCCGGGAGCCCTGGCTAGCATCCATCACATGACGGAGCGATATGCGATCTTGAGCGGTTCCACCTTCGAGGAGGAGATCGGTTACGCGCGCGCGGTGGTCGACGGCGACCGGGTCCACGTGTCCGGGACGACCGGGTTCGACTACGCGACGATGACGATCTCGGATGACGTGGTCGAGCAGGCCGAACAGTGCCTGCGCAACATCGAGAGCGCGCTGACCCAGGCGGGCTGTTCGTTCGCCGACGTCGTGCGCGTGCGCTACATGCTGCCCGACCGCGCGGACTTCGAGCTGTGCTGGCCCGCCCTGCGCCGCCGTTTCGGCGAGGTACGGCCCGCGGCGACGATGATCGTCTGCGGCCTGTCCGATCCGCGGATGAGGATAGAGATCGAGGTGGACGCGCGACGCCCCTGAACACCTGGCCGGTCCGGGAGACGCCGTGGGGCGGCCCCGCGCGCCCGCGCGGAACCGCCCCACGAGACAACCCGCCCGCGAACCTACTCCTCCCGGTGGACCTGGCCCTGCAGGCGCCCGAGGCCCGGGGCCCTCAGGGCGAGGTTGGCCTCGCCCACGCCGTCCCGTTCACAGGTGGGACGGTCGAGCAGGACCGAGAAGCCGAAGGTGGTCCAGGTGATGCCGGGCCGGTCCGGGTTGAACCGGTGGCGCCGCGACCCGGAGGAGCGCCCGTCGAGGACGACCTCGACCCGGTCGTCCTGGAAGGAGACGATCGCCTCGACCGTCTCGTCACTGAGCTCGGCACGGAGGTTTCCCCGGTAGACGGCGTGGCCGCCGTCGATCCACTCGCCTAGCTCGCGACCGCAGTCGTCGGCCCCCGCCACGGTGGTGTGGACGGGGGTACTCGACACGGCGGCCGAGGCGGAGGAGGCGGGCACGAGACCGGCCAGACCCGTCAGAGCCGCCAGGGCCAGGGTCGCCGCGCGGGCAGAGGTGCGGAACATGCGCTTCCTTTCAACGGAGGACGACGCCTTGCCTCCCCGTCGCGGAACGTGACGACGAGTGAGGACCGCAACCAAATCAAGCCCAGCGACCAAGGGTAGTCAATGGCGACTCTGAGTTATGGCCCCAGGTTGTTCACCCGACACATTCGCCCCGTTCGCCCCAGAGATCAGGAGATCTCACCTTTTCCACCGGCCGTCCGGTCACCCTCCGGAGCCACCCAGGGGCTTGGCCATGACGATCTCCCTGCTCCTGCCGTCGCCGAGCAGGTCGCCGAGTTCCCCGGTGTCCTTGAAGCCGTGGCCCCGGTAGAGCGCGATGGCCGCGTCGTTGTCCGGCATCACACACAGGCGCAGGGTCGCGGTGCTCCGCAGCGCCGCCCATCGCTCGATCTCCTGGATCAGGTGGCCCGCGACCCCCCGGCCCCGGGCCTGGGGGCCGACCCACATCGAGATCAGCTCGACCGTGTCCGCACCGCCGGCGGGGACACCGCTGGCCATTCCGGCGAGCACTCCGTCGAGGACCGCGACCACGTTGTGCGAACCGGGTATCTCAAGGCGTCCCCGCCAGCGGTCCTCGCGGTCGCCGTCCCCCTGCCAGTCGGCCAGTCTCGCCCCGAAGGCGGCCGGCGCCTCGGCGAGGGCCGCCAGCCTCAGCTCCCGCCACAGCGGCCAGTCGTCCGAGCTCAGGACACGTACTTCGATCATGACGTGAACCCTGCCCTGTCCGGGCAGGGACGGCAACGGATTAACGGACGACGACCTCGGGGCCGGGGGCGTCCTCGTCGTCGAAGTCGATCTCCACACCCATCTCCTCGGCAAGCCGCAGGGCCTCCTCGATGAGGGTCTCCACGATCTGCGACTCGGGGACGGTCTTGATGACCTTGCCCTTGACGAAGATCTGGCCCTTGCCGTTGCCCGAGGCCACCCCCAGGTCGGCCTCCCGCGCCTCGCCGGGACCGTTGACCACGCAGCCCATCACCGCGACCCGCAGCGGGACCTTCAGGCCGGTCAGGCCCGCCTGGACCTGCTCGGCCAGGGTGTAGACGTCGACCTGGGCGCGTCCGCACGAGGGGCAGGAGACGATCTCCAGACCGCGCTCGCGGAGGTTCAGCGACTCCAGGATCGCGGCGCCGACCTTGACCTCCTCGACCGGAGGGGCCGACAGCGAGACCCGGATCGTGTCGCCGATGCCCTCGGCCAGCAGGGCGCCGAAGGCCACGGCCGACTTGATCGTGCCCTGGAAGGCGGGCCCCGCCTCGGTGACGCCCAGGTGGAGGGGGTAGTCGCAGCGCTGCGCGAGGAGCCGGTACGCCTGCACCATCACGACCGGGTCGTTGTGCTTGACCGAGATCTTGATGTCCTGGAAACCGTGCTCCTCGAACAGCGAGCACTCCCACAGCGCCGACTCGACCAGCGCCTCCGGGGTGGCCTTGCCGTACTTCTGCAGCAGCCTGGGGTCCAGGGAGCCGGCGTTGACGCCGATCCTGATCGGCACGCCGTGGTCGGCGGCGGCCCTGGCGATCTCACCGACCTTGTCGTCGAACTTCTTGATGTTGCCCGGGTTGACCCGGACCGCCGCGCAGCCCGCCTCGATCGCGGCGAAGACGTACTTCGGCTGGAAGTGGATGTCGGCGATGACCGGGATCTGGGATTTCCTGGCGATGATCGGCAGCGCGTCGGCGTCGTCCTGGGACGGCACGGCGACCCTGACGATCTGGCAGCCGGACGCGGTCAGCTCGGCGATCTGCTGGAGCGTCGCGTTGACGTCCGCGGTGAGCGTGGTGGTCATCGACTGCACGCTGACCGGCGCGTCACCGCCGACAGGAACGGAACCAACCATGATCTGACGGGATTTGCGTCGCTCGGCGATCGGCCTGGTCCTCACGGACGGGATCCCGAGAGCAACAGAAGTCATTTTCAGCCCTTGATGAGTCGGGGACATCTCCAGTCTAGGCAGTAGCCGTGAGCTCCCGTGCCCGAATCCGTGCCCATTCGTCAGCGTCCAGCACCTCTGCGACCGTCTCCGCCGAGGTCACGGCGTGCTCGGAGACGACCGCGGCCACGGTGTCCACGATGCCGGTGAACGGCAGCCGTCCGGTGAGGAAGGCCTCGACGCAGACCTCGTTGGCGGCGTTGTAGACGGCCGGGGCCGTACCCCCCGCGGAGCCGACGTGACGGGCCAGCGCGACGGCGGGGAACGCCTCGTCGTCGAGGGGCTCGAAGGTCCAGGTGTGGGCCCTGGTCCAGTCGACCGGAGGAGCCGCGGCCTGGACCCGTTCCGGCCAGCCGAGGGCCAGCGCGATCGGCAGCCGCATGTCGGGCGGGCTGGCCTGGGCGACGACCGAGCCGTCGACGAACTCGACCATCGAGTGCACGACCGACTGCGGGTGGACCACCACCTCGATCCGGTCGAAGCCGATGTCGAAGAGCAGATGGGCCTCGATGACCTCAAGGCCCTTGTTGACGAGTGTGGCGGAGTTCACCGTGACGACGGGCCCCATCGACCAGGTCGGATGCGCCAGGGCCTGCTCCGGGGTCACCCCGGTGAGCTGCTCCCTCGGCCTGCCGCGGAAGGGGCCGCCGCTGGCGGTGACGACCAGCCGCCGTACGGCGGAGGCGTCCGGCCCCTGCGGACCCGCGGCCCACAGGCACTGGGCCAGGGCGGAGTGCTCGGAGTCGACCGGCAGCAGTCTCCCGGGTTTGGCCAGCCTTTTGACCAGGGGACCGCCGATGATCAGCGACTCCTTGTTGGCCAGGGCGAGCACCCGGCCCGCCTCAAGCGCGGCCAGCGTCGAGGTCAGTCCGAGCGCCCCGGTGACGCCGTTGAGGACCACGTCGGACGGCCAGGCCGCCGCCTCGGCGACCCCCTCTGGCCCGGCCAGGACCGTGGGGCTCACCCCGTGCCCGGCCAGTGCCCGCCGCAGCTCGGGCAGGGCGGCCGGATCGGCGACGGCCACCACGTCGGGCCCGAACTCGGCCGCCTGGCGGGCCAGCAGGTCGACCCTGCCACCCCCCGCGGCCAGGGCCACGACCCGGAACCGGGCGGGATTGCGGGCGATGACGTCGAGGGCCTGGGTCCCGATCGAGCCGGTAGAGCCGAGCAGGGCGACCGAACGCGTGGTGTCTGGCTGCACGGGCCCATTCTCCCGGATGGCCCCTCCCGGTCGGACCGCCGCCGAGGGTACGCAGAGCGCCGACAACCCTCGACTTTCACCGAAAGTAGCAACAAGAACACATCTGGTAGTGCAAACTCGGCCCATGACTTCGAGCCTCCCCCTGCTCCTGGGTGCCGTGCTCGTCGCCGGGCTGCTCGGCGCCCCCGCGACCGGCACGACGGCCCCCGAACACCGGCAGACCTCGCACGGACTGGCCGAACACCTCGCACAGCCGGCGACCCCGGGTGGAGACGACACCGGCGTCGCCGGGCACACGGGCGCGGGAAACTCCGCCGAGCAGCGCCGTGTGCTCGCCTACTGGACGCCCCGCCGGATGGCCGCCGCCGCCCCCATCGGCCTGCTCGGGCCGGTGACCGGCGTGCTCGGCGCGGTCACCGGCCTGCTCGGGCTGAAGGCCTCCTTCGAAACGCCCGGCACGAGACCCTCCGTCGTGAGACTCGCCGCGAGACCCGGCGGAAGGTCCGCCGTGCGGTCCGTCAAGGCCCCGCCGGGCGCGACCCGCACCCGGTACGGCGCGCGGGTCGGCGGTGCACGCTGGGGCGCGGGCGGGCAGGTCGCCCGTACGACGGGGCGCGTGTTCATGACCCTCGGCGGGACCGACTTCGTGTGCTCGGCGAGTTCGGTCAGGAGCGCCAACGCGGACCTGGTCGTCACCGCGGGCCACTGCGTCAAGAACGGCACGGGCGCGTGGGCGGACAACTGGGTCTTCGTGCCCGGCTACGACCGGGGGCGACGGCCGTACGGGCAGTTCACGGCCCGGCGCATGTTCGTGACGGGCGCGTGGGCGCGGGGCGGTGACGACAGCCACGACATCGGCATGGTCGCGGTCAACCCGCGGGGCGGCAGGCACCTGGCCGAGGTCGTCGGCGTCCAGGACATCGCCTTCGACACCGCCAGGGGCCGTCAGACCCACGGTTTCGGCTTCCCCGCCGACCTGCCCTACGACGGCGAGAACCTGGTCTTCTGCGCGGGGACGGTCCGTGACGACCCGCACGGCCAGACCAGCGACCAGGGCCTGCGCTGCGACATGACCGCCGGGTCGAGCGGCGGCCCCTGGCTGAGCGGCTTCGACCCCGTGACCGGGCACGGCACGGTCACCTCGGTGAGCAGCTTCAAGTACAGCGACGACCGCGGCACGATGTACGGCCCCTACTTCGGTGAGACCGCCAGACGGCTCTACGCCGTCGCCCAGAGATCATGAGGGTACGGCCCGCACCCCAGGGTGCGGGCCGTACCTCTCTGGGGCCTACAGGGAGAGCCCGGTCAGGACCATGACCTTCTCGTAGGTGAAGTCGGCGATGGCGGAGCGGATGCCCTCGCGGCCGACGCCGGACTCCTTGATGCCGCCGTAGGGCATCTGGTCGGCGCGGTAGGACGGAACGTCCCCGATGACCACGCCGCCCACCTCGAGCTCGCGGTTGGCGCGGAAGGCGACGTCCAGGTTGCGGGTGAACACCCCGGCCTGCAGACCGTACTTGGAGTCGTTGACCGTGGCGAACGCCTCGTCCACGCCGGAGACCGACTGGACGATCATCACCGGGCCGAAGACCTCCTCGCAGGAGACCTTGGCGTCGTGCGGGACGTCGGCGAGCACGGTCGGGGCGACGGTCGCGCCCTCGCGGGTGCCGCCCGCCAGCAGCCGGGCACCGGCCGCCACGGCCTCCTTGACCCACTGCTCGACGCGCTCCGCGGCCTCGACCGAGACCAGCGGCCCGACCTGGGTCCGGTCGTCGGCGGGGTCGCCGACGACCAGGGCCTCGACCGCGGGCACCAGCCTGGCCAGGAAGTCCTCACGCACGGACTCCTCGACGATCACACGCTGGACGGCGATGCAGCTCTGCCCGGCCTGGTAGTTGGAGAACAGCGCGACCCTCGAAGCCGCCCAGTCGAGGTCGGCGTCGGCGAGCACGACCGCGGCGGCGTTGCCGCCGAGCTCCAGGGTGACGTGCTTGCGCGGCACCTGGTCCATGATCGCGTAACCGACGGGGCCGGAGCCGGTGAAGGAGACCACCGGCAGGCGCGGGTCCTCGACCAGGGCGCCCGCGCGGTCGTTGGGCACCGGCAGCACGGAGAACATGCCCTCGGGCAGGTCGGTCTCGGCCAGGATCTCGCCGAGCACCAGGGCGGAGAGCGGGGTCGCGGGGGCCGGCTTGACGATGACCGGCGCGCCGACCGCGATGGCGGGGGCGACCTTGTGGGCCACCAGGTTGAGCGGGAAGTTGAACGGCGTGATCGCCAGGACCGGGCCGTGCGGGACGCGCGAGATGTAGGCGAGACGGCCCGCGGAGCCGGCCTCGGTGTCCAGGCGCATGACCTCGCCGCTGAGCCTGCGGGTCTCCTCGGCCGCGAACCTGAAGGTGGAGATCGCGCGGTTGACCTCGCCACGGGCCCAGAAGATCGGCTTGCCGTTCTCCTCCATGATCAGCCGGGCGAGCTCCTCGGCGCGCTCGGCCAGGCGGCGCGAGACGTGGGCGAGGGCGTCGGCCCGCACGTGGATGGGGAGCGCGGCGGCCTGCCCGCGCACGGCCACCGCCGCTGCGACGGCCTCCTCGACCTGGTCGGCCGTCGGCACTGAGCAGAGGCCGACGACACGGCCGTCGTGTGAGTTGGTCACGGTGAGCTCGGCGTCCCCGGTGGCGGGACGGCCGGCGAGCCAGAAGGGGCGCACGTCCATGCTCAGACGGTATGCCAACCGCCGCGACGGGGCGTTACTCCAGGGCGTACAAGACGGTCAGCGCGATGCGCCGTTCCGTATGTCCTCTTCTCTCTTGGGGGCTGTAACGAAACCGGCCCGCTTTATGGATATTCCTATATGACGACGGTTTGAACGATCTTCGCTCTGGCTAAGTCACGGTTGCAACTCCCTCACAGCGGAAGGGCGTGGCCGCATGACCTCTCCGGCGCCGCGCGGGCTGCAGGGTGCCTATCACCTCGGCGAACGGGCGGGCCAGGACGAGCTTCGCGGACGGCTCCTCGACGTGGCCAGTCAGCTTCTCGTCACCGTCGGCCCGGAAAGCCTGTCGATGCGCCGCATCGCCACCGAGGCCGGGTGCTCGACGACGGTCGTCTACACCATGTTCGGCAGCAAGGAAGGGCTGGCCGAGGCGCTCTACCTTGAGGGGTTCGAGCGGTTCAGACGGCGCCTTGAGGCCGTGCCTCCGCGCAGGAACGCCCTTGAGCACCTCACCGCGCTCGGTCCCGCCTACCGGGAGGCCGCCCTGGCCGAGCCCGGTTACTACGCCCTGATGTTCGAGCGGGCCATCCCCGGTTTCGTGCCGAGTGAGCGGGCCAGGACCCTGGCCAGGGCCGCGCTCAACATCCTCGACCGGGTGATCGCGGACTGCATCTCCGCCGGATACATCATCCCGACCCAGCCCAGGAGGATCGCCGACGCCCTCTGGGCCGCCGCGCAGGGCGCCATCAGCCTGGAGCGGTCAGGTCACCTGCGGGACGGCGAGACCTACAACGCGGTCACCTACGCCACCATCTCCCGTTATCTGACCGAGAAGCCGTGACCTGCGGAGGACGTGGTCATCCCGCCGTGGTCAGCGCGACCCAGAGCTCCGCGCGGGCGCCGGGGTCGTCGAGGTCGCGGCCGAGAAGCTCGGCGACACGGCGCATACGGTAACGCAGGGTGTGCCGGTGCACGCCGAGCCGTTGCGCGGCGGCGTCCCAGTGGCCGTTGCAGGCCAGGTAGGCGCGCAGGGACTCCAGCAGGTCGGCGCGCGAGCCGTACTCGCGCAGGGGGGCGAGCAGCGCGGCGGAGAACGCCTCGGCCGCCTCGGCGTCCAGCAGGGACAGCAGACCCTGGCCCGCCAGGTCGGCGAAGCGCGTCACACGCTCGGTGCCGCGACCGGCCGCGGCCAGTGCCCGGTCCGCCTGGCCGAGTCCGGCGTGCAGGTCGTCGAGACCGACCGGGGCGCCGAGACCGACCTCGCCGTACTCGGCGAGTGCCTGGGCCACCTCGTCCGCGAGGCCCTCGGGGGCGAGGACGACCACCCGCTCCGCGTCCGGCGCGGCGAAGACTCCGGTGGGGGCCCCGGCGAAGCCCGCCGCGACGGCGTCGAGCACCGCCTCCCGGTCGCCGCGGACGGCCAGCACGACCAGCCGGTCCACGGGCAACGTCTCCCCCAGCAGGTCCAGGACCTCCCGCCCTGCCTCGGCCTGCCCGGCCAGCAGCAACCGCAGCACGGCCGCGCGGATCCTGCGCTCGGCGGCCAGATGTTCCCTGCCGTGCTCGATGACCAGCGTCAGCAGCGACCCGGCGGCGTTGACCACGGTGTGCGCGACCGGTGTGAACGGCCGCTCCGCGCCGACCGCGAAGAACCCCCTGACCCGGCGGGCGCCGAGTGGTTGCACGACGATGTGCTCGGCCGGGGTGGACAGCGCCAGGCTCGCCGGGGCGCCGCGTCCCGCGGGTTTCCTGAGCCGCTCCAGTTCGGGCAGCAGCCTGGTGACGTGGGAGGCGTCCCTGCCCGCCGCGTGCCGTACGGCCCCCGCCTCGTCGAGCAGTGCGGCCCAGCCGCCCAGTTCGTGGGCCAGGCGGTCGATCACCGCGGCGGCCCCCTCCGGGCGGAGCGCGGCGCGGGTCAGGCGTCCCTGGGCGGCGAAGGCGCGGCTGATCTCCTCGTACTGTTCGGCGGCGATCAGGTCGCTGACCAGCTTGCTGATGGCCACGAACGGGGTGTCGCGGGGCACCTCGATCAGCGGCAGGCCCGCCAGCGCCGCGGCCTCGACCAGCCCGGCGGGGATCTCCTCGTGCCCGAGGCCGACGCCGAAGCCGAGACCGGTGACGTTCCTGGCCACGAGCCTGCCGACGTAGGGGGCCGCGTCCGCCTCGTGCAGGCGCATACCGGTGGTCAGCACCAGTTCGCCGCCCTCAAGGAAGGGGGTGGGGTCCTCAAGCTCGCTGACCGCGACCCAGCGGACCTGACTGTCGAGCGCGTCGTGCCCGGCCAGCACGGCGAGTTTGAGCGGCAGACGCCGCACGACGGTGCGGAGCGTCGGTGCCACGATCACCCCCGGATTTGTACGTTACGGCAAGAGTGCCGTCGGTAATTTTGCCATAGTGCATCATCCGCATCCCGGTACGCGCGACATACCGTCACAGCATGAGCACCGTCACCCAGGGCGGCCCCTCGCTTCCTCAGGAGCGCCGGGTCGTCACCGAGATTCCCGGCCCCAAATCCCGCGAGCTGTTCGCGCGCAAGCAGGCCGCCGTTCCTCCGGGCATCGGCACCACGCTGCCCGTCTTCGTGACGCAGGCCGGGGGCGGTGTGGTCGTCGACGCCGACGGCAACTCACTGATCGACTTCGGCTCCGGCATCGCGGTGACCAGCGTGGGCAACTCCGCCCCGCGCGTGGTCGAGCGGGTGACCAGGCAGGTCGCGGACTTCACGCACACCTGTTTCATGGTCACTCCCTACGAGTCCTACGTCCGGGTCTGCGAGAGGCTCAACGAGCTGACCCCGGGTGACCACGAGAAGCGCACCTTCCTGCTCAACAGCGGCGCCGAGGCCGTGGAGAACGCGGTCAAGGTGGCGCGGCACGCCACGGGGCGCCAGGCGGTCGTCGTCTTCGACCACGGCTACCACGGCCGCACGCTGCTGACGATGACGCTGACGGCCAAGAGCATGCCGTACAAGCACGGGTTCGGGCCGTTCGCCCCCGAGGTCTACCGGATGCCGCTGGCCTACCCCTTCCGCTGGCCGACCGGCCCGGAGAACTGCGCCGAGGAGGCCGCGGCCCAGGCGATCGACCAGATCGGCAAGCAGATCGGCGCGCAGAACGTGGCCGCCGTGGTGATCGAGCCGATCGCGGGCGAGGGCGGCTTCATCGAGCCGGCCAAGGGCTTCCTGCCCAGGATCGCGGAGTTCTGCCGGGAGAACGGCATCGTCTTCATCGCCGACGAGGTCCAGACCGGTTTCGCGCGCACCGGCCACCTGTTCGCCTGTGAGGACGAGGGCGTCGTCCCCGACATCATCGTCACCGCCAAGGGCATCGCGGGCGGCCTGCCCCTGTCGGCCGTCACCGGCAGGGCCGAGCTGCTCGACAAGGTCCACGTCGGCGGTCTCGGCGGCACCTACGGCGGCAACCCGCTGGCCTGCGAGGCGGCGCTGGGTGTGATCGAGACCATCGAGGCCGAGGACCTGACCGGCAGGGCCCGTCACATCGGCGAGGTCATGCTCCCCCGGCTGCGGGCTGTGGCGGAGCGCAACCCGGTGATCGGTGACGTGCGCGGCCGGGGCGCCATGATCGCGATCGAGCTGGTCGTCCCCGGCACCAAGGAGCCGCACCCGACGGCGGCCGGCGAGATCGCCGCCAGGTGCCACGCGGAGGGGCTGCTCGTGCTGACCGCCGGCACCTACGGCAATGTTCTGAGATTCCTTCCGCCGCTGGTCATGCCCGACCACCTGCTCGAAGAGGGACTGACGATCCTGGAGAAGATCATCAGCGAGATCTAACGGTTTGGATCACCGCAAAAGGGGCACCCGGCTTAAGACTGGGTGCCCCTTTTATTGCGTTATGGAAGGCGCACAGGGAGTGATTTAACCACCGCTTGACACTTACCACACTGATCACGGACGGAAACGGCGTTATAACGGTTCCGGTATAAGACTTCGCGATCAAGACGGGAGACGTGATGGACTGGCGGCATACCAGGGCGGCACGGATCACGGCGACGTTCGACCCGGAGGGCCTCACCCGGGCTCAGTGCGAGGGCGACGCCTGTGTTACCTGCCACAAGAGATGGCCCCGGCCAAGGATCAGGATCGGCAGGCTGCCCAACGACTCCCCGCTGTTCGCCTGCGACGAGTGCGCCGAGGCACTGGTCCAGGAGACCGAGGAGAACATCTACCACCTGCCCCGCCGCGCGGCCTTCTTCTGAGGCTCGCCTCCGCGCCGTCTCAGGCGGACAGCAGCGCCCCGTGCGTCTGCTCCCGCATCCTCCACGGCGAGCCGTAGTCATCGAGCAGGTCCAGGAACGGCACCGCGTCGAACGCCTCGGGTCCCAGCACCCCCGAGCCCGCCCAGACCCCGCTCGCCAGCAGTTCGAGCGCGACCACCGGGTGCAGCGCCGTCTGCCACACCACGGCCTGGCAGCCGTACTCCCGCATCGACCACGCGTTGTCCACCACGTGGTACAGGTAGACCTCCCTGGGCGCGCCGTCCTTGCCGACGCCCTTCACCCAGGTGCCCGCGCACGTCTTGCCGCGCATCCGCTCGCCGAGCGTCGCCGGATCGGGCAGGGCCGCGGCGACCACGTCCCTCGGTGAGGCCTCGACACCGCCGACCCGGATCTTGCCCGCGTTGTCCAGGCCGAGCTTGCGCAGGGTCTTCAGGACGCCGATGAACTCCTCGCCGAGACCGTACTTGAACGTCACCCGCCCGGCGTCGATCCAGCGCGGCACGAGCAGGACCTCCTCGTGCTCGACGTTGACGCACTCGACGGGGCCGATCCCCTCGGGGAAGTCGAACACCTCGGGTTCGCTGAACGGCTCGGTGGTGTGCCAGGCGCCGTCCTCCCAGACCACCGGAGGGTTCAGGCACTCCTCGATGGTCGTCCAGATGGAGAAGGTCGGCGCGAAGTCGTAGCCCTCGACCACCAGGTTCGACCCGTCGCGGACACCGATCTCCTCGATGCTCTCGAAGAGGTGCTCGGCCGCGTAGCGCGCGAACACGTCGGCCAGCCCCGGTTCGACCCCCATGCCGACCAGCGCGAGGCGACCTCTGTCCCGCCACCGCCCGGTCAGAGCGAACTGCTCGTCACCGAGCTTCACCCCCGGCAGCTCGTACGGCCTGCCCGGGTGGGGGCGGGACAGCGACATCGCCATGTCCAGGTAGTCCGCCCCCGCGTTGAGCGCGGCCCTGAACAGCGGCATGGTGAAACGCGGATCGACGGCGTTGAGGAGCACGTCGCAGCGGTGCCTGGCCAGGGCGGCCTCGACCGCCTCCTGGTCGGAGGCGTCCAGCGTGATCGCGCTGAACCGCGGGTCACCGGCTCTGGCCACCGCGGCGGTGGCCCGGCTCTGTTGAGAGTCGGCCACCACGATGTGTTCGAAGAAATCTCGGCGCGCCGCGATGGGGACGACGGCCGAGCCGACCCCGCCCGCTCCCACAAGAAGGATTCTCATGGCGGGATCCTATCCACTGACTGGTCAACCAGTCGATATTCGGGACGTGATTTCACCACCGGATTCGTCGCGGGTGACGGACGCCCCCACGGAAACCGTGGCCGCCTCACACATGGACGGAGGGGGACGTCCCGTTCAGCCGCGGGCGGTGGCCGCCCCGCTCACTTCACCAGGTCCTTCCACCTTTTTTCCCATTCGGTGTAGTCAGTGCATTCCCCGCCCGAACCACCGCAGTCCCTCGTCGGACGCGTGGCGAAGAGGACACGCCCGAGCTCGCGGTCGTCACGCGCGTGGTAGGCGTCGCACAGCCTCCGGACCTCGCCGTCGCAGGCCTTGACGTTGGCGGGGGCCAGCCCCGTCCAGGCTGCGGCCGAGTGCTGCGTGTCCGCGGAGCCGACCCAGTTGAGCCACTTGTAGGCGCAGTTGGGGCTGGTGGCGCCGGTCCCGACCATCCAGGCGTCGGCCCACCCGGTCACCGGCCCCTTCTCCCGCTCGACCGTCCTGCCCGCGCGCTCGAAGAGATCCAGGTGGTACGGCAGCGCCTGGGCCACGTGCGCCTCCCCCGTCGAGAAGGCCTGGATCACCTCCAGGGTGCTCGTCCAGTACACCCGGCGGGGCCCGTCGTGCTCGGCCAGCAGCCCGACGGCGGCGTCGAGCTGGGCGGGGGTGAGCTGGTAGGGGTCCTTGACCCCCAGCTCCGGCCTGGTCCGCCTGAGTGCCAGGGCGGCGTCGGCGATGCTCAGCGGGGTGTCCCTGACGGCCGACTGCTCCGTCCGGTAGACCGCGTCCGGCCCGTCGGGGGCGCCGGGCTCGCGTATGACCTGGTTGGTCCCCCACAGATAGGGGACTCCGTAGACCTTGCCGCTCGCGTCCCGGGTGGCGGGCAGTTCACGCAGCCGCCGGGGGATGTCCTTGTAGGACCGCAGGAGCGTGGTGTCCAGCGGCCTGACCGCGCCGTCCGCGATCAGCCTGCCGGCCAGGTCGGGGGAGGCCGAGATCACGTCGTAGGAGGCCGAACGGACCTTCTCCGCCATCTCCTCGCCGGAGTGGACCCGGTCGAGCCTGCTGACCCTGCACCCGGTGAGCTTCTCGAAGGGCGAGAGCCAGTCGGCGCTCGCGGTCGCGCCGCCGTACTCGACGTGGCCCTGGTAGGTGAGCACCTGCAGGGTGCCCTCCCCCCTGCCGATCGACGCCGAAGGCTTCGGGCTCGGTGTCGGGGACCGCGTGTCCTGAACGGCCGCCCGCCGGGCGAGCGCGCCGGGGGCCGTCGCGACCGGGAGACAGACCGTCAGGGCCACAACACCGGCCAGTGCGCCGAGACGTGTACGCCGGAACCTGTCCCCGCTCACGCAGCTCCCCCTACGACTCGATCTGTCCGGAGCCTATCGGCCGCCCGCGGAGCCCCGTCCACATACGGAGCGGCCCCACGGGAGATCTTCCCGCGGGGCCGTCCCGTCACCGCCCGCGCGGCTACCGGTTGGTCGGGAATCCGAGGTTGACCCCACCGTGGCTCGGGTCGAGCCAGCGGGAGGTGACGACCTTGCCCCGGGTGTAGAAGTGCACGCCCTCCGTGCCGTGGACGTGGCTGTCACCGAACAGTGACGCCTTCCAGCCGCCGAAGCTGTAGAAGGCCATCGGCACCGGGATCGGCACGTTGATGCCGACCATGCCGACCTCGACCTCGTTCTGGAAGCGCCTGGCCGCGCCGCCGTCGTTGGTGAAGACGGCGGTGCCGTTGCCGTACTCACCGCTGTTGATCAGGCCGAGCCCCTCCTCGTAGGAGGAGACGCGCACGATCGACAGCACCGGCCCGAAGATCTCCTCGCGATGGACGCGGGAGTCGGCCGGGACGTGGTCCAGGACCGTCGGGCCGAGCCAGAAACCGGGGGTCTCCTCGGCCGTCGTGCCACCGCGCACCGGGGTCAGGCGGCCGTCCACGACGAGCTTGGCCCCCTCTGACACCCCCAGGTCGAGGTAGGAGACCACCTTGTCGCGGTGTGCCCCGGTGACCAGCGGTCCCATCTCGGAGGCCGGGTCGTCGCCGGGGCCGACGGTCAGCGCCGAGACTCGGGAGACGATCTTGTCGACCAGCTCGTCCCCGATCGGGTCGACGGCGAGCACGACGGAGATCGCCATGCACCGCTCCCCCGCGGAGCCGAAGCCCGCCGAGACCGCCGCGTCGGCGACGAGGTCGAGGTCGGCGTCGGGCAGCACGAGCATGTGGTTCTTCGCGCCGCCGAGCGCCTGTACCCGCTTGCCCGCCGCACTGCCGGTCTCGTAGACGTAACGGGCGACCGGGGTCGAGCCGACGAACGAGACTGCCCGCACGTCGGGGTGCTCAAGCAGCCGGTCGACCGCGACCTTGTCACCCTGGAGCACGGTGAAGACACCGTCGGGCAGCCCCGCCTCCTTCCAGAGCCCGGCCAGCAGCAGGGAGGCGGACGGGTCCCGCTCCGAGGGCTTCAGGATGAAGGCGTTGCCCGCCGCGATCGCGATCGGGAACATCCACATCGGCACCATGGCCGGGAAGTTGAACGGGGTGATGCCCGCGACGACGCCCAGCGGCTGACGGATCGAGTAGGAGTCGACCCGGGTCGAGACGCCCTCGGAGAAGCCGCCCTTGAGCAGGTGCGGGATGCCGCAGGCGAACTCGACGACCTCGATGCCCCTGGCGACCTCGCCCAGCGCGTCGGAGTGGACCTTGCCGTGCTCGGCCGAGATGAGCCGGGCCAGCTCGTCACGGTTGGCGTTCAGGAGCTCACGGAAGCGGAAGAGCACCTGTGAGCGCTTGACCAGCGAGGAGTCCCTCCATGCGGGGTAGGCGGCCACGGCCGAGGCGACGGCCGCGTCCACCTCCTCCGTCGAGGCCAGGTGGACGTGCCCGGCCACCCGGCCGGTCGCCGGGTCGAAGATCTCCGACGTACGGCCCGCCTCGGGAACCTCGGTGAGGGCGCCGTCGATCCAGTGGGTGATGTTCTTCACGACGTGACCTCGGCGTTGACGGTTTCGAGCGCGTTGACGATGATCCCGAGGCCCTCGGCGGCCTCGTCCTGGGTCAGGGTGAGCGGCGGGGCCATCCGCAGCACGTTGCCGTACAGGCCGCCCTTGCCCGCCAGCAGGCCCGCCTTCTTCGTCTCCTCCATGAACCTGGCCGCGATCGCGGGAGAGGGTGCCCCGGTCGCCGGGTCGACCAGTTCGACGGCGAACATCAGGCCCTTGCCCCGCACGTCGCCGACGATCGGCAGACGCGGCGCGGCCTGCCTGAGCCCGTCGATGATCAGAGCGCCGGTCCTGGCGGCGTTGGCCTGCAGGTCGTGGTCGAGCACGTAGTCGAGGGTGGCGTTGGCGGCGGCCATGGAGATCGGGTTGCCGCCGAAGGTGGCGAGGCCGGCCGCGTGCGGGCCGTCCATCAGGTCACCCCGCGCCACGACGCCGCCGACCGCGAAGCCGTTGCCGAGCCCCTTGGCGAAGGTCATCATGTCCGGCGTGACGCCGTGGTTCTGGATGCCGAAGAACGCCGAACCGGTACGGCCCCAGCCGGTCTGTACCTCGTCGGAGATGAACAGGACGCCCTCGGCGTCGAGGACCTCCTTGTAGGCGGCGAACAGCCCGTCGGGCGCCATGCTGAAGCCGCCGACCCCCTGGATCGGCTCGGCGATCAGCGCGGCCACGTCGCCTCCGACGGAGGTGGCGAGCACGTGGCGCAGGTCGTCCACGCAGGCGGCGATGTAGTCGGCGTCGGACAGGCCGCGGAACTGGGTCAGGTGCCGGTCGGCGCCGTGCAGGAAGTGCACGTTCAGCGGCGACAGGGAGTTGTTCTTCCAGGAGCGGTTGCTCGTCACGCTGATCGCCCCGAAGGAGCGGCCGTGGTAGCTCTGCCGCATGGCCAGGACCTGGTCGGACCGGCGGGCGTAGGTCGCCAGCAGCAGCGCGGTCTCGTTGGCCTCGGTGCCCGAGTTGGTGAAGAAGACCTTGGCGTTCTCGATGCCGGAGAGCCGGGCGATCTTCTCGGCGAGCTCGACCTGGCCGCGGAGCAGATAGACCGTGGAGGTGTGCACCACGCCGGTCGCGAGCTGACGTTCCACGGCCTCGCGCACCTCGGGCACGTCGTAGCCGATCATGTTGGTCAGGATGCCCGCGAAGAAGTCCAGATAGCTCTTACCGGAGGCGTCGACGACCCGGTTGCCCTTGCCGCCGACGATCTCGATGGGCTCGTTGTAGTAGAGGGCCAACCAGTTGGGCATTACCGCGCGGTGGCGTGCAAAAAGGTCCGACATACAACGAGTATGTCGGGTTACCTCACCTGCTCAAACCACCAGACTGTCGGGATATGACCGGTAAAGCCGTCATGTTGTTAGAACGCCGTTCCAGTCCTACCTCCGAGTTCCTGTACGGCTTGCGCCCTGCGACGGTTGGCGCAAGCCGTACAGGATGCCGGGCGGAGCACCCCCCAGGTTCCCCGCCCGGGCTTCTCGGAGGAGGCGGCCCCGGCCAGACCGGGACGCCGTGAGTCGCCTGAGCCACGAAGGCCCCGAACGCCACGGGCCCTCGCACCGGCACGCCCGGACGTTCGCCAGACGCGGGCTGTGCCGGCCATGTCCACCTCCACGGGCTCGGGCGACTCATGAACCATCGTCGCCCATATTTCCCACTTAAGCAATCTGAAATACATGAATTTTTGGCACCCTTCCGTGACATCCCCCTCACCCTCGGATGCCCGCCCTCGACACTCGCACATTGTGCGATAAATCGAACACCGTATTATCAGCCGTATGCTTAGGGATGTGGAACAGCCCCTGTCCTCGGTGTGGACCCGTGAGAAGCGTCCTTCGAAGAGCCCGACGCTGAGCCGGGCGCAGATCGTGCGCGCGGCCATGGAGATCCTCGACGCCGAGGGGATGGAGGCGCTGAGCATGCGCCGCCTGGGCACCAAACTCGGGGCGGGGGCCACGAGCATCTACTGGCACGTGGCCAACAAGGACGACCTTCTCGAACTCGTCCTCGACGAGGTCTTCAGCGAGGTCCCGCCGTTCGACCCGGAGACGAGCGGCTGGCGCGACGCGGCCTCGGCCTTCGCCTACGGTGTGCGCCAGGCGCTCTTCGCCCACCCCTGGTCCGCGGTGCTCATCGGCACCATGCCCAGCATCGGCCCCAACGCCATGCGCCTGTCCGACGGGCTGATGCGCACCTTCGCCAAGGCGGGGTTCACCGGCATGGGCCTGGACCACGCCGCCTCGACGATGATGGCCTACGTGCTGGGCACGACCCTGCCGGAGATCGCCTGGCGGTCCGCCACCAGGCGATCCGGGCTGAACGAGCAGGACCTGGTCAAGGCGATGACGGACATCGTGACCCGTGCCGCGAACGACTATCCCGAACTGGCCGCCCGCTACTCCGAGTACGCCGACCTCGACCAGCAGGCCCTCCGCGCCGTCAACTTCGACTTCGGGCTCACCTGCTTCCTCGACGGCCTCGAAGCGCGCCTCAAGCAGCGATGAGGGGGCTCACGGCGACATCCACTGCTGGATGCGGGTGAGCAGCTCCTGCGCGTCGACGGGTTTGGTGACGTAGTCGCTCGCCCCCGCCGACAGTGTCTTCTCCCGGTCGCCCTGCATGGCCTTGGCCGTGACCGCGATGATCGGCAGGTCCGCGAAGCGCGGCATCTTGCGGATGGCCGCGGTGGCCGCGTAACCATCCATCTCCGGCATCATGATGTCCATCAGGACCAGGTCGACGTCCTCGTTGCACGACAGCATCTCGATGCCCTTGCGGCCGTTCTCCGCGTACAGCACCCGCATGCCGTGCAGTTCCAGGATGTTGGTCAGCGCGAAGACGTTGCGCACGTCGTCATCGACCACCAGCACCTTCTTGTCGGCCAGTACGGCGTCCGCCTCCCGGAGCGCGTGGGGCCGCTCGTCCAGGTCAGGCCGTACCAGTGGCAGAACCGCGCCGCGCGCCTGGGCCGACAGGTGCAGCGTGATGCGCTCGCGCAGTTCGTCGAGACTCGGCAGGAGCTCCAGAGGCTGGGGATTCGAACGACCCTTGAGAAGGTCCTCCTGCGGCCGGGTGAGCGTGCGGGTGTGGTGGGCGAGCACGGGCAGCTCACGCAGCACCGGGTCCTCCTCAAGCCCGCGCAGGAACTCCGCCGCCCCGTCCTGCCACATCCCGAGGTCGAGCACGATGCAGTGATGGTCGTCCCGCCTCAGGGCCTCGACCGCGGTGACGGGGTCGTTGGCCGTGGCCACCCTGACCGGCCCGTGCGTCTCGTCCAGGTCGGCCGCGACGCTCTCGGCGAGCTGGGACAGCAGCCCGCCCCGGCGTGACTCGACGACGAGCAGGCGGCGCCCCTCCCCACCGGCCTGTTCCTCCCCCGGCGGGACGACCGCCCTCGCCACGGGCCCGGCGGCCGGAACGTCACGGCCGCGGGGGGCGACGTCCGCGACCGGCAGCCGGAGGCTGAAGGTGCTGCCCTGCCCCAGGACGCTGACCGCCCTGATCTCGCCCTTGAACAGGGCCGCGATCTCACGGCTGATGGACAGTCCCAGACCGGTGCCGCCGTATCTGCGGCTGGTGGTCCCGTCGGCCTGCTGGAAGGCGTCGAAGATCTGGGAGAGGTTCTCCTCGGCGATGCCGATCCCGGTGTCCACGACGTGGAAGGCGAGCACCTCCTGGCCCGGGACCCCCAGCAGGTCGGTCTCCTCGATCAGCTCGATGCGCAGCCCGACCGAACCCCTCTCGGTGAACTTCACCGCGTTCGACAGCAGGTTGCGCACCACCTGGCGCAGCCGCTGCTCGTCCATGAGCAGCTCTCCGGGCACGTCCGGGGCGATGGTGACGTCGAACCTGAGACCCTTCTCCGTGGTCAGCGGTCTGAAGGTGGCCTCGACGTAGTCGAGCAGGCGCCGCAGCGGCAGCGGCTCGACGCTGACGTTCATCTTGCCGGCCTCGATCTTGGACAGGTCGAGGATGTCGTTGATCAGCTGCAGCAGGTCGGTGCCTGCCGAGTGGATGACGTTGGCGTACTCCACCTGCTTGGCGGTGAGGTTGCGGGCCGGGTTCTGGGCCAGCAGCTGGGCCAGGATCAGCAGCGAGTTGAGCGGGGTGCGCAGTTCGTGACTCATGTTCGCCAGGAACTCGCTCTTGTACTTGGAGGCCAGGGCGAGCTGCTTGGCGCGTTCCTCAAGCTCCTGGCGGGCCTGCTCGATCTCCCTGTTCTTCGTCTCGATGTCGCGGTTCTGCCGGGCGAGCAGCTCGGCCTTCTCCTCAAGCTCGGCGTTGGAACGCTGGAGTTCCTCCTGCCCCATCTGCAGTTCCGTGGCCAGGCGCTGCGACTCGGCGAGCAGGGAGTCGGTACGGGCGTTGGCGACGATGGTGTTGACGTTGACGCCGATGGTGCCGACCAGCTGTTCGAGGAAGGCCCGGTGCACCGGGGTGAACCTGTTCAGGCTGGCCAGCTCGATCACCCCGAGCACCTGATCCTCGACGATGATCGGCAGGATGATGAGGTTGACCGGCCCTGCCGCCCCCAGGCTTGAGGAGATCGTGAGATAGCCGTCGGCGATGTCCTCGACCAGGATGGGGCGTTTGGCCAGGGCCGCCTGCCCCACCAGCGACTCCCCGAAGCCATAGCGGCGGCTGGTGTCCCGATGACCGTAGCCGCCGACGACCCGCAGCTCCGAGCGGCCACCCGCCTCCTCGGCGAGCAGGAACGTGCCATGCTGCGCGCGGACCAGCGGGGCCAGCTCGTTCATCACCAGTTCGGCCACGACGGCGAGATCACGGTGACCCTGCATGAGACCGGAGATGTGGGCCAGGTTGGACTTGAGCCAGTCCTGCTCCTGGTTGGCCAGGGTGGTCTCCCGCAGGGACTTCACCATGGAGTTGATGTTGTCCTTGAGCTCGGCCACCTCCCCCGAGGCGTCCACGGTGATGGAACGGGTCAGATCGCCCGAGGTCACGGCGCTGGTCACCTCGGCGATCGCACGGACCTGACGGGTGAGGTTGCCCGCGAGCTCGTTGACGTTCTCGGTCAGCCGCTTCCAGGTGCCCGAGACACCCTCGACCTCCGCCTGGCCGCCGAGCCGTCCCTCGCTGCCGACCTCACGGGCCACCCGCGTGACCTCAGCGGCGAACGACGACAGCTGGTCCACCATCGTGTTGATGGTGTCCTTCAGCTCCAGGATCTCCCCCCTGGCGTCGACCCGGATCTTCTGCGACAGGTTGCCCTTGGCGACCGCGGTGGTGACCTCGGCGATGCTGCGCACCTGCGCGGTGAGGTTGTCGGCCATGACGTTGACCGACTCGGTGAGCGCCTTCCAGGTGCCGGAGACTCCCTTGACGTCCGCCTGGCCGCCGAGCCGCCCCTCCGTGCCGACCTCACGGGCCACCCTCGTCACCTCGTCGGCGAACGACGACAGCTGGTCCACCATCGTGTTGATGGTGTCCTTCAGCTCCAGGATCTCCCCCCGCGCGGAGACCGTGATCTTCTGCGACAGGTCACCCCTGGCCACCGCGGTCGCCACCTGGGAGATGTTCCGTACCTGGTCGGTCAGGTTGCCCGCCATGTAGTTCACCGAGTCGGTCAGGTCGCGCCAGGTGCCGGAGACGCCCTTGACGTCCGCCTGGCCGCCGAGCCGCCCCTCGGTACCCACCTCACGGGCCACCCTCGTCACCTCGTCGGCGAAGGAGGAGAGCTGGTCGACCATCGTGTTGATGGTGTTCTTCAGCTCCAGGATCTCCCCCCGCGCGGAGACCGTGATCTTCTGCGACAGGTCACCCCTGGCCACCGCCGTGGTGACCTGCGCGATGCTGCGCACCTGGTCGGTGAGGTTTCCCGCCATGAAGTTCACCGAGTCGGTCAGGTCACGCCAGGTCCCCGCGACGCCGGTCACCTCCGCCTGCCCGCCGAGCCGCCCCTCCGTGCCGACCTCACGGGCCACCCTCGTCACCTCGTCGGCGAACGACGACAGCTGGTCCACCATCGTGTTCAGGGTGTTCTTCAGCTCCAGGATCTCGCCTCGGACGTCCACCGTGATCTTCTGCGAGAGGTCACCGGTGGCCACGGCGGTGGCGACCTGGGCGATGTCACGGACCTGGTCGGTCAGGTTGCCCGCCATGGCGTTGACCGAGTCGGTGAGGTCCTTCCAGGTGCCGGAGACGCCGGGCACCTCGGCCTGCCCGCCCAGCTGGCCCTCCGTGCCGACCTCACGGGCCACCCGCGTCACCTCGGAGGTGAACAGGGAGAGCTGGTCCACCATCCCGTTGAAGACGGTGGCGATCTCCTTGAGCAGACCGTCGCCCTCGTCGGGCAACCGGGTGCCGAAGTCACCGTCCCGTACGGCGGTGAGCCCCGCCAGAAGCTGACGCAGATCGAGCTCCTCCACACCGGCGGCCTGTGTGGAACCACGTCTCGTTCCGTCCGTAGTCTCAACCATGTTCACCACCGCGTTCGTTCGGCCGAGAAAAGGTCAAGTCATCCTAAGGCCAGTGGACGGGGAGGCCGGGCGGTTGATGATTAGGCGGGAAATCCGCCTGAACGCAGAGAAAGGTCCACTCAAAGAGGGAGTTGACCTTTCAGGCTGTAAAGCAGGCGGCATTCTAACTTACAGGCTGATCGGATACTCTCAACGAGTGCTCCCAACCATCGCCGACGTTCTCGCCCTGGACACCGTCCGCCGGGGCAACCCACGGGTGGTCGCGGGAGCCGACCGGCTCGGCACCCGGGTCCGCTGGGTCCACGTCGGCGAGGTCACCGACATCGCCCACCTGCTGCGCGGCGGAGAACTCGTTCTCACCACCGGCATCGCGCTGCCCGACGACCAGGAGGGCCTGACGGCCTACGTCGCCGAGCTGGCCGCCGTCGGCGCGTCCGGCCTGATCGTCGAACTGGGCCGCAAGTTCATCAGGGAGCTGCCCCGATCGGTGATCAACGCCGCGGAGAAGCACGGCCTGCCCCTGGTCACTCTCGCCCGCGAGACCCCCTTCGTGCAGATCACCGAGTCGGTGCACGCCAGGATCATCGACATCCAGCTTGAGGAGCTGCGCGCCTCAGAGCAGCTCCACGAGGTGTTCACCGAGCTGTCGGTCGAGGGCGCCTCCCCGGCGGAGGTCCTCAGCCAGGTCGCACGCCTCTCCGGGCGCCCCGTGCTGCTGGAGAACCTCGCCCACCAGGTGCTCGCCTGTGAGACGGCGGGCCGCGACACCGGGACGCTGCTGGCCAGCTGGGAGACCCGCTCACGGGCGGTCGCCCCCGAGGGCAGGACCGCCTACGACTCCTCCTCCGGCTGGCTGGTCACCACGGTCGGCGCGCGCGGCCAGGACTGGGGCCGCCTGATCCTGCTCTGCGAGGGCATCCCGGGGCCGCGTGACGTCGTGCTCGCCGAGCGCGCCGCGACCACCCTCGCCCTGGGCCGCCTGCTGGAACGCCATCAGGAGTCCCTTGAGCGCCAGGCCCACGGCACGATCATCACCGGCATCCTGACCCACTCCTACGCCGACCCGGAGGAGGCCGCCGCCCGCGCCAGGGCGGTCGGCGTGCCGCTCACCGGACGCAAGCTGATCAGCGTGGTGCTACGCCTGTGTGATCCACAGGACGACTCCCTCGAAGGGCAGGAGCGGCTCGTGAGGCTCGACGAGCTGGCCGAGGCCGCCGCCTCCGCCTGCCGCGACGCCCGCCTCCCCGCCCTTGTCGGCGCCCTGGACCAGGACCGCGTCGGCGTCCTGCTCCCCCTGCCCCCGCGGACCCTCGCCGAGCCCTCGCTGACCGCACTCGCCGACCGCCTGCGAATGACCTTCGCCACACCCTTCGTCCTGGCCGCCGGATCCGTGGTCGACTCGCTCCGCGACGTACGGCGCAGCTTCCTCGAAGCCGAGCAGGTCGCGGACGTGGCCGTCAGACAACCCGACGGACGCCCCTTCTACCGGCTGCCGGACCTGCGTCTACGTGGCCTTCTGCACCTGCTCCGGGACGACGCCCGCCTGCAGACCTTCGCCGAACGCGAGCTCGGCTCCCTGCTGGCCCACGACGCCCAGCGCGGCGGCGACCTGACCGGAATCCTGCGCGTCTACCTGGCCGCGGGCCGCAACAAGGCCGTCGCCGCGCAGAAGGCCCACCTGTCGAGGCCCGCCTTCTACGACCGGCTCCGTAGGCTGGAACGTGTTCTCGACATCGACCTGGACGATGTCGAGTCCTGTCTCTCCCTCCACGTGGCGCTTCTGGCGCTGGAGTCGTTCCGGAGAGACAACCCCCGCACCTGAAAGGCCCCCATGCCCGAGATCCTCGTCCCCGAGGCCGCCGACCTTGCCCGCATGGTCGGCGCCGCAGGCGTCTTCGCCGTCCCCGCCGGAGACGTACGGCTGTCGCCCGACGAGTTGGACCCCGCCCAGATCCTCGCGGGCTCGCCCCAGGTCTCCTCCGTGGAGCTCTGGTCGTCGCCCGACGGCTCGCAGAGCCGGGGAATCTGGGAGATAACCCCCGGAACCGTGACCGACGTGGAGAACGACGAGATCTTCGTGGTCCTGGCCGGCCGCGCGACCCTCGAAGTCGAGAACGGCACCAGCATCGAACTCACTCCGGGCTCGGTCTGCCTGCTCTCCGCAGGGACCAAAACGACCTGGATCGTCCACGAGACCCTTCGCAAGGTGTATCACTCCGTGTCCTGAGTCCCGGCTACGGGCCGTATGGAAAGTGGATTTCCATACGGCCCATTCGCTTGGCGCAGGTCCCTCGCGTAACAGAGGGTCTGAGGAGCTTCGCCCGCAAAGACACCGTGTGGGAAAGAACACTTTCTCAATACGTTTAGCGTGTTTCGCCCACCCCGGTAGGTAGATCTTCGGCACGATGGTACGCCGCAGTCTGATCACCAACGGGGAGAGATATTCATGTCACGACGTCTCGTCGTCGGGCTTTCCGCCATCACACTCGTAGCGACAGCGATGCCCGCCCAGGCGGGACAGGCGACCCTGCCCTTCCCCTCCTCAGCGTTCCCGCTCGGCGAACGAGTGGCCCCGGTGACGAAGCAACGCAACGTGGCCCCCGGAGTCGACCTTTTCACCGTAAGGCACGGCACATCCACCCAGGGCTGGACCGTGGCCGTGCTGATGCCCAACGGGCACGAGGACGGCAGTCTGGCCACCGCCCAGGCGAAGGCCTCCGAGGTCGAGTCCGCCGGATTCACCCCGGAGGTCCAGAAGGTCGTCCAACCCGCCGCCGCTGACGCCCCCTCCGTGGAACGCTATCTGGTCCGCGTCGGGCAGTGGCCGTTCAAGAAGCGCGCCGAGGCGGACAAGGTGGTCAAGGAACTCAAGGGATTCGACATCAAGGCCAAGGCCGACTACCTCGGTGACGACGGCCTGGAGACGACCGGCCCCTGGAACCTGCGTGTGCTGACGATCGACCCCAGAACCTTCCGGGGATCGTTCAAAACGAGCATCGGCAAGTCCATCGCCAAGCGCGAGACCACCAGTTCGATGGGCAAGCTCGTCGGTGCCATCGCCGGCGTCAACGGCGGCTTCTTCAACATCCACACGGTCAAGGAGATCAAGGGAGATCCGATGGGGATCTCCGTGGTCGGCGGCAAACTCCTCAGCGAGGCCGTGGAAGGCCGGACCGGACTGATCCTGAACGGCAGGAAGGTCAAGATCACCGAGTTGAGGTCGGCTGTCACAGCCACTTCATCCGACGGGGAGAAGACCGCGATCCAGGGAGTCAACCGGGCGCCGGCCGCCGACGAACTCGTCCTCTACACCGAGGAGTTCGGCACCAAGACCGCGGCCGACGGCGGCACCGAGGCCGTGATCGACCCCCAGGGAAGGGTCGTCTCGGCCCGTCAGGCGGGTGGCGTCGTCCCGCGCGGTTTCTCCGTACTGCACGGCACCGGCCTCATGTCCGACTGGCTACTCGAACACGCCGCGGAGACCGCGACGGTGAAGGTGGACACCAAGGTCATCGATCTGCGGACCCGGCGGGCCGTTCCCCTCACCCCCGAGACATACGTCATGGCGGGCGGCGTAGGCCTGGTCAAGAACGGCCGAATCCACATCACCGCTCTCGCCGACGGGCAGGCCTCCCTCAACATGATGCTCCGCCGTCACCCTCGGACGATGGCGGGCGTCACCAAGAACGGCGGACTGATCCTGGCCACCATCGACGGCCGCATCCCGGGCGTCACCGTGGGAGCGTCGATGGTCGAGGCCGCTCAGTTGATGCGCTGGCTGGGCGCCAAGCAGGCCATCAATCTCGACGGAGGCGGATCGAGCGCGATGGTGGTCCGTGGGAAGGTCGTCAACCAGCCCTCGGACGGTGCCGAACGTCCGGTCGGCGACGGCCTGTTCGTCACCCCCTGAACCTGTTTGACTTCAACGCCCTGGTCGCTCCGACCAGGGCGTTGTCATTTCCGCTACGAGAAGCACTCCTCCAAGCACCGGAGCACACCCCGTACGGCGCCGCCCAACCCTCCCACTGCCCACCCTCGAAACCCAGAAAGGGGCGGCCCCCGCCGCCCCTCAAACACCCCCGCACTCCCAGGCCGGGCACAAACACGAAAAAAAAGGGGGCAGTCGCCGGCCACCCCGCGCCCCAGGCACCCCGCCTGGAACGCAACCCCACCCGCACCAAACACCCCCGAAAACCCCGGAGCCAGGCACAAAAAAGGGGCAGCCCCGCTACCCCTCAACCACCCCCGCACTCCCAGGCCAGGCACCAACTCCCAGGCCAGGCACAAACAAAAAAAGGGGGGCCACCCCAAAGGATGACCCCCCACAAAAGATTGTCCGGCGGCGACCTACTCTCCCACACCGTCCCCGGTGCAGTACCATCGGCGCTGAAGAGCTTAACTTCCGGGTTCGGAATGTAACCGGGTGTTTCCCCTTCGCCATAACCGCCGTAACACTATGAAACACACAAACAACCACCGTGCCAACACGGGTGTCTGTTGCCTCAGAATTGCCTAGTGGACGCGAGCAAAACCCCACCACACCACAACCAAAGCCATGGTCTGCGATGGACACAAAAGAAACCTTGAGGTCAAGTCCTCGGCCTATTAGTACCGGTCAGCTCCACACGTTACCGCGCTTCCACACCCGGCCTATCAACC